>NZ_FOLV01000009.1 GCF_900112415.1 Bacillus sp. 491mf
CTCATTAAGGTAGAACCAAAGTATACTTCACAAGACTGTTCTGTTTGTGGGAATCGTGTGAAGAAGTCTCTCTCTATTCGTACTCACATTTGTACAAAATGTGGAACGGTATTGGATAGAGACTATAACGCGAGCCGGAACATCTTACAAAAAGGATTAGAAGAATTGCTTGCTACAAATTAAAACCTATAAACTGTAGGGCAAGGTTATGTCCGAACAGTATAATCTACGCCTGTGGAGACTGTGTAAGACGTAGTGGGACACCCCACTACGCAACGGTCTATGAAACAGGAAGCCCCTTCTTCAATCAGTCCGTAAGGTGGATAAGGAGGGGTTATTCACTGTAGAAGAACGGTTATGTATAGATAAAGAAAAAGAAATTGTTTGTGGGCTTTCTGGAATAGGACATATTAGTGATGAAGCTAAAAAACATGGGAGAGATTTTAGATTTAGAGGAGAGGATTTGAGATGAAATCCTTTAAAGGCATCATACATAATAAAAATTTATGTATTGTATTAGGAAGTCAACTAGTCTTTCAATTAGGGATATGGTTCGGTACAATTGGTAATTTGCAATTTTTACAAATACATATAAAATCTCATGTTCTTCAGGCTTTTTTTCTTGTTATTGGTGGTGTCCTTGGGGTTATAATAGGCCCTTATGCAGGACGTTATATAGATTCTACTTCTAAATTAAAAGTATTACAATTAGTCGGATTGATGAGAATTGCATCTGTTTTATCAATGTTAGTTGCCATATATACGGGATCAATTTATTGGATGGTTATTTATAGTATAGGAATTGGCTGCTCGGCTTCTTTTTTTAATCCCACTATACAAACAATATTGCCAACTTTAGTTAAAGAAGATGACTTAATTACGGTTAATGCTATCAATATAAATATTATTACTTTATCAAGAATTTTTGGAGCTGTATTAGCTGGTCTTTTATTAACAGTCGCTCCTCTATATACATTATTTATTATTGCTCTTATTGCTTATGTAACCTTATACTTTATCAATTTTTTATTAGTTATTCCAAACGATGTACGAGTGAATCCTAAAAAACTTAAGACTAATTTTAAGGATATTTTCCCTGTTATTATAAAGAATCATTCTATTAAAGTAGTTCTTACGTTATCCATTATCCCTCTAATCTTTATTTCAGGCTTTAATTTATTTGTTATTGAGATTGGAAAGGGACAACCGGGTTCAATCATGGGTATACTCTATTTTATGGAAGGAGCAAGTATATTAATTGCAGGATTATTTATCAAAAAAGTAATAAAACGATATCAAAAACAAGTGCGTATCCTTTTATTTGCTTGCTGTTTGATGGGTATAGCTCAAATTTTATTATCATTGACAAACTTTTATCTAACCATTTTTTCTTTTAGTATATTTGGTTTGGCATATGGCATGTTTAATCCTCTTTTATACACATATGCACAACAAAAAGTTCCTTCAAGTATTCATGGAAGATTTTTTTCATTTAAAACAATGTTAGATCGGACCATTATGCAACTATGCTTGGTGTTAATTGGATTTTTACTAGATCAAATAGGATATAGAAGTTTAATGGTTTTGTTAGGTATATGTACTCTTACCCTAGTTTCTTCTATTATAATTGATTTTAAGGTTAACCCTAAAAGCTATACAATCGAGAATAGAAATAATTATTCTGATGTTTAATTAACGAATGGACCTAGTGACAGGGTTCTTGCTGCAAACCGCGAAGTAAATAAGATCATACTTTTATCAGTGGGCTATTGTATCTCTTTAGCCCCCTAATGAACTTGGACATCTACTAAGAGTGGTTTTATACTTGAAGTAGCCAAATAAGGGGGCATTTATTATGCAAAGAAGAAAACATTCTATAGAATTTAAACAACAAGTGGTACAAGAAGCAATAGAAACTGGAAATAAAGCATTAGTAGCAAATAATCATATTCTTGGATTTGCTTCTTTATATTTACTAGAAAACTTTATACATAATTTATTTGTTTACCCTGATTTTTCAGGTAAGGGTGTTGGTAGAAAGTTGCTTAGTGCTTCCATCGAAAAAATGAATAAACTATTAAGACTGAAGTGCGTATCTGAAAATAAAAAAGCAATGAAATTCCATGAAAATAAGGGTTGGAAGAAAGTTATTGAAGAAAGAGAACCTGGCGAAAGATATTGGTTATGGTATATGAATAGGGAGAGGGAATTTTTGGGGAAGAAACGAATAATATTTTTAGGTTTATGTTTTTCTGTTCTTTTAGTAGTGTTTTTGTATCCAAAAGGCTACAGTGGTAAATTTGTACAATGGGGGGGCGATAATGTACATTCTGTAAATACAGATATTCTTGAAACAAATCACATTCCATATGAAATTAAAGATAATAAAGTGTATATTCCAGAGGATGCCTTTGATAGAGCGATATGGTGTTGTTCATAAGTGTAGATCTAAAACAAGGACCTTTCGACTGTATAGTTTCAAATAACCTGAACTTTTTAATCAGTTCTTCAGTCATTAAAATGATGGCAAACTCATCATTTAAAGTTGCTAATGAATTAAAGTTCTTACGAGGTGAAAGTGATGGTAATAAAACAAAACGAAATTAAAGTAGTAGTTGGAGCTGGAGCATTTAACAATAATCCAGGTTGGATTCAAACTCAAGAAGATGAACTTAACTTATTAGTTGAAACTACATGGGAAGAAAGATTTGAATATAATTCCATTTCGGCTATTTTAGCTGAGCATGTATGGGAACATCTTACTTTTGAAGAAGGTGTAAAAGCAGCTAAAATTTGCTATGAATTTTTAAAACCATCAGGTCATATTCGTTGTGGCGTCCCTGATGCATTTTTCCCAGATGAAACCTACCAAAATATAGTTAAAGTAGGCGGACCAGGGCCTAAAGACCATCCAGCTGCAAGCCATAAAATAGTTCATAATTATAAAACATTAACGAAAATGTTTGAAACTGCTGGATTTGAAGTAGTTTTACTTGAATATTGTGATGAAAATGGGCAATTTTATTACAACGAATGGGATGCGAACGATGGTGTTATTTTCCGTTCAAAAAGGTATGATTCTAGAAATCAAGGAGATAAACTTGGTTTTCCATCGCTAATTGTTGATGCGATTAAACGGTAACTTATAGAACTAACGCATGCGTTAGTTTCTGTAGTCTATTAAGAGTAAGAGGGGAGAAAATAAAAAGACTACATTTAATTAATCAATGGCATGATTATTTTTCTTTTTTTGTTTTCATAAACAAGAGATTGAATTTTTAGAAAACGCAAAATTGTTGTATTAATTGGATTTGCATTAGATACACAGGAAGTCACATATATTAAACAAATTTTAAAACTAACTGATAGAGATTATGGACTAATAGTAAGTATAACGGGAATAGGTGCATTAGTAGGAGCGTTTGTTGCAGCAGTTTGTTCTAAAAAAACTAACCTAAAGTTATATATCGGTGGTGGAATGTTCCTAACATCTATAGGGTATATCTTCTTTTATTCATCAATTAATTTTATCACTGCAACTTTCTCATTTGCTTTCTTGGGTTTCTTTATGGCATTTGCAAATACAGGGTATACAACTTTTTTTCAAAATAATGTTCCAGTAAAAATCATGGGTAGATTCGGCAGTCTAGCTAGTATGGTCGAAGGTATAATCCAAATAACTTTTACTCTTCTTCTAGGTTTTTTGGCAAAGTGGTTCTCGTTACAGCTAATTTGTCTTATCTTTTCTATTGTTGGTACTTTATTTGCTGCAATTCTTTTTGTAACAATCTTAATACCTTCAAAAACCAATTATTTTAAAGAAAGTTCAAATCTTAATCACTAAATAAAAGTGTATATTTCTACAAAAAGAATAACGTTTTTGTAGAAATATACTTTAATGAGCATGAGACGGTATCCCTAACGGTGTAGTATATTTTGTAAAAAGTTATTCCCCCTCTTTTTATATAACCTTACATATTCAAAGAAAAGGTGCCTCTCCGTACTATTTGATCCCAATTCGAAAGAGAGTTCTATTTTGGAAGGCAGAATCCAATTGTATATTGCTATTAGAAGATGTTTAATTGTATCAAAATCTAAAAAGTTAAAGTAAGCAAAATTTATGTATTGCTTAAATGATTGAAATTCTCTGTCTCTGATTGTGTTGTATTCCCACCATAGATTTCCTTTTCTTTTGAGTGGGAGCTGTTTTATATTTTCTAATTGTGGAAACAAAGTATAGACAATCGCTAAAGTTCTAATGAGTCTTTTTAAAGTTTTGTGAGAAGCTGCTTCTTTAAATAAAACAGCATAATCAAGTTTGTCATGCAACATGTATATCATTTGAATTATATCTATAAAATACTTTAAAGAATTCAAATTATGCTTCCAACCATGAAGGCAAATCATGTAAAAGGTATGATAATCAGATAGTTCTTTTATATGATTATAAGGTTTTAGAGATGTTGCTTGATTCCAAAATTCTTCTATTTGAAGATTAGATGTGTTTTCTTTTAATAAATCCCAATGAATCTCAACCGTTAGCGGAATTGAAGATCCAGGTAATGCCTTACTAAAGCTACAATGGAAATGAGAAGGGATATATTCTTCTTCAACTGTAAATCCTAGTGATTTTATACAATCCATCGCTTTGTTTAGATCGGGTGCTTTGATTAACAAATCAATATCTGATGTAGATCTAGCGCCTATGTGACCAAAATATTTTTCAGCAAAGACTACACCTTTAAGTGGGATAACATCAATTTCAATTTCCTCAAATTTGTTTAGAACTTGTTCAGTTTGGTTTTTAATAAATAAATTTAGGTATAATGTTTCGTTGTATTTTTGGGTCAACTGTTCTTGAAAAAAAAGGGGTGTTTGATCAAGCATCCCTTTTTGTTTTAATAAATAATAAATTTGGGAGTGAATTTCAAAAAATTCAATATCCTCCATCGCTTGTTTATAAAATTCGTTGTCAGTTGGTACAGGAATTTGTGGATCATATAATGTTTGTATCAAATGAACAATCAAGGGTTTCAGCACCTTTCTGCATTAAATCAATATCAATTTAAGCATTTATAGTTATCGTATTGTTTTCTTTTGATTGTTGAGAAACTTGCATGTAATATAAGTTACGATACAATCCGTCTTTTTCTAAGAGCTCCTCATGGCATCCTGTTTGTACAATTTTTCCCTCATCCATCACGATAATGCAATCTGCATTTTGAATCGTTGATAATCGGTGTGCGATGACAAGCGTTGTTCGATTCATCATTAATCGATCTAAAGCAGTTTGTACTTGTTGTTCAGTTTGGCTGTCTAGTGCTGATGTCGCCTCATCTAACAAGAGAATAGGTACATCTTTTAATAGGGCTCTTGCTATGGCAATTCGCTGTTTTTGTCCCCCAGACAGTTTTATACCTCTTTCACCAATTTCTGTGTCATATCCATTCGGCAAAGATAGAATAAACTCATTGATATTAGCAGCCTTTGCAGCATCAATCATTTCCTCCTCAGTAATAGAAGTACCTGGGCGTGCTAATAGAAGGTTTTCCCTTATTGTTCCTCCGAAAAGGAAGGTTTCCTGAGGAACATGAGCAATCGAACTTCTTAGTTCAGAAGGGGAGAGGCTTTCAATTGCCATATCATCAATCAAAATGCAGCCAGATTGCGGTTTATAAAAACCTTGCAGTAAATTAAATAAAGTTGTTTTCCCTGCACCGCTTAAACCAACAATTGCAGTTACTTTTCCTGCGTGAATTTGTAAATTAAAATGATTCAATACTTTTTGTTTTTCATTGTAGCTAAACGTGATGTTTTGGAACTTGATTGATTTTACCACCGGTTTAGCTGGGGAATAGGTTGCTACAGTTGTAGATTCAGTTGGTAATTCCAAAATCTTTAGGAGTCTTTCTACAGCTGTAATCGATCTTTGAAACCCTGCCCATTGACTTGCTAGTCCTGTTAACGGATATACTAAATGATCTACTAGATTGATGAAGGTCAATAAGGAACCTACTGACATGACCCCATCTGAAACAAAATATGCCCCTAAACAGAGACTAATTAGAAATGTGAAGGAGCTAACAGCTTGGCCACCTGCATTAAACCATCCACCTAGTTTTGTGTTTTCTAATTCTAGAGAATATAGCTGTTGATTTTTCTTGGTGAATTTTTTATATAGAAATGTTTCCATTGTAAATGAACGAATCACAGAGAAACCAAGAAAAGTTTCGTTAAGCAGGTTATTTATATTACCTAATAGACTATGTATCAATCGGCTGTTTCGCCGAAGTAATAGACCGAAAACAAGTCCTGATATTGCAGCAATAGGTGCGACTAATACACTGAGTAAAGATAATTTCCAGTTAAGGTAAATTAAATAAATGAAAACAGTAACATAGATAAGGGGAAGTCTAATCAGGTCAATAAGACTTCTTCCTATTACTCCATTAATATTATGAATATCATTGGTAAAGTGAGATAATAATTCTCCTGAACGGAGGTTAGAAATATCTTTGGAAGGGAGAAGTAATACATGTTTAAATAACTGTTTTTTTAAATCTCTTTTCACACCGTTTGTTGCAACAGATTCGAAGTAAGTATCAAAAAACCCTGATGTAATACTTATGAATGTTAGGATACACGCTAGCGGAACTAGCCACTTAATACGCTGAAAGTCGCTTTTTATTGCTGCGTCCAAAATGTTTCCAAAGAGCCAAGCGAACGCTAAAGTAAGGAAGATATCAATAAAAAGTAAGAAAAGGAGAGCCATATACGCCGTGCGATGCTTCATAATATAAGGTCTTAATAAGGAAAAGGTTTTTTTCATGTCTCCCATTGTAAAGTACTGTTTCATTGTATCTAGTATTGCCTGATTTTTTCGTCCAATCATATGAACCCCTAATTCTATATTTTTTATAATAATGTATTTTCTAGCATATATATGAAAGCTGATAGTGATTGTGCCAGAGAAATTCAATTGTAAAGATAACAATGAACACTCTGGCAGACATGTACTTATTATTTACTTGCGTTTTCCACCACCATGGCCGCCGCCATTCCCTTTATGTGGACCTGTGTATGGAGGGTTTGGATAATGTATTCCGCCATTTCCATGTCCTGGGTGATCCAAGTTACCATGCCCTTTGTTCCAACTTTGGGCAGTTTCAAAGCGAATAGGCTGACTGCTTAATACCATAGGACGGGTATAGGCTTTTTGTTCATTTCGGTTCTCTGTATTCATCGTTTTACCTCCTAATATAAAGTGTAGTGCTCGTCGTTCATTATAAAGAACGGACACTTTAAAGTAAAGATACATAAAATAATATTTTCCTAGTTTGTCTCAAATTAATAAGTAGTTATCTCTCACCTTAAGATTGTAAGGAATCAAAGAAAATATGTGGGGATAGCTGCTACTTGCATGTCCTAATTTGGCATACTTACTATCAACAGGATGAATAACCGACTACTGATGGAAATTTCCCTTTATACTTGTATTTCATTACTACAAAATAGAGAATTTATTTTTGGTGTTAGACTTAAAACGGAATTTTGAATCCTATAAAAATATATTTACAAACAGAATATCGGTGTTTAAAATAAAAATAAATTCTTTATATAGAACATAATAGAGAAAATTGTTTATATTAACGAATTGTACGTGAGGTTTTATTAAAGGAACTAGAATTTTGTCACACGTATAAACCAATCTGAAATATAGGAGTTCATGCTATGGAAAATATATTCGTTCAAATAGGCGAACATACTGTTTCAATCTCTTCTACATCTAAAAAATTAATGAATTGGATAAAAATACATTTTCAAATTGTTGAAAGAAATCATGTTGCAAAGATTAACTCACTAAATTTATCCATTCATATTAAAGATAATTATGGAGTTCCTTTTGTAGATTATAATGTAGAAATCTGTTCCGATTCAGATAAGATTACATACCGACGTGCTGATTATCTTATAGATGTTAACAGTACATATAATGAAGCAACGGTTTCGGTTTATGATGAGCTAGCTTTAAAACATGCTTTACATAATCTATATAGCGCTTTTATCATCCATAATCGTTGGGGACTGCTAATTCATTCTTCTTGTGTGGATCATCACGGAGAAGCTTATCTATTTAGTGGTCAATCGGGTGCAGGTAAATCGACAGTTGCTAAGTTATCAGCCCCTAGACCACTTTTATCTGATGAAGCCACTATTGTGAAAATAGATGAGAATGAAATTAAAGTGTTTGATTCTCCATTTCGAAGTGAACTAACGACATCTTATGGCAACCAATCTTGCCATCTTTCGTCAATTTACTTTTTGATTCAATCGTTGGATGTGAAGGCTTTACCAGTGAAAAAATCAGATGCTATGTTAGGGATAATGGATAAAATTTTTTATTGGCACCACGATTCCTTAGAAACTACTAAACTATTGGATATGTGTAAACAATTAGTAGAAAAAGTTCCGGTTTACAATATGTATTTTCAAAAAAATGATAGCTTTTGGGAGTTGATATCATGAGTCTAAAATGTGAATGTGCAAAAAACATAAATATTGTAGAAATTGATAATGAGTGGATTATTATGGATACAGAAAATTTTACGGTAACAAAAGTAAACGCTATTGGCGCTTATATTTTAGAGGAAGTAAGAGGGCAAAGAGAGCTTGAAGACATCATTTGTAATATTGCAGATAACTACGATGTTGATTTAAATACAGCAAGATCAGATGTTTTGATTTTTCTAGAAGAATTAAAAGGGATAGGTTTAATCAAAAATGGAAGAGCGTAGCCTTCCAGTTTCAGGGATAAAATATTTGCTTCAAAAACAAGGATGGGTTGATCTTCCTTCTGTTGGAGTCAGTATGTATCCTTTGATTCAGGAAGGAGATATTTGTAGATTCATCCCTTTAGGGAGTGAGGAAGTAAGAAAAGGTGAAGTTGTACTATTTGTATCGAATCAAGGACAGTTAATAGGGCACAGATATTTTGATAACTTTGTTGAAAATGGTGTGCTTTACTATGTATGTAAGGGAGATACGAACTTTTCTGTTGATTCTCCAGTGAAAAAATCTCAATTAATAGGGAAATTAGCTTATATTAAAAAAGAGAAATTTCAATTGAATTCTAAAGATTTCATAGCTCGATTATGGGGAGGTATTGTTTTAACCTTCCCTAGTTTGCCAAGGGGGTGTAAAAAATATCTTGATTTGCGGACAAGATTACGAAAATGAAGCAAGTAGTAAGTTCACTATAATAGACTTACTACTTGAGAAAAAATATTTAAAAACTTTGTCCCTATATTGACATAGTAAAGGTGAAATGAAAATTTTATTTTGTTGGAGTTCCTTTTATAGAACAAAAAATAGCTATATAATAAAAAATGGATAGTAATATTAATTTATAACATTTAATTGGTAATTTACTAAAGAATAAACTTTCGTTCTTTAAAGAGAATGCGGATAACGAAACACAATGCAGGAATTTAACCATATAATAGGCTTTTGCTTACTTGTTGCAAAACGGGAGGGAACAATGAGTGCTATAACAGGGATTGTATATTTTAATTATGAGCCTATATCGATCGAGCATGGTACAAGATTAATAAAGGATTTGTAACAATATCCTGCTGATGATGTTCAAACATGGCACAAAGGTAACGTCTTCCTTGGTTGTCACGCACAATGGATTACACCAGAGTCCATTGGTGAACAATTGCCTTTTTATGATTACGAAAGACAATTAGCGATTACTACTTAACTTCTTGTGGAGTCGCCATTTTTAAGTGATTGCATTCTAAAACTCCCGATAATTCTTCTAAATTAACACGTCCGCGACCTACAGAAACAATCACCGCAAAAAAATCTTTTTCTGACTTGATCACTAATGTTGCATCTCAATTCCGAAATAAACTGAACCTTCTTGGGCGGTACGTATTTGTTTTTCATGATGAATAATTTAAATGGAACTCCTTGTTCTTGCAAACTCATTCTTAAATTATTCAGGGGCAAGAATCCCCCAGTGTTTAAAGTTATCTCCTAATAAAACTATACTAACTTTTGTAATAAAAAGAAAACTAAGTGTTTGTAACGCTATCTTTCTCCTCATTTAAAAAGGAAAAGAAGGGAAGTAACATCCCAAATAAAGCAGGAATAATAATAAGGCTACCAATTGCGATATACAAAAAACGGATCCCTGATATTTCTACAATTTGCCCTGCAAATAAAATACCTAAAGGCATAGTAGCACGGATCAAGAAGAGCCGCACAGAAAATATTTGTCCCATCAGATGAGAAGGAACGATTTTTTGAAGAAGACTCGTTTGGTGAATATTGAAAAAGGGAAAACAAATACCTCCAAGAATTTCGCATAACACAGCAAGAGGGAAGGATGTTACGAAACCAAGTAAGAAGAAAGATACCCCGCCCATAAATAGACCGGAAAGCATAATATATCTTTGCGGCCATGTATTTCTCCATTTACCGACTAGGAAAGAACCAATTACATATCCGAAAGGAAAACTCCCCATGAAAATACCATACGAAAATGATGTTCCGTTTAATTCTTCTATTATATAAGGTACATTGATTACCATTGTGACCCCAACGCTAAATTGAACTAAAGAAGTAAAGAATCCAAGCCATATAAGTGGACGGTGTTTGAAAAAATATTGATACCCTGAAACGATTTGTTTTAACCAAGTAGTTTTTTTATTATTATGTGTAACGGAAGGCTCATGAAGATAAGCAAGGCTACTCGCACTTATAAGAAATAAAACTCCGACCAATATGTAAGTAGATGAAGTGCCTATGTAAGCAATGATGAGTCCTCCCAATGTAGGAGCTAAGAAGCTCATTGTTCGGACTGTACCGTCAAGCCAAGCATTTGCTTGTGTTAGTTTATTATGTTCGACAATTGTAGGAAGCAGAGCCGATGCAGCTGGAACATACAGAGGCTGCAAAATGCCGAGTACGATTTGAATAACGAACAAACTCCATATCTCAATGTGACCCGACACCATAAGAAGAACGGGTATAAAAAACACCATTCCTCTTAAAATTTGAGACCACAGCATAATGTATTTACGACTTATCCGGTCAATGAAAGGCCCGATAAACAGTTGGAAAATTAAAGACGGGATAAAATACGTTAACCATAGAGTTCCCATAGCCGATTTTGATCCGGTCAGCTCGTACAATAATAATGAATTACATAGAGCGCCTATCGCTCCTCCAAATTCAGAAATGGTTTCTCCGAGCCATAAACATAAAAAAGAGCGGTTCTTAAATACATGTTGATTCTCGTTCATTTCATCACCTCTTTTCTAGAAAACGCTGTAATTTTTCTTGGAGAGCAGTTAAGTAATCAAGCTGTATATAATACCGAGAACCTTTTCCACTAATGATGCGTGCTGCTCGAAGTAATGACAAATGATGATGAAGCGTTGATTTAGGGATTTTGAGTTGCTCGGTTAGCTCTTGAAGTGAGCGATCTCTTTCTGTTAGCAACTTGATAATTTTTAATCGCGTTTCATCTCCAAGAGCTTTATAACTATGAACTAATGTAGAAGGCGGGGAATACGGATCTTCTATTAAACTTACATTTTCGTCTGAAATCGGATAATAAAACACTTTTATCCCCGGTAAAGTCGTTTCTACATTCCAAGGCCGGTACACATATTGCGGGATAAGTATCACTTGGTGAATAGAAGGCTCAGGTTGATATGGACTACCGGTTATAAATTTAACAAGTTCTTCTGGATGATACGTTGATTGAAGCGCGCGTTTTTGCTGGGCATCCCGCTCAAGCATGCTAGTAAACTCAGCGTAATTAGGTTGTATTACTGTTTCATACCAGCCTTCAGAGATGATTTTTAAATGTTGTTTTAGTAAGGAAGTATCTATGGATGAAATATGTTTCATGTATGCTGGAAAGAACTTATGATGTTGGCAAGCTTTTATAAGGGAAGTAATAGCTGCATCGTCTTGCTGGGATGCTTTTCGCCGATTATCTTCATGCTGCAAACCGATATAAGGTAGGGAGTGCCAGCGTAATTCCTCTTCAGTTCGTTCATCAAGAAAATAAAAGAAACTTTCAAGAGAATCAAAAATACGGGAGTGAAGTAATTGCAGCAAAGCAAACCATGTGTTGTGTTTGTGTGTATACTGTAGCTCTTTGCGAACGGCCGCAGGTAATTTTTTATCGATGTCCTTCCAATACTCGATCGGCTTTTCGAAGGTATGATGAAAATCGTAATACGTAAAAGCCGCAATCCCTAATCCCATTTCGAATAAAATCGAATGTTTAATTTGAACAGAGTAAGTTTCTCTTGTTGCATTTAAGTTCATTACTTTCATTGCTCATCCTCCTTTTTTATTTTATTCTATATTTTTTGAATTTTATTTTCAATAATTTTCGAATAATTATGTGCAAGTTTAGTAAACATTTTTTATTTGCTAGCTATTAATAGACTTCATTTTGAAGTGAAATTTAATGGTTGAAAATAAAGCTATATAAATACAAATTAAAACTAAAACTCCGATATAAAAATCTTCTTTCTTTTTAGGTGAGCGAGAGCATTTGGGCCTATCACATGCAAGATTAAAACAAACAGAGCATGCAAGTAGCGATCATGTTGTACTCTGCATAACAACGACTTATATGTTGAATATCAATTTACATTTAGACAATATCCGCCCTAACGTTTCTATTTTTCTGAAAATATACTAAAATATGACAGAGGGGGATATTATGAAAAAAGTAGTTGTGTTTTTTCTTATTGTAGCTTCTATATTGTCAGGGTTTATTGCATTTCAACAAACTGATCATAAAGAATTTGAAAAAATGGAAAAGGTAGAACAGAAGATAGGTAAAGAGTTCGTTATCCCAGATGTGTTAGATTTTGCAAACCCTAGTGAAATTTATCCCATATTGCTTGATGCCGCAAAGGAGTCACATACAAATATTTTTCGTACAAATGTTACGTATCATAAAGATGAACAAGCAGAAATTTTGAAGTATGTGTTACTAACAACTGAAACGGCATATTTCAAGCAGTTTCAGTTAAGTGGAGGGAATGTGTTAACGCCAAAAGACACGTTCGAAAGTAATGCTTTTTTATCGACAGTACATACGAAGGATACAAGCCAAAAAGGGGTTATAAAAGATTTTGGGGATAATCATAAGATTACAATGAGACCACTTCAAGCGTCTTATGAACAATTTCCAATGGCAGGGAGATATTTCGTAGAAGTAGTAGATGATGAATCATACAATGCCTTTTTGAAGCTTTTTTCCAAAAAGCTAAATCAGCATTTTAAGCCGAAACAGTATATTATTGCTGATGATTTTAAACGTAATCTTAGTAATAACGAAGATGCTATCGGTTCACCCATGAGCTATTTATCCTATATTCAATATATCGTGTTTATCGTTCTTTTACTTTTTCTGATTTATTATGTTTTTAATGAATCAAAAAGAATTGGTATTATAAAAATGCACGGCATATCGAATGTACGTTTATGGTTTATCGTTATAGGTAGAACCATTGCTAGTATGTTTGTTTTATCGTTATGTATTTCCATACTTGCAGCTGCTTTCGTAAAAAATGTAACCTCAGGGTTTATATACACCATTGTGTTCGATCAATGTAAAACGTATCTCATCATTACAACATTATCTCTCGTTTCATATTTTTATATTTCCAAAATTAAAGTCAATCAAATTATTAAAAATAGAAAAGATACAAAAGGTATATTTGTATTAAATACGCTGTTGAAAGTAACTTGCTCTATCATATTTATTTTATTAGGAGCACCTATTTTAGAACAGTATATTACGGTGAAAGAAAAAGAAAAGAATTTAAAAAACTGGGAGAAAAACAAAGATTATGGTGTCTTTTATCCGCTTTCTGTAGGGAATGATGAAGATCAACAAGGGATGCATAAAATGGAGTCAAGTATAAATGGTGATCTGTATCCTATTTTAAATAAAATGGGAGCGGTATTAATTGATTCCAAGGATTATGAAGAAATAGAATTGACCAGAAATAAAGATTATAAAGGAATACGGTCAGTTACAGTGAATACTAATTATCTTCGTGAATTTCCCCTATATGACATGAATGATAAGCAAGTGCAAGTTTCTGAAGATGCAGAAAACTGGATTTTATTAGTACCTGAAAAATACCGAAACAGGGAAAAAGAAGTTCTTCGCTTTTTTGAAGAGCGAATAAAACCAGCAATAGAATATGAAGAAAAAAGAATGCATAGAGAGGTCCCAAATCATTTACGCAATCGAAAAATAGAAATGATTTGGATAAAAAATAATCAGGAAATCTTTAGTTTCAATCCAGATGTATATAAATCTGACAATAACAAAATTAGAGATGAAATTATTGAGGTAATGACAGAGAAGAATAGTTTTGTTGGAGAAAGAGAGCTTATATTAGGCGGAGGGGCGAAAGATCCTTTAAAGATTAAGTTAATTGACAGAGATGCAGGATTAACATATAAGACATTGGCACCAGAGCTTAAAAGGTTAGGGCTAGATGATAATTTAAAATATCTTGTAACAGTTGACCAAGATATTTTAAAAGATATATACGATCTGCAAAAAACAATGAAAATACTATTGACGGTTACTAGTGGACTAATTGTTGGCATATTATTTTTGGTCACACAAAATACGATTATATATTTCAATAAAAATCAACAGAAAATAGTGGTATATCGCTTATTTGGTATAGGTTTTTTTAGAACGTATAGATGGTACATATTGTTATTTGTATTAACCTGGATTGTACAACTATCAATTTGCTTCATCGTAAAAAAAGAGTTTGATATGAAATTACTGATGGTAGTGGAAATGCTTGTTTTAATTGAATTTACTGCCTCAATTATCGCATTAATCACTATGGAACGAAGAAATAAAAAAACGGTGATAAAGGGAGGGTAATAGAAACGAATGCAATATATGTGTGAACTGATAGATGTTAGTAAAAGTTATGGAGATCGTGCGATATTAGATAAGTTTAATTTGAAAATTTGTGAAGGGGAAATGATTGCGATTACTGGAAAGAGCGGATCTGGTAAAACGACGATTCTTAATATTATGGGGATGATCGAATATTCTGATAGTGGAGTCGTTAAATTATTTGGTGAAGAAAGTCCAAGTATGGGTTCTAGCAAAGCGAATAAACTTTTGAGAACAAGAATGTCATATCTCTTTCAAAATTACGCACTTATCGACAATGATACTGTAAATAAAAATTTAGAAATTCCCTTGATTTATGCGAAAAAAACAAAGAAGGAAAAGAAAGAACTGAAAACAGCCGCCTTAGAAAAAGTTGGACTGAATGTATCACTACAACAAAAAATACACGAGCTTTCAGGAGGGGAACAACAAAGGGTCGCGATAGCAAGGATACTTCTAAAACCTTGCGAGTTAATATTGGCCGATGAACCAACAGGCTCTTTAGATGATAACAATAGAAATGAAATTATACAAATTTTAAAAAATCTAAACAAAGAGGGGAAAACAATTGTTATTGTCACGCATGATCCATATGTAGCACAAGTATGCGATAGAGTCATAGAATTATAATTTTGCGGAAATGAGATTATTAAGGGGAGAGGAAAATATGCATATACAACAATTTAAGCAACACATTGAAGAACTATTCGGAGAACATTTATGTAAATACGACGATCAGTTTGGGATAACAAACGCAAGCAATGAGCATTTTCATAAGATAGGTTATGCTACTAATTTAACACTTGAAACGATTGAAGAAGCAAAGAAAGAAAATGTAGATATGATGATTACGCATCATGATGCATGGGAGTTTTTATACGGAATGGAAGAAGCTTGTCAAACTAAACTGAAAGAATATAACATCAATCACTTTTGGGTACATTTACCGTTAGACTTTGTTGAATTCGGAACGTGTACTTCGTTATTCCATACAATCGAAATTGATGAAATGATAACGTATTCTTCTTATGATGAAGAAGAATTACCGGGCGTTGGTGAATATAAAAATCCATTGCCATTTTCAAAGCTTGTAGAAAGAGTAGAGAGTAAACTCGGTGAAAAAGTGAAGGCATGGAAAAATAATGATAAAGATGTAAAACGAGTTGGGATTATAACAGGCGCAGGCCATTCAACTGATCATATTCAAGCGGCGCTAGATAGTGGCTGTGATACATACATTACGGGAGAGAAGACGTTATATACAGTTCAATATGCACAGTTTAAGAAGATTAATCTTATCGTAGGTAGTCATACATTTACCGAAATATTTGGGGTGGAAAGTTTAGTGAAAAGATTGCAGGAGTGTGATAACTCGCTTGAGGTTGTTCGATTGTATGAGGAGCACATGGAATAGATAAAGGGTGATAAATTCATGACAACGATTTATGCGAATTATGGCCTAGAAACGGTAAAGTTAACATGGAAGGAAGTGAACGAACTTCCGCCCCGTGAACTCATTACAAGCGTTCACGGATTTTGTTTTTATAATAATGAAGTTTTGTTGGTCAATTTAAATGAACGAGGTTGGGACTTCCCGGGTGGGCATATCGAACTTGATGAAACACCAGAATCTTGTTTTCAACGTGAGGTTATGGAAGAAGGATATGTGGAAGGTATATGTACTTTCCTAGGTTATATTATTGTAGATCATAGTGAGAATATGTCTTGGAATGAGAAAAGTCCATATCCTAAGATTGGCTATCAACCATTCTATTGTATGGATATTACAACAGTACATGATTTTGCAGGGAAATATGAATCAATGAATAGAATATTTATAGAGCCAAGCAAAGTGAACCATTATTATTCGAAATGGAATGCGTTATATGAAGAAATATTCCATTGTGCTCTTAATTTAAATGGGAAATAGATAAATAATAGAAAAAGCATGGTATTTATAACCATGCTTTTTCTATTATTTGTGAACACTCCTATGTATAAAATCTTCGACGATAATATTAAAGAGATTAGGAGCATCCTGGTGAACGTGATGGCCAGCTTTAGGAACGACAGCTTTTTCAATAAAAGGAGAATTGTTAAAATGTGAAAATAAATTTTTTGTATCAAACTCAGCGTTTGCTCCTGCGATTAATAGAGTGGGTATTTCTATCTTTTTTAATTGTTGAATTTGCTCAAAAGGATACCAGTCACTATGAAAAGAAATTTCAAGGAGTGTTCTCCAATCATTTTTTATATGAAGTTCATTAAAATAATGTATCGTATCTGGTTCCTTTATTAATGATTGTAACCGTTGTGCGTTCTCTTCGTTTAATTTCTCCCATTCTGCTGGTTTTTCTAACATAATACCTGCAAGAGTACAGGAAGAAATGTTTTGTTGGTTAAGTTGTAACATTTGAACAGCAATTAGAGCACCTGAGGAGACACCGACAATATTGAATGTTGGTAAGTGGAGATGTTCAGCTAATTCTAGTACATCTAGTGCAGCGACATTTAAATAATCAGTAAAGTCTTCAGTATATGAATTCCCTTGACCTCGTAAATCAGGAACAATAACCCGAAAATGTCTACTGAAATATTCAATTTGATTTTGAAAGCTTGTCTGTCCAGTTTCTAGACCTGGATGCAAAAAAATGATAGGGTCTCCGTTTCCGTATTTTTCAAAGTACAATTGCATATAACCACCTCTGTTGTATAGAATATATATATTATAATTTATTTTCTGAATTTTAACCGGGACAAAATCTTAAAAATGAAGCCATAAGACTTCTAACCATAGGGAGATTAGCCTAATCTAGTAGAAAAGGAGATAACGGATTGCAGATTCAAACATATATGTTAAATGCCTTTACTAAAGGCGGAAAAGGTGGGAATCCAGCTGGGGTTGTTTTAGACACAAAAGGTTTAATAACAAAAGCTATGCAAGCTATTGCAAATAAATTAAATTTTTCCGAAACTGTCTTTGTACTTCCTTCTGTAGACGCAGACTATGAAATTAAATATTTTACACCAAATGAAGAAGTTGCTATATGCGGACATGCCACAATTGCTACTTTCTCCTTATTAGCCCAGATTAGAGGAGTAAACTCAAAGATATACACCATAAAAACGAAAGCAGGGACACTAAGTGTACAGATGAATAGCAATAAAATGATCTCTTTACAGCAAAATCTTCCGGAATTTCTTCAAACACTTCCCTGTGAAGAAATTATAAAATCTTTAAATTTAGATAAAGAAAACCTAATACCTGATATGCCTATTCAAATTGTTTCCACAGGTTTACGTGACATCATTATACCGGTAAAAAGGCTGTCAGTCCTGTTAAAGATTACCCCTAATCTGAAAAGGATTGCTGAAATAAGTAAAACATATAATGTGACGGGTTATCATGTATTTACATTAGAAACACTGCATAATTCCACAGCCCATTGTAGAAACTTTGCACCTTTGTTTGATATCCCAGAAGAAAGTGCTACAGGTACATCAAATGCAGCACTAGCATGTTATTTAATAAAACATAATAAAAAATATAATACCTTCACCTTTGAACAAGGCTATGTAATGGATAAACCTTCAGAAATTGCTGTAAATGTATCTACTAACCTTGGTAATATTACAGATGTTCAAGTAGGAGGCTTTGCTTCTAATTTTCAAGAGGAATATATATTTATATAAATTAAGAAATATTAATGATTAATAATCATACTTATGTGAAGAACGAGAGCCATATTTTAAGATTAATAATGTCGGAGGTATATATGCAATTTAAATATGAGTTAATTGGTACCGGTTGGGCAAACGGATTTATTGAACTAAATTCCCAAAAAATTTCATTTAGCCCCAGTTATATAACTGATGCATTTGGAAATTTGTTGGGTGGTTTAACTGACTTGTCAAATGGTGAAGAACGTGTTGTAACTTTTTTATGGGAGGAAGAGCCCCATGGATTAGGTTGGAGACTCGAGCTTCAAGACAACAAGAAACTATTCTTAACTATAACAGAATATAATAACACACTAGACTATATTAAGGGGAAGGAAGGCGTAACCATTGTAGACACCACTTGTAATTTTCTTGACTTTGTTAAAATGATTATAAAAGAAGCGGATCAAATATTACTTAGATATGGAATTGTGGGTTATCAAAATTTATGGGCCGAACACGAATTTCCATTAAGCAGTTACTTGCAATTGAAATATTTCTTAATGGAGGCAGACAAAATCTCCTTACAGACTAAAGAGAAAGATAAGGGACAGGGTAAGGATTGTGAAAAGAGTGATTTAAAACAAGAACTTCAATTCCTTATTCAGAATTTTAATTTTTAACTTTCACTATTAAAAAGGGTGTAAATGAATGATGAATGTATGGATAGAGGTTTTAAAATATGGAACATACATAATAACTATCATAAGTGCTGTGATAGCGATTCGAAAAAGAAATGATATAGACTGGTTTTATTTTGGATTTCTCTTCGCTATATCAGGAGCAAGTATAGCAATTACACAAAATAATTGGTGTTTTGGTATGTTATTTTGTGATATCGTCGCTTTTATATCAATGTTCCTCACAATAAAACAGGCAATGAAACAGCTAACGAATGAAAAGTATAAAAAGAGATGGGAAACCCATCTCTTTTTATATTTTTAAAGAATTGCTATTGGATCCAAAGTTTAAACAACCCTTCTGTTACCCCAAGGTTGTACATGTAATATACTCCAAATAATATGCTAATGCTCCCAGTTATTTGGGTGAGTGTTTTATTCAGGCTTATTTTTTGAGAACTAAAAACAAATGGAATACCAATAATTGTTGTAAAGAAAAGCATCCCGATAACCGTTCCCACACCAAATATAAGAATATAAATAGCGGCTTCCCAAACACTCTTTACCGTACTCATAGTTAATATAACCATTGCTCCGCTTCCAGCGAGTCCGTGCACTAAGCCGATGAACATGGATTTTAAATATGAAACATTTTTATGTTGGTGCTTATGCTCATGTTTACCGCTATGTATATGAGAGTGGATATGCTTATGTTCTTCTCCGTCATGTTCGTGCTGATGAACATGAAGATTTTTTAAAGAGAAGACGGTGGTCACACCAAGATAAACGAGCATTATACCTACTAAAAATTCTAATGACATAGCCCACTTTTCTGGTATTTCACCTTTCATAAAAATAAGAATAATTCCAACGATAAATAATGTAGCAGTATGACCTATTCCCCAGAATACTCCCGCTAAAGTGGAGCGAAATAATTTTTTGCTTTGACTAGCAATAGTAGAAACAGCGATTACATGATCCGGCTCAATTGCATGCTTGATTCCAAGTACAAATCCTAAAGCCAAAATGGATAGAAAACTCATCTCCATTCATATACCTCCTTTAATAATATTAATTGTGGGATTAAAAGTTTCAAAGCACGTTATAAATGTTAGTAAATAGGAAGCAACATTCAACCAAATACAATGCAGGAATGTCATTTCAAAGGTAAATTATAACAGATGGAAATAGATTACTATTATAAAAGTGAATAAATTCAAAAATTCTTCTTAAATTATATAAATATAAATTGAAAAATCAATATAAAACCCTCTTTCTTTTTAGGAAGGTGAGAGCACCTTTTTACACGAACGACAAAACAGACACATTTCGTTCATATTCGAACTTCTTGTGAACTTTCCACTATTTAGGATGTTATTTACCAAAATAATACTATAATTAATTTGGAAATAAACATCAGAAGTGAAAGGATGAATATGCATGTTTTCTAATATGGGTGTTCCTGGTTTAATTTTAATTTTAATTCTTGCACTTATTTTATTTGGCCCTAAGAAGCTCCCTGAAATTGGTCGTGCGCTTGGTCAAACGTTGAAAGAATTTAAGAAATCTACAGCCGAATTCAGGGATGATGTAGTAAGTGAAGTAAAGATCGAGAAGAAGGAAGAGCAAAAAGTTGAAACAAAGTAAGGTGTAGTAGAAAGAATTTGGAATGTCTGCGGTTTTACTTTTTGTGAAAGCGTTTTCGTTTTTGTGAAGCGGTAGCTGTAACCATTGTGAATGGGTAGGGGAAGAGGATGATAGATAAAGAATTGCAGATTGTGGACCATTTAGAGGAATTGCGCAAACGGATTATTATATCAGCTGTTGCATTTGTCGTTTTTTTTATTGTTGGGTTTATGTTTGCCACTGATATTTATAAATGGTTTGCAAAGGGGATAGATATGAAACTATCGGTACTCGGACCAAGTGATATATTATGGGTGTATTTTATGCTTGCGACGGTGGTTGCAATTGCAGGAACAATCCCTGTCATTGCAATGCAGATATGGTTGTTTGTACGTCCTGCGCTGCGGCTGAAGGAGAGAAAGGCTACGCTTACGTATGTACCAGCACTCTTTTTCTTATTTATCATCGGACTTGGGTTTGGTTATTTTGTTATATTTCCTATGATTCTTTCGTTTTTGCTTCATCTGGGTCAGGATATGTTTGTGGCTCAATTTACAGCGGAGAAATATTTTCAATTTCTGATGAATGTGACGTTGCCGTTTGGGGTTTTATTCGAGCTTCCAGTCGTAGTTATGTTTTTAACTTCGCTCGGTATTTTAAACCCTTATGTATTATCAACCATTCGGAAGTATGCCTATTTTGTTCTGGCTGTAATTGCTGTTTTCATTACGCCGCCAGATTTCGTGTCAGATTTTATCGTAACAATCCCGTTATTCGTGTTGTATGAAATCAGTATTTCTCTTTCTAAGTTTGTTTTTCGAAAGCAATTGAAACGCAGACAGGAAGAAGAGAAAGAATGGACTGTTTATGAGCAAGGGGACGCTATCAAATAGTTATGAAAAGTGATGAAAGAGTTTTTGGTAAACAACTCTTCCATATCAGGATGAAAATGTAGTTCATATATTACATTTATCTTGAATTTCAAAGTATTATCTACTTGTTCCGTGGAAAATGGAGGGGGTTAGTAAATGGAAAAGCAGAAAACAATCTATGAAACTGCGATGAATAATGGGGTTACCCGAAGAGATTTTTTAAAAATGTGCACCGCACTGGCTGCGGCGATTGGTCTCGATTTCTCAAAAACTGATAAAGTTGTAAAGGCGATGGAGACGAGTACAAGAGTTCCTGTAGTATGGCTGCAATTCCAAGATTGTACAGGCTGTTCAGAGTCGTTTATCCGTTCTTCTCAACCTAAGGTTGAAAGCGTTTTATTTGATATGATTTCACTCGAATACACAGAAGTTCTTTCGGCAGCATCTGGATTTCAAATTGAAGCAGCGATGGAACAGGTGCTGAAAAAATATAAAGGAAAGTATGTTCTTGCTGTTGAAGGAAGCATTCCCCAAGAGGGCTTTTTAAACATAGGGGGAAAATCAGGGAAAGATACTTTTATTGAAATGGCTACGAACGCACAAGCAGTCATTGCCTATGGATCTTGCTCTGCATGGGGTGGCATTCCTGCTGCTTATCCGAATCCAACTGGTGCAAAACCAATTACGAGCTTTCAAACGAGCACACCTACTATTCTCGTTCCTGGTTGCCCGCCGATTGCAGAAGTAATGACTGGTGTGATAGCTCACATTATAACATTCGGAAAATTGCCGGAATTAGATCATCTCGGACGTCCAAAGGCATTTTATCGCCATCGTATCCATGATAAATGTAATCGCCGTGCCTATTTTGATGCAGGCTTGTTTGTAGAGTCCTTCGATGATGAAGGAGCAAAGCAAGGGTATTGCTTATATAAGGTTGGTTGCAAAGGGCCAACAACTTATAATTCCTGTGCTGAAATGCGCTGGAATGGCGGGGTTAGCTATCCGATTCAATCGGGAAATCCGTGTATTGGCTGTTCGGAAAAGGGATTCTGGGATAATGGTCCTTTCTACACAAGAAGAGCGAAAATTCCTGGCTCACAAACAACGATTAATCCGGATACGATTGGATTAGCGGCCGTTGGTGTTACGACAGCAGGTATTGCTGTTCATGCAGCAGGAACTGTAATTAAGAAAAAAATCGATGATAAACGAGGGGAAGACGAATGAGCGAGCGTATAGTAGTAGATCCAGTTACGAGAATTGAAGGTCATCTTCGCGTTGAGGTAGATATCGATGATAGGGGAATGATTAAGGATGCATTTAGTTCAGGGACAGCGGTTCGAGGACTGGAGTTAATCGTTCGAGACCGTGATCCTCGTGACGTATGGGCGTACATTCAACGTATTTGCGGTGTTTGTACATCGACTCATGCTCTTGCGTCACTTCGGGCTGTTGAGGATGCATTAGAAATTAAAATTCCGAGAAATGCTCATTTGATACGGGACATTATGAATATGGTAATCTTCTTTCATGACCATGTCGTTCACTTCTATCATTTGCATGCGTTAGACTGGGTCGATGTAGTAAGTGCGTTACATGCAAATCCTTCTGAAACATCACGAATTGCACAATCGATTTCAAGTTGGCCAAAATCTTCCCCCGGCTATTTTGCAGATGTGCAAAACAAAGTAAAGAAACTTGTAGATAGCGGACAGCTTGGCATATTTGCGAATGGATATTGGGGACATAATGCATATAAACTTCCGCCAGAAGTGAACTTATTAGCAGTTGCTCACTATCTAGAAGCATTGGACTGGCAAAAAGAAGTTGTAAAAGTACAAACTATTTTTGGAGGCAAAAATCCGCATCCTCACTATGTAGTAGGCGGTATGGCAACTCCACTTGATATTAATAGTGACAATGGTATTCATGCAGAGCGATTAATGCATGTATCTCAAATCATTGACCAAGCTCGTGAATTCATAAGTCAAGTATATGTGCCTGACGTAATTGCTATCGGTTCTTACTATAAAGATTGGACATATGGCGGCGGGTTAGATAACTATTTATGCTATGGTGATTTCTCTACGCGCAGCATATATGATACGAAATCATATCGATTCCCAAGAGGAATTATTTTAAATGGAAACATGAATGAAGTACATGATATAGATCTCAAAGATCCTGAACAGGTGAAAGAGTTTATTGATCATTCTTGGTATACATATGATGGCAAGGAAGGCGGTGGGATTGGAAAGCATCCGTTTGAAGGAGAAACGTCTCTTCATTATACAGGACCGAAAGCACCGTATAAGAATCTGGATACGAATAAGCAATATAGTTGGCTGAAAACACCGCGCTGGAAGAATCAGCCGATGGAAACAGGTCCGCTTGCTCGGATGATGGTTGGTTATGCAGCAGGAGATAAAGAGATTATAAGCTTGATGGACGATACGCTGAAAAAGCTAGGTCTTCCAATTACTGCAATGAAATCAGCACTTGGTCGTACAGTGGCACGCGCGCTCGAAACGATTCTTCTATCGAATTGGATTCGACATGATATGGATGAATTACTTCATAATGTGAAGAATGGAAACCAAGTCACATTTGACCGTACAAAATGGGAGCCAAGTACTTGGCCGAAGAAAACAAAAGGAGTTGGCTGGGTTGAGGCGCCGCGCGGAGCACTAGGGCACTGGATTGATATTGAAAATGGAAAAACGAAAAATTATCAAGCTGTTGTTCCATCTACTTGGAATGCATCGCCTCGTGATCATAACAATAATCTCGGAGCTTATGAAGCGGCATTGAAAGGAACACCGATGCTGAATAAGGAACAGCCATTAGAAATTTTAAGGATTATTCATTCCTTTGATCCTTGTCTTGCTTGTGCAGTGCATTTAACAGATTTAGAGTCTAATAAAACAACTGAAATTCGATTAGGTTAGGAGGAGACACATTATGTCAGACCTCATACCAACAACACATAACACCAATACGATTGTTCCAGAAAAAAACAGCGAGGTGACGCTTCATCCAGAACGTCCAATTCAATATAAGAAAACAAAAGATGTCGTCAAAGTTTATGTATGGCAATTACCGGTTCGAGTGTTTCATTGGATTAACGTAGTGGCAATTATTTTGCTTATGATAACAGGAATTTATATTGGAAAACCATTTGTTAGTTCAAGTGTACAAGAGGAAGCATATTACTCCTATCTCATGGGATGGGCGAGATATATACACTTTTTTGCAGCATTTCTTTTCACAATCAATCTTCTTTATCGATTGTTCTGGGCGTTTATAGGAAATAAATTTGCCACATCGAACCCATTTCGCTTGGTGTTTTGGAAAGAAGTATTAGAAACAATTAAATTTTACTTATTCTTAAAAAATAAAAAGCCGCATTACATTGGCCACAATCCGTTGGCACAGCTTAGTTATTGGATTTTTATCGGTCTTGGCTCTTGGGTAATGATGCTAACAGGCTATTATATGTATTTTGAGCCGCAGCCAGAATCGTTTTGGGCTAAGCTATTTGTTTGGGTTCCGATTCTGTTTGGCGGAGATAGCTATACGATTCGTTCCTGGCACCACTTAGTGGCATGGGCATTTATGTTATTTACAGTAATTCATGTCTATATGGCAGTTCGTGATGACTATATGGAACGGAATGGCACCATTTCGTCGATATTTACAGGCTACAAGACTGAACCAAAAAAATTAGTTGGTGATAAGAATGATGAATCAAAATAAGAATGCGAAAATCACGATACTTGGAATTGGTAACACCCTCTTCACAGACGAGGGTGTTGGTATTCATTTATTACCGCTGCTTGAAGAAGCGTATAAGGATGATAAACAAATTGAGATTATAGAGGGATTAACGGATGGAATGAAGCTTCTAGGTCCGGTTGAGGAAGCGGAAAATCTTATTATTATTGATGCGATTAATGCAGGTGTAGAAGGCGGAACTATTCTTTCATTAGAAGGGGATGAAATTCCTGCTTATTTTGGTATAAAGATGTCCGTTCATCAAATGGGCTTCCAGGAAGTGTTATTTGCAGCGAAATTCAGAGAGCGCTATCCGAAAAAGATTATTATGTTTGGAATGCAGCCTAGTTCATTAGAGCTTGGTGTAGAACTAACGGAAACAAACCAGGCAAAACTAGGGGACCTAGCGGAAGCGGTTATGAATCAAGTAAATCGTTGGAGACATAGATCATGAATCGTCTCGATTTCTTAAAAGAGGTGACAGGAAGCATATTTCAAACCATGAAATATGTGTATGAGCCCTTTTTAAAGGATGATTTAGAAAAAATGGAAGAAGCGGCAGATCGAGCACTTGGAATTACATGGATACCTGTGATAAAAGTTGATGAAATGGTTGTCGGGCCGGAAGTTCGCTTTGCTTTTGGCAAATCGATTATCGTTTTCTCGCATGAAGAAAAGCTTCATGCGATTAGCGGTATTTGTCCGATTTGTTCCAATCTCATTCAAGTTCGTATGTATGATCATCGGGCGACATGTACGATTTGTGACAAGGACTACGATTTTAACACGCTGGGCGGAGAATTATCTGTCCAAAGGTTACAGATAAAAAGGAAGGACCAAATGTATGTTGTTGGTTTTACAGACAACAGTAGAAGGTGATCGTGATGCATGAAATGTCATTGATGGGAGATATTTTGCAGCTTGTTCAAGAGGATGCCGCAAAAAGAAATGTTGTACAAATAAAGAAAATTGAATTAATTGTAGGAGAAATTAGCAATGCGATGCCAACTGCATTGCAGATGGCCTTCGAAATTTTTCGTGATCAAAATCTGCATCTCTTTAGCGGCGCAGCGCAATTAATTATTCATACAGAGGAAGCAAAGGCAGAATGTGTTATATGCGGGTTAACGTATCATCCTACTCAGAAAATCGCATTGTGCCCGAACTGTAACATTCCATCTGGCAAGATATTAGCAGGGGAAACATTTCAAATCTTATCATACGAGGGGAACGATGATTGATGAATATAACGTTACGAACGGATGTATTAACGAACAATAATAAAGCGGCTGAATTTAACCGCGACCTTTTTGAAAAAACAAATACACTTGTGATTAATTTAATGAGTTCTCCTGGAGCTGGTAAAACGACGGTGTTAGAGGAAACGGTAAAGGCGTTATCCGGATCTTATCGTATTGCTGTTATTGAAGGAGACTTAGCAACGGAGCGAGATGCTAATCGTATCCGCGCAATGGGAGCAAAGGCTGTCCAAATTAACACTTATGGCGGCTGTCATTTGGATGCACGAATGGTTGCAGCAAGCCTTGGCGAACTGGATTTAGATGAGATTGATGTATTATTTATTGAGAATGTAGGCAACCTTGTCTGTCCATCTGGATATGATTTAGGACAGAACCATAAAGTTGCGGTTCTGAGCGTTCCTGAAGGAAATGATAAGATTCCGAAATATCCGCAAATGTTTATACGAACGGAGCTAGTGCTTCTTAACAAAATTGATTTACTTCCTTATCTTGATTTTAATGTGGAGGAAGCGAAGAAGGATTTAATGGAGATTAACCCAAATTCAACCCTTATTCCTCTTTCAGCAAGATCAGAAATCGGACTGGAAGAATGGTATGAATGGATTCAAGAGGCGTATAAAAAATGTACGCAGTAAAAGTTAGTATCCGCGGGAGGGTACAAGGGGTTGGATTTCGTCCATTTGTATACCAGCTTGCCCACCAATATCATCTAGCGGGAACGGTACAAAACAATATGGACGGCGTAAGAATTACGGCACAAGGAGCGGAGGCGGATGTGCAGCAGTTTTTGTTAGAGCTGCAAAGCAAAGCACCCCGTCTTTCGCGTATTCATAACATAACTGTAGTAAATATAGAACCAACCGATAGAGCCGAGTTTATCATTATTGATAGCGAGCGTCAGGGAACTTCATCTCTTGTCATTCCAATTGATTCTGCAGTATGTGATGATTGTTTACAAGAGATGAATGATAAGGACAATTTCCGTTATGAATATCCGTTTATCAATTGTACGCAGTGTGGACCACGATATACCATTATTGAAGAGCTGCCCTATGACCGGCCGTACACGGCGATGAAGAACTTTGCGATGTGCACAGATTGCCAAAGAGAATATGAAGATCCAACGAACCGGCGCCATCATGCTCAACCTATCGCTTGTCCTGCATGTGGTCCGAAAGTTACACTTTTGGATCAGCATGGACATAAACTTGAAACGAAGCAACCGATTCAACAAGCCGTGCGGTTGATACAAGAGGGACATATACTGGCGATAAAGGGGCTCGGCGGCTATCATCTTTGCTGCGATGCAACAAATGAACAGGCTGTGGCACTTTTGCGAAAACGAAAAGAACGTCCGGCACGGCCACTTGCAGTTATGGCTGCCTCTGTTCTTGCAATTGATACTTTTGCTTATGTGAATGAGGCAGAAAGAAATTTGTTGAAAAGTCCAGAAGCACCGATTGTAATTGTAAAGAAAAAAGAAGGTAAACTTGCAGGGAATGTAGCGCCAAACATGACGACAATTGGCGTCATGCTTCCCTATACACCGCTTCATCATCTACTCTTTAAGTATAATGAGAATGGTTGCTTTGTCATGACGAGTGCCAATCCTTCCGGGATGCCGATTCTCTATAAAGATAATGAAGCGCTGACTTACTTAGACGGAATCGCTGATTACTTTCTTGTTCATGATCGAGACATCCTTCACCCTGTTGATGATTCAGTAGTGCAAGTAAATAACGGTCGCTTAGATTTTTTTCGAAGAGCTAGGGGCTATGTTCCTGACCCTTTTGCGGCAAGTCATGATGTATCTGGAATGGTTGCCTTTGGCGGACAACAGAAAACAACTTTTACAATTGGAAGAAATGAGCAAATTTTTCTCGGACCGCACATTGGTGATTTGGAAAATGTGGAAACAATGCGTCATTACTGGCAGGAGTATAACCATTTAATGAAATGGATGGATACAAAGCAGGATATCGCAGTTATCGATGCGCATCCAGACTATGTAACGAGACAGTTTATTGAAGGATTTCATACAGTGCTAGAAGTGCAGCATCATCATGCCCATATGGCCGCATGTATGGTGGAACACCATCTTACAGGAAAAGCTTATGGAGTTATCCTTGATGGAACCGGATACGGACTTGACGGAAACATTTGGGGATTTGAAATTTTTTATGGAGATGCTAGTAGTGCAAAAAGACTTGCTCATCTGCAATATACACCTCTTCCTGGCGGGGAAGTGTGTATTCGTGAACCATGGCGAAATGCGGTCGCTATGCTGCTATTCTTGCTTGGGGAAGAAGGAGAAGGTTTAGCAATTCTTCTATTTCCAGATAAAGAGAAAGAAATTCATATTTTAAAGAAAATGATAGAAAACCATATAAATATTATTCAAGCTGGTACATGCGGTCGCTTGTTTGATGCAGTTAGCGCGCTATGCGGGATTACAAAAATTGCGCGCTATGACGGAGAGGCGGCAATATTGCTCTCGGAATTAGTAGATGAAACATGCGTGTACGAGCCATATTCGTATGAATACATAGAAGATGAGCTTGTTACAATTCAAATGAAAGCAATGATTAAAGAAATTGTGCGTGACGTTTTAGCAGGTGAAGAGGCAGCAAATATTAGCGGTCGCTTTCATGAAACGGTTGTCCAATCTATTCTTACCGCAATAGAAAGGATAGCTAGTACACAACCTGAGCGAAGCAAAGTCGTCGTACTCGGCGGTGGTAGCTTACACAATCGTTATTTGCGTAAACGATTACGAGAAGAATTAGTGAAACGAAAGTTTACCGTATATGTACCAGAACAAGTGCCGTGCAATGATGGCGCTTTATCATATGGTCAACTGGCCGTTGCAGCGGCGAAAAGGAGGGCTCAGTCATGTGTGTAGGAGTACCGGCGAAGGTTGTGAAAAAAATGGAATATACGGCGGTAGTTGATGTGATGGGATCACAAACGACCGTTGGTATTATTTTCGTCCCAGAAGTAGAAGAAGGGGAATTTGTTATTGTTCATGCAGGTCAAGCGATGAGTATTGTCGATGAACAATATGCAAAAGATAGCGTGTTGGAATGGAGGAAGTTGGTCGATGCTCGAAATTCTGAAACAGTCGAATGATCCAGGCATATGTATGCCGCTTGTGGAAGCAGTTCTTGAAAAAGCGAAGGAATTTCAAAAGAAGTTTGGACGGAAGCCGGCTTTCATGGAAGTATGCGGTTCTCATACGATGGCACTTGCTAAAACGGGAGTAAAGCAATGCCTAAAGGCTGATGTAAATTTAATATCTGGTCCAGGATGTCCGGTCTGCGTAACGGATCAAAAGTCTATTGATGCAATGATTGCGCTTAGCGATGAAGATAACCGTATTATTTGCACGTTTGGTGATATGATGCGCGTACCTGGGTCGAACAAAACGCTGCTAGATAAAAAAATTGCTGGCAGTGATATTCGGGTTGTCTATTCTCCGATCGATACGGTTACAATCGCTGAAGAAAATCCGGATAAAGAAGTCATCTTTTTAGGTGTTGGGTTTGAAACAACCATTCCGATTCTTACACTAATGGTTGGAGAAGCAAAGAAGAGAGAGATTACGAATTTTTCTATTTGGATGACAACGAAATTGGTGGAACCCGTCCTTCGCTATTTACTAGAAGCAGGGGATGTAAAGCTCGATGGTTTTATCCTTCCAGGACATGTGTCTATTGTGTTAGGGGAATCATCCTATAACTATTTAGTTGAAGAGTATCATATGTCAGGTAGTATCACAGGATTTGAAACAGCTGACTTGCTGTCTACCATTTATAAACTTATTGATTTAGCATTACAAGAAAAGACTGCTATTGAAAATAATTATTCATCGGTTGTAAGCGAAAGCGGAAATGAAGTTGCTAAGCAATGGATGGAAACATATTTAACGACTTGTGATGAAGCTTGGCGTGGTATCGGTGTTATTTCAAATAGCGGATTAGATTTAAAGAAAGAATATGATTTGTATAATGCAAAAAAGCGGTTTAAGGTGGAAGTAGGAGAACCTCGGAAAACAAAATGCCGTTGCGGGGAAGTCATAAGAGGTTTGATTTCACCGAGTGAATGCCAATTGTTTGGAAAAGCATGTCAGCCGTTAAATCCAATTGGTCCATGCATGGTATCGGCAGAGGGTAGCTGCGCGGCCTATTATCAATATATGAGGGAGAGTTTGTAATGGAAACGTTCATCAACTTGGCGCACGGAGATGGAGGAGAATTAACGCATCGTCTCATTCGTGATGTATTTGTAGCTGCATTTGGTAAGAAAGATGCAGCATTGTTTGATGCGGCATCCTTGTATATTCCAACCGGAAACGTTGCTGTCACAACCGATTCCTTCGTCATTAAGCCAATTTTCTTTCCAGGCGGTTCGATCGGGAAATTAGCCGTTGCTGGTACGATCAATGATTTAGCTGTGAGTGGTGCAAGGCCGCTTTATCTAACGTGCGGCTTTGTTATTGAAGAAGGTTTTCCAATTGCTGATTTAAAGAAAATCGTAATCGATATGGCGAATGAAGCGAAAAAAACGGGTGTTACGATTGTTGCTGGTGACACAAAGGTAGTTGAAAAGGGAAGTGCCGACGGTGTGTATATTAACACCACTGGGATTGGCGTGTATGAACACAATAAAGGCTGCAGCCTTGCTTTTGAAGAAGGCGATGCTATTATCATCTCAGGAACGATTGGCGATCACGGCATTGCAGTTCTAACAGCAAGAGGAGATTTAGGAATAACAGCTCCTACCTTAAGCGATTGTGCTTCAATAAACGGCATGATTGACAGTGTACTTCAGCAATGCGGGACTGTTCGCATTATGCGGGATCCAACGAGAGGTGGTCTTGCTACAACACTTGTAGAAATTGCCGAAGATTTTCAAATTACGATGACAATTAATGAACGCTCGCTGCCGATTAAACAAGAGGTACATGGTGCCTGTGACATTCTAGGCTTCGATCCTCTTTATCTTGCAAATGAAGGGAAAGCTATTTTTATCGTTGCAGACAGCCAGAAAGAAAAAGTAATCGATATATTAAAATCCCGCCCCGAAGGAAAAGATGCTACCATCATTGGCAGCATTACAAGCAAAGGAAAAGGACAGTTACTTTTGGAAACTCCCATTGGTTCTAAACGAATGCTGAATCGATTATCGGGCACTATGTTCCCGCGTATTTGCTAAATAAAAACCTCCTTTTGGTTTTATCCCTGTCAAGTAGACAATATAAAAAAGCTATGCAGCTAGTGCGTGTCTAAACTCAATCGGCGCACGCTGATTGAGTTTAGATTGAAATCGTTGATAATTATAATAGTAAATATAATCTTCGACGGCTTGTCTTAACTCACTTTCTGATTTACACTGGTGTAGATACAACAGGAAAAGAAATTTTCACATTTAAAAAAGATGAACGTACAGACTCTACTTTACAATAAAAAATTTAATATTGGTTTGTTTTTTATAGGCTGTGGAGAAAGATTTCTCCACAGCCTATTTTATTATCTAAACATTTTTTATCTGAGTCAATTTCATAAATGGTTTTCGATAGAATAAAAACGACGGATTAGAAAAAAAGATCGTAACCTATATAATGAAGGTGTACGAGATATGTCTAAGGGTTCTAAACTAATAAGAGACGTACATCAAAAGTTGAAAGACATGGGAGAAACGTACAAAAAACAAATTAAGAAACAAAAAGGGGTATATGAGAAATGAAAGCAAAGACATTAGTAAGTTTAGCAATTCCAATGATGTTACTAGGGGGTTGCGGAGCAGACAAAGTAGAGAAAAAAGCAGACACAAAAGTAGAAAGTAAAGAAGAAATAGTAAAAATAAAAGTATCAAAAGAAGAGTACCCAAAACGTATGATGGATTTAGACTATACCTTTGAGTATCGGATTTCTGAAATGACGGAGTTAGCTGTCAAGTCACAAGATAGAAACAATGATGTGCATAAGGTAAACAAGGAACTTGAAGAAACAGTGAAGGATGTACTAAAGTCACTTGATGCCTTCTATACAGTTGAACCACCGAAAGAGTTTGAAGAAGCACATAAGACAGTCCTAAAAGCAGTAGATTGTTATAAAGAAGCAATTGAAACAAACACAAAACTTGCAAAGACGAATTCTGTTACAAAAGAGTCAAGGCAGAAAATGAAAGAAACAATGTCAAAAGGGAATGACTACCTAAAAAAAGGGTTTGAACCGATTAAGAAAGCATACGCAGAAACGCAACCAAAGAAACTAGAAACTGTATTTCTACAAGACTCCAAGGAACTGGTGGGTGTGTGGGGTAAAAACACAACGAATGGTTTCAGTAAGACGATGGAATTTAAGGAAGACGGTACATATACAGTCTACGACGATACAAACCATACCTCATACGAACAAAACCACTTAAATGGTACATGGTCTTGCGATGTAGCCACAAAGAAACTTAATATGACATTTACGGAGTACGTAAAAGACGGGGAAAAGTTAGACAAGAGTGAGGTAAACGATTCCGTTGTGTATACAGTTATGCACTTCCTAGATGGTAAAATGAATTTACAAGACGACAAAGGTACAAGAGTAGAAGTAGAAAAGAAGAAGTAAAAAGTCAACAAGGGGTAGGAGACAGGTTGCTGTCAAAAGCAACCTGTTTTATATAAAGTACAAACAGTAAAGGGGTAAATATAAATAACGCTACTAAAATTGAAGATACAATAGAGAAGAAAATAAGTTGAACTATCCACCACTTACCGCTCTTAGTGTTAAGTGGCGGGTAATTCAAGCTTTTGAGGTTAGAATGTCTAGTATAATAGAAGGAAAATATAAAAAAATTTTTCGTAACTACTCCGCCATACATTTCATTTTCAATTTTTCGGTATAAAAATTGTTGACATGAAGATATAAATTGCTGTCTTTCTTTGTTTTAAAACGTTGCACGTGGCAGAAACAGGCCTTGACCACTCCTATACATGGCCAGTCCCTCCCAGACCATATGAAAAAACGCTTTTTTTCTTTTTTATACAGAGTGACTGAGTAGTTACGATCTTTCTTGAATTGGAGTATTATAACCGAAGGAAATGACATGATATAAAGGAGGGGATAAAACTGAATAAGTATAGTTTACTCTTATTCGATTTGGACGATACACTTCTTGATTCCACTTGGTTTAACGTCGGACTAATTAAAACTCTTGAAATGCATCCTATAACAAAAAACCTTGACGTATCTGTATTCCTTGAGAAAAAGTTGCAGATCCCTAAGTCTTTATTGGAGCGTTTTAAAAATCGAGAACTAACCCCAGTTGAATTTAGGAGAGCTAGGTGGAAGCATGCTTTTGCTCATTTTTATGTGTTACCTGATGTAGAAGTTATTGATGAGATTGATGCATTGTTTCTTAAAACTAGTATGTCTTGCATTGGTATAAATAATTCAATTACAAGTTTATTAAATGAGTTAAAAACACATTATAACCTTGGAATAGTCAGCAATGGATTATATGATCCGCGATTAAAAATTTTCCAAATGGGACTGTCGGAAGTATTCAGCAACGACACAATATTTCATGCGGAACAATTAGGTTATAGAAAGCCAGATTCAGAAATCTATTTAATGGCATTAGAACGATTTGGTAAAAAGCCAGGAGAAACTCTTTTTATTGGTGATTCTTGGACTCATGACGTAGTTGGACCAATAGAAGCTGGGATGGACGCCATTTGGGTTAATGCAAAGAACCTTTCAAAAACTACTGCACATATTCCGATTGCAATCGTATCAGATGTGACGGAAATAAGGGATATATTGCTAGGAAATAACTAAATTACTCATGTAAAAGGAAAATAGACAAAAAATAGAAAAAGCATGGTGTTTTTGCCATGCTTTTTCTATTTTACATGAACACTCCTGTGTATAAAATCTTAAACGATTTTATTAAAGCGATTAGGAGCATCGTGATGAACTAAATGGCCAGCTTTAGGAACGATGGCTTTTTCAATAAAAGGAGAATTGTTGAAATGTGAAAATAAATTTTTTGTATCAAATTCAGCGTTTGCTCCGGCGATTAATAGAATAGGTATTTCTATCTCTTCTAATTGTTGAATTTGCTCAAAGGGATACCAGTTACTATGAAAACTAATTTCAATGAGTGTTTTCCAATCATTTTTCATATGAAGTTTATTAAAATAATGTATCGTATCGGGTTCCTTTATTAATGATTGTGACCGTTGTACGTTCTCTTTGTTTAATGTCTCCCATTCCGCTGGTTTTTCTAACATAATACCAGCAAGAGTACAGGAAGAAATGTTTTATTGGTTAAGTTGTAATATATGAACGGCAATAAGAGTACCTAAAGAGGTACCAACAATATGGTATGTTTCTAAATGGAGCTGCTCAGTTAATTCTAATATATCAAGCGCGCTTGTTGAAAATAATTAGTGAAATCTTCAGCGTATGAATGACTGTGTCCTCTTAGATCGGGAACAATAATACGAAAACGCTTACTAAAATAATCAATTTGATTTTGAAAGCTTGTCTGTCCTGTTTCTAAGCCTAGATGCAAAAAAAGAACAGGCTCCCCGTTTCCATATCCTTCAAAGTGTAATTGCATATAACCACCTCTATTGTATAGAATATATATATTATAGTTTATTTTCTGATTTTTTGTCGAAGGGTGTTTGTAAGAAATTATATAGTTTATTTACATAATGATAGAAACATATGAAGGGGAATTATATTTGGAAATGAAAAAACAATACATAAAAGGAATACCATTTTGTAGTTTGGAGTACAAACAAGTAGCAACTATGTTAAAAGATTGGTTATCAAAAAAGAACGAGAAACCAAGATTTATTGTGACTGCCAATCCTGAAATTGTGATGTCTGCGAAAGAGATATCAGCCGAATCTGTACACTTCAAAAATATTTTGTTATCAGCGGATTTAATTACAGCTGATGGAATCGGTGTTATACTCGGTTCCAAAATTTTAAATGGCCATTTGAAAGAGCGGGTTACAGGTGCTGATTTAACTTATGACTTAATAGAATTTTGTAATCAAAACAGGTATCGCGTGTTTCTATTTGGGGCTGCTCCAGAAAATAATGAAAAAGCAATTGAAAATTTAAAAATAAACTATCCACATGCTATTTTTCAAGGACAACACGGTTTTATAGGTAAGGAACAAATCGGAGAAGTTAAAAATCATATGAAACAGTTTCAACCACATTTGCTGCTAGTAGGTCTAGGTTCTCCTAAGCAAGAGATGTTTATCTATGATAATCTTCAAGAACTAAATGTACCATTGTCCATTGGTATTGGCGGGATGATTGACATTATATCAGGAAATGTCAAAAGAGCACCAAAGATTATGAGAGATACGGGAACAGAATGGTTATATAGATTGGTAACACAGCCGAAGAGAATCAAACGGCAGCTTGTACTCCCGAAATTTTTGTTGTCAGTTATGGCGGATCGAGTTAGAAAACAATGAATTAAAGACATTTGATCTCAAATTTACAACCACAATTTGAAAGGGATGTGACTATTATGACGGATATCTTAACGTTATTAGCGTTATTTTTTATACTATATGAACTCATTAAGACAAAAAATGAGCTGAAATTTTTAGAAACGATATGAAACGTATATTAGAAAAAGAAGATAAAGATATATAATTTCACTTTTGTTGACGAATTTTATACAAACTGAAAATACTAACTAAATGTGGGGAAAGGAAGGTGTTGAATTGGAAGATTATTATTGGGATGAAAAATTGGATTATTTAAAAAATACAAGAGATTTATATTATAATGATGACTATTTAGGGTTTTTGGTGAATTCAGTTTGGAAAATTTCTAAGCCTGTACATATCATTGACTTTGGTTGTGGGTATGGATATCTAGGGCTTAAGTTATTACCTCTGTTACCAAAATGCTCAAGATATACGGGTATTGATAAAGGCCAGAAATTGATTAATGATGCAAAAAAATTGTTTGAAACTCTTCCTTACGAAGCTGAATTCATAGTGGCTGATGTTACTGAAATTGAATTAGAAAGTAAATATGATATAGCAGTTTGCCATGCTTTTCTACTGCATATGACTGATCCAATAAAAATGTTGCAGAAAATGATACATTCAGTTGTTAATGAAGGGAATATTATATGTTTTGAACCACATTGGATTTCTAATATGTCTTCATATAATCTTAGTGAATACGATCAATCAGAAATTATGCAGCTTGGCTTTCTTCAGAAACTGTTTGAAGAAGATACAAAACGCAATGGAAAAGATGGGAACATCGGGATTAAATTACCAACATACTTAAGTGAATTAGGTGTGGAAAATATTGATTGCCGAGTTAGCGATAAAGTTAATTTTCTAGACTCTAACGCAAGCCAACCAGATAAACAGAGATTATATGATTCTCTCAAAGAAGAAGGACTAGGTATAGCTCCGGCTGAAAAAGACGAATTTATTGAACGTTTAATAAATCGAGGGGCCACATTTAATGAGGCAAATGAACAATATAAAGCGGAATTACGGTTTTCTAAGGTATTTAACATTAATTCGTCTTTAAATTATGCTCCAAGTATGAAAATTACTTTTGGGGTTGTAAAAACATGAGGTAGATAGTTTATTTACTGCTGATAAGTGTACACCATGTAAAGAAAGAAGGAACCTAATTTGAGTTCAATAAATATGACTTCTATTGGTGAAGTAGCATCAATTATTGATGAAAAGGTATATGAACGGTGGGGAGAAGTTGTTTCAACAATCATAATTCATCCAGAATATAAAGATGGACTAGTTGGATTAGAAGATTATTCACATGCGATCGTTATTTTTTATATGGATCAATTTAAGGAAAAAACGCAGTCTTGGATTAGAAAACCAAGAGGAATAGAAGCTTTAGATGAAAAGGGCTGTTTTGCACAAAGAACAAAGTATCGCCCGAATCCTATCGGGATTTCTACCGTTGAGATCGTATCAATTGACGATAATGTAATGATTGTAAAAGGATTAGATGCTAATAATAAGACGCCAGTTCTAGACATTAAGCCATATGTATCAGAGTTTGACTCAAGAGAAGATACTTTTTCGCCAATATGGATGAAGGAATTAATGAAAGATTATTTCTGATTTACTTGATTATCATGAAAGTAGTTTGCGCTAATAAGTAGAGTTGAAAAATAAAGTATAAAGAAGGTGTATTCGTATGTTTTTTCTTCAAATGTCAGGTTTTCCAGGTTCGGGTAAGTCTACTTTGTCTAGGGAAATAGCAAAAATAACAGGTGCAATTATCATAGACCATGATATTGTGAAAACGGCACTATTAGAATCTTTTGGAGTAGATGATATCGATCCAAGCGTTGCTGGTAAAATTTCGTATGATATTGAGTGGGCGTTAATAGATTTTCACCTGTCGCAAGGGCATGATGTGATACTTGATAGTCCTTGTTTGTATGTAGAAATGGTGGAGAAGGGGACAGCTTTGTCTAAGAAACATCATGCAAAATACAAATATGTTGAATGTTATTTGAATGATATGCGGGAAATTAATTATCGATTAAAAAATCGTGAGCGGATGATTACTCAAATTCAGCAGGTAGGATCTGAAACGTTATTTAAGAACTGGGTTGAAAATAGTAAAAAACCATCTGATTATCATTATTTGGTTGTTGATTCTGGACAATCTTTAGATTCTTATTTAAATGAAGTGATTACATATATTAATAGTTAAAAATATATACATACAAATAAAAAATCGACATAAAAACCCTCTTTCTTTTTAGGCTGGCAAGAGCATCTGGCCATGCATAGAAGCGGTCAGAACCTTCTTCTGCCACATGCAAGGTTTAAAACAAAGATGTACGAAGTGTTTCTGGCCTAAATGGAGAGTGGTCATATATCCGAATGGTTATTTTAATGAAATTAGATAGGTAATATAGATACACCTAATTTTCATTAAGCTACAAATTTAATAAAGAGGTGATTGTCTTGAATATTGATGTGAAAATTGAACAATTATTTTTAATTGAAGAACATCTTAATGAGCTTTCAGAACTTTTAATAAAGGTTGTAGAAGATGGGGCTTCGATTGGATTCTTACCACCAATGAAAAAAGTAGATGCAGAGAAGTACTGGGAAACCGTTCTTAGCCCTGAAGTGATTTTATTTGTTGCTAAATTAAACAATCAAATTGTTGGAAGTGTACAGTTACATTTATCGACGAAGCAAAATGGAAGTCATAGAGCTGAAATCGCAAAGTTAATGACACACCCCAATTATCGACGTAATGGTATCGGTCGTTTACTTATGCAAAGGGCTGAAGAAGTAGCAAAGCAGAAGGATAGGTCATTATTAGTTCTTGATACAAGAGAAGGAGACCCTTCCAATAAACTATATACTTCATTAGATTATATTCGAGCTGGGCAGATTCCTAATTATGCGAAATCTGAGAACGGTGAATTAGCTGCTACGATCTTTTACTATAAAAATATCAATTAGTCTTCTTGAACTAATAGGTGCTTTAGTGGAATATGGAGCATTAAAATGATTACAATTTTTTATAAAAAACAGCTCTTAAAAATAAAAGTAAGCTATCGTTTTGATCAATCTTCATTCAAAACGATAGCTTTTTATATGCAGTGAAATTAATAGTTTAGAGTGATTTTTAATCAACCTTTATTCTAAACCTACAGTTTTGTGGCTTTCTTACGTTTTCTTTTCTGTTATAAACTTCTATTTTGAATTTCCTGCTGAATGTTAGCGAAGAATTCGTTAAATTGTACAGCTATAGATTGTTGTTCTCCGTATTTTCGAATGTTTACTTCGTTTCGCTCAGCTTCTTGATCACCAACGACAAGGACATATGGGATTTTTTGAACTTGTGCTTCTCGCATTTTATAACCAAGTTTCTCATTGCGAAGATCGAGGTCTATGCGTACACCAGCATTTTTTAACTTTTCTTCTATTTCTCTTGCATATTGCTCATGTACTTCAACAGATACAGGTATAATTTTTGCTTGTACGGGAGCTAACCATGTTGGGAAGGCCCCGGCAAAATGTTCGATTAAGATACCGAAGAATCGATCGATTGAACCAAATACAGCACGGTGAATAACAACAGGACGTTGTTTTTCATTTTTTTCATTAATGTAACTTAAGTTGAATTTCTCGGGCATTTGGAAATCGAGCTGTACAGTTGCACATTGATGACTTCTATTTAAGGCGTCTTTAATATGGAAGTCGATTTTCGGGCCGTAAAATGCTCCGTCACCTTCATTGATTTTATAGCGGAAATTTAGTTCTTCTAGTACATTTTGCAGCGCGCCTTCCGCCTTGTTCCATAACTCGTCGTCTCCCATTGAATTTTCCGGCCTTGTAGAGAGCTCAACTTCATATTCAAAACCGAATATACGATATACATAATCGATTAAATCAATTACTTCTTTTATTTCATTTTCAATTTGTTCAGGTGTTACAAAAATATGAGCATCATCTTGACAGAATGTACGAACTCTAAGAAGTCCGTTTAGAGCACCGCTAAATTCATGGCGATGAACTTGCCCAAATTCAGCAATTCGAACCGGTAAATCACGATAAGAGTGCAGCTTATTTCTAAACATCAGCATGTGGCCAGGGCAGTTCATTGGCTTTAATGCAAATTTCCCATGATCAACTTCTGTGAAATACATATTTTCTTTATAATGATCCCAATGACCGGAGTTTTCCCATAGTTTTTGATTCATGATTAAAGGAGTGCGTACTTCTTGATAATTACGCTTTTGTTGAATCCCCCTTAGAAAAGCTTCCATTTCATTTCGGATAATTTGTCCCTTTGGTAAATAAAATGGCATTCCTGGTGCTTCTTCAGAGAACATAAATAATTCTAATTCATTGCCTAATTTACGATGATTGCGCTTTGCGGCTTCTTCTAAAAAGATAACATACTCATCTAGTTCCTTTTTAGAAGGGAAGGCAACCCCATATATTCTTTGAAGAACTAGGTTATTACTGTCACCGCGCCAATATGCTCCTGAAACATTTGTTAATTTAAAAGCTTTCATAAAGCCAGTAGACGGTAAATGTGGTCCGCGGCATAAGTCTAAAAATTCACCTTGTTTGTAAAGAGTTATGTTTTGATCAGCAGGGATATCTTCTAATAGCTCTAGTTTTAGATGATCGCCGAGCTCTTCAAATATTTGCTTTGCTTCATCGCGGTTAACTTCGATTCGTTGAATTTCCAAATTTTCATCAATAATGTTTTGCATTTCTTGTTCAATTTGAACTAATTCTTCAACTGCAATACTATTCGGAAGATCCATATCATAATAAAATCCATTTTCAATAACAGGACCAACACCTAAATTAATGTGACCGTGTATTCTTTTAACTGCTTGCGCTAATATGTGTGCTGCTGAATGACGCATTACATCTAAGCCTTCTTTTGATTCTACAGTTAAAATTTCAATTTCTGCATCTTCTTGTATGCCTCTACGTAAATCAAATAATTGCTGATTCACTTTTCCAGCAATAGCTTTCTTTTTTAACCCAGGACTAATCGATTCGGCAATTACCTCTAATGTAGTTCCTTTTATATACTCCTGTTCACGACCATCTGGAAAACGAATTTGAATCATTTTGTTACTCATTACTATCACTCCATTTCATAATATAAAAAAACGCACTCATCCCTAAAACAGGGACGAGTGCGTTAAAACCCGTGGTTCCACCCAGATTCCCATCGCAGTTAAAAAAGTGACGATGGCTCCGTTCGCTGTAACGTAGCGTCTACGGTATTGGATACTCTGTTTCCCCAATACAGCTCCAAGGTGGTAAGTATATTCTTCTGCGTTAGGAAGATCTCAGCAATTCTTCCTTCTCTGTAAAACCGTAAGAATACCTCATGTCCTTTTCATAGCTAATTGTTATATGGAATTGAGAAAAATAAAAAACGCACTCATCCCTAAAACAGGGACGAGCGCGTTAAAACCCGTGGTTCCACCCAGATTCCCATCGTACTTTAACAAGCGTCGATGGCTCCGTTCACTGTAACGTAGCGTCTACGGTATTGGATACTATAATTCCCCAATACAGCTCCAAGGTGGTAAGTATATTCTCCTGCGTTTAGGAAGATCTCAGCAATTCTTCCTTCTCTGTAAAACCGTAAAGAATATCTCGTGTCCTTTTCGTTGCTTTTTTATAGCATTAGTATGTTGATTCATAATATACAGTATATAAATTATTTTTGCAAATCTTTTTTTGGAATAAATTGCGAATTTTTTTAGGGATTTCGTTTTTGATTAGGGTTTGCAGCGTGAATCTTTTTTACAAGTAGTATATGTAAAAAGAAAACTTATTTTACAAAAAGTTTCAAAAACCAAACAGTAAATATATAAATTCTGATATACTACTAATAAATGTCAGAAAACACAGAAAATAATAAACAGAGGGGGAAGAGTATGTCGATTTTAGAGAGAATTCGAGAAAATGTCTCACAAGTGATTGTAGGGAAAGAAGAGGTTATCGATTTAGCGATGATTGCATTAGTTGCAAACGGACATGTTTTATTAGAAGACGTTCCGGGAACGGGGAAGACATCATTAGCGAAAAGTTTAGCTAAAAGTATAGATGGGAAATTTCAACGTGTACAGTTTACATCAGATACATTGCCAGGAGATGTTGTAGGTTTAGAGTATTTCGATATGAAAGAATCTGATTTTAAAACAAGGATGGGACCGATTTTTGCGAATATCGTGCTTGTCGATGAAATTAATCGTGCTGTTCCACGTACACAGTCCGCTTTATTAGAAGTAATGGAGGAGCGTACGGTTACGATTGCGGGAGAAACGCATGTGTTGCCGCAGCCATTTATTGTACTTGCTACGCAAAATCCATTAGAGTCTGCCGGCACATTTCCGCTTCCAGATGCGCAGTTAGATCGCTTTTTATTAACAATCAGGCAAGGGTATCCAAATCGAGTGCACGAAAAGGAGATGTTACGCCGTTTTCGCCAGCAAGACCCGATGCGCAGTCTGCAAAGTGTCGTGTCTCTTGGAGATATTTTATCTTTGCAAGAACAAGCAAAGCAAGTTGAAATTCACGAAGAAGTGGAAGATTACTTATTGGATATTGTAGAAAAGACACGACAGCATGAACTCGTTGAAATTGGGGTAAGTCCGCGTGGTTCATTAGCTTTCATGAAAGCAGCACAGGCCCGGGCGCTATTAAAGGGAAGAGAATTTTGTACACCGGATGATCTTTATACGCTAGCAGAGCCAGTATGTGCGCACCGGTTAACTCTTAGTATTGAAGGGGATATGAAAACAACGAAAGCACATGTAATGAAAGAAATTTTGGAGCAAGTAGCTGTTCCAGTGGAGAATGTATGAAAGAGAAATTAATAATTAAACGTCCGCTTGTGGAAGCGTATGTTGCATGGAGTGTCGCTTTTATTACAATACTCATGTGGCTATTTGTACAAAATTTCTTTCTATTTGTAATTGCTTTTTTCTATTTGCTGATGGTTAGTTTTGCTCATTGGTATATTCGAAAAACTACGCAAATATATTGTGAAATAACACAGCAACACGAACGTCTATTTATCGATGAGACTGGGCATTGTCGTGTACATATTGTAAATCCAACGAAACTGCCAATTTTTGAAGTTGCTTTTCGGTTTCGCTCAGATGAACATATGAAATGGCAATGGCCAGAAGGAGAATTAGAGCAATCAGTTCACTCGTATCGTATTCCATTGCAACTGAAAAAGCAGGAAACGGTAGAGATCGATTTACATGTATCTGCGCAGCAAAGAGGACTGCAAAGCTGGCAAGAAGCTGAAATCATTTTGTCTGATCCATTTCATCTCATTACAATTCACATCCCGATTCGAAAACAACAAATGCCGTGTTTTCGTATTTATCCTCGCATTGCCAAAGTAAATATTCCAGAAACAAACAGCTGGAAGCACGGATTTCGAACGGCCGCTGTATCACCTCTTTATGATGAAACGAAAATCATTGGCGTAAAGGCATATGAACAGGAATCATTTCGAGCAATCCATTGGGGAGCAACTGCAAAAACAGGTGTATTAAGTGCAAAAAAGTATGAATATACGCAAGGTGATCGATATGCGGTCTATTTAAATGTATTAGGTTCAACGGGATATACACTGCGCCCAGATATAGAGTATTTAATTGAAGTAACAGCGGGCGTTTGCCGGCAACTAATAGCGCAAGATTGTTCATTTGAACTATGGGTAAATAGCATGTGTGAAAATGGAATAGTCCATATAACATCTGGTAAATACCGAAAACAATTACACAAAACATTACAATTATTGTCGTCCTTAACAGATCGAGATGTTCCGTTATCCTCGTCTTATTTCTATCAAACAGGTTTCCGCCAGCAAGAAGCTGGAGCTATTCCAATTATAATTGGGAATCCACCTGAAAAACATGGAGGATGGTTGCAAGTGGTGAGATAAAGTAGAGGGGATAATCGATAGTTTTTACTGTATTGATCTGAGGGGCATACAAGTATGGTATATAAGCGAAAGCGTTTTGTATTTCAGATGCTTTTAGTTAGTATTTGTTTAGTACTTGCTATGTGTATATCAAGCGGTGCGCTTTATACGCAAACAATATTAAAAGAATTGTTGAAACAAGAGCGACTACCTAATACGGATGGGTGGGAGCCCCCTAAAATATCTAAGAACAAAGAAGAAGTACCTCCTTGGGAGAAGGAAAAACGGACACAAACAAAATCGAATGTTAAAAAAGGTGAAGGGGAGCCAATGGAACAAGTGGAAAGCGAAGTAAAAAGAAGAATCACAGCGCCTCCTGTTGATAGTAAACCCTTTCCTAAACAGCAAATGATCCTTGTGATTTCAGTTATCACAATCGTACTAGTTGTAATTGTATTATATCGTTTGAAGAGAAAGAGAGGGAAAAGTGAAGAAGAAATTATTAAAATGGGCAGTGAGCTAAAAGGGGAGGAAGCTACTATTCAGCAAGTTTTTTCTCCTTTACCGATAAATAAAATTAGGGCTGCTGTTGCACAGTGGGAGAGAACATTACCAAAATATGAACAACGTCGTCCTTTTGAAACCATTCAACAATGGCTATTTCGTATAAGGAAAAGTAAAGATATTGTTTCGATCTACGAAGATGTACGTTACGGACATTTTGATGCTTCTAATGAAAATGTAGAGAAAGTGAAAAAGTGGACAGAAGAAAATTGAAAATGAAAAACATCCTAAACTGAAAAGTTTAGGATGTTTTTTTTCGTGCAAGATCATGAGATGTATCTACACTAGAAGTATTCTTTACTCGTAATAAACTAATTCCATAGCCTAATACCGCTCCGATAAGTGCTGGCATAATCCATCCGAGTCCAGCATCATATAAAGGTAAAATGCGTGAGAATAAAGAATTGATTGCTTCAACTTTTAGATTTGCAGCATTTAGTCCATCAAAGAGACTTACGATAAAAGTAAACAGTAAGCTTACTTGATATACTACTGATCTTCCTTTAAACACGCGGTGTAAAAACGTTAAGAAAATTAATACAATCGCTAACGGATATATCGCTGTTAATACAGGTACAGATATGGTAATCAGCTCTGTTAAGCCAAGGTTTGCAATAACTGCACTGAATATAGCTAAAATAACAGCGAATGTTTTATATGATATTTGTGGAAATACTTTATGGAAATAGGATGAACATGCTGTAGTAAGCCCGACACTTGTCGTTAAACAAGCTACAGTGATCATCATTCCTAATAATAAATTTCCTAAAGAACCGAAGTAGTAATTTGCTACTTTTGATAAAACTTCTCCGCCATTTTCTAAGTGCCCTAATTTAGAAACACTAGAAGCGCCCATAAATGCAAGTGAAGTGTAAACAGCAATTAATACGACAGCGGCAATTAGTGCTGCTTTTATACAAACATTGATAACTACTTTTTGGTCACTTACACCTTGCGCTTTGATTGCATTAATAATGATAATACCAAATACGAAAGCTGCGAGAGTATCCATTGTTAAATAGCCTTGCTGAAAGCCTTTGAAGAAAGAATTAGTAACAAATTCTTGTGTTGGCGCTTGAATGTCACCAATTGGTTTTACAACAGCCGTAACAACTAAAATGCCGATAAATGATAATTTAATCGGTGTTAAAAATTTTCCGACAACATCAACAATCTTTGTTGGATTTAAAGAGAGTAAACACGTAATGCCGAAAAACACAATAGTGAAAATAATCAAAGGTAAATGACTACTATTTTCTCCTACAAATGGTTTTACACCTATTTCAAATGATACGCTTCCTGCTCGAGGTAAAGCAAAAAGAGGACCAATTGCTAAATAAAGAATAAATGCGTATACACTCGCAAACCATGGATGTACACGACTTGCCATTGCTTGTAAGTCATCACTACCAGAAACACCAAATGCTAATACACCAAGTAGTGGTACACCAACTCCTGTAATTAAAAATCCAGCGGTAGCAACCCATACGTTACTTCCTGCTGTTTGTCCTAACATAGCAGGGAAAATTAAATTACCTGCTCCAAAGAAAAGGGCAAAGAGCATAAGCCCAATCACAAAGATATGTGAAGTTTGTACATTTTTTGACACGAAAAAACCTCCAAATTTAAATATTTTGAATTTTTTGTACAGTAATTACAATACAAAGTCATTTTTTGTCGAATTACTACGATAATAACAAAAATAAATTATTATGCAAGACAAAAATGAATTTTTCGTAAATTTATTTTTTCTATCAATTTTATTGTATATAAAATTCAATTAATTACGTATTTTAAGCGCTTTCTTTCCGTGGTATATTACAGAGTATTTTATGATAGTCATTATTTTTGTATAACAAACAGAAAAACAAATTGAATATTCTATCATTTTGTAATTATCGAAAAAATAATTTGATTTAATAGTTAATTTTGTGATATTCTGTAAGAAGAACAAATGTTTGCGGGAGGGTAGATATGGCTCAAACATCAATTGTTGAATATTGGGATTATTATTCTAGTCTTACTAATGGTTTATTGAAGCACTTAAGTTCAGAAGATCTTTCTTTTCGTCCATATGAATCTATGAAAACATTAGGTGAAGAGCTTCGCCATATTGCAGATGCACGTGAAATTTATTTGCGTGCGATGATGAATAAAAAAGGACCATCATGGCGGGAAAAACGAATGGATTCAGAAATGTCCGTAAATCTCGATAAGTTGAAAGCGTATTATAGTGAATTAGGGAATGGTTACAAATTATTTACCTCGGGACAAATCGAGTGGGAAAGAACTGTGGTTTGGAAAGAAATGAATGATCCTGATATCGAAAAATGTTTCAATTGGTTAGTTCACTTTGAATGTACGCATCAAGGGATATTAAGTGTGTACTTAACTGGACTACATATTGATTATGATATTTCTAGTTAATTTGAAGGAGAGATATAAAGATGAAGCATTATGTTTGTATCACGTGCGGTGTGCAATACCCATTTTATAATGAACCACCTGTAAACTGTGTAATTTGTAATGAAGAACGTCAATATGTAAATCCGATGGGACAAACATGGACAACGTTAGAGAATTTACAGGAAAGCAAAACATATAAGAATGAGATTGTAAAAGAAGAAGAAAATTTATATAGCATCACAACAAAACCGAAGTTTGCAATCGGCCAAAATGCGTATTTAGTTCAAACAGATAAGTCTAACGTGTTATGGGATTGTATTAGCTACATTGATGGAGAGACAGTAGCTAAAATAAATGAGTTAGGTGGAATTCATGCGATTGCTTTATCACATCCGCATTATTATTCTACACAAGTAGAATGGGCGGAACGATTTGATGTTCCTATTTACATTCATGAAGATGATAAAGAGTGGGTAATACGTCCAAGTGAACGAATTGTATATTGGTCTGGAGAATCTCTGGAAATTTCCGAGAGCGTAACATTATACCGTTTAGGTGGGCATTTTAGCGGTGGTTCTGTTTTACATTGGAAAACTGGGGATGAAGGAAGAGGAGTTCTATTAACCGGAGATATTATTCAAGTTGTTGCTGATGCAAGATGGGTAAGCTTTATGTACAGTTATCCGAATCTCATTCCATTACCAGCATGGAAAGTGAAAGAAATGGCTGAGAACGTAAAAGAGCTGAATTTTAACCGATTGTATAATGCATTTCATGGAATTGTGAAGGAAAAAGCAAATGAAGCTGTTCAAAAATCAGCGAAGAGGTATATAGAGGCACTTGAAGGAAAGTTACTTGATAAATAATATCATTACAAAGATAGGTTATAAATAGAAACGGTAGGTGCAGAAAGTGAAAAGGTTAATTTGTTTTGGGGATAGTATAACAGCAAGAGAAATGTTTGAAAATAAGGCATTGCGGTTAACACCTAGATTGCGAAACGCTTTTCCTGAATGGGAAATTTTGAATGCGGGTATTTCAGGTAATAATACGAATGATGCACTCAAAAGGCTTGAAGAAGATGTATTATCTCATCAGCCTAGTTTTGTAATTGTATTTTTTGGTGCGAATGATGCTGCATTTCATAAACAAATACCATTACAAGAATATAGAGAAAATATATTAGAAATTGTAGAACGAATTTCACCACACAAAGTATTACTAATTAGCCCAGCTCCAATTGATGAGGAAAGGCAAAATGCAAGAACAAATGCTGTTTTAAAGCAATATGCAGAAGTTGTATCAGATGTAGCTGCTCGAACTGGTAGCAATTTTCTTGATTTATATACATCTATCATTGAACTACCGAATTATAAGCTTCTTTTAGAGAATGAAAAGCAAGATGGACTACACTTTGGAGTACATGGATATGAATTTTTAGCCGAAGTAATCATTGAAAAGATAAAAGAAATTAAGTGGTGAAAAAATAACAGTAAAGAGCGCAAAATCTATAAGATTTTGCGCTTTTGTTGCATAAACTGTTATTTCTTTTTCGGTCTTCGAACTAATTCACCACCACAATTTGGACAGACGTGGTTTGTGCTTTCTGTACAATGTGAGCAAAAGGTACATTCATATACACATATGTATGCTTCTGAATCTTCTTGAAGGGCAGTATTACAAGTTTGACAATTCGCTTTCATTTCTAGTGCCATGGGGTTGCCTCCTTACATAGAGTAATAAGTTTTATAAGTATATGATAATATAGGATGGAGCTATTTTCCTTTCTGTTCATAATGCATTCTATGATTTTTCTTTGTGGTTAAAACAAATTTATGAGAGGGACATTACAAATGAAAATAGATGTAATTGACGCACAAATTTTACAATGTTTAAATCAAAATTCTCGTCTTTCCATTCGTGAATTATCTAAAAAAGTTAATTTGTCTGCGCCTTCCGTAGCTGAAAGAGTACGGAAGTTAGAGGATGAGGGGATTATTGAAGGTTATACAACAAAAATTAATTATGATAAGTTAGGTTTTCATATTCATGCTGTATTAGAAGTGAAAACAAAAAATGGACAGTGTGAAAGGTTTAGAGCATACATGAAAGCTTATCCGCGAGCTGTTTTTTGTTATCGCGTAGCAGGGCCTGCTAGTTATATAGTGAAAATTTCTGTCCGAAGCTTTCAAGAAGTAGAAGCGTTTATTGATGATGTTTCAAAATTTGCTGAAACAGTTACACATGTTATTTTTTCAGAAGTAGGGATAGGTAATAATGTGTTAGATTATTATAGTCCAGATGAAATGTAACGAATAAAATAATCTATAAAGAAAACAAGGATGGCATTTACACCACCCTTGTTTTCTTTATCTATCATTGATATATAAAATTGTATGTTTATTATGTGAAGATGTCTTTCTTTTATCAATTGCAACGATAAGAACACTCACTACAATGAGTATAGCTCCGATAAAAAATGTGGTTTTTAGCTCTTCATCCAGTAGTAACCATCCAAGAAATGATCCAACAAGAGGTTGGAAAAAGAAAAAGAGTGAGCCAATTCCTGCATCCATTAATTCCAAACCTTTGTTCCAAAGAAAAAAAGCACCAGCAGTTGAGATGATACCAAGGTAGATAATTCCTAAGATCAACAATGTATTAAGGCTCTGTAAGCGATATGTTTGTAATTCCCATATCATACAAGGCGTAATAAACAAAATCGCAAAAAATATGGCGTACGTAGTAATGATTAAGGACGAAAAACGCTGCGAGGCGATTTTGACGTATATCGATAATAATGCCCACGTAATAGCGGCCCCGACTAAAATGATTGTTCCAGTGAAATACGTTCCAATTTTGATATCCCATCCGATAACAATAGAAACACCTAACGTTGCTAGGAGTACGGAAATAAATTTACGTATGGTAATACGTTCTTTAATTATTATTCTTGCAAAAATGATCATAAAGGCTGGTGTTGCTGATGTTACTAAAGAACCTGTATGAGCATCGGACAATTTTGTTCCAATGAATTGAAAGGCAATGGAAACAAAATAACCGATAAAACCGATCCAAGCAAATAATAACCAATCCTTTCTCTTGATTGATATCTTTGTTTGCTGTTTTCGCTGCGTGATTTGTAAAATGATAAATAAAATCGCAAAAGCGATAACAAAGCGTAACCAAACAAGCGTAAGCGGGGGAACATATTCGAGTACGTATTTACTAACAACGTACATGCCTCCCCAAATGCTTGCAGCAAGCGATAAACATAATGTCCCGAGTAATGAATGTTTCATATCATAAGACCTCCGTCTAGTTTAGGATTAGAGAAAAATATCCTTAAGACGAAGCAATAGTATGCCCGTCTTAGAGACGGATTACTGGTTGATCATTTTCGAATAAGTTGTTGTAATACATCACAATTCTCCTTTCTATCTTGAATAAGTTTCTTTTATTTGATGAATGGATAAATTTAAGCGATAGTTGCCAAATCTTAAAATTTCATTTAATAAATTATGTAAATTTTCTTGGGAGTCTATTTGTACTTTGAGGAAATAACATCCTTCACCGCTAATTTTATGAGCTTCAACGATGGAATCTTCTTTTGTAATAAATGACGTGAATGTAGTATGTTCATTTGTCTTCATAAAAACCGTGATGAAAGCAGTATACTGCATGCCTAATTTCAAATGATCTACTAAAATGGTATACGCTTTTATTACTCCTCCATCTTCCATTTTTCGAATACGGTTTCCAACGGATTGGCCTGTCATATGAACGTTTTTTCCAATATCTTTCCACTGCATTCGAGAGTTGTTCTTTAGTAAATCAAGAATTTGCAAATCTGTTGAATCAATCATGGTTCCAAACCCTTTCATGGTGAAATCATATGACGTCAAAGTCTTTCATGAGAATGTTATGGCTAACTCGATAAAGCTCTATAATAAGATTATAACTTAATTTTCAAAATATTGGAGGCCGAAAATGAAAACAGGACTTGTATTAATTGATATACAAAATGATTATTTTCCAGGAGGCGGGTGTGAATTACATGAACCGTTAAAAGCGGTAGAAAACGCAAAAAAAGTGATAGGTTTTTTTAGGGGAATGAATTTACCTATATTTCACGTGCAACATATATCAGTAAAAGAAGGGGCTACTTTTTTTATTCCGAATACAGAAGGGGTAAAAATTCATCCTCATATAGCGCCTCTTAAAAATGAATTTGTTGTACAAAAAAATTATCCGAATAGTTTTCGAGAAACTAATTTATTCGAGTTACTTAAACAAGAAGGGATTGAACATTTGGTGATATGCGGAATGATGACGCACATGTGTATCGATACAACAGTTAGAGCTGCTAGTGATTTGGAGTTTGGATGTACAGTAATTGAAGATGCCTGTACGACAAAAGACCTTGTATTTAACGATGAAACGATTCAGGCTAAACGTGTTCATACGGCATTCATGGGTGCTTTAGAAAAAATGTTTGCAAATGTAATAAAAACAACAGAATTTTTATCAAGTAAAATGTAGTAAGAAATTGAAGCTATTCTACGACAAGTAGATTTATCCCGCATTAACGGGCAGTAATACTCCCACCTCAAAATTCAGCGAAAGCATTGTCCAGCTCCAGCGGCTAGAATCGCAGGTCGTTTCGCCCCCTCGGACGAGGCAAAAAGCGCCTCTTTGTCAGGGGCGTGGGCGTCCTGCGATTCTGAGCGAGCCGCTTCTGCTTTTCTTAAGAAGTTAGGTGGGAGATAAACTGCCCGTAAAAGCCCGATTGGTTCAACTAATAATCAGTGGGGGATGAAAAAACCCCCACTGATTAAAGTTTCACTTTATAGCTTCTTCTTTTTGACCGGAAAAAGATCTTAATATATTTATAAAATGTTATTCTTAACCATAACGTTTGACTGTACAGTTTATGTATTGTATGATATTTGTAACACATACTGGGGAGGGAAGGTCGTTGGGAAGGTGTACCGAATCGGACAGTTGGCTCACATGGCTCATGTTTCGAAACGAACGATTGATTATTATACGAATCTAGGTATTTTGAAAGCGGAGCGATCTCAATCCAATTATCGCTACTACGACGAAACAGCAATTGAAACATTACGTTTTATTGAGAGATGTAAAGAAATGCATATACCGCTTTCTGAAATTAAGGATAGGATCGAGGAGAAAACAAAGCTGCTCGGTGTTAATGAAAACGTTTCGGAACAAGTACATGATGTAACAGAGCGTATCCACCGTTTGGAGACGGAATTAGTAGAATTAAAACCGTTATTAGATGGGTTAACAGATTCACAGCGCGAAAAACTAACGAAACATTTATCAACTCAAACGACAGCTTTAATCCAATCTCTTATCTTACTATTATAGTAGATAGAGCTATCCACCCTTTTAATTTCTGTATAGCGCTTTATTTTCTAAATTTAAAGAGTAAAAGAAAGTAATTATTTATACAGGAGGTGGACACCTTAGTTTTCAAACTAAGGGGGATTCTTTGGAAATATTTAATTTAGTTATGATTGCGATTTTAATCGCATTTACTGGATTTTTCGTGGCAGCAGAGTTTGCTATGGTTAAGGTGCGTTCAAGTCGTATTGATCAACTTGTCGCAGAGGGAAGACGAGGCGCATTAGCAGCCAAAAAGGTAACAGCGAATTTAGATGAATATTTATCGGCGTGTCAATTAGGGATAACTATTACAGCTCTTGCGCTCGGATCGCTTGGAGAGCCTACGGTTCATCGTATATTACAGCCGTTATTTCAAGATCTACATTTTCCAGATACAGTTGCCAATTCAGTATCGTATATTCTTGCATTTGCAACGGTTACCTTTTTACATGTAGTTGTTGGTGAGCTAGCACCGAAAACAGTAGCAATTCAAAAGGCAGAAAAAATTACAATGTTGTTTGCAGCACCGCTTATCATGTTTTACAAAATCATGTTCCCGTTTATTTGGATGTTAAATAAATCGGCGCGTCTTGTAACGGGGTTATTCGGATTAAAACCAGCATCTGAGCATGAAGTAGCGCACTCGGAAGAGGAATTACGTTTAATTCTTTCAGAGAGCTATGAAAATGGGGAAATTAATCAGGCGGAGTATAAATATGTAAACAATATTTTTGAGTTCGATAATCGTATTGCAAAAGAGATTATGGTGCCACGGACAGAAATCGTTGGTTTCTATCTTGAAGATTCAGTAGAAGATCATATGAAAGTAATCCGAAGTGAAAAGTACACACGTTACCCAATCTTTGGAGAAGATAAAGACGATATTATCGGGATGGTAAACGTAAAAGATTTCTTTATTCGTTATATGAAAAACGATAAAGAAGACCTACAATCTATCAAAACATTTATGCGTCCTATTATTGAAGTAATGGAGACAATTCCAATCCATGATTTACTTCTGCAAATGCAAAAGAAGCGAATTCCAATGGCTGTGTTATATGATGAATATGGCGGGACAGCGGGAATTGTGACGCTTGAAGATATATTAGAAGAAATTGTTGGTGAAATTCGTGATGAATATGATGAAGATGAGCATCCTCCAATTCATCATGTTGATGAGCATCATAAAATTGTCGATGGTAAAGTATTGATTAGTGAAATTCAAGATTTATTTGGATTACACATTGATGAAGTAGAAGTTGATACAATTGGCGGTTGGGTGATGACACAAAATCACGAAATTCAAGAAGGACAATCGGTTGAAGCAGAAGGATATGAATTTAAAGTTTTAGAAAAAGATGCACATCAAATTAAGCGTATCGAAATTCGTAAAATGGATGTACAACAGGAAGAAGCAGCAACTGTATAGTTGCTGCTTCTTCTTATATTCATGTGAAAATAATGACCTATGTTATGTTTGAATATTTTCAATTATTTGGAATTGTGATAAAATGAAAATTACGTCTTTTCAAACGAGAGGTGGAGTCCTATGATATTTTCTTCCTTACCTAGTTGGTTTTGGGCAATCTACTATGGTGGTTTATTAATCGCATTCAGCCTTTCTTGTCTTTACCTCTCCCAGAAAAAGAAACAACGCATCAGTATGATAGGCAGTATCATTAATATTTGCTGTATTTTGTTTGTTCCAGTGTTCTCAGCCTTGAACTGTATTGCAAGAGAGGGAAATGAGTGGGATCATATTAAGTTGTCTGTCTCTCAAGGAGAAAGCTGGACGTTTTATACACTTGGTGGGCATATATATATTCTAGTTTGGACCTTGTTGCTGATTTGGTTACTTTTTCGCCTTTTTAAACGGAAGAGAATGGAAATAACTATGAAAGAATAGCTTTTCTTTTGCATATTTGAGGATTTTTTAGTGGCTCTTTTTAAAGAGTAGAGTGTTTTTGGTTAATGTCTTTAAGTGTATAAAATTTGTTAGAATGAAAGTTACGTCTTCAATTAAGAAAGGAAGATAGAGTATGAATAAACAGCAAATTATTGATGCATACGATATATTAGCTAGTCATTATGAACATTGTGTTGATTATGAGAGTCCGTATAATATAGATTATGAACGTCCGGCTATGATGAGTCAGTTGCCTAGCAGTATGACAGGGATGAATATACTCGATGCAGGGTGTGCAGCAGGATGGTATACAGAACAGTTTCTAACTAGGGAAGCAAATGTAATCGCGATTGATGTTAGTAGCGAGATGGTTGCGGCTACCAAAAGAAGAATAGGGGAGAAAGCAGAGGTTTATCAACTAGATTTTGAAAATACGTTACCTTTTGCGGATAGTACATTTGATTGCATTGTCAGTTCGTTAGCTCTTCACTATATTGCAGATTGGAACCGTACATTTGCTGAATTTGAGAGGGTATTAAAACAAAATGGAACACTTTTGTTTTCCGTTCATCATCCAGCGATGGATATTCAGTTATCGGAGAATAAGGAATACTTTAACTGTGAATTTCTTCATGATAAATGGAAGAAAAGCGGTAAGTATATTGATATGTATTTTTATCGCCGACCACTGCAAGACATTATAAATGATACACTTCATCATTTTGAAATTGAAAAAATAATTGAACCGATCCCAACAGAAGAATTAAGACAAAATTACCCATCATCTTATGAAAAGTTATTAAAACAACCAAGTTTTTTAATTATAAAGGCAAAGAAAAAGAGACTCTAAGAATGCAATAGAAATTGTCGTGTAAGATGTTACATTTTAGTAGTGTTGATAAATAAAAAATTACAATAATTTCAGGAGGAAATTATGTATACATACATTTATATGGTTAGACATGGCGAATCGCCAAAAACAGAAGGAGACGAACGAACACGCGGATTGACTGAGAAGGGAAAAATTGATGCAATTAGAGTAACTGAATTATTGAAAGATGAAGGAGTAGACACGTTCATTTCAAGCCCATATAGCCGAGCTATGTTGACGATAGAGGAGTTAGCTCATTTTTACGAGAAGGAAATATTAGTAGACGAAAACCTTAAAGAATGTATGTTTACAAGTGGGGATACGAAAATATCAGATAAGGAATTATATCCGCTTGTAAAGAGAATGTTTTCGAGTCCGGATTTTGCATTACAAGGCGGGGAATCAAAAACAGATTGTCAGAGCCGTGCTGTGGCAGTGTTGAAGCAAATATTAAAGGATTTTAGAGGGCATAAAATTGTAATGGGTACTCATGGACTTGTTATGACTTTAATGATGGAACATTTTGATAGTCGATATGGATATGAATTTTTAATGGAAACATCAAAACCGGATGTATACAGAATGAAGTTTAGTGGTGAGGAATTAATTGATATAGAAAGATTATGGACATAATGATTTTGACTAATTTTTAAGAAGGCAAAGCTGAGTAGCTTTGCCTTTTCATTTGTAAAATTCATGTTGTTTGTTTGGAATATAGTTTGATCATTTTTGTGCTGGAATGTTCAATTAAAGGGCCAGTTTGTAGAGGGTTTTAACAAGTTTTTTAGAGTTATTATTTAAATAGGGATTTTGAAGTCTTTTGGTGAATATTAAATGTTAATCTAAAAGATGGAGGTTGCTTTGATGTTGAAACTGTTTCAATATAACTGGCAAGTTCGTGATGATTGGTTTACATTGTGCGAAGACATACCGGATGAAGAACTATTAAAGAAACGGGTCGGTGGGTTTGGTAGTATCCTATATACCCTATTTCATATTGTAGATGTGGAATATATGTGGATCTTAGGTTTGCGAGGTGAACGAGTACCTGAGGAACCATTATTTGAAGATTATGCCAACTTACAAAAAGTGAAAAATCTTTCAGCCCAATACCGTAAGAAAGTGAAGCCATTTGTGACGTCTTGGACAAATGAAATGGATTCTCGGAAACTTTCAGAAACTGATTTCAATGAAGACCCGATTAGCTCTAGAGACGCACCAATCAGGCATCGAGTCATTGAATGTACACACGGAGAGATCATACGTCATGTCATTGCCCACGAAATCCACCATATCGGCCAGTTATCTATATGGGCACGTGAAATAGGGAGGGAGCCTATTTCCGCAAATCTAAGAGGAAGAGGGCTATTCGATAATTAGACTGCCTTTGCCAATTTCACAATTGGGCGCGTTACTGGAACAATGATAGTGCAGTTGCTTCTTCAAGTAACGGGGCAAGTTAATGAAAGAAGAAGCTACGTGAAAATATAAATTTATGTGTTGATGTTAAACTGTAATATACAAAAGTCAGGAGGTAATTATATGGGGAAATCTATCCATTATACGATTGAGTCCCCTGATAACTTTGAGCAATTACTAACCCTATATGAATCTTTAGGGTGGAATTCACATAAATTAACAGTTCATGAACTGGAACAAATGTGTAATCAAAGTTGGTATGCAATATATGCTTTTGATAAGCAACAATTAGTAGGTATGGGACGTGTTATTTCGGATGGTGTAATTACTGGAATTGTTTGTGGAGTATGTGTGCTGCCAAGCTATCAGTCTGAGGGAATCGGAAAAGAAATGGTGAATCGAATTATTCAACATTGTGAGAAAAATCGAGTAATGCCTCAACTTATGTGCGTAGAAAGTTTGGAAACATATTATGAAACTTTTGGATTTAAGAAATTTACCATTGGTATGAAAAAGAATATAAATCGATAAATTCGAATTAATTTATTGTAGGGGTTTTTGGCAGAAAAACTGCGATTTTCTGCCAAAACTCCTTTTAGAATTAGCAAATGCTTATATTGAATAGGCAATGACCTTCAACGATCGGGCGCGATTGTGGGACAACATAGGTAGAAATGATCAATTTTTTTATAAAAACCAAACTTAAATCTGCTGGAGAAGAATCCGTTTTGATCAATCTTTTTTCAAAATGGATTCTTTTTATTTATCGTACAACTTGGAATTTGCTCTTCCTTTTTTGGACTCTCCATAATCCCTCTTTTAAATTGGCTTGGAGTCACACCTACAATTTTTTTGAAAACCTTAGTAAAATAACTTTGATCATGGAAGTTTAAAAGAGTCGAAATTTCAGTTAAAGAATGTGGTGTAAAGGTCAATAAGCTCCTTGCTTCATCCACCTTAGCCTGTTGTATATATTCTTTTATTGTAATGCCAACTTCTTTTTTAAAAAGATTAGACAGATAGTTTGGATTCATTTCGACTAATTCAGCTAATCGTGAAAGGCTGATATCTTCGTATACATGGGAAAATATATAAATTTGACAAGTATTAATGGGCTTGGAATATTTCAGTTTCTTTCCTTTATAAACTCGTTCAGTAAGCTCTACAAAAGCATTTTCTAACAATTGGTTCACTGATCTATATTCGTTCAATTCCTCCAGCTTTTGGATAAACAAATCGCTTAGAGTGTAAGCAATATCGGGACTAAGACCTCCGTCAACAGCAGCTCTGGTAGCAAGTGTAATCGCAGCGATAGCCAATTTTTTTATGCTTCGTAATTGACTTGTTTTCGAAAGAACACCTATTTCCCATTCTTTAGGTCGAGTCTGAAATACTTTAATCAGCTCATCCTTTTTCCCCTCTGTGATACAACAGAAAAATTTCTTTTCATAAAGTGGATCAATATATGACATTGTTGTTTGTCGTTGTTTTGATACTTGAATTTCTGGCTGTTCAATGTTAAACCTCCTTTCTTCCAACAATCTATTTTGTTGATGTATATCAACCGTATCCAATTCTTTTTGATAAACCGTATAAAAAAGAAATCTACTTATGTTAATGAAATCCCACTGACTAATAACAGGAAGGGAACGGTAATATTCCATCAATTTCTCTTTATTTATGCTTAAATGAAAGTCGTTAAGAATTCCTCTAATGGATTCCTCCGGTATTTTGGAAAAAAGGACAGGTCCAACAATAATTTTTCCGTAAAATTGTTCTTCGAAAAATATATTAATCGAGAATAGATTTCCCAAGTAATCAGTTTCTGTAAATACGGGGAAGTGCAGCGTGTTATCCCCTAAAAACAATTGATTTAGTAATTTTCCTTTTAAGTCATCATACAGGTGATGCTGAGGATCAATGTAATGTTCAAATACCGATTCTCCTTGATTATTTAAGAAAAAGATAGGTATTTTAAACACCTCAAAACCTAGTCTGCAAATGTATTCAAAATCCTCTTGTTTAGGGAAATTCATGACTTTCCTCCACTCGTTTAATTTTGATAGATTAAAAAATTTCAACTGTAATTATTACCTTTTTTCTGTAAATAATACCATATCTGAAGAAAAATAAAACCTATAATAGTTTTAAGAAAACGGTTTCAAAAATAAATTAAACAGGAGAAGCGATATGAAAAGAAATATAAAGCAGATTATATCCAAAATGACATTAGAAGAAAAAGCTAGTCTTTGTTCAGGTTTAGATTTTTGGCATACAAAAGGGATTGAGCGCTTGGGGATTCCGTCCATTATGGTAACCGATGGACCACACGGACTTCGCAAACAGAAGGAAGGGTCCGATCATTTAGGGATTTTTGACAGCGTTCCTGCAACCTGCTTCCCATCCGCTGTAGGCTTAGCAAGTACATGGAATAGAGAATTAATTAATAAAGTTGGCGTTGCATTAGGAGAAGAATGTCAGGCTGAAGATGTCGCAGTTTTACTTGGACCTGGGGTAAATATTAAACGTTCTCCACTCTGTGGAAGAAACTTTGAATATTTTTCAGAAGATCCGTACCTTTCTTCTGAAATGGCAGCAAGTCATATTAATGGTGTGCAAAGTCAAGGGGTTGGGACCTCTTTGAAGCACTTTGCTGCAAATAATCAGGAACACCGTAGAATGTCCACCGATGCAATTATAGATGAAAGAACATTACGCGAGATCTACCTTGCCAGTTTTGAAGGCGTTGTAAAGAAAGCGAAGCCATGGACAGTAATGTCAGCTTATAACAAAGTTAATGGTGTATACGCATCAGAAAACGAATCCTTGTTAAATAATATTTTAAAGGATGAATGGGGATTTGAAGGCTTTGTGGTTTCTGACTGGGGAGCAGTAAATGAACGAGGTGATGCTCTTTCCGCCGGATTGGAGCTTGAAATGCCAGCAAGCAATGGAATCGGCGAACAAAAAATTATTAAGGCAGTAAGAAACGGAGAGCTTTCCGAAGAAAAGTTGGACCTTGCTGTAGAAAGATTTTTAAGTATCATTTTTAAGGCAGCTGAAAACAAAAAGGAAAACGCTGTCTATGACATAAATGCCCATCACCGTCTTGCGAGGGAAGTGGCAAGAGAAAGTATGGTTCTCTTGAAAAATGAAGACAAAATCCTTCCTTTGAAAAAAGAAGGCACAGTTGCTGTAATCGGTGAATTTGCAAAGATACCTAGATATCAAGGTGGCGGAAGCTCCCATATAAAGCCTACAAAATTAGAAAATATTTTGGAAGAGATTGAGAACGTTTCAGGTAAGAATACCAGTGTGTTATTCGCAAAGGGATACCTCCTTGAAAGTGATGAGGTGGATAAAAATCTTATCAATGAAGCAAAAGAAGTTGCTACTGGTGCAGATACAGTAATCATTTTTGTTGGTCTTCCTGACAGGTGCGAATCTGAGGGATATGACCGTGAGCATATGAACTTGCCGGAAAACCATGTCCAATTGATCCAAGCTATTGCAGAAATAAATAACAATATTGTTGTTGTATTAAGTAACGGTGCTCCAATTGAAATGCCATGGATCACGAAAGTAAAAGGACTTTTAGAAGGCTACTTAGGCGGACAGGCACTTGGAGGAGCAATTGCTGATCTATTATTTGGTGATGCGAATCCAAGCGGAAAATTAGCAGAAACATTTCCAAGACAATTGTCAGAAACTCCATCGTACCTTAACTTCCCTGGTGAAGGAGATAGAGTAGAGTACAAGGAAGGGATTTTCGTAGGGTACCGTTACTATGATAAGAAAAGGATTGAACCATTATTCCCGTTCGGATTTGGCTTGAGTTATACAAACTTTGAATACAGCAAACTCTCCATAAGCGAAAAGGAAATGAAAGACGCCGGAAAGGTTACAGTGACAGTCAATGTGGGAAATACTGGAAATGTAGCGGGAAAAGAAATTGTACAGCTTTATGTCCGCGATGTGGAAACCAATGTAATTAGACCTGAAAAAGAACTAAAAGGTTTTGAAAAAGTGGAATTATTGCCGGATGAGGAGAAAACAGTAACTTTCCTATTGGATAAACGCGCGTTTGCTTACTATAACGTGGAACTGAAAGACTGGCATGTTGAATCAGGACAATTTGAAATTTTAATCGGGAAATCATCCAGAGATATAATCCTTAAGGACACTGTTTATGTCGAATCAAGTGTTCTCATTAAGAAGACGGTTCATAGGAATACAACCATTGGAGATTTGTTGATGAATCCAATACTCGCACCAATAGCACAGGAACTGCTGGCAAAAATGAATGAAGGAAACCCGCATTTGAATACATATCCAAGTGAGACTACTCAATCTGAAATGATGATTGCGATGATGAAATATATGCCGTTACGAGCAATGGTTAACTTCAGTCAGGGTGCAATGACAGAAGAAATGCTATCGGGGATTATACAACAATTAAACGGGCATTTGGCTAAAGAAACAGTGTAAATGATAAAAATTCATTGCAATTATTCAAATCTATTGGAGGCATGAATATGAATCCTGCAGTTACACCATTTAAACGTCTTGTTACAGCGTTAATGATTTCAAATACTGGTATTTATATAGCTCTTATACCCCCAATGGCATTATTGATTACATTAAAACTGCAGGCAATCGCGCCTCAAAACGTGGCTGGTGCAATGGCTACCGTTTTATCCATTGGTGCAATTGTCGCTATGATTGCAAATCCAGTGGCTGGTGCCATCAGTGACCGGACCCGCTTAAAATTTGGTCGTCGTCGCACCTGGATTCTAATAGGAAGTATATTAGGGGGAGCTTCGGTATTAGGAATCGGATTTAGTAATCAAGTGTGGCAAGTTGTATTAACCTGGTCCTGTGCACAAATGTTTTTTAACTTTGTTTTATCTGCGAATAATGCTTTGGTAGCAGACCAAGTTGAAGTAACAAGGCGTGGATCGATTTCAGGCATTTTAGGTTCAATTACTTCGGTTGCAGCAATTATTGGTATTACGCTAGCTAACGCCTTGGGTCAATCTCAAGTTTTAAAATGGGTTGTGTTAGCAATTATTCCGGTTGTTTTTGCGATTATTGCGGTTAGTTTGATAAGAGATTCAGGATCAACGGTTTCTAGGGAATCAAAAAAGGAAAAGTTTAGTTTTTCAAAAATTATCCCTAGTCCGCGAAAATATCCTGCATTTGCATATACTTGGTTAGCTAGATTTCTTGTCTTATTCGTTGGTGCTACAGGTTCCTTCGGGACATTGTTCCTGTCACAACGTTTTCATTTTTCCGCAGCAGAGTTAGGAGGTAAAGTGGCGTTGTTAACGGCAATTGGTACAATCATCACTTTTTTATTTAGTATCATCGGAGGTTTCTTATCTGACTATTTGAAGCGTCAGAAACCATTTGTTATTGGTGCTGGTATTTTAATAGGATTGGCTTTGATTTTACAAGGATTTACTTCGAATTTTACAATCTATTTAATTTTAGCGGTTATTTCAGCTATTGGCTCGGGTATCTTTTATGCAGTAGATATGGCTCTTCTTACACGTGTCCTTCCAAACCCGGAAGACGCTGCGAAGGATCTGGGTATATTAAATATTGCAAACGCTTTACCACAAACAATTGTTCCGGCAATTATGCCATTTTTACTTGGACTTGGCGGGTATGAGTTAGCGTTTTCAGTGATTGGCATTTTGAGTATCTTAGGAGCTATTGCGGTACTTAAAGTTCCAGAAATGTCATCCGAAAAAAAAGGATCGAGTGATTTAAACGATCAAACTCTTGAGTTTATTTAATATAAAGGTTAGTTATTTTATTCTTTTCATTTTGCCGCTTCATAAATCGGAGCGGGTCTATTTCATAGGATATTTACCTGAGAAGGAGTGTAGAAAAATGCTTGGGACTTGGAATACCGTAGTACAAACCCCATTTACGAATATGCAATTTGTTTTTGCAGTTGATAAAAAGGATACGTATACTTCTACTGTTAAAGAGCCTGCTCAATTAAATATGCAAATTGAATCAGTAACTGTGGAAGGGGAACAGCTTCATGCGCAAGGGAAATGCGTACTTCTTTCAGAAGAACCTGTGGAGATCAATCTTACTTTTACCAAAGACACGTTTAATGGTTCGATAACTCTTCATCCCTTTGGGAATCTTCCAGTTGAGGGGCAAAAGGGAGAGGGAATCTCTTTAACACATGCACTAATGAACGAAGTTGAAAAATATAGAAAGCCTGAACTGGTTGTTGACAGAACAGAGCAAGAAATTCAAATCGAAGTGGACAAGATTGTAAGTAAAATGACGATTATAGAAAAAATTGGTCAAATGAGCCAGTGTTTGGCATCTAATTTTTCATTTGGAGGAGATGTTGAGTCTGAGCCTGCTGAGAAGATAGTAGCCGAGGGCAAAGCTGGGTCGATTTTAGGTGCATTTGATATTAATCGAGTTTTTGAATTACAAAAAATTGCTATTCAAAAATCAAGATTAGGGATTCCATTACTTTTTAACGCTGATATAATCCATGGTCATCAAACCGTTTTTCCTGTCCCGCTTGCTTGGTCCTGTAGCTGGGATATGGAAGGAATAAAAAGGGCATGTGCGATTGCTGCAAAGGAAGCTTCCGCTTCAGGTATTACCTACAATCATGGACCAATGGTCGATGTGACAAGAGATGCTAGGTGGGGAAGGGTCGTTGAAGGTGCAGGCGAAGATCCATATTTAGCATCATTAATTGCAAAAGCCCAGGTAGAGGGATTTCAAGGGGATAACCTACTTAGCGAAGAGACCATCATGGCATGCTTAAAACATTTTATTGCCTATGGCGCTGCAGAAGGTGGTAGGGACTATAACACAGTAGACATTTCAGAGGGAACATTAAGAAATGTCTATCTCCCTCCTTTTAAAGCAGGACTGGAGGCGGGTGCCGGTTCAGTCATGAACTCTTTCAATGTATATCAGGGAATCCCAGTCGCGGGAAATAAAGAGTTATTAAAAGATCTGTTAAGGGATGAACTTGGTTTTAATGGTATATTGATTTCGGACTATGGAGCTATTGATGAAATTATGATTCATGGAGTTTCAAAAGATCAAAAAAATGCCGCTAAAATGGCTGTGGACGCGTCGATGGATATTGAAATGGTTACGACTGCCTATTTAAATCATTTACCAGCACTCCTTAAGGAAGGAAGAATACGTGAGAGTCAATTAGATGAAGCTGTTAAAAGAATTCTTACCTATAAGTTTAAAATTGGAATCATGGACGACCCTTTCCGCTACATTAGACCAGACAAAGAAGAAGAATATCATTTCTGTCAGGACCATCTGAAAGAGAGCAGGGAACTTGCTAAAAAATCTATTGTACTTCTAAAGAATAATGGTGTTCTTCCTTTAAATAAACAAAACGATAAGATTGCGGTTATCGGACCGTTTGCAAACAGCAAAGATTTATTGGGTCCTTGGCAATTTTCAAGATACGGTCAACAAACCGTTACGTTGATGGAAGGTATACAAGAAAAGGTTTATAATAAGGACAACATTTTGTATGCGGAAGGCTGCAAAGTTAATGATGAAATTGATGGTGGCTTTGAGGAAGCCCTTCACCAAGCAAAAAAAGCCAAGATGGTGATACTTGCTTTAGGTGAAAGCAGTGATATGTCAGGTGAGGCAGCTTCGAGAATGGAGATTGAACTTCCTGAGGTTCAAAGAAGATTAGTAGAAGAAATCATCAAATTGGGCAAGCCCACTGTCCTTGTTTTAACAAATGGACGTCCTTTAGTTCTTGAGTGGTTTGAGAAGAATGTAGATGCTATCGTTGAAACATGGTTTTTAGGCTCTGAAGCCGGTCATGCCATTTCCGATGTACTATTTGGAGATTATAACCCTTCTGGAAAGCTTACTATGAGTTTTCCATACAAAACTGGACAGGTCCCTGTTTATTACAACCACTTTAGAACCGGAAGACCATTAACGGACAAAAACCAAACTGAGAAGTTTATATCAAAGTATCTTGATGGTCCGAACGAACCACTTTATCCATTCGGTTATGGTTTAAGCTATACTTCCTTTACGTATTCTGAAATTGAACTGGATAAAAATCAAATGACCTTTGGTGATGAGATCCAGGCAAGCGTCATAGTAATGAATAATGGAAACATGTCCGGTGAGGAAATTGTTCAGCTTTATGTTCAGGATTTATACGGAAGTGTTGTCAGGCCCGTTAAAGAATTAAAAGGTTTTAAAAAGGTATACTTGAATTCTGGGGAGTCGACAAGAGTAACCTTCACCATCACAGAAGAGGATTTGAAATATTATACTAGTCACTTAAACTATAAAGCAGAGGAAGGGGAGTTTAAACTTTATATTGGTACTAACGCGAAGGAATTGAAAGAGGTAGCCTTTGAACTATTGGAGATATAATAATGGGCTATCTGTTTAATTAAAAAAATGTTTTAGACTATTAAAAGAAAGTATTAGACTGGAGGGAAGTGTTTTTACAGGTTCCCGTTGCAAGAATACAATTCCTAGTCTAATACTTCTTTTGTTTTTTATATAGCTAAAGGTGAGTATGACGGTACTCAATCTAAAACTATTATTGTATAGATTACCGGCCTTTAGGCGATGCAAAGCTGTTGTAGTAATAGTGTTGAGTCTAATACATTTTTTAAAACGAACAAAAATTCTTCTTACATACACAAATCAATCACTAGGAGGTTTCTAATGAGAAGGATATTAAAATGGCGTTGGGTAATATTTGCTATATGGATTGTCTCTGCCGTTTTACTTACCGTTTTTCAACCGGATGTGAATGAAATCCTTAGAAAAAGGGGACAAGGAAATTTAAGTGCTGACAATCCTTCCAAAATAGGGAGTTCTATCTTAAACAAGATGAGTACAGTTAAGGGGAATAGCGACCTGATTGTCTTCTACGACAAGGATAAATTGTCGGATGACGACATGAGTCAGATTCAAACAGGAATAACAGCGATTCAAACGAGTAAGAAGGAGCTTGGAGTAGGTGATATCATTGATCCTTTTAGTATGCCGGATGCAAAAAGTTCCCTTATCTCAAAAGATGGAACTACTTTATTAGTTTCTTTCAAACTTGATGTAAAGGGACGGAATATTGATGTCATTAAAAAAGAATTTAATAAAAAGTTAAAAGATGTAAAAGTCACTTATTACCTCTCAGGAGAAGACTTTATCAATGATGATTATGCAAAATTATCAATCGCAGGGGTCGACAAAAGCGGCGCTTTAACTATTATATTCATCTTAGTGGTTCTAATCATCATGTTCCGTTCGATTGTTACACCATTGGTTTCATTGCTGGCAGTTGGTTTATCCTACCTATGTTCCATGGGGATTACTGGGCAGCTTATTGAAAAGCTTCATTTTCCTGTTACAAGCCTTACACAACTGCTGCTTATTTTAATATTATTCGGTGTTGGCACCGATTATAATATCTTGCTTTTTAACAGATTTAAGGAAGAAAGGAGCCATGGTCATTCTATAGATGATGCGATCGTTATTACCTACAAAACAGCGGGTAAAACGATATTTTACAGCATCCTTACAGTATTTATCGCATTTGTGAGCCTCGGCTTCGCAAAATTTGATATATACCAATCAGGAACAGTTGTTGCAATTGGTATAACAATCTTCCTTCTACAAATTTTAACGTTTACTCCTATTTTAATGAAAACGCTGGGCAATAAATTGTTTTGGCCATCAAAAAGTTCGTCAGGACACAAGGAGAACAAATTATGGGCTAAGGTGACTTCGGTTTCTGTTAAGTATCCTGTACTTTCAACGTTAGTCATACTGGCATTTACGGTTCCTGCAATTTATTTTAATACACAAAAACTCACCTTTGACACGCTAAAGGAATTAGGGGATTCGTCTCCAGCTTCAAAGGGCTTTAATATTGTAGCGGAGCATTTCGACAAAGGACAGGCAATGCCAACAACAGTTGCAATTGAAAGCAACAAAGTAATGAATAATAATGAGTCCTTGTCGGTTATAGACAAACTTACGGAAGAAATAAATGACATTGAAGGCGTCAAAAAAGTTTCAAGTGTAACACAACCGGCTGCTGAGCAAATCAATGATTTTTATATCAGCAATCAAACAGAGGCTGTTACCAAAGGTATGGATGCAACAAAGGATGGCACAATCAAGATTCGTGATGGTTTGAATAACATTAGCAGCAATTTAACATCACCTGACTTTTCTAGTGTCAATGATCTCATTAAAGGCACAGGTGATATAGAGGTTGGACTAGGCAGTATCACAGGTGGTTTGAATCAAGTTGATATCGGAATGGAGCAGGGGGTAGAGGGTGCAGCAGGTATCAGTGATGGCATTGGAAAGATTAAGACAGGACTTAGTACAATCAGCAGTAAAACTACCGAAGTCTCAAACGGCATGTCCGAGCTTCAAGGTGGATACTCACAACTAAGAGACGGTTATAAGAACATAGAGAAGCAGCTTCCAGTAATACAGCAGGGACTTGGAGGCATGAATCAGTTAATCGGAGCATTAGGCCAAAAGTATCCGGAACAATTAGCCTCCGATGAGCAATATCTGCAACTCAAACAAACAGGTTCCTCCCTTACATCTGGATTAGCCCAGTTAAGTGGTGGTATTGCGGAATTAGGTAAAAACTATGACATCTTGAATGCAAACTTCCTAACAGCAAATGAAGGATTAAAACAGCTTGATGAAGCTCAAACGAAAATGATAAGTGGATTAGATGAGCTTCAGAAGGGTGCAGCAGCACTTTCAGATGGTTTGAAGAAAGGAAGCGCTGGCCAGAAATCAATCATTACAAACATGGCACAAATGAAATCAGGAGTAGGAAAAATAAAGGATGGCCAGCAGCAGTTACATGACGGTTTGTCAAAGCTTTCTGGTGGAATGGACCAGCTAAAAGATGGGATCAATAAAAGTAGTAATGGACTTGATGATATAGCAGATGGTCTAGGAAAGACGAACACTTATCTGATGCAATTAACAGGTTCCCAAACTTTCTTTATTCCGAAAGACGCTTTAAACAACAGCGATTTTAAGAAAGCGATGGACAACTACATGTCTTCTGACAGAAAGCTTACTAAAATGACGGTTGTTTTAAAGGCCGATCCTTATTCCGAAGATGCTCTGAAAACAGTCAAGAAAATAAATGATACAGTATCAAACGGACTAAAGGGAACTGCTCTTTCTGATGCTAAATTTGGCACCGCGGGTCCAAGCTCTAGTTCCAATGATATGAATAAGGTACTAGAGAATGATTTAAATCGAACGAAAATCATCATTCTTGTAAGTGTATTTCTCGTGCTTGTTCTCATCATCAGAAACATTTGGATTCCAATTTATATAGTTGGATCAATAATAGGAGCTTATAACATCGGAATGATTGCAACAAATTTTGTTGTGTATGATGTGCTGAAATTAGATGGAATTACTTCCTTTGCACCTTTCTTCTCCTTTATAATTATTGTCGCAATGGGAGTTGACTATAGTATCTTTCTAATGATGCGTTTTAAGGAACATCCTGATCTTTCTCCTAAGGAAGCAATTGTTCAAGCCTCCAAGCATATTGGCGGAGTAGTAATGTCTGCTGGAATCATACTTGCTGGTACCTTTGCTACACTAATACCATCAGGAATGTCTATTTTAATTGAAATGGCAACTGCAGTGATAGTAGGTATTGCGGCGTTGTGCATGGTGTTTCTGCCAATATTCGTACCTGCACTGATAGCACTTCCTGAGTTCATATCCAAACGTTTTACAAAAGAGAATAAAGAATCCTTACCAATTGGAAAGATCTTGTAACATATACACAGTAAAATGACGATAAGGTGGAAATAAAAGGAACAGATGAAGTGCCAGTGCAGAAGCAGTTCTTCAAGTATGTTCATTTTCCAAAGTGACAAGAGTATCCATAGGGGGTAACTTTAAAAGTTGCCCTCTTTTCAAAAAAAGAGTTTGAAAGTATTCAAGAAACAATGCAATTTTCCAATCGAATTACGGGTAACCTTTCCTATTTTTGTTAAAATTGATGTAAATGGTCAAAACGTAGACCTTCTATTTATATTTCTTAGGGATTATATCAAAAAAGAAAATTGTACGTTAATGTGTTGTATAATAAAAGTATGGCTATTCTGATATTTATATAGTGTAAAAATAGGAAGGTGAAAGAGGAGATTAAAGTGGCATTGATAGTTCCGAAATGCATCTACTGTAAGGAAGATATTAACAAGGATGAACAAGCATTAGTAATCGTACCATATCCTAAGAAAAAAGGATTTACAGAAATTAAAGCCTATTTAAATTTAGAGGGGAAATTTATTTGCGAGAACTGTAAAAACAAACTTAATATATAATCAGGGCTGTTTTTAATGATTTTCTTATTGAAACTATTAATCTTTTTTATAAAAAGTTCATGTATAAAAAATAACCACTCTCTATTTTTTTCAATCTTTGCTCAAAAAATAGAGGGGTTTTTTATGATGGAATCAATGTTATAAACTACTTTTTAATCAAACTTTATTCAAAACCAACAGCTTCGCAATCTTCATCATTTGTTTTAATTACTAAAACTGGGGGGTCTTGATACATCGTTATAATCTCTTAAATGAATTTACAGATCCCTAAAGTATAACTTTCTTTTAAACGATACGACTTTATTCCAAAGCTATACATATTAGTTTAAACAAATCTTATTATGTTTCGCTCAGAACAATAATGGCAATACATGAATTATGGGTTCCTCATAAGGATGAATACTATTGATAATACTTAACACTTCTTCAATTTTCTCATACAAACATCTAAATTCCATTTTATATTCCGTGCCAAAGCATATTTCACCTGTATTACCACTAAAAGGTTTCGCTCCTTCTAGCGGCCTCCAAGATCCTTTAACAAGTGAGTAAGAAAGAACATGATCATACTTACCTACCGCTAAAATGCCCACTTCGTTTAGTTTATTTCTCAATGTTTCTATGTATCCTTCTGGTAATAACACCTCAATTTTTACAAATGTAATTTCCATTTTTTGCTCCTTAAGGTAGATATTATCGTAAATAACTAGTGATATTAGATAATGCGTTTTTGCTGATTTAGCTTTGAGGGGGAATGAAAAGCCATGAAATACCACAGAATATTAGCGATTAATGTAGCAATGCAAAGTACTAGTAAAATAGGGGATTTACCCATCGTTAAAATAACCACGAGTATTGTCAAGATTGTGAGAATCCCAAATCCACAAAAGACGGCCATGACGATTTTCATTACATTTACTCCTACCATATACAAAATTAAAGGCAGAATATAAAATACAAGAATCATACCTATACTTGCCCACATACCGTAAGTACCAAATTTATTGGCTTTAGGCCCAGAATCAGTAAGTGGAGAAAGTGAACCTGCGACTATTAAAGAGCAAAAGAGTAACGCGGAAACTAACGTCATGAAAATAACACGAAATTTGTTTGTGTCTTTTGTCATAATCTGTTTCATTCCTTTCAAAGTAATTTATTCCCTATTCACATTATAACAAATATATGAACAAAAGGTTATATTTGGAATTTTATAGAGTGACTTAACGTATACGAAGGTGAAAACAGAGTATGTAAAAACGTTACATACTCTGTTTTATATGCAATAGATTTTCATCCATTTTAACAGCTCGATTTAAAAAATGAAGAAGTGAAAATCCAACAACGCCTAAAAGGCCAAAAATAATCCAAGGGAAACTCATATTTTGCCAATATTTCGTAAAGAAAGTTCCTGTATAGTTGCCAATCGTAAATCCAAGGGCAAGTGATAGTTGGAAAAAACCAAAATAGGTTGCTGTGTATTGTTCGTTGCTAAAGTTTGCAACAGCGATATCGGCATTCGGTAATACAAGTGTTTCTCCGATTGTAAATAAAACGACACACATTAGTAGCCAATTTGGATGAAAAGAAAACGGGATGAGAAGAAAAGAGATCCCCATTAGTAATACACCATACTTTACAAGAGAAAGAGCATGATATTTTTTGAAGAGATATTTAAATGTGATCATAAATAAAAAACCTGTAATGGCGTTTATTGTAATGACGAGTCCTACTAATTTTTGATCGTGGCTTATATTATTCATATGAAGAGGTAATGCAACCGTAAGTTGTGTAAACATCGAATAAAAAAACACCATGATCAGTGAAAAGGATAAAAAGGATTTGTTTTGTCCAGCTGCTTTTATTCCTGTTAAAAGTTGTGTTTCATGCACTGTAACATGAAAGCGAGATCTAAGAAGAAAGAATAGGAATGCTAGAACTAACATGAGTGATCCGGTAAATATAAAAGGGTACATAGGATTCCACTTAAGCAATATACTCCCTACGATCGGTCCAATAATTGCTCCGCCGTTTAGAAAGAGGTTTAAGTATGTAAAGGTATCTTTTCTAATATGGGCTGGTTGGGAACCAAAGACAGCGCGTGCAGAAGGTTCATAGAAAGCCGTTCCAAATCCAATGAATATTGTTGCAATCATAATGGGATGGAATCCAGAAAATATGCCTAAAGAAAGAAAACCGATCCCTCTTAAAATCATTCCGATTATCATCATTGTAATATAGCCAATCCGATCTGCAAGTATTCCAGTACATAGTGGGAATATTCGAGAGGTAATCGTAAGGGCTGTTAAAATTGTACCAACTTGCATAGCGGAAAAATGTAAAGAATTAGATAAATAGATAGCAAGAAAAGCCATCACAGCAAAATGACCGAGCGTCATGAAAAAAGAAGAAAATAATACAAAACGAATAGGTAATGAAAAAGATCTCAAAGTATTCACTCCTTTTTGTTAACCATCTATTATTTTTAATGGTTAACTATTTTATGTTATGATTATACTGAAAATAAGAGATAAAGTAAACTTTGGAAAGTTGGTGGTGATTTTGAGTAACAATCAAACTGCACCAGAGATGTTAGAAAGTATAAGGTCACTTTTAAATACATGGCGAATACCAAATGAGACGAGAGAACCAGTTGATTTTTTTGAATCAGAAGAAGATATACATCAGTTTATGATTGAACAGTGGAATGAAAAACTCCCTTTTGGTTCAGTGAATGAAGTGAAAAATTTCCGGGATACGATTCGTGAGGCAGTGGAACAACAAAAGCCATTAAAGCCATTGTTTGAAAAATATCCATTGCAAGTAATGACGATGGATGAAGCTGACATCATTACATATCGAGCAATTGGTGAGGAAAATTTATATACGTTTTCATTGCGAATTATAATCTCTGCGATTACAAACAAACAGTGGGAAAGATTGAAAGCTTGTCCAGATTGTAAATGGGTATTTTACGATCAATCTCGTAACGGTAGTAAACGTTGGTGCGGTATGTATGCAGAAGGAGAAGGGGGACGAGCTTGCGGGACAATCGCAAAAGTAAAAAGGCACCGAGCGAAGAGAAAAGCAAGTTCAAGTTATATAAAATAGTAGAAGCCTTGCAGTTATGCAAGGCTTCTGTTATTTTCTCAATTTTTGGACTGAACAATATGCTGCATAACATATTTATGTTGAATGCAACTTGCTGTTTTGGCTGTATAATACGGACGTTGTTGTTCTAATTTTACTCTTTGCTCCATTGTTTTCTTGTCATGGTCGGATATACGTAACATGAAAATCATCTCCTTTTATCTAACAATATAATTGAATTACATAAAAAACATATTGTTAGAGTTAAGGAGGAATGCTTGGTAGCATAAGTAAAAAGCACCTTCCTCTCTCAATGCGCTTACGAGGTTAGCTGTCGGACTCGGAATGTGAGAGTATCCCTACTAATAAGATTCGCCCCAAGTGGCATATGCCACAGAAGTGGTTTCCCCGCTCCGAAATTTGGATTCAGCAAAAGGTTATATAAATAAAATTAACATATTTATCCAAGTTAATCAATCTATTTTAGCTTTGTTAATTGTACAAGAACGAGACCGTCTGGTAATGGAATTTCTTTTGTTTCTATAAAATTATACTTCTTATATAAAGAAATCGCAGGCGCGTTTTTCTTACCAGTTTGTACTATATAGTTTGTCGTTTCTTCATGTAGTTGAAATAGGTGTTGCAGTAGTGCGGTTGCGATTCCTCTATGAAAATACGTAGGAGAAACAACGAGGCGATGAATATCAACGACATCATCCTCATTTAAAAATGAAATAAATCCAGCTAACGTATCATCAATGAAGTATCCGTAAAAGACTTCATTGCAATTTTGAATATCAGTAATTGTGTCATATAATCGTGGAATTGAATTGTTTTCAAGGTACTGTGCTTCAATTTTATATGCGGGAATTTGAACTTCTAAAATTTTAGTAGCTTCTTCAATAGAAGAAGGAGATAATTTTCGAATCATATAAAGGTCTCCTTTTATGAAAAGAGTGAGAATATAAGATTCTCACTCTTTCGTATCATTATTTTTACATCTTCACCAGTAATTCATTGGCATATCGGCGTGCCCATTGATCTGCTGCTAATACTTCTTCTAATGAAGGAGTCGCAATATTATGATGAGCTTCTAATGCAGAATAGATCGTTTTTTCAATGTCAAAAAATGAAATTTTATCTTGTAAATATAAAGCATTCGCAATTTCATTTGCAGCATTTAATACAGCCGGAGTTGTCCCTCCAATTTTCCCGGATTCATAAGCATAGTGAAGGCAAGGGAATTTCTCTAAGTCAGGTTTTTCAAAATGCAAGCTGCCAACTTCTAATAAATTTAATTTTTTAAAAGAAGATGTTAAACGCGATGGATAGTGGAATGCATATTGAATCGGCATACGCATATCAGATGCCCCAAGCTGAGCCATAATAGAGCCATCTACAAACTCTACAAGAGAGTGAATAATGCTCTCTTTATGAATCATAACATCGATTTTTTCATAGGGAACGTCAAATAGCCAATGTGCTTCCATTACTTCAAATCCTTTATTTAGTAATGTTGCACAGTCAATTGTTAATTTTGCTCCCATTAACCAGTTCGGATGTTTTAGCGCGTCTTTCGCTTTGAGAAGTTTCATTTCTTCTCGTGTTTTATCTCTAAATGCACCGCCAGACGCTGTTACAATTAACTTTTCAATTTCTTTATTATTTTCACCATTTAAGCATTGGAAAATGGCAGAATGTTCACTATCTACAGGAATAAGGCGACAATCATTTTTCTTTGCTAATTCTGTAACAATATGACCTGCTGCCACTAATGTTTCTTTATTCGCAATCGCAATGTCTTTTTTCGCTTTTAAGGCTTCGATTGTTGGAAGCAGTCCTGCTACACCAACGACGGAAGTTAAGACAAGATTACTATCGGAGTGCGTAGCAACTTCAATCAAGCCATCTTCTCCGTATACAACTTTTGTTTGAGTAGAAATTCGTGAGCGCAGTGTATCTGCTAATTCTTTCGTACTCACGCTTACAATACGTGGTTGAAATGTTTGGATTTGTTGTTCCAACATTTCAATATTTTCATTTGCAGTTAAACCGATAATTTGAAAATGTTCTGGGTGAGCAGCGACTACATCTAGAGCAGATGTCCCAATTGAACCAGTTGATCCTAGAATTGAAATGTATTTTACCATAATAAATCCTCCATAGTTGAATGAATCTTTTCCGTGAACTTATATGTAATTAGATAAAAAAAGGAAAATTCCTGCTTAATAAGACAGAAAGTTCCCTTTTATCTAAAAAACTGTGGTATAATAAGGGGAAATTAAAGAAAAAGCGATGAAAGAGAAGAGTACATATTTGGAACTTCGCAGAGAACTGATGGTTGGTGGGAATCAGTAAGGGGAAAATATGGAATGGGCTCTGGAGCTGCAAGCCGAATTGAGTAGGATTTGACGGTTGTTTCGACGTTATTCGAATCATAAAGAGAACTATGAATTTGTAGTTAATAAAGGTGGTACCGCGGGAGTCCCTCGTCCTTTTTAGGATTGAGGGGCTTTTTTATATGTAAAAGGAGGGGTAGTTGTGAATAAAAAGGTTATGTTAACAGGAATTAAACCGACTGGACATCCGCATCTTGGAAATTATATTGGAGCAATTAAACCAGCATTACAGCTTTCTAAACAAAGAAAAGGGGAAGCGTTATATTTTATTGCCGATTATCATGCATTAAATGCTGTACAAGATCCAAGTAAGTTTCGTGAGTATACGAAGGAAGTAGCAGCGACATGGTTATCATTAGGTTTGGATGAGCATGTAATCTTTTATCGTCAATCAGATGTACCAGAAATCTTAGAATTATACTGGATTTTAGCTTGCCTTACTCCGAAAGGCTTAATGAACCGTGCTCATGCTTACAAAGCAAAAGTTGATCAAAATATAGAAGCAGGAGTAGATGTAGATACTGGTGTAAACATGGGATTATATACGTATCCTATTTTAATGGCAGCTGATATTTTATTATTTCAATCAAATTATGTTCCAGTTGGAAAAGATCAAATTCAGCATGTAGAAATTGCGCGAGATATTGCTTCATATTTTAACAACACATTTGGGGAAATCTTTACATTGCCCGAGTACATCATTCAAGAAGAAGGTGCAATTGTACCAGGCCTTGATGGACGAAAAATGAGTAAAAGCTATGGAAATGTCATTCCATTATTTGAAGAACAAGAAAAGCTGAAAAAACTGATTTTCAAAATTAAAACAGATTCTTCCTTACCAAGTGAACCGAAGGAACTTGAAACATTATTTATGTTGTATAAAGAATTTGCGACAACTGAGGAAATCGCAAAAATGAAAGAAAAATACGCAACAGGCATCGGCTGGGGTGATGTAAAAAAAGAACTATTTCATGTCATCAATCGTGAGTTAGAAGAGCCGAGGAAGAAATATAAAATGTATATGGATAAACCGCACTTACTTCAAGAAGCAATGGAAAAAGGGGTAGAGCGGGCAAGGGAAATTGCTAAGGGGAATTTAGCGGAAATAAAAAAACGGATTGGGTGTTAAGGTGAAAACCACCCAATGGATTTATTTCACTTAGGTGTGGAGGGCGTTTATGACCTGCACAAAAGTGAGCATTATAGGTTAAAACAAAAGGGAAAAATATGGAATGGACTCTGGAGCTGTAAGCTGAATTGAGTAGGCTTTGACGGTTGTTTCGACGTTATTCAGATCATAAAGAGAGCTATGAAATTGTAGCTAATAAAGGTAGTACCACGGGAGTCCCTCGTCCTTTTTAGGATTGAGGGGCTTTTTTATATGTAAAAGGAGGAATAGTTGCGAATAAAAAAGTTATGTTACCAGGAATTGAACCAACTGGACATCCGCATCTTGGAAACTATATTGGAGCAATTAAAAAGGAAACATAATTTTTTGTTGATTAACTCAGGAATGCTTAAAAAAGAAGTCCCGGGGTATACGGGACTTCTACGGGTAATGTGTCAAGTAATGGCGCACTCGACTAAGTAAAATTAACATGAATGTTCAAAAAAATAATATTGGTAAATGTGTCCAATTTAAAGATGCGTATTTGCGCTAAAAAAGAGGTCTCGTTAATATACGAGACCTAAAATGTAATACTGACATGTAAAAACTTATGCTATGCAACTTTAACATGATTTTTCGAGAAATAACATTAGTAAATATAGCTAATTTGTTTTGAAAAAAGAGCAGATAGCCTTCGCTATCTGCTCAGCCTCAAGGGAAGTGGAGACTAAGGTATCTACAGTGTTAACGGAACATGGAGGTTTATTCAAATGAAACAGAATTAGTATATGTAAAAATTGTAAGATGAATTAGATAAAAAATAACATAATTGTAGCATAGCAAGATAAAACTGAGATGATAGAAAACATGTTTTTGAGTTTTCGGCGCTCCTTTTCATCTTCGGTAGCAAAAGAAATATATTTTTTTATTCCAGATGTTAATATCAAAATACCAAATATTAATCCTAATACACCAACAAAAAGCTGAAGAATTGGGAATGTAGTGGCATCCGAGACAAGTGAAAATAAAGTTTTAATTGATAAATAACACAATGTTGTTAAAAGAGAAGCATATATGATAGCGATAATCCATTTATTCATTTTCCGTCCTCCTTTTAGGGGATGGTAAATTTATGTAATTAAAAATATTATATCATGGTTTACCTTTGGTTGTATGCATGATTAAAAGTCAACAAAATAATCCTTTTATAGAATGGAGATTTAAGTATGGGAAAGAGTCAACGAGATAAAGGTACAAGACGTGAACGTGAATTTGCTAGTTTGATAGGAGGGGCTCGTATGCTACTCTCTGGTGCACTAAATGGGTATTCTAATGACGTGAAGGATTAGAGATCTTAAATGGGAAGTAAAGGCGAGAAAAGACGGGTTCAAGACATTATACAATTGGTCGGAAGATGAACGGGAGCAACCAGATGCATTAGCAATTAAGGCGGATAGAAAACCGTGGTTGGTGGTTTTGCCATTGGATACATTTTTGAAGCTGGTGAAGTAGGAATAGTTATGTTAGATATTGACCTACCTGTTCTTAATAGAGAAGAAACGAAGAAGAATGTGCTTCAAGCTTTGAAAAAATATTGTTTGTTTTTATCAAATATAGATGAACAGATTATTGAGCGTGTTTATGAAGGAGAAACGGACGGAATAAGAGGAAAAATCATTAAACGAGTTTCTTATATTATGGATATCCGAAAAGGTGCAAGTGCTGGAGATGCTGTTGTTGAGCAGATTAATAATGCTGGAGCATATGACGTACACTATCGCTATGGAAAGTGGATTTTTGTAAATGGTGGAGGATTAAAAGAAGGCGGTTGGATGTATTTTGCTGAATCTTATGTAAATTGGCTTAGATAATGAAGAGAACCGCTCGTTTTTAGATGGGCGGCTTGTTCTTTATATATTTTATTTTTCTTCTCTGTAGTTCAACGCAATCTCTACTATTTCTTTGGGTGTTAAGTTTCTAAAATTCAAAAAAATCAAGTCACTTGGAGATGGGTGAGGCACACCACTATTATTAAATTGATATACATATTCATTAAGTTCTTCTTCGGGTAATTTAGGATTGCAAATCTTTGTTACAAGTTCAATAAGTTCCTCTTTCGTCATTTTGTTCAATTTAATGCGCCATACTAAAGAAGGGTTATTTTTAATGCTTCCTCAAGCATTGTATTGCAATCATTATATGTATTCATTATTGTACCAGATGGTTTATCAAGCTCTAAATAAGTACCATCAGATAAGTTTTTACAAAACCATGCTATATTTGAATCTCCAAGGAAAAGATACTCTTTTTGAAATTCATTTTCATACCAAATTTCATTCGTTTCTATAAGTCCGCAAATTTGTTCATCTCTTTCTGTTTCTAGTAAAGAAGAGTCGATCCCATAAAATACCAGTCCGTCGAAATCTAAACCATTTACAGTTTTAAGAAACTCTTCGTATTCACTTGGTAGATCAACATTAAATTTCTCTTTCACATGTTCTCTTAATCTCAGAACTTCAGTATCTGTTGCAGGTGTATTCAGCTTATAATTAACGCTTTTTAGTATAGTTTCAATTTCTGAAATAAAGTTTTTCCACATATAAAAAACCTCTTTCTAAGTTTATTTATTCCCCTTTAGGATAGATGTTGTGTTTTGGGATAGGCCAGCTTATGTCTACACTATCTCCAGGTTGTAAACCTTTAGTTAATGTACGTTGTGTATTAGTTATAGCTTTATGATATGGGTGGTTTTGTATTAAAGTCAAATTTTCAAAGTCGTTTGTTCCTCCATCGTCTAAAGGTAAATTATGATGTACTTGCCATCCTATTGGAGGCTTTCCTATTTTCATCAATTCTATATCTGCATCTGATATTCCAGCATTCTTGAGTTCAGCAAGCTTAACAGGGTCATTTACTAAAGATTTAAGAAACTCTTTCCTTACACTGCTATCAAATTTTCTCCGAAGAACTTCAAATTCTTCTTTAGTCCTCTTAGAATAATTGATATCCTCAACTTTGACATCCTTAAGAGTTACATCTTTACCATATAATTTACCAATAAAAACATCTTCATCTACGGTACTTTTAGTATATTGGTAAGGTAGCTTCTTGATAAGCATTACCAAGGCTATATTCCAAGGAACCTCCACCTGCATAAGCTGTTTCTAAACGACTTCCTAACTGAAACTCAGACATGGATGACAAATTCCCCCCCATCTCGCGCCATTACCTACAGCACCGGCACCCCTTGTGACAAGTCAAAAGAACGCTAAATTAGTTGCTCCGTATGCTACTGATTCTGTGATACTTTCTGCATCTACATATTCTATGTTCTTTATATACCAATCTGATAAAACATTTCGTATAGCGTACATCTCTTGGACTTCCTCGTCCCACTCATGTTTTAATGTTCCAATAGGATCATTCCACAGGTTTTTCACAAATTGGTATGTATCTTTAACTTCTTCTTTTGTGTCATCAACCAAGTGTCCGAAAAAGTCTGATGTTTGGTTCCATGCTTTTTTAAGTGGATCAAAAATAGTGTCTTCTGCTGCTCTTGTACCTCCTCGCTGAAAGGCGTCCCACAGCTTACCCATCTGATTAAAATCACCAAACGCTTTCTCATCCGCTTCATGGAATGTTTTTGCAGCTTTCTTTAATTCAAGTTCAGTACGATGTAAATGTTTGACTAAATCGTCCATACTCTTCTTTTTTGAGAAAAATTCATCAAAAAATCGTTTGTGTGCCATACCTTCCCAAGATATCTGTAATTCGAACGTGACTTGTAAAAGTTCTCGAATTATTTTTTCCATAGTTTCTCTATTTCGCGATATAGAATCTGCAGCTTCTTCCAGTTTATCCGGATCAACTCGTACTTGCCCCAATTGCTTTTCCCCACCTTTCTGTTTTATGTATAAAATTGTCAATAAAAGCATAGCGGATTTTATGAATAAATTAACCGTAATTTTACATAAAATAACAATAAAGGGGGTGGTTTTAGTGGAATTGACAGTAATCGATGAACAAAAGATAACATCGTATTTAGTACAAGTATCTCAGCTAAATAAAAATTTCTTGTTTCACATTCGGGAAATTGATAACAACATAGATATTAATTTTATTGATGAAAATAATAATTCTTTAACACCTGTTCCTGTTGAACTATTTCTTAGTAAACTTCTGAGCGAGGAAGATAAAGTGAATTTTAGAAAGGTATATAGAAACATGTCAGGATTGATATTATTAGAACCATTGACACGTGAGGAATCAATTTATGTAAAAGAAATGAAAAAAAGAAGAGGTTGCTGTATTTAGGTACTTAGAAGATACTTTTTCACGAGATTTAATGAATAAAGTAAAAAGCCCTCTCATATGAGAAGAGCTTTTGTGTATAAGATAAAATACATTTAACTCTACCTTTTTTGATGAATGTTAAATTGAAGTTTCTTCTTTACGAGCTGCGTCCATCATAATAAAGATAGCCGATAAAATGTGCATAATCATCCCGACAAATGGAATCCAAGCAATACAAGATGTTACAATTCCTAAAATATTACCGTTAGCGTTCATACCACTCTGTTTAGCTAATACTAAAGTAATGATATGTAATGCTAACATGAAGAGAAGAGGTAGCCAAAATAAAGAAACAATAATTGCTCCACCTAGTACAGGTATTCCTAATAGGGCCTCCAAACCACCACTTACCCATTTTAGTATTTTTACAGTGTCTTTCAAAATATGTCCTCCTTAACATGAATCTATTACGTTATTCAGTATAACAAATAAGCCATGGGGTTTTAAGGTGTTATTTTCTAATAATAGAAAGAAGTTTACTATATGGCAATTTATAATTAAAAGTATAGGCACATTCGGCGAAATTTTTATATTGCCAGAATATATCATTCGAGAAGAAGGAGCAGAGCGGGTAAGGGGAATTGCTAAGGTGAATTTAGCGGAAATAAAAAAACGGATTGGGTGTTAATGTGAAAAAGCTGACCCAAAAGGCACATAAGTGCCTTTTGAAGCCAGTCCTTTTCTCCGTTATCGACCGTTCTTTGCAATATATCGGCGCTTCGACACGATATAAAGATCTTTCAGTGATATTCGACATAATAGTGGTTGATTCGCTGAGCTGAATCATACCGAAAAGTGAAAGAGGTTAACTAAAAAGTGGGATTTTTAGTCAGCTTCTTATCTATATTGTTCATTAAAAACGTATCTAAAACTAATTTATGCACTGATCCAATATTTGTAGGTAGATCATGAATAGGAAAGAATCGTAAATCTTTTGATTCAGCGTCATCGATGCGTAATGTTCCTTCAAAATCACGACAAATGTATGTAATGAGAACACCGTGTACTTGATCTCCATTTGGATACACATTGAAAAATTCTTTCCCAGAAAAGTTTTGAAATGCTTCTAACTGTTTCACGATTAAACCTGTTTCTTCATAGACTTCACGTTTAGCGGCTTCTTCTAAAGTTTCACCACATTCAAGCGCACCGCCAATAATGCCCCAGAAATTGTAATCACTGCGAAGTTGAAGAAGTACTTCATTATTTTTGTTTAAAATAATTACATGTGAACCTACTAAAATGAGTGGTCGATTTCCAACTAGGCTGCGCATTTCTTCGATATATCCCATATAACACCTATCCTTTATTTATAATACATACGTACCAATTGTAAGTATGTTTTTGTATATAACTCTATTTTGATTTTTCGACATATAAGTCACTGCTATACGGAAGACAACATGATTAATACTTGCTTTCTCCCTTTGTATGTAAACCACGCATGTAGCAGAAAAAGGCCCTGACCGCTTCTGTGCACGGCCAGATGCTCTTGTCCTTCCAAAAAGAAAGAAGTTTTTTTCGTTTTTTAAATTTGAATAAATGTAGTTGCGATATTTATGTTTTCCCACTATAAATTAATAGAACGATGGTAGTTTATTTAACATCGCTTCTGCTTGTGATGCTAAATAACTAAACTGCATATTATGTATAGTTCTAAAGTATAAACTGCGTAGGAAGGTTTTAATATTTGTACATAAACTACAAAACTCATTGACTAGAAGTCTTGTTTTGTATTGCGGTAGCAAGTTTAGTTTGACATGAATAATCTCAAATAGCTGATTTTGCGGGAATCCTTTTGATATCATGGAAAGAAGAGGGGTAATAATACGCTCATCTTCATCAAAATGATACACAATAGAATAAACGAATATTTTATTTAAAAGACAATGTGCTAGTTCTTCGTAACATTGTTGTAGCAGTTTTGAATTTTGAATAAGGGCATCGAAAGCATCTGCTGCATGAGCAACACTATGCGCCCAGCCGTGAGGATCTACATATCCCCTTAAATCAATTTCTTGGTTCATATAATCTACCAATTTTTCTTTTACGATCATAACCGTTTCTTGTGTTAAAAAATTTGTTTTATTATCTGCACATAATATTAATGCAATTAATAACGTTGTGAAAGAACGTGTAAACACGCTATCATCGATATTAGATATGATGCCGCAATATAAGTATTGTTCTTCTAAAGTTAGCGTAAGTAATTTTTCTAACTGAGCTGTATCGAAATAATCACCTGAAATAAAGTAAGAAAAGGTAGAGTAAATCAATTGATCACGTAAATAGCTGTCTAACGTACCAATATGCTCTAGCATATGTAAACTCAATTGATTTAAATCGGTATTTTGAGGCAATAAATATCCGTTTTTTTGAATCGTTTCTAATAATTGCTGCAGCATAATGGTATTCAATGATGTTCCTCCTCATTGTAATATTATCGATACGATCCCTTTTCTTAACTGAAGATTGCTGTTATAAACATCAAATTTCTAGTATTCTACATTTTCATAAAAACTCCTGCTCATGAAATAAAAAACATGTTATTTAAAAAAATATACAGAAAGAGGTTAAAGAATGAATCAATTTGTTAATTTGGAACGAGATTTTAAGATATTAGTAGGAGAGCCACATTATATTACAATTGAAGAAAATAATACAGTTTCCTTTACAATGGAACAAGTGTTAGAGGTTGTGCAATATTGGATAGAAACAGCAACAGATAAAGGAGTTTTCCATTTACATTTTGTTGTTTCATCCAAAAGTCCAAATTATACACATTATGAAGAAGTGTTTCAGCGTTTACAATTTCAGTATCAGAAAAGTTGTGTTACGGTGCTGAAAGATTTATCTGATGTTACAGATGTGGAAGTTCCGTTTACGCTGAAAACGATCGATGAAGTAGGAGAAGGCACGTTTAAAACAATTTGGCTGGAATCTATGCGGGATTCTATACATACGAAAGAAACATTATCTATAGACCAATTATTATATGCTTTTCAAACAGAAATTGGCGGCAGATGGAATGAACATTGTTTAGTTGCTGTTCAAGGAGAAGATCCAGTAGGTGTTATATTGCCGCATATAGAGCCAGGTACGGTAGAAGAAGGAAGATTGTTTTATCTTGGTGTTGTTCCGAATATGCGTGGTAAACGATACGGGGCAATGCTTCATGAGAAAGCATTGTACATCTTAAAAGAAATTGGTGCCTCATATTATATAGGGAGTACTGACGAAATGAACGATGCTATGAAACAAGTTTTTTTTAACAATAACTGTATACAGTTAGGGGAAATAGAGAAATTCACAAGAGTGATTAGAAAAGGATAAATGAAGATCTCTCTTGAAGTCTTGAAGAAATAAATGAAGGGGGAATTGGATGTTAAAGCAATCATTTAAAAGAATCATTCCGTTATATCCAGAAACTTTATTTCCAGACTGGCATGTAGAACATATTTCGCAGCGGCAGGAGAGTGAAAAGTGGGAAACGCTTTGGTTTCAGGTGATTACTCCTACGGGAATATTTCGAGTGAAACAGTTTTTTCTAGACTTTATGGAACCAACTTTTCCAGACAGTTGTCTGTATCACGCGCAGGGGGAGTGTTTTCAATATAATACACTTATCTATTGGCGCGGTATCAATTATAAAGGGTGCGATAGTTACGTCACTTCTAAGTGGAAAACACAAATCGAAATTTCTATTGATGATGGATTTATCAAGCAGCATGAGATACAAGAATTTTTATATGGATTGCAGCCGTTTGAATTAGAGAATGCAAAACAACAAATGAAATTACCATTTCATCAACTAAGTTTTCATGCTCAAATAGAAAAGGGTGGAGGCGAAATCAGTCGTTGCTCTATATGGTGTACTCCTGAAGAAAAGAAATTCGTATCATTACCGCTTTTAGTCCCTCATTCATGGGAATTAGAGTCTGTTGGTTTTGGTGATAATGAAACACAATATGTATATTGGGATGCAAGAGAGCAGTTATATACATTATGGGCATGCCGGCATATCAATTATAGCTATTATCCTGTATCTTCATGGATAAGAAATTATAGCTCCCCGCAAAAGATTGGAAATTGTGAATACTACGTGCATCCGCAAAGAGGTACAGTTGTATATCAAGATCTTGGGAATGAACAAATTGCATATGTCTTTCGAGGAATCCCATGTACATCTTTTACAGATATAGAAAAAATGTTTTCTCCGTATTTATAAATTGATTACAAAATGTCATGAAATATGTAAGACGCGTTACAATATGTGGTATAGAATAGGGGGAGAGAAACAATAGAGAAAGTGATAGGTGAAAGAATGGAAACGAACATGAAACAAACAGGTTTAGATGTAAAAGTAGAGCGAGAAAATAATAGCACTTTATCTATAAAATGGGGTAGTGTAGAAGAATCAGTGCATGTATATTGGAGTGCATCTCCTGAGGCTATTGAAGAAAATGGACAATTATTAACGATTGTAACAGACGCTTCTGCGGTTACAATTGAAGATCCAAATCCTGCAATGCGTGTCTATTTTCGATTGGTTACGAATAAAGGAGATCGTATTACAGTAGCAGAGCGCCGCCTATCACTGCAAGGTGCGTTTAACTTTCGTGATTTAGGCGGGTATGAAACAAAAGATGGACGTGTAGTCAAATGGGGGAAATTGTACCGTTCTGAAGAATTAGCAAGATTAACAGAAGAAGATATTTGTTATATACATAATTTGGGCTTAAAAACTATCTGCGATTATCGTACAAATTTCGAAGTGCAACATAAACCAAACCCAAAGATACAAGATGTTTGTCAAGTTTCCTTGCCAGTTATGCAAGATTTAGCGAAAGATTTAAATATTAATGAATTCTTCCGTTTAGGAGATTTATCAATGCTTGGCAAGCCGGGAGAATATTTAGTGAAGATGAACCGAGATTTTGTAACTAGTAATGGAGCATTTGTGACATTTTTAGAGCTGATCCAAGATGCTAACAACTTACCGCTTTTAAACCATTGTACAGCAGGAAAGGATCGAACCGGCTTTGCATCTGCTTTATTATTATTGTTATTAGGTGTACCAGAAGAGACAGTAATGCAGGATTATTTACTAAGTAATGGATTTCGTGAACAGTTGAATGAAAAAATGATGGCATTTTTAGGAGCGCAGCTTCAAGATGAAGCAAGCATAGAAATTTTAAGTGCAATGTTTGAAGCGAGGGCTGAATATTTACAAGCGGCATTTGATGAAATTCATAATGTATATGGTTCATTGGATCAATATGCTGAAAAAGGAATTGGACTTACGAAAGAACAGTTAGATGCTTTGCGTAATTTATTGCTAGAAGAAAAATAAGATAATAGATAGAGGTTTTAAAAGTCATAAGGTTACTTTTAAAACCTCTATCTTTTTTATTTTCTTTATTTTACAATTAATTTGAAAATTGTTGAAATAATTACAAAGATATCCACGTTATAAATAGTATAAATAACGTAAAATTTGAAATGAAGGGAGAGATGGGGAAATGTTAGCATGGATATTAGGGGTATTCATCATAGTAGCAGTGACAGTTATGTTGACGATTATGGTAGGGAAAAATGAAGAAGAGAATTATGGAACTTCAACGAAAGGAAATATTACAAGACTTTCAATTATATATCTACTTTTAGGAGTTGTTTTAGCGGTTGGAGTAGCTTCTTATATATATTTTTATGGATAAGGGCGAACATAGATAGTAGAAAAAAGGTGAGGCTTCCAGAAGTGGGGGTCTTGCTGTTCGTTTATTCGGGAAAAGATAAGGTGTGTGCTGTTTGATAATTCTAAAATATTCTAAAGCATAGAAACGTATTATGTTATAATCAAAATGTAATTGTTGGAAAAAACGAGAAGGGCTGGATATGAATGATTGAAATTGTTAATGTATCAAAGAGTTATAATGGTAGTAAATTTGCAGTGAAAGATTTGAACTTAACAGTGCCAAATGGAGAGATTTTTGGATTTTTAGGCCCAAATGGTGCAGGGAAATCAACGACAATTAAGATGATCACAGGTATTCATTCTCTTGATAGTGGGACAATTTCGGTAAATGGAAAAGACATTGCGAAAGAGCCGCTTGAAGCGAAAAGGTTATTTGGTTATGTTCCTGACAGTCCTGATATGTTTTTACGCTTAAAGGGGATTGAATATTTAAATTTTATGGCGGATATGTATGATGTTCCGAAAGACGTGCGCCAAGAAAAAATCCGAACGCTAGCAGAACGTTTTAGTTTGTACGAGGCATTGTCTGATCAAATTCAAAGTTATTCACATGGAATGCGTCAAAAAATTATTATTATTGGAGTTCTTTTGCATGATCCAGATGTCTGGATTTTAGACGAGCCAATGACTGGATTAGATCCAAAATCGGCATTTATATTAAAACAAATGATGCGTGAGCACGCAGATAAAGGGAAAACGGTGTTCTTTTCAACGCATGTGTTAGAAGTTGCTGAAAAATTATGTGATCAAGTTGCCATCATTAATAAAGGGACACTTCAATTTCAAGGGAATTTAGCAGAAATACGAGAGCACTTTGAATCTAATGAATCTCTAGAAAAAATGTTCTTGGAGATGACAGAAAATGAATAAAATTTGGATGTTAACAAAAATATTATTAAAAATGAACTATGCTGATATGTTAACTGATAAGAAGAAGCGTGTTGTATCTTTACTTTCATTATTGGGTCTTTTGTTTGTTGGATTTTTATTTATAGGTCCACTTGCAAATGGAATGTATGTTGTATTAAAACAATTTAATCAGGAAAATTTATTGCTTGGCATGGGATTAGCGGTTGGTAGTATCTGGGTGTTTTTGTTAAGTATTACGACGATTTTAACAGTTTTTTATTATAGCGATGACGTTGAAATGTTATTACCATTACCACTTAAGCCAGCGCACATTATTACGGCGAAGTTTATTACTGTTTTAATTACACAATATGTGATGACTTCGTTTGTTTTATTTCCAGTCTTTATTGTGTATGGATTACAAAGTGGTGCATTTATTACATACTATGTTTATTTTTTAATCGTTTACTTATTTTTCCCAATTATTCCGTTAGTTCTTGCTTCGCTTCTTATGACACTCATTATGCGTTATACAAATATCGCAAAAGATAAAGATCGAAGTAATATGCTAATGGGGTTATTTACTTTATTACTAATTGTCGGTATTAATATATTTATACAATGGAAAAATAGAAATGCTGCTTCTGGGCAATCAGCAGCAGATTTTCTTACAAATAATCAGTCTTCATTTCTAGTAGAAATGACAAACTATTTTCCGACAACCTATTTTGGGGTAATGGCGTTAACAGAAAGTGCTTCGTGGAAAGGAAGTCTATTTTTACTTCTTTTCGCTGCGATTTCGTTAGCATTTTATGGTTTGTTTTTCTATGTTGCAGGTCGTACATATTTAAAAGGGGTTATTGGCATTTCAAATAGCACTGCGAAAAAAGAAGTGATTTCTTCTGAGAATTTTAATAAAGCTACTGTGCAAAATTCACATTGGAAAGCATATGTGAAAAAAGAATTTCGTATTTTGTTTCGCACGCCACAATTTTTCCTTAATTGTATTGTGCAAACTTTTGTAATGCCAATTATGTTTTTCTTTATTATTTTTGTACAAGACGGGAACTTAGCTTGGTTAAATAAATTTATAAAAGATAGTGAAACAACAGGTCTTGCGCTTGGTCTTGCTTTTTGTGCAGGTATGTTTTTAATGGGATCCAATGTTATTGCGACAACCTCTTTCTCGAGGGAAGGTCGTACTTGGTTTATCAATCGTTATTTACCAGTTAAAGCAGAAGGTGTTTTCTTTGCAAAAGTATTTACTGCTTGGCTCATTAATACGACTATTTTAGCGGTCTTTGGTATTGTGCTGATTATTGTAGGCGGTGTGTCACCAATGTTTACATTGCTTTGGTTCTTGCTTTGCGCAAATGGACTATGGTTAAACAATTTAATTGGCACACGGTGGGATGCACAAACAGCTGATATTCATTGGGATTCCGAACAAAAAATGTTTAAAGGTCGTTATACTACGCTTTGGAACTTTTTTGCGAATATACTGTTAGTCGGCATTACTGTAGGCGGAGTATGTGCGTTATATTTCTCATTAGGACTTGGAATGTGGGGGATGTTTTTAAGTATCCTCGTTGTTTTCACAATTGTAAATGTAATTGTGTCGCGTAGCTTGCAGCTTGGTGCTGAACGTATTCTAGCAAATATTAAATAAATCGTAAATCCTCTGTGACAATACAGAGGATTTATTTTATATTGCTATAGGAAAATGGCAACAAGTATGGGATCGAAGCAGCGTGTCTGACGGGATAGGTTATTGATTCGACTGAAGGATTTTATTGAGAAAATTTTATTTGTTATAAATAATAAAAAGGGATTTTTGGGAGTATATAGAAACTTATTTGGGAGGTGAAAATGTAATTTTAGGAGGCTTATTATGAAATTGAAAAAAATATCTATTGCTTCATTTGCGATTGGAGCGATGCTCTCCATTACAGCTTGCGGGACCTCAACAGAAAAAGATCAAGCAACTCAAACTAAAAAGGAACAAACAAACAATCAAGAAGAAGCGAAAACAACAAGTGCAGATCAAACAACTACGGGTAAAAACGAAGAAAAAGATTCAAAAACAACAAGTGCAGATGGGAAAGCTGAAACAAAATCAACGAATGCAGATCAAACAAAAAATGAGAAAACCGGAACAACTGAAACAAAACCAACAAACGGAAAGCAAAATGCTACTGTGAAGAGTGGGGTAAAGGAAGTTGTACAGTTAATAGACGAAGTGGACAAGCAATTGAAAGCGAATCCAAAACAAGAAGCTGTAAATAAACTTGGCAAGCAACTTACTGATAAATGGGATGTAGTTGAGAAAGAAGTGGAAACAAAGCATGCAACCGATTATAAAACAATTGAGCAAAATTTATATCCACTCATTGTTGAAATGGGAAAACAAAAACAAGACTTAAAGAAGCTAAAGTCATTAACGACGAAAACTAAGCAAGATTTAAATCAATTTTTGAATAAGCTTTAATAAAAAATGAATGCAAAATTAAATCTTATCTTATATATAGCCTATGTAATAGAAGGAGAAACGTAGAAGCAGTATACGTTTCTCCTTTTATAATTAGTTAGATCGATTCAATTAACGACGTATATATTGTTTGAAAGTTCCATTTTCAATAGAAGCAAGAGGAATCGTTTGTTCTGTTCCTTCCTTCATATTTCGTAAAACAGCTACATCGTTATTTATCTCTTCTTCACCGATAATAAGTACATACGGAATGTTTTCTTTATTTGCATAGTTAAGGGCTCGCTTTAGTTTACGATTTGCCAGTTCAAGTTCTATCTTTAAACTTTCGTTTGTTCGCAATGTGTGAGCAATTTTTAGACAATTTTCCTGTGTTCCAAGCGGAATAATAAAGATATCGATAGAAGGGGAGACTCGTTCTTTTTGGACAAGAGCGGTATAGATGACATCTAAACCGAACGAGATTCCAACTGTTGGATAAGATTTATTATCATTTCGAAGTGCACCGATAATGTAATCATAGCGCCCCCCACTACCTATGCTAGAAGTAATACTGCCATCTGCTAAAAAAATTTCATAAATCGTTCCAGTATACATTGTGAGTCCTCTTGCAAGAAAAGGAGAGAACGTTGTATTACGTTGAATGCCAAGTGCCACCAAGTATTGCCTAAGTTCTTGAAGTTCAGTAACTCCTTCTTTAACAAGAGAATTTGGGAACATTTTATCAAATTCAGAAAGTGGCATAGACATACATGTTTCTAACGTCTTACATAACATATCAATCGTTTCACTTTGTATTTCTCGATTCATTAAATCATTTCTTACACCGTCAATACCGATTTTCTCAAGTTTATCTACAGATAAAATAACATCTTGTAACTGTGATTCAGGGATTTGAATTGCTTGTAACAACCCTGTTAATAGTTTTCGATTATTATATTGAATGGTTACGTCTAAGTTTAATTTGTTAAAAATGTCAAGAGCCATTACCATTAATTCTGCTTCTGCTAAGATAGATTCAGCGCCAACAATATCGACATCACACTGTACAAACTCTCGAACTCTTCCTGGTTTAATTGGGCCATTACGAAATACTTTCCCAATTTCATAACGTTTAAAAGGGAGACGAATTTCTGGATTCATTGCGACGACTTTTGCAAAGGGAATGGTTAAATCATAACGCAATGCAAGTTCACGATTCCCTTGATCTTGAAGCGTGTACATCTCCTTTAAAATTTCAGATCCTCCCCCGTATTTATAAGCCATCAAATCATACATGTTCAAAATAGGTGTTTCTAGCGGTTTGCAGCCATAGGCCTCAAATATTTCTTCACAAGTCCGTTTAATTGTATTGCGCAGCATTTGTTCTTCTGGTAAATAGTCTTTTGTCCCTTTTACATTTTGCAAGTTCATATTTATCACTCCTTTTTAAAATAAAAAAAGCTATGCAGGTATGAAAATACCCACATAGCTTTATAATCGCTTCGTGGGTAAACAGGAATAGCCCTGTACCCACGAAGAAAAAATTTCTTCGGATACAAGGCTTTATGTATGATGATGAAGTTGGAAAGAACAATCTATTCTAAACATAAGCAATCTCTCCTATAGATTTTTAAGTAGTATACTACGAATTATTGGAATTATCAATTTTTATTCCATGCCTTATTAGTTTAGGGGGAAATGAATTAATTCCGATCTTATTAAAGGAATTTGCAAAAACGGAAGCACCAAAAGGATTTATATTTTCAATAATCCCTCCATTTCTTATTGTTATTTCTGTTTCTATTAGTATAATTATTGCGATTTTTTCCGGACTAAGGCCGGCAATAAAAGCAACGAATATTAATGTGTTATCAGCAATTCGCCGAGAAATGTAAACAAAACCTGTCTCATCTATTGAGACAGGTTTTGTTATGAAGTAATGGAAGTAGGTGTTGCGTTACTAATTTTGATTAGGTCGGCGCCGTTCATAAAAATTTGTAATCCTCTTTTTCCAGCACTAATGCTAATTGGGTCTAAATTTGCAGCAGATTCGTCAATAAAGAGTGGATAAATTTTTTTCATGCCAAGTGGTGAAACACCGCCGCGTATGTATCCTGTTAATCCAAGTATTTCTTTCATTGCAACCATTTCAACTTTTTTATTTTTACTTGCAGATGCTAACGCTTTTAAATTAAGCTCTTTATGCGAAGGGATACAAGCCATAATTACCCCGGTTTTATCGCCGCGAAGGACGAGTGTTTTAAAGACCTGTTCTAATTGCAAATGAACTTGCTCAGCGACATGTTTTGCATCTAAGTTTTCTTCATCCCATTCATATTCGTGAACTGTATATGCAATTTTGTGCTTATCTAAAAAACGACAAGCATTTGTTTTACTACTCATGTTACACACTTCCTTTTTTATTTCTTCTTTATTAGTATACAAAATTTCGCCAATTAAGACAGGGAAAAGAAGAAAGGACAAGAATATGTAACATAAATCGTGAAAAGGAAAGAGGGAACATGATGTGGAGAACAACTGATCTTTATGATGCGAATGAAACAGAAGTACAAGTATGTAAGCCATTACTTCAATCGTATGGAAAGAAGAAGCAGTTTCATGGGAAAATCGAGACAGTAAAGGTTAAAGATGATAACGTACTCGTAAAAATGGCGCTAGAGATGGTACCAGAGGGAACGGTATTAGTTGTAGATGGAGAAGGTTCAACAAATTGTGCATTACTTGGTGATAACTTAGCAAACATAGCAAGGCAGCGGAATTTAGCAGGCATAATTATTTATGGATGCGTTCGTGATTGTGCGGAGCTTCGGAATATCGAACTTGGCATTTTAGCGATTGCAACGATGCCAAAGCGAAGTGTGAAAGAAGGGAAGGGAGAAACAAATATTCCAGTGTCTTTTGGCGGAGTTTCATGGATTCCAGGAAATTATGTTTATGTTGACGAAGATGGTGTAATTGTATGTAAAACAGAAATTCATCAGTAGGAAATAATATAAGAAAGCAACAGAAGTGCTAAATGTGTTTATGCGGCACCCAATGCAGTTTTTATGCGAAATTTCACTTACGTATATAGTGAATAAAGTTTTCTTGTAAGGCATAAATATATACAGTAGGATCGCGACTTACATATTCGTTTGCCTTTTGAGACACCTCTTATTTTTATTATAAGAAGTGTCTTTTTTATTTATATAAATTCATTTTGAGGTGTAGAATTTGAAAATATGGAGGTATAAGGTTTATCATATCTGGCGAGAAGCCCCCCACCTCAAGCGCGCAAAGTGCAGAAGTGCACGGTAGGTGGAGGGAGTTCAATCTTGAGATAAAACTTCAGCTGTACTATCACATTGAAGCAGTGCATGTTGAACAGCTTGTAAAGATTGTTCAATGCGTTGACGATTATCTGATTTCTCAACTGTTTGTAAGGCATTTTGTAAACAATTCTTTGCTTCGTGTAATGCTTGACAAGAATCTTGAACGTGACCACGTGCATTTTTTTGCATGACTGTGCCTCCTTTGGTCTTTTACATTTTTAGTATGAACAAAATGGAATAAAATATCAGCGCACTTCAAAAAACAAATCCTGATTATTATGATGAGAATTGCCTTTTTTGGCTGTGTTCATTATAGTAAAAGATAAAGTGAATATTTTCTTATCCAGAGAGGTGGAGGGACTGGCCCAATGAAACCCAGCAACCGCGATGCAGGTGCTAATTCCAGCAGAACAGTTTTGTTCTGAAAGATAAGAAGGAAGAGATATAATCCGCTTCTTCTTATCGAAGAGGTTTTTTTATTGCAAAAAAACCGATAATGAAAGATGGACAACGAGAAGAAAGGAGCAAGCATACGATGACACTTGAGAAATATATTACACTACGTAATGCGATTTATAAATATATGGAAGAAAAGGAAAAGCCGATTACATTATTGGATATTCAACAACATATTGCTACTGAACATAAAGGGGAATTTGCAAAGAAGATGTTGCAGCAATTTTACATACTGCGACTGCTAGATGAGTTAAAGTTGGATGGGAAAATTACTTTAGCAGAGCAACATGAATGTATAGATGATAAGGGGATTTACTACATGGTAAAATAACATAGAGGGAGTTATTCTCCCTTTTTTATAGTAATATTTGCTTGGAAATTCATTTTTTGAAAAGAGTTATGTAGATAAAAAGACTGTGTTATGCAGTCTTTTTACAAGGAAATGGTGCTGAGTGTGTAGTGTCAAAAAATTAAATGTGCCCCCGAAAGATGGGCGTTTTCGGCTAACAAATAAAAAAGACACCATCGCCGAATAGGTGTCAGTTATTTTGTCAAAGAGGCTTGCCCTTTGACATGTATTAGAATAGCATGTGAGTATAGAAAAAGTCAAAAGGGAATTAAAGGAAGGTGTCGTTTGCAATGAACATATTAATTGTATATGCACATCCAAATCCATATAGCTTCAGCGGTGCACTTTTGAAACAAGTGAAAAATTATAAACAAGAAAAAAGAGAGAAATGGCTACAAAAGGAATATGAAAAGGTAACAAGATTATGAAAAATAGGGAACTGATCTGCAAAATTGCGAATGTATGTAAAAGAGAAGATGATTTGTTTTGCTCTTATCTTGATTGTTTATTTTGTATAAGGGAGAAAAGTAAGCAATATTCTAAAGTTAAACAAGAAGTGCGAGAAGGGTATCTTATAAGAGGTGTTTGTCAGAGAGAAGTAGACATTTTAGTAGAACAAAGTGAACAAGTTGCAGATTTGTATATACCTAAGGTGCTCCGATGGGAATTTTTACAGGGAAATGTCCATTATATAGAAGAGATTTGTTCTATGGTATTTCAGTTAAAACCGTTATGTTTTTCAGAAGAACAATGGGAATATGTAATTACAATTATAGAAAAGGAGCTGTCATAAGGCAACTCCTTTTCGTAACGAAAACTTCGAAAGTATAAACTTAATTAGAGAGCTTATTCTGTAAATATTCAGCGATTTGTAAATACATATCACTATATGCAAATTGTATTTCTCCAGTATGATTGGCATTAGAAGAAAAATGAACGATAACCATATGTGCAGTTGGATCGATATATAACCTTTGTCCATAACTGCCAAGTACTTCAAATGCATTTTGTTCGTTATGGGAGATCCACCACTGATCATGATAAGAATATTCCTCACCATCCCCAACTGGGAGTTCGTATTGGTTAATTTGTTTAATTTCTTCAATTATAGAGTGAGAAATAATTTGTTTTCCGTCATAGACACCATCGCCCGCAATCATCTCCCCGAATCTTGCCATGTCTCGTGCGGTGGCATTTAATCCTGCACTCGCTTGTTCCACTCCGGTTTCATCAACAACGTAATAAGCATTTTCTTCTGCGCCAATTGGTGACCAAATACGTTCACTTACTAGATCTGTGAGCGATTTTCCTGTGACAGTACGAAGGACCCATGCAAGTGTTTCAGCAGAACCGTTATTATACGAAAATGTTTCTCCTGGAGCAGCTGTTTCATTTGCTTCTAGTAACATGTCATAAATTGTTGTCGGTCCATTATAGTTTTTGTTGCGAGGAAGAAGGTTACTTGCTAAATATAATTGTGCATCTTGATTATCTAATCCAGCTTGTTTAAAGCCGTGAGTTGGATATTCTACTGAAACTTGCATATCTAAAAGTTGTTGAATTGTTGCGATCCCAAATGGTGTTCCTTTTAATTTTTTTACATAAGTTTCTGCAGTTGCATTGGGGTCTAGCTTTCCTTCTTCAATAAGGGTATTAACGAGCAGTCCTGTAAATACTTTTGCTACTGATGCCATACCGTGCGGTTCGTTTTCTTTATATCCATGAAAGTATCGTTCATAAACAAGCTTTCCATCCTGTAAAACAATAAAGGCATCTGTTTTATGTTTTTCTAATAATTTCCGAACCGTTGTATTATTTTCATTTTCATCTGTAATATGTAGGTTATCTAAATCTCGCGAATTAGTTGGAATCGAGGATATATAATTTTGATTTTTAGCAACAACTTTTGTTGAAGCAAATTCGCGCATATGTGAATAAGACCAACGGAGACAAGGATCTTGTAACCAGTTTTTTTTCGTTACTGTTTGTCTGGAAGAAAAATTTTTATTTGGATTGAATAACGTAAATCCCATACCAGTCAATATACATACAAAAATCAAAATGATTAAAATGAGCGGGGATTTTTTTAGTCTCATAAAATTAGCCTCCTTCTAGTTTTATTATAAGAGATAAGCCTATTGAGAAGCAAAAAAAGGAGAGTAAACGTAGAAGTTTACTCTCTCTTATAGGATTAGGCAGATAATTTTTCTTGTGTTGTTTGTTTTTTGGACTTTTGTTTACGCCCATGAAGAAAATAGTAAATCAGTAATGTAAATGCAACAATAATCGAAGAAATAAAATACATATGCTGATAACTGGAATGTGCTGCGATAATTCCTAGTACGAAAGAACCGATACCAATCCCTGTATCAAAGAATGAGAAATAAGTAGCTGTTGCAGATCCACGCCTTTGATCTGGTGCCACACTAACTGCAATTGTTTGGAAGCTTGGAATTAGAGTTCCATACCCAAAGCCGATAAGTACACCAGAAGCTAGTAACCAAAACGGCGTATGTGATTGGCTTAAAACGAACATACCAATCATAAAGATAATAATTGATGGATAAATGAGGACATTTTCCCCAAACCGATCGAAGATTTTTCCTGAAAATGGCCTAGAAATAACAACTACAATTGCGTATACAACAAAGAAATAACTAGCAATATCACTCATACCAAGCTCTTTTGCATAAACGGGAATAAATGAAAGAATACCGCTATAGGAAAAGGAAAGTACACAACCAGTAAGAGCGATTGGAATTGTTGAAGGCTCAATTAAATCTTTCCATTGCATTCGTTTCTTTTCTTTATTGACAGCTGTTTTTTCATTTGGAATATTTACTAAAAGTCCGCAGAGAAAAGCAAGTATAGAAAATATAGAACAAAGGACAAATAACCCTGTAAATGAGAATTTAGAAATAATCGTTAAACCTAAAAAAGGACCGATAACCATCGGTAAGCTCATAAATACTCCGTAATAACCAAGTGCCTCACCGCGTCTATGGGGGGGTGCTACATCTGTTATGATTGTACCGGTAGCTGTTGTCGCCATTCCGAAGCCGATACCATGTAAGAAGCGAAGAGCAAGTAGTAAAAATAAGCTTTGCGCACCGAAGTACATTACTGTTGCGGCTAAAAATAACGAAAGGGAGATAAATAAAATCTTCTTTCGTCCTAAATCATCAAGCCATTTCCCTGTAAATGGTCGGCAGATTACTGAAGAAATAAGAAATACTGTTGCAGCAAGCCCCATTTCTTCAGGTTTTCCTTTTAATCCCTCGATTACATATACAGGTAAGGTTGTGATCAACATATAAAATGTTAAAAAGAGAAATAGACTACTCAAACATGTTCCAATGAAGTCTTTCGTCCAAAGCCTTTGACTTTCCATAGTCATCCCTCCAATTTTTAATCAAGATTTCGAATTACTTTTTGTAGTACATGAAACGCAAGACGAAGCTCTTCCTCGCTAATATCTTGTAATGTCTTTTTCTCAAATGCGTTTACTTCTTGCTGCCAACTCGGTATCATTGCGATTGCTGTTTCTGACAAAGAAATAAGCTTTTCACGTCGATCTGTTCCCTCTGTTCGAGTAATCCATCCCATTAATTCCATACGTTTTAAAGTACGGGTCATTGTTGGAGATTCGACATTTAAATATTGACACAATTCTGTTTGCGTGCAAGATCCAGTTTGATCTAGTCTGAAAATTACAGCCCATTGTGCACTGTATAAACCAGTTGGGGAAACACGTTCATTGAATCTCTTAGAAAATTTCCGAGCGGTTTGGCTGACAGTGTGAAAAAAGTGTTGTTTTTCGTCCATATTTTTTGCCCTTTCCAATTAGTTGCCTAGCTAACTATATCTGTTTTTTTCTAGATTGTCTAGTAATCTATCGGTTTGCTTTTGTAAAAATAAGTTGAATTTCAGATTGAGAACATATATTCTATGTGATATTATTAAATTAGAATTTTCTGTTTTTTAACGTGTGTTGTTGATATTATTGAGGGGGAAAGCGAATAATGAAACCTACCATTATGAAATCAGTGGCATTATCAAATGGAGAAACAATTGCTTATCAAGAAGCGGGGAATGGAACAGAGATAGTAGTGCTTATTCACGGGAATATGACATCTTCACAGCATTGGGATTTAGTTATAGAACAACTGCAAGATTCTTATCATATTTATGCTCTTGATTTACGTGGTTTTGGCTTTTCAACTTATCATCATCCGATTAATTCATTGAATGATTTTGCAGAAGATGTGAAGTTGTTTGTAGATGAATTACAATTGAAAAATTTTTCATTGGTCGGATGGTCAATGGGTGGAGGAGTTGCGATGCAGTTTACAGCAGCTTATCCGGTGTATGTAAATAAACTTATACTGGTAGAATCAGTAGGACTGAAAGGATATCCCATTTTTAAGAAGGATATAAATGGTCAACCAATTGTGTCTCATCTTTTAAAAACAAAAGAAGAAATAGCGAAAGATGCTGTTCAAATTGCACCTGTTGTTGAAGCTATAAAACAAAAGGATAAGCAGTATTATCGAAATGTCTGGAATTTACTTATTTATACGCATCATCAACCTAGTCCAGATCGCTATGAGAAATATCTTGATGATATGTTAACGCAGCGCAATTTTGTTGATGTAAATTATGGACTTGTAACATTTAATATATCAGATGAGCATAACGGAGTTGTAGCTGGGAACGGGGATATGAATCGCATTCAAGTGCCAACATTAGTTCTCCAAGGTGATCGTGATTATGTGGTGCCAAAAGTAGTTGGTGATGAGTTGGCAAAGCATTTGCCAAATGCAAAATTGGTCATGTTAGAAGATTGTGGCCATTCTCCATTTGTTGATTGTTTAAACGTGTTTATTAATGAAGTAAATACATTTTTGAAAGAGTAGCTGCATTGTTTCATAATGCAAATAAGAAACGTATCCTATAATAGGGTTGTATATGTATATATTTGAAAATTAGAATTTAAAACCTTTCTTCCAGTAGATGGAAAGGATGTAAGCTAGAAGTCTGGACTTCTAGCTTTATTTTTGTGGAAATTGAAAGTATACGATTTATGGATTAACCAGCTATAATAAAGGATGTGAGTTTAGACAAGGAGCGTAATGAAATGGGGAGAAGGTATACGTTTTGGATTATGGTTGGAATTGTTGCGATTTCTGGGCTTTCACAAGGTATGTTGTTACCGGCAATTGCAATGATTTTTGAGAAGGAGGGAATTAGTTCAAGCTTTAACGGCATTCATGCAACGGCATTATATATAGGGATTCTTGTTATTTCACCTTGGCTTGAGAAACCGATGCAAAAGTTTGGAATGAAACCCCTTATTGTAATTGGAGGTTTTATTGTTGTTGGAGCATTATTTGTATTTACGCAAACATTTTCTTTTTGGGTATGGTTTGTTCTGCGTTTTTTCGTTGGGGTAGGGGATCATATGCTTCATGTTGGAACGCAAACGTGGATTACGACGACTGCTAGTCCGCACAAGGTAGGAAAACAAGTTTCTATATACGGAGCATTTTTCAGTATCGGTTTTGCGATGGGGCCTTATTTAGCGAGTACGGTACAATACGGGATTGCAACACCGTTTATTGTATCAACTGTCCTTTGTTTAATAGGATGGTTATTATTGATCCCAACGCAAAATGCATTTCCTGATCAAGGAGAAGCAAATCAAGAAAGTGAAACATCTTTGCAGCGCTATAAGCAAGTTTGGATAGTAGGGTGGATTGCGTTACTTGCACCGTTAGCATATGGAGTGTTAGAAGGGATGCTTAATAGCAATTTACCTGTTTATGCGATGAGGAAAGGCTGGTCAGTTGAACAAATTTCATTTTTATTACCAGCATTTTCGATTGGTGGAATTGTTACGCAAATACCACTTGGTATACTTAGTGATCGTCTTGGAAGAGAACGGATTTTAACATGGACATTTAGCGTCAGTACAGTGATTTTTCTATTAGCGGCTATATTCGATGGTTATTATTGGCTTGTATTTATATGTATGTTACTTGCTGGTATGGTTATTGGATCATGCTTTTCACTCGGACTCGGCTATATGACTGATTTATTATCAAAACATTTATTACCGGCAGGAAATATTTTGTGCGGAATTGCTTTTAGTATCGGAAGCATTACTGGGCCTGTATTAGGTGGGCTATTTATAGAGAACATACAGTATACAAGCTTTTTCTTTTCCATTATGATCATAATGGCAGTAATATCTATTGTTTATGTGACACATATGAAAAATCAAGCAATGATAAGGAAAGTAGAAAGTAGGTAAAATAATGACAAAGCAATTAAAAAAGAAGAAATTTGAAGTATTGTCAGATGAAACAATTGCACAGTGCCTCGAAAGAATGGATAAGGAAGGATATACACCGTCTCGCCGCATGGAAGAGCCTATTTTCCATGAGGTGAAAAGAGATGGGAAAACGGTTGTAGAGCCATGCGGACGGAAAATAATATTTGAAGGAAAATTAAAAACGGTATAAAGTGCAACGCTATGTAAATACAAATTAAAAAATCGACATAAAAACCCTTTTTCTATTTAAGCGGGCGAGAGTATCTGGCCATGCATAGAAGCGGTCATGGCCTTTTTCTGCCACATGCAAGGTTTAAAACAGAGGGAGAAAGCATGTTGTATTCTGCATAGCAGCGACTTATATGTATAAAAATTAAAATCTATATAGTTTGCGTGGATTTTATATTGGAAAGCTGGCAAGAACGCATCGCTATTAAGCTAAAATTTAAATTATATTTTTAAAAACGAAAAAATAAAAATAATGGGCAAATTCAAGAACTCCATGCATATAATATAGCGAAAGGCCTTTCACCATTTTTCACCAAGGGGGCAATCACAATGAAATTTTTGTCTTACCTTACAGCAATTCTGGTGATTATTGGCGGTTTAAACTGGTTATTTGTTGCGTTAGATTTTAATCTGGTGGAAAAAATTTTTGGTTCTGTACCAGCGCTTGTTGATACCGTCTATTGGCTTATTGGTATTTCTGCACTTTATCAAATTTATGACCGTTTTTTTGCAAATAATTAGCAATTATACAATTATTATTCAAAATGTTAAGCAGACGTGCTTAACATTTTTTTGTTTCAATACGAAGTAAAGAGATTCAGGAAAAATTACTCATGAGAACGGTTTCGATACTTCTTAGAATAAAATAGGAAAAACAATTTGACCGGGTATTTTATATGAGTTATAATTCAGAAAGTTTTAAAATTTATAAAAAAACGAAAGAGGGGAATAAGATGCATCGAGTATACAATTTTTCAGCGGGACCATCTACACTTCCTATTCCTGTTTTAGAGCAAGTACAAAAGGAATTATTGAACTATCAGGAAAAGGGTATGTCAATAATGGAAATGAGTCACAGATCAGCGGCTTTTCAGGAAATAATAGATGAAACGAAAAGTTTATTGTGTGAGTTAATGAATATCCCTGAAAATTATGAAGTCCTTTTTATACAAGGAGGCGCATCTTTACAATTCTCCATGATTCCACTAAATTTAATGAACCACTATAAACAAGCGGCATATGTGCATACGGGCTCCTGGTCAAAAAAAGCAATCGAAGAAGCAGAAAAAATGGGAACGATTTCGGTTGTTACATCTCCTGAAAATGACCGATTTACATCCATTCCAGAATTCAATCGAACACTTCTTTCTCAAGAAATAGATTATATTCATATTACAACGAATAATACAATTGAAGGTACGCGTTATGTAAACATTCCTGAGACAAAAGAAATCCCACTCGTTGCGGATATGTCTTCCAATATTTTATCTGAAGAGTATGATGTTACAAAATTCGGGCTTATTTATGCTGGAGCACAGAAAAATTTAGGACCGGCAGGGTTAACAGTTGTTATCGTTCGTAAGGACTTAATTGGTGCTGCTAATTCTTCTTGCCCGGCCATGTTAAACTATAAAACTTACAGTAAACATAATTCACTTTATAATACGCCGCCAACTTTCAGTATTTATGTAACAAAACTAGTTTTGCAATGGCTGAAAGCGCAGGGAGGCGTACAGGAGATTGAAAAAAGAAATTACAAAAAAGCAGCAATTCTATACAACTTTTTAGATGAATCAAGCATGTTCACTTCACCAGTACATACTACATATCGCTCTTTAATGAATATTCCATTTACAACGTCTTCAAACGAACGGAATGCATTATTTATTCAAGAAGCCAAAAAGCATGGTTTTGAAGAATTAAAAGGGCATCGCTCAGTTGGCGGCATGCGTGCTAGTATTTATAACGCTATGCCAGCGGAAGGTGTACAATCACTTGTTAATTTCATGTCTGTATTTGAAAAGAAGTACAAATAAGGGGATGAGAAAATGTTTCATATTCAAACGTTGAATCAAATTGCTGAAAAAGGAATTGCTACGTTTTCAAAAGAGAGTTATAAAATAGGAGAAACAGTTGAGAATCCTGATGGTATTTTATTGCGAAGCTACTCATTGCATCATGAGGAGTTTGCAAGTGATTTAAAGGCAATTGCCAGAGCGGGAGCAGGTGTAAATAATATACCAGTAGAACGGTGTACAGAGAAAGGGATTGTTGTTTTTAATACACCTGGGGCGAATGCAAATGCTGTAAAAGAACTTGTACTTGCAAGTTTAATTATATCATCACGTAATGTTGTAGACGGTATCGTATGGACAAAAGAGCTGCATGGTGAAGAAGTACCGCAACTTGTTGAGAAAGGGAAAAAGCAATATGTTGGTTCAGAAATTGCCTCGAAACGTCTTGGCATTATTGGACTAGGTGCAATTGGTGCTCTCGTTGCCAATGATGCCTTATCATTAGGGATGGACGTTGTAGGTTATGATCCATATGTTTCTGTTGAAACAGCTTGGCGACTATCGAGACAAGTGCAGCGAGCGTTTAGTTTAGAAGAAGTTTTTGCGACATGCGATTATATTACCTTGCATATTCCATTGGTGGAACAAACGCGAGGTATCATAAATGAACATGCATTTCAAGTAATGAAAAAAGGAGTTCGTATATTAAATTTTTCTCGCGGAGAGCTTGTTGACGAAGATGCGCTGGAACGAGCGCTTCATACGGGGATTGTGAATCAGTATATAACAGATTTTCCAAACGAGCGTGTACTGCAAATGAAAAATGTTATTGCAACGCCGCATCTTGGGGCATCTACATACGAATCAGAAGAAAATTGTGCGGTTATGGCAGTGCGGCAATTGCGAAGCTTTTTAGAAACGGGTAATATCCGCAATTCAGTTAATTATCCGAATGTAGAACTACCGTATATCGGAAAGAATCGAATTACAATTTCTCATCAAAATATTCCAAATATGGTTGGGCAAATTACGACACGCTTAGCCGAGCAGCATATAAATATTGCAGATATGATTAACCGTAGTAAGGGCTCTTTTGCATATACAATAATTGATATTGATAATGGCATTGATGATATTATTAAAGAAGATATTGTGGCAAATATAAGGGCTATTACAGGAGTCGTAGCGGTACGAATGATTGTATAATGCGAAGTTCCTATTAGTAGGGGCTTTTCGAACTTACTACATGTTAATGCGGAAAAGGAGGAGATTTTGGTGGCAACAATTAAACCATTTCGGGCAATTCGTCCTACACAAGAGCGCGCAAAAGAAGTAGCTGCTCTTCCATATGATGTACTCAATAGTAAAGAAGCAAGAGAAACTGCAAAAGGTAATCCGTATTCGTTTTTGCGTGTTGATAAGGCAGAAATTGACTTAGATCCATCTATTTCTCCATACGTTAACGCGGTGTATGAGAAAGCGAGGGGGAATTTACAACATTTGATTGAACAAGGTGTGCTTATTCAAGAAGAACGACCATGTTTTTACATTTATGAACTTACAATGAATGGTCGGTCTCAAACTGGATTGGTTGTTTGTACATCGATTGATGAATATATAAGCGATACAATTAAGAAGCATGAGCGGACAAGAGCTGAAAAAGAAATAGATCGTATTCGTCATGTTGATGTCTGTAATGCACATACAGGACCTATTTTTGTAACATATCGCGGGAAAAGTGAAATTGAAAATATAATTGCGAATTGGAAAATAACGCATAATCATGTTTATGACTTTACGGCAGATGATACAATTCGGCATAAAGTGTGGATTATTCATGAAGAAAGAGTGATTGCTACATTAATTAAACTGTTTGAGGGGATACCGTCATTATATATTGCTGATGGTCATCATCGCTCTGCATCGGCTGTAAAAGTAGGAATAATGCGACGTGAAGAGAATGCAAATTATACAGGTGAAGAAGAATTTAATTATTTTTTATCTGTACTTTTTCCGAAAGATGAATTAGCAATTTGGGATTACAATCGCATTGTAAAAGATATAAATGGATTATCAGAAGAACAATTTTTACAAGCGATATCTCAAGATTTTTATGTAGATAAAGCGGAAGAAGCCCCCTATAAACCAACAGAGCGTCATACGTTTGGAATGTATTTGAATAAGGTATGGTATAAATTGACCGTAAAAGAAAACAGAGTTGATGAAAATAATGTTGTAACTAGACTAGATGCATCGATTTTACAAGATCAACTATTGCATCGCATTTTACAAATTGATGATCCTCGCACAAATGATAGAATTGATTTTGTTGGAGGAATACGAGGACTGACGGCGTTAGAGAAAATGATTGATGAGGGAGGATGGGCGGTTGCTTTTTCAATGTATCCAACTGGAATAGAAGATTTACTAGCTATTGCAGATGCAGGGGAAGTAATGCCACCAAAATCAACATGGTTTGAACCAAAACTTCGCAGTGGTTTATTTATTCATTCGTTAGAATAGAAGAGAGAGCAATTTGCTTTCTCTTTTTTTCTTGCATATTTTGTACCTATCTTATAATGTAAAGTCGTACTGACTGATGGAAAGGGTTTGATATATATGATACATATTTTGTTGACAGATGATGATTTACATATAAGAGAACTTCTTCGTTATCACCTTCAAAAAGAGGGGTATACAGTGTGGGAGGCTGAAGATGGAAAAGCTGCACAGTCTATATTAGAGAAAGAAACAATTCATTTAGCGATTGTTGACATTATGATGCCGCATATAGATGGATACACACTTTGTGAAGAAATTAGAAAGTATTATGATATACCAGTTATTATGTTAACCGCAAAAGATCAGTTAGTAGATAAGGAGAAGGGCTTTTCTGTTGGGACGGATGACTATATTGTAAAACCATTTGAACCTGCTGAAGTACTATTCCGAATGAAAGCATTATTACGCCGTTATCAAATGCTAAGTGCAGATATTATTCAATTACATGGAACAACAATCGATCGAAAAAGCTATGAAGTACGTTGTCATGAACAAACTATTTTGTTACCGTTAAAAGAATTTGAGTTGTTATCACAGATTGCGAGTTATCCAGGGCGGATTTTTTCTCGTGAAGAATTGATTGAACTTGTTTGGGGAGTGGATTTTGCAGGTGATGAACGCACTGTAGATGTCCATATTAAGCGATTGCGTGATCGTTTTTCGAAACGGACAGATGATTTTCAAATTAAGACGGTACGTGGTCTTGGATATAAATTGGAGTTGAAATAAAATGCGATCATTATATTCACGATTTGTAATAATATCGATTGTCATTATGTTAGTTAGCAGTATGATTGGTTTTTTATTATCGAATGTGTATTATCATCTTTATTTGAAACCATATAACAGTGAAAAAATTTTAAAATACGCACAAGAAGTAAAACATTTATATGAGCAATCCGATGAACAAAATCGAGAAGAATATTTGAAATCTATTTCTAATCTCGGTTTTGAAATTTATGTAGTAAATGATCAAAAACAAGGAAAACGATATGGAAATGCATTTCGAAAAATTAACGTGAGTGACGAAACGATAGAAAGTGTATTAAAGGGGCATACATATAACGGGATTTCGACTTATCCAACAAGGTTATTTATAACAGGTTTTTTTGATAATGAACTTTTAAATAGTATTGGGATTCCAATTCAACATGATGATAAGCAATACGCTCTCTTTATTCGTCCAGATATACAACAGCAATTGGGTGAAATGCGTATTTTCTTTGCTGTATTATTATGTTTAATGGTTGGATTAAGTATTATTCTTATTGCAATTGCAGCTCGGTTTATTGTGCGTCCTATTCAGCTTTTTACAAGTGCAACTAAAAAAATTGCAAACGGAGAGTATGAAGTAGCTCTGCCAGAATATCGAAAAGATGAAATTGGAACACTGGCTGTTAGTTTTCGTAAAATGGCAAAAAGCTTAAAGGATTTAGATCGGATGCGGCAAGAGTTTGTTTCAAACGTTTCCCATGAATTTCAATCTCCACTTGCATCGATTCAAGGATTTTCGAAGACATTACAAACAAATGAGATGAGTGAATCTGAGCGTAAACATTATTTAGAAATTATTGAATCAGAAAGTAGACGTATGTCTAGTTTGTGTAAACAATTATTAACGCTTGCCTCTCTTGATAAAGAAGAGAGAGTTTTAGATAAGAAAACATTTGATGTCGGAAAGCAAATAAGAGATGTTATTTTTATGCTAGAGTGGCAATGGCGTGAAAAAGATGTCGCAATTGAATTGGATGTTCCGAGTATACAAGTGTATGGAGATGAAAACTTGCTCCACCAAGTGTGGACAAATTTATTGACGAATAGTATTAAATTCACAGAGAGTGGCGGGACCATTTCATTTGATGGAGAAGAGAAAGACACGGAATTGTGTCTTACGATTTCTGACACAGGGATTGGTATGAGCGAAGATGAGATTGACAAGATTTTTGATCGATTCTACAAAGTAGATGAGGCGCGAAATAGAACAATTGAAGGTAGTGGATTAGGGCTTTCGATTGTGAAAAAAATTATTGATCTTCATGAAGGAAGTATTACTGTACACAGTGTAAAAGGCGAGGGGACTACGTTTACAATTTACCTTCCGAAAAGAACTATATAAATACAAATAAAAAAACGAAATAAAACCCCTTTTCTTTTTAGAGGGGAGACGAGAGTATCTGGCCGTGCGTAGAAACGGTCAGGGCCCGTTCCTACCACATGCAATGTTGAAAACAAAAGGAGAAAGCAAGTGCAAATCATGTTGGATTCTGCATAGCAGCGATTTAAATATCGAAAAATTTATAGTTATGTTTAAAAACGAGGAAAGAATGCTAGATGAGTAACTGCGTGCTGATATTACGTAATAGAAAGCTTGTACAAAAAGGATTGATAAAACGAAAGACCGCAGTAAAATTTTGCTGCGGTTTTTTAATGTTCTATTTCAAAACACTTCATCTATTCTCCATCAGGAAGTTTTTCACGTTTAGGCAAGCTATAGATTTGTGGTATAGTGAGAAAGTATGTTTGCAGTAGAGGAAGGAGACTTAAACATGATTACATCTGCGCAAACTCCTTCATTAACAGAAACAATGAAAGAGTGGCATGAAGCGTTAGCATTTGAAATTAAACATTGGAAGACAGTTGGTGGAAGTAAATTATCCATTATAAATGGACGTTTTTTATATACAGATTATGAAAGTAGTGTTTATGTATTTCAACTCATTTCTGAAGTAAGTTTACCAGACGGAACACCGATTCGAATTGAATTTGACGGTGAGGAAGCAACTGGGGAAGTACTATCTGTTCAAGGCTTAGACATTGAAGTCAAACTCAATTGTTATATGCAGCAACATATACAGGAAGCGGCGTTGTACAGTGAGCCGTGGCAGCTTTTAGAACAGTTGCAAGAACGTTTAAAAGAAGTAAGAAAAGATAAACAAAGGCGTCAGCGCGTGAAACGGTTACTACAAGGAACGAGTGAACCAAAACATATTGCGAAAATGAAAACAGTGAAAAATGAACTTGCATACCGTGCTTTTTATAATGCAACAACGTACGTTTGGGGACCACCAGGAACCGGAAAATCATACAATTTATCACGCATTATTGCAACGCATTATCAAAGTGGAAAATCTGTTCTTGTATTAGCTCATAGTAACGCAGCGGTTGATGTATTAATGGGCGAAGTAACAAGGCAAATTGAGAAAAAAGAAAAGTGGGTACCGGGAGATGTGATTCGGTATGGTTTTAGTCAAAATGACCAAATTCGTAATCATGAAACGTTACTAACTACGCGATTAGTGGAATCAACAAATGAAGAATGGGAAGAAGAAAGGCTTTATTTAGAAGAATTAAGACAAGAATTAAGACAAAAAATTCTTTCTTATAAAGCGACTTCTGCTGAAAAGAGAAAAATGCAGGAAATAGAAGGAGATCTTCGCAAGCAAAAAGCAAAAGTGAAAGAGGTTGAAAAAGAGTATATTGAAAATGCAAAAGTCATTGGGGCAACATTATCGAAATGTGCAATCGATTCACTTGTTTATGAAAGAACGTTTGACCTTGTAGTCGTAGATGAAGTAAGTATGGCATATGTTCCGCAAATTGCATTAGCAGCTTCTTTAGGAAAACGTATTGTAGTGTGCGGAGACTTTTTACAATTACCACCAATTGCCTTATCAAACCATGAACTTGTGAATAAGTGGCTAAAAGAAGATATGTTTTACCATGCGGGTATAGTAGAAGCGGTAAATGAACGTAAAAAGCATCCGAACTTATACATGTTGCAAGAGCAGCGTCGTATGCATCCGCATATTTCAAGCTTTACAAACGAATTTATTTATAAAAATGAAGTGTTCAATCATCCTTCTGTTACAGAGCGAGATAAAATAGCGACTTTACAGCCTTTCATGAAAGAAGCAGCAGTTTTACTAGATACAAGTAATATGGGCGCTTATTCATTAAAAGACGTAGCATCAAGTTCACGTTATAATATTTTTTCTGGACTAATAGCAATGCAGCTTACGCTAATTGGTTTAATGGATGGAATACCGTCAATTGGTATTGTAACTCCATATCGTGCACAGTCGCGTTTTTTATCAACATGCATTAGGGAATTGCTTCAGAAAACAAAGTTCAAAAATGCGCCTGTACTAGCAGCAACCGTTCATAAATTTCAAGGATCTGAGCGAGATATGATTTTATTCGATACAGTTGATAGTTATCCGCAAGAACGGCCGGGTGTGCTATTCTTTGATCAAAAAAATCACCGCCTCGTTAATGTTGCAGTAACGAGAGCGAGGGGGAAATTTATTCAGCTATCAGATTGTCAGTATATGAGGCAAAATCTTTCGCGAAAACAAGCTTTATCTCATTTAACCTCTCATTTACAAAGGCAAGGAGATGTGTATGATCGTACAACATCAAGATCAATTCTAGAGCGGAAGATTACGAAAAGATTGCGGTGGTTTGTACAAACAAGCAAAGAAGAAACGAAAGTATTATTAAAAGATATAATTTTAGCGAAAAAGAAAATTATTATATCCATTCCTAATTCAAGTCGCATGGATAAGAGGGTATGGCAAGCATTAGCACGTGCAGAAGCATCCGTAATGATCTATACAGAAGCTCAAGTTCCGATAAAAAACGTACAAGTGCATCGTCAAAATAAAGTAATGCCATTTGTTATCATCGATGATGAAATCATGTGGATAGGTGCCCCGTTAACATCTCAGATGATCTTTGATGGTAGTCCGGAATTTCCGTATATAACAGCGAGACTACAAGCACCGCAAACAATTGGAGTATTAAAAGGGTTTTTAGATATAAAGACATAAAACCATTTTTCTAGACGGTCGAGAGTATCTGACCATGCATAGAAGCGGTCAGGGCCTTTTTTTGCCACATGCGAAGTTCAAACAAAAGGAGAAAGCAAGTGTAGGATTCTTTTTTTCTGCATAGCAGCAATCTATATGACGGAAAATTAAAATGGATTCATATAGTTTAGGAAATAAATCAAAAATAACCTCAGACAAAAAGTTCCTGGGGTTATTTGGTGTAAAGGAATGATGTCGAATTTGTCGAATAAATGTTATGAGGTGAAAGAAATGGAATTGTTAACAGCAATAGATGAAAATTGTAAAGAAGAAATACGATGTTGTTTATATAGGGAAGAGATGTTTCAGACATTAGCGATTCAAGGTTTAGAAAATGAACAACTTGGAGAATGGTATGTGGAGAGGGCTGACAATAAAGTAACGAGTATTTTGTATATAAAGGATGAAGGGAATGCATCTTTTACTACATTTTGGGTAAAAGACAAAACCAAGCTTGAAGTTATCGCACAACAGATTAAGTGTTTGAAAAGAAATTCTATACTTCTTGCTGGGAAGAGTGAATATGTAGAAAGTATTTTTAAGTATTTAGGGATAAAGAAAGAAATTAGTAGAGATATTCATTATGTATATAGTCAAAAATTGATTCATGATACAGATATTTCAATAGTTAGAAAAGCAATTCATAATGAATATGACATATCATACATTCATAAATTTTTTATTCATTTTTTTCAGCCGAGTAGTGAGGAGCAGCTGCAGCGTTTAATCAATAAAGAAAAAATAAGCAATGATATTGAGAAAGGGATTTTTTTTGTTATGCATGACAATGTTCCAATCGGAGTGGGGAGATATGGAAGTTATACAAAGAATTACATTGAATTCACAACATTTTATGTTGAAGAACAATTTCGTGGACAAAAATATGGGGGGATATTATTGTCTTATATGATTTCAGATTGCTTGAAGCGTGGTAAAACCCCTATTTTACAAACATCTTCTAATAATATCTCGGCTAGAAGTTTATACAAAAAACTTGGTTTTAAAGAAGTAACAGACTATAGTTTTACATTTATCATGCATTAACGGACAATAAGATTCTCCCACCTCAAGACATAGACAAAAGCAAAGAAGAGAGGTGGGGATAGTTAATTAAGAACAAGACCAATTTTTTCTTATTTCCTCTGCTACAACCTCTGGATTATCGCAATGTAGCATATGAGTTGTATTAGGAATGCATTTTACGGTTCCTCTTATTTTCTGCTCAAAAATATTTGCTGTCTTATCTCGGTATTCGTTCCAGCTGCTCGGCAATGTAGCTCTTAGTAATATGATATTGGATGGCAAGTTTTCATAAATATCTGCTGTTTCGTGTTTATGCATAGCTTTAATAATATTTCCAGCTGTTATGCCTCTTGCGTGCCAATATATTTTATTGTTTTTTTCGAAGCCAAGATCCTTTACTGACATTTCTATGAGTGGAGACCACCTTGTATATACTTTTTTTTCACTATTGAAGAACCCTTTCCAATCATCAAACACATATTCTTCAAAATCTTTTTCATAGTACGCTACTTCTTCTTCCATAGTTTGGTTCTTAAGTCTTTTCGTTTGATAACCGCCATCAATGAGAATGGAACCTTTTACTCTTTTTGGATATTCCGCTAAATAAAATAATGATACAAAACTTCCCTAAGAATGTGATAAGAAATAAAATTGGCCAATATCAAGATGATCCAATAAGTCATTTAGCCACGTCGCCAAACGAGGCATTTCGTATTCTTCAGCTTGTTCAAATGGAGCTGTTTTACCGTGTCCAGGCGCATCAATTGCAATTACCCTATACTCCTCTTTAAGTTGCTCAGCAATTTCGATAAAGCTAAGACTCGTGCCGCCTAATCCGTGTAAACAAAAGATTACAGGGGTATTTTTTCTTCCCCATTCTGTAATATGTACATCTATTTTTAATAAAATAACGTTTCAAAATATATTTCCTCCTAAAGTTTTTTTGGTCCAAAGTTTTGAAAATTTATACAATTAATATTATTATATAATTGAAATGAAAAATAAAGGGGACTGTCCAGTGGAAATTGTACATAATCGAGCAAAATTGCAGTTACTATCTATAAATGATGTAAGACCATTGTATGCCATCATTGAAAAATACCCAGATATTTGGACATATTTAATCGCGAAAATGGATTGCATGGAAGATATGGAAAGATTAGTTGAAGAATCAATAGAAAAGTATAAAAAGAGAATTGACCTTCCGTTTACTGTAATTGATCAAACAACAAATGAGATTGTGGGAACGACGCGGCTATACAACGTATCAATTGATTGTAAAACAGCCGAACTTGGGCATACTTGGTACAGTCCAATTGTACAACGAACAAGTGTAAATACAGAGTGCAAATATATGATGCTTCGCTATGCATTTGAAGAGCTAGGCATGTTACGTGTCCAAATTAAAACCGATGCTCGTAATGAAAAGTCACAACGAGCAATTGAAAGGTTAGGGGCAGTTAAAGAAGGAGTAACGCGAAATGAACGCCAACTTCCAAATGGATACGTGAGGGATGCGGTTGTTTATAGTATTATTTCAGCAGATTGGCCAAGTATAAAAGAACAGTTAGAAAATAAATTAATGTGTTATAGGTAGAGGGGGATAAAGTTGCCGTATATAGAAACAGAACGTTTAAAAATGATTACTTTCACATTAGAATTAGTAGAGGCTACAATAAAAGGGAATGAGGAGCTTTCAAAAGTAATTCCTTATAAAGTTTCGAATCAATGGCCAATGCTTGATTATGCGGAAATTTTACCTTGGAAAGCAGAGAGGCTACAGGAAAATCCAGAGAGTAGTAGGTGGAGTGGTCTTATTATTCATAAAGATGATGATACAATAATTGGTGATATGGGCTGTAAAGGCGGTCCAGATGTAAATGGAATTGTTGAAATAGGCTATAGTATTGTCCCAGATTACCAAGGAAAAGGATATGCTACAGAAATGGTAAAAGGCCTTGTGGAGTGGTTATTAAATCAGGAGAATATAACGACAATTAAGGCGGAATGTTTAACAAGTAATACTGCTTCTGCAAGAGTATTGGAGAAATCTGGTTTTTGTTGTGTGCTACAGGAAGATGATATGAAATATTGGATTTTGAAATAACAGTCAAAGAGAAATGCCTCCTAGTATGCTAGGGGCATTTTTTTCTTACAAAATGATTACGTATTTTATATACTTTTTTTTCATGATTCCATTCTGCGGAAAAATTCGCTACAATATAGAAGTTGAGAGTTTGAGAGAAATATAAGTTGTTATTGTAAATAGACCATTTTTATATAATTTAAAAACATTTTCTTTTTTGGGGGGACGAGAGCATCTGGCCGCGCATAGAAGCGGTCAAGGCCTTTTCCTACCACATGCAAAGTTTGAAACAAAAGGAGCAAGCATGTAGCGATTATGTTGAATCTTGCATAGCGGTGACTTAGATGGTGAAAAAATGGAACGGATATATCTTAATGTGAAATATAAAAGTCTCTTTTTATTACAATCTCTATTATAGAACTGCTTTTAAAGAAGATACCTTCTTTCAGATGAATTCAAATAACAAGTTGACCGATTATTCGATTAAACGAATTTTGTATAAAGTATGTATGAGTTACGGGGGCTATAAGTTTATGAAGAAAAAAAGAAGTATAAAATTAAGGGTGGTACAGGCACTCTTATTCATACTTGGTTCCATTATTGTATTTGTCGGGTATGCGGCGTATGATATTTGGCATTATCGTTCTAAGACAGATCAAGTTAATACAGATGCGGCAGTTGTGCTAGGGGCTGCTTCTTGGAATGGAAAACCGTCACCGGTGCTTCGCGAGAGAATTAATCATGCCATTTCTCTCTATCAAAATGGAGATGTTAAAAAAATTATTTTTACAGGTGGTACGAAATTTGAAGCGGAACTAGAAGAAGCACGTACGTCAAAAATATATGCATTAAAGCATGGTGTGAAGGATGAAGATATTTTAATTGAAACGGAGTCGCGTTTTACTGAAGAGAATTTAAAAAATGCTCTGCAGATTGGAAAAGATAATGGCATACAAACGTATACAATTGTAAGTGATCCACTTCATATGAAACGAGCGATGCGAATTGCTAAGCATCTCGGTATGGATGCATATTCTTCACCAACACCAACGTCTGCGTACCGCAGCCTAGACACAGAGTTACCGTTCTTTTTTAAAGAGTTATGTTCTTATATTGGTTATGTTGCATCCTTACCTGTTCGGTTTTTCAAGGGTGATGGGTAAGGGAGATTTCCTAATGTATTAGGAAATCTTTTTTTGTTTAAAACATTGTTTTTATATCGGAATAGTGAGACAATTGAAGTGTAGATTAATATGTTTAAGGAAAAGAATGTGTAAAGTGAAGTATCCATGAACGAAATTTTTGTCGTGTAATAACTAAAGAGAATTGTATGCATATAATTTTAGGATGACGATGAAAGGATTGATGAAATGGATTTTGTAAGAACGAAAGAGCAACAAGAGCGGCTTAGTAAATTACAACCATATATCACTCTATTTTCAAAGAGAGAACAGCAGTTAGATAAATTGTATTCATTTCCTTTTGAAAATGTAGTAGATTTAAAGGGAATTGGGTATACATCATGGACAGTTCCAAAGGACGAAGGTGGGATAGGCATATCCTTATATGATCTTTTACTTTTTCAAGAATACATTGCACAAGGCGATGGTGCAACGGCACTATGTATGGGATGGCATCTTGGGATTATGCATGAACTTTCAGAAAATCGTTCATGGGATAAGAGAATGTTTTCTTGGCTTTGCAAAAAGGTGAAAAACGGAGCGCTTATAAACCGTGCTGCAACGGAACGAAACACGGGGAGTCCGACAAGAGGAGGAAGGCTAGAGACAACAGCATTACGAAAAGGAGATAAGTGGATTATTTCAGGACAAAAAACATTTACAACAATGGCACCGGTATTAGATTATTTCTTTGTTTCCGCATCTATAGAAGGAACGGAAGAAGTAGGTGAATTTCTTGTTCCGCGTCATACAGAGGGTGTTTCAATTGAAGAAACGTGGGATAGTGTAGCTATGCGCGGTACAGCAAGTCATGATTTAATTTTAGAACAAGTAGCAGTTCCGTATAAATATTTTGTTGAGAAAATTTCTCCTCGTAATATAGAAAAGAGAAGAGGATGGCTTCTTCACATTCCGGCTTGTTATCTCGGAATTGCCCAAGCAGCGCGGCAGTATGCTTTGCAATTTGCTGCAACGTATCAACCGAATAGTTTGAAAGAGCCGATTGCAATGGTGCCAAATGTGCAAAGATTAATAGGAGAAATAGAATTAGAGTTGCTGCAATCCCGTTCGTTTTTATATAGTGTTGCAAAGCGGTATGAAGAAGAAAATAAACAGTGTATGCAAGCCGAGATGGCTGCGGTGAAGTATACGGTGACAAATGCAGTGATTTCTATAGTTGATAAGGCGATGCGTATCGTCGGAGCAAGGAGTTTATCTGAAAAAAATCCATTACACCGTTATTATTTACATGTGCGAGCTGGCCTTCATAATCCTCCAATGGATGATATGACAATTTCATTATTAGCACAGAATGCTTTGCAAGATTTTGGTGTTAAAAAATAGGTACTACTATCCTTTTTCGTATATAATAAAATGGACAATGTACAAAAAGGAGTTTAAGAATGCTAGAAGTCATCGCAACATGTTTAGAAGATGCCAAACGGATTGAGCGTGGCGGTGGGAAACGGATCGAATTAATTACAGCTTTTACAGAAGGTGGTCTTACACCAAGCTTTGCGTTAATAAAAAACGTGATACGCGCTGTTTCTATTCCGGTGCATGTAATGATTCGTCCGCATGCTAAGTCTTTCGTATATTTTAATGAAGAAATAGAATTAATGAGAGAAGATATTCGAGTGGCAAAAGAGCTTGGTGCAGCTGGTGTTGTATTAGGTGTTTTAAATGAAAAGAATGAAATTGATGAAGAAAAGTTAGCAAAATTATTAGAAGTAGTAGAGGGAATGAACGTGACGTTTCACCGTGCAATTGATGAGATGGCAGATTTAGTAGTAGCTGTCAAAACATTGCGGAAGTTTAAGGAAGTCACACATATTTTAACATCTGGTGGACAAGGGAAAATAGAAGATAACATTTCGCTCTTGCGCCAAATGCACGAGGCAAGTGAAGGGCAAATAGAAATGATTGTTGGTAGTGGTATCACGAAAGAGAATGTACAACGATTACTACATGAAACAGAGATTACACAAGCTCACGTAGGTACAGCGGTAAGAGAAGAAAAATCGTGCTTTGGTGAAGTTGTTGTTCAAAATGTACAAGAAATCGCAAAAATGACTAGTTGTTAAAGGAGATAGGGAATAGATGAAAAAGAGTGAAGTTATGTCATGGGTTAAAAGTATTGCTTTCGCTTTAATTATTGCATTTGTTTGCCGGGCGTTTTTATTTACACCATCGCTTGTGCAAGGAGAATCTATGATGCCAACGCTAGAAAACAATGAGAGAATGGTTGTAAATAAAATTGGCTATAGTGTACAAGGATTAGATCGTTTTGAAATTATCGTCTTTCATGGGAATGAAGGTCATGATTTAGTGAAACGAGTAATTGGATTACCGGGAGACACAATTGAATATAAACACGATATTTTATACGTAAATGGTAAACCAGTTGCTGAACCGTATTTAGATGAATATAAAAAGCAGGTATCAGGTGATGTGTTAACTCCTGATTTTACGTTAGAAGGAATAACTGGACAAAAAACTGTTCCAAAAGATTCTGTATTTGTACTAGGAGATAATCGTCAAGTATCTAAAGATAGCCGACGATTTGGATTTGTTTCTGAAAAGCAAATTGTTGGAAAAGGTTCAGCAGTATTTTGGCCACTGGAAAATGTTAGAGCGTTATAATTGTTTTTGGAAGGAATCAAAACTTATTTGGAGTTTTGATTCCTTCTTTTATTTTTATCCCGCTATTCGCGGGCAGTAATACTCCCGCCTCAAAATTCAGCAAAAGCATTGTCCAGTTCCAGTGGCTAGAATGTTCGGTGGCTACGCTTCTTCCTGCGAGGCAAAAAACATTTCTACGTCAGAAGCTCCATCCCCCCCTCACATTCTGGACGAGCTACTTCCGCTTTTCTTAAGAAGTTAGGCGGGATAACTTATAAAGGAAATATTTCCAAGTTATTGCGAATGCCTGTTATAATGAAAAAAGAATGATACATAGAGGTGAATGTTGTGCAGCAATATGGAGAAGTGCGTTCTATCATTAACAACGCTAAGAAAATTACAGTGTTAACTGGAGCAGGTGCAAGTACAGAAAGTGGGATTCCAGACTTTCGTTCAGCAAATGGTTTATATGCAGATGCAAATGTGGAAATGTATTTATCAAGAGGATATTATAATCGAAATCCGAAAGAATTTTGGAAACATTACAAAGCAATTTTTCAAATTGATACATTCCATCAATATAAACCGAATGATGGACATGCGTTTCTTGCACAGTTAGAGCAGACGGGAAAAGATATTGTAGTGTTAACACAAAATATTGACGGCCTTCATCAATTGAGCGGGAGTACACGTATCATTGATTTACATGGTACGCTTCAATCTGCTCATTGTCCGAAGTGTCGTGCAAAATACAACTTACAATATATGATTGAACATGAAGTACCGCGCTGTGAAAAGTGTAATTTCATTTTGAATCCAGATGTTGTGTTATATGGAGATACATTACCGCAATTTCAAAAGGCTGTTGAAAGGGTATATGAAACGGATATATTGCTTGTGATGGGAACGTCATTGAAAGTGCAGCCTGTCGCATCCTTTCCGCAAATAGCAAAACGAGAAATAGGAGCAACAACAATACTTGTTAATAATGAACAAACAGGAAAAGAACAATATTTTGATTATGTATTTCATGAAACAATTGGGGAATTTGTGAAGGAAATTGCCGCAGATCAAGATAAGCCAGAGTAATTATATTATATTTGTTAAAATCTCATCATAGTTACGAAAAAAGAGAGCTGTTGCAAAGGGGAGAGTAGTTTGGGGGAGAACGAAAGAACATTGCTGAAAATAATTGGAAATGCCAGCGTAGGAAATAGGTTTATTTTAGGGGTAGATGGATTAAGCCGTTCTGGCAAAACAACAATTGTGGAAAAACTTAGTCAAAATATGAAAGAAAAGAAGATCCCGTTTCATGTTTTTCATATTGACGATTATATTGCTGAGCGTGAAAAACGTTACAATACGGGGAATGAAGAATGGTATGAGTATTATAAATTACAATGGGATACGGACTGGTTAAGTCGTAATTTTTTCGGTAATCTAAAATCCACTAACCATCTGATTCTTCCTATTTATGATAATGAATCTGATACACATAGTCGGCAGGAAGTTCAACTTACTAACGCTTCAGTTATCATCGTAGAAGGTGTTTTTCTGCAGCGTAAAGAGTGGAGAAACTTCTATGATTATGTCGTATATCTAGATTGTCCAAGAAGTAAGAGGTTTCTTCGTGAAAGTGAGGATACTCAAAAGAACATTGCCAAATTTGAGAATAGATATTGGAAAGCTGAAGAATTTTATGTCAATACGGAAGCTCCTGATAAACATGCTGATTTGGTTCTAAAAGGATAGAATAAAACAAACAACGCATTGTGTTTTTCGATGCGTTGTTTGTTTTATTTTAAAAAGCATTATTTTTTTAGCGATAAACCATAAACAATCGTTTCACTTGGTGTTGTAATTTTAAATCCTGTATTGTAGTCTAGCGTCATTGTATTTCCGATATAATCTTTTGTAAAATCGTCCATTTGAATAACGAGCTGATCATCTTCAAATACAACATCATTTGCATTGTATTTATCAACTATTAAATCTATGTTTACATAGACAGTACAAGTGTTTCCGATACTTCCTTTTATTCTAACAATGATTTTATTTTTGTTTTGTAGCAATTGTTCTTTTGTTGTATTTGTAACACGAATATTCATATGATCACGTTCCTTTCCTAAACACCTATTTTAACAAAGAAACAATAATATATAAATCTAATTTTGATTTTTCAATATATTAGTTAATGGCATGTAAAACAAGAAGTGACCGCTACTTACTTTTTCCCTTTGTTGTAGACATTGCATGTGGAAGGAGAAGTCCTTGAGTGTTTCTATACACGCTAGATGCCCTCGTTTGCCTAAAAATATATATACAGTAACACAAGAAAACCTACCAACAGAAGTTGATAGGTTTTGGTTGTTAAAGCTCACATTTATCTAATGGAATAACCTTTGTTTTCTTTGTAAATTTATAGCCTAACCAAAGTATTAAGAAAAGAGGTAAGCCAATATATGAAACGAGTACACCGTTCCAATCGATAGACTCGCCCATAAATGCACCGTAGTTTTGACCAAGAATAACGATTAAGCATAATGCAAATGCAAAGATAGGGCCGAATGGGAACCATTTTGCTTTATATGGTAAGTCATTTAAGTCTTTTCCTTGTGCAATATATGCTTTTCGGAAACGATAGTGACTAATTGCAATTCCGATCCAAGCGATGAAACCTGACATACCAGAGGCATTTAATAGCCATACATATACAACACCATCACCGAATAAAGAAGCTAAGAAAGCAGCACATCCAACTAATGATGTTGCAATCAATGCATTTACTGGTACGCCGCGACTATTTAATTTCCCTAAAAATTTAGGTGCTTTACCTTGGTTTGCTAAATCCCAGAGCATACGTGCTGATGCATACATACCAGAGTTACCTGCAGATAAAACAGCTGTTAAAATAACCGCGTTCATTACTGATGCTGCAAAAGCAATCCCCGCTTTTTCAAATACAAGTGTAAATGGACTTACTGTTATATCACTTGCTGCAAGGTTTTCGTTTGTATAAGGGATTAATAAACCGATTACGAGAATCGCAAAAATATAGAATAATAGAATTCGCCAAAAGATGCTGCGAATTGCTTTTGGGATGTTACGCTGTGGATCTTCAGTTTCGCCAGCTGCAACTCCTAATAATTCTGTTCCTTGGAATGAGAATCCAGCTGCCATAAATACACCGATAATTGCCATGAAGCCGCCGTTAAACGGTGCATCTGCAACTGTGAAGTTTTTAAAACCAACAGGTTCTCCGCCCATAATACCGAAAATCATAAGAAATCCGACAATTAAAAAGGCGATAACAGTTACAACTTTTATAAGTGCAAACCAATATTCCGCTTCGCCAAATCCTTTAACCGATAAATAATTTAAAAGAAACATAATAGCTAAACAAATTGCACTCCAAAGTAAGGAAGGCGTATTAGGAAACCAAAATTTCATAATTAATGTAACTGCAGAGAGTTCAGCAGCAATTGTGATAGCCCAGTTATACCAGTAGTTCCAACCTAATGCGAATCCAAGTGATGGATCAACAAACCTTGTTGCATAGGTGCTAAATGATCCTGCTACAGGCATGTAGGATGCTAATTCTGCTAAGCTTGTCATTAAAAAATATACCATAATACCAATTGCAGCATAGGCGACGAGAGCACCACCAGGACCAGCTGTATGGACAACACCACCGCTTGCTAGGAATAAACCTGTTCCAATTGTACCACCAAGTGAAATCATTGTAAGATGGCGAGATTTCAATCCGCGTCGTAGTTCATTAGATGTTTGTGCAGATTGTTTTGAAGTTGTAGAGGTAACGTTAGTAGTTGCGCCGTTCATGTTCAACACTCCTTTTCTTGTAAGATAGGAAGGAGCGGGGGGAATAAAAAAAACCGCCAAAGGACTTTAGCGGAGCATTTCAAAAATAGCCACCCCATCATACCTTCCGTTAAGATAGCGCCCCACGTTTACACGGTAATTTTGTAAACGTGACAGTTCTGTTCCTATTCGAAAACAGCCCCAGCATATACTTCCAGAGAAGAAGTATAAACTTCGGCAGCTTTTCCTGTTATCTAGAGTTATTGACGTTCTCTGTGTCTCGTCTAGATTACTAATAAAAGCCGCAACCTCTACCTCATCGGATTGATGAGGATTTTTCTATTACTATGATTTTTAATATATGGCAATTGTAATGATTTTCTGAAAATAGTGCAAGGATTTTTTTATAGAAATAAATGGCTATTTTAGAAAAGCGCTTTCAAAATTCATCCCGTCCTAAAAAAAGTATGTATGAAATAACCTCCTAATAAAAAAGGTTATACAATGGTTTCGTAAAATGTTTCGAAAAATCCTTCAAAATTAATAGAAAATTCAGACAAATATTTTTCGACAAATCTATTGAGATGAAATTTTTATTACTAAGAAGAATATAGAATGCTCTTTCTAGAAAAAATCCTTTATTCTTCCAATTAGCATAATTTTTTCATTATAATAAACATAAGTTGACAGAGTCTTTGTAATTTTAAGTCACAAGAAAGAATTGAAGTGTAATGTACAAAAAGGACAAAAGTATGGGGTGAGGAGATGTTACAGTTTGATCATCTTGTTCATGTAGTTAGATGCTCTCCAGCTGAGGCGATAGACCAAATGAAACTACATGGATTTCATGTAGTTCTAGGAGGGGAGCATACGAATTGGGGAACCCACAATAGTTTATGTTATTTTGATTTAGCATATATTGAGTTTTTAGCAGTGCAAAATCAAAAGGTTGCAAACCGAGCGGAGAATCCTCTTATTCAACAAGTTGTTCATAAGTTGCAAACAGGAGAAGGAATGCTTCAAATTGCGCTGCGCACAGAACATATGGAAGAGCTTGCTAAAAGGCTGGTGGAAAAGGGTTTTCGAATAAACGGTCCATTGGAAGGTAAACGTATGAGGGATGACGGAACTCTCTTAAGGTGGAAGATGTTATTTATTGAACAAGAAGAAGGCGGTCCTAGATTTCCGTTTTTTATTGAGTGGAGTGAATCGGATGAAAAAAGAAGGGATGATTTACAGAGAAAAGGAGTAATTTCACCTCATAACAATAACATAATTGAAATGAAAACAGTTTTCTATACTATTACTAATGTAAATGAAACAAGCAAACACTGGGAAGAGTTACTGCAAATAGAAATGAGTCCTCCAACAATAAATAAGGAGTGGAATGCGGTAGTTCAAGGTTTTTCTCTCGGGAAAATAACCATTCAATTTTGTGAACCGATAGGGAATGGTATCGTTCGGGATCAATTAAAAAATCACGGTGAATTCCCATTTGCTGTAGAATTTGAAGGGAAGGAAGACAATATGAGTATATGTCATATACGGAATGGTATGTACTTATTCACAAAGGAATTATGTTAATTGGAGAAAGTTAGAGTTATTAGAGGGTGGGAGAAAGATGGAACAACATTCGCTCGTTTTATGCGGGAAAAAGCATCTTGAATGGAAAAAAGAAGAGATTGGTAGATTGAAAGAAGACGAATTGTTAATTAAAACAATAGCAGGCGCTATAAGTATTGGAGCAGAATTACCTCAATATAATGAGAATGATAAAACAGAAACGAGGGCCACTTACCCTAAAGAAACCGGTTATGAGAGTTATGGTGAAGTTATAAGTGTTGGTAATTGTGTCGAGTCATTTAAAATTGGTGATCGGGTAGTTGCTTTTTACGGACATAAAACCCTTGGGATTGTGAAAGAGAATAAAGCGATCCCAATTCCAAGAGACGTCCCATATTCATTCGCTTTGTTGACAATACTATCGTGTGATGCTGCGAAAGGAGTACGGAAATTAAATCCCAAAGTGAATAGTAAGGTACTTGTAACTGGAGTAGGAACAGTGGGTTACTTTCCGTTTATTACCTTAAACATGCACTAAATCTTTCTCAAATAGACATAATTGAACCAAATGAAGCTAGAAGGGAAATAGCGAAAACATTTGGTGCTACTAATCTGTATAGTCCGAATGAAATAAAGGAGAATTATTACGATTATGGGATTGAATGTTCAGCTACAAATTCAGCGTTTACATGCCTTCAAAAAGGTGTTAAAGAGAATGGAGAGATATGTATTTTATCAGATGGTAATAAAGAAGATTTTTATTTAACACCAGAGTTTTATGAAAAGGAACTACGTATAGTAGGTTCTAGTGATGGATTAGATTATAAAAGGCATGCAAGTTGGTTCTTACATTATGTCAAACATACTCCATTTGTAGGCCAGTTATTTGAACATGAAATAACACATCAAGAGCTCATTCTGTGTTTTCAAGAGTTGAGTGATGAAAAAATAAAACCAATAAAGGTATTGGTTAAATATATTAATTAAAGGTTTTAATTTGTTTGTGACAAAAGTATAGAATATGGATTTGTTGAGCCTTGTATTTTGTATTAAATCAAAGAAAATATTTCGGGGGAATTATTAATATAAGATTTTTAGATAATAACAAAAAATGAAAGGATGGTGTGAATTGAATAAGTTGCCAGCATTGGTTCAGCGATTTATCAAAGATAATTATGGAGAGCCGAAAATGATAGTTGAGCTAAGTGGTGTGAATAAAGAAAGAGGCGCATCTTGCTTACGCCTTTTGTTTGAAAAGCGCTCTGTTATAGTTGAAAAAACTATATATAAGAGAGAATATGATGTTTATAATCATTTAACGTCGTTTTTTCATAGTAAAAAGATTTATATTCCTAATACATATTACACGTATGAAGAAGAAAAAGGTTATTGGTTTGTAATTGAAGATATACCACTGCCATTTCCTAATACTAGATGGAAAGGTGATACAGAGCAAATAAAGTATTTATTTACTTTGCATTTCAATACCTGGAATCAAAACTTAAACATAAATGAACCATTCATCTTTCAATGGAGGAAGAATTTAGATAACAAAGCATTAAAATTACTACCATTGAATTTAAAAGCAGTAATTGAGGGTTTACGTATTGTATCTAAAGATATATTCGCTAAATTATGTTGTATATCCGGTGATCCTAATCCTACAAATTGGGGAATAAGAAATAATAATCAATTAGTTTTATTCGATTGGGAACGTATAGGATATGGGTCCCCTGCTATTGATCTTGCTATTATAATCCCTGGCTTAGGAACAGTTGATAAATCATTAGAAACTAGTATTGCCAACACATACATTAACTTTTGGAAAGCTACTTCAGTATCTTTTCCATATTCAGTTTCAGAATTAACACAGCAAATTACAATAGCTAAAATATGGAGTGCATTAGATTTTATAGTTAATAATGCAGATACATTAGAAAAACAAACACTTGAGCTTATAGTCAAACAGTTAAGTGATAAATTAGAATACGAACATGCGACTTTGCAGAAGATGTAACAAATTTAAGTAACGGATTTTATGTAAATAAAAATTAAACTTCTTTTTTGGGGAATAAAAGGGTGATCATTCTAAGAAAAAGTAATTATTTTTGTTTGCATAATAAAATCGCTTGCCTCACAGCCCATTGTTGATGATCATGAACAAGCAACTGCTGTGCTTCAGAAGAAGATACCCAATGCAGGATATAGTCATCTTCTTGAGGGGTATGCTTTTCTTGTGTTTTGTTACATATGTAAAAATACCCATCATTTAAATAGTAAACGCCTTCTTTTTCAGCATAAAAGTAACGCTCAGCATTTCCAACATACTGCTGCACTTCAATTGCCCAGCCTAATTCTTCTAATAGTTCACGATGTAAGCAGCTTTCTTTTGTTTCACCATTTTCTATTCCACCGCCAGGTAAAAAGTAACGTATTCCTTTTTGGATAACGGCTATTTTAGTAGTATTTTCATTAAAAATAATTGCATAAGAACTTGGGCGTAAGATGTATTCTATATGCTGCTTCTTCTCGCCAAAAGAAGGTTTTATTTGCATATTTTTCACCTAATTTCATTTGTTTTAATTGAATTATCTCATATGATGATAGGAATCTGCAAAAATGAATTTTTAAGTTAAAAAGGAAAATGCATCTCAATATCTAATAACATAAATATCAATGGAAAAAGAGAGGGTATGACAAATGCACGTTAGGAAAATTAGACCTGAGGATTATACTACAATTCATTCTGTTATAAATGACTGGTGGGGCGGGAGACCGATGGCAGATATGCTGCCAAAGCTCTTTTTTGTTCATTTTCAAGAAACTAGCTTTATTGTTGAAATAGACAATGAAATCGCTGGCTTTTTATGTGGCTTTTTCTCGCAAACTTTTAAAGATGAAGCGTATGTTCATTTTATCGGTGTGAATCCGAAATTTAGAAGACAAGGGATTGCATCAGCACTGTATTCTTCTTTTTTTGATGCAGTTCGTTCCAATGGTCGTCACGTTGTAAAAGCAATAACATCTCCGGTTAACAAAAAATCTATTCAATTTCATCGTGAGATCGGATTTGAGATTGAAGGGGGAGATGATGAAATAGATGGAGTGTCTGTACATACAAACTATGATGGAAAAGGCGGAAGTCGAGTGTTATTTATAAAGTATATGTGAATTACGATAAATTAAGGGTAATTTCCATAGTTTTAGTAAATGGAGGTTTTTAAAAGAATTAAGTAATATCAGAAGATTTAATAAAATACTAGAAGATTAGCCACAAATTTCTTAAAATGAAATTTGTGGCTTTTGATTTGTAAGTTAAGTATGGGGGGATAGAGATGGATATTGTTTTTACAGAAAACGGAAAGCGATTCAATTATCGCGTAGCAGCCGTTTGTATTGAAAATGGTCAGGTTCTTCTTCATCGCGGGAAGGGAGATAATTTTTGGTGTTTACCTGGCGGACGAGTTCAGATGCTTGAAAGTAGTGAGTCTGCTCTGAAAAGGGAGCTTCAAGAAGAATTAGAAGCGAATGCAAATGTAAAACGATTAATATGGGTTGTGGAGAAGTTTTTTACTTATGATAATCATGAGTTTCATGAAATTGGCTTTTACTATGAAACGCATTTAAAAGATGGTTCCATTCCAAAAACAGGTTCTTTTATAAGAGAAGATGCTGGGAGACAATTTGAATTTCAGTGGGCATCAATAGAAGAATTACATCTGTTTAATACACAACCGGCCTTTTTAAAAACAAAGCTCAAACATTTACCTGAGTGTGTAGAACATATTGTGACAACGTAAAGAAATAGGGAAATGTATGATAAAAAAGAGGATATAAAGGTATCCTCTTTTTTACGTGATGGAGTGAATCAGTACATATTAAAAGTAGCGGAAATCTCCTTATTTCACTTCAACTATTGGTGAATTTTCATGCTTAACGAGACAAGCTGCAAGTAAGCCTAGACCGAGTATGGCTGCAAGTAGAATAAACGTCGTAGTGAAACTGAAAGCTTTCATAAATGTAAAAGAGATAATTGGACCAAAACTTGTTCCAGCAAATAAAATGACTGTGTACATTGATATTGCAATACTACGAGCTTTACCTCCTAATTGACCAATAAGAGAAACTAAAGAAGGTACGGAGAGTGCAATACCACTTACAAAGACAATACTCATTACTGTTAAAAAGAATATGTTTGTAAGAAAGCCCATCGAAGCTAGGGCGAAAATGGAGAGAAGTAGCGCCCACCGAAGTACAAACAGAACGCTAAAACGTTTTGCTAATTTACCTGCTAGTGGAGACAATATCATTCCTAGGACCCCGAATGAACGAATATAAAGAAGTTCGTGATTGTTCATTTGGAAAGGTAGATTAGTTAAATACTGTCCTAAGGTGGTGTACATACTAACAAAAGACATGAGTAGAACAAACGCTATTACGTAACTAAATATTAGATTTTTATTAGTAAAGACAGTGCCGAGTTGCTTCATTGGCTCCCAAATATTTTTCTTTTGATTATGACTTATACTTGTTGGTAGTAACCAGAACACTATTGATGCAGTAAGAATATAAACTGCAGAAAGGGAGTAAAAAACAAATTGCCAATGAAATTGTTGGCTTACGTAAGCACTAAACACTTGACCGACGATTCCGGCAACGAGGAATCCTGTACTAATAAAACCAACAGCACCAACCTTTCTTTCGTTAGGGAATACTTCTAGTGTGTACGCTAACGCTACTGGTGAAAATGTTGCAGCAGCTAAACCTTGTAGACCCCTTAATACAACAATATATGAGAAAGAATGAACCATTCCAAGCAGTAATGAAATGACACTTAAAGAAATTAATCCAATGCATATAATGTTTTTGCGGCCATATTTTTCAGAAATCGCACCGTAAATAAAACATCCACTAGCAAAACCTATTGAAAATATACTAGAAGTTGTAGCTGCTTGCGATAGAGAAACATGAAAATTATCACTAAACATGGTAATGAGTGGGATACTTACATATAAACTGGACATAACAACCATCCCAGTCCAGCATAATATGAGTGTCATAAGATTATAGTTGTGCTGTTTTTCAAAATCGATCGCGATCATAAAATCACCTTCACCTTTATTTTAATTATATTAACTTATAGTTAGGTAACCTAATTAAATGGCTAAAAAAGAGCTACTATCGCTTTGGATAGGTAGCTGTTAATTGTTATTTATCGCCCAACTCCAAGTCGTACTTGCATATTTTCATTTAATTTCTTGATGATTTTCTCAAATACTTGGCGCTCAGTAGGATCTAATTCATCAAAAATAGAGGCACAAACGGACCAATAAGTTGGCAATACTTTTTCAACAAACGTACGGCCTTCTTCGGTAATACTGACATGGATTTTTCTACGATCAAACGAGCTGGGTTTTCGTGTAACAAGGTTTCTTTTTTCCAACCAATCAATCATAGAAGTTGCAGATGCCCGCCTAATTCCTAAACGTTCAGCTATTGCTGAAGGAGTTATCACTTTGTTATCATGCAGAGTTATTAAGATTAGCAAATCAAGTTTGCTTTCTGTAATCCCGAAGTGAGCTAACTCTTGATCCATTACATCTAAGATATTATCGCTTAACCATAACATGATTAAGCCCATAGAGGCATCATTACGGTTTGTGCTTGATGATGCAGAGTGATTAATAAGGTCTAAATAAGGGTGAATACCCAATTTTGGTAAGGTATCATCTGAATATGTTCCTTTTCCGTTCTTACGCATTTTCTTTATGTCTACTCCCTTTAATTAGATTATCTAACTATAATCTATTCTAACTACAAGAAAGGAATTACGCAAGAGGAATTGTAGGAAAATTTATTCTTTTTTTAGTGGCTGTTATTTTAGAAGGAGAAAGATAATAAAGTTCAACTAATAATCAGTGGGGGTTTTCTTCATCCCCACTGATTATTAGTTGAACTAATCGGGCTTTTACGGGCAGTTTATCTCCCACCTAACTTCTTAAGAAAAGCGGAAGCGGCTCGTCCCGACAGAGAGGCGCTTTTGGCCTCGTCCGAGGGGGCGAAACGACCGGAGATTCTAGCCGCTAGAGCTGGACTTTGCTTTCGCCGAATTTTGAGGTGGGAGTATTACTGCCCGCGAATAGCGGGATAAATTAGAGCATGTTTTAATTAAATCTTAATTTCTAAATTTAGACAGCGATAAGCAAAAAAATAATGATGGTAGTTTTCACTTAATAAAATAAAGGAGAGCACATGTTGTAAATGACTAATGCATACTCTCCTTTATTTTTTACATTGTTTTCATGGAGGTCTTGAAAGCTTTTTATATTATTTTTTCTTATTAACTACCTTTTTGTAGTTATATAATGTATGCGCTTCTGTTTTGAATTGCTGAAGAAGAGTGCTATCTTCTTTCTCTCCATACCTGGCAGTACTATATGCTTCTATAATAATGTTGGACTGAATATATATGTCTTCTTCAGTGCGAAGTCGTTCCATCCATTGTTCCACTGTCTCACCACGTCGCCGATTGAATGGCGGTTTTAATTTTTTTTCGAGTTTAAAAATTTCTTTGCGAATTGCATTGTTAGGTGGTCGTAACTTTCGGTTTCGCTTTTGTATACTTTCTTGTTCTGGGCCAACAATGATAGGTTCATAGGCAGACATACGCCCCAATTTGAATTCATGACGCCTTTTATATAGTTTCCGAATCACATATATCGCAACAATTACAATAATCAAAGAGGTAAGACATTGGATAATGAATGGATCATATTCTTTAGTTGGACCCGGTGGAGGCTCCAATTTACCTTGCGTTAAATTAGTATTTAAAGAATGGTCTGTCTGATTCTGTTCAGATGTTAAGAATAATGGGTTTAAAATATATCCTACTCCTAAAGCAATCCATTGAATAGCATAAGCGATACCAGCTCGGACATAAGGGAATAAAGGAATGATCAAAAAACTAATAACCCCAATAGTTGTAACTGACAATAGTCGCATTACTTGTTGGTTTCGATTAAAACTTGTCATCCATAATGTTAGGAGTGTATGCAAAATGAGTAATCCTATTTCCCATATGGATGGAAACTGCATATGGAGAAGAAAGGAACAAAAAAACCATAGAAATGCCCCTAATAATTTATGAAATGGTGAGACATTATCTTTTGCATACACAAGAAAAAAGAAAAACGGTAATAATACGCAACTTATTGAAGAAAATAACGCCATAGAATAGCAAACAATGATTTGTAGAATGAATAGTGCTACAAACCATGTTTTTTTATTTTGTCCAATCTTTACTATAGGTAGTAAACAAATATGACCAGCTAGCAAAAATAAAACAATATGTACAATTTCTCCTTTTTCGGTTAATAAAGAAAGAAGGAGAAGAAGTATAAAATCATTAACGTACCGAAGCCATGTATTCAAGCTGTTCCACCACTCCTTCATCATGAACAATATATGTTGGTTGCATTGTATGAGGGATATTGTTTTTAGAAACGCCAAGGAAAAACATCGTAGACGACCTCACTCTTTTTCGCATCATATAATGCAGAAAATTCTCTCTCGGCAGTAATGTACTATCTTCTGAAATACGCGCAAGTTCTTCAAGTGCTTTTGCATAATGCATAGGACCTTCATTTAACATTAAGTGCAGCGGTCCATCTTCTGCTAAAATGCTAATAAATAACTCAAAAGGAATTTTTCTTTCTGTTGCAATTTGACAAATGTATGTCGCATAGGAAATCAAATCTTCTATATTTTCTTTCCATCCAATTCCTCGATCTGAGGCAAGACAGATACAAATTGTCCAGCTATAATTTTTTACTGCTTCATATTGCTTAGCTTGTAAACTTTGCATTTTCGCTGATGCTTTCCAATGAATGGAACGAAATGATTCCCTTTCATACTGTTTTACTCCGACAATTGACGTTTCGTCATGAAAATAAGAAAAATTTGTTCTGTATGAGCCTAGTAATAGTTGCTGTATTTCTTGTAATCCCGCAACTTGCTTTGGAGTAGGATAGACAATAATTTCTGTTTTTAATTTATGTATAACGGGTAAATGAACTTGAATGATGTTAAAGGGATCACCAATGATGCATTCAAACTGTTCAATTTGGAAAACGCCTCGTCTTGTCGCTGTGAACGTTAAATCCCATATGTTCTGTGAGCGAGCAAGTTGTGAAAATGGGAAAGAGAAGAGCGTTTTTGATATTTGTTCTAGACCATCGTTTGGCTGCATAACGAGCGATGGATTTACATGAAAAAAACATTTTCCATTCACTAGCGGTAATTTTGCTTCATTTTGTAACGAAACGGATAGTTGTCCATTTTCTTCAGGAAACAATCTTGTTCTTTGTTTCTTATTGATTATTTGAAAGTGCTTTTCTATGTAATTGACGTATCGATAAATAAAAAAAGAAAATAGATAATAAAACAGCATCAAATATACGATATATGACTGCGGTAAATAAAATGTGAACAACAGTGTAATCGGGATCGTTAATTTAATGATATGACTTTGAAAGAGTAACGGGATCGTGACGAGACGTTGTCCATTCATGCTTGCTCAATCTCCACCGGTACATCCACCTCTTTTAAAATTGCTTCTATAATTTCATGTTTTGTTGTACGAAGAGCACCTTCCATAGATAAAATAATACGATGCTTCCAAATGTAAGGAAGTAGAACTTGTATGTCTTCTGGTGTACAAAATTCACGATTACGTAAAAAGGCAAGAGCTTGAACTGCCCTCACTAAAGCGAGTGTTCCGCGCGGACTAATTCCATTTGCAATAAAATCATGATTACGAGTTGCGTTAGCAAGTTTGATAATGTAGCTTTCAATAGGTTCTGAAACATGAACATCCTTAACTTTATTTTGTACGTGGATTATATCTTCTAGTGAGATGACTGGATGAAGTTCATCTAACGGTTTGTTTTTTCGGAAACGTCGCATCATTTGAAGTTCTTCTTCCGGAGTAGGGTAGCCAATCGAAACAGTCATTAAAAAACGATCAAGCTGAGCATCTGGAAGTGGAAATGTTCCTTGTGATTCAATTGGATTTTGCGTTGCGATTACGAAAAACGGCTTTGGAAGAGGTGTGGATTGCTTTTCAAGTGTTACTTGTCTTTCTTCCATTGCTTCTAATAAACTCGATTGTGTACGAGGCATCGCACGGTTTATTTCATCAGCTAATAATAAATTTGTCATAACAGGACCAAGACGCAGTTCAAATTCACTCGTTTTCGGATTAAAGTATTCAATCCCCGTTACATCACTCGGTAAAACATCAGGTGTGAACTGTACACGTGAAAATTCCCCGCCAATACTTTTCGCAATGGTTTTTGCCAACAATGTTTTTCCTGTTCCAGGCACATCCTCTAATAAGACGTGTCCATCAGCTAATAAAGAAACTAAAAGGAGATCAATTATATTTTCTTTTCCAACAAAAACAGAAGAGATATTTTCTTTTAATTTATGTATCATTTGTTTCTTCCTTTCTAGTACAATCTTTTTGAATATTTTAACAAATCTTTCTAAAAATTAAAACTATTTCTCGTTATACTGCAATGTAGACCATCTTTTAATGAAGGAATATAAAAATGAGAAGCCCTAGGATAAAGAGTTACTTGTAATTTGTTTTTGTATTATGGAACAAAGTTGTTTTCTTACATTTTTATCATAAATATCTCGAAATTGTACCCATTCATCGTTGTAGTAAATTGTGATGTGAGAGCTGAAGAAATAAGGGTGCTCTTTTACTTCCTTGACATTTTCGTAAATGTATTCTTCATATCGCATAGGATTATAGTTGTCTTTTTCTTTATATATAAACAGCAGCCTTTTATTTGTTGTTAGTATTACTCCCGGTACAGAAGGTCCTTTATGTAGAAATAAAGATAGAGAACATGGTGTGTGATAAAGGATCGTTTCATCTGCATGGAGTAGGTTTTTTACTGTATCTCGTAATGTTGATATTGTATTCAGTCCTTTCTGTATATTATGATTATATCATGTGTATTGGTACGATTTAGAAAAAAGTAATGAATAACAGGAGGGAATCATGACTGAAAAACAAGATTATATTCATTTCATCCGAGAGAAAGTAGGGTCTGAACTGATTTTTCTTAATTTTGCAGGTGGTATTATTTGTAACGAGGAAGGCGAAGTGCTTCTGCAAAAACGAGGGGATAGAAATGCGTGGGGGTTTCCTGGTGGCGCCATGGAACTTGGTGAATCTGCTGAGGAGACAGCCATTCGTGAAATATATGAAGAAACAGGGATAAAGGTAACAGTTGAACACTTAATTGGTGTGTATACGAAATATTTCGATGAATATCCAAATGGAGATCAAGCGCAGACGATTGTGGTCGTTTTTCAATGCAAACCGGTAGGCGGGTCGTTAAAAGCAGATGGCAAAGAAACGTTAGAGCTTAAGTATTTTCCAGTTGATGAATTTCCACCACTCTTTGTGAAACAGCATGAAGACGCTTGGGAAGATTGGTTAACAAATAAAAAGGGATGCTTTAGATAATATACCGATAAAGAAAAACTCTTAATCAACAACTATAGCTTACATATTGTACAATCAAATATATATTATAGTCATGTATTGAAAACGAGGGAAATTATGGTATACTATAAAAGTCTGATTAATAGATAATTCAGATAACTACTGTTAAGGAGGCGTTCATAATGACAAATAAAACTATTTTAATCACTAATAATAACAAGGGGATTACGCTTAATTAACAAAAAAAATTAGCGTATCCCGACATTTGAAAGGGGAAAATGTATGGATACATTAAACGTAAAAATTGTAGAGTTGAATGCAGAGAATTGGTATGATTGCTGTGAATTAGAAGTTTCGAAAGAACAAAAAAATTATATTGAATCGAATGCTATTTCAATAGCCCAATCAAAATTTGAACCATCATTAAAAACTTATGCTATTTATGTTGAAGAAAACGTAGTGGGTTTTTTAATGTTTAACTCTGTAAAAGAAGAACTTGATGGTTATTGGATATATAGAATAATGATTGATAAGGATTTCCAAGGTAAAGGAATAGGAAAAACTGCCACTCAATTAATGATTTTAGAAATGGAAAAATTACCGAATGCACAAAAAATCGTTGTAGGTTATCACCCTGAAAATAAGGGAGCTCACAATTTATATTCAAGTATGGGGTTTGTTGACAATGGCGATAGATTTGGAAAAGAGATGGCTGTTGTAAAATATATTAATCAGTAAATTGAAACTTCCATAATTAGAGATTTTACGGTCTATGAATTGCGGGATAAGATAATTAAAGAGCTTGGGGGAAATCTCCAAGCTCTTTTCTGTGGGAAATTAAAAAGCTTGATTTTGTGCGGGTTTAATAAATTGCTCTGGATTTTCAATTAATCCGCACGTAGCACATTGTACACGATATGTAGGACCTTGGTAGGCCATATGAAATGCACTCATATTTTCGTTTGTATATTCTTCTTCAATTTGGCCAGTTTGTGGATCTAATTTTACCGGTTTTACTGTTTGTTCAATAATGTTGAATCGTGTGCGATTTGTTTTGCAACTTGGACAAAGCATTGGTTCCATTTTAACACACCTCCATTGTTAGCATTTGATGATATGGCGAAGTTTATTCACAAGGGAAAATTTCTGGAAAGGATTTTCGCATTTTTTGTCAAAATAGTAAGAATGTAAAGGAGAGAAGAATGTGAAACTTCAAATGAAATACATAATTTTGTACGCACAGCAATATGAGGAATGTATTCGTTTTTATCGTGATATATTACAGCTGCCGATAAAAGGTGAACACGGTACATATGTTGAATTTGATACAGGTTCTACCATTTTAGCAATCAATAGTAGAGATGATGTTCGAGAGTTAACTGGATTACCAATTCCCAAGACGTTATCACAATCATCTACATTTGAAATCGGATTTGTGGCCGACGATGTTATGGAAACAATACATAACTTAAAAAAACAAGGAGTGACGGTGTTAGTAGAGCCTGTTACAAAACCATGGGGACAAACTGTTTCTTACGTTTGTGATCCTGATGGAAATTATATTGAAATTTGCAGTTCAATAAACTAAAGGTGGGAACAAAATGAGGGGATTTCCTAGTTTAGAAACAAATCGTCTGCATTTAAGAGAATTAACATTAGTCGATGCAGATGCAATGTTTCGTTATTTTGCAAAAGAACCTGTCATTCGATATTTTGGAATGGATTCGTTTCAAAATGTGGAAGAAGTAAAAAACGTTATCAAAAACTTTAGGAGCAGATATGAAGAAGGATCTGCATTTCGCTGGGGAATTGTCTTAAAAGGTACAGATCAACTCATTGGAACGTGCGGTTTTCATTTAATTAATAATAAACATAAACGAGCTGAAATTGGTTATGAACTAGATGAAACATATTGGGGAAAAGGGTATGCGACAGAAGCACTGCAAGCTATTCTTACATACGGGTTTGAAACACTTTATTTTGAGAGAATTTCAGCAGTTGTATACCCAGAAAATGAATCATCCCGAAATTTATTACAAAAAGCAGGCTTTACGGAAGAAGGATTGCTTCGAAAATATATGATTCAAAATGATGTTACACATGATGCAATTATGTATTCATTATTGAAGGAAGAATGGGCAACATTACTTCAAAGTACGATGAATGCGTAAAAATGAAAAGAGACAATCTGAAACCTGAACTGCACCCTATAAAATGGACAGTTTAATAAAAAATTTATAAAGAAAAACAAAAAAGCCTTAGATATTATCTAAAGCTTTTTTTGCTAGTATTTCTTTTTAATCAATCTAAAGTCTAAATATATAAATGTTAAAAGAAAAATGAAAATTCCTCAAACTAAATGCATTACTCAATAAAGTGAAACTTTAATCAGTGGGGGTTTTTTTCATCTCCCACTGATTATTAGTTGAACCAATCGGGCTTTTACGGGCAGTTTATCTCCCACCTAACTTCTTAAGAAAAGCGGAAACGGCTCGTTCAGAATCGCAGGACGCCCACGCCCCTGACAGAGAGGCGCTTTTTGCCTCGTCCGAGGGGGCGAAACGGCCGGAGATTCTAGCCGCTAGAGCTGGACAATGCTTTCACCAAATTTTGAGGTGGGAGTATTACTGCCCACGAATAGCGGGATAAATCAATCCCTTTCATTATTATAAAAGGGGTGTTGTGATAATGAAGTAAGGTTAGGTAATTGAGCTTGAATCTGGTTTCTATAGTAAAAATGGTATTAATAACTCTATTATTTTTTAAATACTCCAAAGTAAACTTTTAAATAATAGTTTACCTTCAGTTTCTATAATACAACCTAATAAACGTTAATATATGTTATGTATAGTAGATATTTACTTTATAAAATAAGGGGGAATATTATGATTGAAACAAACGAATCTTCAGGAGTCAATTTTAAAAAAGATGTGAAGTTTTCTATTATAATCCCTGCACACAATGAAGAAAAGTACATTAGAAAATTTTTGGATTCAATTGCAAAGGCATCAGAGGCATATAAAGATCAAACTGAAGTCATAGTTGTTTTAAATCGTTGCACAGATAACACAGAAGAAATAGCAAGGTCTTATAACTGTATTACATTAAAAAATAACGATAAAAACTTATCCAAAATTCGAAATGCAGGGGCCCAAATAGCTAGTGGAGAAATAATCATTACTATAGACGCTGATACCCAAATGACAGAGTCTATGTTGTCTAATGTAGATAAATATTTAGCTTCAGGTAAATACATTGGTGGTGGGGTAACTGGGAAGTTTGAAAGAATATCTTTAGGAATATTCGTTTCCGCAATATTAATAATAATCCCCTTACTCTTTAAGTATGGAGCTATATCTGTAGGGATTTTTTGGTGCTATAGAAAAGACTTTATGGCAATCAACGGATTTAATGAAAACATGCTTATGGCAGAAGATGCAGATTTCGCTAAACGGTTAAAAGAATGGGGAAAGCAAAATAATAAGAAATTCGGTACAATTAAAAATGGAATGATAACTTCATGCAGAAGATTTGATAAATATGGAGACTGGGCTTTACTTAAAAATCCAAAAATAATCTTAGCCTATCTAAATGGAATTGATAAAAAATACGCAGATAAAACATATTATGATAACCAAGAAAGATAACGGTGAAGATTCCTAAACAAATCATCATCAAATGAACTAGTGAAACAAGATAAATAAAATTTAACAAAACGAAAAGAATCTTATTTATTTAGGATTCTTTTCGTTTTGTTGAATGTAAACTTTTACATAAAAGATTACTTCCATTTTATAAAAGTTATATCTTAAACGGCTCGATTCGATAACAAGGAGGGGAACGAATTGAAAAAGTTGACAAAACTACTATCGATTATAGGAATTTCTACAATGATCGGTATTGGTGCAGGGGCTGCGATTGCTTTATCTTTCGATGATGGTAGCGAGGGGATGATAAAAGCGGTTAAAGGTGAAGAAATCAAGGCAGGAGTCGATTCTGATAAACATATAGTTGATGTAATGCACAAAATGACTCATCAAAAAGTAATATCAAAAGAAAAGCAAGGTTTTATAAAAATGACTACCGAGAATATTGAAAAAGTACGAAATGTTGTCAATGGCAGTACTCCACTGAGCTTAAAACACGAGGGTAAATATAGAGAGATTTTATATCGTTGGGCAAATAAAGATTGCTCTCAAGTGGTAGAGGATCATAATTATATGCTTGAGCAAATAGACGACAGCAATGACGGTAAAGCGGAAAGAATAGCAACTCCAGAAGAAGAACAAAGTTTCCTCATAGAACAAGCGAAAAAAGAGCGGGAAAATGAGGGTGATAATTAAAATAGGTTATCGTCCCCATGCCCATCAAGCTAAGATAAATTTGTATCTATATAATCAAAAAAACGCTATTCTTTTTGTAGAAATATACAGAAAGAATAACGTTTTTTTCGTTTTATAGATACAATTTCATTCATTTTTCTTCGTGTTCCGCATTCCATTCACTTAAATAGGATGCATATTCTAATTCATCTGGATTTTCATGTAACATAGAAATAAATTCTAATTTATTTCCATCATAATCTAGAAAGTATACACTTGCAGCGGGCATCCATCTTTGGACAATTGGCTCTTGATTTCCTTTCCCTTGACTTCCTACTACTTCTATTCCACGCTCCTCTAACCACAATTTAGAAGTCTTTAAAAACTCCAAATCTACACCAAAAGCAAAATGTTTCGGCTCAAAGTCTTCAATATTATGTACTTCCCATAGTCCAAGCATTTGTTTTTTATTTTCTCCTACCCAAAAGAATGCCACTCTTCTTTTGGATAGTTTTCTTGCTAATGCTAACCCTAGTTTATTTTGATAGAAATCTATTGCCTTTTCTAAATTTCTTACATGTAAATGAGTTTCGTATATGTTCTGTATCATTATGCTTATTCCTTTCTTTATTGGTAACTACTAGTTGAGTAGTTACTGTAATTCTAAATTTGAAATATGTATAATCCTAGTAATGTACATCCATATCCGATATACCTATTTACTATTATATCGAAATTGAAATATGATAAATCCAACTGAGGTAGCAAGTTCAAATGAAAATTCTACTACTTTTGTAGGAGAAATCTCCATTAAATTCAGATAAAATCATATTTAAATAATGAAAAAGTGCTATTCTTTTGGTAAGAATATAAAGAAAGGATGGCATTTTTTACTTTTGGGGGTAGTTACTGTTCTTAAGTTGATGGGCATGGGATGAGACCCCAAGATTAAAAGTATTTAGAGATAAGGAAACTATATCAACTTCATTTGTACATAACTGGTTTCTTTATTTAAAGAGATAAACAAAGTAGGTGATGAGTGTTTTCATGGTATGATGTATAGGTACCAATTTTTGAACAAGGAATTTTTTATGAAAAAACATATTGAAGCATTGATTGACAAGTATTAATTAACACATATGAATGAAGATTTAAAACATCGCCGCTTTGAGAATGTGTGTTGTATGTTGCAATCCTGTTAGGCGAAATAAATCATCTATATAAAGTGAAATTCCCGTCAGTTGGGGTCTTACTGTCCGTTAATGCGGGATAAATTGAAAAACCACATAAAATTTTCTTTTTAGATAGGATAGGCATTGTGCTTTTGGTTCTGCATAGCGATATGTTGGAAAATCAAAGTGGATTTATATTAGTGGGGAGAATCGTATGGGGAAATATTATATTTATGAATCAAAGCTAAAAGTAGTCGGATTATTTTTTTTGATTTTGGTAATTGAAGCGATGTTTCTCTTTTTTGTTACGTATGCATTTTTATCTGAGGAGCCTAATTTTATAGTTGGATTTTTATTTGGAGCTCTTGCATTAGTTGTACTAATTGCTCTTTGGAAGGTTATTCAAAAAATGATAGCAAGAAAACCAGCCGTCATTTTAGAGCCAGAATATATTACAATTATTAATAATCCAAAATATCCTGTAAAAATTGCTTTGGAGGATGTATACGGTGTTTTACCTTATACAATCCAAGGGCAAAGGTATTTAGGAATTGTGATGGAAGATGATGTTGAAGAGCGATATATCTCCTCTATACCATCAAAAGGACAACGGCTGTATCGAGTTAATAAACGTGCTGGATTTATACCATTTAATATTCATATGAATTTATTGAAAATCGATGGAGAAGCATTACTTGCGAAGTTAGAAGAGTATGATATAAGCTTTTTAATTCCTGAAGATGAAGCGAAATAATATAACAGAAGAATTGATTTAGGTATAAGGAAAAAAGAACATCTCGATGAAAAGAGATGTTCTTTTTTCCTTATTTTGTTCTGCCGTCTGCTCTATTGATGGGCATGGGATAATGACGGCAAAACACGGATTTTATACGCTAAGGATATGCAGGATTTCATGCAGGCTACGAGAACGGTTTAAACTACCCAATGCTGTCGTGTCGGGGATGTATGAAATCCTACATACAGCGGAGGGAACAGAAAGCTGTCAAACTTTTGGTATGAATGGACTTCTGAGATTTGGTTACTGCTGATAATGAGACGTTATGTTAACCGAGCGTGAATATCCTATTCATCCAAATTTGCACAAAGTTGTCTTTGCTGATGGTACAATTAGAGTGATGGAGGGATATTATGGATTTCATTGGGTATTTTAAATATTATGGACCACTTATTGTATTTTATGGAAAACTGTTTCTTATTATCGGCACTGCAATATTCGTAATTATCAAGGCTGATTCACCAAAAATTAAGGCTAAAAATCTATCATTCGTAATGATCGGCTTAGGGATAAATATACTTGCAAGTCCATTCGCACTTTTTATAGGTGCAATGACAACAGACCCTCCAGATAGTACTGAACTTGATTTTTGGGGAGTATTTTTCTTTATTCAGGGAATACCGCTCCTCATACTACTTCTAGCTTTGATATGGTGGTTTATCCGCAAGGGCAAAGAAAAAATCGACACATAGAATTTTAAAATGACTTCCGCTAACGACAATTATGTCAATTAAAGGTATATTAGGATGTAATTTTTTTGAAAACTATACACGGCTATTCTGTAATATTAAAGATAAGTAATAGTATATAGGTTTTTTAAAACCAACATCTTATCTATAATGTTGCAAGACTTATTCAAAGAAAAAGGTATAACGGATTTACAATTCAACTTGCCACTAGAAACGAGAACCAACCTGTTACGCTAGGTATTCATACACATCTAAACAGTTCAGATGCGGAAGCGCATGCGTATGCAAAAAAAGTCGAGCAGGATATAAAGGGAGTTCTTAGTGAAGAGAAACTGAAAAAGTTGGTGAAATCCGATTCTTACACAATTGTAGTATACAATCAAGATAACCAAATACTGAATTGACACAACAAAAAATAGACTGGCTATTCCTTCACCAGTCTATTTTATATCTCTATTCAGTTCGTTACCTCACATTACCCGTAATATACTTGTCCCTCATTAAGGTATATCGTTCCTCCGTCATAATTTTTAAGTTTCAGTTGGTAATAATCCTCGTAACCTGCTAAATGATGTCCAATAGGAATTTGCATACCCCCATCAAATGCGCCCCAAATACGGGTTTCCCCCATATATTCACTGTAATTATGCACTGAAACCGCTAACTATTGTGGAGTTACAATAAAGTCATTTAATTTTAATTCTTCAAACACATAAAACACCGCTCAAAAACAGAACGGTGTAATAAAAATAGATGTTTGATTTTCTTTATCCAATATACTTTTTCTTAAAATAAGTAACAATAAAGTCTTTTAATAAGTTAAGTATTCTTCCGCAATAGTGGAACAATTGGATAAAATTTTATTTTTTAAAATTAATTTTAAAAAGTAGTTCTCCATGATAATTCTAAATATAAATAATATTGTAAGTAGATTTGATAACTCCATTAGAATACTGTTTCATGTCCAATAACTTTAATTTAAGACATGGTTTTACGCTACCAAATAGAGAAATACCTTCACCGACTATAATTGGATTAACCTTTAATACTAATCGATCAATAAGTTTATGTTTAAGCAACGACCCAGCCAATTCTCCACCTCCGCGCAACCAAATTTTACCATCTTATTGTTTTTTGAGGTTCTTAATAAACCCTATAGCATCTCCTTTAATAAGTTCAACTTCCTCGTTTGCCTCGAACTGTATGGAGTTTGAAAATATGTAATGTTTTATGCCCTTATATCCAGGTTCACCAGGTTTAGCCCCAAATTGAAATCCAAACTCATATGTTTTTCTCCCCATCAACACGGCATCGTATTCCTGAATATCTGCTAAAAAGTCTGGGACATGCTCCCCTTCAAATAAAAAGAGAGAATTATTAATTTTTCCTTCTATCATACCTTGATCCGCAATAAAATTATCCAGTGAAACCGCAACATGATAAATCAATTCAGCCATTCAGTCATTCCTCCAAGATAATGAATTGCCTAATTAATTCTAGGAAACCAGCTTAATTTCCTTTATGTGTTAATTAAACTACTCAGTTAAATGAATAAACTTTATTTTGTTAATTGAATACCATCATTGACATTTTTAAATAACTTTATTGTAAATGTAACGACTTTTTTGGAAATTCAACAATTTTATTATCATTTTACAACTATATCATTCTGGGAAAATTGTACGCTAAGGACTACAAAACCTTGCCCTTACAGTATTTTTAAAGATAAAAAACATGTTCAGAAAGATAAAAATCTAAGTTTAATTGAACATTGATTTATTTATACACTTTATGAACATGATTATAGTCAGAAAGCGTTGATATTATTGAGTTTTATCCTCTGTTCATAAACATATGAATTACCTGAACATATAAGTGATCGCGATGCGATCCGTTATTATACATTATCAGATGAAGAATTAAAGATTATTCACCAACAGCGTGGTGCTGCAAACCGTTTGGGCTTTGCGATCCAAATCGCTTATTTACGTTTTCCAGGACGTCCTTTAGCATCCGGTGAAAAAATCCCAGAGTATCTCGTACAGATTATTGCTAATCAGATTGGCATTGTACCTTCTGCTATACATAACTATGCGCAAGGTCGTGATGTAACCAGGCGAGAACATCTTAGTAAAATCCGAAAAGAATTTCATTTTCGTTCTTTTACAATCCGAGAATATCGGGAATTAGCACAATAGCTTCTTCCGACTGCGCTTGGAACTGACAAAGGTTATCTGCTAGTAGAGGCCCTTATTATAGAAATGCGCAAACGAAAGATTATTTTACCTGCTATGTATGCAGTGGAACATTTAGCATGGGCAGTTCGTGAGAGAGTACAAAGACGAACATTCAAGCAACTAGTTCAAGGTCTTTCTCCCCATCAGGAGAGACAATTAGATCAATTGCTCTATGTAAGTCAACCAGGGAAACAATCCGATTTATCCTGGCTTCGACAACCACCTGGTGTTGTTTCTATTAAAAATTTTCATGAACTAATGGATCGATTGGAATATATCCAAAGACTAGCTTTACCATTAGATAATGGACGAGAAATACATCAAAATCGACTATTACAAATGGCACGTGAAGGATCACGTTATTCTACCCAGCATCTCTCTCGTTTTCACACCTTAAAACGACATGCCACCTTAATGGCATTTCTCATTCATATCTATGCGTTTTTAACAGATCAGGGTCTACATATGAGTGAGAAATTAATTGGAAGAATTTTAATCGTGGCGAGAAAATACATAAAGAAAGTTTTCAAAAGGATGGAAAAGCCATTAATGAAAAAGTACGACTGTATGCAAGAGTAGGAAAAGCGTTAATCGAAGCAAAAGAAGAGAATTTAGACCCGTTTGAATCCTTACAATCTATCATTTCGTGGGAACAGTTTATTCAAACCGTGGAACAAGCGGAAGAATTAGCAAGACTAGTAGAATTTGATTACCTTGATTTATTAGATAATTATTATGGTCAATTGCGTAAATTTGCACCACGGTTACTCAAAACATATGTTTTTCAAGCATCTCATGCGAGTCAGTCTCTTTTACAAGCTATTGAATTATTAAGAGAAGCTAACGATTTGAAGAAACGAAAAATTCCTGAAATAGCTCCTACGAATTTTATCAAACAGAAATGGACAAAACATATATTTAAAGAAGATGGCATTGTGGCGGGATCCCTAAAAGTACATATACACTTTGTTTGTTTTTACATATAATGGTATAATTCTAAGGAGTTCACAGTGAGTGATCTATGTTCTACACTAACGGATTGGGGTGATCTTATGAAAAAGATAATTGGATTAAGTTTTATTCTATTTGCTGGTATCACGTTATCCGGATGTTCAGCTATAACAGAAAATTCTGTGGAAAAAACTGGAGACGGAAGTATTGAATTATTAACACCAACGATTACAACAAAAGATAATCAATTAGAATTTATGACTGAGGGAATTGATGAAAATAAAGTGACCTTTATTTTTGTTGCCAATAAAAAAGTATTTGAACAAAAAATAAAAAATGGTGAATCCTACAAACTTAACATTAAAGGTATCAAAGATGCTCATAGGACGGACTACAAGCCAAAAGTTCAACTTTTGCAAACTAAAGATGATACTGAAAATGGAGACATGGTAAACTTTAAACAAGTTAGATATACAGTTGAAAAAGATTAGTTTTATAGTTATTTAATTTCAATTTGGTTGCAGTTCGAATGTTTAATAGCTTTGGTTCACCAGAAGGTTACGATTATGTATCTAATGTTAGGTCATTTGGCGATACTGTTATGAGCGGTCTGTTTTGATTTTTTTAACTAAATAGCAAAAAAATTTAAAAACTTTATACAAAAGTCTTTTTTAAGTTGGCAATCCCTGGTAATATCTAATTTAGAGATGTAAAGAAAGGGGAATCTGTACAGATGTGGAATACCTTGAAATGATTATTTAATTGGATAGAGACAGTGGCGGTCTTTGATTCTTAAGGATGCGTTTATTTGTCTATCTTAAATCATTCAAGGGATACATGGTGTGGACAATTAAATTCCCATTGCCTAGCAGATACCTTTGTATATCTGCTTTTATTTATGGGTAAAAATACATCTCTATTGACACAATCATAGAGTCCCTAAATTGGGGGAATTTTAATGAAAAGTCAGTACGAAAAAGAAGAAGCACTAACAGGAGGGAATGTCTCCAGTGTATATCGTTTTGGAAATACGGTTCGACGAGAATTAAAGCCTGATAGTGTTAAAATTCATACGTTGCTAAAACACCTTGAAAACAAAGGCTTAAATAGTGTGCCAAAGTTTCTAGGTATTGATGAAAAAGGGAGAGAAATCTTATCCTTTATCAAAGGAGAAGCTGGAAACTATCCGTTAAAAAAATATATGTGGTCGGATGAGGCTTTAAAAGAGATCGCAAAAATGCTTCGTCTCTATCATGATGCGGTGAGTGATTTTCCAATGGAAGAACGTTGGCAACCCATTGATAACACCCCGGAGCCATATGAGGTGATGTGCCATAATGATTTTGCCATCTATAACATTATTTTTAATCACGAAAAACCAGTAGGTGTGATTGATTTTGATTTGGCTGCTCCTGGTCCAAGACTTTGGGATATCGCTTATACGCTTTACACTTGTGTTCCTTTAAGTAGGCGTTATCATACGGAAGAAGGCGAAGCTATTTATTATGATTCGTTAAAAGATGCTGAGCGAATCAAACAAAGAGTTAAACTGTTTTTTGATTCCTATGGTATGGAGGGAATAGAAAAAGGGTTTTTAGAAATGGTATTGCTACGGGTAGAAGGATTATGTAAAACCATACAAAGGAAAGCTAAAGAAGGCGATATGGCGTTTCAAAAAATGATCGACGAAGGACATTATGATCATTATCAAGAGGAACTTCGATTCATTCGTGAACACGGAAAAGAGTGGATTTAAGAGAAAAGTCTTGGTGAATTAACGGAGTGTAAGCATGAAAAAAGGGACCATCTTTTGATGGTCTCTATTTAATCGACTTATTTTATATCGGAATTTGCTTAATATATGTTAAAACAAATATTGTAAATGAATATAATCTAAAACGTTGAAATATTGCTGTTTTGGTAATTTGTTTTTGGTTTAGCTTTTTTTATAAAAAATCTATTTATAAAGCGGAATGTAAAGCACCACTCAAGATCACCAAAAACGGTCATCTTCGGTTGATACATCCTTTGGCGTAAGAAAATTACAGTTTCACATTCTAATAAATGTCATAGCGTGTAATTTTTACGTTTTGTCGGCGAGACCTCAGTTACACTGACTTATAGGACTGTCCTATTATTTATGTTATGTTTAGTAATTGAAAAATATAAATTTTGGATTTGTTGAGCTGTTCTTTTGATTTAAAATGAGAAGTAATGTCCTGAAAAATATAAAGAGTATAATGGTTGAAGAAATGAATGGTTTTAAAGATGGGAGATTATGACTATGAGTGAAATATTTAAAACAAATATTTTTTGTAGTTCACCAATAAATCAAATAAAGGTAAAGAAAAAAGAAATAGATACTATGTTCCCAATGCCGATATTTGATCAGATTGTTAAAGAAAAAATTAAGGTTGATTTTGTACACATATCTGTAGAGGAAGTCTTATTTTCTGTAGAGAATGAAAAATTAGCAAAGGCAATTACAATTATCGAACAGTTAGACTATATTCCTGAAATCAATCCAGGGTGTATTAAGGTAACCATAGAAGGCGAAGCTGAATTTTCTGGGGTGCCAGGAATCGTAGCACAAGTCAGTTCTGCTTTATGGAAACAAGGTGTGCAAATCTTACAAGCAGCTGATAGTTATAAGACGATTTGGGTTCTGATAAAAGAAGAAGATAGAAAAGTAGCAGTGGATGCATTATGGGAAGCTTTCAATGAATTGAACAGATTTTGTAGGGAAATAAATAAAGATAAACTAAGTGCTGTGCCGTGTTAAAAGATATTACTGTGAATTTGAAATAAAGTCACGATGTTCATAAAAAAGTTGCAATACTTTACCTTTCATGCCCATCAACTTAAGAATTTATAACGTCCCAAAAACAGGGGAGCAAACTACCTCAAAAAAACAAAGGGAAACTGTTTAATGCTCTTTGTTTCAATTTGTTAGAATGTTGTAAAATATATATACGATTACCAGTACAATGAGAACCAACATACATCCAGGTCTCCCTATAAATGTACGGTCAAAAATGTCATTGGAGTCATCCTTCTGTCTATTATGCAAAATATTCCCTCCTTTTTTGGTATTTATCACCATGATATTAATCATAGAAAAAATTAACGAGCAAAAAGGTGGCCATGTTAATGATAAAGAGTGGAATAAGAATTGAAGACTATAATCCAGAATGGTCAATTATTTTTAAAGATTTAACATATTTCTAAAAGAATTCCCCTTCCTCAAGGAATGAGAAGGGTGAAGCCCAATGAGTAGGGAGGGGATGGATTTTGGTTGGCGTAAGCCAAAGGATTGAAAAAGGAATTTCCTCGAATCAGATAGAATGTATGTAAAGAATGATTTGGATCTCAAAGTTATCGTTTGCTGGCTGTGGGCGGTGCACCATTAGAAATGCTAAAACAATACATCGAAACATAAGGGCAAAACTAACGGGGGGTGATGACAATGTTGTTGAATCAAAAATATGAAATCTTCCCAACAGAAGCACAAAAAGAAGTGTTAGACCGTTGGTTGCA
>NZ_FOLV01000056.1 GCF_900112415.1 Bacillus sp. 491mf
TTTCTGATGCGGGGTGGGGAATGTTTCGAAACATGCTTGCTTACAAATGTGAAAATCATGGTGGTGTACTCATTAAGATAGAACCAAAGTATACTTCACAAGACTGTTCTGTTTGTGGGAATCGTGTGAAGAAGTCTCTCTCTATTCGTACTCACATTTGTACAAAATGTGGAACGGTATTGGATAGAGACTATAACGCGAGCCGGAACATCTTACAAAAAGGATTAGAAGAATTGCTTGCTACAAATTAAAACCTATAAACTGTAGGGCAAGGTTATGTCCGAACAGTATAATCTATGCCTGTGGAGACTGTGTAAGACGCAGTGGGTCCCCCCACTACGCAACGGTCTATGAAACAGGAAGCCCCTTCTTCAATCAGACCGTAAGGTGGATAAGGAGGGGTTATTCACACCTCTTATCATCAGGAAACAATGAAAGTGCAGGTGAAAAAATCTCTGGAACGATAAAAGAAAACCCCTGCTGATGGAAGTTTTATTTCATCACTTTTATAGAATAAAGTAATTGTGGACACTTTAAAATATAATTGTACAGAATTGACAGTGAATTTAAATTTCTCTATAATTGGCTATAATTTAATATTTCGAATACGTCGAAGGAGCCCAGTAGCAGTTTGTCACTGTTATTTAGAAAGCTAGGGGTTGATGGAACCTAGCACAAACAAACTTGTGAATTACACTCTGGAGTATCTTAGGTAATGCTAAGCGAAGTAGCAATCGATATTATTGCTAAGAGTGGTACAAATAAGATTATTTGTGCAATTTGGGTGGTAACACGGTTAAAAATCGTCCCTATGTCTAGTGTAGACATAGGGGTTTTTTATGTTGTTACCAAAATGAGGTAAAAACTATATATTAAAGGAGCTGGAAGGATATGAACATCATTGATGAATTGGAATGGCGCGATGCCATCAATCAACAAACAGATGCAGAAGGATTACGTAAACTAGTAGAAGAGAAAAAGATTTCCTTGTACTGTGGTGTAGATCCAACTGGTGACAGTATGCATATTGGACATTTAATTCCATTTATGATGATGAAGCGTTTCCAATTAGCTGGGCACCATCCAGTTATTTTAATTGGAGGAGCAACGGGAACAATCGGCGATCCAAGTGGACGTCAAACAGAAAGACAACTTCAAACATTAGAACAAGTGCAGCAAAATGTTGAAGCGCTAACAGCACAAATGCAAAAGCTATTTGATTTTGGCGGAAATAGCGAAGTGAAAATGGTGAATAACTACGATTGGACGCATCAAGTAAGTATCCTTGAATTTTTACGCGATTACGGTAAGAATTTTAGTATAAATACGATGTTAGCAAAAGATATTGTAGCAAGCCGTTTAGATACAGGGATTTCATTTACAGAATTCACATACCAAATTCTACAAGCGATGGATTTCCATCACTTATACAAAGAAGAAGACGTACAACTGCAAATTGGTGGTAGTGACCAATGGGGAAATATTACGAGTGGTTTAGACTTAATTCGTAAGAAAGAAGGATCAGATGCAAAAGTCTTTGGTTTAACAATTCCATTACTATTAAAATCAGACGGTACGAAATTTGGTAAAACAGCTGGAGGAGCAGTTTGGTTAGATCCAGAAAAAACAACACCATTTGAATTCTACCAGTTCTGGGTGAACACAGATGATCGTGATGTCATGAAATACTTAAAGTTCTTCACATTCTTAACGAAAGATAGAATTGATGAATTAGCAGTTAAAGTTCAAATGGAGCCTCATAAACGTGAAGCGCAAAAAGTATTAGCAGAAGAAATGACGAAGTTTGTTCATGGTGAGAATGCACTTTTACAAGCAGTAAAAATTACAGAAGCACTATTTAGCGGGGATATCAAATCCTTAACTGCGGATGAAATTGAACAAGGCCTTAAAGATATGCCGACTTTCCATGCTGCAAAGGAAACAAAAAATATCGTTGAGTGGTTAGTAGATTTAGGAATTGAACCTTCTAGACGTCAAGCAAGAGAAGATATTAATAATGGAGCTATTTTGATGAACGGGGACAAAGTAACAGATGTAAATACAGATGTTACGGTAGAAAACTCATTCGATGGTAGATTTATCATTATTCGTAAAGGTAAAAAGAATTATAGCTTGGTGAAATTAGGTGAGTAAAGCCCTGTGAATAGAGGCGGAGTAATTATTTTACACGATGTCTGCTATCTATGTAGTATAATGTTTCAAATTCAGGGGAAAATAAACATTTTTTTATCAATTTACGAAAAACAAAAAACATAAAATTATGGTGTACTTATTTTTAGAAGAAACTCAAAACGAATGAACAAGGTATGATGCATATACTTTATTCATTCGTTTTTCTTTTCCTGTAAAAGAAAATATACACGTGTATAAATTTTTGTTATGAAAAGGGTATAAATTTTTTGAAAAAGTGCGAATTCAATTGCCTGATTATTGGTATTATTTCGTTTTTGAAAATCGGCACAATATTTGCTAATAAAATATGAGGACACTTTTCAAATAACAAGCCTCTCATGAGAGAACTTAAATAACGGAGGGACAAGAAATGAATATTAGTAAAACGTACACGACAATTGACGCACATGTGGCGGGGGAGCCGCTTCGTATTATTACAGGAGGAGTACCGCCGATCAAAGGAAAAACGCAGTTAGAAAGACGCGCTTATTGTATGGAACACTTAGATCATCTGCGCGAAGTTTTGATGTATGAGCCGAGAGGACATCACGGTATGTATGGCTGTATCATCACACCGCCAGCAAGTCCGCATGCTGATTTTGGTGTACTGTTTTTGCATAACGAAGGCTGGAGTACAATGTGTGGCCATGGAATTATTGCTGTAATTACAGTAGGAATTGAAACGGGTATGTTCGAGGTGACAGGTGAAGAGCAAAGATTCATTATTGATAGTCCTGCTGGAGAAGTTATCGCGTATGCAAAATATAATGGGAACCAAGTAGAATCCGTGTCATTTGAAAATGTACCATCATTTGTTTACAAGAAAGATGTTCCTGTAAAAATTGATGGCCATGAATTTCAAGTAGACATCGCTTTTGGTGGAGCTTTCTATGCTGTTATCGACAGTAAAGAACTTGGTTTAAAAGTGAACTTTAAAGATTTATCTGCAATTCAAACGTGGGGCGGAAAAATGAAACAGTACATTGAAAGTCAGATGGAAGTGAAACATCCTCTTGAAGAAGGCTTAAAAGGCATATACGGCGTGATTTTCTCCGATGAACCAAACGGAAAAGATGCAACGCTGCGAAATGTAACCATTTTTGCTGATGGACAAGTAGACCGTTCTCCTTGCGGTACGGGTACTTCAGCTAGACTTGCAACTCTTTTTGAACGTGGAGTATTACAAGAAGGTGGAAGTTTCGTCCATGAATGCATTACTGACGGACAATTTGGTGGAGAAATATTGTCATTAACAAAAGTAGGCGAATATGACGCAGTGATCCCAAAAGTAACTGGTCAGGCGTTTATTACAGGATTCCACCAATTTTTAATCGATCCAAGAGATCCATTAAAACAAGGATTTTTATTAGCGTAATACGTGGAGAAGAGTTGTTTTCTAGTTAGGAAACAACTCTTCTTGATATAGGAAAGGACGAGATCATATGTTAGTTATAAATGCAGCTGAACAAAGAAGTTTAGTAGATATGAATGAAGTGATTGAATATGCGGCGATTGCCCTGCAAGAGTTTTCGGCAGAAAGAACGATCACGCCAATTCGCTACTCGTTGCCATTTGCAAATTCGCAAAATACGGCATTAATGATGCCTTCTGTAGCGGAAGAACTTGGTACGCTTGGGTTAAAAGTCGTCACAGTCGCACCGAATAATACGAAAATAGGAAAGAAAACAATTAACGGGGTTGTGATGCTCTCTGATTTTCAAACAGGGGAACCGCTCGCCCTTTTAGAAGGATCGTTTTTAACGATGGTTCGAACAGGTGCTTTATCAGGCGTCGCAACGAAATACTTAGCTCGTCAAAATGCGAAAAACTTATGCATCATCGGAACAGGAGAACAAGCGAAAGGACTTGCTGAAGCGATGCTTACTGTGCGGGACATTGAAAAGATTATGCTTTACAATCGGACAGAACAAAAAGCCGCCGAGTTTGCCGAGTATATAAAGGAGAAATTTAATAAACCTGTTAGCGTATACGCAAGTGCAAATGAAGCAGTGCGCGAGGCTGATATTGTTGTCACAACAACGAACTCTTTAACACCCGTTTTTTCAGACACATTACAACCTGGTGTTCACGTAAATGCTGTCGGTTCATTCAGACCAGCGATGCAAGAACTTCCTTCGCACGTCATTTCATCAGCTAACAAAGTGGTAGTGGAATCAAAAGAAGCAGCATTAGAAGAAACAGGCGATCTGCAAGTTCCGATCCAAGAAGGAGTTTTCAACGAAAGCGATATTCACGCAGAACTTGGCCAAATTATAAGAGGAGACAGAACGGGAAGAGAAAGCGACCAAGAAATTACCGTCTTTAAATCTGTCGGACTCGCTGTTGTTGATATTGTCGTGGCGAAGTATTTTTATGAGAAAGCGATCGCAAACGGCGTGGGGACGAGGGTTGAGTTGTAACCACATACAAAAGAGGCTGTTTTTATGAACAGTCTCTTTTGTGTGTTGAAATTTGTCGGAGGGTCTTTATTTCATGTCGAAGCGCCGATATATTGGTGAAAAGCGCTGATATCGTTTTATTGATTGATAGTGATATACAGGACGTTTACTACAAAAGTAGTAAGAGGTTTATTTTAATAAGATCGAAATATCTTGTGTCGAAACGTCGATATATTCCAAAGAACGGTCGATATCGTATGAGAATGTGAATAAACATGATAGAAGGACTGCCTACGGAGCAGTCCTTTTTGATCGGCGTGACGGAATTTCGCATGTGGTAATCTCTTTAGAAGCAGTATTTTTAAATCATTATATAATATGAAATTATGCATATTTATATATTATGCAATGGCATGTAGGTATAATTTTTACGTGTATGAAATAAGAGAGAAGGAATAAGTAAGTTTAAGAAGTTACTATAGTTATTGTCTTAGTGAGAAAATCGGCGTTTTGTATAAACGTTAGAACGGATTGGAATGAAAGGATTGATTTATTTGAATAGGAAAAATAACCGTAAATCACAAAAACCAATGAAAGTATTTATGGCATCTGCTGTTATGACAACGGCATTATTTACATCTATGACTGTAAATAGTTTGAACATTCATGCTGAAACTACGCAAACTCAGGCGCAATATGAGGCGAAGACGTTTGAACTTCCAAGTACAGGACATTATATGGGTGAAGCAGCAAGAGAAAGAAGAAGTGAGCAACGAAACTATGTGCCAACAGGAATCTATGTAAAACCGAATGAACAAGTCACAATTGAAGTATTGGGACTATCAGGATTTGACAAACTTGGAGCAACGATTGGGACAAATGAATATGATAAAGAAGGGGGAAAAACATTTCGTCTTTCTTCTGGTTCTAACACTATTTCCTCTCCAAACGGTGGTTTATTAGGATTTGATAACTGTGAAGGGAAAGGAACAGTTAAGGTGAAAGTAACACAAGGCGGGAGCCCTGTTCCATTCTTTGAATTAGGGAAGCATACGAAAGCAGACTGGATTGCGATGATGGACAAGTATCCAGATGCACATGCTGTTCAATTAAAGTCAAAGAAAGCAGTACTTACTGTTACTCGTGATAGTGCCAAGAAATATATTGTGGATCAAGATCCTGTTCCGCTATTAAAAAAATATGATGAAATGATTGTAGCGCAAGATAAAATATCGGGACTATCTGAAACAAGTTCTAATCCGTTACATCGTTCAACTCGCCGCCTTTGGGCTTTTACTGAAAATCCTAATAAATCAGATTGGGGCATGTATGCAAGTCGGGATGGAATGATGTTTACTACTGCTGGTAATGCAATTGAAAGTGCTTTAAATGTAAATGAATTCGGCTGGGGACAAATGCATGAAGCAGGACACACAAGGCAACAATACCCTTGGATGTGGAATGACCTTAGAGGAATGACTGAAGTCACTGTTAATATATATTCTTTAGCTGTACAAAAACAATTATTCCCGAATCAACCAACACGTTTAGAAAAAGAGGGAGATTACGACAGAGCCTTTGCATACTTAAAACAAACAGATAAAGAGTATAAAAATATCGATGACTTGTTTGTGAAACTTGTTATGCTTTGGCAACTTCATTTAGCATATGGGGATGATTTTTACCCGAACCTTCACAAACTATATCGAGAGTTACCAAAAGATAAACTTCCAGAAACGGATGAAGATAAAATACAAGCATTTATTTACAATACATCAAAAGTGGCGAGACAAAATGTACTTCCATTTTTTGATCAATGGGGACTGAAAGCATCACCAGAAACGAGAAAAAAAGTAGAAGCTTTAAACTATCCAACATTAACTGCCCCTATATGGGAAGCGACGGATGCGAAACCTGTTAAACCAACAGCCGCGTATGGTCAAAGAAAATAATGAAAGCAAGTGCGTAATCCAGCTAGTAATGTAATCGATGATAAGCGAACGATTACATTACTAGCATGTCTCTTAAGGTAAGGTTGGTCAGAAAAGAGGCTGCTGAAATCAAAAAGAAGATAACTTCCTATTTATATAGTAGGGAGTTATCTTCTTTTTTATGGACTTATAAAAAGGTATCATCTGGAACATGGAAAAGGAATGGAGGGAATGAATTTGCAACATTCGAATCTGTTTCTGCAAAATAGGCAGTAAGGTTCTTACTAATAGGAAAGTATGTAGCTTGTTTTCGTAAAAAATGGTAAATGCATAAGCGGTTTGATAAAATGACGGTACGACCATTTTTAGAATAAAAAATGGAATTGTGGTTAAAAAAATACAAATCTAGCATGTTGGATAAATAAAGAATGAGGAGGTTTAGAGATGCCAGAAACTCTTGCGGATAAAATTGGTAACTTTTTTCACATTGGTTATACAGAAAATGAACGAAAACGTGATCAATATGACAAGTTGCATGACTATTTAAAATCTAAGGAAAGCGAAGTAAGGAATAAGATTGAGAAAGCAGAGTCGGCAAAGAGAGCCTATGAATCAAAAAGCCATAATTTGCCGCTTGGGAAAATTCCAGCTCGAGAGTTTGAGGATAAACGTCGGGAAAAAGATGATAAGTTATCAAGTCTCATGACTCAGTTTCATAGCTCTTTAGATAGCATTACCCATGCTAAAAATACAGCATACCAAAAGTACTTAGAGTACAAGGCGAAAGCAGAGGCAGAAGATCAAGCAGCTGCGGCAGGGAAGTAATAAATGCAAACTATGAATTCACACTGCATTTTAATAGAAATGGAGGTTTAAACATGAGTGGGAAAGAAATTGAAATTTCTGGTGACGGAGTAGTAAATGCAATTTCCTATGCACAGCAAATTGAAAATGGTGTAAAACAAGCACTCCAGCAAGCAAAAGACTTACAAGCAACTGTGACAGGTTCTCATTGGAAAGGTGAGACGCGAGATGCATTTTTATGTTATTTGGAGTTACTCATTAAGTTAAACACAGATATAGCACATGAACTTGAATATCATACAAAAGTGTTGAAAGAACTTGATACGCATATACATACATTCTCTGACACAAATGAAGTGCGAATGATTAAAGGACTGTAATAGAAACGAGGGATCAAATGATGCAAAATCATATAGAAAGCTTCACTCCTTCTGAATTATATGTATTAGCTGGTGCAGCTGGAATTACCTATTTATTTGGTTTACCAGAACGTGAAAAACTCATAATGGGTGATGCCGATTGTGTAACGAAAGCAACCGAAATCTTAAGAGGAAAAGGGCTCATTACGGAAAATGGCGGTCTGACAATGGCTGCATTTCAACTTATTGAATTACTAAAAGCATATCAAGAAAGTCAGGAATATACGCGATTCAATAACTTGCTTGTAGGGTTTTTACCAAAGGACAAAGACCGCGTAGCTGTACTAACGGAAATCAAGCAGGGTGAGGAATATGAATTCCATTACATGCCAAAGTGGGATGTATATGTATCATTATTAGAGAGAATTTCATTCTTAATGCGAGAACCAAGAGAGAAAGATACTACGTTTTTAACAAGTAAGATGACGCAGGAAGAACAGGAAACATTTGAAGAAATGGATTTGTCACAAAAAGAACTATTAGCAATAGAAACTTTTCGCAGACCCGATACAAGAAATACATTAGAACAAGGGAAATGGGATTGTTTCTTATACTTCACAGAGGGAGACGATTATATCCAAATTGATGTAGATCGGAAACGATATGAGTGGATTAGTCTATATGCTTTAAATAAGAAGGTATATGATGTGTTAAAAATGCCATATAAGAAGTCGATTGATCCAAAAAGTTTTTCATTAGGAGGAATAAACTAATGCAAGCACAAATGACGGATGGCGGTTCAGGAGGATCTAATGGCGGTTCACAAGTTTTAGTCAATTTCGCCGAAATGGTTGATATTGCAACGCGCCTGCAAAATATTTACAACCTCTATTCTGATGTCGTAGCAAAAAACATTGATAATCTAGCAAACTGTGATTTTTATCGACAAGGTGAAGCAACAAAAGCCGTTAAGCAATACAAAGATATATTAGGAAAAACGATGGAACTGGCAGACAACTATCAAATAGCAGCACTTGCCGTGAATTATACATTAGAAGAAATGATAAAAAAGGATGAAGAATTGCAAAGAATCCTAAGTGCTAGCAGCTAATCCATATACGGAAATGGGGGATGTGAAGAAATGGATGTGCATTATAAGCCAGATGATTGGCAAAACATGAAAACAGGAATAGACCAAATCACAAAAGAGGCACTAACGGAATTAAATCAAGCTAATAACCTTCTAGAAAGTATAGAAGCAAAAATACATTCTCTAGACGCTGATCGAAGTATTCACTTTCAACATAGCAGTCAACTAGACGAAATTAATAAATTACTTGATGCCTATACGACACTAGGAAACTACTGCACAAGAGTAGGTCAAGTAGTATCCAGACACATCGACGAACCCTTCTACAAAGACATGGACAAATTTGCGGGGAAAATGAGAGATCTCTCCATTCAAAACTACTCTACGAAAAATCGAATTGGCTCTACTACTACTACTACTACGATGCCAAATGCACACGGTTACGGTGTGGCACAAACGATTACGACGAAAAAAGATAAAATAACAGTGGATGATATTTTCAAAGACTCCGTAGCATTTGATAAAGTTCTCCATGCGCAGTACAAAGAAATAAAAGCACAAAATCCAGATGCAAAACTAGATTACGCCGAATACCGAAAACTTGTCCCATCCATGCGTGGATTCGAATATAAAACGATAGAGGACCAACAAAAAAAGCTGGAAACAGTGCGTGATTTCGCAATAGGAGCAGGACTCTTCGTTTTATCCATCGCCTGCCCGCCAGTCGGAATCACAGCTTCCGTTTTATATGGAGGCATGCAGCTTAAGAGTGCACGTGATGGAGAAGACTGGTTAACCGGCAGAAAGCTAAGCAATTCAGAACGAATAGAGAACGGAATATTTGGAGCGCTCGATGCTATTCCGGTTCTTGGAACAGCGATGAAAGCGTTAAAAGGATTCAAAGGAACGATAGAGCTAGGCTCCCTTGCAAAGCTAACAAAATTGAAAGATGGAGTACCTAATTTTAACCCGAATTTGGGGAAAAATATGGTACAATCGTTGCATGATAGTAAAAATACATGGCTGCGGAACTTGAAAATAAAAGGTTGGGAAGCAGCAGATATACTAAACGCCGGGCATTATAAGGTAAAAGATGACGCTGCTCAGATCATAGATGGTGTAACAGGTGCCGCTGTTAAGGTGGTAGATGGTGTAGCAGGTGGAATTAATGTGGCGAGAAGGGCATTATTTGGTAAATCCCTAGATAATTCCTTAGCCTACGCTCACGCTGCTGATGATGCCGCCGGTGGGGCCAACACAGTTCTTCGTGGAACGGACTTGAGAGGTTCAGTGAAAGCGACTTTTGAAAATAGGAAAGAGTCTATTCAGAGTCGGATTTCGAAGTTGGAAGAGAGTGGTGTTGGTAAGGGGCATTTAAAAAATATCGATGAGTTCATATCAGGTAATAAGACGTTTAATGAAGTATTAGATGATTATGCCATTGCATATGCAGAGAAAGTTAATTCAAATGTTCCGTGGAAATGGAGAAATATACCAGGTGGGGACGGGCTATCACAAAAACAACTAAAGTTGATTAGAGAACGAGCGAAAGAACTAGGGAAAATACCTGATGTTCCTATGAAACCTGGAACAAAATATCCAGATTTTGAAAAAGCTGATTTAATTATAAAGATTGATGGGGAGCCTGTCATTATACAGTTGCCAAAGGAATATTGGAAGAAGTCAGATCCTGACCAATTCGGATGGCTTGATTCGCAACTACCGGGAGGAAAACGTCCACCAGGGACAACATGGCATCATTCTGAAGTTGACGGTAGAATGGAATTAGTACCTTTTGGGATTCATAACTCGGTGTATCACTCAGGAGGAAGGGCTCCTGGGGGATGGGCACACGGAAAAAGATAAAAAATTAGGAGTGAAAAACAAATGAAAGTGGATGTTAATACTATTGTTTCGCCTTTGCCAAGTGATGCATTATTGAACGTGGTAGAGAAAAGCTTGAGGGTTTCCTTTCCTGAACCGTATAGAGAATTTATAAAAAAAAATAATGGGGCTGTGCCAATTACTAACGTTTTTAGTCACAATCAACATCAGTATATTATTGAACGATTTCTGTGTATTCTTGAAGAAAGCGAATCAGATGAAATAAATGGATGGTATGATATTGAAGTTACAATCACGCAGATTGGTGAAAGATTAACTGATAATGAAGACTTAATAGGGATGAATGTTGTTCCGATTGCTGCACTATTTGCTGGAGATTTTGTTTGTTTAGATTTTAGAGAAACAGAAGACCCATCTGTAGTTGTTTGGTACCACGAAGAGTCTGGTGAATTTTCGCCTGTAACCAAAACGGTTGCCCGAAATATCTCTGAATTTTTCGGGATGTTAGAAGAGTAGATTATTCTTTAATACCCATGAGCAAGTTGGGTTTAGGAGTCTCAACTAAGGGCTGAAGTGAACCCAAAAAATTAGACAAATATTTTAAGCAGCTAATGAGGAATGCGTTCTGTATTGTACAGGGCTCATTCCTTTTAATTTTGTTTTAATTCGGTCATTATTGTGGTAGTGAATATATTTTTCTAATTCTAATGTAAAGTGTTCCATACTTTCGAACTCTTGTAAGTAAAGTAGTTCAGACTTTAATAAGCCAAAGAAATTTTCGATGACTGCGGTATCTAAACACTTCCCTTTACGAGACATACTTTGTGTAATTCCTTTTTCTTTCAATACATTTTGGTATTGCTTCATTTGATAGTGTCACCCCTGCCGCAATGTTCCGATGTTTTTAAAATGGATCAAGCTGATAAATGGTGTAGCAGGTGGAATTAATGTGGCATCAAAGAAATTATTTGGTAAGTCCCTAGATAATTCCTTAGCACACGCTTTCGCTGCTGCTGCCGCTAGTGCGACCAAAACAGTTCTTAGTGGAACGGATTTGAGAGGTTCAGTGAAAGCGACTTTTGAAAATAGGAAAGAGGCTATTCATAGTCGGATTTCGAAGTTGGAAGAGAGTGGTGTTAGGGGTACGGGTAAGGCTAGTAATGACACTAGAGAATTATATTTAGAAAATATTAATGAATTTGTTTCAGGTAATAAAAAGTTTGAGGATGTTATTGATGATTACGCCAAATTGTATGCTGAAAAAATTGAATCCAATGCAGTATGGAGTTGGGCAGAAGACATTGTTGGTGGAAATGGATTAAACTACAAACAGAGAAAAGAAATTAGATTACAGGCTATGGAGAAAGGGTTAATACCAGATGTTCCATTTAAAGAAGGAACAAGATACCCTGATTTTTCTAAAGTTGATGGATTAATAGAAAAAGTTGAATACCTACCAGAGAGGCTATGGGGGGCAAAAGATCCGAAGCAGTTTGAATGGCTAGATAGTAGAATTGAAGGTGGAAGGCCTAAGGGAATGACATGGCATCATTCTGAAATTGATGGAAGAATGGAGTTAGTTCCATTTGGTATTCATAATATTATTAACCATAAAGGTGGACGGAGTCCTGGGCATTGGGCATATATAGGTAAGAGATAGGGAGGAATTAATAATGAAAATAGATGAAAAAACTAGTGTTAAGCCTTTTCCAAGTGATGAAAGAATTACTTGGTTTGAACAATCGTATAAAATTAAATTGCCGCATCCATATATTGATTTTTTAAAAAGGTTTAACGGAGCTACACCTATTACTAATGTATTGAAAATTGATAGGCAGGAATATGTGATAGAAAGGTTTTTATGTTTATTGGACAATCCTAAAGAACATCCAATAGAAGGATGGTATGACCTAACATCGGTTTTAACTCAATTAGATGGTAGGCTTATTGATGATGAAGAGTTGATTGGAATGAATATTATACCAATAGCTGCTATGTTTGCTGGTGATTTTATTTGTTTAGATTTTAGAAATAGTGAGAATCCTAAAATTGTTATCTGGGATCATGAAGAATCTGAGGAATTAGAGCCAGCAACGACAGTAATCGCGAATAGTTTTGAAGAATTTTTGACTATGCTATCATGATAATTAAGTAGAATGAGTTATACTTAATTTATAAGTATTGTGATAACACTTAACTCGATTTATATTTTATACATGTGAATGATAAAGTTCGTAACGACTAACGTAAATACACATAAGCACATATAGAGACGAAAAACAAAGTATATGTAAAGTTAAAGTGGACAGAAAAAGAAATAGGAATTTTGAGATTGAGAGCCCATGCTGGTTATGCTAGTATAATGTATTTATTAAAAGGGTATAAAAATAGAAGACACACGAGATTAGGTGAGATGACATTTTACCTTATGACGAGTACAAAAGGCATATAAAGTATAATAAACTAATGAATAAACACAAACTCATACGTTTTAAAGGGAGTATTTGTTGTGATAAGCAAAAAGTATCATACTGTTTTTACGAGGTAATAAGAAGTAGAAACTTAGAACAAACTATGAAAAACTAGCAAATACATGAACTTAAAGCACTTGATTGTCAATTAAAGACATGAAGTGAAACCAAAAAGTTAGACAAATATTTTAAGCAGCTAATGAGGAATGCGTTCTGTATTGTACAGGGCTCATTCCTTTTAATTTTGTTTTAATTCGGTCATGATTGTAGTAGTGAATATATTTTTCTAATTCTAATGTAAAATGTTCCATACTTTCGAACTCTTGTAAGTAAAGTAGTTCAGACTTTAATAAGCTAAAGAAATTTTCGATGCCTACGTTATCTAAACAATTCCCCTTACGAGACATACTTTGTGTAATTTCTTTTTCTTTCAATACATTTTGGTATTGCTTCATTTGATAGTGCCACCCCTGCCACAATGTTCCGATGTTTTTAAAATGGATCAAGGTGATAGATGGTGTAGCAGGTGGAATTAATGTGGCGAAAAAAGAATTATTTGGGAAATCCTCAGATAATTCCTTAGCCTACGCTTACGCTACTGATGGGACCAAAACAGTTCTTCGCGGAACGGACTTGAGAGGTTCAGTGAAAGCGACTTTTGAAAATAGGAAAGAGGCTATTCATAGTCGGATTTCGAAGTTGGAAGAGAGTGGTGTTAAGGGTACGGTAAAAGATGTTACTTTTAAAAAGGGTTATGATACACATTTAACCGAAGTGGAGGGTTTTAAAGCAAAACCGAATATTGGAATAAAGGGTGGTCACAATCTTGAGAACTTTGAACAATTTATTTTAGATAACTTTGGTAATCAAGTTAAGGATATTAATCAAGCTGTTACTAAAACGTCTCATCCTGATATTTCAGGAATTTATGAGGTAAAATATAAGCTTCCTGTTTATGATGGATTGAGTAAAGAAAATGGTGGAAAAGGTAACTTTACTGGACAGTGGAAAGAGTATAAGAATCCTAAGACAGTATATGACCCAAAGGTTTTTTCTGATGAACAGATATTAAAGTTGGATAGGGAAGCAATGGAAGAAGGTATTAGTAATAATAGGATAATTCAAGGTGGAGATAGGTCACCAAGTGATATGGTAGAAGGGTATGTCAATGTAAATGGGAAACAATTGAAATTTGTGGGCTTTAAAGACAAAAATACAGGTGAGATTTCGAATTTCTTCCCAGTTCTAGATTAAATGTTAAAGGAGTGTTTGTTATGAGTGAGGAAGTTTTTATTATTGAAGAATTTTCAGAAAAAGTTGAGTTGATGCGTCTATATTACAAAATAATAGGTGATGGGAAGTTTATGGAAGCGATTGAAAATTTCAAAAACAAACAAGGTTTTGGGATTGATCCAGTATGTTGTATTTTTGCAAATGAATATCAGCCAGGAGAAGAGGGATATTTTGGTGAAACTGGTGTTAACTTCAGTATACAACCTCCTATGGCTGAAGTTGAGGAAAATGCTATTGTAGATGAAAATGTATTTTTTCAATATTTAACAGAGGCTGGGGAAGACTATTTAACAAGACGACCTCAAGATCGAACAAGAGTGGAAGTTTCCTTAAAAGAACTAAAAGAAATTTTAAATTTATCATAATTTAAGATGGAGAAGAAATAGATATTTCAAGACACATTTACCAGATTTTAGATTAATCAAAAGTACTAGTATATATGTGAGAAGAAGTATTATTTGGGTTAATTGGGTTAAATGTTAAATTTGGAGTAGGAATAAAATTATTTTTTGAATATTTAACTATCACCTTGATAGGCTAACTACCTTTCAAGGTTTTTTTATGATTTAACAATTTTATAGTTAAAAACAATCTCATATTTTGAATCAAAAACTCACGATGACTTGTAAACTGACAAAATTGGTTGCAGCGAAAAGAGATAAAACTATTGCATTTACTAACATATTTATATTTGCATACGAGAATGATAATGCTAGTAGTGAAAAAGTTAAAAAATGCACTAAATACAGTGAAAAATACGCCAATTCCAGTAGGAGTTAAATGGGCAGATACCGGAATAGGAGTAAAACTTCCTTATGTAGAATTTTCAACTGTTGGAGATGTGAAAAAAGCTTTGGTGCGGGTGGTAGTGGGGCTAGTAAATTTGATGAACTTTATGAGAGAGCTCAAAATATTAGAAATGATATTCAGAAACAAATTGATGAAATAAGGAATTTTGATGAATATAAGAACCTTTCAAATACTCAAAAGAATAAACTTGATAGAAAGTTAGATTCGTTAACATATGGTAATGTGGCAGTGGCAGATTTACATATTCCTGGTGTAAAAACTAATTATCAAGCGCATAGTCAGGTTCATTCTGCTGATAGCTTTGGTGATAGTTTCGGAGATTTTACACATTCCAAAGATACTAAATCACTTGAATCGTATGTAGATGACAAATTTCCTCGATATAATGATACTGAAGCAAAGATTCTTGAAGATATAGCTTCACAAATAAAAGATCCAAATATTATAGGGGAAATACATCTATTTTCAGATTTTGACGTATGTCAAAGCTGTACAAATTTAATTCTTGAATTCAGGTAAAAATTCCCAAATATTAAGTTGGATATTTATACAAATAGCATGAAATAAAGGAGTTGCTAGTATGATAAATAGTTATGAAAGAATAAAAAACTCAGTGGCATATGGATTTGAAGAGTATATTGATGAGGAAGGTTTAACTGTTGCACAAGCTTCAGCAAAAATTTTAGAAGAAGAAGCGAGACGTTTGAATTATAGTCCATTTACTAAATCTTTATATTTTGTATCCATTGCATTAGAGGGTCTTAAGTCGAAACAAATTGCCGATTTTATTTTCAATAGGCTGGAAGGATACTTTAATATTGAAGATTTTGAAGATAGCAGGGATCAAAAAGATATAGATCAGCTTTGCAGTGATATAGAATTGTGCAAAGAAATGTTAAAAAAAGGAGGTTATGAAATAATAGAAACAGAAAATACAGGCAGGATTGAATACATTTTGAGTTTACCATCTGATTTTTAAACAAAAAATCGAATTGACTAATAAGGATGTGTAACAATTTTCGTGTTTTCTTGAGGGTGTAAGATGGACTGTGTAAGTTACAGATATGTAGCGGACACAGTCTATTTTTATTAGGTGATAATGTGAATGTCCAAGGAAGGATTAAACTGTTTACTGAAAAAGATACATGCTCAAGTTGTAATGGAGTTATAAATCAATTTAAAATAAAGTACCCCAAAATAGAAATCTAAGTGGTTCACAATAATGGTAATATGATATCACCATAAACAATAGGAGGGAATTATCAATGGCATTAACATATGAAGAAATATTTGAGTATTTTAATGAAACGTATAATGATTTTAAAGAAGATGAAAAGATGGATAGTGAAGAAGCGATAGAAAGAACTTTCGGAGAATATGAGACAGTTTTAAACCAATCAGAATCCAAAAAGGCAATTGTCTATACTGCTTACGGAGAACTTCTAATATCATTGCCAAAGATCTATAGAAATTCAAAGAATAACTTAGTCGAAACACTCAAGCATCTAAACTCAGATTTAATTCAACAAGAGTTAACTCGCGACCAATATGTAGGATTATTTTCTCGAATCGGGAAAATTTTACATGAAATTGAAGAGAAACGTCTATATGATTAATAGTCTTATGACACGAAACAGAACAGGTTAAACAAAAAAACAGTCATATAATGGGCGTGTAAAATATACTGCATAAGCTTCGTTTCTTAAACTTTACACAGTATATTTTACACCTTAAAACTAAGATAAAAACCATATTGTTCTCAAGGAGGAAGAGTCTGCATTTCATCAAATGTTATTGCAGGCTTTTATTGTTTTATAAACTTAATCCTCAAAATCATTGGGGTTGTCAGGGATGGTTTCTATAATTTTCCCCTCATCATTAAATACCCATTTTTCCCCTTCTTCTATCGTATAAGGATTCGGATATTTATTTTCTATAATTGTTTCATGATATATAGAATATAAAATATAAGGAATGAAGACTAAATTTATAGAAATACTAAATCAAGTAGGAGGTTAGTAAAATGGAAACAAAGAAGATGGGAGTTATTTATGGAGAAATTGCTAATAAATTAAATGAAATAATACCAGATGAATGGAGTAAAATATATTTATATGGGGAAGTTTTGGAGGATTCTAGAGAAGTATATTTCTATTTTGATTCTGTGACTAGCAGCCATATAGTGTATGGACATGATATTCCTAAGACTTACAATGTTGATAAAAAAATATATCGTCAATTATTAAGAGAATTAACGAAGTTAGTTGTTGATTTGCATGTGGAATATAAAGAAAATAATGATAAGCAATGGACCAATCTTACTTTTTTATTAGACAGCAGTGGAAAATTTAATATTAAATTTAATTATGATGATATATTAAAATCTCCATTTTTATCAGGAGAAAGACAAATAATATGGGAGTATGAAGTTCTAGGTATTGAACCTACTGATGAAAGTCATAAGGAAATGATAGATAGATACTTGAATAGTAAAGATGATGAGTAGAGGATATATAAATTAACTACAAAATTGTTTTTATAAAGATCCTAAAAATAATGTAGACGATATTTTAAATGATTTTTCTTATAGTGAACTAATTATCCCAAAAATAAAAGAGTTAATAAATGGTGATAATTTAGCATATAGTATTAATTCTGTTATTGTACTCTATGATTTTGAATACAAAGAAGCGCTAATGGAAATTGAAGGCATTGCAGCAGAAGAAGCAGAGGAAGTAGCAAGAGAAAATGTATTTTATGTAGCAAGTAACTTCACTGAGTTTTTAAACAAATTACATGATTAATAGATAGTAAAAATAAAAGGGCTGTTCCATAAGTTGGTTTTACTCGCTTATGGAACAGCCCCTTTTGTTTTAGTATAAAAATAGTTTCGATAAAACATTCAAGTAGGTAAAATAATAATTAGATTATTTCAAATTGGCTCGATTAAAAACAGGGAAATCCAGAAATGAAAAAATGTATCAGCTTGGCAGAAAAATGGCCCAAGGTATGGATAATACACTTGCTTTCTTCAAGGGTCCTAAACCAGCTGGAGACAGTGTATTGATAGGGAAACAAGGCGGTCCAGGAAAGGTTACCGAGTGGGTCAATACGCACCATGCAGAGAGT
>NZ_FOLV01000021.1 GCF_900112415.1 Bacillus sp. 491mf
AGAGAGGCGCTTTTTGCCTCGTCCGAGGGGGCGAAACGACCGGAGATTCTAGCCGCTGGAGCTGGACAATGCTTTTGCCGAATTTTGAGGTGGGAGTATTACTGCCCGTTAATGCGGGACAAAACCTTTTCATACGCTTCATACGTATTTTCATATAAATTCCGTAATGAAAAATGAGAAGACGCATGGGTATATAATCGCTCACCCATCTCTACTAATTCACCATTTTTCCACTTTTCATATGCCTCTTCTAACGCCCGAGCAAGCGCCGCAGCATCACCAATTGGAATAATCCAGCCATATGTATCATCAACAATCAGTTGTGACATATCACCAACATCTGTAGCAATAGAAGTTAAACGCTGATTTGCCCCTTCTAATAAAACAAGGGGGAAACTTTCACTATACGATGTTAATAAATTGATATGCGCTGCGGCATATAAATTCTTTGCATCTGCACGATGTCCTAAAAATAGAACTTTATCTTCTAACCCTTTTTGTTTCACTGCTTCTTTTAATTCATTCTCAATTGGCCCGTCACCAAGTAACAGCACTTTCATTTTGGGAATTGTTATATTTTGCAACGCTTCAAATAATATTTCATGCCCTTTAACAGGATGTAAACGGGCTACCTGAATTGCTGTAAATACATCTTCTTGTATATCAAAATTCTCTTTTACATCATAAGGCTTGGCCGGCGTACGATCATATTCAATTCCGTTATAGATTGTACAAATTTTCTCTTCTGGTACACCAAGCGTTACCGTATTCATCTTAAAACGCTCTGTAATAGCAAAAAATAAATCAACTTTCTTAAACGAACGTAAATTTAACTTTGTAAAAACCCAACCTTTTAAACCGCGCTTCATAAAATCTAGCGTTGGATCACTATGAATAGTTGTAACCCATTTAGCATTTATCTTTCTGCTTAATAAAGACAGATAAAAGTTGGCCCTTGCACCGTGTGTATGCACAATATCAAAACCTTCTTTATTAATAAAAGAACGTATTTTTGAAAGAATAGATATATCATAACGAGATGATTGTGAAAAAACATGTACTTTTATCCCTAATGCTCTCGCTTCGCTTGCTATTACACCTTCTTCAAATACCGCTAATTCTACTACACCTTTTGGGAATTGCGATAAAAGTGAAATAATATGCGTTTTTCCGCCGCCTGTTTCTGCTCCAGCATTCATATGTAACACTTTCATCTTTTTTCCTCCATTCAATATATTTTCTCGTTTTTACTTTTTAACATATAGATTGCGGCTATACAGACAAAAAGACTCTACTACTGTCTTTCTCTCTTTGTTTGAACATCGCACCTACACATGACCAGACACTCTCGTCCACCCAAAAAGAAAGGGATTTTTATATAGCAAAAAATAAAAGCTAACATATTGCTAGCTCTTATTTTTCCATTATTCTATTTCTAAATCAACGATTAAATATGCTAATAATACGACAAAATAAATGCTTACTCCTGGTGCCGTTAACACATGACCTGCTGTAAACGCAATTCCTAATGCTAATCCAAGACCTGCAGCTAACAATGCGTACTTAACTGTAAATATTTCACGGAACCTTGTTATTAATACTATTAGAATTCTTAAACCATAATACAAAAACGGAATCATAAGAAAAATGAAACCGATAATTCCAAAAGTATAAAACCAATCATGGAAATCTCTCTCAATTAATTTTGGGGCATCTTTGAAGTTACCACCGTACCCCATACCAAGTAACTTCTGAGACATAGGTGCTTGTTTATAAAAATCCTCATACGTTTTCATAAATAATTCACGCCCACTAAAAATAAGAGCTTGTGTCTCAGCCTTTTTCTCTTCCTCTTTCGCTTTTACCGTTTCTTCTTGTTTCACATGGTTATTCTGTTGCTTTTTTTCCTCTTGTACTTTTTCAAATACTTGATGATGAATCCCTGTATTTCCATATATCGGTGAGAACGGAAAATATCCTGCTACTCCTGCCAATATAACTGTTGCAATTAAACCATTTAACAAATACGACTTTTTATTAAACTCTTTTCGTTGTAAAAACGCTTGTATAAAGCACATAAAAACAGCAATAACAACTGTACAGACAATAGCCCCGGCCCCTACCTTTGTACCAATCGCAAACAATGAAAATATGATTAAAAGAGACGGAATCCAAAAATAGCTTTTTGCTAAACTTGTTGTTTTTTCAATAGAATATAAAATAACCACTGGACATATGATTGCTAAAATTGATCCCAGTTCATTCCCAGCAAAAAACCAGCCGCGAGAGCCTTCTTTAAAATATTCATAACTATTATAATCCGTTCCAGTTGCAATAGCTGCAACCATCGTTACATTTATAATTAGAGCTGCATATGCTACACAATTTCTCATTTTTGTATGCATTGCTTCTTTCGTCTTTAATGACTTAAATACGAGAATATAGCAACTTATCATCACAAATGGATATAACGCCTTTGCTATAAACTTAAGATCTTCCATTTGTAACATCGGATTCTTAATCATTTTGTTATTTAAAAATCCTAATCCAAGGACAATTCCTAACCCAAGTAAATAGATAATATATTTTCGATTTTCTTTTATACGGGCTTGTGTAAGAATATAAATACCACCAAGAGCCATAACAAATAAACGCGTTATCACTCCAACCGTCGCATCAATTTTGAGCTCTAAAATACAAAACGATGTAAGTAAATCTATAATTGGTTGTAATATAATAAAAATCAATAGAAATTGCTCAAATTTATAACTTAAACTATTGTGATTTAACATCTTTACCCCCTATAAATATAGTTGCTTCGTTCCAAATACCTATTATAGCATAAGTTCTTAATGGACTAGATGGGATTTTAATTGAATCATAAAATCCTTGATGGCGTCATTTTCCCTCATATCCATTGTATTAACTTTGAAAACGACACTTTCAAACGCTTTCTTTCCTTATTCCTTCACTTTTTTTACATGTAGCGAAACAGCAATTGTTATTTTTATAACTTTAGTGTATATTCTTTCCTTGGAACATCTTTAGAAGGAAGGGATCGGAGCGATGTTTTTAATTGATGTATTTACATTTCTCGGTATTATCGCAGCTGCCATTTCTGGTACATTAGTAGGTTTAAAAAAAGAACTCGATTTATTTGGTGTCCTTTGTTTGTCTGTGGCAACAGCACTTGGCGGTGGGATCATTCGAGATGTTATGATTGGAAACTTACCTCCAGTTGCATTTGTTCAACCAATTTACTTTTTTATTAGTATCTTAGCAGCACTATTTACTTGTATGTTTTTCGAACGGATTCATAAGTTACAAGTTGTTATTATGCTTTCAGACGCTGTTGGTTTAGGCGTATTTACTGCTATCGGTGCAAATGCGGCCATTACTCATCATATGGATGGTTCTTTCTTAGTTGTTTCTATGGGAGTCATTACAGGTATTGGTGGTGGGATTTTACGTGATATGTGTGCTCAAGATATCCCATATGTCTTTCGTAAAGAAATTTATGCCATTGCCTCCATTTTAGGTGCAATTAGTTTTCTTATAACTTATGAGATGGGGTCACACGTATTAGCTTTCTATATTTGTTTACTCGTAACATTTGTTATACGTGTAGTAACTTTTATCTATAATGTGCATTTTCCAGTCTTTTTTAAAACGCATGCAAAAATTAATAAAGGTCATTGATCTATTTTCATAAAAAGAATGACATAAAAACTCCTATGAGTGCATCATAGGAGTTTTACTTTTTAAAAAATAGTTTTTGACAATACTGATTTATCACATATATCCCATAGCTTTGTAATATCAATAGACTTGGGACTAATACACCCTCATATACAATATGCATGTTCATAAACCTTGTACACAAATGGCTCGCAATTATGAGTAGAAACAGCATATAATTTCTATTTCCCTGTTTTTGAACTAGAAGATGTAACATAGAGATTGCCGTAAATATCGTAATCATCATGTATATAAAATATCCACCTTTTATAAAGGTGCTTTTCATTTCTTGTTTCTCTAGATTTCCTAAACTCATTTGAATAGAAGAAAAACGATCCTTCTCTATTTTATTCAACTTTTTGTTTATAAAATCCATATTATATTGTTTTTTCTCTTGTTCTGCTCTTTTTTCATTTTCTCCTACTAGGACAGATTGAATATACCCTTCGTTTGTAAAAGTGTATCGCGAATTACTTGATGTTCCAAGTGCATAACTTACTGCGTAATGAACACCATAAAATATAACACATACACCTACTAGTCTAATCAACATTCCTTTTCTATCTGGACTTTGCAAAACTTCTACTAATACAAGATACAAAACAAGAACTATAATTAAAAATAAGCCTAATGGACGAATCATATTACTGAAAGCAAATAAAGCAACGGCGACTCCCCACATATACGAATGACTTAATCCTTTATGTATAAGTAAGTAACAAGCAAAATAAAATAAACATGTTGCCAAATGCTCATTCGTTAACACAGAACAAAGCATGATATTAGGAATATACAAAGCGTATAATACCGCTGCAATTCGGCCACATTCTTCATGAAATAGTTTTGAAGCAAGCTGATAAATAAAATAAGCGGTAGCTCCGCAATATAAAACATTACATACCTTTAAGACAAACGTTGCATCTCCGAAAAAGCGAATTAAAAAGGATTCGTACATAATAAAAGGAGATTGAACTACAGTTTCTAGACTGCTAAAAATAGTATTTCCTTGTGCAACTTGTTTAGCAGCTTCATACATCACATTCATATCACTTTCGATTGGAGCTTTCATTAACACAATGGATAGAAACCGGAGTAACACAGTACCAGAAATGAGAAAAATAACAAATTGTTTATCCGTAAATCGATGTTGTAAAATAGAGGTAGTCAGCAAAAGTAAAATGATACAAACACCTACTACAATCGCTAAACTAGAAGATTTTACATCAAAAACAGTTTTTACCTCTCCAAAAGAATACCAAAAGGAATATGCAAAAAAGAGGAACATGAGTCCAACTACTACCTTGTAAAAAAAAGCTGAAAAACCTATCTGCATCTTGTCCATAACTTTATTCTATCGCACCTCTTTTTTCTCTTGTTAATAGGTATCTATACCCTTAACTTCGTATTTGTAACAAAACGATTTTATCATGAATAATGAGAATACTGGTACCCTATTTCTATGACAAAGTTATTAACGTCATATATTCTCCTTGCAATGTAAGCGAAATCTCTTTTACACTACAATCTATATACAGAGAAACTTCCGGCTATTATTCATAATGAATGATAGACGAAATAAATTAAGTTCTGATGAATATCATGAGAACAAACGAAACAGGAGTAGATAATATGGAAAAGAAATTTATGAGAGAGTCCAGGGCGATAAAAACAACACGGGTTTTCCCAAATGACTTAAACAACCATCAAACATTATTTGGTGGAAAATTATTAGCAGAAATTGATAGCATTGCTTCTATCGCCGCTGCACGCCATAGCCGTCAGCATTGTGTAACTGCTTCTATCGATTCTGTTGACTTCTTAACACCAATTCATCAAACCGATTCTGTTTGCTATGAAGCATTCGTTTGTTATACAGGAAGATCTTCTATGGAAGTATTTGTAAAAATCGTTGCAGAGGATTTATTAGGCGGAGAACGCCGCATTGCTGCAACTTGCTTCATCACTTTCGTCGCATTAAATAGTGGAAAACCAGCCTCTGTACCGGGTGTAATAGCTGAAACAGAAGAAGAACTCTGGTTATATAACACGGGTGAAGAGCGTGCAGAAAAACGAAAAATGAACCGATTAAAGAGTAAAGAAATGGCCGAAGTACTAACAATTCAAAAACCATGGAGTGTATAATTTCACAACCTCTTTATTCTTATATAGAAGGAGCTGACTAAAAAGTCAGCTCCTTTCACTTTTCAATATGATTCAGCTCAGCGAATCGCCAATGTATTGCAAAGAACGGTTGATAACAGAAAAAAACTAACTTCAAAAGACACTTATGTACCTTTTGGGTCAGCTTCGTTTTTTATTTATGAAAATACGAAACTTTCTTATCTGCTATTTTTAATGCAATGAATAACAGAATCCACAGTTGCTTTACAAAGTTTATCTGCGGTAAACTTATATCCGTAATTACTTAAATACAAATTTAGCTTCCAATGTTGAATTCCTTTCAATAGAAACGCAAAAGCATTTTATTTTAAGAACTATCAATGAAAGGTGAAATTATGCAAAAATCAATTGTATCAAATGTTTTTTATAAACTATTGCTCAACACCTTTAATATTATCCTTCCACTTCTAGTAGGACCATATGCATATCGAATGCTCGGGTCTCATTCAATGGGAACAGTTAACCTTAGCGAAACAATTTTTAATTATTTCTTTGTTTTTGCTACATTTGGTGTGTATCAATATGGCTTACGCGAAATTAGCTTAGTAAAAAACAATAAGAAAAAAACTTCACAATTATTTACAAGTTTATATCTTATTAACTTTACAACTAGTATCCTTGCTTTAATCGCATTTTTACTTTTTAGTTACATTGGATATGAAAATAAAGAGGAGTTTCCTGTCCTTCTTATTTTTGGATTCAACTTTATTTCAAGTTTATTTTATGTAGAATGGTACAATGAGGCACATGAAAATTATGATTTCATTGCGAAAAAAACAGTTATTGTTCGTCTCATTTATGTTGTCCTTCTATTCATTTTCATTCATGGTGCAAATGATTATAAACAATATGCAAGTTTATTAGTTTTATCAACATTTTTAAACCATTTTATCAGTTTTATATATGTAAAACGTCAAGTTAAGTTCGATTTTTCTAACATAACCATTGTTCGACATATAAAACCATTATTTTTAGTTGTTATCTTTTCAAATGCAAGTATCCTGTATACACAATTAGACCGATTTTTATTAGGAGAGTATGCTGGTAAATCCGAACTTGCTTACTATGTAATGGCTTTTCAAATTATGACGATTATTAATACACTTATGTTAAGTGTAATTCAAGTTACAGTTCCACGGCTCTCTTATTTATCAGGAAATGCAGATGAAAAAGAGTATGAATCATTATTAAATAAAATCTCAAAAGTGTACTTTATTACATTATTCCCAGCATCTATTGGCTTAATGCTTATCGCTCATGGAGCTGTTGTTATTTACGGAGGAAATGAATTTGCTAACGCTGGTAACACGTTAGTTGCTTTTGCATTATACATGATTGCAATAGGTATCGAATCCATCTTATCGAATCAAATTATTTACGTAAAAAAGAAAGAAAACATTTTAGTACGTTTTTTATTCATTGGTGGTTTTCTAAACCTTATTTTAAATATCTCGCTAATCGTCTTTCATGTATTCACACCGACAACAGCAATTTTTACAACTACGATTTCATACTGCTTGCTAGTTATACTGGAATATATATATGTAAAAAAGAAACTAAAAGTAAATTACACATTATTCGATATGTCGAAACTAAAATATCTCTTCTATTCACTTACATTTGTACCATTATCATATCTCATCCGTATAACAATTTCAGGGAAAATCCTTTCTGTTCTAGTTACAATCATCACCTGCGGATGTGTATATGCATTGATTTTATTGATAACAAAAGATGAGATATTGTTTACGCTTTTAGATAAAGTGAAAGAAAAACTGAAGAAAAAATAGTGTAAGTAACAAAACACCATCTTGCATGTTTAAGCGAATGAAACTTCTTTAAAGGAGCTGTTCCGATTGAAATTCTCTTTAATCATGGCGACTTGCGGCAGACGTGATGATATTATAGATTTACTAAAATCATTAGAAAAACAAACATATAAAGACTTTGAACTCATTGTAGTCGATCAAAACGATACACCGATCTCTAATTTATTTGATGACTATAAAGAAAAATTTCCAATCAATTATATATACACGCCAATCAAAGGACTCTCCCGTGCGCGGAACACAGGATTAAAAGTAGCTGATGGTGATATTATCGCTTTTCCAGATGACGACTGTATTTATGAAACGAATGTGTTAGAAAGCATTCAATACACGTTTAAACAAAATAAAAACATTCATTTTATTTCTACCAACACAACAAATGTAGAAGGGACAGGCTCTTTAATACATGCTCCTAAAACAGATATTATTTTAAATAACAAATACGGATTCATGGGCCCTTCCTTTGCCCTCTTCTTTATGAAACAGTTCGTACAAGATGTGGGAACGTTTGATGAAGACTTAGGGGTTGGAGCAGGAACAATTTACGGAGCTGGTGAAGAAACCGATTTTGTACTTCGCGGTATGAAGAATGGATATACAGGTTTATTTAAGAAAGACCTTTTCGTATATCATCCAGTAAAAGAAGAGGTCATTAATGAGCAATCATTAAACAGAGCAATTTCCTATGCCGGTGGTTTCGGAAGAGTCATTCGCTTACATTATGGATTTCCTTACTTTTTACGTGCCATTGCCGCTGCCTCGTTCCGTACGATGCAAAACATCTCTAACGATAAAAGAAAATTCCATACCAATCGCTTAAAAGGGATTGTTAGAGGATATTTTAAATAAAGTTAAATGAACCATCAGTTGGTGTGTTCATGATTTCCCACTGATTAGAGGGAGAAAAAGAGCAACTGTTCCTGTATTGGACAGCTGCTCTTTTTTTCAAAGGCGCAACTATCGTTTACATTGTTGCAATAAGGAAATTCCATAAAGTTACAGCCCCCTTTTCATAAGGAATACATGATAATTCAAAGATAAAAGATAGCATTATAGTTAAGAATTTAGTATCATGATTCAAGATACTATTATAAATCGAAATTAAAAAACCTACCTAAAGCGTCTTTTTTTAGGTAAGTGAGAGCATCTGACCATGCATGGGCTAAAGAAAGTGAATGCAGGTCATTTTTTATGCTGCGTATCAGTAACTTTTATATTGAAAAATTAAAATGGTTTTATATATTTCAAACAGGGTGGAGGACAATATGAGCTTATTAACAGTTGAAAAACTAGGTCATACTTTTGGTGATCGTACACTATTTAAAGATGTATCAATGCGTTTACTAGCGGGAGAACATGTTGGTTTAGTCGGTGCAAACGGTGTTGGTAAATCAACATTTATGAACATTATTACAGGACAACTGATTCATGACCAAGGACGTGTAGAATGGACACCTGGTACACACTATGGATACCTAGATCAACATACAATTTTAACACCTGGACGAACTATTCGTGATGTATTAACAGATGCGTTTTTACCTTTATTTGAAAAAGAAAAAGAATTAAATACAATTGCTGAAAGCATGGCAACAGCGTCGCCAGAAGAATTAGAAGAACTACTTGAAAAAATGGCGGGAGTGCAAGATGCACTTGAAGCAGGCGGCTTTTATTTATTAGATATTAAAATTGAAGAGGCAGCACGTGGTCTTGGAATTGATGCAATTGGCTTAGATCGTGATGTTGCGGCACTAAGTGGTGGGCAACGTACGAAAGTATTGCTTGCAAAGCTATTACTTGAGCAACCTGAAGTACTATTACTCGATGAGCCAACTAACTATTTAGACGTTGAACATATTCAATGGTTAACAAACTATTTAAAGGAATATCCTCATGCGTTCCTTTTAATTTCCCATGATACAGAGTTTATGAACAAATGTGTAAATGTTATTTTCCATCTTGAATTTTCAAAAATGACACGTTATACAGCAACATATGAAAAGTTCTTAGAACTAGCAGAACTGCACAAAAACCAACATTTAAACGCATATCAAAAACAACAAGAATTCATTAAACAGCAAGAAGATTTTATTGCGCGAAATAAAGCGCGTTACTCAACAACTGGACGTGCAAAAAGTCGTCAGAAACAACTCGATCGCATGGAACGCATTGATCGTCCAGAAACTGCTATGAAACCGGAGTTTTCTTTTAAAGAATGCCGTGCAAGCAGTCGTTTTGTCTTTGAAGGAGAAGGCGTAGAGATCGGCTATACGCATCCTCTATTACCGAAATTAACAATGACGATTGAACGTGGTGAAAAAATTGCCATTGTTGGATGTAACGGTGTCGGAAAATCAACATTACTCAAAACGATCCTTGGAAAAATTAAACCACTAAGCGGAAAAATTAGCCTTGGTGATTTCTTAGAGCCTGCTTATTTTGAACAAGAAGTTAAGGCTGAAAATATTACACCAATTGATGATGTATGGAATGCGTTCCCGAACTTGGACCAGCATCAAGTACGTGCAATGCTTGCGAAATGCGGCTTAAAAAATGAACATATTTCTCGTCCACTGAGCCAATTAAGTGGTGGCGAGCAAGCAAAAGTTCGTTTATGCAAATTAATGGCAACAGAAAGTAACTGGCTATTATTTGATGAGCCAACAAACCATCTTGACGTGACAGCTAAAGAAGAACTGCAGCGTGCTATGAAAGCATATAAAGGTACAATTATTCTTGTTTGCCACGAGCCTGATTTTTATGAAGGTTGGATTACAAAAGTTTGGAACGTAGAAGAATGGGCAGAGCAAGCAGCTCAACAATAAGCTTTAACCAATCGGAAATAACGAGATAAAAACATGCCCCTTGTCTAAAACAAGGGGCATATTTTATTATTTTTTCTTCCTGAAAATCATTTTACCTTATTAAAAAAAATTGTATTCTTATAAAGTGAGACTTTAATCAGTGGGGGTTTTCTTCATCCCCCACTGATTATTAGCCCTCACCAATCGGGCTTACTGCCCACGAATAGCGGGATAAAGTAAAACTTCGAGTTCTTAAACACGATAAATAGTACGCTTTATTCCTGTATAATCATTCTATTCAACAAGGGGGGACCGAATCATGTTAAACATACAATGGAATCGTTTCAGTTCATTGTTAGCAAAGTGCCTCGTAATTTTGTGCTTACTTATCTTTGCTTTTTCTATTTGGAATTCTTATTTAACTGTTAAAGAAACTTTATTCGTTCGGACACTTATTAGTGCTCCCATTATAATTATCAGCATGATTTTGTTAATACTGCTAACCTATCTTTGTAATACATACTTTTCAAAAACTATATTTATTATTTTATTAACAATTTGTGCGTTTATCACTCGATTCATTTGGATTTTAAAAATCCCAACACCAATTGAATCTGACTTCGCATTAATGTATGAAGCGGCTGTACAAGCCGCTCACGGTAACTATGGCTTTTCAAGTTCTCCATACTTTACAACATGGGTGTATCAACTGGGATTTACGATGTATCAAGCTTTCGTCATCAAATTATTCGGTAACCATATATTTATTTTAAAGTTGTTAAATGTTCTTTATTGTACGGGAACTACACTATGCGTATATGGCATTACAAGCAAAATTTTTAATGAGTGGGCTGGACGTATAGCCGGACTATTATATGCCTTTTATATTCCAAGTATTATGATGAGCTCAGTTTTAACCAATGAACACCTTGCAACATTTTTATTTTATTTAGGATTCTATTTATTAGTAAGCTTACACAATAAATATACTTGGATCTTTGTCGGAATTGCACTAGCATTTGGTGATATCATGCGCCCTTTAGGTAGTTTCATCTTATTAGCTGTTATCATTTATCTATTCATTCATGAATTTCTTGGAAAAGATAAAAAAACAATGTTTACTACAACAAAGAAACTTATTGGTATTCTTGTTGTCTTTTATGCTGTGCATTATATTGTAAGCTCTATATTCATTGCTACAGGAGTTACAAAGTATCCTTTATCTAATCGTGATCCTCTTTGGAAATTTGTCATAGGATTCAATTCCGAAACAACAGGAACATATTCAATGTCAGATGCTGAAAAAATTACGAGTCTGGAAATAGGCGAAGAACGAAAAGCAATCGAAATAAAACTCATTAAAGAGCGAATTGCAGACAAAGAAAAGCTATTCACACTCTTTGGAGATAAATTTTCCTCTATGTGGGGTGATATTGATTCCGCTGGTTACTGGAGTCTAAATCAATTAAATAAAAAAGAATTAATTGATACATCCATGGAGTATGAAAAATATGTGTATATGGCAACTATGTTATTTGGTGTGATAGGATTATTATCCCTTCTTTTCACAAAACAGAAAAACCTTCAATATACATTATTTCTCTTACTTATTATCGGATATATAGCTGTGCATTTTTTAATAGAGATACAGACAAGATATCGATATTTTATTATTCCTAGCTTCTTCATTATTCAAAGCTATGGAATCTATATGATTCATCAATATGTGAGAAAAAAACGATAGAAAAGCATTTTTTAAAATGGCCTGGGAAGGACTGGCTATGTATAGAAGCGATCAGGACCTTTTCCTACCACATGCGAGGGTTTTAAAAGCAAGTGCAGGTCATGCCTTGTTCTGCATAGCAGTAATCAATAAGTCAATATAGGTATATATAAACGTGTAAAATTCAATGTTCTTTACATTGCATATCAAATATTTACATCCGAAAAGATACCGGAGATTTCCGAATCATTGATCGCACCAGATGTAATAACAGCCTGTTCCGAAAATAAAGCGAGCGGAACAGGCTGTTATATTTTTTAGCGTCTAAACAGGATAAGAAAATCCCCGTACCCTTCTTTCTCTAAATCCTCTTTAGGAATAAAGCGCAGTGCAGCAGAGTTAATACAATAACGTAAACCATTTGGTCCCGGTCCATCTGGAAATACGTGCCCCAAATGAGAATCTGCTTCTTTACTACGTACTTCCGTTCTCGTCATATTATGACTGACATCTATTTTTTCTTTCATACTTGCTGATAACATTGGTTTTGTAAAACTAGGCCATCCACAACCACTATCAAATTTATCTAACGAACTAAATAGAGGCTCTCCTGACACGATATCAACGTAAATACCTTCCTCTTTATAGTCCCAATATTCATTTTGAAAGGGTGGTTCTGTTCCATTTTCTTGCGTAACATAAAATTGCATGTCAGTAAGCTTTCCCTTTAAATGCGTATTATCCTTTGGCCAATATTTTTTGATAAACGCATCACGCCCTGAACCTTGACGATATAACGCGTATCGAAATGAGTTTTTCTTATGATAGCCTTGGTGATATTCTTCCGCAAGATAAAATGTTGCAGCTGGTAAAATTTTCGTGACAATCGGTTTCGAAAAGCGTCCACTTTCTTCTAACTCACGTTTAGACACCTCTGCGGCTTTACGCTGCTCTTCGCTATGATAAAAAATGACTGTTTCATATGATTGTCCACGGTCATGAAATTGACCTCCAACATCAGTTGGGTCAATTTGTTGCCAATATAAGTGAAGTAATTGCTCATATGGCATACGCTCTGGATCAAACGTAATTTGCACTGCTTCATAGTGCCCGGTTGTCTCTCTGCAAACTTCTTTATATGTTGGATTTTCTTTATGGCCGCCTGTATATCCGGATACAACCTTTATAATGCCATCCATTTCCTCAAATGGCGATACCATGCACCAAAAACATCCCCCAGCAAATGTTGCAAATTCATATTTTTCGTTTACAACCACTTCTTCACCCCACTATCTTTTCTTACAGTATGGCATATACAAATATAAGTTATAAATAAAAAAGCATCAAAATAGATGCTTTTTATTTCTCATTTACCGTTTCCTCTTTCTCGTCACTTATTACATCTAACACATCGAGTAAAAACATAAAAATTGGAATCCCTATAATCAATCCCCATACACCTAAAAAATGTTCAGAGAAAATTAAAATCATAAATGTATAAAATATAGGTAAATTTGTTTTTTCTGACATAAACTTTGGATTTAAGAAGTAACTTTCAATCGCATGAATGACTGCTACAATAATTAAAACGTATAAAATATACACCATACCACCAGTGTTATAAGCAATTATACAAAGTGGAAACAGCGAAATAATGACACCTGCGACTGGAATAAGCCCCAGCAAGAAGATCATTAAAGCTAGTCCGAGTAGTTGCGGAAAATCTAAAAACCAAAGCGCAATAGTTGATAACACACAATTTACAATCGCAATAAGAAATTGCGCCTCAATCACTTTTCCAAATGAACGAGCAAATTTTCTTCCAAAATACTCAATTTCATTATAGAAAATAGCTAGTCTACTCTCTTTGAACTTCGCTGTAAACATAACAATTCTTGACTTTTCTAACAAGAAAAATAAGCTTAAAATAAGTGAAAGTAAAATTTGCAAACTTACTTTCCAAACATTTGTTAGTGAACTATAAATAATATCAACGCCTTGATTCACATACTTCGAAAATTCCACGTGGTCAATTGCAGAAACTAGATATTTAATTATCTCATTATCAGGTGGGTTTCGTATAAATACATTAAACTGATACACAAGTTGCGTAATTTGCACCAATAAAACTGGTACATATTTGTATAATGTAATAACGATTCCACTAATCAATGCTGCATATAAAAATGCAATAATTATTTTCCGATTAATTGGTAAGAAATGTTCCATCTTGCGAGAAATAAATTTTTGAAATCTATCCATCAAATACGTAAGAATAAATGTAACTAAAATTAAATTAAACATACTTTTCATCCCATATAAGATGAGCACAAGTAACCCTAATACAACTATCCTCTGAAATCCTTTGCTTTGAAACAGGTTTTTCATTTGCATAATCGAAGCGTGATCTCTCCTGTCCATTCATTTTTATCTTAATTTCATTTTACAATATAAATGGTACTTTCAGAACGTATTATTATAAACTAAATAAAAAGTTTTATGATAGCACATTAAAATCTGACATAAAAACGGCCAGGTCCTCCTGGCTTAGGAAAAGGAGCGTAGACCTATTCGCCCTATATGTTGATTACAATTAATGTAACATAAAAGAACAAGCTATTTATAGAAATCTGTCTCTACAAATAGCTTGTTCTATAAAAGATCCATATTTATCCCGCTATTCACGGGCAGTAATACTCCCACCTCAATACCAAACGCAACGCCAAGGGCATGTCCAGCAGTTCCTAACGCTAATCCTTTTGCAATCAGATTCTTCACTTTAAACATTTTTAAGAATAATGCCCCCATAAGCACTTACAACACAGAGCGTCAAATATATGAAATCAGTTATAAAAAAAGAAGGATGAAATGCCAAAAGCAGCTTCTTAAATATGAAGCTGCTTCTTTAATTCTTTTGCATATGTCCGGCTTACAGGAACTTTTGAATCGTCTTTCATAATTAAATTATACGTAGAGTTAAACCACGGCTGGATTTCAGAAATATGATTTATATTTACGATAAAACTGCGATGTACACGCAGAAAATTCATTTGTGGCAATCTCTTTTCTAATATGACAAGCGTATCATGCGTCGCATACGTATCACAAATCGTTTTCACAATTACTTTTCCGTCTAACAATCCAGCATATACGATATCTTCTATATTCACTAATACAATCGATTCATCAATCGACAGCGCTAATTTTTTCATTCTACTGGATACATCAGGTGCATGTACTTCTTGTTTCTCCTCCATTTCATGTTGTTTTCGTTTTTTAAACTTCTTAATCGTTTGAACGATGCGCTCTTCATCAAACGGCTTTAAAATATAATCTAAAGCATCTACTTCAAATGCCTGAATGGCATATTGATCATAGGCCGTTGCAAATACAATAGCTGGTGGCTGCTTCATCTTCTTAAGTATATTTGCAATCTCAAATCCATTATCATCCGACAGCTGAATATCTAAAAAAACGAGATCTGGTTTACTTTCCATTAATTTCTCTAATGCTTCTTCTACACTGTCTGCCTCATCAATAATATCGACCTCTTTCGTTCGATATAATAAATATTTTAATTCGTCCCGTGCTAACATTTCGTCATCAACTACTAATATTCTCAATATCGCTTCCCTCTTTTCTTTGAATTGGAATCGTAAAGGAAATCTCCGACCCTGCTTCCAGTTCACTTACAATATGAAGCGTTGTATCTTTTCCAAACAACCCCATTAACCGTTCATTAATATTGAATAATGCTGTTCCCGTTCCTTTCTTTGACGATACAACCGCTTTTCCTAACTGCTCTAATCGCTCTGGTTCAATCCCTTGTCCGTTATCTTTTATTTTGAAATGTACGCTGCCCTGCTTAGCATAAACATGAATTTCAACTTGACATAAAGGCTGTTTTTTGGGAAATGCATGGCGAAGAGCATTTTCTATTAATAATTGCAGCACAAACGGTGGAATCAAAATATTATACAGTTCGTCTTCAATATACATTTTCACTTCATATTTATTTGGAAATCTCGCTTGTTCTAACGACATATACGCATGCACATGATTTAATTCTTGTTCTAACGGAATGAGAAGCTGTCTTGCACCTTGTAAATTGCAGCGAAAATACACGCTTAGCTGTAACAATAATTTCCTTGCTTTTTCTACATCTGTACGACATAAAGCAGAGACTGTATTAATCGCATTAAAAAGAAAATGAGGGTTAATTTGTGCTTGCAATGCCTTTATTTCCGCATCTTGCAACAATTTACTTTGCAATTCTGCTTCCCCAAGTTCAAGCTGCGTTGAAAAGATTTTCGCTAATCCTTCTGCCAGCTCCTCCTCTACGGGACTTAATGAATTGGGATTTTTAAAATAAAGCTTTAACGTACCGATAGTCTTTCCGTGAGACGTGAGCGGAATCACAATTGCCGCTTGTAATAAACACCCTCCATGCTGACAATTAATTTCTTCGCGTGACTTTGCTTTCATAATTTCCCCGGTCTTTAGCACATCTTTTGACAATTCGGTAATTAAGCTATGGGAAGGAATATGATGATCAGATCCTAATCCAACATGTGCTAATATTTTTTCCGTATCTGTTAGAGATACTGCATCTGTTCCTGTAAAGTGGTGGATAATTTGTGCTACATGCGTACATGATTCTTCCGTTAATCCTTGGCGAAAATACGGAAGTGTTTTATCAGCAATGCGCAATACTTTATGCGTTTGTAATGCCTTCGCATGTTCTTCTTGCCGTAAAATAGACTGAATCATTGACATTAAAATAAAACTTCCGAAACCATTTACGATAATCATTGGGATTGCAATTGTTTTCACAATACTCCAGCCGTCATTGATTATGAAAAGAATCATAAGCATTTCCAGCGATACCATGCAGATACTAAGCATTGCAGAAAACTTAGGAGTTACAACGCGATTTCGTTTTTGATATAAATAACCAATATAACCTGTCACAATCCCAGCCAAAATAGAAGAAATTGCACAGCTAAGTGCAGTCGTTCCTCCTAGTACATAGCGATGAATACCGGCTATAGACCCTACTCCTATTCCAACAATTGGACCTCCAAGTAACCCGCTAATCCCAATTCCCATAATACGCGTATTCGCAATCGTACTAGAAGAAGAGACGCCCTGAAGCCAATTTTCATTCATAATCGTATTGCCAGAAATCTCAATACCTGTGTAGTTGCTTACAATTGTAAATAATGAAAATATGCCAATTAACATAAAGCTACCTTTATAGCCATCTTGCTTATGCAGCAGCCAACGGAACACTTTAATATGTGAAAGTAAAAATCCTAAAATAACAATTAAACCAACGCGTTCAATCATCATTAATAATAAATTTCCCATTTTACGTCCATCCTTCGTGTATTCACTTTATTTCATTCAATATATTACATCATTATGTCTATATCTGCAGGATATATTTATTTTATGGAAATAACATTATGATATAGGAATAATTTAACAATGGTACAAAAAAGAAGCTCCCTCAAATGAGGAGCTTCTTCTTTGTATTATTTATGAAAGAAAATTGGTTTCAGCACTTGATTTGGATATGGCTTATTCCAGCCAAGATTTTAACAAAAATTTGTAAAAAGGAGTAAATAGAAATTACCAATCACACCCTTCTCAAATTTCTAATCTTTCTGCTTATAGAGTAAAAACTTAGTATCCGATCCTTCTACAAGTTGCTGTTGCTCAGCAACTAAACGATAATTTTTGTGAAGGTAAGGAACGTCAACCTCACTTGGAATCGTCTTTGGATCAACTCTTAATACAACAAATTTAATCTTTTTCTCTTTTATATAACGATGTTGCTCATCCATATTTTCAGGATATTCTTCATAGTTAATGTTTTGTCTTTCAAAATAGCGGATATTCGGTACAATATCTGCAGCTAAATAAAATCCACCGTCTAAAGAACCATAATTTAATAACGTTGGATTCGGTTCTTGATTCATGATTTCAGCAAATGTTTCCTGTGCAAGAGGCCCCTTCTGATAGAACTTTGAAGCCTTCATATTGGAATTATAACCGAAGCAGAAGAAAATCGTTGCCATCGCCATCATTGATAGAGCAAACCATTTACTTTTACCAAGAGTAATCTGCGACTTTATGTTAGCATTTTGAATAAAATGAGCGATTGCTATCAATCCAAATAGCCCTAAAGGCGTTATAATAAGGAAATAGTATGGATAGCCTCTTCCTCCAATATATACTCCTACAATTAAGAAAATGATAGTACTTAAAAGCATCCATTTTTGACTTCTATCTTTAAAGTACTTCCATGTAAACATAAAATCAATTAAACCGACAATAATCAACACTTTACTTTCAAAATTACCATTAAATGCATCGCCAAAAGTAAATGCGAAATTCATAAGTTTCTCAGCTTTACCTACTTGTGATGAATAAGTACCAAGATTAAATTTCAAATACACATCTATCAAATCTTGAATTGCATGATTCATACCAAAATAGATAAACCATGGAACACTTGCAAGAGCTAGTCCCGCAAACGTGAAAACAATTGCGTTCATTAAGTCCTTCCATCTTTTTTCACCTATACAAATAATTAAAATTGCAAGGTAGAATCCGATCCAAGCTCCAACAAGGGTAAATTTAATCCAAAACACACAGGCAATCATAATCCCATTTAAAAGATAAATTCTCCGGTTAAAAAGTGAGTCAGAGCCATACTTAAAATATTTAAATATCATATAAAGAAGAATCATTATAAAAGGAATCGAAAATTCTTCAGCACTATCCCCAAAACGAAATGCATTTTGATTTAATACTAATACTGGGAAAAAAATAGATATGAACGCAGAAGGCATCCAATTCAAATATAGGCGGGAAATCTTGAATGCTAAAACAACGTTAACAAACATTGCAAGACTTTCCAGTATGTAAACTCCAACGAAAGTGGAATGAGAAAACGAATAAGCTAATGCATGCAAACCATATAGCAAAGGACCCTTCTGTTCAAAAATATCTTGATAAGGAACTAATCCATTCGCCATAGCTTTTCCAACTGTAAAAAAGGCATTAGAATCTACCCACTCACTTAACGTAAAGAATGGGGATGTCTGTGTAAAAAACAACATAATAAAAAAGGAATAAAAAAATAAAAAGATATTTAGTTTTTCAAATGATGATTCATTTATCCTGAGATCATTAAACCTAACTGACTTTTTCATTTCTTTTAAGTCTTCCTCTCATTCATTTAATTAATGCCGGGGCCATTTTATAACAAGCTTATCCCCCGTTAAAACTTCATACCTATACTAAAAATTTATCCCCATCTTCAGATACGTGCTAGGCAATAACCCAGCAGTAAGATGGGGATGATTTTAATTAAACACAGCCTAAAATAATTAATAGTAAATATTTATAAGGTTTGTCCAGCCTAAGAATATTTTTATGAGGATGGGCCTTCTTAGTTTCTATTTACTTTTTAATCAAGTCTGATACGTATTCTTTTTGTTTCTCAAGAACGCTATTCTTTTCAATTGTATATCTCGGACGCCCTTTTGTTTCTTTAAAGATTTTTCCTATATACTCACCAATAATTCCAATTGCCAACAACTGTACTCCTCCAACAATCCAAATGGATAGCATCAATGAAGTCCAGCCACTAGTCGTATATGAAAAAACTTTTGCAAATAATGCATAAAGAGCAATTCCGATTCCGATAAGCACCATCAAAAATCCTAAATATGAAACGAATCTTATTGGTGCAACGCTAAATGAAGTAAGTCCATCAAAAGCAAAAGCAATCATTTTCTTTAATGGATACTTTGATTCACCAGCAAATCTTTCTTTACGGTCATAATAAACATTAGTAGATTTAAAGCCTAATAGAGGAACAATTCCTCGAATAAATAAGTTTTCTTCTTGATATTTTATAAATTCGTCTAACGCTCTTTTACTCATTAAACGATAATCTGCATGATTGGGTACTAACTTAACACCCATTTTCCCCATAAGACTGTAAAACCATAAAGCGGTGTTTCGTTTAAATTTTGTGTCCGTGTCTCTCTTATCTCGAACTCCATATACAATCTCATAACCTTCTTGATACTTATCGATAAATTGATAGATAACGTTAACATCATCTTGAAGGTCTGCATCTATTGAAACCACACAATCTGAAAAATCTCTTGCTGATTCTAAACCAGCGATTAATGCTCCTTGATGGCCAAAATTTCTACTTAATTTTAATCCTTGAACATAAGGATTTGTTTCGGTTTTTTCTTCAATTATGCCCCATGTATTATCAGAGCTTCCATCATCTACATAAAAAATGATACTTTCATTACTTATTTTGTTATTTACAACTAAATCGTCCATAACTCTTGTTAGTTCTTTTGTTGTTTCCTCTAATGTAGCTTCTTCATTGTAGCAGGGAACAACAATCGTCAATAGAGGTATATTGTGCGCCATTTTTCCACTCCTTAATTTTAAAAAACCCATTTAATATATCTTAAAATTTACAAGATTCTGTACGCACAAATTATCTTAACATATTTAACTATAAAATGTAATAATACCCATTGACCTTTCGATTAAAATTCCTTAACAATACCACAAATTTAGCTTACTTATATATATAAATTAAAAAAACAACATAAAACCCTCTTCTTTTTTATGGGAGGACGAGAGTGTCTGGCTGTGCATAGGAGCGGTCAGTGCCTTTTCCTGCCACATGCAATGTTGTAAAACAAAGGGAGCGCCAGGAGCGGTCATGATGTATTCTACATAACAACAATTTATATGCCGAAACATTAAAACGGATTTATATAGTTAAAAATTAAACATCTTCTTGATTCGGCCCAATCCCTATGTACTTCTAATCTCAACGTATCATTTATTTATCCATACTGCCTTCAATATCATTAACTATTCATAGATTTTCATATTACTTATATACATAGAATATATATAACGTTGAATATATTCTTGTCCTTCTTCGAATTGACTGAGGTATAAACAATAAACAGTTAAGGGAGGAAATAGATGTTATATACCGACGAGTTTATGGAGAGTTTACGGATGGAAGGTGACCCTATTCCGGATGAAATTATTAAAGAATTGTTCAAAAATAGTCAAGTTGATGCAGTAAATTCTTTGTTGAAACAATTAATTAACAATGACCAGTCTTATCCAGGGGAACTTCCTGATAACATCGAAAGTTGGCTGAGAGATACAGCTTATTGTCCAGAAGGAGTTGACTGGGCCCGAATGAGAAACGCAACTGACTTATTTCGAGAACATGGTATTGCTATCACTTTACTATTAGCAACAGGCTCACTTGTATATTGTTATGCAGCACGCAAAGGTGTTAAGGTCCTTACATTCAGTTATCGCTTAGGTCAAAATGCCTATCGCAGGATCGCTGAAACAGGACAATTCGTCCTTCATGTCATGGCACCAGATGGTCTTGAATCCGAAGGACAAGGAATCAAAGCGATCCAAAAAATCCGTTTAATGCATTCGGCTATTCGTCACTTGGTCCAACAAACCGATAGATGGGACGAAAAAGAAAATGGTATCCCCATTTGTCAGGAGGATCTGCTCGGTACTCTATTAACTTTCTCTAGTGTTATCATTGATGGCCTTCGTCGTTTAGGTATGAATATAACAGAAAAACAGGCCGAAGATTACCTGTATTTTTGGAAAATCGTAGGATCCATGTTAGGAGTTCGGGAGGACATTATCCCAGAGACCATGGAACAATCAATAATGTTAACAGAAATTATTGGAAGAAGGCATCATGGTCCGTCTCCCGAAGGAATTGAGATGACTCAGGCTCTTCTTGAATATCATGCAGATCTAATTCCGGGTCAGATGTTTGATAATATTATTCCTGCTCTAATTCGAGAAATCGTAGGGGACGAAATTGCTGATTGGATGGAAGTTCCCCGCTCCAATTGGCAAAAGTTAATGAAACTTAAAGAACTAATGGGTTTTCTTGATTCTGATTATTCAGGTGTTTTTGGAAGTATGGCTAATCATCTCGGTCTGGCATTGCTCAGACGTCAGTCACTTGCTATGACCGATTATGAATATACCCCGTTTCTCATACCAACAGAGCTACGAAAGGCGTGGGGAATAGATGGAGATGCAAAAAAAGTGGGTAAAAATGAATAAACCATGCACACCCTTATACTTGGCAGATGATATGTGGTAGGCTGCATCCATTGGTAGTCATACCGCTGTTGGAGATAATAACCGATTACTTGAATAATATGACTCCTGATTTAATATAGGGATTATGTGTAATATTCCATAATCCCCATCCCATATGTATAAAAATAGAGGAACATCGCCTAATTATAAAGGGAGATGATATGCGACATTATTTAACATTTACATGGAACAAAAAAGACCAACTCTCAATTGTAAGAGTTAGTCATAATTTTGGTTAATTTATTAATCTTCGGCCTTCTTTTACTTATGGTAAGGTTCATTCCGATTAATTCGAAATGCTCTATACACCTGCTCTAACAGTACCAAACGCATCAACTGGTGAGGCAACGTCATTTTCGAGAACGACAATGACTCGTTGGAGCGTTTCATCACTTCCTTACTTAGTCCAAGCGATCCTCCAATAACAAATGCCACTTTGCTCTTCCCATATGTAGCGAGACGGTCTAAGTTTGCAGCAAATTCTTCTGATGATTTTTGTTTCCCTTCAATTGCTAATACAATCACATGCGTATCATCAGAAATTCTATCTAAAATGCGAATTCCTTCTTTTTCTTTTACCATTTGCATTTCTGCTTCACTTAAATTTTCTGGTGCTTTTTCATCTGGTAATTCAACAACTTCCACTTTCGCGTATGAAGATAATCGTTTTAAGTATTCTTCAATGCCTTGTTTTAAATATTTTTCTTTTAATTTTCCGATTGAGATAATTAAGATATTCACATGTACTCCCCACCTTACAAACACATTATCCACAGAAGTTATCCACATATCCACATACATCATCCACATATTGTGTGGGAATCTGTGTTCGACACAACATATATCGCCTTATTTTGACAAAATTCACATGTTTTTTTCTCATCACTTTCGTTATCCACATTGTGGATAACTGGAGCTACTTCACATTCATCCACAATAATATCTAGCGCTAACTCTACATGTTCTAAACAACAAGGTAACTTCATAATTTCACCTCACTTATCCACAACAGAAAACAGGAGGGGCCGCCTCCTGTTTTAATACTGCTGACTGCCTAATTTTATAGTTGTTGTTTCTCGCTTTGCACCACGATAATATGTAATCGTCATCTTATCGCCAATTTTTTTATTGTATAGAGCTTTTCGAAATGCAATAATATCCTGAACTGTTTTTCCATCAATTGCTACAATGACATCATATTCATGTAAACCAGCATCGCTACCTGGCGATGGGCTTTTTACATCTAAAATACATACACCTTCCGTTACATTTGCTGGGAGATGCAATGTTTTATCCCAATAATAAGTAGGAATTTCATTTAAAGATCTAAGCTCAACCCCAACATATGGCCGTCTTACTTTCCCATACTTTTCGAGCTCATTCATCACTGGGACAGCTCTTGCAACAGGAATTGCAAGGCCAATTCCTTCTACCTCTTTTGCAGCAATTTTCATGGAGTTAATACCAATAAGTTGCCCTGCTTCATTTATTAAAGCTCCGCCACTATTACCAGGATTAATAGCAGCATCTGTCTGCAATACTTCTACTTGCCAATCATAATGTCCATCTTGATCTAGATCAACTGGTACAATGCGTTCATTTGCGGAAATAATCCCTTGTGTTACAGTACCTGAAAATTGTAAACCAAGCGGATTTCCGATTGCAAGTGCAGATTCACCACGTTTTACTTTCGTAGAATCACCAAGGTCAATGACCTTTTTCGCATATTTTTCATCAATTTGTACGACAGCTAAATCTGTTACAACATCAGTTCCTAAAATTTTTCCCGGAACCTTTTTTCCATCGCTCAAACTTACTTCAATACGATTGGCTCCTGCTACAACATGATTATTTGTTACAATATACGCGTGCCCATTTTCTTTCTTATAAATCACTCCAGACCCTGTTCCAGCCTCAGCATCTGCTTCTGAAAAATTATCACGCTGGATATTAATAATACCAACTACTGCTTCTGAAGCACGGTCAACAGCCTTAACAAAGCCATCCCCTGTATTCACAACCTGAGGAGTAGACTGCGCTATATACTGTTTCTCTTCACTTGCTTCTGTTTCTCTAATTGTAGTCCAACCTAATTTCGAAAACGTTGGCATAGCAAAAGCAAATAATGTAGCACCAATGACAGTTCCCGCTACACCAGAAATAAAAATATGTTTATGCTTTTGCTTTCTCTTTCGTTTCCTCTGAACATCTTCTTCATCAATAAAGGACATTTATGCTCACCTAACCTTCCGAAAGCATTTATATTCCCCTTTATTGTTTACCAAAATGAAGAATTATACGTATTGAATTTTAGTTGGCGTTTTCGGATCGGTATCGTGCAGTTGGAACGCTTCTCCTACAGCAAGTCCTCTCTCTTCAAGCACTTGCGCAACAGACATACGAGCAAGCTCTTTCATATTGTTATCTAAACTAAGATGAGCCAAATATATATGCTTTGTTTCATCTGTAATTACATCAGTCATTGCCAGCGCTGCATCTTCATTACAAACATGCCCTACATCACTTAAAATTCTTCGTTTAACACTCCATGGATAACGTCCCATTCGGAGCATCTCAACGTCGTGATTACTTTCAAATACAAAAGCATTAGCTCCCTTAATAACCCCTTTCATTCGGTCACTAACATACCCTGTATCTGTAATAAGCGCTAACTTTCTTCCGTTGTGATGAAACGCATAAAACATTGGCTCCGCAGCGTCATGTGAAACGCCAAACGATTCGACTTCAATATCTCCGAATGTTTTCACTTCTCCAATAGAGAAAATAAATTTTTGCTCTGTTGGAATATTACCGATTAAGTGCTCCATCGCATTCCATGTTTTCTCATTTGCATAAATGGGTAAATGATACTTACGAGCTAATACACCTAGCCCTTTAATATGATCACTATGTTCATGTGTGACAAAAATACCAGATATACTATTTATATCTAATTCAGCTTGCTGGAACAAAGATTCCATTGCTTTTCCACTCAATCCCGCGTCTACTAATAACTTTTCACGTTCTGTCCCTACATACAGCGCATTTCCCGTACTGCCGCTTGCAAGTACACTAAAATGTAGACTCATTTTCCCTCACTCCATTGCTCAATTTCCTTGTTGTCCTTACCTAATTGAATAATTTGTCCTTCTATCGCGTTTACAAAGTAGTCCACTTTGTCTGTATACAGATTCCAGGTTGGAACAAGGACTTGTACATTTGAGGAAGAAGGAGCTACGACTGTTGCATATCCTAATTTTGCTCCTTTTATATGAATTCCTTGTTTCAATCCAGTTTTCGTATACAACGTTTCTAATGCATTGCGGGCAGAAATAATATCTAAATCTTTATTTCGATCTCCCATCTCTTTAAAGTCATATAGCATTGTTTGTGTATACGATATAATTTCTTTCTTTTCATTTAGTTCGGCAACAATCATCCCATGTTGATTATAAAAAAGTGGTTTATCTTTATATTTTTGAAAAAAATAAACTCTTGATCCTTCTACTTTTCCTATAGCATTGTATTTTTGTCCATCAACTACATAAGAACGCAAAAATTCGCTATAGTTATCACCTGTCGTTGCTTTCGCATTCCAAAATGGTTCCTTAAGCTTACTTACAAGTGTATTTGGCTCTTGTAAGGACACCGTTTGATTTTTTAAAGGATGTATATCTTCATCGGAAAAAGCTCTATTTTTCGCCATAATATACGTATCTTTCGGCGACTCTTTTGGTAAATCCTCAAATGTAATTTTATCCGCCTTCATTTGGTCTTCAATATTCGTTTCCGTCATATAATCAAGTTGATTACTATCCTTTTTTTGTACAAACTGAAAGATAAGGAAGAGATCTAAAATGAAAAAGGTAACAATAAAAATTGTTTTAATCCTATTCCAATCCAATGAGCTCTCCTCCTTTCTCTTCGCACCATTCTTTAACCTTATTGTCTTCACCGTACACAACATACCAAACGGGTTTTAAATTTATTGCAGCTATATTTTTTCCATCTGTTCCTGACTGTGGTGTAAGCTTATATCCTAATCGAATATCTTCAATTAATTTCATATCCACATTTTCATTCTTCTCTAGAGAGCGTATAACTGTCTTACCATCCGCAAGAGAGATTGTTTGGTCATCAACATATTTTAATAATAGCTTAAATAATGGACGCTTATAGGAAATTAATTCTTCTCCCCCCCATACTTCATCTAATGTTGCCATGCCATTTTCATTAAATACAGGTAAGCTATCAACATATAAACGATACGTTGTTTGTCTTTTTCTAGAGCTCATATATTCAAAACGATAAGAATCTGTTAAACCACTATGACCGTTAATAAAATCAAAACTGCGTTGAATAAGCGCATTTCCAGATATATTCGCTTGTTCTGATACAGCTGAATTTGTGTACTGTAACATTTGATTTTTCTTTAATACTTGCATGAGGCGAATTCCATCTGTATATGTGTTTTCACGTTCACCAGGTATTTTTTTTACATAACGAGGATCTGTAAATAATGCATTTATAAATACATCCTCGGTAATTTCATTTACTAAATACCCCATACTCTGCACATCCGTTTTCGTATCTGGTAAAAATATTTCTCTCGTATCACTTAATGTGTATTGAGAGTAATCCCTCGCACTAGCTGCAAATTGGTCACGTGCCGTTTCAAGCTCTCGAAGCATTATTCCTTTTAACACCATATGATATACCTTGCGATTTTCATATGAGATAAAGTAGACAGAAATATTACCATCGCGACTTTTTGATAAGTCAATCATTATACGATTAAAGCTATATGAATCTGGGATTTTTTCCTTGATGGCAAAAACGCCCCTCATAGAATCCAATGGGATATGTGTAGGGAAAAGCATTTCAATCTTGTTTTTCCCACGAACAAAGGAGAAAAATTGCTGTTTCGGAATATCATTTGATATATCTTTAAAATCGTACAATTCTCCTCGTTGAAGTAATTTATATAATGGATCAATAGCGTCTATATTTTCGCTTCCAAGATGTGTATTCTCTTTATGGAAAAGAACAACAGAAGGTAAAATGACATTCGCAAGATTCTTCTGTTCTCCCTCCGTATTTTCTTGAAGATATTTCGCATTTTGCAATTTGCTGGAATCAGGTACATAAGTCCATAAATTAAAAGTAAGAAATACGCTAATAACAACTAAGTTAATTAGCAAGACTGATTTTAAGTTCTCCATATTCATTCCCAGTCATCCTCTTCTTCCTTTTCCATCGGAAGCGTGAAATAAATGGTTGTCCCTTTTCCTTCTTCACTTTTTGCCCAAATCGAACCGCCATGAGCTTGAATCATTTCCTTGGCAATTGCTAGACCTAATCCTGTTCCACCTAATTTACGTGAACGCGCTTTGTCAACGCGATAGAAACGCTCAAAAATCTTATCAACGTTCTCTTTCGGAATCCCCATTCCTTGGTCGCTGATGCTTATTTCTAACATATCTTCTCTTTCTCGTAAACGATATGTTATTGTTCCACCTTCTGGAGAATACTTTAAGGCGTTTGAAATAATATTATAAAGAACTTGTGTAATTTTATCCTCATCAATCTCAATAAAACGTGTTCTCTTAGAAAATGAACGTTTAAACGATACATTCTGCTCTTTTGACATTTCAAAACGATCAATGATATTACTAAAGAATTGTGTAAAATCTACCCATTCTTTCATTAAACGATATTCTGTACTATCTAATTTTGAAAGCTGTAGCAGCGCATTAACAAGTCGAATCATTCGCTCCGTTTCTTCTTGCGTCACTTGTAAGAATTGCGGTGCAATATTCGGATCTTGCCACGCACCTTCACCTAATGCTTCCAAATAGCTTCGCATCGTTGTTAATGGTGTACGAAGTTCATGAGAAACGTTTGCCACAAATTCTCGGCGCTCGCCCTCGATTCGCTCTTGTTCCGTCACATCATATAATACCGCAATGAAACCATTTACCTTTCCATTGTCTTTTTGAATAATAGAAAAGCTAGCTCGTAAAATATACGGCTCATCTCTTGTACTAAAATCTAATATAACAGAGTCTGGTTCTTCATATAAATTATCTAATGTGTACTCTTCTTGAATGCCTAATATTTCTAAAATCGACTGATCTAATGCTGTTTCACGTGAAACGTTAAGCATTTTTTCAGCTGGATCATTTAATAAGATAATATCTCCTTTTCGATCCGTTGCAATTACTCCATCTGTCATATGAGATAATACAGACGAAAGCTTTCTTCTCTCGCTCTCCGTAGAAGAACGAGCTTGCTGCAACTTCTTCGATAAATTATTAAATGCCAATGCTAATTGGCCAATTTCATCATGACCATGCACTTTTACTTTCCGAGCGTAATTTCCCTTTGCCATTTCAATCGCTTGCTTTCTCATATCTGAAATTGGTCTTGTAATAGTTTGTGCTAATAAAATACCTAGCACAGCTGTTACTAACAATGCGATAACCGTTCCCGTTGCAAAGATTTGATTAATGAGTTTCATTTGTTTATAAACATCTTCCATAGAAGCAACAATATAGATTACACAAGGTTTATCATTATTTGCTTGGATGGGTACCTTGATTGGAGTAGCAACAACCTGCACACGATTTCCTGTGTTGCGGTCTAGTTCCATTTTATCAACAGGTTTTTCTTGCACTAATGCTCGTTTTACCAATAAGTCTGTTGTTTTTTTTCCGACAATACTTTGATTATATTGAAGTGATGTTGCTAACACACGACTATTCTCATCAATGACCCGAACCTCTTGAATATCAGCTTTTCGATCAGAAGCAAAACCTTCCAGACTCGTTTTCAGTGCCTCTTCAATGGTAGGATCTTTTGGTCTATCTCTTTCTTTTCCAAATTCTTGCTTTAAGTTGTAAGCAAGTAAATTCGTTCGTTGTGTTAATGATTCTTTAAAACTCTTCACAAGATTTTTCTCTAACTCCCGAACAAAATAAACACCAATAATTTGCATTGCCATTAAAATTAATAGCATGTAAATTAATACGAACTTTAAATGAATCGACTGAAAAAAACCAACTTTCTTCATATATTACTCCTGCTCTGGATCGCGTAAGTAATATCCCACACCACGTCTTGTTACAATTAAAGTTGGATGACTTGGATTATCTTCAATTTTCTCACGTAAACGACGAACTGTTACATCTACTGTACGCACATCACCAAAATAGTCATAACCCCAAACAGTTTGTAATAAATGTTCGCGCGTCATAACTTGTCCTAAATGCTTCGCTAAATAATGAAGCAATTCAAATTCGCGATGTGTTAACTCAATATTTTCTTCGCGCTTTGTTACACTATATGCATTGGGATTGATTACAATCGGTCCAATAACCATCTCTGCATTTTCTTCTTTTTCAGCTGCTCCACCTTGTTGATGACGACGTAAATTCGCTTTTACGCGTGCTAATAACTCACGTGTACTAAACGGCTTTGTTACATAATCATCTGCCCCTAGTTCTAATCCAAGGACTTTATCAATTTCAGAGTCTTTTGCTGTTAGCATAATAATTGGCATTTCATAGTTTTTTCGTATTTCACGACAAACTTCTAAACCATCTTTTCCCGGTAACATAATATCTAATAAAACCATATCTGGTTGTTCTTCATTTGCTTTTTCAATGGCTTCATCACCATCATGAGCCATTACAATTTCAAAACCTTCTTTTTCTAAATTAAACTTTAAAATATCTGCAATTGGTTTTTCATCATCAACGACTAAAATTTTCTTTCCCATCATTTTAGTTTCCTCCTGAACATTTAATTGCCTTCTTTACAGAAAAACCTCTAGCTTCAACTGCTAGAGGCTTCCCTTCCTTCTATTTTAAAAGAACTAATCTCATTTGTAAAATTGTACAATATAAAAAGGATATTAAGCGGGCCCTCTTAATATCCTGAAAGTGGCTCGGGACGGAATCGAACCGCCGACACGAGGATTTTCAGTCCTCTGCTCTACCGACTGAGCTACCGAGCCAAAACATATATATAAAACCACTAATTGTGGTATTAAACAAAAGTGGCGGTCCCGACCGGGGTCGAACCGGCGATCTCCTGCGTGACAGGCAGGCATGTTAACCACTACACCACGGGACCAAAATAAAACAAAAAAAAAGTGACCCGTACGGGATTCGAACCCGTGTTACCGCCGTGAAAGGGCGGTGTCTTAACCACTTGACCAACGGGCCACGAAAATAAAATGGTGAGCCATGAAGGACTCGAACCTTCGACCCTCTGATTAAAAGTCAGATGCTCTACCAACTGAGCTAATGGCTCATGTTCACCAATGTCATGTTTTCGTGACGACAAGAGTTATAATATCATGAAATGATATATTTGTACAATACTTTTTTATATTTTTTTATAAAAACATAAAAAAAGAACCCATTTAAATTGGGTTCTTTTTTAATATATCGTATTTTTAAGAAAAAAACAAGATTAGATACCGTATACGTTACGAACAATATTTGTTTGGCTACGGTCTGGACCAACAGAGAACATAGCTAACGGAATACCTGTTAATTGAGACACACGTTCTACATAATGTCTTGCATTTTCAGGAAGTTCAGCTAGTGTTTTTACGCCTGTAATATCTTCTGTCCAACCTGGAAGCTCTTCGTATACTGGCTCACATTTCGCTAAAATATTTAAGTTTGCTGGAACTTCGTCAATAACTTCACCGTTATATTTGTATGCAATACAAATTTTCACAGTTGGAATACCTGTTAATACGTCGATAGAGTTTAAAGACAAGTCTGTAAGACCGCTAACGCGACGAGCATGTCTTACAACAACACTATCAAACCAACCAACACGGCGTGGACGACCTGTTGTTGTACCGTATTCACGACCAACTTCACGAATTTGATTACCAATTTCATCATGAAGCTCAGTTGGGAATGGACCGTCACCTACACGGCTTGTATATGCTTTACATACACCTACTACGCGTTTAATTTTAGAAGGTCCTACACCAGAACCAATTGTTACACCACCAGCAACTGGGTTAGAAGATGTAACGAACGGGTACGTACCTTGATCAATATCAAGCATAACACCTTGTGCACCTTCAAATAATACGCGGCGTCCTTCATCTAATGCATCATTTAATACAACAGACGTATCACATACGTATTGTGCAATTCGTTGACCATATTCGAAATATTCTTCGAAAATTTCTTCTGCACTAAATCCTTCTGCATCATACATTTTTTCAAACAAACGATTTTTTTCTGCTAGAGTACGCTCAAGCTTTTCTTTAAATGCTTCACGATCTAAAAGGTCTGCCATACGAATACCTGTACGAGCAGCTTTGTCCATGTATGCAGGACCGATACCTTTTTTCGTTGTACCAATTTTATTATCACCTTTACGCTCTTCTTCTAACTCGTCTTGCTTTAAGTGATAAGGTAAGATAACATGTGCACGGTTACTAATACGTAAATTATCAGTGCTTACACCGCGATCATGTAAATATTTTAATTCCTCAAGCAAAGCTTTTGGATCTACTACCATACCGTTTCCGATAACACAAACTTTTTCTTTATAGAAAATACCAGATGGAATTAAGTGCAATTTATATTTAACACCGTTAAAAACAATTGTATGTCCTGCGTTATTTCCGCCTTGATAGCGCGCAACTACTTCTGCATGTTCAGAAAGGAAATCAGTAATTTTACCTTTTCCTTCATCGCCCCACTGTGTTCCTACAACTACTACTGAAGACATTATTCAAGCACCTCCGAAATTTTCAAACGAACTTTTCAAACAATATAATTGTACCAAAATGCAAAGAGAAGTCAATTTAAAAACGAACATTTTTTTCTCTTTTATCTTTTTTGTTCGTAAGAATTTCATTTTACGCATGAAAACATTATTTCACAAACAAAAAAAGAAACACATTTTATTATAAGAAATGTGCTTCTTTTTTATACTCTCGCTATGCTTGCTATGCATGCCCATCCTCAAAACGTCGTTCTAAGTTTACGAATTTGTTAAACTCCTTTACAAACGCCAGTTCAACCGAACCTACTGGACCATTACGCTGCTTAGCAATAATAATTTCAATTGTATTTTTATTTTCTGTTTCTCGGTCATAGTAATCTTCACGATATAAGAATGCTACTATATCAGCATCTTGCTCAATACTTCCTGACTCACGAATATCCGACATCATCGGACGCTTATCTTGACGAGATTCTACACCACGAGAAAGCTGCGATAAGGCAATAACCGGAACTTCTAGTTCACGCGCCAATCCTTTTAGTGTACGAGAAATCTCCGATACTTCTTGCTGACGGTTTTCACCAGATTTCCCGCTACCTTGAATAAGCTGCAAATAATCGATTAAAATCATTCCAAGACCATGTTCTTGTTTTAAACGTCTACATTTTGCCCGAATTTCACTAACACGAATACCTGGCGTATCATCAATAAAAATACCTGCATTTGAGAGACTGCCCATAGCCATCGTCAGTTTCGCCCAGTCTTCTGAAGTTAAAGTCCCTGTACGAAGACGCTGTGCATCAATATTCCCTTCTGCACAAAGCATACGCATAACGAGCTGGTCAGCCCCCATCTCTAAACTAAAAATCGCAACATTTTCGTCCGTTTTCGTCGCAACGTTTTGAGCAATATTTAAAGAAAATGCTGTTTTCCCTACAGATGGACGCGCCGCTACAATAATTAAATCATTGCGCTGGAAACCTGCTGTCATACGATCTAACTCGGTGAAACCCGTTGGAATTCCTGTAACTTCACCTTTTTGATTATGCAGTAATTCAATTTTATCGTAAGCTGCTACAAGAACATCTTTAATATTTTGGAAACCTTTTGTATTCGTACGCTGAGATACCTCTAATATTTTTTTCTCAGCTTCATTTAATAGACTCTCTACATCATCTTCTCGTTCATAACCATCCGACACAATATGTGTTGCTGTCCGAATAAGCCGACGCAAAATCGATTTTTCTGCGATAATGCGCGCATAATATTCTACATTAGCAGCTGTCGGTACAGCTTCCGCTAGTTCAGCTAAATAAGAAACACCGCCAATTTCTTCTAACAAGTTTTGATCAGCAAGTGCTGCTGTTGCGGTAACTAAATCAATGGGCTCTCCTTTATCAGAAAGATCAAGCATCATTTGATAAATTTTTTGATGCGCCGTTCGATAGAAGTCTTCTGGCATTAGCATTTCCGAAGCTGATGTTAACGCTTCTTGATCAAGAAAAATAGCTCCTAATACAGCTTGTTCAGCCTCAATATTATGCGGAGGGGTACGATCAGCAAACATATCACTCATGCGCAATCCTCCTTTTCAATCTTTTCTTTATTGTTCAGTAACATGAACCTTTACTGTTGCTGTTACTTGTGGATGTAATTTCACAGTAACGTTCGTATATCCTAATGCACGAATTGCATCGTCCATTTCAAATTTACGTTTATCAAGTTTAATATTATGAGCTTTTTGTAAGCTATCTACAATTTGTTTACTTGTAATAGAACCAAATAAACGGCCGCCCTCACCTGATTTTGCTTTTAATTCTACTGTTAATTTTTCTAGCGTTGCTTTTAATTCCTTGCATTTTTCAAGCTCTAATTCTGCATCTTTTTCTTCTTTACGCTTTTTCGCATCTAATGTCTTCATATTTGCATTTGTCGCTTCAATTGCAAGTCCTTGTTTTAATAAAAAGTTATTCGCATAACCGTCTGGTACGTTTTTCATTTCCCCTTTTTTCCCTTTACCTTTTACATCTTTTAAAAAGATTACTTTCATGATTGTGTTCCTCCCTCTAAATACTCATTTATAATAGATTTTAAGTTTGCTTCTGCTTCATCAATTGATATGTCTTGTATTTGCGTTGCGGCATTTGTTAAATGGCCGCCCCCGCCTAAATTTTCCATAATAAGCTGTACATTTACTTCTCCTAAAGAGCGTCCACTAATCCCAATTACCTTTTCACCGCGCTGTGCAATTACGAAAGAGGCAATCACTCCAGTCATTGTCAGTAATGTATCAGCCGATTGGGCAATTAATACTTGATCATAAACCCCATCACCATCTACCTTTGCAATTGCAATCCCGTTTTTATAAATGTACGCATTTCGAATTGTTTTTGCAATTTGTAAATAATGGGCCATATCTTCTTTTAATAACTTTTGTACCAATATAGTATCTGCGCCATGAGAACGAAGATATGAAGCTGCATCAAACGTACGTGCTCCGGTACGGAATGTAAAACTCTTCGTATCCACGATAATACCTGCCAGTAAAGCCGTTGCCTCTAACATATTCATTTTCAAACGCTTAGGCTGATACTCCAACAACTCTGTTACAAGTTCTGCTGTAGATGATGCATATGGCTCCATATAGACAAGCAACGGATCTTCAATGAAATCCTCACCGCGGCGATGATGATCAATCACCACAACATTTTCAATCTTATCAAGCAACCTTTTTTCCATAACCATAGATGGTTTATGCGTATCTACTACAACAAGAAGTGAATCATCATTCGCAAATTCAAGAGCCTGCTGCGGCGTAATAAAGCGAGACCATAACTCCTCATGCTGCTTAACTTCATCCATTAAACGCTTAATTCCTTTATCAGAATCATTTTCATCTAACACGATATATCCTTCTCGCTCATTCAACTGTGTTACTTTTAAAATCCCAATTGCAGCTCCAATTGCATCCATATCTGGTGCTCGGTGCCCCATAATAATGATATTGCTACTTTCTAACACAAGATCTTTTAAAGCGTGAGAAATTACACGTGCACGTACACGAGTACGTTTTTCTACGGGATTCGTCTTCCCACCATAAAACTTTACTTTCCCTGTTGCTTGTTTAATAGCCACTTGGTCTCCACCTCGGCCAAGTGCTAAATCGAGACCAGATTGCGCCATAGATCCAAGTTCTACCAGGGACAAATCACCAGAACCAACACCAATACTAAGAGTAAGAGGAATATTTCGTTTAGACGTTTCTTCACGCACTTGATCTAAAATATCAAATTTCCCTTTCTCCATTTGTGTTAAAATACTTTCATTTAACACAACAAAATATCGTTCAGATGAAGCACGTTTCAAATACGCACCATGCTTCACAGCCCATTCATTTAGTAAAGATGTAACGTGACTTGTAATATTTGTACGCAATTGATCATCTAACCCTTGCGTTACTTCATCATAGTTATCTAAATAGATAACAGCAAGTACCGTTCTTTGATCTTCATACATTTTCTCAATTTCTGTTTGCTCTGTGACATCAAAGAAATAAATTAACTTCTCTTCTTTCCTCGCAAACACACGAAATTTCCGATTGTTTAAAGACACAATATCATTAGCTGTTTCCCCTTTTGTAAATAAAAGTAAGGCTTCTGATAAATCATACAAGTGCCATCCAGCTAACGCGTGTTGTCCTAAACAAGAAGATAGATATGGATTTGCCCAGTCGATTCCATAATCCTTATTATATAGTAAAATTCCAATCGGCATTTGATTGAAAGCCTCATTACTTACCTTTTTTACCCTTGTAATCGTATCATTTGTATACTTTTCAACGCTTCTTTGAAATGCGAGTTCAAATTTAATAACGAAAAAGAAGACAATACAAAAAACAACAAAGGAAATCATCCCGGTCATCCAATGAAAATAAACGAGAATCGTAATGAGTAAAAATGTTAAAAACGCCAATACATAAACAGGATACAAAAACCGCTGTTTCTTATAAAATTCAGGCATATATACAACTCCTATAAAGTGAAACTTCCATCAGGGAACTTTTCTGCCTACCCACTGATGATTAGTTGAACCAATCGGCAGTTTATCCTCTACCGATATTTAATCGGGTCAACACACTTATTCCTCGCTTACAGAGTCTAATCGTTCCATTAAACGTAGGATAAAAGCTTCAATTTCTATGCTTCGTTACAAAAAGGTTTATATTTCACATACTTATTTCATCTGTATTTTCAATCGTAACGAAAAGCCTAAATCAATTATACCTAAGATTGTCATAAGAGGAAACAAAACTGGAACAAACAACCCTACAACAAAAGTTAAGATCGGAATAGCTTTAGTATATCCTTTTGCATTTGTAAAAAAAGCAAGGAGCGAAAAGCCTTGAAACAACAGCAAAAAGGTAAAAATTGTTGATAAATTTAAGAACACCATTTCTACATATGACCCTGCCTCTATTTTTGCAAAAGAAGCAAGCAAAATAATCACGACATACAACCAAACAATACTCTTTGGTATTTGTATATCACGAAATTTAGGCCAAGATGCCGCCGTGTACTTTAATCGTTTTAAAACACGATTGGCAATTAGAATAGTAATCCAAGAAGAGAATAGCGAAGCCATAGCAAGTACAGTTGGTAAAAGCACCCCAATTGTATTAACCGCTTTTTTCAATTCAGCTAGCTGCCCTTCATTTACAGATGCACCCGCCATTTTCATAAACTTCTCGCTTTGTTCCATCGATTGTTTGAACATATCTTGCATCTGTTTCACAATATCTACATTAAAGAACTGCACGCTAACAATATACAGCAATACAAAACTTACAAGATATACAAGTGTTCCAACCAATAAAATTTCAATAACACTTTTTTTCTTTTTATACATATGTCCTAATATAACACCTGTTACTCCGAACATAAGTGTATTCGCAATACTAAGAGGCGAACTCACAATAAGCGTTACAAGAATCGCTGCCCCGAGTAGCATACAAGCACTACTTAACTGATATCTTATCGTAAAAATAAGAAATGGTAACGGCAATGCAAATATAAATATAGCCCCTAAAACGGGCATATACAGAGAAGCAAGAAGCAAAATAGCATATAAAGCAAGTAATACCGCTCCTTCTGTAATGAGTCGTGTGCGCTTCATTCTCCACACCCTCTTTCTATAAAGTAAAACTTCTATCATAGTTAACAAAAAGAAGAGAATAGCAAAATGCACAGTAGAGTAATACTCTACTGTGCATTTCATACGTTATTATTCACCAACATATGGTAAAAGTGCCATTTGACGAGCACGTTTAATTGCAACTGTTAATTTGCGTTGGTATTTTGCGCTAGTACCTGTTACACGACGTGGTAAAATTTTACCACGCTCAGAAACAAAGCGTTTTAATAAATCAACATCTTTATAGTCGATGCGAGTGATGCCGTTAGATGTAAAGAAACATACTTTACGACGTTTCGCACGTCCACCTTTGCGTCCTCCTGCCATGTCCATTTCCCTCCATTTCATGTTAAAATATCCGGTCTATACCATTAGAAAGGTAAGTCATCGTCTGAAATATCAATCGGTTGACCTACATTTGCAAATGGATCGTCATTTCTAGTAAACCCGGCATTATTGCCATTGTTACCAGATTGACCAAATGGGTTTTGGGAGCCTTGATTTCCGAATCCTGCTCCCGATGGTTGCGGATTAAATGAACCACGTTGTTCACCAGCGCTACTGCGTGGCTCTAAAAATTGTACGTTCTCTGCAACCACTTCTGTTACATATACACGTTTTCCATCTTGTCCCTCATAATTACGAGTTTGAAGACGACCATCTACGCCTGCTAAACTACCTTTTTTCAAGAAGTTCGCTACATTTTCTGCTTGCTTACGCCATATAACACAGTTAATAAAGTCAGCTTCACGCTCACCTTGCTGATTAGTATATGTGCGATTAACAGCTAATGAAAAAGTAGCTACTGCAACACCGTTTGGCGTGTAACGTAAATCAGGGTCTTTAGTTAAACGACCAACGAGTAAAACGCGATTCATCAATCGAACCACTCTCCCTATATATCTTAATTATTATTCTTCCTCTTTAACAACGATGTGACGAATGATGTTTTCATTGATCTTAGCTAAACGATCGAATTCTTTAACTGCTTCTGAGTTAGAATTTACGTTTAAGATCATGTAGAAACCTTCACGTAAGTCGTTGATTTCGTAAGCTAAACGACGCTTACCCCAATCTTTTGTGTTAATGATTTCTGCACCATTTTCAGTTAAAACGCCTGCAAAGCGCTCAACTAAAGCTTTTTGAGCTTCTTCTTCCATGTTTGGACGAATGATGTACATGATTTCGTACTTTTTCATTACACTTTCACCTCCTTTTGGTCTAAACGGCCCATATTGGGCAAGGAGCAATTAATTTATAGTAATTACTCACGAGTTTAGATTATATCATAGTAAGTTAGAGGAATCAACTCACGAAAACATAAAAAACTTGGCAAACTCAATGAATTTGCCAAGTTAGATACTTTATTTTTTCCTAGGAAATAAAAAATTATACATTAAAGCGGAAGTGTACAACATCTCCGTCTTTCATAATGTATTCTTTTCCTTCTAAACGTACTTTTCCAGCTTCTTTAGCAGCTGTCATAGAGCCATTTCCTACTAAATCATCATAAGATACTGTTTCTGCGCGAATAAATCCACGTTCAAAATCCGTATGAATGATTCCAGCACATTGTGGTGCTTTCATTCCCTTTTTGAATGTCCAAGCACGAACTTCTTGTACACCAGCTGTAAAGTAAGTAGCCAGTCCTAATAAATCATAAGCTGCACGAATTAATTGATCGAGACCAGACTCTTCAATACCTAGCTCTTCAAGGAAAACCTTTTTCTCTTGTTCATCTAATTCTGCAATTTCTGATTCAATTTTTGCACAAACAACAATTACTTGTGAGTTTTCCTTCGCAGCAAACTCTTTTACAATTTGTACATATTCATTTCCAGATGGGTCGATTATATCGTCTTCAGAAACGTTTGCTACATACAGCATTTCTTTTACTGTTAATAAGTGAAGACCTTTTACTACTTTCATTTGCTCTTCAGTAAATTCAACTGTACGAGCCGGATTTCCCTCTTCAAATGCTTCTTTTAAGCGAACTAAAATTTCATGTTCAAATACAGCATCTTTATCTTTTTGTTTCGCTAATTTTGTAACGCGTTCCAGACGCTTATCAACAGATTCTAAATCCGCTAAAATAAGCTCTAAATTAATTGTTTCAATATCTGCAATTGGATCTACTTTTCCTGCTACGTGCGTAATATTCTCATCTTCAAAGCAACGAACCACTTGGCAAATTGCATCTACTTGACGAATATGAGATAAGAATTTATTTCCTAATCCTTCCCCTTTACTCGCACCTTTTACAATACCTGCGATATCTGTAAATTCAAAGACAGTTGGTACAGTTTTCTTCGGTTCTACAAGCTCAGTTAATTTATTTAAACGGTGATCTGGAACTTCTACGATTCCAACGTTTGGATCTATTGTACAGAATGGGTAGTTCGCAGATTCTGCACCTGCTTGTGTAATTGCATTAAATAATGTTGACTTACCTACGTTCGGTAATCCAACGATACCAGCCGTTAATCCCATATCATTCACTCCTATGACTCAATCTTCCATCATTATAGATAGTAACGAATAAAATGACAAGCTTCATCCAAATTTATCAAGTGAAGCAAATAGTCTTTTACAGACAATTTCTCCCCTTCTATCCTCTGCGGATTTCCTACAAATTTGAAGCGGGAATCTTCCTGCCCATTAATTGCTAATAAAAAACAGCAGCAACAATGCCACTGTTTCTTATTTCATCTATTCTTCATGTTTTACAAGTATTTTCTTCACCTTACGATCAAAATCTCTTCGAGGAATTAATACCGAATGGTTACACCCCTCGCACTTAATACGGATGTCCATTCCCATACGGATAATCTTCCAACGATTTTCACCACATGGATGAGCTTTCTTCATTTCCACTATGTCATGCAAGTTATATTCTCTTTGCTCCATTCTCTAAACTCCTCTCACCACTAATTTACTGTCTCATTCATCAGTTCTTCACGGTTATATAGAACCATACGTGGATACGGAATTTCAATCCCATGTAAATCAAGACGATTTTTAATTTCTTTGCGTAGCGCTCTCGCTACTACAAAATGTTGCATCGGTTCTACTTCAGCTGTAACCCTCAAAACAACCTCTGATGCCGCTAAACTCTGTATACCTAATAATTGCGGACGATCAACCATTTGCTCATACCTTGTTGGTAATTCATCTAACAATGTTTCAAGAACTTGTTCTGCATGTTCAATATCACTTTCATATGAAATAGCTACATCTACAAAGGCAACGCTATTACTAACAGAGAAATTTGTTACTTCCTTAATACTTCCATTTGGAATAATATGAATTTCTCCTGTCCATTTCTTCATTTTTGTTGTTCGCAGGCCAATTTCTTGAATAACTCCTTCAAATTGCCCTAAGCGTACATAGTCCCCTACTGAAAATTGATCCTCTAATAAAATAAAGAATCCAGTAATAACGTCTTTGACTAAGTTTTGTGCACCAAAACCAACCGCCAAACCAACAACCCCTGCACCAGCTAATAATCCTTTTGTATCAATTCCAAATACACCTAACAGCGCAATTATTACAATAAAAAAGATAACATATGTTAAAATGTTTTCTAATAATTTTGCTACTGTCATCGTTCGTCTTTCAGAAATTTGAATCGGCGATTTGGCCTTCATTTTGAAAGCATTCCGGATAATCACTCTGCCAAGTCGAATAACTACACTCGAAATAATAAAAATAAGTATGATTTTCAGTAAACCGAGACCGATATTCTCCCATAATCCTGCATTTAATAACCAATTTGTAAAGTCTGTATATAAGTCGTGAATTCCTTTCATCGCGACCTACCTTTCTATCTTATATTCATTATTCATTGTAACAGAATTTCTCCTATATTTTACGAAAAAAGTTCTCTCATAACACTTTTATTTTCGCATTCCATGAGGTATAAAATCACACATTTTTTTATATACTAGTACTAGTATTCTACAGAATACATGATACGCTTCATCCTTTTTATACTTTATAAATCTATATACAAGAGTGCCCTCCTCTTCTGCTCATATCTTTTAAAACACTCTTATCCCATAAGAAAATGAAGTTTCCTCTAAACGAACAGCAAAATAGTTCTTATCTTAAGAGAAATATGTAATCTGCAAAAATCAAATTTATCCCGCTACTTTAGAGCAGTAAGACTCCCATCTCAAGATTTTGAGAAAACGGTGTCCAGCTCTAGCGGCTAGATTCTTCGGTCGTTTCGCCCCCTCGGATGAGACAAAAAGTACCTCTCTGCCTTTGGTGTGGGCGTCCTGCGATTCTGAGCGAGCCACTTCCGCTTTTCTAAAGAAGATAGGTGGGAGATATAACTGATGGTTAGTTAAACTTTATATGAAATATACTAAATTCTATTAAAGGATGGATGCTTCGTGAATATTGGAAGTTTTCGTTTACCTTTTTTTGAAAAAGATTCGCAACAGATTATGTATCATGATGTAAATTGCAATCAAACAATTAGTAGTTTTCTACTTTCTCATCTCCCAATCGAACAAAACTCTCCACTTATCATACTGTGTATTGGAACAGATCGCTCAACTGGTGATGCATTAGGGCCCCTTGTCGGCTCAAAACTACAGGATTATAACATCCAAAATTTTCATTTATACGGGACACTAGAATCACCCGTCCATGCTTTAAACTTGGAAGAAACAATTACAGAAATACACAAATCATTTATGAATCCCTTTATTATTGCGATTGATGCTTGTCTAGGGAAATCACAAAATATTGGTTCAATTACAGTTGGAACAGGTCCTAGTAAACCTGGAGCAGCTATGAATAAAAACCTTCCCTCAATTGGTGATATGCATATTCATGGTATTGTAAATTTAAATGGATTTATGGAGTTTTTTGTCCTACAAAATACAAGACTAAATCTTGTTATGAAAATGGCTACCGGCATTGCAGAAAGTATTATTGAAACTGATAAAAAAATTGCGGTAATGAAAAAAATAAACCATCTATAACTGAAGATGGTTTATTTTTTATCATTCTCCCGCTAAAAGTTCTAAAATACGTTGCAAGTCATCTTTATTGAAAAATTGAATTTCGATTTTTCCTTTTTCTTGTTTTGTTTCCTTAATTTTTACGGATGTTCCAAATCGATCTCGCAACACCGTCTCTTGTTCCTCAAAGAAGATATTTTTTTGTGGTTTTTGTCTCTTTGTTTCACGTGAAACATATTCATTCATTTGCTGAATAATTTGTTCCAACTGACGGACATTTAACCCTTCTTCTTTAATTCGTTGCAATAAATTATTGATTTTTGTTTTATCTTTTAATGCAAGTAGTGTTCGTCCATGTCCCATAGAAATACTTCCATTGGCAATCATATCTTGTACGAAAGGTGGGAGGGTAAGTAAACGAATGTGGTTTGCAATATGCGGTCTGCTTTTTCCAAGCCGCTTTGCTAACTGTTCTTGTGTTATCTTAAGCTCCTCCATGAGCATTTGATAAGCTAATGCTTCTTCAATTGGCGATAAATCTTCGCGTTGCAAATTCTCTAGTAACGCAAACTCCATCATTTGTTGATCATTTAACTCTCGAACCACGGCAGGAACTGTTTTAAGATCTGCTTCTTTTGCAGCACGAAATCTCCGTTCTCCTGCAACGATTTCATACCCCTTAATACTTTTCCGAACGATAAGAGGTTGTAAAATTCCATGTTCTTTAATAGATAACGCTAATTCTTGAATTGCTTCATTATGAAAATATTTACGCGGCTGATACGGGTTAGGACGCAATTGATTTATCTGCAATTCTTGAATTGTTTCTCCCTCTTTCACATCTAAATCTGGAAAAAACGCATTAATTCCTCTTCCTAGTCCTTTAGCCACCTGCAATCACTTCCTTTGCTAAATCTAAATACACTTCTGCCCCCCTTGACTTAGCATCATACATCATAATTGGTTTTCCATGACTCGGTGCTTCACTTAAACGTACATTACGCGGAATAATAGATCTATATACTTTATCTCGGAAGTATTTCTTCACTTCATCAATTACTTGTAGTCCTAAATTTGTACGAGCATCTAGCATTGTTAGTAAAACACCTTGAATTGCTAAATTTTTGTTTAAATGCTTTTGTACAAGACGAACTGTATTTAATAATTGACTTAACCCCTCTAGGGCGTAGTATTCACATTGAACAGGAATAATAACAGAATCTGCAGCAGTTAATGCATTAATGGTTAATAAACCTAAAGATGGGGGACAATCAATAATAATATAATCATATTCATCACGAATTGGCTGCAGCGCACGCTGCAGGCGAACTTCCCGGGAAATTGTCGGTACAAGTTCTATCTCGGCTCCTGCTAGTTGAATGGTAGCAGGGAGTACATCTAAATTCTCAGTTTTTGTTCGCTGTATAACTACACGAACATCCATGTCTTCTACAAGCACATTGTAAATACATTCATTTAACTCTGATTTTTCAATTCCGACTCCTGTCGTTGCATTCCCTTGTGCATCAATATCAACAAGAAGTACTTTTTTTCCTACTTGCGCCAATCCAGCTCCTAAATTTACCGATGTTGTTGTCTTTCCAACTCCACCTTTTTGATTAGCAATGGCAATGATTTTTCCCATGATGTCACCTACTTTCAACCTTTATATCTTTTTCTGCAAATGATTACTTTCATTTTAACATGAAATAATCATGCTTCTTTATTCTTCTGTATATTAAACTTCAAAATTTATTTACAAACTCCTTCTTAATTTTAAAAGAAAATATAGTACTTATACAGTGAAACCTCCATCAATGGGATGCTTTATTCCCCACTGATGGTTAGCCCACCCAATCGGGCGCATGCCAGCAGCTTTCTTCCCTGCTCTTCTCCAGCCTTTACTGCCCACGAATAGTGGGATAAAAATGGACTTATACCTTGCTTCCTTTCTTTGTTTTAAAACTTTGTGCGTGGCAAGAAAAGGTCCTGACCGCTCCTATACATAACCAGTCCCCCCTGACCATTTAAAAAATTGCTTTTCTGCCTTTTTTCATAGAGTTACTAGTTTTTAATGCATGACAAAACAAAAAGACCTCTACCGACGGTTTGAGGTCTTTCTATTTTCTTACTTCTTCTTTGGAATTTTAATTGTAATTTGATAGTATTCATCAAATTCTTCTTCTTCTGAATTTACATTTAAACCACTATTCGCAACCATTTGTAAAGATTGACGAATCGTATTCATTGCAATACGCATATCGCGACTTACCGCTTTTTGTTTTGCTTTTCGTTTCGGCTTCGTTTCTTCTAACAATTTAGCAATTCTATCTTCTGTTTGCTTCACATTCAATTGCTTTTCAATGATTTCTTGTAAAATTGTTAATTGAATCTCTTTATTTTTAAGTGGAATAAGAGCACGAGCATGACGTTCTGTAATACTCTTCTCTAATAGAGCTTGTTTAATTTCTTCAGGTAATTTTAATAGTCTCAACTTGTTCGCAATTGTAGATTGTCCTTTACCTAGTCGCTGTGCTAATGCTTCTTGCGTTAAATTATGTAATTCAATTAACTTTTGATAAGCAACAGCTTCTTCAATTGCTGTAAGTTCCTCTCGTTGCAAGTTTTCAATTAAAGCAACAGAAGCAGTCTCAGTATCGTTCAAATTTTTTATAATAGCCGGAACAGTTTCCCAACCTAATTTTGTAGCAGCTCGAAAACGTCTTTCACCAGCAATAATCTCATATTTTCCCTCGCCATACTGCCGAACAACAATTGGTTGAATTAATCCATGTGTATGAATTGTAAGAGCAAGCTCTTCAATACGCGCATCATCAAAAATTGTCCGTGGCTGATAGCGATTAGGAACGATATTTGCTAACGAAATTTGTTTGATTTCTTCATGGCTTTCTTCTTGTAGTGCTAATTCAGCCTCTTTATCTCCAAAGCCAAATAAACGAGAAAATGTGTTTTTCATACATATTCCACCACCTTGAATCCTATTGAATACTCTATACAAAAATGTTTCATGTGAAACATTTACGTTCTTATTCCACAGTAACGGACAGTAATATCCCCATCTCAAAATTTCCTCATACATAAAGTTAGGCAGGTAAAAATAAACTGTCCACAAAAGCACAATTTGTTGAACTAGCGATTAGTAAGAGGTTCAGCTTCCCTACTAATCAAAGTTTCCCTTTATTTCTTTCGCTCTAACGGGCAGTAAGCCCACGCCTCAATATTGTAAGAAATCTAAAAAGATAGGTGGTGGATAACTGCCTGTAAAAGCTCGATTCGTTCAACTAAGCATCAGTGCTAATAAACAAGCTTACTGATATATAACTTAATCTTACGTCTAATAAGATTTATTTTTCAATAGGTAATTTATTCGGTGTTCCTGGCTTACGCGGATATTTCTTTGGCGTTTTTCTCTTTTTATCAATCAATAAAATGTTACGTTCGCTTTCCTCGAATGGTAATTGGAACGTAGACATCTCTTTTAATTCCCCACCAAGCACTTGCAGAGCATACTTACCATTTTCAATTTCTTCGTTTGCAGCTGCACCTTTCATTGCAATAAATGTTCCTCCTACTTTCACAAGCGGTAGGCACAATTCACTTAAGACAGAAAGGCGAGCAACAGCGCGTGCCATTACAATATCAAAAGATTCACGTACTCCTTCTTTTTGTCCAAATGTTTCTGCACGATCATGACAAAACGCTACGTCTTGTAATTCTAATTTTGTTGCTAAATGATTTAAAAACGTAATACGCTTTTGCAAAGAATCGACAATTGTAATTTTTAAATTTGGAAAACATATTTTTAATGGAATACTCGGGAACCCTGCCCCTGCGCCAACATCACAAATAGAAAATGGTTTTGAAAAATCATAATAAAAAGCAGCTGTAATAGAATCAAAAAAGTGTTTTAAATACACATCTTCTTTCTCTGTAATTGCAGTTAAGTTCATTTTTTCATTCCATTCAACTAATGTTTCAAAATAGATTTCAAATTGTTCTAACTGCCTAGCAGAAAGAGTAATCCCTCTTTCCACTAGCATAGATTGAAATTGTTCTATATTCATCTCGCTATATCTCCTGACTATTTATTGGTTCGATACTCGTGCAATTTTTCCTTGTTCTATATACACAAGTAAAATGGAAATATCAGCTGGATTTACCCCAGAAATACGAGATGCTTGCCCCATAGATAGCGGACGGACATCTTTTAATTTTTGACGTGCTTCAGAAGCTATTCCAGAAATTGCATCATAATCAATATCAACCGGAATCTTTTTGCTTTCCATACGTTTCATACGTTCTACTTGTTGTAAAGATTTTTCAATATATCCTTCATATTTAAGCTGGATCTCAACTTGCTCTGCTACTTCATCACTAACTTCTACTTCACTTGGAGCAAGAAGATGGATATGCTCATATGTCATTTCTGGACGGCGTAATAAATCACTCGCACGTATACCATCCTTTAGTTCACTTCCGCCAGCTCCGCGGATAAGTTCTTGTACTTCAGGACGCGGCTTAATAATAATACTTGCTAAACGTTCTTTTTCTTTTTCAATTTTCTCTTTCTTTGCTGTAAAACGTTCATATCGTTCTTCTGGAATCAACCCAATTTCATGCCCAGTCTCTGTTAAACGCAGGTCCGCATTGTCATGACGTAATAATAATCGATATTCTGCACGGGACGTTAACAAGCGATATGGCTCATTTGTACCTTTTGTAACTAAATCATCGATTAAAACACCAATGTATGCATCTGAACGATTTAAAATCACTTCTTTTTTACCTAATGAACGACACGCAGCATTAATACCGGCCATTAAACCTTGCCCTGCCGCTTCTTCATAACCAGAAGTTCCATTAATTTGACCCGCTGTATATAAATTTTGTATTTTCTTTGTTTCAAGTGTTGGCCAAAGCTGCGTTGGTACAATTGCATCATATTCAATTGCATATCCTGTGCGCATCATTTCTACGTTCTCTAGGCCAGGAATGGTCTTTAACATCTCACGTTGTACATCTTCTGGTAAACTTGTTGATAAACCTTGTACGTATACTTCTTGTGTATTGCGACCTTCTGGCTCTAAGAAAATTTGATGACGCGGCTTATCGTGGAAACGAACAACCTTATCTTCAATAGAAGGACAGTATCGTGGGCCTGTTCCTTTGATCATGCCCGAATACATAGCAGAACGATGTAAGTTTCCATCGATTAAACGATGCGTTTCTTCACTTGTGTATGTTAACCAGCATGGAATTTGATCCATGATGAACTTTGTTGTTTCAAAAGAGAATGAACGCGGTATATCATCACCTGGCTGAATTTCTGTTTTGCTATAATCAATTGTACGACTATCTACACGCGGAGGCGTACCCGTTTTAAAACGAACTAGTTCAAACCCAAGCTCTTCTAAATGCTCCGATAATTTCACAGATGGTTGTTGATTATTTGGACCGCTTGAATATTTTAAATTCCCAACAATAATTTCACCGCGTAAAAACGTACCAGTTGTAATAACAACTGTTTTCGCTGTATATTCTCCTCCAGTTTGTGTAACAACGCCTTTACATACACCATCTTCCACAACTAAGCGTTCAACCATTGCTTGACACAATGTTAAATTTGGCGTTTCTTCGATTGTTTTTTTCAATTCATGCTGATACGCAAATTTATCTGCTTGGGCACGAAGTGCACGTACTGCTGGACCTTTCCCAGTGTTTAACATACGCATTTGAATATGCGTTTTATCAATATTTCTTCCCATCTCGCCGCCAAGTGCATCAATTTCACGAACAACAATTCCTTTTGCAGGTCCACCAACTGAAGGGTTACACGGCATAAATGCGACCATATCTAAGTTAATTGTTAACATTAATGTTTTTGCTCCCATACGAGCTGCTGCCAAACCAGCTTCACATCCTGCATGGCCTGCACCGATTACAATCACATCATAAGAACCAGCATTGTATCCCACTTTCCATTCCTCCTTACAATTACTTTCCTAAACAAAATTGAGAGAATAACTGATCAATTAAGCTTTCGTGTACAGTGTCTCCCGTAATTTCACCGAGTATTTCCCATGTTCTTGTTAAATCAATCTGTACCATATCAATTGGCACGCCGCTGTGAATAGCCGCAATTGCATCACCAATCGTCTTTTCTGCTTGTGTTAATAAACCAATGTGACGAGCATTCGATACATATGTCATATCAGTCGCTTCAATTGCTCCTTCAAAGAAGAGATCGGCAATTGCCCGTTCTAGCTCATCTACACCTTTCTCTTCAAGTAAAGCTGTTGTAATAACACGAGCTGAACCCGCCAATTTTCCAACGTACTCCATGTCAATTTGCTGCGGTAAATCTGTTTTATTTACAATGACGATAAAGTCTTTTCCTTGTACCGCTCGGAATAACTCTTCATCCTCACTTGTTAACGCTTCGCTATAATTTACAACAAGAAGAACTAAATCTGCTTTATTCATCATCTCTTTTGAGCGTTCGACACCAATTTGTTCTACAATATCATCTGTCTCACGAATACCAGCTGTATCAATCAATTTAAGCGGTACACCGCGCACGTTCACATATTCTTCAATAACATCTCGAGTTGTTCCTGCTATATCTGTTACAATTGCCTTCTTTTCCTGTACAAGGCTATTTAATAGCGATGACTTTCCAACATTCGGTCTTCCAATAATAGCCGTTGCAATTCCTTCGCGCAAAATCTTCCCTTGCTTTGAAGTTTGTAACAACTTTTCAATTTCTGACTTAACATAAGTCGCCTTCTCAATTAAAACACCATGCGTCATTTCTTCTACGTCATCGTATTCCGGATAATCAATGTTCACTTCAACATGAGCTAACGTTTCTAAAATCTCTTGTCGCAAACGACCAATTAATTTTGATAATCGGCCTTCCATTTGATTAATCGCAACATTCATTGCACGATCTGTTTTAGCACGAATTAAATCCATAACCGCTTCTGCTTGCGATAAGTCAATACGCCCATTTAAAAAAGCACGCTTTGTAAATTCTCCAGGCTCTGCCAAGCGAACACCTTGTGATAAAATAAGCTGTAATACTTTATTTACAGAAACAAGGCCACCATGACAATTTACCTCAACAATATCCTCACGCGTAAATGTCTTTGGTGCCCGCATAATCGAAACCATAACTTCTTCAATCACTTTATTTGTATCTAAATCCACAATATGCCCATACTGAATTGTATGAGATGGAACTGTCGTTAAATCTTTTCCTTTAAAAATACGGTTTACCTTTTCTACCGCATCATCTCCACTTACTCGAACAATGGCAATTGCACCTTCCCCAAGAGCTGTGGAAATCGCAGCAATTGTATCAAATTCCATGTTCTTTCACCTCACTTGCTTATTTCTCTATATTTCAACACGATTTTTTCTTTCACTAAATTATTAGGATACCATAACGAAACTTCGTAAAAAAGAATAATAACTTATTTTATTATGTCCTCACCTAAATCGCACTAAACTTATGCACAGTGGATAAGTTTAGTGCGATTTTTTATCCACAGATCATTTCTCTGTCTTCATATTTTATCCAGTAAAAAACCGGCACTCAAACGAGTTACCGGTTTATCCCGCTATTCGCGGGCAGTAATATTCCCACCTCAAATTTTGGTGAAAGCATTGTCCAGTTCTAGTGGCTAGAATGTTCGGTAGCTTCGCCTCTTCCTAACATTCTGGACGAGCCACTTCCACTTTTCTTAAGAAGTTAGGTGGGAGATAAACTGCCCGTAAAAGTTTGATTGATTCAACTAGCCACCCATCTAGAATCAATTCCTCAAGATGGGTGTTTCATGTTATTTCGGAGATACAACAACATGTCGATGTGGTTCTTTACCTTCAGACGTTGTAATCACATATGGATGATTCGAAAGTGCTTGATGTATAATTTTTCTTTCAAAAGAAGGCATCGGTTCTAACACAACCCTTTTTTTGGTGTTGCCCACTTGCTTTGCTAACCGAAGCGCAAGCGATTCTAACGTGTTTTTTCGTTTATCACGATAATTTTCAGCGTCAATTGTTACACCGATATATTGTTTCGTACTACGATTTGCAACAAGTTTTGTTACATATTGTAAAGAATTTAATATATTACCTCTTTTTCCAATTAATACACCAATATCACTACCAGAAAGCGTAAAATGAATCTCACGCCCTTTTACATCTGTTTCAACAGTTACATCAACATCCATTGCTTTTATGATACTTTTCAAATAAAGTTCTGCTTCTTCTACAGGATCTTTTGTTACAATGACCTCTACAATAGCAGGTCGTCCTCCAATAAACCCAAGAAAAGCTTTTTTTCCTTCATCAATGACATGTATCTCAACTTTATCTCTTGGTACTTGTAATTGTTCTAATGCAAATTGCACTGCCAGTTCGACGGTTTGTCCTTTAGCAGTAATCATACTCACTTACTTGATCCTCCTGCCTTACTAGCCTTAAGATCCGGCCCTTTGATCAAATATGTTTGAGCAATACCAAAGATGTTACCTACTACCCAGTAAAGAGATAATGCAGCTGGGAAGTTAATTGCGAAAACCAAAATCATGATAGGCATAAGCCAAAGCATCATTGCCATTTGTGGATTTTGCCCCGCAGTACCAGCCATTGCTAGCTTTTGTTGAATAAACGTTGTGATCGCTGCAACGATTGGAAGAATATAATATGGATCAGCATGACCTAAATCAAACCATAAAAAACTATGTTGTTTGATTTCTGCCGTTCTGATAATTGCATGATAAAATGCAAATAAAATTGGCATTTGAATAAATATTGGTAAACAACCTGCTAATGGATTGATGCCATGCTTTTGATACAATTGCATCATTTCTTGTTGCAACTTTTGTTGAGTTGCTTGGTCTTTAGAGCTATATTTCTCTTTTAATTTTGCCATTTCAGGTTGTAATACTTGCATCGCTTTCGTGCTCTTCGTTTGCTTAATCATTAATGGTAATAACGCAAAACGAATGATAAGAGTTGTAACAACAATCGCTAAACCATAGTTATTGCCAAATATGGTTGCAAAATACGTGATTAACTGAGAAAGTGGATATACGAAATATTCATTCCAAATCCCTGTACTTTGCGGTGTAATCGGCTGATTTGTTTGATTACAGCCAGCGGCAATTGCCATAACAACAATAAGCATAACTAGTAAGCCTATCTTTTTTTTCACAGCCTGCTCCTCCTTGTTTCGGTATGTATATTGTGTAATTCATTTTCCTCTTTTTCCGCCATTTTTTGCCCGTTTTACTCCCGAGCGTTGCAGAGCATGAATTAAGCTTTTCTTTAATTGTTCATAGTCCATGTCTGAACAAGGCTTCCTTGCTATTATAACAAAATCTTTCCCAGAATCTATCTCATCTTTTAATTCTGTAAAAGCCTGACGGATCATACGCTTAATGCGATTACGCATAACTGCATTTCCTATTTTTTTACTAACGGAAAGACCAATTCGAAAATACGGTTGATCAGGCTTCTCTAACTGATAGATAACAAATTGACGATTGGCATTTGATTTTCCATTTTGAAAAACAGCTTGAAATTCCTCATTCTTCTTTACACGATTCTTTTTCTTCATATCAATTGAACACTCCTGTATTTCGCCAGTGGAAAATTCATAATTACTAGAAAAAAAGACCACTGAACGATCAGTGGCCTACGCAGATAATACTTTTCTACCTTTACGACGACGAGCTGCTAGAACTTTACGTCCGTTCGCTGTGCTCATACGGCTACGGAAACCATGTACTTTGCTGCGCTTACGTTTATTTGGTTGATAAGTTCTTTTCATTATATGACACCTCCCTGAGGAATAACTGTTAAAGACAGTCCTATAAATTATAGTTAATTTGTTAGGAAAATGTCAATGCCTCTAGAAATTTTCATAAAATATTCATTTTCTCTCTATTCACAAGGTTGTTCACAGCGTATTCCATTTGTTGTGGATAATTTTTTTCGCCACTTTTTTCTATCCACAAATTTTTTTTTGTTTTCACACAGTATATCGTACTGTGGACAAGTTTATTCCACAAGGTATTGATTTTGTGGATAACTTTCCGAATTACATTGCTATTGCTATCTTTTTTTGATATTATAGTTGTGTTTTCACCTTGAACAAGTTTTTAACAATTATTATTTATCCACAAAGTGTGCATAACTTGTGGACATGTATAATCACATGTGCATAAAAAGTTTTCCACAACGTGTTTTTTTGTCGAAAACTCTATTTCGGATTTTAAATGCTTTTTTCTTTTAAAAAGTGTTTCGTATAAATATACAGCGTTTTTCGCTTGCGTTATACAAATATTAAACACCCTGTTGTATCATCGTCTTTTGTAAAGGAGGGACACCTTTGGAAAATATTTCGGATTTATGGAATAGCACCTTAAAAGAATTAGAAAAGAAAGTAAGTAAGCCTAGTTATGAAACGTGGCTTAAGTCTACAAAAGCGTATTCTTTAAAAAAGGACGTTTTAACAATTACTGCGCCGAATGAATTTGCACGTGATTGGTTGGAATCCCATTATTCTGATCTTATTTCAGAAACAATTATTCATTTAATGGGAGCGGAACTTACAATTCGCTTTATCATTCCACAAAGTCAAACAGAAGAGGAATTTGACTATCCTCCTGTTCAAAAGAATAAAACAATGCATGGTGAGCCTAATCATTTCCCACAAAGTATGCTTAATCCTAAATATATATTTGATACCTTTGTAATCGGTTCTGGCAATCGTTTTGCCCATGCTGCTTCTTTAGCTGTGGCGGAGGCGCCCGCTAAAGCATACAATCCCTTATTTATTTACGGGGGAGTAGGACTAGGAAAGACGCATTTAATGCATGCGATTGGTCATTATGTCATCGAACACAATCCAAACGCAAAAGTCGTTTATCTATCATCTGAAAAATTTACAAATGAGTTTATTAATTCTATTCGTGATAATAAAGCAGTTGATTTTCGCAATAAATATCGAAACGTCGATGTTCTGCTTATCGATGATATTCAATTTCTTGCTGGAAAAGAACAGACGCAAGAAGAATTCTTCCATACGTTTAATGCATTACACGAAGAAAGTAAACAAATTGTAATTTCAAGTGATCGTCCACCAAAAGAAATTCCAACATTAGAAGATCGCTTACGCTCACGTTTTGAATGGGGACTTATTACAGATATTACTCCTCCAGATTTAGAAACAAGGATTGCGATTTTACGTAAGAAAGCAAAAGCTGAGGGGCTTGATATCCCGAATGAAGTTATGCTTTATATCGCTAATCAAATCGACTCTAACATTCGTGAATTAGAAGGTGCCCTAATTCGTGTTGTAGCGTACTCCTCTTTAATTAATAAGGATATTAATGCGGATTTAGCTGCTGAAGCACTAAAACATATTATTCCAAATTCAAAGCCAAAAATTATTTCAATTTATGACATTCAGAAGGCTGTAGGGGATATTTTCCAAGTGAAATTGGAAGACTTTAAAGCAAAAAAGCGCACAAAATCTGTCGCTTTCCCTCGTCAAATTGCAATGTATCTGTCTCGTGAATTAACGGATTCCTCTTTACCAAAAATCGGTGAAGAGTTCGGCGGACGTGATCATACTACAGTCATTCATGCCCATGAAAAAATTTCAAAGTTGTTAAAAACAGATACACAATTACAAAGACAACTGGAAGAAATTCGCGATATTTTAAAGTAATAATTAAATAATGTGAACAACGTGAATAACTATTCTTGTTTTACACACAGTCTATCCACATGTAGATAGACTGTTTTTCCGTCTTTTTATTAAGTTATCCACATATCCACAAGCCCTATTACTATTACTACTAATTTTTTATTATTATTAAATAAACTCAATTTTATACTTACCGGAGGTTTTCGATATGCATTTTTCAATTCAAAAAGACTACCTTGTCAGAAGTGTACAAGATGTAATGAAAGCTGTTTCCTCTCGTACAACAATTCCAATTCTTACAGGGATCAAAATTGTAGCAAATGAAGAAGGTGTTACATTAACAGGTAGTGACGCAGATATATCCATTGAATCTTTTATCCCAGTCGAAGAAGATGGGAAAGAAATTGTAGAAGTAAAACAATCTGGAAGTATTGTTTTACAAGCAAAATATTTCAGTGAAATTGTAAAAAAATTACCGAAAGATACAGTTGAAATTTCTGTAGAAAGTCATTTTATGACAAAAATAAAATCTGGAAAATCTGAGTTTAATCTAAATGGTTTAGATTCAGCTGAGTATCCATTATTACCACAGATTGAAGAACATCATGTATTTCAAATCCCAACAGATCTTTTAAAGCACATGATTCGTCAAACTGTATTCGCTGTATCTACATCAGAAACACGTCCGATCTTGACAGGTGTAAACTGGAAGATATATAACAGCGAGTTGACTTGCATTGCAACAGATAGTCATCGTTTAGCACTTCGTAAAGCAAAAATTGCAGGACAAACGATTGCAAATGAGTTTCAAGCTAATGTTGTGATTCCAGGAAAAAGTTTAAATGAATTAAGTAAGATTCTTGATGAATCAGAAGAGATGGTAGATATTGTTGTAACGGAGTATCAAGTTTTATTCCGTACAAAACATTTGTTATTTTTCTCTAGACTATTAGAAGGCAGCTACCCGGACACTACAAGACTTATTCCGCCTGATAGCAAAACAGATATTTTTGTAAATACAAAAGAATTTTTACAAGCGATTGATCGAGCGTCGTTATTAGCGAGAGATGGACGTAATAATGTTGTGAAATTATCAACTTTAGAAAATGAAATGTTGGAAATTTCATCGAATTCTCCAGAAATCGGAAAAGTAGTAGAAGAAGTTCAATGTGAGCAATTTACTGGGGAAGAGTTAAAAATTTCGTTTAGTGCAAAATATATGATGGATGCATTAAAAGCATTGGATAGTACAGAAATCAAAGTTAGTTTTACTGGTGCGATGAGACCATTTTTAATTCGTACTGTGAACGATGATTCCATTATTCAACTAATTTTACCGGTACGTACGTACTAAAATTATGGTGAGGGTTACTAGTGTGGATTTACTGGTAACCCTTTTGATTTCTCGCTATTACTTTCCTAATGCTTGTTTATTTAGTACAATGAAAGAATGAACACTTTTAGAAAGTGAGCGATTTATGATGAAACGTATTCAAATTTCGACAGAATATATTACATTAGGACAATTTTTAAAACTGGCTGACGTGATTGATACAGGCGGAGCGGTAAAGTGGTTTTTACAAGAGTATGAAGTGTATGTAAATAAAGAACTTGAAAATCGACGAGGCCGAAAATTATATACAAATGATATTGTTGAAATTCCGGAGATCGGAACATTTCAAGTTCAAGGATAAAGGGGGATCCCTTTGTATATTACAGAATTACATTTACAGAACTATCGCAATTATGAGAAGTTAGATCTTTCCTTCGAAGATAAAGTAAACGTAATTATTGGTGAAAATGCGCAAGGAAAAACCAATTTGATGGAAGCAATCTACGTATTAGCGATGGCGAAATCTCATCGAACTTCTAATGATCGTGAACTTATCCGATGGGATGAGGATTATGGTAAAATAAAAGGGAAACTACAAAAGAGAAACAACTCTTTGTCTTTAGAACTAAATGTTTCTAAAAAAGGGAAAAAGGCAAAGTTAAATCAACTTGAGCAACAAAAATTAAGTCAATATATTGGTGTGATGAATGTTGTTATGTTTGCACCAGAAGATTTAAATCTTGTTAAAGGAAGTCCTCAAGTACGAAGACGTTTTTTAGACATGGAGCTTGGACAAATAGCTCCTGTGTATTTGTATGAATTAAGTCAATATCAAAAAGTCCTTACACAGCGTAATCATTTGCTTAAAAAAATGCAAGGAAGCAGTAAAAGTGATGAAGCTATGCTAGATGTGTTTACAATTCAACTCGTTGAGCATGGTGTAAAAGTGTTAAAAAAACGTTTTGAATTTTTACGTCTATTACAAGAATGGGCAGCTCCAATTCATCAAGGAATTAGCAGAGGACTTGAAGAACTAGAAATAGTTTATAAACCAAGCATAGATGTATCAGAATCCATGGATTTGTCGAAAATAGAAGAAGTATACTATGAAAGTTTCCAATCTGTGAAACAACGTGAAATCTTCCGTGGTACAACCTTAATTGGTCCTCACCGTGACGATTTGCAATTCTTTGTTAATGGGAAAAATGTTCAAGTTTTTGGTTCGCAAGGACAACAACGAACGACCGCGCTTTCCCTAAAGTTAGCTGAGATCGAATTGATTTATTCAGAAGTTAACGAATATCCAATCCTTTTATTAGATGATGTGTTATCAGAACTAGATGATTACAGGCAATCACATCTGCTTAATACGATTCAAGGAAAAGTGCAAACGTTTGTAACAACGACAAGTGTTGATGGAATTGAGCATGATACATTAAAACAAGCAAAAACAATTCATGTAACGAACGGCACAGTGGATTGTGGAGAAGAAGATAAATAACTTCTGTCTAAATGGAAAAGTAGGTGATCTTTGTGTCAATGGAACAAAAGGAAATGCAAGAGAATGCATATGATGAAAGTCAAATACAGGTATTGGAAGGACTAGAAGCGGTTCGAAAACGTCCAGGGATGTACATTGGTTCGACGAGTGGAAAAGGTCTTCATCATCTTGTATGGGAAATTGTTGATAATAGTATTGACGAGGCATTAGCAGGATATTGTGATGAGATTAATCTAGCTATTGAGGAAGACAATAGTATTACAGTAACAGATGATGGTCGTGGTATTCCGGTTGGGATGCACGAGAAAATGGGTCGTCCCGCTGTAGAAGTTATTATGACAGTCCTTCATGCAGGTGGGAAATTTGGCGGCGGCGGTTATAAAGTTTCTGGTGGTTTACATGGTGTAGGTGCTTCTGTCGTAAATGCATTATCAACGGAGCTAGAGGTATTTGTTCACCGTGACGGGCAAATTCATTATCAAAAATATGAACGTGGTATTCCGGTTGCAGACTTAAAGGTGATTGGGGATACAGATCACACAGGAACAGTAACGCGTTTCAAACCAGATGCAGAAATTTTTACTGAAACTACGGAATATGAATTTGATACGTTAGCAACTCGTTTACGAGAACTAGCGTTTTTAAATCGTAATATTAAACTAACAATTGAAGATAAACGTGAGCATAAACAAAAGAAAGAATTCCATTATGAAGGCGGTATTAAGTCTTATGTTGAGCATTTAAATCGCTCTAAAGAGCCGATACATGAAGAGCCGGTATATGTAGAAGGTGCAAAAGATGGAATTCAAATTGAGGTTGCTCTTCAATATAACGAAGGATATACAACTAACATTTATTCATTTACAAATAATATTCATACGTATGAAGGTGGTACGCATGAAGTTGGATTTAAAACAGCATTAACACGTGTGATTAATGATTATGGCCGGAAAAATAATATTTTAAAAGATGCTGATAGTAATTTAACGGGTGAAGATGTTCGTGAAGGTTTAACGGCTATTGTATCCATTAAACATCCAAATCCGCAATTTGAAGGGCAAACGAAAACGAAACTCGGAAATAGCGAAGCGAGAACAATTACAGAATCAGTTTTCTCTGAAGCACTTGAAAAGTTTTTACTTGAAAACCCAAATGTCGCTCGAAAAATTGTAGATAAGGGAACGATGGCAGCTCGCGCACGTGTGGCGGCGAAAAAGGCTCGTGAATTAACGCGAAGAAAAAGTGCACTAGAAGTATCAAGCTTGCCAGGAAAACTTGCAGATTGTTCTTCTAAAGATCCTTCTATTAGTGAAATTTATATCGTAGAGGGTGATTCTGCGGGTGGTTCAGCAAAACAAGGGCGTGATCGTCATTTTCAAGCAATTTTACCGCTTAAGGGAAAAATTATTAACGTCGAAAAAGCTCGTTTAGATAAAATTTTATCAAACGATGAGGTGCGTACAATTATTACTGCGCTTGGTACAGGTATTGGCGGAGACTTTGATATTGAAAAGGCGCGTTATCATAAAGTTATTATTATGACGGATGCTGATGTCGACGGTGCTCATATTCGCACCCTATTATTAACGTTCTTCTACCGTTATATGCGTCAAATTATTGAGCACGGTTATATATATATTGCACAACCGCCATTATATAAAGTGCAACAAGGTAAGCGAGTTGAATATGCTTACAACGATAAAGAACTTGAAAGTATATTAGCGGAAATTCCGAAACTACCAAAACCAGGTATTCAACGCTATAAAGGTCTTGGAGAAATGAATCCAGCGCAGTTATGGGAAACAACAATGGATCCAGAAATACGTTCACTTCTTCAAGTTTCGCTTCAAGATGCAATCGAAGCGGATGAAACATTTGAAATTTTAATGGGTGATAAAGTTGAACCACGTCGTAACTTTATCCAAGAAAATGCAAAATATGTGAAAAACCTTGATATTTAATGACTGATGACAGGAATCGGAGTATTCCTGTCTTCTACGTATAAATGAACATGATATATCGATCGGAAATGTAATGAGGAGGTGCTGGTTGATGTCAGACAACCAACAACAAGGCCGAATTCGAGAAATTAATATTAGCCAAGAAATGCGTACCTCGTTTTTAGATTATGCGATGAGCGTTATCGTATCTCGTGCACTGCCAGATGTTCGTGATGGATTAAAACCTGTTCACCGCAGAATTTTATATGCGATGAACGATTTAGGGATTACTGCTGATAAGGCGTATAAGAAGTCTGCGCGTATTGTTGGTGAAGTAATTGGTAAGTATCATCCACACGGTGATTCGGCGGTATATGAAACAATGGTGCGAATGGCCCAAGACTTTAGTCAACGTTATATGCTAGTAAATGGACATGGTAACTTCGGTTCTGTCGATGGTGATTCGGCGGCTGCGATGCGTTATACAGAGGCAAAAATGTCCAAGATTTCTATGGAACTATTGCGTGATATCACAAAAAATACAATTGATTATCAAGATAACTATGATGGTTCGGAAAGAGAACCGATTGTATTACCTGCGCGCTTTCCTAATTTATTAGTAAATGGTGCAACAGGTATTGCGGTTGGGATGGCAACGAACATTCCTCCGCATCAGCTTGGTGAAGTAATTGATGGGGTATTAGCGTTAAGTCATAATCCGGAGATTACGATTGCGGAATTAATGGAGTATATTCCCGGCCCAGACTTCCCAACAGCTGGTCAAATTCTTGGACGAAGTGGAATTCGAAGAGCGTATGAAACAGGGCGTGGTACAGTAATTCTTCGTGCAAAAGTAGAGATCGAAGAGAAGGCAAATGGGAAACAATCTATTATTGTGACTGAACTACCATATCAAGTGAATAAAGCAAGATTGATTGAAAAGATTGCGGAGCTTGTTCGAGACAAAAAGATTGATGGTATTACAGATTTACGTGATGAATCAGATCGAACTGGTATGCGTATCGTTATGGAATTACGACGAGATGCTAATGCAAATGTGTTATTGAATAACTTATATAAACATACAGCACTTCAGACAAGCTTTGGTATTAATATGCTATCGCTCGTAAATGGAGAACCGAAAGTATTAAATTTAAAAGAATGTCTATATTATTACCTGGATCATCAGAAGGTCGTTATCCGTAGACGTACTGCATATGAATTAGAGAAAGCGGAAGCTCGTGCTCATATTTTAGAAGGTTTACGCATTGCGTTAGATCATCTTGATGAAGTAATTACTCTAATTCGTAATTCGAAGACAGCAGACATTGCAAAGCAAGGATTAATGGAACGTTTTGGCTTAAGTGAAAAGCAAGCCCAAGCAATTTTAGATATGCGTTTGCAACGTTTAACAGGGTTAGAGCGTGAAAAAATCGAACAAGAATATCAAGAACTACTTGCATTGATTGCGGAGTTAAAAGCAATTCTCGCAGATGAAGAGAAAGTTCTTGAAATTATTCGTGAAGAATTAACAGAAGTTAAAGATCGCTTTAATGATACACGAAGATCAGAAATTACAATTGGCGGTATGGAAGCAATCGAGGATGAAGATTTAATTCCAGAGCAAAACATTGTAATTACACTTACTCATAATGGGTATGTAAAACGATTACCAGCTTCTACGTACAAAACGCAAAATCGTGGCGGACGTGGAGTTCAAGGTATGGGGACGAACAATGATGATTTTGTAGAACATTTGTTAACAACATCTACACATGATCATATTCTATTCTTCACAAATAAAGGGAAAGTATACCGGACGAAGGGATATGAAATCCCAGAGTATAGCCGTACAGCTAAGGGTATACCGATTATTAATTTATTAGAAGTAGATAAAGATGAATGGGTAAATGCGATTATCCCAATCCGAGAATTCAGTGATGACCATTACTTATTCTTTACGACGAAACAGGGTATTGCAAAAAGAACACCACTTTCATCGTTTGCTAACATACGTAATAATGGTTTAATTGCAATATCACTTCGTGAAGATGATGAAGTTATTTCTGTTCGATTAACAACAGGCGAAAAAGATATGATTGTGGGAACGAGTAACGGTATGTTAATTCGCTTCCATGAACAAGATGTTCGCTCGATGGGACGTAATGCAGCGGGTGTGAAAGCTATTACGTTAGGTGAGGAAGATCAAGTAGTTGGCATGGAAATCGTTGAAGATGAAATGGATGTTTTAATTGTAACGAAAAATGGTTATGGCAAGCGAACGCCAGTTGAAGAATATCGCCTCCAAAGCCGTGGGGGTAAAGGACTTAAAACATGTAATATTACAGATAAGAATGGTAAGTTAATTGCTGTTAAGTCTGTAAATGGTGAAGAAGATATTATGCTGATTACAGCAGCGGGTGTTTTAATCCGTATGCCGGTTGATCAAATTTCTCAAATGGGACGTAATACACAAGGTGTTCGTTTAATTCGTTTAGAAGGCGAGCAAGAAGTAGCAACGGTAGCAAAAACACAAAAAGAAGATGAAGAAGAGATACAAGAAGATCAAGAAAGCTCAGAAGAATAAGGGAACTTCCCTTATTCTTTTTTTTATAAAAAGGGCTTGCGTAGGAGAAGCAAAGTCTATATAATAGGCAGAGTCAGCAATTCGTTGAAACAAAATGTTAAAACAATTTGTTGACGAACATGAAATGTTATGTTATATTATGAAAGTCGCCAAAACGCGACATTGAACTTTGAAAACTAAACGAAACAAACAACGTGAAACGTCAATTTTTATTTATGATGCTAGACAAAC
>NZ_FOLV01000050.1 GCF_900112415.1 Bacillus sp. 491mf
ATAAAGTGAAACTTTAATCAGTGGGGGTTTTCTTCATCCCCCACTGATTATTAGTTGAACCAATCGGGCTTTTACGGGCAGTTTATCTCCCGCCTAACTTCTTTGCTTTTACTGAATTTTGAGGTGGGAGTATTACTGCCCGTTAATGCGGGATAAAAAGTGAAAGACTTTTGTAATAGTTATGTTATAAAAATGAGAGGTTTCCTTGCTAACATATAAGTGTTAGAGGAGGGAGATTACTTTATGAACAGAAAATATATATTCCTTATTGGAACATTTGTAATTGTTGGGGGGATCTTATGGTCGTTATTCCGCCCAGAGAAATTATTCATTGATAAGAAAGTAAATGAAACATTGTCGCAAACAGAAATGAAGTCAAAAGAAACAAAGGCAATAAGCGAAGGACAGTTTCAAAGCGGTGTTCATGAAACAAAAGGAACAGCAACAATCTACCAATTAGCTGATGGAAAACGTATTTTACGCCTTACTAATTTTACAACTTCTAACGGCCCAGACGTTCGAGTTGTATTGGTTCCTACAAATCAATTGAAAAATAATGAAGATGTTAAAAATTATAAGTATGTTGAATTAGGAAAATTAAAGGGGAACAAAGGCGATCAAAACTATGAGATTCCTGAGGGAATCGATGTAAGTGAGTACGGCGCTGTTTCTGTATGGTGTAAGAGATTTAATGAAAATTTTGGTGCAGCGTATTTTGGAAAATAAGAAAGAGTATATAAAAACAGGTGATAGAAATAGAATCTATCACCTGTTTTTCTGTTTTGTAGAGTGTACATACGACTTAATATTTTTTGTTATGCTTTAGAGAAATGGATTATATAATAGGCATAAACTCTCTATTTCCGGTAAGACTCGGTAATAACTCCCTCATTGTTAAATTTACCTTCGAACCAAATATCACCGCTCTTAAAGGAGTGCCATCCGTTTCGGTCAAGTCTACCATATATGTCAGCAATATAACCCTTACCATTGAACCTGTAATATGTATTTCGTATCTTTTCTCCGTATACGCGAAGGTCGTCACCTTTAGAGAAGAGATATAGTTGGCCATCGATTTCGGAAACACCTGTTACCTTTTCACCTTTATCGTTCATCGTATACCGTTGAAAACACTCACGAAATAAAGAGATTCAAGTACAGAAAAATTACAAATATTATTGTTAGCGTGAGGTAGAGAGTAAAATGATTCTGTTATTTATCTCGGCCGAGCGTTTTTAAAATCAAAGAAAGACTTTTGTGACATTTATGAAAGACTTTTGTAATATTTATGAAAGTAATTTGAAAGACATTTAAAGTAAGATAAGTTTATCCTTAATCTATATGCAAAACATTCTATAAAATTGATCAAACCGAACTTCCCCAAAGTTTCTTTGAAGTGATAAACCCCACAGAAAATATTCTTGTTTTCTGTGGGGTTTATCATGTTTTTATGGGAGATGCGTCTACAGATAAACAAGCTAAAGGAGAAGAGGTTATCATCTCTCTTTCTTCACTTATGGTCATGGGACGAATATTGAACTTACAAAAATGGCTGAAGTTACACCAAGTATCTCCTAAGAGTAGGAAATTCGGCTCATTTTATGCTGAAATTTGCTTAGCGTATATTTTTGTTAAAAAGTAACCCCTATATGAGTAAACTTCCATACTTTATTCTTTGTTTATGAAATAGGAATAATATGAAATGTTGCATATTACATTACTTAATTTTAATAGTATGTTATTTTGAGAAGGAACATATAAACGGAGGAAATAGCATGAATAAGAAATTAAAATTTACTCAAATGGTGCTAGGTATTAGTACTGTGGCCTTATCATTTGGAAGTATTCAAACACAAGTATCAGCGGAAGAAAAAACACCTTATAATGTGTTACAAAAGAAACCACCTGGGATACAAACTTCAAAAGATGAACTTGCTCATTCTACAAAAGCAGATGAAACATTGTCTTATGAAGAACGTTTAAAAGTGAACGATTTTTCACAACGTCCAGCTCCGGCTGTGAAACAAGCGGCGGCAAAACAAGTTCAGCAAAAGTATTCTGTGGCAGAGCTGAATAGAATGAATAATGATGAATTAATTGATACATTGGCAAATGTTAGTTGGGATCAAATCGCAGGTTTAGGTCAATTTAATCAAGAAACAAAAGCGTTTTATCTAAATAAAGAGAGAATCCAGGTTATTATTGATGAGTTAGGTCGTCGTGGAAGCACATTTACAAAAGATGATACAAAAAGAATTGAGACGTTTGTTGAGGTTTTATATTGCGGCATTTATTTAGGATCTAATAATAAAGAGTTAAACTATTTAAATGAACGAAGTTTCCATGATAAATGTTTGTCTGCATTAAAAGCAATTGCAAAAAATCCGAATTTTAAACTTGGTACAGATAAACAGGATGCAGTGGTACTTGCATACGGTAAATTAATTAGCAACGCTTCTTGTGATGCTGAAACCGTTCAATATGCAGCGAATATATTAAAACAATATAACGATAATATTTCTACATATATAAGTGAACAGAATAAAGGAGCCGTCGTGTATCAGCTTATACAAGCGGTTGACAATGATATACAGTCTTACTTGCAGGATACACGTAAAAAAGCGGATGAAACAATATGGTATGGGAAAATTGATAGTTACATAAATGAAATGAGTCGAATGGCTCTTCTAAATGATATAACAGCAGAAAATAAATGGTTAATTAATAATGGTGTTTATTATACTGGTCGTTTAGGGAAATTCCATAGTAATCCAAATAAACCTTTAGAAGTACTTACACAAGCAATGCAGATGTACCCGCGTTTTAGTGAAGCTTATTTTAATGCGGTAGAGCAAATTTCAACAAATTATGGTGGAAAAGATTATTACGGAAATACAGTAGATTTAAAGAAAATCCGTGAAGAAGGTCAGAAGCAGTATTTACCAAAAACGTATACATTCGATGACGGTGCTATTGTATTTAAAACAGGAGATCAAGTAACGGAAGAAAAGGTGAAGAGACTATATTGGGCTGCTAAAGAAGTAAAGGCGCAGTATCATCGTGTAATTGGAAAAGATGGAGCGTTAGAAGCAGGGAAAGCTGATGATGTACTGACAATCGTCATTTATAATAATCCAGATGAATATAAACGAAATAGCCAACTATATGGATATGATACGAATAATGGTGGAATTTACATTGAAGGCGTCGGAACGTTCTTTACATTTGAGCGTACACCGCAGCAAAGTCGTTATAGTTTGGAAGAGTTGTTCCGTCATGAATTTACACACTATTTACAGGCAAGATACGAAGTTCCAGGATCATGGGGACAAGGAGAATTATATCAAAATGAACGTATGACTTGGTTTGATGAAGGGAATGCAGAATTTTTTGCGGGATCTACTCGTACGAATAACGTTGTTCCGCGCAAAAGTATAATTAGTGGATTATCATCTGATCCTGCGAAACGCTATACAGCAGAACGAACATTATTTTCGAAATATGGACAAGGAGAAGGAAACGAAAAATGGGACTTTTATAATTATTCTTTTGCACTGCAGTCTTACTTATATACTCATCAATTTGAAACTTTCGATAAGATTCAAGATTTAATTCGCGCAAATGATGTGAAGGGTTATGATGCATATCGTGAAGCTTTAAGTAAGGATCCAAATTTAAATAAAGAATACCAAGACTATATGAAGCAGTTAATTGATAATCAGGGTACATATAATGTCCCACAAGTATCAGATGATTATTTAGCTGAACATGCACCAAAACCACTAGCTGATGTGAAAAAAGACATTACAGGTGTAGCAAAGGTAAAAGATGCAACGATTACAAAGCATAATTCTCAATTCTTTAATACGTTTACATTAGAAGGAACATATACAGGCGGTGTAACAAAAGGAGAATCTGAGGATTGGAAAGCGATGAGCAAGCAAATCAATCAATCTTTAGAAAAGTTAGCGCAAAAAGAATGGAGCGGCTACAAAACAGTTACAGCGTATTTTGTCAATTATCGTGTAAATGCGAACAATCAATTTGAATACGATGTTGTATTCCATGGAGTTGCAACGGGAGAAGAAGAAAAACAGGCTATTAAAGTAAACATGAATGGACCATACAATGAGATAGTAAATGAAAAAGTTGAGTTTCATAGCAATGGTACAGAAAGCACAGGTGGAAAAATTGTTTCTTATCTCTGGGACTTTGGGGATGGTACAACAAGTACAGAAGCAAATCCTACTCATGTATATGGAAAAGAGGGAACATATACTGCAAAGCTAACAGTGAAAGATAATAAAGGAAAAGTGGGCCGAGGACAAACAACGGTTACCGTAAAAAAAGATGAGCCAGCAGGTCATAACTATCAAAATGCAAAGGTACTTAGCTTTAATAAGCTTTCAAAAGGAAATATGGATAAGCCTAATCTGGCGTATATGTACACATTCAATGTCACATCTCCAAAAGAAGTGGATATTTCCTTTATAGATGAACAGGGAATCGGGATAAACTGGGATGTATATCACGAATCAGATCTAGGAAATCCTGTCATTACGGGCCAAGCGGATGGAAATAATATAAAAGGGAAATTTGAAGCGAAACCTGGGAAGTATTATATAGTTGCATTTTTCGATAAGGAAAATGCAAAAGGAACATATTCATTATTGGTAAAATAAATCCATTTCGAGACATATAATTTATTTTTTTTAGGGGGAGCTTGTCACTATAAGCTCCTCCTGTTCTTTTTTAGATACACTGTCTATGCTAACCAAAATGAAAATGTTACTTTACTACATGTATTGATTTTTGCAGGTTCAGTTTATTTTTTTGTTTTAAAACCCGCATGTGGCAGGAAAAGGATTTAAACGCTTCTATGCACGGCTAGATGCTCTCATCTTTCCTAATAGAAAGGGTTTTTATGTTGTTTTTTAATTTGTAGATGAAAAAACCCTTACAGGGGAAGATGGAGAAAAAGCGTGTAAAATGAAAAAGAATAGTGCAAACGGTTGCAATAAATGATAATATGTAAGCGTATACATATAAGTATTAGCTTGCAAGCATAGAATGAAATCCTTTGTTTTTTATTATTATGAGTCTTAATTTTTAGGAAAAAGGAGAGAGTGTATGAAAAAATATGTAAAAGGCTATAGTATTGTCATGTTATCCGTTCTTATATTGTTTGTTTCTGCAATATTTTCAAGTCAGAGTTATGCAGCTGTAAACGGACAAGCAATGAACGGAAATTACAAAGCATATATTATGGCACCGTTAAAGAAAGTGCCAGATATTATGACATGGGAGACGTTTGAAAATGATTTACGCTGGGCAAAGCAAAATGGTTTCTCAGCTATTACTGTTGATTTTTGGTGGGGGGACATGGAGAAGAATGGAGATCAACAATTTGATTTTTCCTATGCGCAGCGTTTTGCCCAATCTGTAAGAAATGCTGGTATGAAAATGATTCCAATTATTTCAACGCATCAATGCGGCGGTAATGTTGGGGATGATTGTAATGTACCGATTCCTGCTTGGATATGGAATCAAAAATCAGATGATAGTTTGTATTTTAAATCGGAAACAGGAACGATTACGAAAGAAACATTAAATCCGCTAGCTTCAGATGTCATTCGAAAGCAGTATGGAGAGCTATATAATGCTTTTGCCGAGGCGATGGCTCCGTATAAAGATGTCATTGCGAAGATTTATTTATCGGGCGGGCCGGCTGGAGAAACACGTTATCCATCTTATACGTCAGCTGATGGTTCAGGTTATCCGAATAGAGGGAAGTTTCAAGCTTATACGGAATTTGCAAAAGCGCAATTTCGTTCTTGGACATTACAAAAATACGGATCTTTAGCAGGGATAAACGGAGCATGGGGAACAAACTTGAATTCTATGTCACAAGTGCTTCCGCCATCTGATGGATATCAATTTTTGGCAAGCGGCTATCAAACAAAGTACGGTGAAGATTTCTTAAAGTGGTATGAAGGTGTGTTAGAAGAGCATACAAAATTAATAGGAGAATTAGCTCATTCTGCATTTGATAATAAGTTCCACGTACCAATTGGTGCAAAAGTTGCCGGCGTTCATTGGCAATATAGCAATCCGAATCTTCCACACAGTGCTGAAAAACCAGCAGGATATAATGATTATAGTAGTTTGCTAGACGCCTTTAAGAGTGCAAATTTAGATTTAACATTTACTTGTTTAGAAATGTCAGATAAGGGAACGTATCCAGAATATTCAATGCCAAAAACACTTGTCCAGCAAGTAGCTAAGCTTGCGAATGAAAAAGGAATTGTATTAAATGGCGAAAATGCGTTAAGTATAGGAAGCAGTGCTGAATATAAGAAAACAGCAGAAATGGCTTTTAACTATAATTTTGCGGGATTCACACTCCTTCGTTATCAAGATGTTATGTACAATAATTCATTGATGGCGCAATTTAAAGATACTTTAGGAGTTATGCCTACTTTACAAACAATCGTGGTAAAAAATGCACCAACAACTACTGGTGATACAGTGTACATTGTTGGAGATCGTGCTGAGTTAGGACAATGGGATACAACGCTATATCCTATTAAATTATCGTACAACCCTACTTACGGGGATTGGAGAGGAACGATTTATTTACCGGCGGAACGCAATGCGGAGTTTAAAGCGTTTATTAAGCGTCAAGATGGAACGATTAAAGTGTGGCAGTCAAATCAGCAAAATTGGACGCCAATTCCAGCAACTTCTACTGTGTATACAGATTGGTGGTAGTTTCATTGTTTAAAAGAAGTTTTTTAATATAAAGGCTAATGATACAAGCTGCCTCCTATCATATTATGAAAAATGATAGGAGGCTTATTTTTTTGACATCTTTGTCTAGCTCTTCCTAAGCAGTCGGCTCTGCTTTTCTTTATGTCAACACCACCATTTCTCCTGCGGCAGTAATACAACATTTACATTGAAGTTTTGTGAAAACCAATCATACATGAGTGTCTTTTTTACTAAATACTCCGATGCAGAGTGGGACACACCAATGAGCGACATATTTGTTTGCGATATGTACTCTTTCATGATGGCATATTTCTTTTTGCCATAGTCGTTATCAATATAACAATGCACTTCTCCGGTAACATAAGCTTGCGCCCCTTTTTCCTCAGCTTCTTGCATCATGCTTACTTTATCACCGCAGCCAGCGATGATTGCGATTTTCGAAATATGAGAACGTGTTTGTCCTTCGAAGTCTACATACGGGATGTCAAAAATCTGTTTTGCTTTTTCAATGAGTTCATTTGTATGTGTTGGAGCAATTTCGCAAATCACCCCATCTCCTCCAGCGAAGCTTTCCATTACTGATGCATGTAGTGCCTTGGCGATGGCGATACTTGTACCATACGTTTGATGACGGTCCATTGGCGCGTGACATGTGTACACGGATAATCCCTTGTCTTTTATTGCTTGCAAATAATGATTTGGAATTGGAATGAACCCGCGCCCTGGTAAGCCTTGGGGATCGCCGCATTCCATAACAAGTGGATGGTGCATAAATAATAAATCCCCAGCTGTTCCTTCATTAATAAATCTATCAAGCACTTCATCTGTTGGAAAAACAGCTAAAAAGACGTTGTGAACAACATCTGCTCCTTTTATCATGAGTCCGTTAAAGTATGTCACGAAATCATCTTCAAAGAACTCCTGCCAAGGAAACGAAATTGGGTCATAAGCAGCTGGGAGGAAACGGCTAAACCCAGGGTCAATTCCGTATTTATGCACTGCAAATAAAGTATCTAACTGATGCTCTATATCTTGAAGTTTTGGCATGATAAAACCTCCTTTGGAAAAATATATAAATTTAATTATATATTTGAATGAATTTTCTGTATATAGTGATTAAACCAATTCATAAAAAAGAATGCTACAATAGGATAATCGTGATATAGGTAGGAGGAAAAACAATGAATGTGACCGTTACGGACGCAGCATATGCGAAAATAAAAGAGATGATTCCAAGTGAAACAAAATATATAAAATTATTTTACGATACAGAAGGATGCGGCTGTGTGATGAGTGGGATTATTGACTTAGTCGCTGCACTGGAAAAAGATGAGCGCGACGTAGACATTTCATCAAACAAGTTTCAGTTTATTGCCGATCGAACGAAGCTTGTTTTTATGGATGATAACTTGACTGTTGATTTCTCTGAATCTGGAGGAAGCTTTCAATTAAAAAGCCCAAGTCAATATTATAATCCGAATATGAAATTGCATGTTCGGGTGTAATAGATGGAATGAAAAAGAAGAAAGCAGATCATCTTTGCTTTCTTCTTTTTTGCGTTAAGATTTAGGGATGAGAGTGCTCATCTACTGACTCTAGAATTGTTTTTTCTTGAATAATTATTTCTGGTGAGGAATCACCGCTTTGGAAGAGGTAGATAGATAGAACTCCAAGAACGCCGAGAGCTAAAAAGAGAAAAAGTACAATAAGCATGATTCTTCGTTTTCTGTGTTGTTGCTCAGATAGTTGTTTTTCTGGACTCATGTAATCCCTCCTTTATATACAAAAACCTTATGCATATTTAGCAGGTTGTTATTCCAATTGTTACATTACTTTTTCTATATTGATATGTATATCTCTCTTTTACACATACGTAAGAAGGAGTTGCAGCATATGTCTCGAAACTTAATGAAGTAAAGCATCGGATATAACGGGGGAAAAAGATGAAAAAATGGGGAATTGAACTATTACTTTTATGTGTTGTAATTATATGGGGAATCAATTATACAATTGGAAAATACGGTCTTGTCGAATTAACAGCGATCCAATTTACAGCCATTCGCATGGTTACTGCGGCGCCGCTGTTATTGTTGCTAACGTTTTATATAGAAAAATCGCTTTATATTGCATGGAAAGATATCGTAAGGCTTATTTTTGTTAGCATGGTTGGGATTACGTTGTATCAAACACTGTTCATGGAAACGATTCAATATACGTCTGCAACAAATGCATCGTTATTAATCTCGATTTCTCCTATTTTTACAACGATGTTTGCTGTATTTTTGAAAGAAGAGCAGTTTTCATCACGTAAACTTGTTGGATCAGCCATTGCGTGTATCGGAGCTGCGCTTGTATTACTTGCTGGGCATTCTCTTGTACAATCTTTTTACGGGAATGCAATTGGGATTATTACTTCGATTTGTTGGGGCTTGTACCCTGTTTTAGCAACGCCGCTTATGAAAAGATATTCCGCTTTGCGTGTAACAGCATGGGCGTCAGCAATTGGTGCGGTGCCGCTTGTATTTTTGAGCGGTTGGCAAATTGTTCAGTTGCCTTTTACGATTGAGCACGGTAGTACATGGCTTTCACTGTTCTATTCGATTTTTCTTGTTACTGTATTTGGGCTTGTGATGTGGTACGTTGGGATTCAAAAAATTGGAGCATCTCATACGATGGTGTATATGTACATTACACCGTTTGTAGCGGTTTTATTTGCAGCAATATGGGCGAGAGAGCAGTTATCTTTGCAACAATTGATTGGCGGATTGATTATTTTTCTTGGTTTGTGGTTTGTAAAGTCAGAGAAACGGTTACCTGTAAAAGAAAATATTTCAAAATAAGAAAGCAGATTAGATCTGCTTTCTTATTTTTTGATTCTCGGTAAAAAAACAAGATACAAGATAGCTATAATAAATGGAATCCAGTTGAGGGAAGGAAAGTGGAAATAAGTAACGAGAATCATACCGGTGAGAAGAACGCTGAGGACAGCATAGAAAACACTATGCTTAGGTGTATACCAATATAATGTTAAGCCGACGAGAGCCGGGATAACGAAATGAATAAGAGCGATGAGAAAGAAGAGCAATGGAAGTCCCTCCTTTATTGTGTACTTACTATATAATATCCATATTTTGTTAGAATGATATCTAATTTTATAAAAAATGTTTGGAAAAACGACACAATTCGACTCGTTATTTACGATAGAAGTTTTGTATAATGTTATTTCTAAAATGTATTTTAACAATATAAACACTATCAAAATAGTTAAAACTATGTAAATTCATTTTGCTTTTTCAGCATATAAGTCGAGATGACCTGCTTTTGTATTGCACGTAGTAGGGAATCGATTACATACCTTTACTCACCTAAAAAGTGGTTTTTATGTTTTTAATTTGGATGATATTTGATATAGAAATTTTGCAGCAAAGGAGCCACAACATGATTAACATGTCGTTACAAACATTTAAAGTACAAACATATTACATTTTAGCACTGATGATGCTCGGCTGGGCATTTACTCCTTTTTCTCCGCACTTTTTAGGAATCGGTCTTGGTTTTCTCGTGAGCACGTATTGTGTTTGGATTTTAGGACGCCGCATTGAAAAAATCGGAGAGAGTATAGTGAAAAAAACGAAATCACCAACTCTTGGGATGATAAACAGATTTGCAGCAGCGATACTTGGTGCCATTATTATGTACGAAATTGAGCATCATATGGTGATGTGGGCATTTGCTGTTGGGATTATGGGCGGATATATATTAATTGTAATTAATTTAGCATATTACAGTATGAAAGATGCTAAGAAATAGGAAAGAGGCTTGCGAGATTATTCGTAAGCCTCTTTTATATGTAAGTATGCGCGATTACAAGAAAACGTGGGCTTTGTCGGTGAGTACTTGTTTTCTTGCAATCACAACATACTTATTCACATGATTTAGGATATTTCACAGTAAAGTTAGGTTAGGCGATTGGACCGCCAAGGTTTACAACTGTTTCAGAAACAGTATCAAATTTCTTGAAGTTTTCTTTGAACTTATTAGCAAGTTCAGTTGCTTTAACTTTGTAAGCTTCTTTATCAGTCCATGTTTGTTCTGGCATTAATACTTCATCAGGTACACCAGGAACATGAAGTGGTACTTCAAGACCGAAGATATCATGTTTTGCTGTTTCAGTGTTGTCAAGCTCGCCGTTTAATGCAGCTTGCACCATTGCGCGTGTATGACCTAAGTTCATACGTTTTCCAACGCCGTATTCGCCGCCAGTCCAGCCAGTATTCACTAAGAACACATTTGCATCATGCTTCTCGATTTTTTCACCAAGCATTTCTGCATAGCGAGATGCATCAAGCGGTAAGAATGGAGAACCGAAGCATGTTGAGAATGTTGCTTGCGGTGAAGTAATACCGCGCTCAGTTCCTGCTAGTTTACTAGTGTAACCGCTTAAGAAATGATACATAGCTTGCTCTTTCGTTAATTTACTAATTGGAGGCAATACGCCGAATGCATCAGCAGTTAAGAAAATGATTGTATTTGGATGACCTGCAACGCTAGGTAATACAATGTTATCAATTGCATCAATTGGATAAGCTGCACGTGTATTTTCTGTTAATGCAGTATCATCGTAATCGGCAATGCGTGTATGCTCATCAAGCACAACGTTTTCTAAAACAGAACCAAATTTGATTGCGTCAAAGATTTGTGGTTCTTTCTCACGAGATAAGTTCACACATTTTGCATAGCAACCGCCTTCAATATTAAACACACCGTTATCAGACCAACCGTGCTCATCATCACCAATTAATTTCCGGTTCGGATCAGCAGATAATGTTGTTTTGCCTGTTCCAGATAAACCGAAGAATAAAGCAACATCGCCTTCTTCGCCTACGTTTGCAGAGCAGTGCATAGAGAAAATGTCTTGCTCTGGAAGTAAGTAGTTCATAATAGAGAAGATTGATTTTTTCATTTCACCAGCGTATTCTGTACCCCCGATTAACACGATACGCTTTTCAAATGAAACGATAATAAATGTTTCTGAATTTGTGCCGTCAACTGCTGGATCTGCTTTAAAGTTTGGTGCAGATACAATTGTGAACTGTGCATCATGGTCTTGTAATTCTTCTTCAGTTGGACGAATGAATAGTTGATGCGCAAATAAGTTATGCCAAGCATATTCATTAATAACTTGAAGAGGAAGACGGTAGTTGCGGTCTGCTCCTGCAAATCCTTTGAACACGAATAGTTCTTCTTTATCTTTTAAGTATTCCAGCACTTTTGTATATAATTTATTGAAATGTTCTTCAGAAATTGGTTGGTTCACAGATCCCCAAGCAATTTTGTCCGTAACAGATGCTTCGTCTACAATAAATTTATCTTTCGGAGAACGTCCTGTATATTTTCCTGTTGAAACAGAAACTGCGCCAGTAGAAGATAATTGACCTTCTTTTCTCATTAATACCTTTTCCGTTAATTGCGGAACGCTCAATTGAACCTGTGCATTGCTTCCGTTCAATAGTTCATGTAATCCAATTTGGACATTCGCAGTACTCATATTTATATACCATCCTTTATTTGATTTATGAATATTCATCGTAATCCCCACTAAAAGTATAACACAATCATATAAATAATGTATACTATTTATTTGTTTTTTGTTTGTGTTATTATATTATTTTTTCCATAAATTTCTGCCCTGAAAAACTTATAGGAATATGTGTATTTGGATTGACAAATGAAATTCATTTCTTTAGTATAGTTGAGGACGGATACTCTCTTATTCCGAGCTGGCGGAGGGACAGGCCCTATGAAGCCCGGCAACCTCACTTGTATGAAAGTCAAACAAGTGAATAGGTGCTTAAACCTGTGCGAGGCGAATAGTCTCGAACGATAAGAGCGAAGGGCAAAAAGCAGTATGCAAGTAGCAAATACAACCTTTCCTCTAATAGGGAAAGGTTTTTCTTTTGCACTTGTATGGGAAAATACATGAATGTCGCAGTTTGTGGCAAATTAAGGATGAGTTCCGTACAATATATATCATTACTGTAGGGAGGTTTACCACATGACAAAAAAACGTCATCTGTTCACATCTGAGTCTGTAACTGAAGGACATCCAGATAAAATTTGTGACCAAATTTCTGATTCTATTTTAGATGCAATCTTATCAAAAGATGCAAACGCACGTGTAGCTTGTGAAACAACAGTAACAACTGGTTTAGTATTGGTAGCGGGGGAGATTACAACTTCTACTTATGTGGATATTCCAAAAATCGTTCGTGAAACAATTCAAGGAATCGGTTACACTCGTGCAAAATACGGATTTGATGCAGAAACTTGTGCAGTTTTAACATCTATCGATGAGCAATCTGCTGACATCGCAATGGGTGTTGACCAAGCGTTAGAAGCACGCGAAGGTCAAATGACTGACGAAGAGATTGAAGCAATCGGTGCAGGCGACCAAGGTTTAATGTTTGGTTTCGCATGTAATGAAACAAAAGAATTAATGCCACTTCCAATCTCACTTGCTCACAAATTAGCTCGTCGTTTAACGGAAGTTCGTAAAGATGATACATTACCATACTTACGTCCAGACGGTAAAACACAAGTAACAGTTGAGTATGATGAAAATGGTAAACCAGTTCGCGTCGACACAATCGTAATTTCTACGCAACATCATCCAGAGATTGCTTGGGAACAAATCGATCGCAACTTAAAAGAATTTGTAATTAAACCAGTTGTACCAGCTGAATTAATCGATGAAGAAACAAAATTCTTCATTAACCCAACAGGCCGCTTCGTTATCGGTGGACCACAAGGGGATGCTGGTTTAACAGGTCGTAAAATAATCGTTGATACTTACGGCGGATATGCTCGTCACGGCGGCGGTGCATTCTCTGGTAAGGATGCAACAAAAGTTGACCGCTCTGCAGCATACGCAGCTCGTTACGTTGCGAAAAACATTGTAGCAGCAGGACTTGCTGAAAAAGCAGAAGTACAACTTGCATACGCAATCGGCGTAGCACAACCAGTATCTATCTCTGTTGATACATTTGGCACTGGAAAAGTATCTGAAGAAGTATTAGTAGAACTAATCCGAGGCAACTTCGATCTTCGCCCAGCTGGCATCATCAAAATGTTAGACTTACGTCGCCCAATTTACAAACAAACAGCAGCTTACGGCCACTTCGGACGTACTGATGTAGATCTTTCATGGGAACGTACAGACAAAGCTGAAGCTTTAAAAGAGCAAGCTGGTCTATAATATAGGAAGAAAAAAGCTTTGCGCGTGTGCGCAAAGCTTTTTTTATTTATGGAAATACATAAAGTGAAGTACCGCCCAAAAAGCAAATGATTACAACTATAATAAGAAAAGTAATCTTTCTTTTTTTCATGTACTCCCCTTTATAGCCTCTTAGTTACTTTCCTGTATCTCTAATTTCCCAACACAAGAAGTGCAATACACTTCACCGCCAAGCTCAATATATTTTTGAATATTTGTGATCCCGCTTGGTGGATACTGCATATAAATCCAAGAACGTTCATGTACCGCAATTTCTTTTCCACATGATGTGCACGGAGTTGATTTTTTACCAAACATAATTATTCTCCTTTACGATAATGAATTCTTCCTGCACAAAAGGCTGAACATAGTAAAAAGAGCGTACCTAATCCCCAGCCCCAAATTGCAGCATATGGTACAGCGTCTTTTAGTGCCATGCCAGCGCTAATAGAAGCGACGAAAAGTAAAATAAATACCGTCGTTAATTTTCTCATTGTATCCATATGTAATTCCTCCCTTTGAAAACTTATATTTTTATTATAAGGTAAATTTCGTAAAAAGAGTGTTTTTTTGTGATGAAGAATTGTGACAGGTCTCACATTTTTTTGCTGCCATATTATATATGATAAGATTTAGATAGGTTTATCAATGGGGAGGAAAAAATAATGAGCGTCACAGACCATAAAAAACAAGCACCAGCACAAGTTCGTTGTAAAATCATCACAATTTCAGATACCCGAACAGAAGAAACGGATAAAAGCGGACAGTTATTAAAAGAGTTATTAATAGAAGCAAATCATCAAGTAACAGCGTATGAAATTGTGAAAGATGATAAGGAAAGTATTCAGCAAGCTGTATTAACAGGTTGCCAGCAAGAAGATGTGGATGTTGTCTTAACAAATGGCGGCACTGGAATTACGAAACGTGATGTTACAATTGAAGCAGTAGAAGCATTGCTTGATAAAGAAATTGTAGGATTTGGGGAACTATTTCGGATGATTAGTTATTTAGAAGATATCGGCAGCGCAGCGATGTTAAGCAGAGCGATTGGCGGGACCATTGGACGAAAAGTTGTCTTTTCGATGCCAGGATCGACAGGTGCGGTGCGCCTAGCGATGAATAAATTAATTTTACCAGAGCTTGGTCATATTACATTTGAGCTCAATCGCCAATGAAAATAGCAGGAATTGTATTAGCCGGCGGAAGGTCAAGCCGTTTTGGAGAGCCGAAAGCATTAGCAATTTGGCAAGGAAAAACATTCGTTGAGCATAGTATAGACGCATTGAAAGAAGTTGCGACAGACATTGTTGTCATTAGCCATCCAGACATTACAAACGATCTTTCACATATATTAAATGTGCCCGTTGTAGAAGATCTCGAATTATATAAAGGAAACGGCCCGCTTGCTGGTTTCGTAACAGGCATGGAATATACAAGCGCAGATTGGTACATCGTTGCACCGTGCGACACACCAAATGTTTCGAAAGAGTGGGCACTGGAATTAATAGAACGAGCGGATGAACCATATGAAGCGATTGTTCCACTCGTTGAAGGACGGAAACAACCGCTTTTAGCGCTATATCATTATAAAGTAAAAGAGAAAATAGAACAGTTATTAAAGGAAGAAAAAAGAAGTATGCAAGGCTTATTATCGCAGTGTAACGTTCAGTATGTAGCGGTGGAAGAAACAGATATATTTGTAAATGTGAATACAAAAGAAGAGTATAACGAATTACAGAGGAAAAAGAGCTGAAATCAAACATACTATTATTAGAAGAGGATACTATGTCCAATATGAGGACGTAGATCCTCTTTTTTCTTACATTTTTTAAATCATTAAATAATACATTAATGCTAACGACTGCTGAATCATCATCAGTTGGAACCATGGATTATTAATTAGCATCTCAAAGTCTAAGTAATCGTGCTCATTATGTAACTAAGTATTTTCAATATGAGGAATGTCTACAATTTCAACCATTATGGTAAATATAATAATTGAATAAATAACGTAAAGGGGAAATTAATAATATTAAATGATGAATTAACATTATTAATTTTCTTTAATAAAAAAATTGAATTTATTATTTGTATTTTTAATTATTTGTTATATAATTGAATTAATTCAAAGAAAGGAATTTCATTATGGCTTATAAAGTAATCACAAATTGTCCTGTCTGCAGTAAAACGTTGAAAATTACAAAGTTACAGTGCTCTCATTGTCACACTACGATTGAAAATGAGTTTGAATTATCTAAGCTGGCATCCTTATCAAAGGATCAGCTTCATTTTGTGGAAGTATTTTTAACATGCAGAGGGAATATCAAAGAAGTTGAAAAGGAACTGGGGATTTCGTATCCAACGGTTCGAGGCAAGCTAACAGACATCATTTCATCCCTTGGATATGTGCAGAAGAAGAAAAGTGAAGTAGACGAGAAAAAAGTTGTTACCATGTTGGAAAATGGCGAAATCACACCAGAAGAAGCCATTAAGCTCTTAAAAGAAGAATAGGGAGGAATTTATCATGAAAGAGGAAATTACAAGAGTGTTAACAATGGTTCAAGAAGGAAAGATCGATGCAGATAAGGGATCAGAACTGATTCAAGTATTAAAAGAGAAAGAAGAAACAGGTAATAAGCTTTTGGAAAAACCGAATAAATATTTAGATAAAACATTGAAAATTCGTGTTGTATCAGCTGAAAATGATAACGTCACGGTCAATTTGCCTATAAAACTTGTCAAGGTAGTATTAACGGCTGGACACAGCATCGCAGCGAGTATTCCTCAATCGGAAAATTACGTGAAAGATATAGACATAAACCTTATTATTGAAGCAATCGAAAACGAATTAGATGGCCCAATTGTTGATATTAAATCGGCAAACGGGGATACCGTTTCGATCATCATTGAATAGTGATTTGCTTATGATACATGTAAAAGTGAAAGCAAAAGACGTTCGTTTTACCATCCCAATCCCATATGCTATTTTAAACATTGTTATTTCAATTTTGTCTTCGAAACTTTTTCAGCAAAATGTAAACAAATGGACAAAAGAACACTTCGAAAGAAAAAAACAGGACTTTACCTTCCTACTAATAGACAAAAAAATGCTAAAGCCTATCGTCAAGGAACTGAAAAATCATAAGGGGACCGTGCTAGTAGATGTCAAAGCTAAGGACGGTACTGAGGTTAAGGTTAGACTATAGTTTTTGACGGCGTCTTAATGGAATAAAAGGAGAGCATGTATAATATGTGCTTTCCTTTATTTTTTATGGATTTTTATAATTTTGGACTTGATAACATAATGCTTTTTTTCTTTTTTTGTAAAAAATTACTGAAAATTATTATTCTTCTGGTAAAATAAGTAAAGAACGCTTTTAATATTGTTGTATAAAGTCTTTAATAGAAGAATAATGAAGGAGCAAACATAATGGAAAGTGAATTACTAAAAATATTTGATGAACATAGAAATCCAGTCGGAGTTGCAACGCGTGAAGAAGTACATACAATCGGGCATTGGCATGAAACATTTCATTGCTGGTTTATAAGTAGAGAAAATGGAGTGAATTATATTCATCTTCAAATGCGTAGTTATACAAAAAAGGATTATCCAAATTTGTTAGACATTACAGCTGCGGGACATATATTAGCTCACGAAAGCGTGTATGATGGAATACGCGAAGTGCAAGAAGAAGTGGGGATTAATGTTTCGTTTGATGAACTCATACCACTTGGCATTATTCATTATTGCGTTACAATAGAAGATTTTATTGATAAAGAATTGGCTCACGTCTTTTTATATGAAATGAAAGGCACAATGGATGATTATACACTGCAAGTAGAAGAAGTGTCGGGTATGGTTAAAATTGAGTTTAATCGTTTTGCTGAACTTTGGTTAGGAGAAAGAAATGAAGTTACAGTAGAAGGATTCGAAATGAATGAAGCGGGAGAAAAAGTTTCCATTCATAAAACGGTAGATAAAAGTCATTTTGTGCCGCATGAGCTTTCGTATTATGAGAGCATTATTACGCTAGTAAGGGAGAGTATAGATTTACACTGAAGAAAAAGCACTCATATCAAGTGCTTTTTCTTTTTTAAACAAGTGCTATTATGTAAAACAGAGGTGTATAATCAGTAGTTAATTTGAAGAATAAACCGCTTAATCACATAAGTGGTACTACATATATCATTATAAAATCTAAAACATCAATCCCATAATAAGCGTACTATAATACTTACCATTTATATACGTATCTTGTTCTAGTAATCCTTCTTCTTTAAAGCCGACCTTTTTATAAAGTTCTATTGCTCGATCATTGTCTTCTCTCGTTACAAGGTGTATCTTCTTAGTTGTGCCATTTTCTCTTGCCCATTCAATAAGTTCTTCCATCAATATTTTTCCTAAACCAAATCCGCAGTGCTTTTCTGCAATCACGATTCCGAGCGTTCCTACATGTTTCGTTCGCTCTTTTGAACTAGAGGTAATAGAGGCGATACTGATGATCTCATCATCCAATGTTGCTAACAATATAATTGAATTAGTAGCTGCTTTAGTAGATTCTATAAAGTTTTCATAATCATGTAGAGGTTTACTGAACTCATTCTTTCCGAACGAAAGAAAATCAGTCTCCCCGCCGACTATATTATAAAAATTGATCATAGACTGAGCATCTTCTTGTGTAGCTTCTCTGATTATCACTTCTTTTCCATTTCTCAAACACATTTTTTTCATATGTCTCAACTTCTTTCCATTTTAATTTTCCAGCATACAAGTCACTGCTATACAAAACACAACATGCCGGCAACTTGCTGTCTCCCTTTGTTTTAAACCTCGCATGTGGTAGGAATAGGTCCTGACCGCTACTATGCGCGGCCAGATGCTCTCGCCCTCCTAAAAAGAAAGGGGGTTTTACTTTGTATATATAGTTACGTTCATCATAATATTAACACTTGAATTTTTATAGCTTAATTTTAAATACGATCCCAAATTAACAAAGAGGCGAAGAATCATAAAGATTCTTCGCCTCTTTGTTATAGAATACTAGGGTATCTTGCTAAATATGAGGTAAAATTCACTCTCTAGTTTATTATAACACTGTAAAATATTTGAATTTTATGCAATTATGCATATCGTAATTATTGAATGTTATGTGTTTGTTATTTACGTTATGAAACACACATAAAGTTTCTGATTTGTGAATATCGATAGCTTACTTTGCGTCGTCGTCCTGCTATCCATGTATATCCAGATACTCCGTTTGTTCTTACTTCAGTAGGGTAAAACCAAAAATCTCTTCCAAAAGGCCCTTGTCCTTTTAAACCGATAAATCCCCATCTTCCTAAACAATGACACATCGCTGATCGTATTTGTCCCATTTGTATAGGAGAAGAAAATGCTGAAGGGGCTGCTGGTTGTTGTGCTGGCGGTGCCGATGTTGGAGCATCTTCAGCGTCATCGGGACGATATACGTCGTCATCGATTTCTCTTATGTCCTCGAATGATTGATAACCTGGAGTTTGCATAGGGTAATACTGTGCTTGATTATAATTTGCATACGGAAAATACATTGGTTGATTATTCATGAAAACATCACCTCATCTTTTTTTGTTCACATTTACAATATTAGTATGTTGTGTGCTCCTTATATGAAGCTTATTTATAGCCTAAAAATGTCTTTATTTTCTCTCTAAATAATTCCTAAAGCGTTCAAAAACTATTAAAAAATAATATGAAATCTTGCATATTTAAATTACTTCACTTGGATAATGTGTTATTTTATTTTAATGATATTTAGATATGGAGGAAAATTATGAAAAAGAAAATGAATAAAATTATGCTTGGAGTTAGTACAATGGCATTGTCGTTAGGTGCATTGCAAGCTGAAGTATCAGCGGAAGAAAAAGTACCTTACAATGTACTGCAAATGAAACCAGCGGGAATAGAAAAGCCGAAAGATGCAATTGCTCATTCCTCAAAAGTTGATGAAACATTATCGTATGAAGACCGTTTAAAAGTTGGAGATTTTTCACAGAAGCCAGCTTCCAATATGAAGGATGAGAAAGTGAATCATTCGCAGGAAAGCTATACTTTGGATGAGCTGAATAAAATGAGCGATGAGGAGTTAATTCATACACTAGAAACTATTCGCAGCGGGCAAATTAAAGGTTTATTTCAGTTTAACGAAGAAACAAAAGCTTTCTATGGAAATAAAGAGCGTATGCAAGTAATCATGAATGCAATAGAGAAAAAAGGAAGTGAGTTTACAAAAACTGATACAAAAGGAATTGATACATTTACTGAAGTGCTTCGTTCCGCTTTTTATGTCGGATTTTATAATGAGGAATTAAGTGTAAGTTATTTAAAAGAGAGAAGCTTTCAAGATAAGTGTTTGCCGGCATTAAAAGCAATTGCAAAGAATCCGAACTTTAAACTCGGTACAGCTGAGCAAGATTTGGCTGTAACTGCATACGCGGATTTAATGGGGAATACTTCTAGTGACGTTGAAACGGTGCGGTATGCAGCAAAAATTTTAAAACAGTATAATAATAACCTTTCTACATATGAAAATGACCGTAAGAAAGGAGAGGTTGTATATACTTTGATGAAAGCCATTGATAGGGATATACAGACTTATTGGCACTTTTCGGGTAAAGAGCCAAATGAGACAATGTGGTATGGAAAGATTGATAGTTTTATAAACGAAGTAAATAAAATGGCGCTTATAGGTAAGGTAACGGATAAAAATGGTTGGCTAATTAATAATGGTATTTACTATGCAGGACGTTTAGGGAAATTTCACAGCAATCCGAAGAAAGGGTTAGACGTTGCTACGCAAGCAATGCAAATGTATCCATATTTAGGAGAACAATATTTTGGTGCGGCAGAACAGATTGCTACAAATTACGGCGGAGTAGATGCGAACGGAAAAACAGTAAACTTAGATCAACTTAAAAAAGAGGGTAAGAATAAATATTTACCAAAAACGTATACGTTTGATGACGGAGCAATTGTCTTTAAAACGGGAGATAAAGTGACAGAGGAAAAAATCCAAAGAATGTACTGGGCTGCGAAAGAAGTAAAAGCACAATATCACCGTGTAATCGGAAATGATAAAGCATTAGAACCAGGGAATGCCGATGATGTATTAACAATCGTGATTTATAACACACCAGATGAATATAAATTTAACAATCAATTATACGGCTATGAAACAAATAATGGTGGTATTTATATTGAACAAGACGGAACGTTCTTTACATATGAACGTACGCCGCAGCAAAGTATTTTTAGTTTAGAAGAATTGTTCCGCCATGAATTTACACACTATATGCAAGGAAGATATGAAGTGCCTGGATTATTTGGGAAAGGAGATATACAGCAAAATGAACGTTTGACATGGTATGCAGAAGGAAATGCGGAATTCTTTGCAGGATCGACGCGTACGAATAATGTAGTGCCGCGTAAGAGTGTTATAAGAGGTTTATCAACCGAACTAGCAGAACGCTATACAGCAGAGAGAACATTACATGCAAAATACGGAACGTGGGATTTTTATAACTATTCCTTTGCATTACAGTCTTATATGTATAATCACAAATTTGAGACATTCGATAAAATACAAGATTTAATTCGTGCAAATGATGTCAAAGGTTATGATGCATACCGAGAGGCGTTAAGCAAAGATGAACAATTGAATAAAGACTATCAAACATATATGCAGCAATTAGTTGATAATCAAGAAAAATTTAATGTGCCGCAAGCATCAGATGATTATTTAGTAAGTCATGCACCAAAAGCACTAGCTGAAGTGAAGCAGGAAATTGCAGATGTTGCGAATGTACAAGATGCAAAAATTACAAAGCATAAGTCTCAATTCTTTAATACATTTACAGTTGAAGGTACGTATACAGGCGGTACAACGAAAGGTGAATCTGAAGACTGGAAAACGATGAGTAAACAAGTGAACGAAGCATTGGAGAAGCTGTCACAAAAAGGATGGAGCGGTTATAACACAGTAACAGCGTACTTTGTAAATTATCGTGTAAACAATGAAAATCAGTTCCAATATGATATTGTCTTTCACGGCATTGCAACAGATGAAGGCGCAAATCAAGGAATAATTGTAAAGAGAGATAAGCCATATTCCGGAGAAGAAAATAACGCAATTCAGTTTAAGAGCGATAGTTCAAAAGTTGAAGATCGAAAAATCATTTCTTACCTTTGGGACTTTGGAGATGGTAACACAAGCACAGAAGCAAATCCTACTCATGCATATGAAAAAGAAGGAACGTATACGGCAACCGTAACAATGAAAGATGATAAAGGAAAAGAAAGTAAAGAAACAATGACAGTTAATATAGATCGAACAAGAGAAATATATTACGGGGAAGAAAATAAAGCAATTGAGTTTAAGAGCGATAGTTCAAAAGCGGAAGATCAAAAAATCGTTTCTTACCATTGGGACTTTGGAGACGGGAAAACAAGCACAGAAGCAAATCCTACTCATGCATATGAAAAAGAAGGAACGTATACAGCAACCTTAACAATGAAAGATGATAAAGGAAAAGAAAGTAAAGAAACAATGACAGTTCAAGTAGATCGAATAGGAGCAACGGAACAAGAACCAAATAATAATCCAGAACAAGCAAATGTAATTCCGTTTAATACGCTTCTTAAAGGTGCATTTAAGGATGAAGATTATAAAGATGGTTATACGTTTAACGTGTCATCACCAAAAGAAATAAATATTTCTGTCATAAACGAATCTAAAATCAACATGACATGGGTGCTTTTTCATGAATCAGATATGAAAAGATACGTTGCAGGTGGAAATTCTAATGAAAGTATACTGAAAGGAAAGTTTACTGCAAAACCAGGGAAGTATTATTTATATGTGTATACACCTACTCCTGTAATGGGGACATATGCTGTTAAAGTACAAGAAAGATAGAAATAGAGATATTTCCTCTTAGAAAGAAGTGTCTCTACAAACTGTTGAAAAGCAAATCCGTCAATTGAATTTTTAACAATGGTGTTTTATTCAGAAATAAATAATTTTTAATCACCAAAAACCAAAATATAGAGAAGTAAAATTTATAGAAAAAGAAGAAAGCAGATTATATTTGCTTTCTTCTTTTTTGCTATTTGTAAATGAGAAAAGTAGAAAGATGACCATTTTGTAATAAATAAACCCGCTAGAACTATTAATTAGCGGGTTTACTTATAATTTTGATATTAGGACATTTTTCTTTTAATAAATGAATAAAAGCCGCATCTTCTTGCGGTACACAAACAGTTACTATATCAAATACTCCATACATAATTTCTAATCGCTGTCTCGTCCATTTTTTTGAATGTAGTGATTTTCCGTAGTATTTCATATGTTGAATATCTTTAAACGGGATTTCAGTGTTTGTAAAATAGTATTTAATAATGAGTGATTTATCGGTGATTGTGTAGACCTATAAACAAATAGAAAATTGATTATGCTTAACAAAATCATACAACTTAAGTAAATAGTATTTGTTTCTTGAATGGTCTTGGATTTGATATTTCAAAGAAAGAATCTGCAAATTTTAAGTCTTCTCTACCAAACTCCATGTCTTCACCAATAATAAATGTTAAAGGCAACATGTTATCCACTAAAGCACGACCATAGTTTTGTAATGTTTGTCTTAACGTATGCTTGTCCGTTGTAATCTCCCTTTCACTTATTTACGTTTACTGTCATATATCGACTTTATTATAATTATAATGAATAGACTTAATATATTTAATAGAGGTCTATCTACGATTAGAAAGAATCCACCTACTACTAAGATTATGATTAACTGTAACATATCAGTCTTATTACCTTATTGCATGTCATTGATCGCAATGAATCCGAAATAGAAAAATCCGAATATTAATACCCCTATTCCCATTTGAAGGATAATCGGTTTCCAACTGAAATCGTCTCCCTTTTCTGCTTTCTGCTTTTTAATATAAAGTACAAATATGATAGTTGAAATAATAATTAATAACACTTTCTTGTCTCCTTTTACTATATTTGGTTTGTAAACCCTAGATAACACAGTAATATGACCACTAAAAGACAACCAGTACAGGCGATACCGAAGTCTTTCATTGTCATTTCTTTTCTTCCTTTGTAGTATGCCATAATGCATACCCCTGTTAGACCTAAGCACCACATGACTGTATTCATATGCCTTCACCTTTTTGGATTTGAGTCAATATTTCGGACACAAAAAAGTTAAATCTAAGCCACTTTTTTAGCTAGATCTTCTATTGCTTGGGGAGTTTTATAACCAATGCTACTATGAATCCTCTTGCGGTTATACCATCCCTCGATGTATTGAAATAGTGCTAAGTTTGCTTGTTCAAATGTGACATATTTTGTACGATATACTTCTTCTTTCTTTAAAATGGCATGAAATGACTCGATACAGGCGTTATCATAAGGACACCCTTTTTTACTGAAAGAAGGTTTGATTTTATAACTCGCGAGTAAGGTTTGAAATTCCTGACTTGTATATTGTGTTCCTAAGTCAGTATGTAGAATGAGACCTTCTGGTG
>NZ_FOLV01000011.1 GCF_900112415.1 Bacillus sp. 491mf
GACAAACGGGATAGAGGGGTTAGGCGTGGAACAGCTCGCTAGTGTGTTAACTCCACTGACGTTAATCGTCCGTTAGGTCGAAACGTTAGAAACCTCCATTTCAAGCTTGCTAAGTGGGGGAGTATTCATTGTAAAACAATACGTATAATTTTCCTAATATTTCATAAGAAAAATTCTCTTTTTTAGAATTTTCTTGCTATAATAAGAAAAAGGGAACATAACGGGGGTGGATGATATGTTGTATGAAAATGGCGTACGTAAACTGATTCATCTAAACACAAATATTTCAGAACTATACCGAGAATTGTATGAAATGACCCGTCATTTAAAAGAATGTAACCGTGAAAGTGTAACATTTGATCGGTTATATGTAAAAGAATTGTTATGGAAAAAAGAAGATATTGTTTCTATGTATGATCAACTCCTCGTTCAAATTTGTATGAATGAATGTTTTGATATGAAAAGTTTCATTTCTGGGGAATATGCTTATACACATGAAGAAGTAGAGAACAGTGTAGCCGAATTTAATAGTAAACATAATGTGAATATTACATTAGAGGAAGTATTAAAAGAATTACAGTTTACATATGGTATTGATATGGAGCTGAAACGAACAGCTCGTGTTTAAGGAAACGAAAATTATGTTTTCAAAGGAAGCTGCTTTTCAGCTTTCTTTTTCTTTGCATAGTATTTAAACATAGAGAAGGTGAAAGTGATGAAGGGGAAGTTAGGGAGCATTCATCCAGTTGGGATGACTATCATTATTGGAACGTTATTTGCAAGGTTTGCAACATCGATGAGCATTCCATTTTTAGCGATTTACTTAACGAATGCAAAAGGAATATCAGCAGGTGTTACAGGAGCGATTATTGGAACGAGTGCATTAGTTGGTGTATTCGCAAGTTTTATTGGCGGGAATTTATCAGATCGTTATGGGCGAAAGAAGATTATGTTATCCTCTATTTTAGTTTGGATTCTTGTCTTTATTGGATTTGGATTTGCAGAGCATGTAGCGGCATTTTTTCTACTAAATGCACTAAATGGGATGTGTCGTTCATTTTTTGAGCCAACGTCTCGTGCTTTATTATCTGACTTGACAAAACCGGAGCATCGTTTAATGGTGTTTAACTTACGTTACGGCGCTATTAATGTTGGTGTCGCGATTGGGCCACTTGTTGGTCTTCAGATTGGCAGTGCTAAATCAACAATACCATTTTTTATGGCAGCTATTATGTATGTTCTATATACAATTATACTCATATTGCAATTTCGCAGGTATCGTATTGGAGAAGAAAAAACAGGGGGAAGTGAACGAGTTACTTTTATAGATTCCTTACGCATTATAAGAAAGGATATTGTCTTTTTAGTTGCGTTAATAGGAATTATCATTAGTACAACAGGATACGCACAGTTTTCATCAACGCTTTCTCAATATTTTGCGAACTCTCATCAATTTGAAAATGGAGTGGAATTATTTTCTTATGCATTAACACTAAACGCAATTACTGTAGTAATTGTTCAGTACCCACTCATTCAAGTGTGTAAAAAGTATACACCGCTCGTATCTATTATGATCGGTACCTTACTTGTTAGTGCAGGATTATGTGGGTTTGGATTTGCAGAATCAATGTGGGCTGTTTTTACTTGTACAATCATATTCACAATTGGAGAAGTATTAATGTTTTGCATGACAGATATGTTTATTGATCAAATTGCGGTTTCGAATTTAAAGGGAACTTATTTTGGGGCAATGGGATTCTCTGGAATCGGTGCTGTTATTGGTCCGTGGTTTGGCGGACTTCTGCTAGATTATTATGGCTATCAGAGTGGTTTTACGATTTTTACAATTTTGGCGACCCTCACTCTGCTTGCATTTCCGATTCTTTTCGTGACAAGAAGTTTACTGCGTAAAAGAACGACAGAAGAAAAAATAGGAAATGCAAATGTAATGTGAGTTTACATTTAGGGATAAGGTTTTGAAATGAAAAAGGTGGATGACTACAGTCAGCCACCTTTTTTCGTATTCATTGTTCCAGTTGTAGAAAGGGCATTTTTTGTATTACTTAATAAGTTTGTATACGATTATTTTATAAAGAAAACAGTACGTTCTGTTGATTGTGCTGTTTCTGTTTTAGAAATGTGAATGGTAAGAAGACCATTCTCCAAATAGGCTAACATTTTTTTATATATAATATTGCTTGGTAAGAAAATCATATGCTGTAAGGCAGGATTATTACAAAATACGTTAATTTGTAGGCCTGTCTCCATCTTTTTAATAAGGATATTTTGCTCAACTACGTTTGGGATATCAGCTTCTAAAATATATTCTTGTTCTGTTTCAAACAGGTCAACGTGAATATCGTTAGGAGAGGGGGCGTTTGCGTATAAATCGGAGCAAAATTGATTCATCCATTCTTCAAAGCCATCAACATGAAAATGGCAGTCTTTTTTCTTTTTCTTGCCCATTGTAAGAATACCTCCGTAAAATTTCCTTCATAATACGATATTCAATTTGAAATTAGAGGTGAAAGGGAAAGAGGAAATGTGGTTAAAAAAGAAAAGAAAATAGCATTAATATATGATAAATAGACAGTGCACATGCACTGTCTATTTTTTTTACATATCGTGGTGAGCATGATTTTTTTGGCGTGAATGCTGACGATTTTTAACTTTGTGTGACCCGCTTAATGGTTCTGGTTGGCCACCAGAAACTTGTCCTTGCGGTGAATTTTTTCGAATGGATTTGCTGTTGTTTTTCTCCATTTTTACTACCCCTTTTTTTATTAAACTTTAGCGATTCATTTGATAAACGGTAGAGCTCGATTAGCGAAACGAATTATTTGAAGAAGAACACCTCAGCATAAAGTTCCGCTTTATATTAGGATGAGAGAACTTCATAAATTTATACGAGAATGTTTTTTGAGAAAAATGTAAATGATAATGGAGAGTAATGACAGAAAGGGGAATGATTATGCCGTACCATAAGGATAAACAACAAGCATTTCAAGCTGCACAGCAAGGAATAACAGATGCAGAAAATGTATATAACAACATTGTAAAAAATGATCCAAATTATGCTCAGGATTTAAAACATTTACGACAAGAAGTGCAAGAGGCATATGAACAAATCCAAAATGCATTAGAAGTTGCTTCTGAAACGCAGCGAAAGCAATTACAGCAATACGAACAAGATTTAGAGCATATTATGCAAAATGTGGAGGAAGTGCGTGATTAATAGGTTGTTGAGTGTCTTCAGCAGCCTTTTCACATAAAAAGGGATAATAATGATTAAAAAAACGAACCGCATAATAATCAGCTGTCTAATCGTATTGTTAAGCTTGATAGGAATTGAAAAAGCCGAAGCAAAAATGTTAATGAGAAAAGAGTTAGAGCCAACTGGGTTTGTAACGTGGGAAGTACCAACAAATGAAAAAATAATAGCGATTACTTTCGATGATGGTCCTCATCCTACATATACACCGCAAATTTTAAATATTTTACGCGAATATCATGCTGAAGCAACTTTTTTTATGATTGGCTTCAGAATACAAAATAATCCATATTTAATCGAACAAGTATTAAAAGACGGTCATGAAATTGGAAATCATACAATGAAGCATTTGTATGCCCGCAATGCATCAGGACAAAGGCTCGAAAATGATATTCTACAGGGGAAAAAATATTTGGAAAAGTGGGTCGAGAAACCACTCCTTTTCCGTCCTCCTGGTGGTTATATTAATGAATCGGTGTTTAAAACAGCGACAGAAGCAGGGTATCAAATTGTATTATGGTCCTGGCATCAAGACCCAAAGGATTGGTCAAATCCCGGAAAAGATAAAATTGTACAACATGTTTTAAACAATGCAAGAAGTGGTGATATTGTTTTACTGCATGACGGCGGAACCGATAGAAGCCAAACAGTTGAAGCATTAAAAGAAATTTTGCCAGCCTTGCAAAAACAAGGGTATCGATTTGTGAAAGTGTCAGAGTTATTAAAGTACAAGCATTGAAAAATCCCAAAAGATGATCTTTTGGGATTTTAAATTATTGATTTTTTTTACGCTTTTTATTGTTTTGGCGTTGTGCAGGTGTTAATGGCTCGTTTGAAAATTCTTCGTTATATCCTGTACCTTGTCCTTGTGCAGAAGCAGCGTTCATTCCAGGAATAACATGATTTGCTTTACGTTTTCCCATTATTATCCCCCTTAATTGGCCATAAGAATTTGAATAATTCGATTCGTTTATAAAGTAAAATACCTTCTAAAAAGAAGTTTCACTTTATAGGAATAGTATCTGTTAACGGGAAAATTATTATACAACAACGAGGTTATAAAGAAAACTTATGAGAAACCATAAGTTTCTTATTGTTTACTTATCCAATAAGTTGTAATAATATATTATCGTAAGGTATTGAAAAATTTGGCTACATTTTATATTCAGACAACTTTAGTCACGTTTAACAGGGGGGTAACCATAATGGTAAAACACAATCCATTTAACACTCGCGCAACATTTGAAGTAGATGGAAATACGTATCACTATTATAGTTTGAAAGCGCTTGAAAATGCAGGGGCAGGTAATGTTTCTAAATTACCTTATTCGGTTAAAGTATTACTTGAGTCAGTACTTCGTCAAGTTGATGGCCGTGTTATTAAAGAAGAGCATGTTGAAAATTTAGCGAAATGGGGAACGAAAGATATTCAAGATATCGATGTACCGTTTAAACCATCTCGCGTTATCTTACAAGACTTTACAGGAGTTCCAGCTGTTGTTGATTTAGCTTCTCTTCGTAAAGCAATGGCGGATATGGGCGGAGATCCTGATAAAATCAATCCAGAAATTACAGTTGATCTTGTTATTGACCACTCTGTACAGGTTGATAGAGCAGGTTCAGCAGATGCGCTTCAATTTAATATGGATTTAGAGTTTAAACGTAATGAAGAACGTTATAAATTTTTAAGCTGGGCACAAAAATCATTTGATAACTACCGTGCAGTTCCACCAGCAACAGGTATCGTTCACCAAGTAAACCTTGAGTATTTAGCACCAGTTGTTCATGCAGTGAAAAATGCTGAAGGTGAACTTGTTGCATACCCAGATTCATTAGTAGGAACAGATTCTCATACAACGATGATTAACGGTATCGGCGTTCTTGGATGGGGCGTAGGTGGTATTGAAGCAGAAGCTGGAATGCTTGGACAGCCTTCATACTTCCCAGTACCAGAAGTAATCGGTGTAAAATTAACAGGTACACTTCCAAGTGGTACAACAGCAACAGACGTTGCATTAAAAGTAACACAAGTATTACGTCAAAAAGGTGTAGTTGGAAAATTCGTTGAATTCTTCGGTAGCGGTTTACAAAGCATGCCATTAGCTGACCGTGCAACAATTTCTAACATGGCACCAGAGTACGGTGCAACTTGTGGATTCTTCCCAATCGATGATATTTCATTAGATTACTTACGTTTAACAGGAAGAAGCGAAGAACAAATTCGTATCGTTGAGGAATATTGTAAAGCAAACGGCTTATTCTATACAGCAGATAGCCAAGATCCAACTTATACAGATCTTGTTGAAATTGATTTAAATACAATCGAGTCTAACCTTTCTGGTCCGAAACGTCCACAAGACTTAATTCCTCTTTCTGGCATGAGAGATGAGTTCCGTAAAGCTGTTGTGGCGCCAGTTGGTAACCAAGGATTTGGATTCGCTGAGCAAGAATTTGATAAAGAAGTGAAAGTTGTATTACAAGATGAAGAAGTAACGATGAATACAGGTGCAATTGCAATTGCTGCAATTACAAGCTGTACAAATACATCTAACCCATATGTATTAATTGGTGCAGGCTTAGTTGCGAAAAAAGCAATTGAAAAAGGACTTAAAGTACCTGGTTATGTAAAAACATCATTAGCACCAGGATCTAAAGTTGTTACGGAATACTTAGATAAGTCTGGATTAACAGCTTATTTAGATCAACTAGGTTTCCAAACAGTAGGTTATGGTTGTACAACTTGTATCGGTAACTCTGGTCCATTAGCTCCAGAATTAGAAGAATCAATTGCTGCAAATGACTTATTAGTAACATCTGTATTATCTGGTAACCGTAACTTTGAAGGTCGTATTCATCCGCTTGTAAAAGCAAACTACTTAGCATCACCACCGCTTGTAGTTGCATACGCACTTGCTGGTACAGTAGATATCGACTTGAAAAATGATGCAATCGGTAACGATGCAAACGGCAACCCAATTTACTTTAACGACATTTGGCCAACAGCGGCAGAAATCGAAGAAGTTGTACAAAACGTTGTAACATCTGAACTATTTAAGAAAGAATATGCACAAGTATTTAACAGCAACGAACGTTGGAACGAAATCCAAACTTCAAACGAAGCGTTATATACTTGGGATAATGACTCAACATATATCCAAAACCCACCGTTCTTTGAAGGATTATCTAAAGAACCAGGTGAAGTAGAAGCACTTTCAGGACTACGCGTAGTTGGTAAATTTGGCGATTCTGTAACAACAGACCACATTTCACCAGCAGGATCTATCGGTAAAAACACACCAGCAGGCCGCTATTTATTAGAAAATGGCGTGCAGCCAGTTGACTTCAACTCTTACGGTTCTCGCCGTGGTAACCATGAAGTTATGATGCGTGGTACATTTGCGAACATCCGCATTAAAAACCAAATCGCACCTGGCACAGAAGGTGGATTCACAACGTACTGGCCTACAGGCGAAGTGACATCTATCTATGATGCAGCAATGAAATACAAACAAGACGGCACAGGTCTTCTTGTAATCGCTGGAAAAGACTACGGTATGGGAAGCTCACGTGACTGGGCTGCAAAAGGAACAAACCTTTTAGGCATCAAAGCAGTTATCGCAGAAAGCTTCGAGCGTATCCACCGCAGCAACCTTGTATTAATGGGTGTATTACCACTGCAATTTAAAGACGGCGAAAGTGCAGAAACATTAGGTCTTGCGGGTATTGAGTCATTTGAAATTCAAATCGATAAAACAGTAAAACCACGCGACCTTGTAACAGTAGTTGCGACTGACCTTGATGGAAACAAAAAACAATTTGAAGTAGTAGCACGCTTCGACAGCGAAGTAGAAATCGACTACTACCGTCACGGCGGTATCTTACAAATGGTTCTTCGTGAGAAATTAGAAGAGTCTAAGGTTTCTAACTAAGTTTAGGTGTCAATGTTCTAAATGAACAATAGTATATAGATTAGTATAAATATTTACGCTGAAACAAAAAAAGGGAAGATGACGAGAGTCATCTTCTCTTTTTTTCGTTATCGACCATTCTTTGCAATATATTGGCGATTCAACACGATATAAACATACAAGTTCATTTTTTGATATGGAATTGGTATACCTAGTCATTGTCACTCAACGATAATTATATATTGAACAAATAATAAGAATTAAAAGAAAATATGATATATTAGATAATACGCGCTAGAGATTTTTAATGTCATATAAATTTATTACATACACAAGGGTAGTATTTTATGGGGACTGAATTTAACGATAAAACGAAAGAATATGCGATTGGTAGACCGACTTATCCAAAAGAAATTATCAATAAAATGAAAGAACTTGGAATTGGAACACAATCTATCATCGCTGATATTGGTGCAGGAACAGGGTTACTTACTAATATGTTATGTCAGTTAGGTTGTAAAGTTTTAGCAGTTGAACCGAATGAAGAAATGCTTAATGAGTGCAAACAATATTGTTCGGCTAATACAAACATAGAATATATTAATGCGCTCGCTGAAAAAACGCAATTAAAAGAACAGAGTATAGATATAATTATGATTGCACAGGCATTTCACTGGTTTGATAAACAATTGTGTAAAGTAGAATTCAAGCGGATTTTGAAAGAAGATGGCTACGTTATTATTTTATGGAACGATATGCAACTAATCTTTCTCACTTCAAATAATCAATATATATAAAATTAAAAAAAGGGGGTAAATCGATATGAGCTACCTTATTGCTTTGGTACTTGCTGTTTTATTAGCTTTTTCATATAAAATTGTTGATATTACAGTGGGCGTTATTATTGGAAGGACGTTGTACCGAAAGATAGAAAATGAGATTATTTATATATGGGGAACACTGCTGACAGTAATTAATTATTTTTATGAAGACAATTATGTATTCCGTTTACCAATTCACTACGAACCAATTGTTCTATTAATCTTGATTGCCGCGATAACGAATATTTTCATTTCACGATACTCAGGATATAGGCCGAGCGGGAAAAAGAATATCTTAAACTTTGTAATTATGTATCCTATTTTTGAAGAAGTAATTTTTAGAGGGATGATGATACCAATACTTAACAATTCATTCCCAATATACCCTCTTTTTGAAATAGCTTACATACCAGTTACGGTACCGATCTTAATATCTTCCTTTCTATTCGCTGTAGCTCACTTACAATATTACAGCTTTAATCAGACTAGCATAAAGTTTATGCTGTTCGCATTTTCTGGGGGAATCATATTTGGTGTGATTACGGATTACTCACTATCAATTGTTTTTTCAATATTTTTGCATGTGGAGTTTAATTTACTTGCAGTATATTACTCAAAAAAGAGTACAATAGGGGCGATGTAATGACTACTATTAAAGAAATCGGAAGTCTATGCATTACAGATAAAGATGGATATATTATCAACCAGTCAGATAGGAATAAAATAAATCCCATTTTTTCCCTTGTAATTCATGATGTGATTAATGCTTATTCGACCTATCTCAAAGACGATTTACATAGTGTATACATAAGAGGATCAATTCCAAAAGGGATAGGCATTGAAGGTGTAGCTGACTTAGATACAATAGCGGTGACTAAGCAACAGCCTAATAAACTACAGTTAAATTGGGTGAAAAAAATAGAACACAGTTTAAATCAAAAATATGATTGTGTAGATGGCATTGAACTAAGCTTCTACTCCATAGAAGATATTCTAAATACTTCATCTTTTTCTATAATGAGTTTTATACTTAAAACCCATGGAATATGTGTATTTGGAGAGGATTTGATACCTCAATTACCCAAATATAAAGCTAACGAAGCTTTAGCAAATGACCACCTTATTTACTTACAAGCTCAAATTAAAAATGCTTGTGAGGATCTTAAAGATAATTCTGATATAGAGGATATTAAAGATTGTTGCAAATGGATTATGAAAGTTATAGTAAGAGCTGGACTTGCACTTGTCATAATGAAAGAAAACACATATACAAGAGATTTATATCCTGCTTATAAATTGTTTTCGAAATATTTTCCTGAAAAGGAACAGGATATGAGAAAAGCACTTGAATATGCAATAACACCTGTAATCGATACAAAAGTACTGTTATTATTTTTAAATGAATTTGGAAAATGGATGATTAGTGAAGCTGATAGATGGCTACAATTCTATAATTCAAATAGAGAATTAGACATGAAGATATAGACTATTTACTAAGTGGTTTTAATTTTGATTTCCTGTGTTATTTTAGTTATTATTTAGGATTTTCTCCACAATAACTGAAATACTTACAATTTCTATTCCTTCATAAACATTTGAAACTTTTCTTAAAGTAGAACCTCATCCACACAACTATGTTGCAAAGTAATGCTGACCTGGAACACGATATTCTTCAACTCAAGGTTAGCTGTAAGTCAAAATTTAAACCTGATAAAAATGTAATGACTTTTAAAAACTACGGCTAATTTTACTTCTCGACCGTGGTTTTATTTGATTACGAAAAGAGGAGTATCAGTGGGTTGAAACCGTTATGTGTAATTGGTGTGAAAAATCAGAATTTTATTGACGGTGTAGAATTAAAATTGTAATGTCGAATTCAAGGGAAAGTGTATATAAGAAAGATTCGAAACTTACATCACTAACTCTATAGAAAGGGGAAAACAAACGATGAGTAAAGTTCTTGAGTATTATTCTACATTCGACGAATGGGGACGCCTTGACCGTGAACCATTAGAGTTTCAAGTGAATTGGCACTACATACAAAAATATTTACCTAAGACAGGAATGAAAGAGAGAATATTTTGATATTTAATCCGTAAAGAAAAGGGTTGTATGCAGGAGGAGTGAATCAAATGTTAGGGTTACCCCGTGGTGAAGTTTTTTTAGTTCCTTGGACTGAAGAATGGGAAGCCGAATTTTTAAAAGAGAAACAATTAATTGAAAAACAAATTGGAGAATACATTTTGACAATACACCATATTGGAAGTACTTCTATTCCACACTTGAGTGCAAAACCTATTATTGATATTGCGATTGAATTAAAGAATTTTGAAAATGGTGTGGAATGTATTGCTAAGCTAGAACGGTTAAATTATAGGTATAGAAAAGGTGTATTACCCGAGAGATATTATTTTAATAAGGGAGAACCGAGAACACATCAAATTCATATGTATGAGAAGGGGAATAAATATTTAATTGAACAATTGTGTTTTAGAGATTACTTAAAAAATAATAAAACTGCTCGGATAGAGTATGAACAGTTAAAGATTCAACTTTCAAAGGCTAATCCAAATAATAAATTTAAATATACAGATGACAAAACAAACTTTGTTAAATCTATATTGGCTAAAATAAATATTTAGAAAGGCGGTTATGTGTAACAATTCGCCTTCCAAAATAAAATAGTTTTATTGTTCGTGAAATATCATTTTATGAAAAAGTGAAGCATTTTTTTTATAACTTTAATAATCGCCTACCAAATTTATGGGTAGGCGATTATTGTATTTCTAAGAATAAAATTTGACAAGCTATTTCTAATATTATTTACCATTTTCTCTAGAATATCGGAGCGATTTAATTTATTCATCAGATGCTTCTCTTATGTTTGATATAGCAACATCATGTATGAATTATATTTTAGAGACTAATCAATTGATATAGTTAATGAAAATATTATGAATATTATTGACATTATCTGATTACAAATGTAATATCGAATTTAAGATTACATTTGTAATATAGGGAGGGATATATAATGAAGGAATTACCTAGAATATCTGAGGCTGAATTAGAAATCATGAAAGTTCTTTGGGGAAAATCTCCTCAAACAGCAAATGAGGTGATTAAAGAACTAGAATTGATTGTAGATTGGAATCCAAAAACGATTCGAACACTGATGAACAGATTAGTTCAAAAAGAAGCTGTTTCCTATCATCATGAAAAAGGGCGTATGTACGCCTATTATCCTTTAGTGTCACAAGATCATTATCTACAAGTAGAAACAAGGTCTCTTCTCAAACGTTTTTGTGGGGTGGCGTTTAAACCGCTTCTTGTAAACTTTTTAAAAGAAGAAAAATTATCTTCAGAAGACATAAACGAACTTAGACAAATCCTTGATGAGAAGAATGAAGAGAATCAGCGTAAGGGGGGATAGAAATGATACATAGATTTATAAATATCTATCTCCCGCTCGTATTTGATTGGGTTATAGAAACATCTGTGATGGCAAGTGTATTAGTGGGACTTATTTTGTGTGTCAAAGTCTTGTTAAGAAACAAGCTAAGTCCAAGGTGGCACTATTTATTATGGATGATTTTGATTGTAAGATTGCTGCTGCCTTGGTCACCTGATAGTTCTTATAGTATGTATTCACTCCTTTCATATGGTTATAAAACGACTACTTTTACTCAAAATCAACCTGTTGTTTCTTCAAAAAACGAGCGCGTGCATGAGATGGAAAATATGCAAAATACCAGTACAGTTACAGAAGAGACAAGCTCCACCGATCATACACCTCAGACAACAAAGAAACATATAGTAGAGCCCGCTCAAAATAAGAAGCAAAAAGATACCTCCATTTCTTTTTATAAAATCGCTTCATACATTTGGGTAATGGGTGTTATCATACTAGGTTTCACAACTTATCTTATCAATAGAAGATTATATTCCTACATACAACAACAACCTGTTATTACAGAAGAAAGGGTTGTTAACATCTTTGAAAAATGTAAAAGATCCATGTCCATCCAGCAAAATATCCCGCTATTGTTAGCTGGGAAAATTTCAAGTCCGACAGTATTTGGATTCTTTCATCCGAAAGTATTAGTATCGAGTGTGCATATTAGCCGGCTTAATGAGCAGCAACTGCAACATATTTTTCATCATGAGTTAGCTCATATTAAGCGAAGGGACGTTTGTGTTAATTGGATTATGTATTGCTTGTTAGTTTTGAATTGGTTTAACCCAATTCTTTGGTATGCCTACTCATGCATGCGGGAAGATCAAGAAATCGCATGCGATGCACTTGCGCTCACGTTTTTCGAGGAAAAGGAAAAAATCGCATATGGATATACCATTATCAATCTTTTAGAACATTACTCTAACTATTACCAAGTACCAGGTTTGGCGAATCTAATCAGAAATAAAAGAGCTTTAAAGAGGAGGATTTTCATGATTAAAAAGTTTCAAAAGAAATCGTATCGCTGGTCTGCGCTTGGTGTAATTACTGTGGTGGTTGTTTCATTATTTTCTCTGTTAAATGCACGTGCAGATGGGACAAACGAACAGCAGAAAGGACAAGCTTCCAAAAAAGTAACATTGACAGAAACAAAAAAAGTGGGAACGGTATATACTCCTCCTAAGCAGGAAGAATATTTTGGGGATATGACAAAAGAAGAGATACTGACGAAAATGCTGAATACAGTTGATAATTTTGAAACTGCTAAAGGTGAATTTAAAATTCATTCTGTTAATACAGGTGACAGGGTAATTAATTATGAACTTAGTTTGCATAATCAAGCAGGTGGTTATAGTAAAACTACTCGTGTGGAAAATGAAATAGAAAAGGTAACATCTCATTATTACAATAACGGTACGATGTGGGATCTTAGAAAAGATACAGGTATGTATATAGAAATGAGATATGGGCAAGAAGCAAAACGTTCTAAGCCATTAAAGATTGAAAATGCATTTTCAGTAAATGGCGAAGGAGATAACGTAACAGATTATCGAGAAAGACCTATTATTGGTGAAGCGATGAGTTCACTATTCCCTTATGAAATAGCTTCGAACTATACGAGAAATTTGAATACTTGGGAGATTGAAAAGCAAAACGAACAGTTATTGGGGCATAATACGCTTGTTATCAAAGGGGATATCAACAAACGAATCAACAAATCCTTCCGTTTTTGGGTCGATAAAGATACGGGAATTCTCGTAAAATATGAAACGTATGATACGGTTGGCAAAGTGGCTGATTATTTATATCCCACAAGCTTAGAAGTCAATATTCCTATTGATAGTAAAAGATTTACACCAGATTTAACAGGATACCAAAAAGAAGAACTGTTTAAAAAGGACCAGTCGCAAATGACGACTGGGAATATCGATAATCTCGTCCCAGAAGCAATCAAAGCACAATGGGAGGAAGCAAAGAAAAAAACAAATGAAACAACAACTTTGCAGCACGACGGCAAGTGGTACATTCATGCCAAAAAGGGTTATTTGGTAAACTATATAGAAGTCAATGGAAAAGAGGGAACGTTATTTTTAGCGAAAGCATCTCCGCAAAAAGAACAATTTATATTCCATGCTTTAGCAGAGGGGTACAAGGCGGAGACACTTAAGATGGTTTATGAATGAAGTAGAACCTTCTTTGAAATTTTTCGCGTTACACAGAAGAAAAAGAGTCTATTATCACTGAATATATTAATGAATATCCCTATAAGATGATCTGCGGTTTGCCAAATGATTCGCTTATACACATCAAGGAAAAGAAAATGAAGTTGTTAGGTGATATTTTTATTTATATAATTATATCTTCTTATTATGTATAGGTTCCTGTTTGGTTTGGCGGGATTTATACAGAAAAAGAAATAAACACTTAAAGTGATTATATGCTTTAAGTGTTTATTTCTTTTTGAAAACTATATATGAACAGTAAATGGAGATTGGTAATTCTTATTTTTAGAACTGTTGCTAAATAATATATTTAGACTTATATTATTAGGGTGTTAAATTTCTGATTTTTCACTTTAGGGTGATTTTTTTGATTTATGTATTTATTTATTTGTAAAGGAGTTATCATATGGATTATAGAATTGTATTTTTTGATGTTGATGGAACTCTTACACATCATGAAAATGGTAGTATTTCAAATAAAACGAAAGAAGCTATAAAAGTATTAAAGAATAGAGGGATAAGAGTAGTTGCAGCAACAGGAAGACCGCTATCGATGTGCGATGAAATAAGAGAATTAGGAGTGGATACGTTCATTACAGCCAATGGAGCTTATGTAAAGCATAAACAAGAGATTCTTCATAAAGTACCGATAGATAAAAATGTTATTCGAGAAGTTGTTGAATTTGCAAATATTGAGAATAATGGTCTATCTTTCTTTACAGAAGACTTTAGTATGAACGGTGTAGAAGATAAAGCAATACTAGAAGCACTAAATGAAACGTTGTCATTGAATGCTTATCCAAATATAAATAAACATATTTATAATCAAGAGGTCTATTTGATGTGTTTGTATGCTACTGATGAAACAGTAGAGAGATATATTCATAAGTTCCCGCATTTAACGTTTAGCAGATGGCATCCTTTTGTATTAAATGTGTTACAAGAAGAAGTGTCTAAATCTTTAGCGATTAAAAGTGTATTACAGTATTTTGGCATTGATAAATCAGAGGCTATTGCGTTTGGGGATGGAGGGAATGATATAGACATGTTGGAATTAGTAGGACTTGGGATTGCTATGGAAAATGGGAATGAACAATTAAAAGAAGTTGCAGATTTCGTCACGAAAAAGTCAAGTGAAGATGGGATCGACTTTGCTCTTAGAAAGTACGGAATTATTTAAGTATATAAAGAACGGACATTTTTTGTATGGAGTGATTTCTTTGATAGATTTGTGTCATTATAATTGGCAAGTTAGAGAAGAATGGTTTAAGTGGTGTGAAACAATTGCGATTGAAGAGCTAACGAAAAAGCGTGCAGGCGGTATGGGGAGCATTATACATACTTTGTTTCATGTGATTGATTGCGAACAATTATGGATTAATCAGATGCAAGGGACTGCTGTTATTAAAAAAGATATTAATACAATTTCTAGCCTAAGTGATGTAAAGACATTTTCAATTATAACAAAACCAGTAACACAGAGATTTCTAGAGTCATATGCTCTTGATACTGGGGAGAGAATTTTAGAAGTTAAGAGTAAGAATGGTAATTCATTTTCATTTACTTATGAAAGAATTATTCGTCATATCATTACGCATGAAATTCATCACATTGGACAACTGTCTGTTTGGTCACGGGAAATTGGTATCGAGCCTGTCTCATCTGATTTATTAATAAGGGATTATGTAAGAATCTAAGTGTATATTTTATTTTTAGGAAAGAGTCTTTAACAACAAGTACTTTTACGTACAGAAAAAATTAAGTATATTCGAACAGTGAAATTAAGTGAATCATGAAATGTTTTTGAGGAGGGGTATCGATGGGATTACAAGTAGGCGAAATAATCACCTTTGAACGAACGTTTACAAAAGAAGATGTTGTATTATTTACGAAGGTATCAAAGGATGAAGGCGTTCATCATGTGACACCAGATGAACAAGGGCGATTTGTTGTACAAGGACTTTTAACATCAACACTCCCTACGAAAGTTGGCGGTGATTATAATGTATTGGCTCGTAAGATGGGTTTTGAATTTTTACGTCCAGTTTTTAGTGGTGATACGATCCGTTGTGATGTAATTATTGAACAATTTGAACTGGATGAAAAAAATCGCACAAAAATTACTGCGGCGTTTACATGTATGAATCAATTTGAAAAAGAAGTATTAAAAGGAAGTTTCTCAGGTGTAATTCTTTAATCATTTATAAAAATATGTAGTATAGCTTTTAACAGGGGTGAAAAATCAAATAAGATAGATGTGAAATATTGTATTATATAAATTTAAACAATCGATGTAATAATTCAATGAGAGAAACTTGAAAAGAAGTTTGTTTCATGAATATTACATCTTTTTTGATTTACTGTTTTATTTTATCCCGCTATTCGTGGGCAGTAATACTCCCGCCTCAAAATTCAGCGAAAGCATTGTCCAGCTCTAGCGGCTAGAATCTCCGGCCGTTTCGCCCCCTCGGACGAGGGAAAAAGCGCCTCTCTGTCAAGGGCGAGGCCATTGAAAAAGTCCACCTTATAAGAAAAAGGAGTTCACCACCTACTATATACAGATGATGAAACACTTTTTGTTTTCTGTATATTGATAAAATACATGTTGTTTTTTTAAAGTAATCACTTTTTCAGTGCCTTCGTCAAGGGCGTGGGCGTCCTGCGATTCTGAACGAGCCGCTTCCGCTTTTCTTAAGAAGTTAGGCGGGAGATAAACTGCCCGTAAAAGTCCGATTGGTGAGGGCTGATAATCAGTGGGGGATGAAGAACCCCCCACTGATTAAAGTTTCACTTTATGAAAGAGGATCCAAAAGTGCCTGTAAGCTGTACTTATGCAAAAGAATTAAAGAGGCTGCTTTGTATTTAACAAGCAGTTTTTTGTATTTCATCCTTCTTTTTTTGTAACTGATTTCATATATTTGACGCTCTGTGTTGTAAGTGCCTACGCAATCATTTACATCATATACAATAAAGCTATCAAATCGAAAGAGGTGGAAGGACGGTATGAAACGTTCATCTATTAATCCGTGGCTTGTTGTCCTCGGTACAGTCATTGTACAAATGGGACTTGGAACGATATATACATGGAGTTTATTCAATCAACCTTTAGTGAGTAAATACGGATGGAGTCTTAACGCTGTTGCGATAACCTTCTCAATCACTAGTTTTTCTTTAGCATTTGCAACTTTGTTTGCGGGTAAATTACAAGAGAAATGGGGAATTCGTAAACTCATTATGATAGCCGGATTAGCTTTAGGAATTGGCTTGATGCTTAGTTCACAAGTGTCCTCATTACCAATGCTTTATGTACTAGCAGGCGTTGTTGTAGGTTACGCAAATGGTACAGCATATATTACTTCACTATCAAATTTAATAAAGTGGTTTCCAGAGCGTAAAGGTTTAATTTCTGGTATATCTGTCGCTGCTTATGGCACGAGTAGCCTAATTTTTAAATACATTAACACAAAGTTCATTGATTCAGTTGGTGTATCACAAGCGTTTTTATATTGGGGATTAATTGTTGCAGTTATGGTAGTGGTAGGCGCTTGTTTAATCCATCAAGCCCCTGAACAAGATACAGTACATGAAACAAAAAGTCATGACTTTACAACAAAAGAAATGCTGCGCACAAAAGAAGTTTATCTGTTATTCATTATGTTTTTTGCATCATGTATGAGTGGCTTATACTTAATTGGTATGGTAAAAGATATCGGTGTTCAACTCGTAGGACTTAACGCAGCAACAGCAGCTAACGCTGTCGCCATGGTTGCGATCTTTAATACGGTTGGCCGTCTCATTTTAGGATCGTTGTCAGATAAAATCAGCCGTTTAAAAATTGTTTCTGTAACGTTTGCCGTTATAGCTATATCTGTTTTTGTTCTCAGTTTTGTAGATTTAAATTATGGTATTTATTTCGCCTGTGTAGCAAGTGTTGCTTTCTGCTTTGGTGGAAATATCACGATTTTCCCAGCTATTGTTGGTGATTTCTTCGGTCTAAAAAATCATAGTAAAAACTATGGCATTGTATATCAAGGCTTTGGTCTTGGGGCACTTACAGGTTCCTTTATCGGTGCAACTTTAGGTGGAATTAAACCAACTTTTATGGTGATTGGTGCATTGTGTGTCGTGTCATTTGTTATCGCTATTTTCATTCGACAACCTAGTCAGCAAAAAGAAAAACAAGAAAATTATCGTAGCGTAGCGTGAGTGGTTTGGATTTTAATATACTCTAAAATAGACTTATTTAAAGATAAAAGAAGAGGGATTCGCTTTTCTAATGAAAAGTAGATCCCTTTTTTTATTCATACTTGTAAACTTCCTTTTATTATGGTTGCAAATAATATTTTGAGCGATGTATTTTTGATCATCATGAAGGATATTCTTAGATGGTTTTTTGTTACATGTAATGTTGTATCGCAGTTTGGGCAAACAAGTTTACGAGAGCTATTTCTTAAAAAGAGGGTTTTCTTTTTTATTTTGTAACGGCATTTGGGGCAAGTCTTCATTTTTATCTCACCTCATCGCTTTTTAATTTGAAAACTAAAGAATTTTTTGGATAAATAAGAAAAGAAGTAGGGGAATTTAATTTTTTCGTTTTTGGGAACACTAATTCCTTAACTTAATAGACACGGAGTGCTCCCCTGTTAGTATTAATCACCCTGATTGAACGTCCTGTATTTCTTTTATAATCAGTTGAAGATTGTTTGTATATTCTTTCTCATCTACATTATCTATCCCAAAATGTTTAGGAACTACAATATGGGTACGTTTCGGAATTATGATGCAGTATGCTGAATCTAATTCCTTTACACTATGTATTTTGTTAAGACTGTATTCTAATTGTTCGCCGTTAGAGGTTATATATATTTTTTTATTGTGGAGTTCAAGCGAAATGTTTCCTATTACCCCAAGTTTTTTTAACTATCTTACGTATAAATATTATAGGCTTTACTTTTTGAAACAAGAAATGAATTATTATAGAAAAAGCTATTATAGACAAGACTATTCCTAAAATTGGAGTGAAAAGGGTAGCATATTTATGTTTAGTAATTTGATAATTAATAATTAATAATTAATAATTAATAATGAATGCTGAAAAAGAAAAAATATGGAGAAATATTTCGCTGTAGAGTAAAAGTCTTTTTGTAACGGTTGCTACTACGTATTTATAAGTATCTTCTGAAACATAGCAAGTTATATTCAAAAATCCATCACCCTTTTTAAATGAGAGTATATCGAATTTTCTGTAAACAAAACATCCCCTAAAATGAAAAAATACGCTATTCTTTCTGTAGAATCATAGGAAAGGATGGCGTTTTTTGTATGTCTATTTCTATATTTGATGAATTACAACTATTTGCTCAAGAGATTCAAAGCTCTTTATCTCCAAATATCTTACGAGATTTTGCTAGAGATGTTGGTTTCGTTCAACGAACCAGTAAATACCAAGCAAAAGATTTAGTCGCTTTATGTGTATGGATGAGTCAAAATATCGCTACGACGTCTTTAACTCAATTATTTAGCTGTTTGGAAGCATCAACAGAAGTGCTCATCAGTCCTGAGGGATTGAATCAACGATTTAATCAAGCGGCAGGACCCCTATTTGAGAGTATTAAAATCTCTTGAATTGATGGGCATGTAAGGTGACCCTATATAAATATAATATAAAACAGGATTTTCCATCTTCCTTTCCGAATATAGTTATATTGTTTTTTATAAAAAAGGAGAATACATAATGAAATTTCATCCGTTATTTTTATTCATAGTTGGAGCTTTTGTATGCTCTTTAGTATTTAATTTTTTCACAGGTAAATCTGATTGGAATGTCTTTTTCTTATTGATACTTGGAGCAATTTCCGGTTATCAAATCGGTAAAAATGAAATTAAAAGACAGATAAACAATATAAATTAAATTACTACCATTAATAAATTTTATATAAATAAAAGGAGAAATTAATATGCCAGAACTACATACAAATCGTCTTATTATGACTACATTTACAGTCGAAATGATGGAGAAGGTAATGAAAAACGAACATACTTTTACAGAGGAAATTTCATTAAATGTGCATTCTGAATGGCCTTTACCAGAATACCAACAATTTTTCCCTTACAAGATTAGTAAGTTTAAAGAAACTCCTTTAGAAAATAAGTGGGAAGGGCTAATCATACATAAAAAAACGAACACAGTTATAGGTGATATGGGTTTTAAAGGTAGTCCTAATGAGGAAGGATCTATAAACATAGGATATAGTATAGTGCCGGATCAAAGAGGAAAAGGATATGCGAGCGAAATGGGAAAAGCGCTTGTTCAATGGGGACTTTCTCAATCAGGTGTTAAGAAAGTTGTAGCTACTTGTTCTCCAGATAATCAACCGTCTATTAAGGTTTTACAGAAAATTGGATTACAGTTTACCGAAGAAAAAAACGGGAAACTTTACTGGACCACATGATCAGTATGACTTCCGATAATCTTGATTATAGAATCCTGCCACACGGCTATCAACCTAACAAAAGAAACCACCCCAGAATGAAAATTTTGTACATTTTTCTCATTCTGGGGTAACTCGTTATTTTTAGCTTGATGGGTATGTGGCGATACACCTTAATAAAAGTTTACCTTTTTATCTATCTGGACTTACTCTGCAATGAAAAATTGTGTATATTTGGTAATAAATGATGCTTATTACCAAAACATACAAAGGGGTTCCATAATGGATATTTTTTTATTCAATTTATTATTTTTTTTAGTCTTAATTTTATTGAAAATTAATTTCATTTCAGCACTAAATACAGAGCTAAAAAAAGAGTCAAAAAACTATTTAATAATAATTATTAATTGTCTTTTTATAATTATTTTTTTGTGGCTTAGTATAACTGTTTTTTTAGAAATTACTTTAATATTACGCAAAAATTTCGATAATCTATCTTTATAACATGATAGTTAAAATTTTTAGATATTTACATGAAAAAATGAATGTAAACTTTCAACTATTAGTTTACATTCAAATTACCGAAAATATTTATTTTATTCCAATCCCCTTAATATCCTCAAAATTAGAAAGAAAAGTATACATTCAAAACACTATAAATAAAGAGGTACAGAAACCCATGAACAAAAATTTTATTTTAAATAAAATCAATTTATGAATATATGTAATTTAAATTATTAAAAATAATTAATATAAAAAACTCTGATTTTAAAAAGATCAGAGTTTTTTTAAATGACATGGTGATCCCTTATATAATAATAAAAAAATTATGATAATTGCGCACTAACAGCAATAGTAAGTGCAACACCTAAAACTAAAATAATCCAAGTCCAATACTTATTTCGAATGAAAAATAATGCAGAGTTATCTTTTATTTGAACTCTTTCTCCGGTTTTTTCATCGACGAGTGTTCGTACACTATCAGATATAAACTTTTTAGTTAAAAAATAATTAATTATCGCTATAAATATAGTACAAGATATTCCATTCAAAATAAATCCAGGGTTATGTTGCGTGTTCACTTGCAAAATAATAAAAGGGATTGCATTTATCACATTCCCTAAAATGAATGCTAGGACTACTAACAGTCCCTTACCTCTCCAAATAATCATTACAATGACTCCTTTCAATTTCTAAATAATGGGACATACATATTACATTATATTAATTTATGGAGTATTAATCTATTTTAATGCTCTTTCAATCCGTTCTTTTGTATCCTCAGTCAAAAAAGGCTTTGGAACCTTGTATTGCTCCTCAAAAATTCGATTAATTCATTCATATTGGTGGGACCCCATGTTGCAAGAAATACTTAATCATAGTACACCACAAATCATCTTAAAATCTAATTTATTTGTATAATTAATGTAAAAAGGAGAGCTAAAATAATAGCAAATATTAAATTTATTATTTACTTAATTGCAACCGCTTTAATATTTTGTTCTGCAATATTAGGAGAACTTGTTTACTCAATAAAAAAGAATTTAAACAATTTGTGTACACAAAAACTTACTGAAAATTTTAAATTGTGCTATGTTTTTATTGATAAAAAATAGGGAGGTAAACAACATCAAAGGAAAGAGTATTCATTTTAGAATTAATGAAACAATTTTAGAAAACTTTGAAGACGCATTAGTATATGAAGGAATAAACAAAACAGAGTTTCTAACTCATGCTATTCAAAATTTTTGTGCAAAGGTGGAATCACAAAAAATGGATGATGTTAAGCGTCAATATGGAGCTAGTACTCATTTGCAAGTACGAATGGATACACATGTTTTGTACGAAGAAAAACGTGTTAATTTAGATGAGTGGGTTATCAAACTATTAAATTTAACACATGATGAAAAGGTTCTTGATATTGGATGTGCGACAGGTGCATTCCTTTCACTATTACAAACAATGGGGCATAAAGGACATCTTACTGGACTTGATCAGTCATCTAATATGATTGAAGAAGCAAATAAGCTATCTCAACAAAAGAATTTAAATATTGAGTGGATAATTGGAGATGCAAGAAAGCTTCCGTTTTCAAGTAATTCGTATGATTGGTTGGTCGCAAGACATATGCTATATCATGTTCCAAATCTTCAAAGCACAATTGAAGGTTTTAAAAGAGTAATTAAGCCAAATGGAGGACTACTTACTACTACAAATTCATGTGAATCATTACCGAAGATTAGAGAACTTTGTAATAACATGTTAATTGAATTTGGTTTCCCTGAAAGAGTTTCGCCCGCCGCGCCATTTTGCATAGAAAATGCAAAAGAAATTCTAAGTTCGACGTTTAATAAAGTGGAAGAAAAAGTTATCTCTAATTCATTAATTTTTGAACAACCTGAACCAATCGTGAATTATATTATCAGTATGTTTCCATCTTTAAACATACCTCACGATACAGACCTATACACTGATATGATAAATTGGTTGAAATTTGAAGCCGAGAATATATTAGCACGTAATGGTAGAGTATGGCGTGATCCGAAAGATGTAGGATTTTATATATGTAAAAAATAAGAGGAGAATAAAATGTTATTAAAAGAAGAAATCAAAGTGGTAGTTGGTGCTGGAGTATTTAACAATAATCCAGGATGATTGGTCAAATAAAAAACATTACATACTATTATAATTAGGAGCTGAAAAATATGAATCAGACAATATTAATAACTGGCGGTGCAGGATACATAGGTTCGCATACTACAAAGAAAATGCTAGATTACGGATTTAATGTGATTGTAGTCGATGATTTAAGCACAGGCTATCGAGAAGCTGTTGACAATAGAGCTGAATTTTACCAATTAGATGTAACGGATAAAACGGAATTTTCTGCCCTATTATCCAAACTACAAGTGGATGCTGTTTTACACTGTGCTGGTAAAATAATTGTAAAAGAAAGTATGGAACAACCATTTGATTATTATAATGCTAACGTTTTGGGTCTTCAAATGGTATTAGAAGCTTTGGTTGAAAATAACATTAAAAATATTATGTTCTCTTCAACAGCTTCTGTTTATGGTGACAATTGTATCCATTCACCTGCAACAGAAAACACACCAACATCACCTGTTAATCCATATGCAGAAACAAAATTAGCAGGAGAAAAATTAATTCATTGGGTAGCTAATAGATACGACATGAAATATGTGATATTCAGGTATTTCAATGTTGCTGGAGCAGAATTGGATGCGTCAAATGGTTTAGCGATGTTAAATACTACTCACATTATTCCAAATGCAAATAAAACCATTTTAGGACAAAATAACGAATTGTTAATTTTCGGGAATGATTATGATACAAAAGATGGAACATGTATAAGAGATTACATTCATGTTTTAGACTTAGCAAATGCACATACCTTGGGTATGCGATATTTATTATCTGGTAATGATTCGAATTTATTCAATTTAGGTACTGAAAAAGGATATTCTGTATTAGAGATTGTACAAAAAGTTGAGAGCGTGACGAAACAAACATTAAACTATCGATTTGTAGAAAGACGTAACGGTGATCCAGCTAATATTTTAGCAAATTGTATAAAAGCAAAAGAGATATTAGGATGGCAACCCCAGTACTCCTTAGAACAAATAATTAAGTCCGATTATGAATGGCGATTAAAGCATAAATATAGTCCCTTCTTCTCAAAAAACCTATTACTCTCTTAGATTTAACAATCATGATGGTGGCACTATCTACCTAAATGGTGAACAAGTTTATTACCAATAATCTGTTTCTGGGGTATCGCCCATACCCATCAAGCTAAGATTTTAAAGTACCCCCAAAACGAAAATTTTATCTCTTCTTAGTTGTCTATGGGAGTCTAGTTCATTTGTTGTTTTAGGAAATAATGAATTTATAACTATAGTAGGGGTAGAGTTCAGGAAAATGTTGATTTTATACGCTAAGGATATGCAGGATACGAGAGCAGTTTGAACTGTCAAATGCTGTTGTGACAGGGATGTATGAAATCCTGCATACAGCAGAGGGAACAGAAAGCTGGCAAACTCTTGGTATGAACGGATTCCTGAGACTTGGTTACTGCTTATAATGATACGTTATGTTAACCTGACATAAATCCAGCATGCAAAAAACTTCTTAAGTCATTTTTATCTAAAAAACATGGATTATAATGGAAAAATAGATTAATATAGGATATTGAAACAGGTAATCTTTCCCTTCTCTTGAATAAGGGGAGGTTGTAGAAATGAACATAAGGAGTTTAGATGAACACTATGAAGAAGTATGGATTATTAAGTATACCTCTTATTCTTTTCAGTTGGGACTTATTATCGCATTTCAATTTCCAAATTGTATTGAACATGATAATTGTTTTGATTCTGCTAGCTATTCTTTTAAAACGTACAACACTTCAAAATATTTTTGATTGGATCATTGGTAGTTGTTTTTCTATATATTTTTGTTTCCTGTATATGAAGACAATTAAAATTAGCTTCTTTTACTCTCAAATGAATCACACAACAGAGGAAATAAAAAGAATGATTACATTATCAGTCAATCTGATACCATTCAAAGGAATTATAGATATATTGCAACATAATCCTTCTGCTTTTTATCAAGTCTTCGGAAATGGAATTATGCTTGCTCCTTTTACATTTGCTATGCTGTATTTTAAGTGGGTAATAAGTATTAGACAAGCTATCTGGTACTCATTCCTTTGTACAGTGGCTATTGAATTCATTCAATTCATACAGACTTGTATATCAGCTCTATTTGGATTAGGCGAAGGTAGAAGTACAGACATTGATGACGTAATCTTAAATACTATAAGTGCTGTGGTAGGTATTGTTTGTTACCTTCTATGGTGTAAAATTGAAAACCGATTTAGCAGAAAAATAAGAGACGACAACATACCTATTTAACTTCCGCTAACGAGAATTATATGAACACAAAAGTCCCCCAGTTAAACAATCTGGAGGACTTTTAATAGTCTCCTAAATACATTGAATCCCGATAATGTTACGTTATGTTAACCGAGCATGAATATCCTATTCATCCAAACTTGCACAAAAGTGTCCTTGCTAATGGTACAATTAGGATAACGGAGGAATATTATGGGATACCTTAATGAGCTTTATGTAATACTGTTTTTTCTAATCGGCACTGGAATATTCGTAATTATCAAGTCTGATTCACCAAAAATCAGGAAAAAAAATCTATCATTCGTAATGGTCAGTTTAGGGATAAATATACTCGCAATTCCAATGGCTTTTTTTATAGGTGGAATGGCAACAGCTCCCCCAGATAGTACTGAACTTGATTTTTGGGGAGGATTTCTCTGTGTTCAGGGAATACCGCTTCTCATACTACTTCTAGCTTTAGTTTGGTGGTTTATCGTTGGAATAAGGAAAAAGTCCACATGTAGGATTTTAAAATGACTTCCGCTAACGAATTTTACGTCAACTAGCTCCTCGAAAGAGGGGCTAGTCGTTTTTTACAATAGCAAAGATGAGATTTCACTTTTAGAAACTGTCTTAGCGTATAAAATTCACGTTTTGCTGTCAATACCCAATGCCCATCAAGCTAATAAAGTAAATTATTAGATACGAAATGATCCTGGTTTCAAAACTAGCAAGTGATAAAAAAGTAGGCATGCTAAAGAAGCCTATTAAAATGCGATTTTTTCGCTATGCAGCTTGTCTATGCTTCACCGTCGTTTTATACACAATCCCTAGAATATCAAAGACCGTCATCTTCTTATACCTATGACATTTACGACCGTTTTTTTGAGCGGCTGATAAAGGCGATGCAGAATTTTTAAAAGTTCTTCTGTGCCAACGGCTATCGCTTGAAACAGTAACGGAAAGTAATCTGTAATCATATAAGTCACACTCTAGGCGTTCTCTTTTTATATTTTTACATTCATCAATTTCAAAGAATGACTTCCACGTTTTAAACAAAATTTCACTCTGCCAACGAAGTGAATATAATGAATGCACGTAGTTCGTCGGTACTTCTTCTAGCGACGTGTTCGTGATATATACATTCATGCCCATTAAACGTTTACTTTTATCATTCATGACAATGCTTTTTTCTTTTTACGTATCGCTTGGTTTTTCAGACGTGTTTGCGTTTGATCGTCGGTTAAACGCAAACATGTGCTGGAAGTTTCTAATTTTGGATAATGTATGCCTCGGGGATTTCCATCGTTTCACCAGGGATTAGACCAGACAGCATTTGTGTCATATCAAGCTGGATTAAAGCGTTGATTCAGTACTTCTGAGCTCATAAGTACTCCAGTGGAATCTTCTAACTGACTGCACAATTGTGTAAGTGATGTGCTAGCAATTTCTTGACTGAGCCATACGCAAAGGGCAATGAGTTCGTTTGCTTGATACTTACTAAATCGCTGTACAAAGCCAACTTGGTTGGCGATATCTTGTAGGGCTACTGGAGATAAAAAGTATTGTAGCTCTTGTGCGAAAAGATTCAGTTCATTTGAAATAGTAGGATTCATTAAAAACACCATCCTTTCTCATAAACTTCTTACGATAAGCATAGCGTTTTTTTATTTTGAAGATGTGGTTTTAACTTTGTTTGATGGGCATGGGGTGGGACCCATAATAGAAATAATTTAAGAGAGTGAAATATTTTTTTAGTAGGTTATTAGTAAAACTTATTAAATTAATAAGAAAAACAAAATTTAATTATCGCTAAATGTCTTATAGGATTAATAAAAAGGAGTGTCTGGAGGGATTTATATGGAAATTACAATTAAACCAGTTGCATATGTTCATAATTCTCGTGAAGAAATGAGAGATGATAATTGGGGTTGTGTTTTTTCAGTAATTGAACTAACTGATGAATTAAATAAATCTGCATTACAAGGAATAGAAGATTTTTCACACTTAGAAGTGATTTTTTACTTTGATAAAGTATCTGATGATAAAGTCCAGTATGAAGCAAGGCACCCAAGAAATAACCCTAATTTCCCGAAAGTTGGCATTTTTTCGCAAAGAGGGAAAAATAGACCGAATAAATTGGGTGTAACTACAGTTGAATTGATAGAGCATACTGGAAATAAGTTAGTGGTAAAAGGATTAGATGCAATAGATGGAACGCCTATTATTGATATTAAACCTGTAATGAAGGAATTTCTTCCTAAGAATGAAATTAAACAAGCAAATTGGTCTACTGTTTTAATGAAAGATTATTGGAAGTGATGTGATAGAGAAAAGGGGGTATATATGTGAGCACAGTTCAAAAAAATATTTTAGCTTGTTATAACGGGATACATATTCGTGTTTTCGATAATAAGAAAGATGATATTGAACAGTTAACCCAAGTATTAAATAAGTCATATAAAAAATTGGCTGATTTAGGTTTTAATTATCTGGCAAGTCATCAGGATTCTAGTATTACTCTTGAACGAATTAACAAGGCATTATGCCTTGTTGCCATTCGAAATAATAAAATTATTGGTTCAATTTCTTATTACTCACCAGAGAAAAACAAAGGATGTAATTGGTATAACAAAGATAATGTAGCAACAATAGGCCAGTTTGGCATCCATCCTTCTTATCAATCAATGGGAATCGGAAGAAAGTTGATTGAATTAGTTGAAGAGTTAGCAATAAAAGAAGGGATAGAGGAGCTCGCATTAGATACAGCTGAGGGAGCCGGTCATCTTATTAAATATTATGGTGATAAGGGATATCGTTTTATTGAATATATCAATTGGGAAATTACAAATTACAGAAGTGTTGTTTTAAGTAAAAAATTAATTAAAGTAACTACTGATAACAAGGATTAGGTGAATAGGATGTCTCTTTCTTAGAATACGGAAGGGGTTTTTGGTAATGAAACTTAGTAGTTTATAAGCGATACTTTGCGGTCTATGACAGCAACCCTGTCACTACCTCTTTATAATGTTTTGAATCTATACTTTTCTTGCTGATTTTGAGGATATAAGGAGAATATGGACAAAGTCAATGATTGCAGGGAAATGAAAGCTAACTATACATATTTGCTTACATTAAAATTCACTTGATCTTTGCGCCCGCAAAAGGAAGGGACAGTGCCTATCAAATTGTAATCATTGATGATGTTCCAAATAAGGCTAAATTAGAAAACATCTCATATTTTTAATTCCTATAATTTGTTAAATGTTGAGAGATAAAAAAATATTTTGAAACACCCCCATAACGAAAATTTTTACCTTTCTACAGTTATTTATAAGAACTCGGCTCATTTTTTTCGTTTTGGGAACAATGCATTTCTTAACTTGATGGCGATGTGTCAATACCTCTATATGTGAAATGAATATACGGAAAATTTTAATTGTATCCAATGGATGAACAAGAAACCTTTGTAGGGTGACTTTATCTTGAATTTTTCTTCTCAGTCTGTGACCAAATGAATACAAGGTAGTTAGAAGCGCTTCATGTAAATGTTTTTCTTTATCTAATAAGTGGATTCGTTATGATTTTTAAAGGAGGTTTTGCTAATGAGGAAAACACTTCCCATTTTCTTTTTCATTTTAATGATATTAGCTGGATGTAATTCTAATACAGTTAACTCATCCCTATATAAAGGGAAGAGCTTAAACATCGGTATTATAGGAAATGCTCCACAAGTAAGAGAAGAAAACGTGAAGTTCACAACTATAACTTTGAATGAGTTAGAGGAAGGGAAAACACTTGCATCAAAATTTGATGCCGTTTTTATTATGAAGGAGCATTTGTCAGAGGCTGCCGATAGTAAATATGCGAAAGTATATAAAGAGACAGGGATTCCATTTTTCTTTATTGAGACAAAAAAATCATATATTCCTTTTGTTTATGAAAAAGTATCTTATGAAGATTTTCCAAAAGTAGAATCAGGTGAATATGCGACGGGTTATTTTCAAGAGGGTGAAAATATTCAAAGTTGGGGTTTTGGACTATACAATGATAATGTAAATGAAGCAAATATTAAGGATGTATATACACGAATATTTAGTACAATCGAATCCCTAAAAATAAGGAGTTGACATAACTTAAACAGACTATAATGAGAAGCGGATACCGAAACCAACTTTGTATTCGTCAAACTGCGCGGTAAGAACAGAGGTAAACCGATGACCTATGGAGATGTAGAAGCTCTTTTTAAACGATATTGTCTATGATGTATTAACACCAGATTTTATGAAGGCGCATATTGAACTCTTAATGATGGATTTGAATGCGCATACTACTACTACAGAGAGTCATTATTCACATGACGATAAAGAAGAGATTGCTGTGGTTATGAAAGGTCAAGCATATGTTGAACTGGAAGAAACCGAATATTTTTTAGATGAAGGAGATGTCGTACGCATTCCACCAAATGTTAAACACCGATTTTTGAACAAGAGTGATGAACCTAATCATATTTTATTCGTACTAACCCCATCATTAGTTTAAATAGCTCCTCCACATGTAAATATTAAAAGATAGAGTAACTTTAACCACTAAAAAGGGGGCCTCCCCATACCCATCAACTTAAGAATTCAGAATTACCCCAAAACGAAAAAATGAACTAAATCCTCATAGACACCTACGAAAAGATAAAAATTTCGTTTTGGGGGCATTTCAAAATGTAAGTTTGATGGGCATGTGACGCGACCCCATCGCCATCAAGCTAAGAAAAGAAACTATCCCAAAATGAGAAATTTGACACCTCAGATGAAAATGTACAAATTCTTTGTTTAGGGTCGTTATAAAATTCTTAAGTTGATGGTGATGTAAGATGATTCCTATCTTAAAATGCTGATTTATAAAGGATTTTTGATCAAATGTTATTTAAAATCTACAGTTACAAAAGAATCTGTGATTGAGGAGTTTAAAGACTTATTGATCTAAATCTAAACTTCTTTCGTTATATCATACTTTAACAATTGTCGGTGGTCATAAAATTTTTCGAAAATAACACCCATTAAATAGAAAAATAATAAACCAAAACAAATGTGAATGATTGTAAATTTAGCTCCAAATGAAGCAAATTCATACACCATAACCGGTAATTTTGCAGTTGTCCAAACTCCTAGAAAAAATACAATATATCGTATGCTCGCTCCTTTTTTTAATAAAAGTGCCGCGATTGGAAAAGCAACATAGAGGGGACCGGCTGCAATTCCTCCTAGTAATAGGGAGAACAAGATGCCATAGATGCCAGATTTTTCCCCCATATATTTAATTAATGTTTCTTTCTTCACCCACTGGTCAAGTAACCCTACGAATATTAAGACAGGAGGAAGTAGAAACAGCATATCTAAAATACTTTTTCCTGTTAATTGAAATGCGTTCCATCCCAACGATTGGTTTATAAAAGTCAATATAATGAGTCCAAATAGTAAAATGAAAAAGAAACGATATCTTTTTAATTCATTCATACCATCACCACCCAAATAATATACGAGAATATGAGAGACATTAACAATGCAGATGCATTACGAGAATAAGCAAAACTTCGCCCAAATATCTTTTGTTCCATCGGTAAAGTTGTGATTCCTACTGACATTAATGTAGACATTAATACCGCAACTTGAGGGAGGCCCGCACCATTTTGAACTAATGTATTTCCTAGCGGAAACACAATAAAGCTTGGAATGAGTGCAACAGAGCCAATTATTGCTGAATAAACAATACCGATGAATCCAGATTTTTCCCCAATGATGGAAGAAATGAAGGAAGGCGTTAATATAGATAGTGATAGTCCAACGAAAAGCATAATTGATAGCATGGAAGGTATAAGATTACGAAACATTTTCCATGACTTTAATAGAGCATCTTTTGTTTTATTTCGATCCTTTATAAAAGAGATACTGATAAGAATAATAGCGATAGCGTAAAGGATAACACCATTAATCATGATCATACTCCTTCCATTCTTTATATTTGTTTAAGAAAAATGATAAATTCTTAATTTTTTCTTCAATATCTACTTGAAAATCTTCTAATTTTCTTTTTCCAACTGTAGTAATTTTGTACATCTTTATCGGCTTATCTTGATCAGTTGTATCCAAATAAGACTCAACAGCGCCTTCTTTCTCTAATTTTTTTAGTGTGCGATATATGATGGCACTATCAATTGGATTGATGGGAAGCTCTTCTTCACATTTCTGCAGAAGTTTCCCTCCATAGCAATCTCCCTCTGTTAAAAACAGCAAAAGAAATGCACCTGTATGTCTTCCTGTATGTTTCATGAAATATATAACCTCCTAATTTAAATGTAAAAAAAATTTTTCGTTAACATAACATTAAAGTCGACACTGTTAATAACATATTACTGTCATTAACAGTAATATGTTATTAACAGTATAAAAATAATTTAAATGTTATGTCAATACTAAAATATACTACATGTTTTTTTATCTTTGTGATAACATGAATTCAATTGCAAATACTACCGAAGAATTGATAAAGTCAACAGAAATGAATGCGATGTCTTCTAGGGGGTATGTAACGCTATCCCTATTACGAAAATTAAACATTGTTCGTCTACATATGTAACACAACCAACAAATAAAAGGACTATCACATATTAGTCATGATCAATATGTGATAGTCCTTATCTTTTATGAATTTTTGCAATTTATAATGTAAAGAGAAGCTCAATTTTATGAAGCGGAGGGAATGAATATGAAAGCAGTTGGTTTATTAGAATATTTACCTATCGAAAATGAGAACAGTTTAATCGATATTGAATTACCACGTCCAATACCGAAAGGAAAGGATTTACTTGTAAAAATTCATGCTATTTCTGTTAATCCTGTTGATACAAAAGTTCGAGCACCAAAAGATAAGAAAGAAGAAGAGTATAAAATACTCGGCTGGGATGCTAGCGGCGTTGTTGTAGAAGTTGGAGAAGAGTGTACTTTGTTTCAGCCAGGTGATGAAGTTTTCTATGCAGGAAGTATTATTAGACAAGGTACATATAGTGAATATCATCTAGTGGATGAGAGAATTGTTGGGGTGAAACCGAAAAATTTGACCCATGCACAATCAGCTGCGATTCCTTTAACTGCGATTACAGCGTGGGAAGGTTTGTTTGAACGCTTAGCAATTGATGTAAACAATAAGGAAAAGAATGAACTGAAAAATATTTTAATCATTGGCGGTGCAGGCGGTGTAGGTTCTATTGCCATCCAATTAGCAAAATGGGCTGGCCTTAACGTGATAACAACTGCCTCTCGAAAGGAGACGAGAGAGTGGGTGGAACGTTTAGGTGCTGATTATGTGATCAATCATCATGAATCATTAAAAAAACAATTATCACAAATTGAAATAGAAGAAGTTGATTATATTTTCTGCTTAAATAATACAGATCAACACTGGAGCGGCATGGCAGAAGTAATCAAACCACAGGGGAAAATTTGTTCAATTGTAGAAAATGAGAAACCGTTAGAGTTAGGGTTATTAAAAAGTAAAAGTGCTTCATTTGTTTGGGAATTCATGTTTACAAGAGCTATGTACCAGACTGAAGATATGATGAATCAACATCTTTTGTTAAATCAAGTTAGCGAATTACTGGATCAAAATGTGATTAAGACGACTGTAAACAAGACGTTATCACCAATTTATGCAGCTAATATTAGAAAAGCACATGCGATGATTGAAACAGGAAGTACGATTGGGAAGATCGTATTGGAAACATTTTGAAGGTATATAAGTGAATACTGCCAAGAGTGAAATATGAGGAATGGAGCTGTATGTACTACAGCTCCAGTTTTTTGTGTAGGTCTGAAATATTGTTATTAATTTTGATAAATCATCAATACAAGCTCTTCCCATGGTAAATTAAATCGTTGTTTTATAAAAAATTTTGACTGCTTTGTATTCCTTCTTCAACTAACATACTGACTGATGTAATATTTTACTTTAAAAGATCTCTGGCTTTTCAACATATAAGCCTAGAATATATCCACAATTCAAACAAAAATATGAAGATATCGGTGAAGATTGACTTCTTGGGTTGTTATAGGAAAACATATGAACTACTCCGCTGCCTGCATTTATAATCCCTTTCTCAATTTGATTAGCATTACACTTAGGACATACTTTCTCTTTCAACGTTTTTCACTCCATTCTTTTATTCAAGTTCCATTTTCATATATATTTTAACAGGAATTTGAAATGTGTTGCTCCATTAAACTGTAGCTTTAGTTCCTTAAGATTAAGCGGGAAAGTATAAAGAGTTTTCGGTTAATCTTTTTTCAAAACGATACGACTTTATTTCAAACCCACAGTTTGCTTGCTTCTAATTTGTTAAACTTCCGCATATATGTGAATTTGAAATAGAGTCACGATGTTTAATAGCAAGAGCTAATCCTAAAAATATTTAGTGTCGGCTTTTTCCAATTAATGTATAATAATAGCGTGAATATTCATTTTATATAAATTGAGGGCAGAATTTTTCATATTTATGATGAAATAAAAGCGAAACTATAAATTCTGAAGGGGTAATTGGTATGAAAATCGCGATAATAGCCGACATTCACGGAAATAAAGATGCCTTACAAGCTGTACTAACAGATATTAATAACCGAGGGATTCAATCTATTTATAATTTAGGGGATAGCTTATATGGTCCTTTATTTCCACTGGAAACCTATGATCTTTTAATGAACCAAAATATTCAAAGTATTAAAGGGAATTGCGATCGAATTTTATTAGAGTCTAATACATCTAATTTAACAGTTCAATATGTACAGAATTTATTAGAGGATGAGCATAAAAAGTGGGTTTCTAATTTACCTAATTTTTTACAAACAGATGATTTTTATTTTTGTCATGGAACACCGACAAGTGATGAAATATATTTGTTAGAGGAAATGAACGCTAGTGGATCAGTGCTTAAAAAGACAGGAGATATTATGAAATTAGTAAATGGTATTCCACAAAGGCTTATCTTTTGTGCGCATACACATATATCAAGAGTCATTTATCTTCCAAATGATAAAATAATTATTAACCCAGGAAGTGTTGGGCTACCTGCTTATGAAGATGAATTACCAATCTATCATAAAATGGAATCAGGTTCACCATTTGCTAATTATACAATTGTTACAAAACAAGAAAATGATTGGATGATAGAGCAATTACATATTCCTTATAATCGAGATGGAGCAATTAACAAAAGTGAAATAAACGGTCGCTTAGATTGGGCTAGAGCGGTGAAAACAGGAAGAATATAAACTTTTATAAACTGAGAAGTATGATGATGATAACCTTTAGACGTAATTACGACTAAAGGTTTTTTAGTATAAAAAATTAAACAAATACAAAAGTACAAGGAGACAATTTTATGGAAAATAATAAAAATGTAATACTCGCTTTGACTGTTTTTGCTTTAGGTTTAGCATTTTTTGTTGGAGGCATGGTTTATTCATTATGGGGATCATTTTGAATGCTTAAATTGTCGGTTTGAAACAAAGATGCATCGTTTTGAAGAAAGTCGTACCGTTTATAAAAAAGATGAACTGAAATAACTTATCTAAGTGGCGAAGGAATTTCAGCTCATCTTTTTTATATCAAAGGAGGGAATCTTATGTATATTTTGATCGGGAGTGGAATTTTAATTGTTGTTCTCGTCTTTTTATTAGCAGAAAAAATTGCTGCAAACTCAGCGATGATGGTAAGTTTTCAAGGAAAACAGCTAAAAAAGTTTCTTTTAGGATTAACAGTTACGGGTGTTCTTTGTACTGCTTACGGTATATATCATAAAATGACATATAAACTTCCATTTGTTGATATTAAAGTGAATAATGAGGAATATACGGTCTTTGGAAACATTGGGGAGTTAGGATATTATTCCGATGAATTGATTAAAAAAGGAAAAGAAACCCACATGTATATCACACTTTGGGAAGATATTCGCCTAGCGGATGCTCAAATGGTTATCACTTATCCATCTGGAAAAGTAGAAGTTTGGGAGCCGAAAATGTCTTTGCTTACAGATACAACGAAACAAGATGTAAATAAGAAGTTTAAAATCAAAGAAATTTATGAGATGTCTCCTTACACATTTAAAGAATCAGGAAATGTAAAAGCAACCTTAAAAAATGGAGCGGATACAATTGGGAGCATGTTAATGAAAGTGCAAGAATGATTTTTTTGCTTTTTCTGTAAAAGGATTCACTATACTTTTTGTCGAATTTACAGGAAATAGGTGAATTTATAGTATTACGTAGATAAGAAAGAAGGGATTCGTAATGAATTATGTAGTTATAAAAAGTCATAGGACGAATTATCCGAATCCTATTAGCTTAGTTAAGGGGCAGTCATTTACTATTGGAGAAAAATATAATGGACCGGAGAAGTGGATGAATTGGTACTTTTGTACGATAGTCGATAAAAATAGTTCAGGATGGGTGCCAGCGCAAATTATCCAATGGAAAGGGACAGAAGGTATTGCTAAGGAAGATTATACCGCAAAAGAGTTGGATGTTGATGAAGGTGTACATTTAGTTGGTTTAAAAGAACTTAATGGATGGATTTGGTGTCAAAGAGTTCTTACTCTTGAAGAAGGATGGGTACCAAAAGAAAATATAAAGCTTACTATATAAATAGTAAGAAGACTATAAAAGTGATAAGAAAAGTTATCAATCAGAGGGGGAAAACTCGCAAGTAATGGGAGGATGGAGCAATGATTTATGTGGTTCGACACGGACAAACAGATTTAAACAAAGAAGGAAGACTGCAAGGAAGAGCTGGATTACCTTTAAATGAACATGGTATAGAGCAGGCGAAGTGTTTAAGAGACGATTTGAAAGGTATAAAATTCGATTACATATTTTCCTCCCCGCAAGAAAGAGCAATTCAAACAGCAGAAATAGCAACAGGTATTAAAGTAATAATTGATGAAAGACTTGATGTTTTTGATTTAGGAGAAGCTGATGGATTAAAAAAAGGTGAAGTAAAAATGGCTGGAGCTGTGCCCGATACGAGTGTTTATAACGGTGTTGAAGAACCGAATTGTTACGTGAAAAGAGTTTTCAGTTTCATGAATGAACTTGAAAGTAAATACGGTCAGAAAGAGTTAAATATCTTGTTATCCGGACATAGATGTACAACAGGTTGTATTGCTGCTTATTTTGAAGGGATACCAGAAGACAGTAATATTTTAAGACTTTCATCAAATAATGGAGAATATAAAACATACAACTTTAAATAATCGCAAAATTTCGAAATAAGGAGAGTCAATATGATTAAAGCTGTTATTTTCGATTTAGATGGAACGCTATTAGACAGAGATCATTCTCTTAATCTCTTCATTAGAGACCAATATAAAAGGTATATCAATGAATTGAATCATATAACTGAAGAACAATATGTAACTCGGTTCATTGAATTAGATAATAAGGGTTATGTTTGGAAAGACAAAGTATATGAGCAATTGCTTAGAGAATATGCTATTTCCAGTTTAACTTGGGAGCAATTATTAGAGGATTATATAAACAACTTTCAACATCACTGTACACCCTTTCCTCATATGAAGAATGTTTTACAGGAGCTTAAGAATAGAGGGTTATTATTAGGTATGATCACAAATGGATTTACTGAATTTCAATTGCTGAATATTCATGCTCTTAATATTGAGAAGCATATGGATACTATATTAGTGTCCGAACAAGAGGGGATAAAAAAACCACAGGCTGACATCTTCCTAAGAGCTATAGAAAGATTAGGTGTCAAACCAGAAGAAAGTATATTCATAGGCGATCATCCAGAGAATGATGTAATAGCGGCTAGGAATGTAGGAATGCATGCAATATGGAAGAAGGATACATTTTGGGGACAGCCGTTTATAGATGAGCATGTTATTGAGGATTTACGGGAGTTGTTGCATGTAGTGAATACGTTTCAAAAAGTATAATACATCAAAAGAAATAGAGAAATACAGTAACTTAAATAAAGTTCTATAGGGAGAGGGTATTGAATTGTTCATAAGAGAGGCAGCAGAAAGCGATGCAGCGGAAATTTTATATCTTCGAAAGAGCATTATTTCTCAAAATGAATTTTTTATCCCCACTAGCGAAGAATTTCATGTTGATATTGAAACGCAGCGAAAGAAAACAATTACAATTAGTCAGCAGGGCGGCATAACATTTGTTGCAGAAGATGGTGGACGAATTGTTGGTTTTCTAGTTTTCACAAGAAATTCTATGAAACGCCTGAATCATACTGGCTCATTTGGCATGGGAATTTTAGAAGGTTATCGTAATCAAGGTGTCGGAACAAAATTGCTTTCACAATTAATAGATTGGGCAAAAACACAAAAAGGTATAGAAAAAATTTGTTTAGGTGTTTTCTCAACAAATGAACGAGCGATAAAGCTACATGAAAAAATCGGGTTTAAAGAAGAGGGCAGAGAGAAACGGCAGATTAAATTTGAGGATGGTCGATATGCAGATAATGTTTTGATGGCGTTGTATTTATACCAGTAAATTAGATGTGTAATTGGATTAAGATGGTTAGAAGCATAGAATTCGCTGTTAAAAAAGAGGGGACAAAGCCTTTTGAAGAAAAATTTTGGGAGAACACTATGCAATGTTACTTTCGACTGTCCCGGGGGTAACTTATAGCTTATATCGTTTTCAACAAGTAAAATGATTGAATCTATTAGTATTGGTTTTGTTAGGAAATCTTATTGACAGCACTTTATTGACAGTACTTTCTAATTCGGCAATACAGGCATTGTGGAATGAAGTCTATTATAACTCATGTTTAGCTGTTTTGTTGCTCATAACTTGTTTTAACAACAAAAACGTTCGCTATATATGTCGCACTATTATGAGAAAACTTTTTCTCGAATCTAATGTATTGAAGATATTTAAGTTCATTACGTTTTGCTTCACTTGCAGCAGTGATGACCAAGCTTATACAAAATTTTGGAACTGAAGCCTTTAGTAAAGGGATTATTATCAAACAAGTACTGAGTTTGGGATTCTATGGTCTTGCATTTGTAGGCTTTATATATAGTGCTAAAGTGGTTAATGAGAATATAAATAAAGAATATAATGTGTAAAGCTGGTATAACCGGCTTTTTGGTATTCCATTAAAAAATATTTCAGATTGAGAATCGTCAACCTAATTAGATTTCTTTATTCATATTTGATTAATTTCAATGAAATAAAATTAGTAGACGAGATAGTAGAAATAATTATAAATGGAGAGTGACTATTTTGATTCAAAGAAGATTGCTTGAAATAGAACAAATGGTAATCGGAGAAGGTTTACAGACGAAATATCATAATCATCTTATAAAAGGGGTTTCTATTAATTCGAAAGCGATAAGACCGGGCAATTTATTTATCCCAATTGTTAGGGTAAAGAACGGTCATGATTATGTGGAAGAGGCGATACAGCGAGGAGCTATTGCTTCTTTGTGGGAGAAATCTCAGCCAAATCCACCGAAAGATATACCATTAATTTTTGTAAATGATACATTAGTAGCTTTGCAACACTTAGCACGATCTTACAGAAATCAATTGTCTGTCAATATAATTGGTGTTACAGGAAGCAACGGAAAGACAACAACAAAGGATTTAATTAACTCTGTATTAAATACAACATACAAAGTTCATAAAACAAAAGGTAATTTGAATAGCCAAATTGGTTTACCATTAACAATCCTAGAAATTGAAGAGGATTGTGAAATAGCAGTATTAGAGATGGGGATGAGTGAACGCGGACAAATTCAACGTTTGTCAGAAATTGCTGAACCGAATATATCTGTTATCACAATGATTGGACAATCGCACATACAAACATTGGGTTCAAGAGAAGCAATAGCAGATGCAAAACTTGAAATAGTAATGAACTTAAAGGAAAAAAGTTTACTTATTTACATCGGGGATGAACCTCTTTTAAATGAAAAAATTCAAACGTTGCTTAACTCCAATCAGATTAAATGTATCAAATTTGGTGAATCTTTTTTAAATGATGTTTATCCTGTGTCTATGAAAGAACATTCAAAAGGAATCGATTTTACATTAAACGATAAATCAACTTATTTTATACCTCTCCATGGAAAACATAATGTTTACAACGCTATTATTGCTATAAAAGTTGGTGAACAATTCAATTTAAATCGACAGAAAATTAAACAAGGATTAAAACAAGTAGAAATAACAGAAATGCGATTTGAAATGTTGAAAGCAAAATCAGGGGCTACAATTATTAATGATGCTTGGAATGCTAGTCCTTCTTCTGTTAAAGCAGCGATCGAAACATTTGAACAACTTGTAGGATACAAACAGAAAATTATTGTGTTAGGTGATATGTTGGAGTTGGGTCTAGAGGAAGAAAAATACCACCGAGAAATTGGTGAGATAGTAAATCCCGACACAATAGATTACATTTTCACAATTGGAGAACTTGCGAACATGATTGCACAAGAAGCAAAACCTAGATATAAAAAAGGAAAAGTGAAGGCATTTCGCACAAAAGAAGAGGCTATTATAGAAATCCGGTCCGTATGTAATCCGGAAGATGCAGTCTTGGTAAAAGGTTCAAGAGGAATGGCTCTAGAAGAAGTAGTCCGAAAATTAATGAAATAATATAGGGTTAATAATTTATATACGTACAAATTAAAAAATCGACATAAAAAACCCTCTTTCTTTTTAGGATGGCGAGAGTATCTGGCCAGGCATAGGAGCGGTCAGGGCCTATTTCTGCCACATGCAAGGTTTAAAACAAAAAGAAAAAGCAAGTAGCAGTCATGTTGTATTTTTCATAGAAGTGACTTATATGTCGGAAAATTAAACTGGATATATATAATTAGCACAAGTTAGGTAAACAAAAGATGTTTTCATAGCAGGGACACTTTATCAGTCTAAAACAATTTTTTAATAGTGTAATACATACTTCTATGGTCTAAAATATTTTTTCACTAATTTCATAAAAACAATTCGAAAGGAAGAGACATAGTTATGTTCCCAATATTAGAAACAGAACGTCTACGCTTAATCGAGATAAATCAGACCTATAGCCAAAATATATATGACATTTTTTCAATTGAAGAGGTAACACGTTACTATGGGATGAAGCCTTTTAATGAGATAGAGCAAGCCATTCAAATGATTAATTCTTTTGCGAAAAATTTTCAAGAAAAACGAGCGATTCGTTGGGGAATCGTTGTGAAGGAAACAGGTGATTTTGTTGGTACAGTAGGTTTTAACAATTTACAACTTTGGAGTAAACGAGCAGAGATAGGTTACGATATTCACCCTGCTTTTTGGAGAAAAGGATATGCATCTGAAGCAGTAAAAGAAGTGTTAGCATATGGATTTCAAAAGCTTGATCTATTTCGGATTGGAGCAATTACATACCCTGAAAATACGGCATCTTCTCATTTGTTATTAAAATTAGGGTTTCAGAAAGAAGGATTGTTGAGAGGTTATATTTATCAAGGAAATCAATCAAATGATGCTTTAGTTTATTTGATTTTGAAAACTGATTGGGAGAAAGTAGGGAATCTTGAATAGTGAATGCAAAATTACAAGAAAATGAATGGGATCTATTTTGAGTCAAAATAAACGGGTACAAACGGAAAAAGAATTATCAATTATACAGAAAATGAAAAGGTGGGCAAAGAATTTAAAGAAACAAGTTCTTCTGCTGTATTTAGCATACCAAGATAAAAGAGTTCCATGGCATGCTAAGCTGTTTACGATGCTCGTTGTTGCCTATGCTTTTAGTCCTATCGATTTAATCCCGGACTTCATTCCAATCTTAGGATATCTTGATGATCTTATTCTTGTTCCTATCGGTGTTTATTTGGCATTAAAACTTATCCCTGAAGAAGTATTAGAGGATTGTAAAAGAAAAATAGAAGAAAAATCACTTGTAAATAAACCTAAGAATTGGATAACAGCAATACTTATCATATGCATTTGGCTACTTGTTTTTATATGGATTGGAAAATTTGTTTTATCATATATGGGTCATTAATTATTTTAAATTTATGTTTATACAAAAAAGAGATCCGTACTTGATCTCTTTTTTGTAAATAGTAATTTTCACTTGTATTTCTTTTCAATCCAATTAATGAAAAGGTACGACATACTCAATTCAATTACCATTAAAAACAGATGAAATGAGTAATGATATACAAGAAAAAGATATAATGCGCTAAATGGGACACTTAAGAAAATACTGCCGTATTTATTTTTAGTAAAAAAGTAAATAGCCGCTCCGCAAATCATACCGATTAATAACGATTCTAAGGCTATAAACAGAATGGAGTCTCTGTAGTAGAAGTCTAATATGTAAGTGAATTGTCCTGGAAAGTTTGCATAAAAAATCCAAAGTAAGATAATCCATATATTCAAAGTAATGATGAAATCTTTTCCGAAATGTATGGTTATAAATGCTTGCCAATTACGATGCTGCATAACTCTTACACTTCTTATCAAGAGAAAAATAAGAGCAAAGAACCCAGCCCAAGTAATTATTACTTGTGTAATCTCTGATATGGTAATCACCCCTTCAATATTTCCTAACTTTATACGAGCAAACAAGAGACTGCAAAATAAAACTAGAAAGAACACCATACAATATCGTGATAGTTACTTTTATTTCTATAGGAAATGAGCTTTTAAAAATAAAAAACCATATGAGAATGGTAAAAAAAGTATACATGAATAAGGAGAATTTTGTAACGATTAGTCCTTCCTTACAGTTCTCGCAAACGAGCTTATGAGAATTATTTCTTAGAAATAGCTGCTTATTACTGAATGTAGTATTAAAATTTGAACACCTTTTCATCGGAAAACCTCCACTCGTTTTATAAAATTCTTAGTATAAATATAATTTTGGGAAATTTAATATTTTTTCTCTTTATGTAATCATTGTATTGAAGAGAAGGAGTATTTATCTTGAGGTTTGTATGTTTTTGGGGATTTATAACACATCTTTTAGGGAATTCTATACTTTTAATATACAATTCACCAACAGAAAATTCCTGCATTTTCAAGAGAATATGCATTTCTTCCCATAGAGAATATTTCCATCTTTCTCCGTATAAGCTAAAATAAAGTAAAACTGTTTTTTTGGAGCTCTAGGGGGACAAAGATAAAATATAAGGAATGGTGTATATGTGGAGGAAAATAGCAATTGTTGTTGTGTTAGTAGGTTTAGCCGGTTATGCAATCTATCAGCAGTTTGGGAAAGAGAAGGTAGAAGTAACAGATAATCAAGAACAAAGTACAAACGATGAGAAAGAAGTAATTGCGCAAAATGGCATTGAAATCGGAAAGGCGGCACCTGATTTTGAATTGTCCAAGCTTGACGGTACTAAGGTTAAGCTTTCTGATTTAAAGGGGAAGAAGGTAATTTTGAACTTTTGGGCAACGTGGTGTGGTCCGTGTCAAAGAGAAATGCCTGATATGCAGGAGTTTTATAGTAAATACCAAAATGATGTAGAAATATTAGCGGTAAATTATACAGCGTCAGAGGGATCAGAAGGAAAAGAGAAGGTTCGAAAATTTGCAGAGGAGAAAGGGGTTACCTTTCCAATTCTACTTGATACAGAAATAAAGGTAACAACTACTTATAAAGTCATTACGATTCCAACGTCATATTTTGTTGATACAAAAGGTGTTATCCAAGATAAATTTATTGGACCGATGACGGTGAATGAAATGGAGAAAAGAGTTGCAAATTTAAAGTAAAGATGCAAGTAGGAATGGCATGTGTACCATTCCTATTTTCTATTTAAAAGCTATATACAAGTTGGAAAATCCCTTTTTTTAGTGGGGGGAGAGAGCATCTAGCCGTGCATAGTAGCGGTCATGTAGTATTTTGAATAGCAGCTTTATATTTCGAATAGTGAGCATGGATATACAGTTGAGTTTCTTATAGTATATTAAGTTATAATATAAATAAAAAAGCTGAGGAGAAGGTTATGGGAAATTATACAGGTGATTATGTTGTAATTGATTTTGAAACGACAGGGTTTAATCCTTATCAAGATAGTATTATTCAAATGGCTGCAATTCGATATCGAGATCATATTTGCACGGATCAATTTGTTTCGTATGTGAATCCAGAGAAAATGATTCCAAGTCGGATTACAATGTTGACAGGGATTCGGAATTTTGATGTTGCAGCCGCGCCGACAATTGATATTGTATTACCAGAGTTTGTTTCATTTCTTGGAGAAGATACAATTATTGCTCATAATGCATCTTTTGATATGAGGTTTTTAAAGAGTAATATGGAACGATTAAGAATTGGCACACCGAAAAATGTCGTGATTGATACACTTAGTTTAGCAAAACGATATATAAAACAAGTACCAAATCATAAATTAGAAACTCTGAAACGATTGTTACAAATTGAAGTGGCTTCTCACAATGCATTAGATGATTGTTTCACTTGTGCAGCTGTATATCAAAAGTGTGTAGAGCTAAAGGGCGGAAAAGTAAAAAAGGTGATTTCTAAAGCTATAACACAGGAAGAAGAAAGAGCCTATGAGATTGTAAAAGCAATATTGGAAAAACATAATAAAGATACAACAGTCATTCATCACGCAAGTGTCGGGAAGTATTTGGACATTAAAGCAATGTATTCATTTGCGAGGATTAAGCTAAAAGGAAGAAAAAGATATGTATTAACAAATAAAGAACAAGAGGAAATAGTAGCATTGTATCCGAGTGTTATTTGTGAAGCTGCGACGAAAAGTGAATGGGGTCTTACAAGAATCATGATTGATCAGCCTGAAGATTTAGTTGCTTTTGAAGGTGTGATTCTTGGGGCGTATGAGGAAATAAACCAAATATTGCAGCGTTCTTAAAGTGTTAGTTACATTTCATGTGCGAAAATAAAATTTTCTCATAAATCTGATTAGAGTGTTTTTTTGCTGTTCATACTAGTAATACGAAAGAAAGGGTGAACAGTATGAGAAGAACTCGACGAAAATCGTTTGAAGAGCTTGTGAATGAAAATAAACGGCAACTACTTAATGATCGTGATGCGATTGAACGGATTGAAGAAAAATTAGAAAAGCGCTACGAAATACGTATTTTTAAACAGGCTGAATAATTCTTACAACTAGAATGATACTAGTTGTAAGGAGGCGATATAATGGGTAATCCAAAGAAAAAACCACAAGATTTTGCACCAAATCAGATTGGGATGCAGTCAAGATCAGCGGGCGGTAATAAAGGAAAACAAATGCAAGATAAATCAGGGAAACAACCAATTGTTGATAACGGTTAAGAAGAAGGCGATTTACCTTATAAAATAAGAAAGTACACCACTTTTTAAGTGGTGTACTTTCTTATTTTATATAAATCCAAATTGAAAAGCTGACATAAATTTAGGAGAGGACGAGAGCGTCTGGCCGCGCATAGAAGCGGTCAGGGCCTTTTCCTGCCACATGCCAAGCTTTAAACAAAAGGAGCAGGTCAGTAGCGGCCTTTTTTAAATCAAATAAGGAATTAAATGTATGAGTTACTTATGTAATATTAAGCAATTTAAAATCAAATTAAAAAATTATTGAATAATTCATTATTTTCAGTATAATTAACAAGTAACTATAATAACATTTTTAGTTACAAGGGTTATAACATTCAATTTCTAATAGAAGATTCCCCATAACTCCAGTAGTAGAACAAATTTCTTACACCTTTTCAATCAATATCTCCACTAAAATGACTCTATTAAACACACAGGAAAAAGGAAGTGATTAGATGAATCAAATGAATCAAATGAATACACTCTCTCTATGGAAAGCGACTGCAAACAACTATGAGAAAGGAAAAACTCTAGTAGGAAATGAAGAGGCGGATGTTGTTATTATTGGCGCTGGTTTCACAGGTCTTTCCTCTGCTTATCATTTACAAAAATTAGGGAAGAATGTCATTGTCTTAGAGCAAGAAACGATCGGATACGGTGCTAGCGGTCGTAACGGTGGGATGGTATTGCCGGGCTTTAAGCCAACGATGCAGCAGCTTGCTAAAAAGTATGGTTCTGATGAGGCGAAACAGCTCAATGATCTCTCTTTGTATAGTATTGAGCTTGTAAAACAAATTATTGATGAACATCAAATCAACTGTGACTTTAGAAATACAGGTCACATTGTAGTGGCATACAAAGCTAAGCATTTTGAAGAATTAAAACTTGAAAGCGATTACTTGAATAAAAATTTTGGGTACGAATCAAGAGTACTTGATCGAAGTCAAATGCATCAAGAGATCGATTCACCAGTTTATCATGGTTGCTTAGTCGACGACTTGAGTTACTCGTTCCATCCATTGAATTATGCAATTGGTTTAGGAGAAGCAGCTAAATCGGTTGGTGCAAGAATCTTTGAACATTCTAAAGCATTATCCATCGATTACGGTCAAAATAGTGTGAAAGTTGAAACGGAAAAAGGTTCTGTTATTGCGAAAGACATTATTATGGCAACGGATGGTTACTCTGGAAAGATCATGAATGAACTAAATAAAGGTGTCCTGCCAATTTCAGCACGTATTATTGCAACTGAACCGCTTCCAGAATCATTGTTGAATACTGTCATTCCTCAAGATCGCATGGTTTTTGATACGAGTAGTTTCCTTTACTATTTCCGTCGTACACCAGATAACCGAATTGTATTTGGCGGTGGCGATATTCGTCCAAATTTAGATGATAGCGTATATCAAAAAGTTTACGATGCGATGGTAAACTTGATGCCGAAACTGGCTGGGAGCAAAATTGACTACCGTTGGGGTGGATTTATCGGGGTTACAATTGATACATTCCCGGTTCTCGGTAGATCCAAAGAAGGTGCATATTTTGCAACAGGTTATACGGGCCACGGGGCATCTCTTTCAACATTGTTTGGTAAGTTATTGGCGGAATGGATTGTTACCGGGAGTGCGGGTGGATATCGATTTGAAAAGGAACGTCTAAAATCATTTCCGTTCCATAACCAGAAAACGATGCTTGTAAATATAGCGCACATTGGTTTCAAACTGCTGGATATTTTTGCGTAAAGGAGAGGTACTTGTGAAAATTAACATGTTCATTGATGGAGAATGGGTAGAAGCGTTATCTGGTTCTAGAAGAAAGGTGATTAATCCTGCAACTGGAGAAGTAATCGCAACATCTGCTGATGGATCAGAAGAGGATGCAAAGGTGGCAATCAAGGCGGCACGCAAAGCGTTTGACAGTGGAGTTTGGTCAGATTTATCAGCCGAAGAAAGAGCTGAATATCTATATAAAATTGCAGATCGTCTAGAAGAGAAGGCGGCTGAAATTGCACGTTTGGAAACTGCAAATAACGGTAAGGTTATTCGTGCAACAACCAATGTGGATATTCCAGTGTCGATTCAATGTTTCCGCTATTATGCGGACTTAATCAAAGGTATGAAAAAAGAATCATACACCCGTGCTGATTCTTCGGAAACAATCATTATTCATGAACCGATTGGTGTTTGTGGGCTTATCGTACCTTGGAACTTCCCGCTTATGTTAGCTGTTTGGCAAATTGCTCCTGCACTTGCTGCAGGGAATACAATCGTAATTAAGCCTGCGGAGGTCACTCCTGTAAGCGCATTCAAATTATTTGAAATTATTGAGGAAGTTGGGATTCCCGCTGGAGTGGCAAACCTTGTATTGGGACCTGGATCAAAGGTTGGGAATGAGCTTGCCGAGAGTCATGATGTTGATAAGGTTGCCTTTACCGGTGGAACAAAAACAGGGCAAAATATTATGCACGCAGCTGCGGGAAATATGAAAAAAATTTCACTTGAACTGGGAGGTAAATCTCCACTTATTGTGTTCGACGATGTGGATTTTGAAACCGCAGTCGATAATGCGATGTTCGGTATTTTTCATAATGCAGGGCAAGTTTGTTCAGCTGCATCTCGTCTGCTTGTACAAGAAACAATTTATGATAAATTTGTTGAAAGACTGGCTGAGCGTGCAAATAAAATTGTAGTCGGCAACGGAGAAAGTGAAGAAATTGAAATGGGAGCCCTCACAAACGAGACTCATATGAATGACGTCTTACATTATATTAAGAGTGGAATCGAAGAAGGTGCAAAATTAGTTTGTGGTGGTAAGCGCTTAACAGAAAATGGGCTTGTTCGAGGATTTTTTGTTGCGCCAACGATCTTTGCTGATGTAAACAATAATATGCGTATTGTTAAAGAGGAGATTTTTGGTCCAGTCCTTGTTGTGCAGAAGTTTAAAGATGAAGAAGATGCAATTCAAAAAGCTAATGATTCCATTTATGGATTAGCTGGCGCTGTATTTACTGAAGATATGGACCGAGCAAAACGTGTCGTTAGTAAATTGCGTGCGGGAATTACTTGGATTAATAGTTATCATCTTGCTTATGTAGACGCTCCTTGGGGGGGATATAAGCAAAGTGGAATCGGCAGTGCATTAGGTAGTGCTGGGCTCGAACACTTTATGGAAACGAAACAAATCAATATTCACCAACATGCTAAACCTGTAGGATGGTATGTGAATTAACTTGGCTTAACTTGCTTTATAAATTATTTTTAGGAGGGTATGTGAATGGAGATAATAGGAAATCACCCCTCACCTAAGAAAGAAACCGCAGAAATAAAGCAAAAGCAAGTAAAAGATTCAACACTAGGAACCAAAAGTATTCCTTTACTATATTTCCGGTTTGCTTTGGCAGGAATTATGGCGAATGCGATTCTTGGAGTGGTATCAGTTGTCGATGGCTATTTTGTTAGTGGCTTTCAGGAGCTGGAAGTAGAAGGGATTGGGATTGGATTTACGGTCATGGTTATTACCCGTATGCTCGGTGTTCTTTTTGGTATAGGAGCCGGAGCGGTCATTTCACTTCGACTTGGAAAAGGGGAAATTGAAGAAGCTAGGAGTATTATGGGGCAAACTTTATGGTTTACTCTATTTGTCTCTATTTTGCTAGCTGTACTTGGATTAGTCTTTGAAAATCAAATCATGATTTTATTCGGAGCAAGTCAGGATGCACTTCCATATGCGGTGCAATATAGCCGGCTATTGTGGATTTCATTGCCAATAACGATATTGGCGGTTGTATTAAGTATTTTAACCAATATTGATGAAAAGCCTGTATTATCAATGAACAGTTGGTTAATTGCAGCAGTTGTTGCGGGAATTACCGAATGGATTATGGTAGTGAAATATGATATGGGGATGATGGGCTCTTCGTGGGCAAATACAATTTCACAATCGATCCCTGCCTTACTAATCTTTTATTTTTGGTTTGGGAAAACAAAGCTTAAACCAAAAATAAAAGATATGATGATTAGGCTCAAGACAATTGGTGAGGTGGCTTGGACAGGATTTGCATCTTTTTCGAGTCAATTCATGATGTTTTTTGCAATTATTTTTTTCAATAACTTACTGCTAAGCTACGGTGGTGGGCTACACGTTGCTGCTTTCACCATTCAAAACGGTTATATTACAAATTTGCTCGCCTTAGCAGCACTCGGTGGGATGACGGGACTTCAACCGATCATTAGTTATAATTACGGTGCGGGCAATCTTGATCGTGTTAAACAAGCGATTAAGATTGGACTCATTTTTACGGTTGCTTTCTTTTTGATTGCAACAGCATTACTAATTATTTTTGCAGACCCGATTGTATCATTTTTTTCTGGTGGTAATCCTGAATTACAGAAATTAGGCATTTGGACGACAGTTGTATTCAACTCTTTGTTTATGTTTAATGCAGTTAGCTTGCTTATATCTGGTTATTTCGAATCCCAAGAGAGAAACTGGATCGCAACGTTTATTAACGTTAGCAAAATGTTGTTTTTCTCATTCCCATTCATGTTTATTTTCCCGAAATTCTGGGGTGTAGAAGGTGTATGGTACGCAGGTCCTGCTGCAGAAATTCCAGGCGTTCTCATTGCCATATACTTTATAACAAAAGAGTTCAAACGTTTAAAAGATACGAATGTTAAGACAGCACGTTTATAGAATCATTACCTATAAGAAAGAGAGAGGATTATCATGTTTTTTGCGAAAAAACTTACAGCAGAAGAAGCGAAACAATTAGGTGTTGACACTTGGGAAGCGTGGGTAGGTGAACCTAATAAAGGAGCTTGGCATGTAGAAGAGCAGGAAGTTTTCTATGTGACAGACGGTGAAGTGTTTATTGCTGTTGATGGGGAAAGACATCATATTACAAAGGGCTGGATCGTTTCTTTGGCTAAAGATCTTGTTTGCGAATGGGATTGCCCAGAATTTTTGAAAAAGAACTATAAAATGAACTATGAGATCAATTTGAAATAATGTATAATTAGGCGTGTAATCAATCAGCACAGTTAAATACTTTGTCTAAATATTTGTGGCATATGTCAATTGCTTCCTTACTTCGATTATTAAATTCAGAATATTTAAACAAATAAACTTCAAGGTGATTCAGGATGTATAAAGATCTTTTATAAAAACAAAACCGAGCATGGAATGAATGTTCCATGCTCGGTTTTTAGTTTAATTATTATTATGATTTATTTTTGACTAGGCCGAATAATAATACGTCTACAATAGAAGAGAGTGCTTCCGGTAAGGTAATATTATTTTCCATATAAAAACGTCGATCAAAGACAGAATTTGTGGCATCTATAATCAGCTTTACAGCAAGTGTTGGATTGATTTCAATGATTTCACCTTTCTGTATACCTTCTTCGAGTAACAAACGTAGAGCTTCCCACTCATTCAAAGCATCATTTACTCTTTTCCATTGTTCCGGATAATAGCGTTTCATTTGTTCCAACACATTGAAGTCGTAAAATTCGAAATTAGGTAATACAGTACAAATCTGTTTTATTTTTTCAATCAAGCTTAAAGAGGCATTATTCATAATTTGTTCTGTTTCTTCATCGAACTCTGATAACGATTGATCAATAATTAACTCTAAAATTTCAACTTTTGAAGAAAAATGTTGATAAAGGTATCGTTTGTTTACACCAATCCGGTTTGCTAAATCATCCATTGTAAACTTTAGGCCTTTATCATGAATCTCTTCAATAAAAGCTCTTATAATGCGTTCTCTCATTCCAAGTACCCCTTAAATTAGAAATTTGTTGAAAAGGTTATGTAAACTAAGCTAATCTAATCATTTTTCGCACCTTGAAAATCATTTTTCATCTTTGTCTGTGTCATATTCTCTGTTGAAACATTTCCTTATTGACATATAACATCATTCTTTTTAGTAGGTTGGAAGTGAAAAAACTTCCAATTAAAAACAGAAAGGTACACATCTTCCATAATACAGCAGAACGTCCGGTTCGAAAAGGCACTTATATTCTTAATCCATAATGTAGGATCCTTTTTGTATACATAATTAAAGAATTTTTTTACAAACTAATGTTGTATGTAATTTCAATAAAGGAGGAAGACAGGATGCCAGAACAATATAAAACAAGTCCCAACCCAGATGATCGCAGTGATAACGTTGAGAAATTGCAAGAGGCGATATATAACACAATTGAAAATATGAACGAAGCAAGAGAAGCTGCAGAGTTTTCAAATGAGAAAGACCGTGCAGCGATCGAGGCGAAAAATGAGCGCCGCATGGAAAGTATTGAAGGAATGCGAAAAGAAATTAAAGAGGAAGCGGCATATCGCAATGAGTAGGAGAAGGCTGACAATTGTCAGCCTTTTTTTGTAATGGAAAAGTTTTCAGACAGGAGACGCCAATTTTGCGGGAAAGGTAAGCCGATTTTCCAATAACTAATGCCGCGAATTCCTTGTTCTTTAATTAAATTAAACTTACTTTGAACGGACCTAGCGTCTTCAAACCATACTTCATGTTTGACTCCATTTGCATCGTAATAATTGAAATGAGGAGCTTGGGAAATGAAATCATATTGAATTGGGACATTATGTTTCCGGGCCAGTGAAACAGCAGCAATTGAACTAACTGCTTTTGCAGGAGGATTTCCTGGTTTGAATGGAAGAATCCAATCAAATCCGTATAAGTTTTGCCCCATCATAATTTTACGAGGCGACATTTGTGATTTTGCATATTGAATGACTTGTTTGACAGGACCAATTGGAGATACTGCAAGAGGTGGTCCACCTTGCCATCCCCAGTCGTATGTCATAATGACAACGAAATCAACAATTTCACCTTGTGCTTTATAGTCATGAGCTGCAGCAGGTCCCTTTTGAGTTGAACTTGTTTTTGGGACGAGGGTTGTACTGAGCGTATATCCTTTTGGAAGACGTGTTTTTACTTTGCGTAAAAATTGATTATATGCTTCGCGGTCTGCTGGTGCAAAATTCTCAAAATCAAAGTGAATATCACGCATTCCGTATTTCTGTGCAGTTTGTAAAATGTTTGTAATAAACGTATTTTGAATTGTTTCATTGCGTAAAATAACGCTTGTTAATTCGGGACTAAAACTTCCATTTTCAAGATTTGTAATCACGAGCATTGGGATTGTCTGTCCTTGTTTGGCAATTGAAACGATTTCAGATGTTTGTGTAGGTTCTTTCAGTGTTCCGTCACGTTTTGCTTCAAAGCTAAAGTAGGCCAAATAGGTTAAATATGCATTGACCGCTTTGGTGGAAGCAATTAAGCTTTCCTTAATCGGAATTGTAGAGGGCTGTAAGTAGGCAATCGATTCAATAATTTTCTTTGTCCCTTTTGGTACGTAAAGCTGCTGTCCGACTTGAAGTGCGGATTTTAATGATAAATGATTTACTTTTGCTAGGCTAGCGAGAGGAACGTTGTAGGTTAAGGCAATTTTATATAAGCTATCGCCAGGTTGTACAAAGTAGGTATTTCCTTGTGTATTCACAATTAATGCTTGCCCGATGACGAGTGTTTCAGCTGGATTTAACCCATTATCTTTCACGATGGTTTCTGCTGTTGTTCCGTACTGCTTAGCTAATTTATACACATTATCGCCGCTTCGTACAGTTATGATTTGTAGCATATGCTCACTCCTTTAAGGAAAAGATCCGCCGCTTCTATTTTATTTTCATATTCTCTGTATTATGATTAAAGGTGTAGAAAGAAATGCAAGTGAGAAGGAGTTAAAACAATGTTTATAGCAGAACAGGAGGTTGACATCCGTTATGCAGAGACAGATCAAATGGGTGTCGTGTACCACGCAAATTATTTAGTATGGTTAGAACTTGGCCGTACGAAATTAATTCAAGATTTAGGGTTTTCGTATGTTGAAATGGAGAATGATGGGATTGTATCTCCTGTACTTGATTTGCAAATTACATATCGAAAAGCAATGCGTTACGGAGAAAAAGCTATTGTGAAAACATGGGTGGAGTCTGTGAGCCCACTACGTGTTGTATATGGCTATGAAATTTATAATGGAAATGGTGAACGTTGTATTACAGCATTTACAACGAATATTTGTGCTAAAAAAGAAGGTTTTCGTCCAGTGTCATTTAAAAAGTTGTACCCAGAGTGGTATGAGACATACGAGAAGATTAAAAAGCAATAAAAAAACGTGGCGTAGGCCACGTTTTTTTATTTTATATAATGAAATTGCGGGAACTCATCATCAGCGTTAAATGTAACAGATAAGTCATGTCCGTCAAAGAACCATTCATCATCGCCTTCGATAAAGAAAGTAATACCATCTTCTTGGAATTGTACAACAGGAGTAGCTGGATCATCTTTACGAATCCCTAATGAAAGCCCTTTTTGAACAGTGCTACATCCACCGTATTGTACGAAAAAGCGAAGACAATCGCCTGTTTGTAAACCAAGCTCGTTTTTATACCAGTTTAGTGCTTCTTTTGATACTGAAATGTTCATCTAGTATTCCTCCAACATAATCGCTTTTCTTTTAGTATAAAAAATAACGCAAAAAGAAGCCATTTATATGCTTTGCGTTCTCTTTTTGCGTTATGTGGGTCACAATCTTATTTGTGTTTTTTTGTTAATTTTGCTTTTGGTTCTGTTTTATTTATAATTCGTCCAATATTTGCACGGTGTCTATAAATAACCATACCAGCTAATAAACACATGGCAACAATGAAGATTTTATCCCCGTTTATAATTGCTGCGATAACAGCAACGACAGCTGCTATCATAGAAGAAAGTGAAACGTATCTCGTCGTAAAGAGTAGGGTAAAAAAGACTGCAGCCAATACTAAAAAGGTAAGTGGTGCGTAGCATAATAGTACACCAGCAGAAGTAGCAACTGCTTTTCCGCCGCGGAACTTTGCGAAAATTGGGTACACATGACCAAGTACCGCAGCTAATCCAAACCAAAGCGGATGAACGTTTAATCCAAAAATGATCGGTAGTGCTGTAGCTAATGTCCCTTTTAAAACATCAGCAATTGTAACAATAAAACCCGCTTTTTTCCCTAACGTACGAAATGTATTCGTTCCTCCTAAATTTCCGCTGCCATGTTCGCGAATATCGATTCCATAACCAATTTTTCCAACAACAAGTGCAAATGGAATCGAACCAAGTAAATAGGCAACGATAAATAAAAGATATGTAAGCATAAGTTCAGTCTCCTTTATTCAAATGTGTTGATAAAGGGTAAAAAGAGTTTTTCCCGTATATTGTACCATACATTTGTACAGATCACATTTCTTTTTTGTAAGATAAAATTTAACTTGGAAATATAAGGGGAAAGTTCAATAGATCTTAAAAAAACTTTCACAAGAATGTTACATTTATCACAGATCCACTCTTACTATATGTAGTATCATTTCTGTAGTAAACGAACAAGATGTTGTTGGGGGTTAAGGAATGAATCGAGAAATGAATAAAAAAAGTGAATATGATGAAAATCTAAAGGAGATTTTCGCGAAAATTATTCATGCAAATGAACAAGATTTAATACAAGAAAATGCGAATGTTGACGGTCGATCTCCAATGGGAATGATGGGGAAATTTGCTTCTGAGAGCGCAAGGTATTATGCGGTAGAGCAACTGCTTTCTGAGAAAGTGAAACAAGCAATTGATCAAAATGTTTTATATCCACATGATTTAGACTTTTATGCAACAGGTACGACAACTTGTTCACAAATTCCGTTAGCAGAGATGCTTCAAAACGGTTTTCATACAGGGCATGGACATATGAGACAGCCGCAAGATATTAAAAGTGCGTTGGCGCTTTCTTCTATTATTTTTCAAGCGAATCAAAATATGCAACATGGTGGACAATCTTTTGCGCTTTTTGACGTGGATTTGGCGCTATATGTGAGAAAAACGTTTGAACGAAATAAAAAACGTTTAGCAACATATCCATTAACAGCTGAGCAAATAGAAGAGTTTGCATGGAAAGAAACAGAAAATGATACGTATCAAGCGTGTGAGGCATTTATTCATAATTCCAATAGCATGCATAGCAGAGGCGGGGGGCAAGTTCCGTTTATTTCTATTAATTACGGAACAGATACATCAAAAGAAGGAAGATTATTAATTAAACAATTATTACGAGCGACTCAAGCTGGATTAGGAAAAGGAGAAACACCAATTTTTCCGATTCAAATCTTCAAGTTAAAAAAGGGAGTAAATTTTGAAGAGAAAGATCCCAATTATGATTTGTTTGAATTAGCTATAGAAACGACGGCGAAACGATTATTCCCTAACTTTTCATTTTTAGATGCACCATTTAATGCAGCATATTATGATGGGCGTCCTGAAAGTGAAGTGTGTTATATGGGATGTCGTACGCGTGTCATGTCTAATATTCATGGAGAAGAAACTGCGATTGGAAGAGGGAATTTATCGTTTACTTCTATTAACTTAGTGAAATTAGCGTGTATTAGTGGTTCTAAAGAAGCATTTTTTGAAGCATTAAATTATTATCTTGATCTAGGTATTTGTCAATTATTAGAGAGATTTGCCTATCAATCGACGAAAAAAGCAAGAGATTTTCAATTTTTATATTCCCAAGGAGTATGGCGCGGCGGCGAAAAACTGCAACCAGAAGATTCTGTAGCTGAAATTTTAAAACAAGGTACATTAAGTATAGGTTTTATAGGTCTTGCAGAATGTTTAGTTGCTTTGACGGGAAAACATCATGGGGAAGACGTAGAATCTTGGAAGCTTGGTTATGAAATTATCGAATATATGAGAAAGAAAATGGACCAAGCAACAGAGGAACATCAATTGAATTTCTCTTTAATTGCAACTCCGGCAGAAGGATTATCAGGAAAATTTATTAAAAAAGATCGAGCTGAATTTGGAACAATTACAGGTGTAACAGATCATAATTATTATACAAATTCATTCCATATTCCTGTTTATTATTCTATTCATGCCATTGATAAAATTCGTTTAGAAGGACCGTTTCACGCACTTTGTAATGGTGGTCATATTACGTATATTGAGCTTGACGGAGCAGCTATTCATAATCAAAAGGCTTTACAGCAAATTGTGAAGGCAATGGCCCAATATGGTGTAGGATATGGATCCATTAATCACCCGGTCGATCGCTGTAAGTGTTGTGGTTATCATGGGATAATTGGAAATGAATGTCCAAGCTGTGAGAATGCAAATGAACATGACTTTGAAAGAATTCGCCGCATTACTGGATATCTTGTAGGAGACATGTCAAAGTGGAACAGCGCGAAGCGTAGTGAAGAAAAGGAGCGGGTGAAACACTCATGAGAGTAATGAGCATCATTCATGATAGTGTGGTAGATGGGGAAGGATTGCGGACAGTCGTATTTTTTGCGGGCTGTCCGCATCGTTGTTTTGGCTGTCATAATCCACAGTCTTGGAATATTTGTAATGGGACTGAGATGACAAAAGAAGAAATCATAAATGAGATTGAAAAAAATCCCCTTACTGATGTAACATTTTCGGGCGGAGATCCATTTTTTCAAGCCACTGAAATAAAAGAATTGGCAAAAAACGTGAAAAATTTACAAAAAAATTTATGGATTTACACAGGTTATACGTTTGAAGAGATACAGAATTCGCAAAATAATGATATGATAGAGCTGTTGGACTATGCTGATGTACTAGTAGATGGAAGATTTGAGCTAGAGAGTCGAGATCTCACCTTGCCGTTTCGAGGGAGTTCGAATCAACGTATTATTCGATTGAAAGAGTAAAAGGACGGGATAGGATTGAATAAAACAGTTTTACTTGTTGAAGATGAAAGAAGATTACGAGAAATTGTTAGTGATTATTTTCGTAATGAAGGTTTTGAAGTGATTGAAGCGGAAGATGGAAAGCAAGCATTAGAACTGTTTGCGGAACATTCCGTGGATTTAATTATATTAGATATAATGCTACCAGAAATTGATGGTTGGTCTGTATGTAGACGTGTAAGGAAAGAATCAGCCGTACCGATTATTATGCTAACAGCTCGCTCCGATGAAGATGATACTTTACTTGGTTTTGAATTAGGGGCGGATGAATATGTAACAAAACCGTTTAGTCCGAAGATTTTAGTTGCTCGTGCCAAGACATTACTAAAGCGTGCTGACGGCGCAGTAGGGCAAGTGGAGGAAAATATGCTATCACTTGCTGGTATTGATGTGAATCGTTTATCGCGTACGGTAACAGTTGAAGGGGAAGAAGTAATATTAACACATAAAGAATTTGAACTACTTGTTTATTTGATGGAGAATAAAGGAATTGTATTATCTCGCCAACATTTATTAGATCAGCTTTGGGGATATGATTACTTCGGAGATGATCGCACAGTAGACACGCATATTAAGAAACTTCGAAATAAATTAGGAGATAAAGCGAAGCATATAGGTACAGTCATTCGTGTAGGATATAAATTCGAAGAGTAGAAGTTTGAGCTATTTATCCACCTTTATATTGATTGCATGTACAATCTTTTGTATATGTTTTTACAATGAATATGGTAGTATTTTTTTGTTTGGATTTCACGATGAGTTCACAGAAAGGACACACATCGTGTATATACTGAAAATACGATTTCAGCAGAGAGGGGATAAGTAAATTATGGGATACTATGATCAACCAGAGACAAATGAAACTCGGACGGAGATTGTAAAATCAAAAAGCAAAAAAGGATATTTTTTCACAGGGGTTGTCGGTGCTGTGATCGGTGCTGTGACAATTAGCGTTGCGGCTCCGTATATGCCTTGGGTAAATAACAGTGTCGTTTCACAATCAAAAGTACAGGGAACGGTCGTTCCGGTTGTAAATAAGACAAAAGGTGAAACAGATCTTCCTGGTATGATTGAGGGAGCGAAAGAAGTAGTTGTCGGTGTAATTAACTTTCAAAAAAGTGTAGATCCATTTTCTGCCGATCCACAAGGGCAAGAATCTGAGGCAGGATCAGGATCAGGTGTGATTTATAAAAAAGTTGGAAATAAGGCGCTGGTTGTAACGAATAACCACGTTGTTGACGGTGCAAATAAATTAGAAGTAAAGTTAAGTAATGGAACAAAGGTTGAAGCAAAATTAGTAGGAAAAGATCCATGGCTAGATCTAGCTGTCGTTGAGATTGATGGGAAAAATATTAATAAAGTTGCCACTCTAGGAAATTCAGATAAAATCCGTGCGGGAGAATCTGCAATTGCAATTGGTAACCCACTTGGCTTTGATGGCAGTGTAACAGAAGGGATTATCAGCAGTAAAGACCGCGAAATTCCAGTTGATATTAATGGGGATAAACGCCCTGATTGGCAAGCACAAGTAATTCAAACGGATGCAGCAATTAACCCAGGGAATAGCGGCGGTGCACTATTTAACCAAAATGGTGAAGTAATCGGTATTAACTCTAGTAAAATTGCACAGCAAGAAGTAGAAGGAATTGGCTTTGCAATTCCGGTTAATGTCGCAAAACCAGTCATTGATGCACTTGAAAAATACGGTGAAGTAAAACGCCCTGTTATGGGTGTTGGAGTAAGGGGTCTTGAAGAAATTCCAAGCTATGCATTAAGTCAATTAAAATTACCGAAAGATATTACAGGTGGGGTTCTGTTAGCGCAGGTTGAACCAGCATCACCAGCAGAAAAAGCAGGATTGCAAAAATATGATATTGTTGTTGGCTTTGATGACCAAAAAATAGAAAATGCAGTGCAATTCCGTAAGTACTTATACGAGAAGAAAAAAGTTGGCGATAAAATCGAAGTAACAGCGTATCGTAATGGTGAGAAAATAAAGAAAACAGTTACGTTAGCTGCTACTACTAACTCGAATTAATAAAGAAAGTCTCTTTCATGTTGAAAGAGACTTTCTTTATCGGCTATACTAAATGAACAGGAGGGATTACATATGACAATTGAAAATCCAACTCGTACGGAAATTGGAGAGATTTTGAAAAATAGTAAGACGATTGCAGTTGTTGGATTATCTGATAATCCAGAGCGTACTTCTTATATGGTGTCAAAAGCGATGCAAGATGCGGGATACCGTATTATTCCTGTTAACCCAACGGTAGATACTGTATTGGGAGAAAAAGCGGTAAAATCGCTAACTGAAATAAATGAGCCTGTTGATATAGTCAATGTATTTCGTCGTTCAGAGTTTTTAATGGATGTTGCAAAAGAGTTTGTTCAGATTGAAGCGGGTACATTTTGGACACAATTAGGTTTACAAGACGAAGAAACATATCATTTTTTGGAAGAAAAAGGCTATACTGTCATTATGAATCGCTGCATTAAAGTTGAGCATGCAATGACAAGGTAAAGTGAAACTTTAATCAGTGGAAAGCTTTATCTCCCGCTGATTATCAGCCCACACCAATCGGGCTTTATCCCCCATCTAACTTTTTAAGAAAAGTGGAAGCGGCTTGCTCAGAATCGCAGGATGCCTACGCACAAGGCAGAGAGGCGCTTTTACCTCGTCTGAGGGGGCGAAATGACCGGAGATTCTAGCTGCTAGAGCTGGACAACAAAGAAATGTGGAACTGGACAATGCTTTCGTCTAATCTTGAGGTGGGGGTATTACTGCCCGCGAATAGCGGGATAAGTCTTATTTGTGAAATTTATTAGGTTCCTATTCATATAATAAGGAAAAGAAGATGGACGAGGTGTTCATCATGAAGTTTTTAAAGGTTGTTTATGGGGATTGCTGCTTGTCACTCCATTTTGGATGATTATCATTTTGTTGATTATAAAATGGTGGAAGATGTAGTTGTTTTGGAATACATATCCATGTTTCGTTTGACAAACAATTACTTTTCTGAAATAGTAGCGTAGAGGAATCCTTGTGACAAACAAGGATTTTTCTTATGAAAATAGTATATAAAAGACATAACGTGACTTGCCAAAAGTAAGGAAAAGGCGTTATTCTATAATAAGAAACATACGTTCTGATTTTTGGATAGGAAGGGGCAAGGAGTTTGGCTAAGCGTCAGTTTCAATATGATGAAGATGCAATTCAAGTGCTAGAGGGGCTTGAAGCCGTTCGAAAACGACCGGGTATGTATATCGGGAGTACGGATAGCCGTGGATTACATCATTTAGTATATGAGATCGTAGATAATTCAGTTGATGAAGCGTTAGCGGGATTTGGCGATGAAATTAAAGTGATCATACATAAAGATAATAGTATAAGTGTAGTAGATAAAGGGCGCGGTATGCCGACAGGAATGCATAAGCTTGGAAAGCCTACACCAGAAGTTATTTTAACTGTACTTCATGCTGGTGGTAAATTTGGACAAGGCGGTTATAAAACAAGTGGTGGATTACACGGTGTTGGTGCCTCCGTTGTAAATGCACTGTCTGAATGGCTTGTTGTTACAATTAAACGAGATGGTTATGTATATGAACAGCGCTTTGAAAATGGTGGTGTTCCGGCTACGACACTTGAGAAGATTGGGAAAGCGAAAGATACTGGGACAACTATTCATTTTAAACCAGATCGAACAATTTTTAGCACAACGAATTATAACTATGAAACGTTATGCGAAAGATTACGTGAATCAGCATTTTTATTAAAAGGTATGAAAATTGTTCTTCAAGATAAACGTAACGATTTGGAAGACGTTTTTCATTATGAAACAGGAATTGAAGCGTTTGTTTCATATCTAAATGAAGAGAAAGATTCTTTACATCCGGTTGTATATTTTACTGGAGAACAAAATGGTATTGAAGCAGAATTAGCTTTTCAATTTAATGATGGGTATTCGGAGAACATTCTTTCCTTTGTAAATAATGTACGTACGAAAGATGGCGGTACGCACGAAGCAGGGTTTAAAACAGCGATGACTCGTGTTTTTAATGAGTATGCGCGCAAAGTTTCTTTGTTAAAAGAGAAAGATAAAAATTTAGAAGGAACGGATATTCGTGAAGGATTAGCTGCAATTGTTTCCATTCGTGTTCCTGAAGAGTTGCTTCAATTTGAAGGGCAAACGAAAGGGAAGCTTGGAACAAGTGAAGGACGTTCAGCCGTTGATGCTGTTGTATCAGAGCATTTAGCGTATTTTTTAGAAGAAAATCCAGACGTGGCAACGCTTCTTGTGAAAAAAGCAGTCAAAGCAGCGCAGGCGCGTGAGGCAGCAAGAAAAGCGCGTGAAGAAGCACGAAGCGGTAAGAAGAAAAAACGCTCAGAAGGAACATTAAGTGGTAAGCTGACACCAGCACAATCACGTAATCCGCAAAAGAACGAGCTTTATTTAGTGGAGGGCGATTCTGCAGGTGGTTCAGCAAAGCAAGGACGTGATCGTCGTTTCCAAGCTGTTCTACCACTTCGCGGAAAAGTAATTAATACAGAGAAAGCGAAACTAGCGGATATTTTCAAAAATGAAGAGATTAACACGATTATTTATGCGATTGGCGGCGGTGTTGGAACAGAATTTTCAGTTGAAGATATCAATTATGACAAAATTGTTATTATGACCGATGCGGATACAGATGGAGCGCATATTCAAGTTCTGCTATTAACTTTCTTCTATCGTTATATGAAGCCACTTATTGAATCGGGGAAAATATTCATTGCCCTTCCTCCTTTATATAAAGTAAGTAAAGGGACAGGAAAGAAAGAAGTCATTGAATATGCTTGGTCAGATGAAGAGTTAGATGGCACGATAAAAAAGGTTGGTAAAGGTTATACAATTCAGCGTTATAAAGGTCTTGGTGAAATGAATGCAGATCAATTATGGGAAACAACGATGAATCCAGAGACACGCACATTAATTCGCGTGAAAATTGATGATGCTGCAAGAGCAGAACGACGCGTGACAACATTGATGGGTGATAAAGTAGAGCCTCGTCGTAAATGGATTGAACGCAATGTTCAGTTTGGTATGCAAGAAGAAGGCAATATTCTAGAAAATGAAATGATTATGGCAACGGAGGTGGAATAACATGCAGGCAGAGAAGTTTCATGACCTCCCGCTTGAAGATGTGCTCGGCGATCGCTTTGCACGTTATAGTAAATATATTATTCAAGATCGTGCGCTTCCAGATGCGCGCGACGGTTTAAAACCAGTGCAACGCCGCATTTTATATTCCATGTATGTGGAAGGAAATGTTCACGATAAACCATTTCGTAAATCCGCAAAAACAGTTGGTAACGTAATTGGTAACTATCATCCCCACGGTGATTCTTCCGTGTATGAAGCAATGGTGCGTTTAAGTCAAGATTGGAAAGTACGAAACGTATTAGTTGAAATGCATGGAAATAATGGTAGTGTCGATGGTGATCCGGCGGCAGCAATGCGTTATACAGAAGCTCGTTTATCACCGATTGCGTCTGAGTTATTGCGTGATATTGATAAAGAAACAGTGGAATTTGTTTCAAACTTTGATGATACAAGTGAAGAGCCAGTTGTATTACCAGCTATGTTTCCCAACCTTTTAGTGAACGGATCTACGGGAATTTCAGCTGGTTATGCAACTGAAATTCCACCGCATCATCTTGGCGAAGTTATTGATGCGACGATGATGCGCATTGATAAACCAAACTGTAATGTGGATGAATTATTAACGGTCATTAAAGGACCAGATTTCCCAACAGGCGGAATTATTCAAGGCCTTGATGGTATTAAGAAGGCGTATGAAACAGGAAAAGGAAAAATCATCATTCGCGGAAAAGCTGAAGTGGAAACAATTCGCGGTGGAAAGCAGCAAATTGTTATTACAGAAATTCCTTATGAAGTAAACAAAGCGAATCTTGTTAAGAAAATGGATGAACTTCGTTTAGATAAGAAATTAGATGGAATTGCTGAAGTGCGTGACGAAACAGATCGTACAGGTCTGCGAATTGTTATTGAATTGAAAAAAGATGCAAATGCAGAAGGTATTTTAAATTATTTATATAAAAATACAGAACTACAAATACCATACAATTTCAATATGGTAGCGATTTATAATCGCCGTCCAACCTTGATGACACTTCCGAAAATTTTAGATTCTTATATTGGGCATCAGAAGGAAGTCGTAACAAGGCGCTCACAGTACGAACTAAACAAGGCAGAGAAACGTCAACACGTTGTTGAAGGTTTAATGAAGGCCCTCTCTATTTTAGATGAAGTCATTGCGACAATTCGTGCTTCAAAGGATAAGCGTGATGCAAAAGATAACTTAATTGCAAAATTCTCATTTACAGAAGTACAAGCAGAAGCAATTGTGTCGCTTCAATTGTATCGTTTAACAAACACAGATATTACAGCTCTTGAAAAAGAGGCTGAAGAATTACAGCAGAAAATTTCAGAGTTACAAGCTATTCTTCAAAGTGAGAAGAAGCTTCTTCAGGTCATTAAAACAGATTTGAAGAGGGTTAAGAAAACGTTTAGTAACGATCGTCGTTCTGTGATTGAAGAAGAAATTGAAGAAATTAAGATTGATGTGGAAGTCATGATTCCACAAGAAGATGTGATTGTGACAGTAACGAAGGAAGGTTATGTAAAGCGTACAAGTTGGCGATCTCATAATGCTTCCAATGGAAAAGACTTCGGTATGAAAGAAGGCGACTTATTATTAGATCGCTTTGATACGAATACGACGGAAACCATTCTTTTATTTACAAACAAAGGGAATTATATTTATCTTCCAGTATACGAAATGCCAGATATTCGATGGAAAGATTTAGGACAGCACGTTGCGAATATCGTTTCGTTAGACCGTGATGAAACGCTCGTCTTTGCAACTGTTGTTCCGAATTTTGAGGAAGAAAAGCGATTTATTATGTTTGTCACTAGAAATGGCATGATTAAGAAAACAGAATTGAATCAATATAAAGTGCAGCGTTATTCACGTGCATTTGTCGCGGTTAATTTAAAGAAAAATGATGAAGTCGTCGATATTTTTGTTACAGATGGAACGAAAGATATTCTACTTACAACACATGGTGCCTATGCACTTATTTTCAATGAAGAAGAAGTAAGCCCAGTTGGTGTGAGGGCAGCTGGTGTGAAAGGAATGAATGTGAAGGAAGATGACTACGTTGTATGCGGTCTTCCCGTTAATTCTGAAAAAGACGCGCTCGTTCTCATTACACAGCGGGGGGCAGTAAAACGATTAAAAGCAGCAGAAATTGAAAAATCAACAAGAGCAAAGCGTGGTCTTGTTATCTTTAAAGAATTGAAAAAGAATCCATATCGAATTGTCGGTGTGGAAATTGTTCGAAATGATGAAGTAGTTTGTATGCGGACAGAAAAACAAGTAATAGAACAAATAGATCCGCAAACACTTCGGAATAAAGATCGTTATAGTAACGGAAGTTTGTTAATAGATGTAAGCGATGTTGGTTATGTTGTGGAAACGTGGCCGCAGAAAAAAGAATAGTAAGAAAAACCCCGATTCTCTATAGGAGTCGGGTTTTTTTGTCTGAATTTGTCTGAGGAATGGTGTTGTACAAATTAGACACTTCTATTATTATTTAACTAAATATTTTAAATCTTCAGAAAAAATGACGGGGGTATATGATGATAAAAAAGAAGAACTTTGCTTTGGTTCTTTCGGCGGTATGTATGTTTGGTTTATTGACAGGATGCGGCAATAAAACAAATGGTAATACTGATACAACAAGTACGGGATCTGGGAATGGAAAGGTCATAAAAATTGCGACGCAATCACCGCTCTCTGGTGGGTCTGCAACGCAGGGAGAAGCAATTAAACTTGGTGCACAATTGAAAATAGAAGAACAAAAAGAAGAGTTTAAAAAGTTAGGTTATGAACTACAGCTTGTGCCATATGATGATCAAGCTGATCCGAAAAAAGGTGTTGCGAACGCACAAATTATTGGTGCTGATAAAGAAATACTCGGTGTCGTTGGACATATGAATTCAGGCGTTGCAATTCCATCGTCTGAAGTGTATGAGAAAAACAATGTTGTTATGGTATCGCCTACAAATACTGCTGTTGAAGTAACGGATCGTAATTTGAAAGCAGTAAATCGTATATGTACAAGAGATGATTTTCAAGGTCCTGCTGGGGCGGCGTTTGCGCTACAAACACTGAAGGCGAAGAGCGTTTTTATTATTGATGATAAAACAGCTTATGGAACAGGTTTAGCAAAAGCGTTTAAAACAGAAGTTGAAAAATTAGGTGGAACGATTGCAGGTTATGAATCCATTACGGTCGGAGAAAAAGATTTTAACGGTGTATTAAATAAAGTACTCGCAAAAAAACCAGATTTAATTTTCTTTGGTGGTCTATATGCAGAAGGTGGACTGTTAGTGAAGCAAGCGCGTGAAAAAGGTCTTACGATTCCGTTTATGGGCGGTGATGGTATGGATTCAGCAACGATGGTAGAAATTGCGGGTACCTCTATTGAAAACACATATTACACGTCTATCGCTGCTGATCCGAAAACAACGGAAAAAGGAAAGAAATTTGCAGATAATTATAAGAGTAAATTTAATAAAGAGGTAGAAGGATATTCAGCTTATGGGTATGATGCTGCGGGTGTACTATTGCAAGGGATGAAAGATGCGATTAAAACAAATAACAATAAAATGCCAACAAGGGAACAAGTACGCGATGTTGTTCGAAAAACAAATAATTTTGAAGGAGCGGTAACAAAAGTAGGGTTTGATAGCAAAGGTGATAATAAGTTTGCAAAAGTATATATTTATAAATTTGCAGAGCAAAAATATCCAGGAAGACAAGAAGGAGAAGTAGAGAAGAAGTAAAGTGATATGGGTACGGTACTTATGTTCCGTACCTTTTTTAGAGAAAAATAAAAGGGAGGAATTTTAATGTTTGGAGAAATAATGCATACACTTCCTCAAGTGCTAATTGACGGATTAACACTTGGTGCAGTGTACGCAGTTATTGCGTTAGGATATACGATGGTATATGGGATATTAGAACTTATCAATTTTGCTCATGGAGAAATTTTTATGACGGGTGCTTTTATTGGCACAACAATTTTCCTTATCTTTATGGGGTTTGGCCTAATGACGGTTATGCCAGCTTTGCTAGCGTTGTTACTTGTTTTAGTTGCAACATCTCTTATCACGGGTTTTCTTGGGATGGGGATAGAAAGGGTTGCGTATCGACCGCTTCGAAAAGCACCGAAACTTATTACGTTAATCACAGCAATTGGTGTATCTTTTCTACTGCAAGATATCGTTCGCTTTATCGCTGAATTAAAAAAAGGAAATTACATTATAACAGGTCCCACTTTATTTAATGATCAAATTACACTACAGGCTTCAGCAATTCTGTCTATTTTTAATAACGCCAAGCTTAAAAGCTCTTCACTTATTCTCCTCGTACTTGCGGTTATAATGATGCTCTCTTTAGACTTTTTCGTCAATAAAACAAAGTGGGGAATGGCGATGCGTGCTGTTGCGCAAGATCGTGAAACTGCTTCATTAATGTCGGTAAATGTGAATAAAGTAATTTCTCTTACGTTTTTTATCGGTTCCGCACTCGGCGGAGCAACAGGTGTCCTGTTTGCTGTCCAATATGGAACAATAGATCCGTACATTGGCTTTATTTTAGGCCTAAAAGCTTTTACGGCAGCTGTATTAGGGGGCATTGGTAATATTCGAGGTGCAATGGTAGGCGGTATATTGCTTGGACTGCTAGAAATGTTTGCGGCTGCAAATTTATCCATTATATCTTCTGGAATATTGGGAGCTGAATATAAAGATGTATTTGCGTTTGGAATTCTTATTCTCGTATTGATTTTTAAACCAGAAGGAATTTTCGGCAAAGCAGTTGCCGAGAAAGTGTAGGTGATGATCATGAAAAACTGGTTCGAAACGATAAGGGAAAATACGAAGATGCAACTTATACTATTAGTCCTTTATATAGGGATTACTGCTGCAAGTTTATATTTTGCCCAAAAGTCAGTAACAGCATTTCTACTACTACTATTGTCTCTTTTATTATTGTATTTTACAAATTTTCATAGTAAATGGAAATGGTTAATAGGGCTATTTGTATTAGTAATATTGCTTCCATTTACAGCAAGTGGCGGTCCTGCTTATCAATCTTATATGGAAGTGGCAACATTAGTTGGAATTTATATTGCAATGGCGCTCGGGTTAAATATTGTTGTTGGCTTTGCGGGATTACTAGATTTAGGATTTGTTGCTTTTTTTGCAATAGGAGCCTACACATACGGTATTTTTGCGACAGCTCAAGCAAATAACTTTATGCCATTTGGTCAATATCCACTGTCAGGAGAAAGTTTTTGGATTTTCATTTTGCTAGGCGGTTTTATTGCAGCAGTATTTGGAGTCTTACTTGGTATCCCGGTTTTACGTGTGAAAGGTGATTACTTAGCGATTGTGACACTTGGGTTTGGGGAGATTATCCGGATTATCTTTAATAATTTAGATAAACCGGTTAATATTACAAACGGTGCAATGGGCTTATCTTCCGTAAAACCACCTTCCTTATTTGGGTTTACATTTTTACAATCAAGTCAAGTGTACTACATTGTACTCGGTATTTTATTACTCGTAATTTTTATTGTAAAACGGCTAGAGTTCTCGAGAGTAGGCCGTTCTTGGAAGGCGGTTCGTGAAAATGAAATTGCCGCTCAAGCGATGGGAATTCCACTTGTGAAAACAAAGTTGTTAGCATTCGCAATCGGTGCATCATTTTCAGGAATGATGGGTGTTGTTTTTGCTGCGAAACAAACTTTTGTCGATCCAACAAGTTTTACATTACTAGAGTCGATTACCATTCTTGTTATGGTATTGCTTGGTGGTATGGGGAGTGTACCTGGTGTTATTTTAGGAGCAGCTGTTATGACAATTTTAAATTTACAAGTACTTACTGAATTAACAAACTGGCTAAACCAATTAAACTTAAGTGGAGCGGTTACAATTCCGGATGCACTATCTCCAGCTAAAATGCAACGTTTCATCTTTGGTGGAATCTTAATTTTATTTGCTTTGTATCGACCGCAAGGACTTATACCTGCGAAAAATCGGAAATTTAACGAAGAGCAATTGAAAATAGATAGGATAAAACAAGTCGAATCGAAAACACAAAAAGATAATGTATTTGGAGCCTAGGGGTGAGAATATGACGATTTTAACAGTGCGAAATATTACAAAACGTTTTGGTGGGCTCGTTGCAGTAAAAAGTGTTGATATGAAAGTGAAAAAAGGATCCATTACAGCTGTAATTGGACCGAATGGAGCAGGGAAAACGACGTTCTTTAATATGGTAACAGGCGTGTATAAACCAGATGAAGGTGACATTCTACTTGGAGAAGAGAAGATAGCTGGTTTGAAACCGCATGATATTTCAAAACATGGTATTGCTCGTACGTTTCAAAATATTCGTCTTTTTAACAATATGACGGTGCTTGAAAATGTAATGGTTGGACTACACAATCATTTGAAAAGTAATCTTTTTGGGATTCTGTTACATTTGCCAGGAGTAAAGAGAGAAGAAGAACGAGCGCAGCAAAAAGCATATGAGCTTCTAGATTATGTTGGATTAGCTCACTTGTTAAATGAGGAAGCGCAAAATTTACCGTACGGGGCACAGCGGCGCCTTGAAATTGCAAGGGCGCTTGCAGCGAAACCGCAAGTATTGCTACTCGATGAGCCAGCAGCCGGAATGAATCCAAAAGAAACAAAGGAATTAACAGCTCTTATTTATCGTATGCGTGAAGAGCTAGATATAACAATTGTATTGATTGAACATGATATGAAACTTGTCATGGAGATTTCTGAGCATATCATTGTATTAGATCACGGGGAAAAAATTGCAGAAGGAAGACCAGAAGATATTCGAAGCAATCCAAAAGTTATCGAAGCGTATTTAGGAAAAAGCGCAGTGTTAGAGAAGTAATGCGGAATAAAAGGGAGGGGAGTAATTTGCTAGAGCTTACAAATATAAATGCGTATTATGGTGGCATTCACGCGTTAAAAGGCATTAATATTTCTGTAGGAAAAGGTGAAATTGTTACGCTTATTGGATGTAACGGGGCAGGGAAATCAACGACATTAAAGACGATTAGTGGCCTTGTTATACCGAAGTCAGGAGAAATTTCGTTTGAGGGGAAACAAATTACGAAACAATCTCCGCACGTAACAGCTTTATCCGGAATTGCTCATGTACCAGAGGGAAGACGTATTTTTTCACGCCTCACCGTCAAAGAAAATTTGGAGATGGGAGCATTTTCAGTAAAGGATAAAAGAATAGTGAATGAACGGATGGAGCGTACTTTTCACTATTTTCCAAAGCTGAAAGAGCGGCTAGAGCAAAAGGGCGGCACGATGAGTGGTGGTGAACAGCAAATGCTTGCAATTGGACGTGCGCTAATGAGTGGGCCTCATTTACTTATGCTAGATGAACCTTCAATGGGACTGGCGCCAATTATTGTTGAGCAAATCTTTGAAATTATTTCAGAGCTCAATAAAGAAGGAATGACAATTCTACTTGTTGAACAAAATGCGTTTCAAGCGTTGCAAATTGCGCATCGGGGATATGTGATTCAGACCGGAGAAATTAAAATGGTAGGAGAAGGAAAATCATTGATGCATAATGAATTTGTGAAAGAAGCGTATTTAGCATAGGATGAGGGCTGTCCTAAGTAGGGCAGCTTTTTTGTATGTTAATCTATATAAATTCATTATAATGTTTCGACATCTTTGTCTAGCTCTTCTTCCAAGGCATGGCAGATGCTCTGGCCCGTCTAAAAAGAAAGAGGTTTTTTATGTCGATTTTTAAATTTGTGCTTATATATTACCATTATAAAAAGCAAAACATTATGTAGAAAAAAGATAAGTTGATATAATAAAATTTCATTATATTCCATACATAATTTGGAGGGGTTTTATGAACAAAATAGGTGTTGGTATTGTAGGTTATGGTTTTTCTAGTACAACCTTCCATATTCCGCTGCTACAAACAATCGAAGACTACGAAATTCGTGCGATTGTTTCTTCACAAGAAGAGAAAGTAAAAGCATCATTACCACATGTTGAAGTTGTGACAACAATTGACGAGCTTGTTATGCAAGAGAACATTGATCTTATTATCATTACATCTCCTAACACAACGCACTTTGAATATGCAAAAAAAGCAATTCTCTGCGGTAAACATGTTGTCGTTGAAAAGCCTTTTGTCGTATCTGTTGAAGAAGGAGAAGAATTGATAAAGCTGGCAAAGCGGCATGACGTTGTGTTAAGTGTCTATCATAACCGCCGCTTGGATAACGATTTCAGAACGGTTCAAAAACTATTACAAGATGATACAATTGGTAAAGTTTATACATATGAAGCTCATTTTGATAGATTTCGTCCGAATGTTCGCGATCGTTGGCGGGAACATGATTTGCCAGGATCAGGAATTTTGTTTGATTTAGGTTCACATCTCATTGATCAAGCATTACATCTATTTGGAATGCCGAGAGCAGTTTATGCAGATGTTATCAATCAGCGTCCTGGATCGCAAATAGATGATTATTTTCATATTATTCTTCATTATGAAGAAATGCGTGTTATCCTTCATAGCAGTAGTCATGTTAAATATGCAGGTCCTCATTTTAGCATTCACGGCGAAAAAGGCTCGATTGTAAAATATGGAATGGATTCCCAAGAAGGGCAACTAAAGGTAGGAATGAAACCTGGTGACGTGGACTATGGAGTAGATGCTATACATATGTATACTGTTCTTTCTACAGAGGAACAAGAAATTCGCATTCCAACAGAAATAGGGTGTTATGAGACCTATTATAAAGGTGTGCGAGATGCGATAATGAAACAAGAAATGCCACCTGTTACTGCTGAGGAAGCTCTAAATGTCATTCGTGTTATTACAGCTTGTTTACAAAGTAATCAGCAAGGAATTAAAGTGAAATGGTAGAGTCAGTGTATGTACTGACTCTTTTTGTGTGTTAGCAAATCATGTCGGAATTATACGAGAAAACACTAACGATTTTTATTGTACACCCTTTATGTATAGATTAGTATTTTAAATATTAAAAATATTATGAAATATTAGGGGGAGTACTGTGAAGAAAAAGATATCGTATTTGTTATCAAGTGTTTTATTAGCGGGAATGCTGGCAGGGTGTACGAGTAAAGGAAATGATAATTCAGCTACTACGAAAAATGAAGAAAAGACAAGTAAAGTAATTAAAATTGCTTCAGAATCTCCTCTTTCTGGTGGGTCAGCTGCGTTTGGAGAATCCATTAAGCTTGGAACGCAGCTTGCAGTAGATAAACAAAAAGCTGAGTTTAAAAAACTAGGTTTTGAATTGCAATTTGTGCCGCAAGATGATCAAGGTGACTCGAAAAAAGGGGTTGCCAATGCTCAGTCTGTCGCAGCTGATAAAGAAGTATTAGGCGTTGTCGGACATTTAATGTCAGGTGTATCTATTGCAGCTTCTGAAACATATGAGAAGGCAAATCTTGTTATGGTATCGCCATCAAGTACGGCAGTTGACTTAACAGAGCGTGGATTAAAGACTGTTGCACGCCTTGTTGCAAGAGATGATTTCCAAGGTCCAGCAGCGGCGAAATTTGCACTTGAAACAGTAAAAGCAAAGAATATTTTTGTAATTCAAGATAAAACGGCGTACGGTACAGGGTTAGCCGATGCATTTAAAAAAGAAGCAGAAAAGCTAGGTGCAAAGATTGTCGGCTATGAAGGGATAACGGTAGGTGAGAAAGATTTTAGTGGTGTGTTGAACCAAGTTGTCGCGAAAAAGCCAGACATTGTGTATTTTGGTGGTATGTATTCAGAAGGATCTGTTTTAGTAAAACAAGCACGTGAAAAAGGAGTTACAGCGCCAATTATGGGCGGTGACGGTATTGACTCTCCAACAATGGCAGAAGTTGCAAAAGACGGATTAAAAGATACGTATTATACAACAGTAGCGACAGCACCAACAGCAACAGAGAAAGGGAAAACATTTGTAACAGAATATAAAGAGAAATTCAAAAAAGATGTGGAAGCATACTCTGCATATGGATATGATTCAGCTGGCGTAATTTTACAAGGAATTAAAGATGCTATTAAGAAAAATGATGGCAAGTATCCAACACGTGAACAAGTACGCGATGCGGTTCGGGCTATAAAAGAATATGATGGTGTTATTACGAAAGTTGCTTTCGATGAGAAAGGTGATAACAAATTTGCTAAAGTTTACATTTATAAGTATGAAGGTGCGAAATATCCAGGGAAGCAAAAAGGAGAGGTAAGTAAATAATGGAAAAACCCGGCATTTGCCGGGTTTTTAAATGCAAAAGAATTTAATATCATCCAAATGATTGTTTTATACGAGTTTAACAAAGTAGTAATAAATAAAAGAATTATAGCATTCATATAGTGAGGGGGCTTTTTCTTGGGGGATTTCATAGAATGATTAATTACTGTAATAAAATATTTTTTGACTTTTCAGATAATAATACTTTACAAAAGGAAATAAAATAGTAGAATGTTAATTAATATAAATTTTCTGATAATTTAACAGGAATATAAAGCTATCAGAAAATTTCCTACTAGTTAGTAGCGTACATAAAAATTAGGGGGATAAAAAATGAAAAAGATAAAAAAAATCACAGCTGTAGTAGCACCAGTATTAGCGGTGAGTGTGGCACTAACAGCATGTTCTGGGTCGGGGGACAAAAGAGGAAGTACAGAGCCAAAAAATGAAAAAAAACAAACAGAGGGTAAGCTGGCAGCAAAACAAGTGTTAAGTTTAGTAGAAACACAAGAGATTCCAACTATGGACTCTTCTAAAGCGACTGACGCAGTGTCTTTCCTTGCTTTAAATAACGTAATGGAAGGGTTATATCGTCTTGATAAAGACCAAAAACCAACTCCAGGTGTGGCAGAATCATATAAAAAGAGCGATGATGGTAAAAAATATACATTTAAACTACGTAAAGATGCAAAATGGTCAAATGGAGACCCTGTAACAGCAAAAGATTTCGTTTTTGCATGGCAACGTCTATTAGATCCAAAAACGGCAGCTGAATATGCATTCATTATGTATGATTTGAAAAATGCTCAAGCAATAAACGAAGGGAAACAACCAGCTGATTCTTTAGGTGTAAAAGCTGTTGATGACAATACATTAGAAGTCGAGTTAGACAATCCTGTTCCGTATTTCATTCAATTAACAACATTTGGCTCTTTCTATCCGTTAAATGAAAAATTTGTAAAAGAAAAAGGTGGTAAATACGGTTTAGAAGCAGACACGTTAGTGTACAACGGTCCATTCGCTATGACAGAATGGAAGCATGAACAAGGCTGGAAGCTGAAGAAAAATGATCAATATTGGGATAAGAAAACAGTTAAGTTAGAAGAAATTAACTTCAGCGTTGTAAAAGAATTATCAACCCGTGTTAACTTATACGAAAGCGGTGAGATTGATCGCGTAGGTTTAAGTGCTGAATATGTAGATAAATTTAAATCGAGAAAAGATGAATTTGGATCTTATGTAGAGGCATCTACTTTCTTTCTACGATTAAATCAAAAACGAATGAAAGAACAAGATACACCTTTAAAAAATAAAAAGATTCGTCAAGCGATTGCAAAAGGGTTTGATAAGAAGGCATTGGCAAATGTAATTTTAAATAACGGTTCTATACCAGCAAATTCCCTTGTACCATCTGACTTTGTAAAAGGTCCAGATGAGAAAGACTTCCGTAAAGAGAACGGTGATATAAAATCCGTAACATTTGATGCGAAAGAAGCAAAAAAACTTTGGGATGAAGCGAAAAAAGAATTAGGAAAGGATGAACTTACGCTAGAATTATTAAACTTTGATGACGACAATTCGAAAAAACTTGGTGAGTACTTAAAAGAGCAGTTAGAGAAAAACTTACCAGGTTTGAAAATTAACTTAAAAAATCAACCTTTTAAACAAAAATTAAAATTAGAAACCGCACAAGACTATGATATTTCTTTTGGTGGTTGGGGTCCTGACTATGCAGATCCAATGACATTTATCGATATGTTTGAAACAACAAACTCTCATAATGAAATGAGTTATTCAAATAAAGAGTATGATGGGATTGTTAAAAAAGGAAAAACAGACTTATTAACTCAACCGAAAACTCGTTGGGAACAACTTGCAAAGGCAGAGAAGATATTGCTTGATGAGGCTGCAATTGCCCCAATTTACCAACGTGGCGCTTCCTTCGTACAACGCCCAACTGTACACAATATTTACAAGCATAATGTTGGCGGCGATTTCAGTTATAAATGGACATATATCACTGAAAAAGAAGGTAAATAATCATGAGAAAAGAGGATGCGATATCGCATCCTCTTTTCTCAGTGCACATTTTGAGGTGTGATGAATACATATGCAACATGAAATGGAAGGTTCACTATATTTCATGAAATAATTATAAATATTACTGTAAAAAAATAATTTTTTGATTTTTTTTAATAATAAAACTTTACAAAATAGAGAAAAATAGTAGAATGTTAATTAGAAGAAATTTTCTGGCAACTATACAGAAATATAAAGTTGTCAAAAATACCTCAAAGTTAGTATCACACATAATAATTAGGGAGGGTAAAAAATGAAAAAAAAGATGAAAAAAATCACAGCTGTAGTAGCACCAGTATTAGCGATGAGTGTGGCGCTAACAGCATGTTCTGGGGCAGGGGACAAAAAAGCAAGTACAGAGCCGAAAAATGGAGACAAACAAACAGAAGGTAAGTTAGCAGACAAGCAAGTATTGAATTTATTAGAAACACAAGAAATTCCTTCAATGGATTCTTCTAAAGCAACAGATCAAGTTTCGTTTATCGTATTGAACAACGTAATGGAAGGTTTATACCGCCTTGATAAAGATAATAAGCCAATTCCAGGTGTGGCAGAATCTCATAAAAAGAGCGATGATGGTAAAAAATATACATTTAAACTACGTAAAGATGCAAAATGGTCAAACGGAGACCCTGTAACAGCAAAAGATTTCGTTTTTGCATGGCAACGTCTGTTAGATCCAAAAACGGCAGCTGAATATGCATTCATTATGTATGATTTGAAAAATGCAAAGACAATTAATGAAGGAAAAGCACCGGCTGACTCATTAGGAGCAAAAGCAATTGATGATTATACATTAGAGGTAGAGTTAGAAAATCCAATTCCATATTTTGTTAATTTAACATCATTTGCTTCATTCTATCCGTTGAATGAGAAAGTTGTAAAAGAAAAAGGCGATAAATATAGCTTAGAAGCAGACACATTAGTTTACAATGGACCATTTAAAATGACAGAATGGAAGCATGAACAAGGCTGGAAATATACGAAAAATGATCAATACTGGGATAAGCAAACTGTAAAGCTAGAGGAAATTAATGTTAGCGTAGTTAAAGAATTATCTACTCGTGTTAACTTATATGAAAGTGGCCAAGCTGACCGTGTTGGATTAACAGCAGAATATGTTGATAGATATAAAGGAAACAAAGATGAGTTCAAAACAGAGTTAGATCCATCAACATTTTTCTTGCGCCTAAACCAAAAACGTGGCGGTCAAGATACACCGCTGAAAAACATGAAGCTTCGTCAAGCGATTGCAAAAGGATTTGATAAAAAGGCATTAGCGAACGTTATCTTAAATGACGGTTCAAAGCCAGCTGACTTCCTTGTGCCATCAACGCTTGCAACTGGTCCGGATAAAAAAGATTTCCGTGATACATTCAGTGGTTCTATTAAAGACGTAGCGTTTGATGCAAAAGAAGCGAAAAAGCTTTGGGGAGAAGCGAAGAAAGAATTAGGAAAAGAAGAAGTTACACTTGAATTGTTAAACTATGATACTGACAATGCGAAGAAAATTGGCGAGTACTTAAAAGAACAATTAGAGAAAAACTTACCAGGCTTAAAAGTTAACTTGAAAAATCAACCATTTAAACAAAAATTAAAATTAGAAACAGGTCAAGATTTTGATTTCTCTTACGGTGGTTGGGGCCCAGATTATCCAGATCCAATGACATTCATCGATATGTTTGAAACAACAAACTCTCATAACCAAATGAGTTATTCAAATAAAGAGTATGATGAAATCGTGAAAAAAGGTAAAAAAGAACTATTAACTGATGTAAAGACTCGTTGGGAACAGCTTGGAAAGGCTGAGAAAATCTTACTTAAAGATGCAGCAATTGCGCCAATATATCAACGTGGTAACTCTTTCTTAGTACGTCCGTACGTACATGACATCGCTTCTCACACTTTTGGCGGCGATTTCAGTTATAAATGGGCATACATTACTGAAAAAGAAAACAAAAAATAAGAATGAGTCAAATGAGGATATAATATAGTAGTCTGTGGGAAAATCCTAATAATATAAAAGAGTGATAGCTTTCTCGATGCATTTGAGGAAGCTATCACTTTTTTTATGTATAAATGGTTGTACTCCTTCAAGGGATAGTGGCATAAAGTGAAACTTTAATCAGTGGACGTTTTGACGGGTGATGAATACATATGCAGTGTTATGCGAAATGGAAGTTTCACTTTATTTCATAGAATGTTAATAAATATTACTGTAATAAAATAGTTTTTTTGAATTTTTAAATAATATAACTTTACAAAAAAGAAAAAAACAGTAGAATATTAATTAATAGAAATTTTCTGACAAATTTGTAGAAATATAAAATTAGGGAGGGTACAAAATGAAAAAGATAAAAAAAATCACAGCTGTGGTAGCACCAGTATTAGCGATGAGTGTTGCGCTAACAGCATGTTCTGGGGCGGGGGATAAAAAAGCAAGTACTGAACTAAAAACTGGAGAAAAACAACCAGGAGGTAAGTTAGCGGCAAAACAAGTGCTAAACTTAGTAGAAGCAAATGAAATTCCTTCAATGGATGTTTCTAAATCAACAGATACGGTTTCTTCTGTTATGTTAGGGAATACGATGGAAGGGTTATATCGTCTTGATAAAGATAATAAACCAATTCCAGGTATCGCAGAATCTTATAAAAAGAGCGATGATGGTAAAAAATATACATTTAAACTTCGGAAAGATGCAAAATGGTCAAATGGTGATTCAGTAACAGCAAAAGACTTTGTATTTGCATGGCAACGTCTATTAGATCCAAAAACGGCAGCTGAATATGCATTCATTATGTATGATATGAAAAATGCAAAAGCGATCAACGAAGGAAAATCGCCAGTCGATTCTTTAGGTGTAAAAGCAGTCGATGATTATACATTAGAGGTAGAATTAGATAATCCGGTTCCATATTTCCTAGGCTTAACAGCATTTACGTCTTTCTTACCGCTAAATGAAAAAGTTGTAAAAGAAAATGGAGATAAATACGGCTTAGAAGCTGATAAGATGGTGTATAATGGACCATTTAAAATGACAGAATGGAAGCATGAACAAGGTTGGAAAGTAGTGAAAAACGACCAGTATTGGGATAAAGCAAATGTTAAGTTAGATGAAATCAATTGGAGCGTTGTAAAAGAACAATCTACTCGTGTGAACTTATATGAAAGCGGTCAACTAGATCGCGTCGGCTTAACGGCTGAATATGTTGATAAATACAAAGCGAATAAAGATGAATTTGGAACGCTATTAGAACCGTCAACGTACTTCTTACGTTTAAATCAAAAACGTAACGGTCAAGATACAGTACTTAAGAATAAGAAAGTTCGTCAAGCAATTGCAATGGCATTTGATAAAAAAGCATTAGCAAATGTCATATTAAATGATGGATCTAAACCAGTAGACGCTCTTATTCCAGAAAAGTTTACTGCTGGCCCGGATGGAAAGGACTACCATGAAACATATAAATCTACTGGCATTAAAACGGATTTAAAGAAAGCGAAACAAGTTTGGGAAGATGCGAAAAAAGAATTAGGTAAAGAAGAGGTGACAATTGAGTTCTTAAACTATGATACGGATAGTGCAAAGAAAATTGGTGAATACTTAAAAGAACAGCTTGAGAAAAATTTACCAGGTTTAAAGATTAATATTAAACTGCAACCGTTTAAGCAAAAATTAAAATTAGAAACAGGGCAAGATTATGATATGTCTTATGCGGGCTGGACCCCAGATTATGCGGATCCAATGACATTCTTAGATATGTTCCAAACAGGAAATCCGCAAAATGAAATGAGCTATTCAAATGCGAACTATGATGAAATTATTAAGAAATCTCAGGGTGAATTGCTAACAGATCCGAAAAAACGTTGGGGAGAAATGGCAAAAGCTGAAAAAATCCTACTTGAGGATGAAGTAGCACTCGTACCGATGTATCAACCGGGACGAGCATTCTTACAACGTCCTACTGTACACAATATATACAAGCATAACGTTGGTTGCCAATACAGCTACAAATGGGCATATATTACTGAAAAAGAAGGTAAATAATTATGAGAAAAGAGGGTGCGATATCGTATCCTCCTTTTACTATACGCATTTTGCTATGTGATGAATACATATGCAGTTACATGAAATGGAGATTTCACTTTGTTTCATAGAATAATTATGAATAGTACTGTATTAAAATAATTTTTAACAATAAGACTTTACAAAATTCTGAAAATTAGTAAAATATTAATTAGTAGGAATTTTCTGATAAGTATGTAGAAACAAAAGGTTTCTTATAGTTAGTATCGTACATATAAATTAGGGAGGGTACAAAATGAAAAGGATGAAGAAAATCACAGCTGTAGTAGCGCCAGTATTAGCGATGAGCGTGGCTTTAACAGCATGTTCTGGGGCAGGGGACAAAAAAGCAAGTACAGAGCCGAAAAATGGAGACAAAAAGACAGAAGGTAAGTTAGCGGAAAAACAAGTATTAAATTTAGCAGAAACAGCAGAAATTCCTTCTATGGATGTTTCTAAATCAACAGATACAACTTCTTCTCTTATCTTAGGGAATACGATGGAAGGGTTGTATCGACTTGATAAAGAAAATAAGCCGATTCCAGGGATTGCAGAATCTCATAAAAAGAGTGATGATGGTAAAAAGTATACATTTAAACTACGTAAAGATGCAAAATGGTCAAATGGCGATCCTGTAACAGCAAAAGACTTTGTATTTGCATGGAAACGTCTGTTAGATCCAAAAACGGCAGCTGAATATGCATTCATTATGTATGATTTAAAAAATGCAAAGGCAATTAACGAAAGTAAATCGCCAGTCGATTCTTTAGGGATAAAAGCAGTAGATGATTATACATTAGAAGTAGAATTAGATAATCCTGTTCCATATTTCCTTAACTTAACTGCATTTACGTCTTTCTTGCCGTTAAATGAGAAAGTTGTAAAAGAACATGGAGATAAATACGGTTTAGAAGCTGATAAGATGGTGTACAATGGACCATTTAAAATGTCAGAATGGAAGCATGAACAAGGCTGGAAATTAGTGAAGAACGACCAGTACTGGGATAAGGCAACTGTTAAGTTAGAGGAAATTAACTTCAGTGTTGTAAAAGAACAATCTACTCGTGTGAACTTATATGAAAGCGGCCAACTTGATCGTGTTAGTTTAACAGCTGAATACGTGGATAAATATAAAGCGAATAAAGATGAATTTGGAACAACGTTAGATCCATCAACGTACTTCTTGCGTTTAAACCAAAAGCGTAACGGTCAAGATACAGTGCTTAAGAATAAGAAGGTTCGTCAAGCAATTGCAATGGCATTTGATAAAAAAGCATTAACAAATGTAATCTTAAATAATGGTTCTAAGCCAGTCGATTTTCTTATTCCAGAAAAATTAGCTAATGGCCCAGATGGAAAAGATTTCCGAGAAACATTTAAATCTGCAGGCATCAAAACGGATTTAAAGAAAGCGAAACAAGTTTGGGAAGAAGCGAAAAAAGAATTGGGCAAAGAAGAAGTGACAATTGAGTTTTTAAACTATGATTCAGATAATGCAAAGAAAGTTGGAGAGTACTTAAAAGAACAGCTTGAGAAAAACTTACCAGGTTTAAAAGTGAATATGAAGCTGCAGCCGTTTAAGCAAAAATTAAAATTAGAAACTGCACAAGATTATGATCTGACTTATGCGGGCTGGAACCCAGATTATGCGGATCCAATGACATTCTTAGATATGTTCAAAACAGGAAATCCACAAAATGAAATGAGTTATTCAAATGCGAAATATGATGAAATTGTTACGAAATCTCAAGGTGAATGGTTAACAGATCAGAAAAAACGTTGGGAAGAAATGAGTAAAGCTGAAAAAATCCTACTTGAGGATGAAGCAGCACTCGTACCGATGTACCAAAGCGGAGGATCATTTTTACAACGTCCGACTGTACAAAAAGTATACAAGCATAACGTTGGTAGCCCACTCAGCTTCAAATGGACATATATCACTGAAAAAGAAAGTAAATAGTCATTTAAAAAGAGGATGCGATAGCGTATTCTCTTTTTACTGTGCACATTTTGACAAGCGATGAATACATATGCAGTTACATGAAATCGAAGTTTCACTTTATTTTATAGAATAATTATAAAAATTGATGTATTAAAATAATTTTTATAATTTTTTTAATAATAACACTTTACAAAAAATAAAAAATTTGTAGAATATTAATTAATAGGAATTTTCTGATAACTATATAGAAACATAAAGTTATTAGAAAAATTATCATAGTTAATAGCGTACATATAAATTAGGGAGGGTACAAAATGAAAAAGATGAAAAAAATCACAGCTGTAGTAGCACCAGTGTTAGCGATGAGCGTGGCTTTAACAGCATGTTCTGGGGCTGGGGACAAAAAAGCAAGTACAGAGCCGAAAAGTGGAGACAACAAAACTGAAGCTAAGTTAGCAGCAAAACAAGTGTTAAACTTAGTAGAAGCAAATGAAATTCCTTCAATGGATGTTTCAAAATCAACCGATACAGTTTCTTCCCTTATTTTGGGGAATACGATGGAAGGGTTATATCGTCTTGATAAAGATAATAAGCCGATTCCAGGGATCGCAGAATCTCATAAAAAGAGCGATGATGGTAAAAAGTATACATTTAAACTACGTAAAGATGCAAAATGGTCAAATGGAGACCCTGTAACAGCAAAAGATTTCGTTTTTGCATGGCAACGTCTTCTAGATCCGAAAACAGCAGCTGAATATGCATTTATTGCATACGATATAAAAAATGCAAAAGCGATTAACGAAGGGAAATCACCAGTTGATTCTTTAGGTGCAAAAGCGGTAGATGATTATACATTAGAAGTAGAATTAGATAATCCGGTTCCATATTTCCTAGGCTTAACAGCATTTACATCTTTCTTACCGCTAAATGAAAAAGTTGTAAAAGAACATGGAGATAAATACGGTTTAGAAGCTGATAAGATGGTGTATAATGGACCATTTAAAATGTCAGAATGGAAGCATGAACAAGGCTGGAAAGTAGTGAAAAACGATCAGTACTGGGATAAATCCACAGTTAAGTTAGATGAAATCAATTGGAGTGTTGTAAAAGAACAATCTACACGTGTGAACTTATATGAAAGTGGACAACTTGATCGCGTTGGTTTAACAGCTGAATACGTTGATAAATATAAGGCAAATAAAGATGAATTTGGCACGCTGTTAGAACCGTCAACGTTCTTCTTACGTTTAAACCAAAAACGTAATGGCCAAGATACAGTATTTAAGAATAAGAAAGTTCGCCAAGCAATTGCGATGGCATTTGATAAAAAAGCATTAACAAATGTCATATTAAATGATGGTTCTAAACCAGTAGATGCCCTTATTCCAGAAAAGTTTGCTGCTGGTCCGGATGGGAAAGATTACCGTGAAACATTTAAATCTACAGGCATCAAAACGGATGTAAAGAAAGCGAAACAAGTTTGGGAAGATGCGAAAAAAGAATTGGGTAAAGAAGAAGTAACAGTTGAGTTCTTAAACTATGATACGGATAGTGCAAAGAAAATTGGTGAGTACTTAAAAGAACAGCTTGAGAAAAACTTACCAGGTTTAAAAGTGAATATGAAACTTCAGCCGTTCAAGCAAAAATTAAAATTAGAAACAGCGCAAGATTATGATTTCTCTTACGCAGGATGGAACCCAGATTATGCGGATCCAATGACATTCTTAGATATGTTCCAAACAGGAAATCCTCAAAATGAAATGGGCTATTCAAACGCAAAATATGATGAAATTATTAAGAAATCTCAGGGTGAATTGCTAACAGATCCGAAAAAACGTTGGGAAGAAATGAGTAAAGCTGAAAAAATCTTACTTGATGATGAAGCAGCACTCGTACCGATGTTCCAAAGTGGAAAATCATTTTTACAACGTCCTACTGTACACAACATTTATAAGCACAATGTTGGTTCTCAATACAGCTACAAATGGGCATATATCACTGAAAAAGAAGGTAAATAATGGTTCGAAAAGAGGATGCGATATCGTATCCTCTTTTCTCTGTGCACATTTTGAAGCTCGATGAATACATATGCAGTACTACAATAAAACGAAACTCTCATCAATATGATATTTGTTTCATTCCATCGCTAAGTATGAGATAGAAGGAGATACTTATGAAACAATATTCTTATTTAGATTTCCTTGCAGCATTTGGTATTGGTAGTGCACATCCAGGAGGGTTTACATTAACAAAGCAGATATTAACACAACTTTCACTAGGACCATATACAAAGTTATTGGAAATTGGATGCGGAACGGGCAGGACAGCATCTTATATTGTGAAACAATATGGATCGGTTGTAAGTGCAGTTGAAATGAATGAAACAATGATTGAAAAAGCAAAAAAGAGATGGAATAAAGATGGAGTCAATATTGAGCTCATAAAGGGGAGTGCAGAGACACTACCTTTTCGTGATGAAGTGTTTCATATTGTGTTAGGAGAATCTGTTCTTGCTTTTACGAATAAAAGGAAAACGATCGATGAATGTTATCGTGTCTTACAACGCGGCGGGGTCCTACTTGTTATTGAATTGGTAGCTGAGCAACATCTATCAATACATGAGGAAGCGCAGATTATGACTTTATATGGAATGGAACAACTATTAACAGAGCACGAATGGATTGCACTCTTCCAAGAAGCACAATTTACTACAGTGCGTGTGGTAGGAGGCGGAACGATTGCCGAAACGATATCTTCACACGTAGAACAACTAGAGATGGATATATCGGATTTTATTTCACAAGATTTGTATAATGCCTGGAGTGCGCATGAACATATTATACAGCAATATAAGCATAGATTAGGGCACCGAATTTTTATGTGTCAAAAATGAAAAAGCCAACGACATGTTGGCCTTTCTTTATATAAAAAATAAAGCGGCTAATGCAATACCGAAAATGAATCCAAAACCAAGTTCAACGGCTCCAAATCCACCAAATCCTCCAAATCCTCCACCAAATCCACATCTACAGTCATCAAATCCACATCTACCGCATCTACGAGATCTACCAGATCTACAGTCATCAAATCCACAATGGTTACAATTACCTAAACCACCGCAGAAATCACAGCCGAAGCTACCGCCAAAGCCAAACCCGTGGTCAAATCGCTTACGATGAACGGGTTCAATCCAAACTGATTCATCCGTTATATCAACAATTCTTCCAATATGGATCCTGCCTTTATGGTCTTCAATACGTACGACTCGCCCATAATAACGCCGACATGTATCGAAATGTTTATGAGAACTCATATAATTTTGCCCCTTTCTCTTTCCAGTATTACGATATGATAAAAGGACAAGAGCGGCTTGTACGTTTGTCTAATCCTTCATAATTACGATGAAAACGGGAATGATAGGAAATGAGTGTTTTCTAGAAATGAAAAATCCGATTTCCTGTTAGATGAAATAAAAAGGAGAGATAAAAATGAATCGGTCAGATACGTTCCAAACGTATGAAATGTCATGGGAGGAATTGATAGACGCACTGCGAAAAGAAATGACGCGTCAAGTTGGATCCGATATTATTGATAGTATTGTTTGTGATTTAAAAGATGGGTTTGAAGTGTATACGTATATACAGGGAGATCTTGCGTTTGAGTATAAAGAAGCGCTTGAACGAAAATACGGAACAGATAGCAAAATTCCTAACCTACTAACCATCTTATTATTATCAACTATATATGATACGAAAGAAAGTAATATTCGCCTTCATGCAGACCGAAAAGAAAATCCGGTTGTAGAAGTATATGTGAAACAATGAGAGTGCTTATCGATGGCACTCTCATTTTTGTTATAATGAAAAGAAAGAAAATCGAGAAAAAGGTGAGAGGATGAAACGGGTACGACTGAGTGAGCTCGGAATGAAAATTGGAAAATATAATGTTGGTAAATGGAATGCAATTACTGATGTGACAGGTGTTTTAGTTGGTCACGTTACTTTGAAAGAAGATATGCATATTCGTACTGGTGTTACAGCGATTTTACCGCACGATGGAAATTTATTTCAAGAAAAAGTATTTGCTAGTTCATATGTTATAAATGGCTTTGGGAAAACAATTGGAGGTGCTTTTTATATGCATAAATTCTCTGAATCAGAAAAATTAGCTGCTGTTCAGCGTTATGTAGATGGTGCTTCTTTCGGAAATGCGATAAAGTTTAAAGTAATTTAGTTATGTAAATTAAATTGAATTATAGAGCAGATCTTTAGTTATTACTATTACATATAAACTCCAAAGCATAAATGTCAGTTTTTTCATTAATATATAGAAACGAATATAAAATTAAATTGGAAAGTAACATATTGTATATAGCATAGGAACTTGAAGTGTACGTCAATGCGAAGTGGTAGAAATATAGGATGAGAAAGAAAATTATGATGGAATTTAGAAGAGAATAAAAAGATTATATGCAGTATTTTTAAAATATAGTTTACATAATAATATTATATTTCTATTCGTTTTTCGAAATACAAGTCATATCTTGTATTTCTTTTCATAAGTTTAAACATAGGAATTTGTCTACAAAGGTGGCGAAGCTTCAACATGTATACTCGAATTATAGCCACATCTATTCTGTTTCTACTACTTATTTGTATGGCCCCTTTTTCTAGTTTAGCGAAAGGAGAAGAGGGGAGGCAGCGTGTCGTTTCACTTGTGTATGATGATTCTGGAAGTATGCGTAATAACGATCGGTGGAAATACGCTAATTATGCACTGCAAAGCTTGATTGCCATGTTAGATGAAAAGGATACGTTTTCTTATGTACCAATGAGTCATCCAGCAGGGGAGAAATCAGTTTCTTTGGAGAATAGTAAGCGACAGGGTGAGATTGAGAAAATTCAAACATGGAATGAGCAAGCGAATACACCTTTTCAATCGGTAGAAACCGCAATTCAAGCGATTAAGAGGGAAGCACAGGTGAATGCCAATCGTGAATTCTGGTTTATTATTCTAACTGATGGTGCTTTTAATGAGTTAGAAAAGCAAGATGAAGGTGAGAAAAAACGAATTTCAGAAACGTTAAGTAAGTTTAAAAAAGAAATGGAAGCAAAAAAAGTTTCTTTACATGCGGTATTAATTACGATGGAAGAGAATTTAGGAGCGCAAGAGCAAATACAAATGAACATCTTTAAAGAAATTTGGAAACAACAAATAAATGGAGTCGTACTACCAACAAGCGGAGAAGATGGTGTTATTCACAGTGTGAACCAAGCGGCTGCATTCATCGCAAATCGTGATCCATTTTCATCAGTAGAGGAAGCCGTGAAAACAAATATTGTAGGAAATAAAATTGAAATCTCAACACCATTTCCATTAAAACGAATTACGCTCGTTAATCAATTTTCTCAGAACGTACCGTATCGTATTCAAAATATAAAAGGACCACTCCATTTACAATCAAAATTTTCGATTCAAGCACCGGCAGGAATGGGATTATATGGTGGTATTACACACATTATGTCTAAAAATAATGCTGTAATAGAACCTGGTGCATATATAGTAGATATTGATCAAGTAGTTTCAAAGGAAAATATGAAAGTGCTTGTCGAACCAGCACTAGATTATACGATTTCCGCCTATGAAAAAGAACAGAAAAAAACAACAGAACAATTTTATGAAGGGCAAACAGCAATTATAGAAGCAAAACCAAGCAATGTTCCAGTAGATCCTTCATATTTTACCGCACAAATAGAAATAAACGGCCAAATGTACGAGATGAAGTGGAATGGTGAAAAGAAAGCCTTTTACTATGAAACAAAGGTAGAAAAAGAATCGATACGTGGAAATGTGCACTTGAATATAAAAGGATTTTATCGCCAAACAAAAGAATTTTATATTCAATCTGTTTCAATACCAAAACTATCATTACAAGTTATAACAACAAATTATACGGAAAAAGTAACGAATTTAAAACATAGCGCACCATTCATCATACAGCCGCTATTAAATGATAAAGCGATGTCAGAAGCGGAAGTAAAGGAATTAATGAAAACAGCTACTGTTACATTTCATAAATCTATCAACTATGAGATAAAGCAACATAAAAATCAACTGTACGTCTATCCTCGTCCTTATTACTCCAACACATTTAATTTCACAGAAACTGGCACCGTTGAGGCTACCATCACATTACAAGATTCACAATTACAAAAAGTAAGCAAACAATTTTCGTTTTCTATTCGTGATGTCCCTTTTTTCGAGCGTTATGCAATTATTTTTCAGTTCGTTCTACCGTTTAGTATCATCTTACTTATCGTTGTAATTCTTATAATTGGATGGGTAGTTCGTCCGCGTTTTCATAGAAAGGCGCTTATATATTATGAATGGGACCAATCAATTGCAGAAGATTGGTTATATAAATCTGAACCAGAACCGTTGCGAACCAAATGGTGGAATCATTATTTTGGCATTCCATTTCGAGCAGAACGAAAAACGGTACAGTCCGTTACATTTGTAGCAAAGAAAGCTTCAAAATCTATATTTGTGACGAAAGATTCTCAAGTACAAGGTATGGTAATTGATGGTATGTTTATAACAGACGAAGAAGCAGGGCGTGAGCATAAAACGTTATATCCGAACGAAATGGTTGTCATTGATCGTGGGTATGGAAAAGAGTTATATAAGTATGAATGTGAATAAAGTGAAACTTCCATGAGTGGCGGATTCTTCATCCCACTCATGGAAAGCTCTCACCAATCGGGCTTTTATGGGCAGTTATCTCCACCTATCTTCTTTGGTCTCTTGGGGTCTTGCTGCTCACGAATAGCGGGATAAATAGGAAGGTGATTCACATGGATTTTCAAGTGCCGACAATATTAATTGGACTTGGAGGAATTGGCAGCACGATTACGCATGATATTTACCGAAAGCTTCCACTAGAACGGCGCAAAAAAGTAGCGATGCACGTCTTTGATACAGATATTAATACGTTAAGTCACTTTCAACATATTCGTAAATTTGTGACGCAAACGAGTTCGAGTAAAACACCGCGCGAATATATTGCAGAAGATCCAACAATTCCAGACTGGTTTCCGATTGATCCAACGATACTAGATAAACCGTTAACAGAAGGCGCAGGCCAGCTTCGGGTTATTTCCCGCTTAGCACTTCGCGCAGCAATGAAGGAAGATAAATTAACAGCGTTTTGGCAGGAAATCGAGAAAATTTTTCCGGTCACTAGTGATAAAACAGAGTACGGTATACGGGTTATTATTATTACATCATTAGCTGGTGGTACAGGTTCAGGGATGTTTTTGCAAATTGCCCTTTATTTACGAGAAATGCTTCGGAAAAAGTTGCAACATCACAACATTTTAATTCGCGGCGCTTTCTTGCTTCCTGACGCTCTCGTAAAGACGCGCACAATAAGCGGGAAAGAATTTGAAGCAGTGCAGGCAAACGGTTACGCATCATTAAAAGAATTACACGCTATTACATTAGGATCTACTGGAGAATTATCACGGCGCGGAGGTGTTACAATTGAGTTAGAATATAGGCCTGATCAAGTCGATGAAGATGGTCGTACAAATCATACAATTATGCAACATCACTTACCATTTAATTATTGCTTTTTATATGATTATGAAAATTTACATGGGCATCATTTAAATAGTTTGTCTGACTATATGGAACAAATGACAAATACGATTTATTTACAACTATTTAGTCCAATGTCAACAAGTCATTTCGCGCAGGAAGATAATCAAATTCAGCAACTTGCTGATTCAAATGGTAGAGCCCGTTATTGCGGAGCAGGAGTCGCGAAACTTATTTATCCATATGAAAATGTTCTTCGTTATTGTGCTTTGAAATGGGCTGTGCAAGGGCTAGAGGAATCGTGGCTTCATTTAGATCGACTCTTTTTAGAGAAGAAAAGTCGGTATGAGCAAGATGTTCGCCGCGGTATGCAACGTGAAAAACTAGAGCGGGGGAAAAGTTTCCTAGAGGATTTAGAACATTTAGCGACTCGTCCAGAACAAGCGCATGTATTTTATAAACAAATGTATTATGAAGCACGTGAAGGAGCAGAAGGTGGAAAAATTGGTATATCAAAGGCAAAATTGTTTCTTGATTCGGTAGAAAGTTATGTGCAGCGTACAGTGCAAAAAGATGAAGAGTTAAACCGGTTGCAGCGAGAGTGTAAAATTTCGGCTGCAAAGTTGAAAATTACGGAGCAAATGAAAGGGGAAGTAGCGCGAGTTGATCATGCGGTGCGGTTATATGCGTATGCAATTCCAAGCCGTGTACATGAGCATGTCACAACATTAGTTTATGACATAATTGAAGCAGATCGTTTTACGCCAAGTGGTTCAGAAGGACAGTCCTATCAATTAAATACGTGGTTTTTGAAGAAAACAGATCCTGTTCATCCTGTAGCTGCAAGGTATATGTTATATGAAATTCGTAAATTGTTAACTGAGAAAATGAATCGTTTACACGAAAATAATGAGCAAAAGCGTAATCTCATTCAAAATTATGATAAGAAGTTTAATGTGGGTAATATTGAAGGAACGGTAACAGCCGTCAGGCGTGTTGAACTCGCACAGCAACAAGGGTGGATTGGAAAGATATTCCATAATGAGCAGCGCTTATTCCGTAAAGAATTCCAAGATATCGCCACCCAATATGTACACAAGTTAAATGAGTACCGAAAAGAAATGTTGCTAGAACTTGTGTATCAATCATTATATCAAGCTGTAGATAAAATGATTCAATATTGGGAACGTTTCTTTGATAATTTACAAGAAACTCGTGAAAACTTATTATTAGACATTCAAAAGCGTAGTAAGGAATTTGAGGGGAAAACCAATCCAACAAATGTTTACGTATTAGCAGATGAACGAATGCAGGAAGAAATATGGAAAGACATTCATCACCATGTAAACAATGGTGTGCTGCCAAAAGAGATATCTACTGAAATTTATATGAGTTTATATCGAGAATATTGTCGGGAAGTAGGGGCGGAGGAAGGGCAATCGCAAAAAGTAGAAGATTTTTATCGAAAACATATTTTAACGTATTGTGAAAAAGAACTGCAAGAACGGTACAGAGATAAACTAGAATTAAATATTATTGAAGCACTTCGAAAAGAAGCTGCTATTCAAAGACGTGATATAACAGAGTATGTCAGTGAAAAAATAGAAGATTTATTACACCTTGCAAGTCCATTTATACCGAAAGTTTCTCATCACAGGGAATTGCAATATTGGGGTATTCATCCACTTGTTCAGAAAGAGTTAAATGAAGAAGCGCTTCAAGAGATGTTTCAAGAAAAAGAAACCGTTGATACAGATTTTTCACCGTATGAAATTGTATGTTATCGTGCACATTACGGGTTATCGCTGCCAGATTTTCCAAAGTTTTCGTCCGGGCATCTTGGAAATGGTAATGCAAACGAGAAGGGAGATTACTTTCAGGCGTATTATCGCCGCGTAAATAAATTAAACATTCGTAAATCAAATTTAACGCCGCATCTCGATAAATATTGGCATTTGCCAGCCTTTATGCCAGATTTAAATGCAACGCAAACGAAGTTAGATTATGAGAAATGTAATCGCGCTTTACTATATGCATATATATATCGCTGGATTAGCCTTGCTGCTGTGGATGGTCAGTTCGTTTACCAATATAACGGAGTGGGCCGAAGTTCTCTTATTCAATCGATGGGAAAAAATGTATCGAATGAAGGGTATAAATTGCACCGTGCGCTACTTCATAATCCATTTATTTATGAAAATATCATTTCTCGTTTTGAAGAAGAACAGGAAAAAGCATTGCAAAATGGAGGGCATTTATATACACATTCATTTGTATTAGGTGCCCAAGATATAAAATGGCTTCGGAAAGAACAAGTTCATAATATTTTAGACATTATATTGATGTATGATAAGGAAGCGAAATATGATCCAACTTTAGGGGAAACTTCTGATGAGTTATTACGATTACTCGTTGATGAAATTGAACAGTATTTTAAAGCTTATTACGGAGCTGGTGCAGAATCAATGGCCAAAAAAGAAGCAGCTTTATTTGTAAAGCAACTATGGAATCGCTCATACGCAAAAGAATTTGTCGATTCAAACAGCGCACCATATAAGAAATGGTTACACCTTCTTAATATCCAAATAGAAGAGGAAGATAGAATCACGAATGATTAAGAAAAGATTGGGAATCCTTAATCTTGGAATGTATTACTTTGAAAAGAGGGATTCTCGTGCCGTTTCTTGGAAGTGTGTACCAAGTATTTGGATTGTATGCAGAAATTTATCACGCAATGGTTTGTATGGAGAATAAAGATACGCAATCTATTGGTGATGGTAGTAGTAAAGATGAAAATGAAACTGTAGAAGAATAATAAAGAACATGCAGCAAACTGTTGCATGTTCTTCTCGTTTTCTTATAGTTTTACAACATTCTTAGGTTTTGACCTCTGTTAACTTGTTTGAATGCAATTTACTGTAACATTACTATCATTTGGTACTTCATACATTCAAATCCTTTTTCACTATTAAACCATTTTACTGTCCTGATTGTTTTCATATAAAAAACTTTTAAAAAATTCCTAAAGATGTGTTTACTATTTATATGAACCGAGCAAATATAAACATGTATTTAAATCTGTTCTCGTTTTTACGTTAAAATGGAAGATAAGAACAGTAAATATTCATTATCGTTTTTGAAACCTCAAAACAACGAAAGCCCTACCTCTCTTTCGTCCTTACGGCTCCGATGACCGTGCCAGTATGAATCGGGATATCCAAAAACAACGCTTGGATAAATGAACCTCATCGTATACTTAGAAGTATGGGAATAAAAAGTGGTGAGAATAATTCATTTAGAGGAAAAAGAATTTTTTCTTAGAGGATAATGTTCCTATAATCAAACCGTATTTGTAATCATACCATATTGAGGTACATAAAGCAAAAAAAACAAAATAGATGTTAGGCTATTTTGTCGTTTTAGGTATCTTATATAATTTAAAATCAAATTCAAACCGGATTTCTTTACCTAGCCGACTTTCGTATTTAACAAATCAATTGCCTGGTTTTCAGTAATTCCTTTAATTAAACTCAATTCACTAATTAAAATTTTTTGTGCGTTGTCTAACATTTGTTTTTCACTTGTATTAAGTGCTCTTACTTTATTCCTACGTATTAAATCGCGAACTACTTCAGCACCTTCTTGTATTTCACCCGTCTTCATTTTCTCCATGTTTTGGGTATATCTTTGCTTCCATGAGAGTGAATGATCTGATTCGCCGTACTGAAAAATAAGTAATACATTTTCTAATGTAAGCATATCGGCAATTAATCGTATACGTGCTTGTATCATTTTTTTCATCGGAATCATTACTTCCATATTACTAATTGGTATTCTTATTACATAATATTTTTGTTTTTCTCCTAGGATTTCTTTTTCTTCTATTGCTTCAATCACACCTGCTCCGTGCATTGGATAAACAATTTTATCGCCAATTTGAAACAAATAATCCACCTCCATATATGGTAACCTATCTAAGTCTATCATATATAAGATAATAAGTAAAATATTATATGTTATCACAAAATGATTATCGTAGTCAATAATTTTTGTTTGATTAGATAAAATCATTGTTCCATATTTATAAAACTAAAAAATAAAATGAGTGTATAATAAATTAAAACTCCCATCAGTGGGGAGTTACTGCTCAATAGTGCGGGATAAATAATGGATTGAAAAAATGTATGAAAGAGGTTTTCATAAAATGGTGAAATGGAGTTATTTTGTTTTCATTAATATTCTTGCTTTTATAATGATGGGACTAGATAAAAGGAAAGCAAAGAAGAAACAGTGGCGTACACCAGAGAGTACGTTATTTTTAATTGCAGCAGCAGGGGGAGGTGTTGGAGCTTGGATTGGCATGTATATGTTTCATCACAAGACGCATAAAAATAAGTTTGTGTTTGGTATTCCATTACTTGCTGCTTTAGGAGTATATGTCTTTTGGATATTATAAAAGGTTTAGATGAAAAAGTTATGTAGCGGAAAATTGTAATCAAATAGAAGGACACTTTATAATGAAGAAAAAAGAAAAGAGGGGAGTCAAATGGAAGCGCAAAAAAAAGGGATCATATATGCGGCAAGTGCATATATGATGTGGGGAATCCTGCCGCTTTATTGGAAATTGATTGACGACGTTCCTGCAGAAGAAATTTTAGCGCATCGCATCGTTTGGGCATTCGTTTTTATGTTATTCATTTTATTCATTTCTAAACGTTTTGGTCAATTTAAGAACGAGTTTGTACAACTTTTTAAACGGCCTAAATTATTCATGTCATTAACGATAGCGTCTATATTAATTAGCGGGAACTGGTTTGTGTACATATGGGCAGTCAATCATAACCACGTCATCGAAGCGAGTTTAGGTTATTATATTAATCCGCTTGTTAGTATTTTACTTGGCACGCTTGTGTTAAAAGAAAAACTTAATTTTTGGCAATACATTGCTGTAGGTTTAGCTGCATTTGGAGTTGCAATTTTGACAATTCGTTATGGATCGATTCCGTGGATTGCAATTTCGTTAGCATGTACGTTTGGATTATACGGTTTATCAAAGAAATTATTAGATTATGATTCAATGATTGGGCTGACAATGGAAACGATGATTGTAACACCGATAGCTCTTGTATATTTAGGAATGCTTGGTGCAAAGGGGATTAGTTCATTTGGGACAGTATCGATTACATCGACATTACTTCTAGCAGGGGCTGGTATTGTTACTGCACTGCCGCTTTTATATTTTGCAAAAGGTACAAAGCTTATTTCGTTATCAATGGTCGGATTTTTGCAATATATTGCACCGACAATTAGCCTTGTATTAGGAATTTTCGTCTTTCATGAACATTTTACCAATGCACACATGATCGCATTTTTCTTTATATGGATTGCGTTATTTGTCTTTTCGATAGCAAAAACGAAATTTATGTTAAATAAGCAGCCGAAATTTATAAAAAATAAATCTGCAAAAGTTTCGTAAAACGGCATAGTATTATGTATGCCGTTTTCTTTATAATGAAAGTAAGGATATTCCATTATAAGCGGTGAGGTGCGAATTATGGAAACAATTTTACATAACAACCCATTAATGTCTGCAGTGATTGCATGGTTTTTAGCGCAATTTACAAAAGTGATCATCAACTTAGTAAAAAACAGAGAATTTGATTTTGCGAAGTTTTTTGCATCTGGCGGAATGCCGAGTTCTCATTCTTCCACCGTCACAGCATTAGCAATGGCAATCGGAATTGAAGAAGGAATGTCGAGCTCTCTATTTGCGATTGCAACGATTTTTGCGATTATTGTCATGTATGATGCATCTGGAGTGAGACTTGCTGTTAGTAAACAAGCAAAAATTTTAAATGATTTTTTCCATGGAAGACAAACGGATTATAAAAAATTGAATGAACTTGTCGGACATACGCCATACCAAGTCGTTATCGGGGCGCTTTTAGGAATTGTTGTTGCGATTTGTTATTGTTCATAAGCAAAGTAAGGAATGAACCTTACTTTGCTTTTTGTTTTGCGCATATTTACGTATGTTTTTGAATATCGTATATGGATTCAGTGAAGAAGGGGGGATATCTATGCAATTGTATGACAAAGTAAAATACGAAATGGAGCGCCAGGTTACAGCGTTACGTACGATGCAGCAAAGAGATGGAACATGGCGCTTTTGTTTTGAAGGAGCCCCGCTTACGGATTGCGCGATGATTTTCTTGTTACGTTTGTTAAGAAAAGAAAAAGAAATCGAACCATTTGTAGCAAGGCTTACTTCTTTGCAAGCAAATGAAGGAATGTGGAAGTTGTATGAAGATGAGCCAAATGGGAATCTTTCTGCTACCATTCAAGCTTATGTTGCATTGTTAGCTTCTAGAGAATATAAGAAAGAAGACAGAATTATGCGCCGTGCAGAACAATTTATTCGCGAACAAGGTGGAATTACAAATGCTCACTTTATGACGAAGTTGATGTTAGCATTGCATGGACAATACAATTATCCTCCATTGTTTCACTTCCCTATGCCTTTTTTCTTTCTACCGGATCATTCCCCGTTCAGTATGTATGAGGTGAGTAATACTGCTCGCATTCATTTCGTGCCTACGATTATTTGTATGAATAAGAAATTTGTAGTAGGAGAAATTGACGTTCCTGATTTGAATCATATAGTGGGTGCAAATAAATCAAATTGGTTTCATTCTCAGCGTTCGTCAGTTTGGCAAACCATTTTATCTGAAGGAAAAAAGCTAATTTCGTATCCGTATACACTTCATCAAAAAGGGTATAAAGCAGCGGAACGTTTTATGTTAGAACGTATAGAAGGAAATGGAACACTTTACACTTATGCGAGCGCTACTTTTTATATGATTTATGCCCTCCTTGCTCTCGGTCATTCTATACATTCTCCTATTATCGAGAAAGCTGTATTAGGGATACAGTCGTACATATGGAATACAAAAAATGGTGCCCATTTACAAAACTCACCTTCAACCGTGTGGGATACTGCTCTTTTAAGTTACGCTTTGCAAGAAGCAAATGTGTCAGAAGAGGATGCGATGATTGAACGAGCAAATCGTTATTTATTAAGGAAGCAGCATACCTCTTACGGAGATTGGCATGTTCATGCACCTTCTTTACCTCCTGGCGGATGGGGGTTTACTGATACGAATACGATTGTACCAGATTGTGATGATACAATAGCAGCGCTGCGTTCACTTACTTCTATCACAAAGAAAGATAAGAAAGTGAAACGAGCTTGGAATGAAGGGATACATTGGATTCTTGGAATGCAAAATAAAGATGGGGGTTGGGGAGCATTTGAGAAGAATGTTGATAAGCATATGTTTATGCATATTCCTCTCGATAGCGCAGAAGATATGATTCTCGATCCGTCTACAGCAGATTTAACAGGAAGGGTACTTGAATTTTTTGGAACGTATGCACCGGATGAAATAAACAGTTATGATTTACACCGTGCAATGCAGTGGCTTTTACGTAATCAAGAACAAAATGGTTCTTGGTATGGAAAATGGGGAGTTTGTTACATATATGGTACATGGGCTGCTGTAACAGGTCTGCGGGCAAATGGTTTACCAAATAATCATCCAGCAATAGAAAAAGCAGTACGGTGGTTAGAGATGATTCAACATCGTGATGGAGGCTGGGGGGAATCGTGCAAAAGTAGTAAGGAGAAACGATTTATTTCAACGTCTTTTAGTACACCTTCTCAAACTGCATGGGCTCTAGATGCGCTAATTGCTGTATGTGATATGGAAACACCATCTATTCAAAACGGAATCAATTATTTGTTAGAAAACGCCTTTCATAATATTGAATATCCGACTGGAGTAGGACTTCCCGGAGAGTTTTATATTCGTTATCATAGTTATCATCGTTTATTTCCTTTACTGACCTTTGCACATTATGTGAAAAAATACAAAAAATAAACCGAGACATATTCTCGGTTTATTTTTTGTTTGAGTGACCTTTTTGACGCGCATCTGCAGCATCTGCACGCGCTTGTGCTTCTAAGTCATCTTGATCAGCAAGTTCTCGAGAAAATGCAACATCAATACCGTCAGATACTTTGTTTTGCTGTACATTCTTATTTTTCATTTCACACAATCTCCTTGTGTTTTGCTAAGTTGCAATTATAGTGTGACACAAATAGACTTTTTTATACAAAAAGGAAAATGAAATACAAAAGACGAAATATATAGAAAATATATTGGAAAGTAGGGGAGAAGAATGAACTTTTTAGAGGGGAAGACAGCTGTTGTCACTGGTGCGGCGCAAGGAATTGGAAAAGAAATTGCACGTGTATTTTGCACTTTAGGAGCAAAAGTATTACTAAGTGATATGAATCAAGAAGGTCTAAATAGTGCAACATCTGAATTGTTACAGGAAGGATATGATGTAAGGGCGTATGTTTGTGATGTAAGCAGTCATACAGATGCAAAATCATTAATTGAGTATGCCATTCAAACATACGGTGAGTTACATATTTTAGTAAATAATGCAGGGATTACACGAGATGCAATGCTGCATAAAATGGAAAAAACAGCATGGGAACAAGTGCTGCAAGTAAATGTAACAGGGGTATTTAATTGTATGCAACCAGCGCTTTTACATATGCGTAAACAAGAATATGGACGCATTATTAATATTTCTTCGATTAGTTGGCAGGGAAATATTGGCCAAGCAAACTACGCTGCTGCGAAAGCGGGTGTAATTGGATTAACAAAAACAGCATCAAAAGAAGCAGCTGGATTTGGTGTTACATGTAATGCAATTTGTCCGGGATTCATGGATACCGATATGACGAAAGCTATACCGGACAAAGTAAAAGAAAAGATGATTGCCGCAATTCCAGCAGGGCGAATTGGAACGCCGCATGACATTGCACATGCAGCTGCCTTTCTAGCGTCAGACTTTGCTTCCTATATTACTGGAGAAGTGTTAAATGTAAGCGGGGGATTGCAAGTATAAAGATTGGTGAGCGGTTTGTAGAAGCCGCTCACCAATCTTATTAAATGAAGAAGGTCTTGCCAATTGGCAAGACCTTTCTTCTAGTTTAAGTTAATCCAAACGCTTTTTACTTCTGTATAGTTATTTAACGCATAAGAACCCATTTCGCGTCCTAGACCTGATTGTTTATAACCTCCAAACGGAGATGCTGCATCAAAGACGTTATAACAGTTTACCCATACCGTTCCAGCTCGCAATTTATTTGCGACATAATGCGCATTTTTCATGTTTTCTGTCCACAACCCAGCTGCTAATCCATATGCTGATTTATTAGCACGTTCAATCACTTCGTCAATGTCATCAAATGGCATTGCAGCAACGACAGGGCCGAAAATTTCTTCTTTTGCAATCGTCATTTCATCTTGTACAGCTGCGAAAATTGTTGGAGAAATGTAATAACCATTTTCGAAAGGTTTCGTTCCGCCAACTAATACTTCTGCGCCTTCATTTTTTCCTTTTTCGATATAGCTCATCACTCGGTTTTGTTGTTCTTCTGATACAAGGGGACCAATTGTTGTTTGCGGATCTAATCCAGCACCCTGTACTAAACTTTTGGAATACAAAGCAAGATCTGCGACAACATTATCATACATTTTCTTTGGAATAAATAGGCGAGATCCAGCGCAACATACTTGCCCTTGATTAAACATAACGCCCGAAAGTGCAGCTGGGATTGCGCGAGACAAATCAGCATCAGGTAAAATAATATTTGGCGATTTACCACCAAGTTCTAATGTTACACGTTTTAAAGATTGAGATGCTTCTTTCATAATGTGTTTTCCAACATCAGTTGAGCCTGTGAATGCAATTTTATCGACGAGAGGGTGACTGACAAGAGCTTGACCAGCTGTTTCTCCGTATCCAGGTACAATGTTAATTACACCTTTTGGAAATCCAGCTTCTTCAATTAGTTCAGCTAAATAGAGTGCGGAAAGGGGAGTTTGTTCGGCTGGTTTTAGTACAACAGTACATCCAGTAGCTAGTGCTGCACCTAGTTTCCACATCGCCATTAAAAGAGGGAAGTTCCAAGGGATAATTTGACCAACGACACCCACTGGTTCATGGCGTGTATAATTGAAGTAATCTCCTGAAACAGGGATCGTTTGACCAACTAATTTTGTTGCCCAGCCAGCATAATAACGCATATGTTCAATTGCAAGAGGAATATCTGCAGTTGTTGTTTCTTGAATCGGTTTTCCATTATCTAAAGTTTCAAGCTGTGCAAGCTCGTCTTTATGTTTTTCCATTAAATCGGCAAGCTTGTACATGAGACGGCTGCGATCAGCACCGCTCATACGTGACCATGGACCTTCATCAAATGCGAGGCGTGCTGCTAAGACGGCTTTATGAATATCTTCACGGCCACCTTCGTATACAATCGCTAACGTATCTCCAGTTGCTGGATTTGGTGTTTTAAATGTTTTCCCTGAAGCGCTTTCGATAAAAGCTCCATTTACATATAACTTTTTTGTTCCTTGCAAAAAATTCTCTACTTTTTCATGAAGGTTCACAGCTAGTTGACTCATTGTATAACCCCCTTAAAAATATATAATGTAAACGCAGCAAAATACTACGTTTATTCCAAATAAAAGAGGAGGTGTCAGATAAACTAGGTGAATGACATCTAATTTCAATCGTAACTTAAAAAATCAGAAATTTCAATCTTTATTTACGTTGAAATTGTTAAAAATATGTAAAATTTTTGATGTGAGGTTCATCCCCGTAACATGGAGGTGATTTATTGAAAAACGGAACGGAGAGTGGCGACTCCCGCGGAAAGCGTCCACTCGGAGTGGAGTGAACATCTTGTATGTCACCCTGTCTTTTGGTGATAAACCAAAAGTAAGTAAAATGTTTTTCGGAAAAGGTGTTCATTTTGTTTTTTTGTAGGAAAAACTATACAAAGAATGTTATAATAATACACCGTGGAAGGAGGGGAAAGAAATGAATCGACATCATGATGATCCACGTTTTCGTATTGCACATCGTGAAGCTTGGATTGGAATTGGACTTGCTGTTATCAACTTTCTGTTATGGTACGGATTTGCATATGGATTAGGTAGCGGTAATCCAAAAGAGTATACATATGTATTAGGATTTCCAGCCTGGTTCTTTTATAGTTGTATAGTAGGATTTGTTGTAATGGTTTTACTTATTATCTTTGTTGTTCGTTTCGTATTTCAAGATGTTTCGTTTGATGAGGAAGAAAAGAGTGAGGAATGAAAATGAACTGGTATGTAATTATTCCAATGATGTTATCTTTTATCGTTGTATTTTTAATTGGTGTATATGCATCGAGACGTGTGCAAGCAACTGCGCATAACAAATTTTTGCAAGAGTATTTTCTTGGTGGCCGCGAACTAGGCGGATTATTATTAGCAATGACGATGATTGCCACTTACGGAAGTGCAAGTAGCTTTATCGGTGGACCTGGCATTGCCTACAATATGGGTCTTGGTTGGGTATTATTGGCGTCTATTCAAGTTGTAACGGGTTATATTGTTTTAATTGTACTTGGAAAGAAATTTGCGATTATTGCAAGGAAAATGGAAGCTATTACGTTAATTGATTACTTGAAAGGAAGATATAATAATAAAGTTGTTGTTATTTTATCAGCACTATGTATTATTATTTTTTTGTTTTCAGCAACTGTTGCGCAGTGGGTTGGCGGCGGAAGATTAATTGAGTCATTAACAGGTATGTCATATACAACGTCCTTATTTCTATTTACGTTTTTTGTACTTGTCTATGTTTTAATGGGTGGTTTTCGTGCTGTTGCGCTTTCAGATACAATACTCGGTCTTATTATGTTAGTTGGTACGACAATTATTTTAATTGGTACAATTGTTGCAGGCGGTGGTATTTCAAATATCATGCAAGAGCTTGTACAAATTAATCCAAATCTTTTAACGCCATTTGGAGCAGATGGTAGTTTAACAAAAGTGTATGTGTCATCATTTTGGATTTTAATTGGTGTTGGAGTAGTTGGCTTGCCGCAAATTAGTGTGCGTGCTATGTCTTATAAAAATTCAAAAGCGATGCATCAAGCTTTAATTATCGGTACTGTTGTTGTTGGTACAATTATGATTGGCATGCATTTAACAGGTGTATTCGCTCGTGTCGTTTTGCCAGGAGTGGATGTACCGGATAAAGTAATGCCGTTGCTTGCGATGAAAGTATTGCCGCCATGGCTCGCTGGTATTTTCTTAGCAGCTCCAATGGCAGCTATTATGTCGACAGTGAACTCATTATTGTTACTTGTGAGTTCTTCCATTATTAAAGATATTTATGTAAATTATATAAACGAAAATGCTGCGGATCAAACAGTAAAACGTGGAACACTCTGGATTACAGCAATTGTTGGCCTACTTGTTTATGCTGCAGCGATTAAACCGCCTGATTTTTTAATTTGGTTAAATTTATTTTCCTTTGGTGGTTTAGAAGCAGCATTTATTTGGCCACTTGTACTTGGATTGTATTGGAAAAAAGGAAATGCTGCCGGGGCACTTGCTTCTATTATTGTTGGAGTAGGTTCTTATATGGGATTTCATTTGCTTCTCCCTAATCCTTTTGGTATTCACACGGTCGTATTTCCGGTCTGTTTAGCACTTATTGCATATATTATAGGAAGCATGTTGTTTTCACGTAAGTTGCAACAAATTTGATAAAAAGAGAATATTATGAAACGTACTATAGAAAGAAGAGGCTACTATGTCAAATATGAGGGCATAGTGCCTCTTCTTTTTATATTATTTAGTGCATATTCAGTGTTTAGAAAGGTAGTCTATGATGTATAAAATATTAAAGGAACGTATTAGGATTGACAAACAAAGCTTTTTCAACTAATGCGTGCTTTAATTGAATGGGTTTATATAAGGTAAATGGATGTTTTGCAATTGTATGCAATATGATAGAATAAAATGATGATTATGAAATATTAAAAAGTGGTGGGGGTTGGAAAATGAAGTTGAATAAAAAGGTATTTGAAATAATAGATTCTGTAGAAAACTTAGATGATGGATTTGAAGATATATTAGAGTTATCCATGAAATGTAAGTTTTCTAATTGCACTCATACAACAGAGCCTGGCTGTGCAGTTAAAAAAGCGATTTCTGAAGGCGTTTTCTCAGTGGAAAGCTTTAATAACTATTTTAGAGTTAAAAACGAAGCAATATATGTTTCTGAACAAAAGAATAAAACGAAGGCTATTGATTACATGAAGCAACTGAAGTTTTTTCAACGGTCTTAGAGGCTGTCTAGAAAGGCACATAAATGCCTTTTGAAGCCAGTCTTTTTTTCGTTTTCGACCGTTCTTTGCAATATATCGGCGATTCGACATGAAATAAAGTTTCACTTTATCGTAGTACTCTACAAAATGATTGTTCCCAAAGCGTCTTTGGCGGATTACCTTTTATTTATAATGTTTTATGTATGAAATTAAAAATGCTTATAATTTACTTCTGCATACTTTTCTTTGTTCATATAGTAATAGCAATTGATAGGATGGAGTTGAATGCCTTGAAAAAAGTACTGTTTCTTGGAGATCCAGGTATTGATGATTCATTGGCAATCATTTACGGTTTATTACATCCTGATATTGATATTGTTGGCATTGTGACAGGATATGGAAACGTTACACAAGAACAAGCCACAAATAATGCAGCATATTTATTACAAATAGCTGGAAGAGAAGATATTCCAATTATTAATGGAGCAAAGATTCCTTTATCAGGAGAATTTATAACATATTATCCAGAAATACATGGGAAAGAAGGATTAGGTCCTATTCGGCCACCTGAAACGGTTAAAGCGAATGTGAGGCCGTTTTGTGAAATATTTGAGATTATTAAAAGATACAAAGGGGAGCTAATTATCGTTGATGCAGGGCGCTCAACAAGTTTAGCAACGGCTTTTATTTTAGAAAAAGAACTGATGAAAAGTGTAAAAGAGTATTACATAATGGGGGGAGGGTTTCTTGTCCCAGGCAATGTTACTCCTGTTGCAGAAGCAAATTTTCACGGAGATGCGATTGCTTCAAATTTAGTAATGCAATATGCTGAACATGTTACGTTAATCCCGCTAAATGTAACGAATGAAGCAATCATTACGCCTAATACTGTTATATATATCGCAAAGAAGACAAAAACAAATTTTAATGAATTGATTGAACCCATTTTTAATTATTATTACGCTGCTTATAAAAAATTAAATCCTAAAATAGGAGGAAGTCCGATTCATGATGTTGTCACAATGATGGCTGTTGCGAATCCTTCTTTGATGGAATATGTATATCGTCGTGTTCAAGTTGACGTAGATGGTCTTGCAAAAGGGGAAAGTATTGCTGATTTTAGACCGAAGCCAAGTGCAGAGGCGATGAAAAATTGGGTGAGAATCGGCTGGAAGTTACACTATAAGAAATTTCTTGAAGATTTTATTCGGATAATGACATAGACAATGAGCAAGTTTACAAGTTACAATAGAGGCAATCTACAGATTGCCTCTATTGTTTTGAATATGAATTATATAATAGATTAAAAGAGAAAATTTAGGAGAGGAATTCCATTTGAGAACAATTGGATTGTGTGTGGGGATAATTGGTTTATTCGCATTTATTATCTCGGGTAATTTTTTAACAAAAAAAGTATGGAGTTCAAATTATGATGATGCACAGTATGTTGCGTCATTTGTAGAAGAAAATAAAGAGCAAAAAAACAGCGCATTGTTAGTAAAACGAAATGATAAATTGGTGTATTCTGTAAATTCTAATGTTGTATTACCTGTAGCGAGTACGATGAAGCTTATTGTAGCATTAGAATTTACAAAACAAGTTGGAGAAGGAAAAATTGATCCAAATGAGCTTGTATCATTGGCTGATGTAAATCATTATTATATACCAAAGACAGACGGCGGTGCCCATGAAAGATGGCAGAAAGTTTTAATGAAAAAAGGTCTTATAGAGGAAAATGCTGTTACGCTAGAAGAAATTGCAAGAGGAATGATGAAATTTAGCTCAAATGCAAATACAGAGTATTTAATGGATCGTCTTGGTATTGACAATATTAATGCAAATATAAATAAACTAGGATTGCCATCACATCAGCCGTTATTTCCAATCGTTGCATCTTTGTATATTCCGGGATATTTACACAAGGAATTGCATGTTCCGAAACAGCAACTAGAAAGTAAGTTGAAAAATATGTCGCAAGAAGAATATCGTAAATATGCGATGTTAATGCATGAGCGTTTAAAGAAAAAAGGCTCGCAGTTGGAAAATGAAATTCCACTTTTCTTAGGAGAAAAGTATGAAAAAATATGGTCAGATAGATTTCCGGCCGCTTCTGCGAATGACTATATGATTTTATTAGAGAAAGCAAATCATAAGAGGAATCTTACAAAAGAAGAAGAGAAAGAATGGGCACAACTTGTAGAATCAGATATGCAAGGGAAAAAGTATCGCCAAGTTTTTCGACATGCTGGTCAAAAAAACGGCTATACACCATGGGCATTATCTAAAGCTGTATATGCTACAGATAAACAGGGGAACTGTACAGAAATTGTCTTTTTGGCAAATGATGTAAATGAAGACGACAGTGCTGAATTACGTAAACATTTACTTAATTTGCATTTTCAGATATTACAAAGCGACAAATATAAAGCAACTATTATTAAGTAAAACCGATGTGTATGCATCGGTTTTTTTTCTTTGGATAAACACATTATTTTAAGTAGCTGGGTATGATGATTAATAATCAATAGACGAGGGGAGCTATTTGAAATGCAGGAGGGGAGAGAGAAGCTTTTGCAACGGGAAGGAGTAGTCTTTCCTGGTAAGACATATGCAGATTGTATACTGCAAAACATATTCTATTTTCAGAGAAATTATTTGTTAAATGACATGTTTCGTATACATCATGCACATGTCATTATGTTGGAAGGAGAAGGTTTGTTAAAAAAACAAGATGCTAAAAAAATTGTAATGGCAGTAGAAAAAGTAAAAGCGATCCCATTAGACAAGCTTGTATATAGTAAAGAGCATGAAGACCTCTTTTTTTTAGTTGAGCATCTGATTCAAGAAGAAGCAGACAGTGATTGTATTAGCAATATGCATATTGGGAGAAGTCGAAATGACATGGGAGTGGCGATGTATCGGATGAGCTTACGACGTTATTTACTCCGATACATCGAACATTTTATGTTACTGCAAGATGGTATTCTAGAGCAGGCCGATGAGCATATGGAAACGATTATGCCAGCATATACGCATACACAGCCAGCACAGCCAACAACGTTTGGACATTATTTACTTGCCATCTATGATATGATGGGGCGTGATACGGAGCGTTTATGGAGCGCGTATCGTGCTGTAAATCAATCTCCTTTAGGGGCAGCGGCGCTTGCTACAACGAGTTTTCCAATTAACCGAAAGCGCGTTGCGGATCTTCTTGGCTTTTCGAAGGTAATTGAAAATTCATATGATGCAATTGCAAGTACTGATTATTTATTAGAAACAAGTAGCGCACTTATGATAATGATGACAAATACAAGTAGATGGCTCCAAGACTTTTTATTATTGGCTACGAAAGAATATAGCGGCATTACAGTTGCAGATCCTTATGTGCAAATTAGTAGTATTATGCCGCAAAAACGAAATCCAGTATCTATTGAACATGCTAGATCTCTCGCGAGTAGTATTTGGGGAGAAGCGTTTACAGTTTTTCAAATGATTCATAATACCCCGTTTGGAGATATAGTCGATACAGAAGATGATTTACAGCCTCATTTATATGAAGGGTTTGAGAAAGCTATTCGAGTTGTTTCTGTAATGAATGCGGTCGTACGTACAATGACAGTTGAAAAGGGGATTTTACAAAGTCGCGCCAATAGGCATGCAATTACGATAACTGAATTAGCTGATTCATTAACTCGGAAGTATGATGTTCCATTTCGCCGTGCTCATCAAGCAGCTAGTTATATAGCAAAATTTTCAGAAGAACAGAAAAAGGATTTGCATGAACTAAACTTTGCTGATATTAATGTGTATTTACAAAAAGAACTGCATGTTGTACTAGCAGAAGATGAGTGGAAAGAAATGATTTCACCTCATTCTTTTGTTGCAAAGAGAAACGTATATGGAGGACCGAGCCGCGAACAAATGCAACGGATGATTAGAGAAAGAAAAGTGAATGTCGCAAACCAAAAACAAACGTTAGAAGATGTGAAAAAGCGGCTTAGCGAAGCTGAAACACAAGTGAATGCAATTGTTAGAACGATTGTAAACTCATAAAATAAAGTGAAACTTTAATCAGTGGGGGGTCTTTATCCCCCACTGATTATTAGTTGAACCAATCGGGCTTTTACGGGCAGTTTATCTCCCGCCTAACTTCTTTGCTTGTGCTGTATTTTGAGGCGGGAGTATTACTGCCCGTTAATGCGGGATAAAGAAGGATTTCTCTTTTAAATCGCCAATATATCACTATATATTTAGGAAAGAGAGAAGAGATTATAGTGATACGACTCCATATATATACAAACTTTACCCAATTTAACAACTTTCCGAAAAGAAGTCCCCTTCCTCAAGGAGCGAGAGGGGCGTAGCCCAGCGAGTAGGCGGGGGATGAGATCGCCTACATATGTTCTTTGTATGTACTTTTGAGACTATGCGATATAATAAATATGAAAATACGAAAGAAAGGAGAATGTATATGGCAACCACAAAAGAGGGTGTACATATAAAAGGAACAAAAAAGTCGTTACCGGATGGATGGTCTACCTATGCATTTCGATACGCTATTTTTCCCACATCTGAACAAGTAACGAAATTAGAAAAATCGTTTGGGTGTGAACGAAAAGTGTATAACGAATATGTATCTGGTTTGTATGAATATTTAGAATCTATGGGTTTTGAAGGTGGATTTATTCATTATAAAATTCCGAATTATACAGCGATTACAACCAGATATGATTACTTAGATAAAAGTAATGATTCTTTTGTTTATAATGACGCAAAAATGAGATTCCAGGCAGCCATTAAAAAATATAATGAAACCTACGCGAAACAACCTATCCAATATAAAAAGTCAGTTCGTAAAAAGATGCAAACAATAGGGTATGTTCCTACGTTAAAAGACATAAAAGGTATGCCTAAATTCCATAGTAAAAAACAGGGGAAATTAAGCTATACTACCAATCAGACCAACGGAAACATAAAAATCACAAAAGAAAACGGTTCGTATTTTTTATGTATTCCAAAGTTTCAAGAAGGTATTTCTATTCATCTACATCGAGAATTACCGATTGATGGAACCATAAAAAAAGCAACAATTAAACGAGAAGGAACAAAATATGTTGTTTCTCTTTCTGTTGATTATTTTTGTCCAAATGAAAAACAAGTAGAATTAGTGAATGCTGACGAAGTAATTGGACTAGATTACAGTCAAAGCGAATTGTATGTAGACAGCGAAGGACGAACAGCTCAGTACAGTCGGTATAACAAAATCATAGAAAAAAGGCAGCGAAGAATAAATAAATCCTTAGCTCGCAAGAAGAACAATGCAAAAACAGATGAAACAGGAAATATCGTATATAGTAAAAATTATGAAAAGCAAGTGAAAGAATATCAAAAAGTAACAACAAAAGCAAAAAAACAAAGAAAAGATTTTCTACACAAGAAAAGTAATCAGATAACCAATGATTATCACGCCATTGTTGTAGAAGATTTGAACTTAAGTAACCTTGCCCAATGTCTGAGTTTAGGGAAAAAGCTGCATGATAATGGATTTGGTATTTTTCGAACGATGTTACAGTACAAATCTAAGAAAAAAGGCAAACATTACATCATTGCGGATCAGTATTTTGCATCGAGTAAATTATGCAGTGAGTGTAATCACAAAAAAGATAAGTTGAAATTATCTGAAAGAATCTATACGTGCGATCATTGTGGCACGAAAATCGATAGAGATTACAATGCGGGTCGTAATCTAAAATATTATGGCATTCGTGTTCTGCGCGAACAAAATCTAATCGCGTAGTTTGTATCGATTTTATTAGCGGTAGGGACGCCGCGAATTCAAGGCTTTGGACATGAGCCGCTAGGCTTATGGATGAATTAGCAATAAAAGAGAAGGTCTTTTGACTTTTGAAGCCCCCACTTCAAACAGATCGTAAGGTCGTTAAGTGGTGGGTAGTTCACAAATGATGTTCTTCCTTTTTTAGAAACATATGAGCAAGAGAATAATTTAATACTGGGTGTGTTACGATCCTCTCAGCTTCCATTATTCATGGCAACAGCTATAAAAGAGGAAAAGCTTGTGTTCGTCATGCTTCAAACACATAAGCGACAAGTTATTGTCACAAATTCTGCACCTTTAGAAAAAGATGAGAATTCTGTATCGGCACTGAGCCAACGTATGTTGGACAATGGATATGAAATGACTTCATTATACACTGATTTAGCCAATCCTACATCGAATAAAATATATAAAGAAATTGGTTGTGAATTAATAATGGAGTCGGTTCTATTATTTTTAGAATCCAAACATTAGAAAAAACTCGTTAATAACGAGTTTTTTCTAATGTTCATTAATACGTATAATATAACCATGATTGAAGTTTCACTTTATAAGCGAAACGAAACTGAACGAAATAATTACCCCTACATACAATAAAGTAATGCATTGTTTTGAGGGGGAATAGATATGTACTATGTAAATCCTAATTCGTATTATCAATTTTATCGAGTAAATGAAGGCACTAATAAACAAGTATCGCAAGCGATTTTAGAGGCGATCCAAGGCGAAGCTGCCGCAATTGATTTTTATAGCCGACTCGTAAACGAAGCGCCAAATGCGAAACATAAGAAAGATATTTCACATGCATTAGAAGATGAAAAAGTTCATTTACAGCAGTTTATACAATTGTTTACAACATTAACGGGGCAACAGCCAACGTATCAAGTAGTACAAACGCAATATTCTTCTTATAAAGAGGGATTAGAACGTGCGTATGAAGATGAATTAGAAGCGTATGAAGATTATCGGAATGCCTATTTGCTAACGCAAAACTTAGCAGTTCGAGATGTTTTTTTTCGAGCGATGACAGATGAAATAGAGCATGCTATACGTTTTGGTTTTTTACGATCTTCCTTATCCTAAAACTAGACGAGGTTGTCTAGTTTTTTTATGTCAACTATTCGAGGGCAGTAAAATCATTATCTTAAGATTGGACCCACTAATGGAAGTTTTACTTTATCAATGAATGAAGTTGTTGAAAGAGGTAGAAATAGAAAAAATAATATTATGAGGAGATGTTATAAGAATGCGAGATCGAGGCGCAGCAATTATTACACAAGAAGGAAAACTAGCTCTTATAAAAAGGATTCGAGGTAAAGATGTTTAATATGTGTTTCCAGGCGGTGGTATTGAGGAAGGAGAAACCTCAGAAGAAGCAACAGTTAGAGAAGTATATGAGGAACTTGGGATACATATACAAATTACGCGACTTGCCAAGAAGGTGAGCTACAATGGGACACAATATTTTTATGAAGCAATCATTGTAGGTGGTACGTTTGGTAATGGAAAGGGTGAGGAATATATACAAAATGGCAGGGACCGAGGCGAATACATTCCGATATGGGTACCGATAAAGGATGTACTAAACATAAACATTAAACCGTTAGAAGTCGGGGAGTATGTATATCGTTTATATGGAAATATGTAATTTGTGTGAATGTATTAAAAAAGATTGACAGTACCTTCTGATTTCAGTATTGTATTCAAGTATGTGTTTAAATCAGGAGGGTATTATGGAAAAGCAAACTACACATCATGTGAAAATGACAACAGCAGATCCGTCTGCACTAGGTTTATTTGGACTTGCAATGGTTACACTTGTTGCGTCCTCACAAAAACTTGGCTTAACAAGTGGTATTTCATTTGTATTGCCATGGGCGATCTTCTTAGGAGGTTTTGCTCAATTATTTGCTTGCATTAACGATGCAAAGCACAATAATACATTCGGTACAACAGCGTTTGGTGGATTCGCATTATTTTGGTTTGGTGTTGGTACTTCATGGCTAATTCAGCTTGGCGTATTTGGTGGAAAATTAGCAGCAAGTGTGGATCCAAAACAACTTGGAGTAGCATTTGTTGGTTACTTAATTTTTAGCTTGTTTATGACAATTGGCGCAATGGAAACACATAAAGTATTATTTACGATTTTTGTACTTATTGATTTCTTATTTATAGGCCTTTCATTTAGTACTTTAGGTGTTATGCCACATGCAATGCATAAATTAGCAGCAATTTCTGAACTGCTTATTTCACTGCTTTCATTCTACGGATCAGCAGCTGCAGTATTAAATACACATTTCGGAAACATTGTATTACCGGTTGGTAAGCCATTCGGTATCTTCAAAAAATAAAATATAGCAGTATGAATGAAATAGAAAAGAGCAGCTACGTATCTGTGAGATACTTAGCTGCTCTTTGTTTTGTTAGAAGCAACAGCAGATGTTCCTGTAACTTCCGCAAGCTTCGAAGTTTCTGCCGGGTGACCGTCAATTGTAACATCCACTTTTTGATCTTTATTAGTAGTTACAACCCAACAGTTTGGAAGATAGCGAGACTTATGAGATAAAGTAGAAGGGATATTTAATATATCTCCTAAGGCATACATAGTTGCAGAAGAGCCGCCATCCATAGCCATCGCGTTGTCAGCGCCCTTGTCATATAAAAGGTCCTGACAATCTTTTAAAGAAGCGCCAATACTGTGAGGTTGTCTACCATCTACGATAAGAAACATAATTGAGCCATCTTTTTTTTGAGCCATGATGCTTCGCGGGCCATATCCCCAGCCACCGTCATTCGTAAGCATTTTTTCACCATTTACGATAAGTTGGGGCATAAAACCAGCTGCAGAAACAACATTTTTATTCAACAATTGTTGTGCAGAGTAGTCGCCTGTTATCATTTGCCCATATTTTGTTAAACCCGTGATAATAGCTGGTGTATTATCATTTTGAGGTGTATGAATAACTTGTCCGTTTTCAATCACAATGCCTAGACCAACTTTACCGCCACCATGTCCTGTTTCATCCGAAAACCCACTTGCATTTACCGCAGCAAGTGCATGATTCCGCTTCGCCATCACGTAAATTTTTTCACCAACATCGTTACCTTGTGTACCTTGCTGTGTTACAAGCTTTACATTAAAAGGATTACTAATTGTCATGAGTTTGCCTTCAAAATAATGATCCGCATACTTTTTTTGAACGGTTTCGATTTTCACATGAAGGGGCATATGTTTTTTCGCTTCTAATTGTTGTTTTGTAAGTTTTTGAAGACCACCGGATTGGCTATTTTTCCATTTTGGATTATTAATTGAATTCGAGATATCCTCCAGTTCTTGTTGTGATAAAAAAGTGAATTTTGCCAAATCACGATGTTGTGAAGTTAGAATACTTTCCGCAGCAATTACACGTAATTTATGTCCATACGGAGTACCAAACAAAACACCAGCACCAATTACAATGAAAACAAGTAATAAAATGGAGGATATTTTTATTGCTTTTTTTAGATACTTTTTCATTCTGAAAACTCCTCTTATATAATTCAACTTTTATATACCAATTAAAAACCCGACATAAAACCCCTTTTTTTTAGTGAGATGAGAGCATCTGGCCATGCATAGAAACGGTCAGAGCTAGACAAAGATGTCGAAAAAACCAAATAGACATATATGGTTTTTGGTGCAATCACTGCTTTTTTATAGCGTAGATTCCTATACAATAAGATGGTATGAATAATTTGGCAAGAGAAAAATATGAAGGTGTATTGTTAAATCACAATAAAAACGGTCAGATTCATAATGATAGGAAAAATAAGTGAATCTCATTTAGAAAGAAATAGACAAAATAGAGGAAAACAATAAAACAAAGTTTGTGATTCGTTCAAGTCATGGGCTATATGAAGTAAAGGGTGTTAAGGTACACTTTACATAAATTTTAAAAATAAAAATTTGCATTTATGTTAATAAAGGTGTATAGTGAGGTTAAACCATTTTACTTTTAATACCATAGAGATTTAAATAAGCTGTAACTTCAGAGGGGATAGCAATGTTAAATCTTCTCTTGGTTACAGTTTTTTTATCTGATGATTATTTGTAAAATGGTAGAAAATGGACATGTACATTAAGGTACATATTTTAGGAGGATTTTTTCATGCAAAACGGTAAAGTAAAATGGTTTAACGCTGACAAAGGTTTCGGTTTCATCGAAGTTGAAGGTGGAGAAGACGTATTTGTTCACTTCTCAGCTATCCAAGGCGACGGCTTCAAAACTTTAGAAGAAGGTCAAGAAGTTACTTTCGAAGTTGAACAAGGTAACCGTGGACCACAAGCTACTAACGTAACAAAAAAATAATTGAAGTGAAAGAGAAGGGAACTCCCTTCTCTTTTTTAATACCTTAAATATGAGTAATTGTTAATACATATTGGAAATAAGGGATATACTGTTAAGAAGTGATAAGGAAGAGGTATGTGGTATGTATGAACCAAAATATTATATTGTATTTGATATTGAGCGGAATTTTAGACCTTATCAATCAGATGCTCCGACGGAAATAGTTGATATCGGAGCCGTCAAGATTGAAGCAAGTACAATGAGCATCATCGAAGTTTTTTCGTCATTAGTGAAACCAACGGCATCCCTATCTCGTCATACAACAAAATTAACAGGAATTACAAAACAAGATGTAAAAGGTGCAGAAAAATTCCCGAAAGTAATTGAGCGCTTTCGTAAGTTTTTGGAAGAAGATTACATGTTTGTAACGTGGGGAAAAGAGGATTATGGATTTCTAACAGAAGATTGTGCACGATATAATGTGAAATGTCCTAATCTTGAGAAAGAAAGAAGATTTGATTTACAGAGATTTGTATTTCATGCATATAAAGAATTATTTGTAAATCCACCTAGTTTGAAACTTGCAGTAGCACAATTGGCTTTAGAATGGGAAGGAAAACAACATCGCGCCTTTGACGATGCCAAGAACACGGCAAATATTTTTCTTACAGCAGTTAAACAAAAAGACATTCGTAAACGTTATAAGAGAAATGTGGAGCTAGTCCTTGTGAAAAGTGGCTCTTTGACTGATAAGGGTAGAAAGAAAATGAAGAGATGGGTATTTAAAGAGGTAAAGAGAAGTGGACATTGCCGCTTGACATGGAATACATTCATGAAGAGTAAGACATGGGAGAATGTGTTAGAACAATATCATTTTGATAATCCGACCTTACGTCTGTTGCAAAATTATTTTCATACTGCTTTAAAGAAAGCTAAACAGCAACTTCAAGTATTAGCAGCAATGAATAACCAAGAAAATAAAACAAAATAGATGCGATAAGAAAAGCGAATGTTTCGAGATGAAGTTTTCCTTTCTGTTTGTGCACGTGTTTTTGGTACGTATAAAGTTGATTTTCATTCATGATTTCAATATGTACTTGTAATGTGTAGAGAACTTCTTGTTATTGAGTAGCTGTATACACTTGGCGAATATAGAGTTTGTTGTATTGTAGAGATTTTTTGCGTTTTGACATATTTCTAGGAAGTAAGGGTATAATTTATCACCTCTTTTGATCTCAATTTGATAGGCTGCATATTCTTTCTTCATCATTTTCACCTCCTTCTTTCCTTTATGATACTACAAAATACTAAAAAGAACATACATTCGCCTAGGTGCGAAAATACTTTTACGAATGTGATGGCAATTCATCCCCACCTTAAACTGGGCTATGCCCTGCGTGTTTTAAAGGTGGTTTTTTCTTATTCATTTTTCAATAAATATCAACGAATCCCCGTTTATCCTGCTATACGTGAGCAGTAAGATCCCCACTGATGGAAGTTTCACTTTATTGAACGTAGCAAATAACCACTGAAAATGATTTAGTCAATAAGTGAATGGAATGAAAACGACGAAACCTTTCTATGAATATTCCAATACTAGAAAGAATGAATAGAATGATTTTTTTCTATTTTACGTTTGATAAAACACTATTACCTAGTTTAATTATAAGAATATAATAAAAATAGTTAATAGTACCCCGCTTGTTAAAACAGAGGCATTCCATCACGTATCAACTACTAATCATTTTTCAATTGAATTAAATTATAAAAATATATATTAATCTAGGGTACATTTGCGAGTGAAGAATCATAGAATATGAGATGAAGGGATTACAAAAATATGAAATCTAGATTAAGGAGAAATGAAATGAAATCATACTTTAATACAAGAAGAGTAAGTAGAGGAGATATAGAAAAATATAAGCTCATTGGAGATGGGAAGGATGGGGAAGTATATCAAATATCCCATAATAAATGTGTGAAAGTATTTTTTCTAGAAAAAACGCAAAAACAAGAGTTGGAAGCTCTTAAAGTTGGACAATCATCACCTATTATTCCACGACTGTATGAATATGGAGACAATTATATTGTTATGGAGTATGTACAGGGAATATCACTTGCACGTCATTTGAAAAGAGAAAAAAAATTTACAGAAGAATTAACTGGAAAAATAATACTAATGTTGGGCGAATTGAAAAAATTAGGATTTACTAGATGGGATACGGAAGTGAGACACGTTTTAATAAATGAAGAAGGACAGCTAAAAGTCATTGATCATAAAAGAGCCTTTACTTCAAATAGTAAAGTGCCTACTAAGTTATTAAAAGGATTTCAAAAATTTGGGCTGGATCAGGAATTTTTAAGAGGTGTGAAGAAAGCACATCCTTCCGTATACAATTCATGGATGAAGTACTAATAAAAAACGAATTGTCAGGGGGTTATCACTTTAATATGAAAGCCATTTCTGGTTTTTGATTCTTGCTTTTCTAAAATATACGGCCGATACCTGTTTGTGTATAGCTAATTGCTAAGATATTCACATTGGTGATAAAAGGTGCTCTTTATCTCATAGGGAGAAATACACATGTATTTATATAGCTGAACCATTGGTTATTAGTAATAAATAAAAACAAGTTTTCCGCTAATGACAGTTTCTTTTTGTGGTACTAATCATAAATTAGGTAGTACAAGGAGTGAAAATACTAATGAAAGAGTGTATATTAGTCATTGGCGCACATCCCGACGATGAGTTATTAGGATCTGGCGGGACTTTAAAAAGATTAGTAGAAGAAGGCCATCAAGTAATTTCAATCATTACTGCTCTAGGAAGAAAAGAGCAAGCTCATCACATACAGCAATTAGGCAGGTGTGCAAACAAGGAGATTGGTATTGAAGAGGTGATATTCCTCGAGCACAGTAATTTAGAGTTGGAACTAATTCCACTGCACCAATTAACGAAAGAAATTGAACAATTAATAAATATCTATAAACCAAGCAAAATCTTTACCCATCATTATGGAGACCTCAATAAAGATCACTACGTTACTTTTCAAGCGGTTTTGACTGCGACACGTCCCCTATCAAACCAACAACCAATCGAATTGATTACATTTGAAACCGTTTCCTCAAGCGAGTGGAATATCCACACGAATGATAAATCTTTCAAACCCAATTATTTTGTGAACATTACCGATCAAATAGATTCGAAAATTGCTGCGCTTAAACATTACGATGTAGAAATGAGAGATTTTCCGCATCCTCGTTCATACGAAGGGGTTCAATATTTAGGAAGAGTAAGGGGAATGACGGTCGGTGTACCATATGCCGAGGCATTCGAAGTGATAAGGAGGGTTTGGAAGTGAAAAAGAGATTTGAGTTTCCTTATTCTTATGTAATTAAAACATTAGATAAGTATTATGGAGTTCATGCATACTCGATGCAAAAAAAGAAGGATACAGTGGAAGAGCGTAATATAAATAGAGAGTCAAAGACTTATAAAAAGAAAAAGCTCTCAATATTAATTGCTACATTTTGGGATTATCCTCATATTGGGGGGTTATCAAATTATATTACGGCACTTAGTGAAGGGTTAAGAAAACAAGGCCATCACGTAGACATCGTATCTCCTAATCAATTTTCTAAAAGTAGAGCCGAAAAGATGCGTCAAGCGGTTGTTCCGGAATTAAAAAGTTTTTTTAATACACGATATGGAAGTTCTAATAGCACAATTATTAGAAATCAAAAAAATATGTATATTTACGAAAGAATGCTGCTCGAAAATATTAACTTTAAAAAATATGATATCTTTCATGCGCAAGATATATTTACAGCTAATATATTAGGAAGAATCAATGAACAGTATGGAAAAAGATTAATATTCACACCTCATGGTATGTTTACTTTTAATCGTATAAAGTTCGGCATATTTAAAAAGGGTTCGCTAGAAGAGTTTTATCATATGGTCTTAGAAAAAAAGGCAATTGATAATGCAGATCATATTATTATTCTCAGCGATTCATTTCGCCGTCCATTAATGAAGTTAGGGGCAAAACAACAGAATATGACAACTGTATTAACTGGCATTGATTATCCCCATAAGTATCATACTGAAAATACATCATCATCACATAAGAAAATCGTCATTACATGTGTAGCTAGATTAGGTCCAAGAAAAGGCCATAACATATTACTTGATGCTCTTTCACAAATCGGAAAGAAATACACAGATAATGTAAAAGTTCTCATTGTCGGAGACGGTGAGATGAGGCATTCGTTAGAGGATCAAGTTAATCATTTGAATCTTTCCATGGTAGAGTTTTTAGGGCAAAGAAATGATGTTCCAGATATTTTAAGTAAAACTGATATTTTTGTACTTCCAACTTTAAACGATAGCCTACCTATTTCTATTATAGAGGCAATGCATAGTGGAGTTTGTGTCATTTCTACGCCATCGGGAGGTATACCTGAACTTGTTCGCCATTCTAAGACAGGTATTCTTGTTGAGGGAGGAGATGCAATAGAACTGGCACGGGCATTAAAATATGTCATTGTAAATAAACAGGAACGAGAGCAATTAGGGAAAAATGCAAGAATATTCGCTAAAAAGTATTTAACTAGAGAGACAATGATAGCGAATATCGAACAAATCTACAGAGAGCGTTTTGATAAGGAAGGATTCTATGAATCATGAACATGCAGCGGTCGTGTTGGATTTAAGTGCCAATGGGATTGGGATTATTAGAAGTTTAGCGAGAAAAGGAATTCGTGTTTATGCATTTGATGTAGAGAAACCATATAAAATAGGGAAGTCACGCCTTGCTTCATGCGGAATATGCCCAAGTCCTTTATCTGAAGAAAAATTATTACTAGTTTTTCTAATTGACTTCGCTAAAAAGTTAAATTTGAAACCTGTTTTGTGTACAGGTGCTGATGACTATGTAATATTCATTTCAAAATATCGAACGGAACTGTCTAAATATTATTTGTTTTTATTTCCTGAACATTCGTTGATTGAAGAAACATTAAATAAGCAAAAAATGCATGAGCTGGCAACAAAGCATAATATTCCATGTCCTAAAACGTATGAGATTAAGACAAATAAACAATTGGAAGAAGCGATATCGAACCTAGATTTCCCGTGTATATTAAAGCCGGTTTTAGGACATGAGTTTCGAAAAAAGATAAACCAAAAGGCAATTCTTATACAAAATCCAGATCAACTTAGAAATGAGTATAAATCGTATCGACAGCACGGGAAGCTAATTCTTCAGGAAATCATTCCTGGTGATAATCAATGTTTTTATAAAGTTGCCACATTTTATGATGATAACATGAATTTATTGGCATTATTTTCTTTACAAAAGAATCATCAGTTCCCAGCTGAATTTGGAACAGGAGCTCACATTGTTAGTAAAGAAGTTCCAGAATTAGTAGATATATGTCTACCTTTTTTTGAGAAGATTAAGCTTAAAGGTATTGCTATGGCAGAGTTTAAAAAGGATCCTCGAGATGGCGTTTATAAGTTTATTGAAATAAACCCTCGTTTTTGGTTAACTCACAGTCTGACAGGAGCTGCTGATATTGATTTTGCTTACATGTATTATTTATATTTAACGAGGCAAAATCCAACTCCAAGACTTAAACAAGTAGACGGTATCAAATGGATTTATCTTGTGCGATATTATTTAACATTCTGCACTAAGAAAAAAAGGGCAGAAATGACGTGGAAAGATTTTTATAAAGGGTTACGCGGTAAAAAAGAATATGCTTTGTTTGCATGGGATGACCCAATGCCGTTCATTAGAAGCGCATACTCTCACTTGATAAACGCCTGGAAACGAAAACGAAAGGAATGAACACATTGTACGAAGTAAAAACATTATCCCGTTTAATTGAAAAGTTAAGAATTACAGAAAAACTCTCTTATTCAATGAATAAGAGAGTTGCAATTGATTACGGTAAAATAGAATGTTTAAAATCTACAAGAAGAAGTAGCATTTACAAATTATTTATTACATCAGGAGCTAATAATGTTCCGATTGTTTTAAAAGTATATAATTCAACAGATTACAAAAATGAAGTAGAAATTAATATATACGATACAGCTTATCCTGTATTGAAAGAATTTCTTCCTGAAATATATCATATTGAAAAAAATGGAGACGAGACCTGGATATTTATGGAGTTTGTACGCCAAATACGCGGTCAGATAACTTTTCTCCCTAAACATTTTGACTATATTATTCCCGCTGTTGCTAAACTTCATGCGCGTACATTTGAAGACAATAGTAAAAAACATAAAGATGTTTGGAAATCTTGGTTACCTATTTATGAATCGAGCCGCATGAGAAATGATCGGACGAAACAAATTGAAAAGACGATTGATTTTCTCAATGACGGAATGAAAGACGATCGGATAAGCGGGATTATTAAGCCTTATTATAAATCACTTATAAAACTATGTAATAAGGGACCGGATCTTTTTCCGGAATTATTTCAAAATGGTTCATCGATCACGCATGGAGATCTTCATTTGCAAAACATTTGCAGTAATAATGTGACACTACATGCACCGTGGAATATCCAGTTTATCGATTGGGAGTCAACTAAATATGCACCTGTCTGGTTTGATATGGTTGTTCTAGTTGAAATCTTAATGGGATTTAGGAAAGATTGGCAGAACAGAGCCGAAGAAATTCGTACACATTGTGTGGAAGTCTATGCAAAAGAAATGCAGAAGAATGGCATAAACTTTAAAACAAAGCCAATTGACCTTTATAAGATGGCGTATTTGCAGAGAACATTAGAAAAAGGGTTGCATACTCAGCTGCGAAGAATATTTGATAACCGTGGCGGTGAATTATTGCCATATCACCTTGAAAAAATTTCTACCTGGGGAAGTGAACTAGGTTTATAGTATATATGCTATTTTTATCATTAGCTGAGTTAGGAGGAGATGCTTCTGAATACAGCAAAGGAGAGACGAAGTGAATGTAATTATCCTTTCCATACGAGCCTACTAAAAATCATGGATGAATACTACCAAATAGAAAATCAAAAGGATCATATAATCGAACCGTTTCAAACGTTTGGAATCAAAAATGATAGCACGTTAAGTAAAACAAAAAAATTAAAAATTCTTTATGTAACATTTTTGAAATACCCTAATACAGGGGGATTATCAAACTATATTACTTCGTTAAAAACAGGCTTTGAAAAGTATGGTCATGATGTAGATGTCATCTCTCCTACTCAAATGACCGCAGTTCATATAGAGCAAGAAGTTCCGAAGGCTGCGAAATACACAAGAGATTTTATGTTACAACGTTATGGTATAGTAAATGAAAAAATTATTAAAAACACGAGTTTTTTGAATGTTTTTAAGTCTTATTTAAGAGAAAAAAGCCTAGAGCAATATGATATCTTTCATGCACAAGATTTATTCGCTGCTTTTTTATTAGGACAACTAAACCTAGAATATAAGAAACCACTTTTTTTTACACCACATGGGCATTTTACAAAAAGTCGATTGAAATTTGATAAAATAAAAAAAGGATCGATTGAAGAAGCGTATTTTAGTGAAATTGAAAAACAGGGAATAAGAGCGGCTGATCAAATCATAACAATCAGCAATTCCTTTCATACTCCTTTAAAAGAATATGGGGCAAAGACAGAACAATTGATTACTGTTCATACAGGTATACACTTTCAGCAAGATTTTATACCTAAACAGGATTGTAATAATAATCTAGTAATTTCCTGCATTTCCCGCCTTTCTCCTAGAAAAGGTCATGACATTTTTTTAAAAGCACTTTCACAAATTCAACAAGATTTATCAAATGTAGAGGTATGGATTGTTGGAGATGGTGTTATGAGAGAAAGGCTTGAAAATCAAGTGATACAGCTTGGTCTTGACAGGATTAAATTTTGGGGAAGAAGAACAGATATACCAAAAATTCTTTCTTCTTCCTCAATCTATGTTTTACCTACCATTAACGATAACTTTCCAATTTCCATTATTGAAGCTATGCTTTCTAGTCAAGCTATTATTACAACAAATTGCGGTGGAATACCAGAAATGATTCAAAACGGAAAAACAGGGATCATTTGTGAACCGGGCAACGTTCAACAACTTTCTGAGGCTATTAAATTGCTGTTAACGAATAAGAGTCTTCGTGAGCAATTGGGAAAAGAGGCACAGAATTATTCACAGCAACATTTAACTCAGGATGTAATGGTTTCAAAGATTGAAAGAGTATATTACTCTTTTATGAATAATATGTAGAACCTATATAGAATGCTTTTATAATTTAAAAATCAAAAAATGACAGAAAATCTGCTTTTTTTAGTAGGACAAGAGCATCTATCCGCGTATAGAACCAGAAGTTGATTTGGAACTAGAAACATTATGAGGAAAGAGTGCGTGTATTTATGACATGCACTCATTTTTTATTAACAGGGGAATCCTGTTACAAGATAAAGAACTTATTTTGGCCACTAGGGGAAGGTTAGATTTTGTTTACTTATTTTGCTCTAAAGTCCCCTAGTTTGCTTCACGGAAAAGGGGGTCTATAGATGATGCCGGACGATTTTTCGTTACTTTGCTACTGTTGTGGCTCAGCCCAGCTTGGAACTTTGTAAGTTAATCAAAAAACACGATGGAATGAATCGCAGTTAAAGTTTCTTTCAGCGTTATATTTGCTTGATTAGAAGTAGGACAAGAGCACATTACCACTTCCCAATATTGCGCTCCTGTTCTTTGAAGATGGGTAATTGATACTCTACATCCACCTTTGTTTCCTGCAACTTCTGATCTCGTAAGCACTACACCGGAGAAACCTTTTTGCCTCAATTTGTCCACTATAGCTCTTTTATGGTCTGCAAGGGTGTGTTGACCCATATCCCTGATCCTAGTGTCAAACGTAAGTGCACAACCTTGACGACTATCCATAGGAAAAGGTTGTTTATCTAACATATACGGGTAATTATATTGATGATGATAAGGATTATATTGGTATTGTCCATTTGATTGCCAATACAAAATAAATCACCTCTTTGTTAACTTGATTCCCTTTAGGTTATGTAAGTGTTTGTTTGAAAGTTCTGATTAAAAATTTTACGATTAGATTTAGTATTGTTATATGAAATGGATCTAATTTAGTTAAGTTCTTTTATGGTCTGCAAGGGTGTCCGTATGACAAACAAGAAGTTTACATAGAAGAAAGTAGAGGGGATTTTGACCGGTCAGCGATGTAAGTGTCGAAAAATAAGGCGATTTGGTATCTGTATATTCCCTACCAAGAAATCCTTAAATAAAAGGAGCGCTCACTAAAAGCGCTCATAATAACTAAGAGGAACCGTTTGTTAATTGATTAGTTGTTGACTTTTATACAATATCGTAAATGTGAATTATATAATAAGACGGTACTAAATTTGTCACTTTAATTATAAGTCACTTTTATCCAGGATATGCTAGTCCTGATAAGGGCTTGAACCCTTTTTCATAATCTTATCAACTACTTCATGTAAATCGTCTGGTTTTAGGAATTCTATCGGTGAAAAACCTTGTTCGAAAGTTAAGGTATCGGCTTCTATCATTAAAATGTAACGACCATTAACTTTAGCGATGTGTACCGATTCACCGAAGTCAGATAATAAACTCTTGATTCCAATATGGTCTGCCTTTAACTTTAACTCTATCTCAGGGGTATGCTCCACAATTTGCGCTGTAGCTTCCATAACCTCTTCCGTTGTGAAATGTTCCATAATTTCACGCTTTGGACTCGCAGCCCATACTTCCATCGCTTGGTCAAATTGTTCTCGTTCTTCTGTACCTTCTTCAAAGACGTCTTCGATTTGGTCGTATACCATATCCATAACTTGTGTTTTCATAATTTCTGGCATGGAACGCTCGTATTCTACGAATTTTAAGAAGTCTTCGAAGTAGCGGGCATGTGATGCTTGGTGGATTTTTAGTTCGCCAACTTCCACGATGCCTTCTTCTGGCATATAGGGGTATTGAATCGACTTCATATTTTTCGTTGTGATGGCCATTTCAACATTTCGAATTAGCGTTGCCTCATCAGAAATAGAAGCAACCTTTGGCTCGAAGTCACATTTCATTACAAAGACGAACGGATCGTCGAAGTATTTACGAAGTTTTGCTTGGACAACGAGAAATACACCGCCGCGTACAGCGCTTGTATCAATATAGGTATAGACGAGTGGTTCATTTGTATCTTTAAATGTTTCTTTCGTTTCTGCAAAACGAATACGATTAAAAAGGTTGTAGTTCGGGTTTGAATCAAATTCGTGCCCAACTTCAACAATGAATCGGCCAATTTTTGTCGGGACTTGTTCACTTTTTGGGTGACGGTCTACTTTTCGTTTCGAAATTTTTAATAATTCACCGTCTAGAAAGTCTTTTAATGGACTATCTTCGTATTCTTCAGTATCTAATGTTTGAAAATGTTTATAACGCTTGTCTGCTTGTTCACCTTGGCCGTCTACTTGTACGACGTAAAAGGAAAGAAAATTTATTTCAAAATCCATGATTATCACCTTGTTTCATTTCGTTAACTCTTTTCAGTATAGAGATGGAGAAAACATTCGTCAATTTACTAACAGTGGTGTTTTCATTCGTGTGGGTGATGGGCATTTTTGGATAATACATTTTATTTTTTTTTTAGAGTCAATTTTTATTACATTTTTAAGCAATATTGGTATAATAAAATATCGAATGTATAAAAATTGTCACTATGTATTTTTTGGTATATACTGGGTGATGAAGGGGATTGGATTTTTAAAGCGATTAAGAATGTTTAAGGAAATATATGTAGACTTTTAGGGAAGAAAAGAGTAACTTAGGATATGGTGTAAATATGCTAGTAATACATAAAAGTTATGTTGAAAGGTAATGTTATTATACATACATAGAATTGTTTGAAATGGAAAAAGATTGAGAATAAAGGAGAGAGTAATTTGTTGCGTAAGGTTCGAATTTTAGTCGTAGGAGCACTCTGCTTAGGTGTAGTCAGTGGTTGCGGTACGAAAGCTAGTGAAGTTGCATTAGTGAGTGGTGTGGGTGAAAAAGCTGTAGAAGCAAAAGCTGAGGTAAATAAAAGTATTAGTTTAGTAGATGGTAGAAATGGAAAAGAAGTAAAAAAGATCGATTTAGCGAGTTTAGGTTATTTTGAAGATGAAAAAACATTTAAAAAGGAAGTCTCTAAGGTAGTTAGCGAGATTGCAAAGAGTGTAGATACAAAGATGGTTCCTTCTCGTATGAAGGATGGTACATGGGTAGAAGGCAAACCTGCTTACGAATTAATGGAAAAAGAGTTAGTAGATAAGTTGACGAATGTTGGGATGTGGGATTCTACTTATCAGTTGCCAATTGTAGAGAAAAAGCCTGTTGCTACAGCAGAAGCTGGAAATGGTAATGGACCAGTAATAGGGAGATATGAAACGAATCTAGGTGGTTCTACTGGTGGTAGAATAGAAAATATTCGTTTGTCTGCAAGCACTGTCAATGGAGTTGTATTAGGTAAAGGAGATCGATTTTCCTTTAACGCTTTAATAGGAGATACAACTCCTGACAAGGGCTATCAATTAGGGAAAGAGATTGTAGATGGTAAATTAGTAGATGGATATGGCGGAGGAGTATGTCAAACTTCTTCCACATTGTTTAATGCTGCAGATCAAGCTGGATTAAAAATGGTAGAGAGATCAACACATTCTAAAGAAGTAGGTTATGTACCTAAAGGCAGAGATGCGACGATTGCATATCCATATTTAGATTTAGTATTTGAGAATGCAAGTGAGAACCCAGTAAAGCTTGTCATGTACTTAGATGGTCAGAAATTAGTGGCAGAGGTACGTGGTGTATAGGCATAGGCATTGCATTTTTTTAGGGAACTTCTAAATAGATAAATAATGATAAATGTAAAAAGGTGCTTCTTATGAAAGCACCTTTTTGTATTAACAGTCTACTTTATTTAAGTTTTGTGTAGTTCAAATCCAAAATGACGCCGAGGCAATCTTTTTCCTGTTCATACATATTATTTTACACCGTTTATTCGCCGAATATTTGTTTGAAATGATGGTTCATATGGTCAATATAATCAGTAAATAGCCACTCCAATGTTACAATGTCTTGATCCTCCGTTTTACATGGGAGCAGCCACTGTTTTTCTGTAACATTAGATAAAAGGTTTACGATTCGTTTGTTTAGTGAAATCCATAAATGTAGTATTTCTTCAGTTGAAAATGTATGTTGATAATTATGGACTTCTACCCATAAATCTTGGTTATAGCTATGTATTGTTATGGGTTGATTTGAAATGAGAATATCAACAAAACGCTTATGATTTACACTTCCAGAATCACATAGATGACCCAATATTTCTTTTTTTGACCATTTAGATGGATGAGATTTATGCTCTATATCTGAAAGAGCGCTAAATTGTTTTGGGATATTAGAAATTATATTTTCTAGTTGAGATACTAATGTAGACAAATGAATTCCTCCTTAATTAAAGAATTTTGTATAGATGTATCGTTACATCATGCGTTATAGTTCAATCAAATATCTTTTTACGACATTTCCATCTTCTTCAATGTAATTTGAATCATGTATACCGCCATTTTTAATAATCGTTTTTTCAGAACCGATATTACTCTCGTCACAGACCACAAGTGCTTTTTGAATGCCTAGTTCTTTCGCTTTTTCTAATGCTAATTTTAAAAGAATAGTAGCATATCCTTTCTGTCTTTCAGAAGGGCGAATGCCATAACCGATATGCCCGCCGCAATGTAATAATTTTTCTGTTAATTGATGGCGTATATTTACAGCACCAACCACTATTTTCTGTTCGGTAATTAACCAATAAGTAGAATCAGGTACCCAACCTTTAGGGAGATTTACACCTTTCTCTGAGTCTATTAGAAACTGCACCATTTTATGAAAATCTGAAGGATCTTTACTAATGACCCATGGTACCATATTTTCACAGCTATCTTTCCATTCTTGATAGAAGCTTATGTATTCGTTTTGTAGTTCAAGTGCAGGTTTTACTAATGAAACATTCATGTTCATGCTCCTTTTTATTTGAATATTTATAATAATAATACAATTCAACTGTTATATAGTGTGAATTTTAAATGATATTATCCTTTTTTGAAGCGAAAGTGTATAGTTATGTGAATAATAAATTTAAAAATATTCTCTTTTTCTAAGAAATTATTGAGAAAATCTTTCCTTTGTTAGGTTTATATAAAATAGAAAGGTAAAATATTCCCTCCTCTAGAATTACTTGTACATTCGAAATAATTCTAAAATAGGAGAGTGATAGTTTTGTTGAAAAAAGTTGTCACAGTTGCTACCGTAATTCCATTAATTTTTGGTATGATGCATACTGTTTCAGCAGTAGAAGAGACACAAAGAATGGTCCAAAATGTTTCACTACAAGACAAGGCAACCGAATATTTAAAAGCGAATGCGGCGCAGTACTCTTTGAAATCGGATATATCAGATTTACAATATATTTCTACGACAGATACAGAGGTGGCATCTTATGTTAGGTTTCAACAAACAGTGAATGGATTTCCTGTATTCTCCAGGCAATTAACCGTAACGCTCAATAAAGGAGGGCAAGGTGTACTAGCAGTATCAGATTACCTTCCCGTGCAGAGCGTCAAGGAAATGAAGCAAAAGCTAAGTGAAAAGGAAGCGGAAGATAAGTCTATCCAAAATCTTGAAGCTGATGATAAGACTTTATGGGCTCCGACTACGCGTGAGTTTGGATATATAATCGAAGAAGGTGTGGCAACTCCTGTGTATCGAGTTGTTATTCATTCTCAAAAGCCGTTTGGTGCTTGGGAAACATTTATTGATGCGGAAAACGGGAAATTGCTTAAGAAAAAAGACTTAAACCGAAAAGTAGAAGGGCAAGGGAAAGTGTTCCTGCCAAATCCTGTAGTAACGAGTGGAAGCTTGGCTGGATTGGTTGACAAAAATGACGCAGATTCTACTGCATTGAATAACCAATTGAAAACGGTCACTTTAAAAGGTCTCAATGGGTCAGGGTATTTGGCTGGTGATTATGTGACGATTGCGTCGAAAGTAAAAACGTATTCTGCCTCTTTTCAATATAATTACACACGTTCAAATGATAGGTTTGAAGATGTTATGGTGTATTATCACATTGATACTTTGCAACGATATATACAACAGCTCGGCTTCAAAAATATTAATAATCGCTCTATTAAAGCGAATGTAAATACATCTACAGCTGATAATTCTTTTTATTCTCCTTCAACTAAGGCGCTGACATTTGGTTCCGGCGGAGTTGATGATGCGGAAGATGCAGGGGTGATCGCTCATGAATATGGTCATTCTATTCAAGATAATCAAGTTTCTGGATTTGGGAACTCACAAGAAGGCGGAGCTATGGGAGAAGGGTTTGGAGATTTCTTAGGAGCTACTTATGAAGATGCTGTATCAGATACAGGTTATGGAAAAGCATGTATTGGAGAATGGGATTCGACTTCTTATTCCAGTACGAATCCAACTTGTCTTCGTAGATTAGATAATAATAAAGTGTACCCAAAAGATATAGTAAATGAAGTTCATGACGATGGTGAAATTTGGTCGCAAGGTGAGTACGACATGGCGCAAACTTTTGGCCGAGATATTGCGACAAAAATTATTTTACAATCGCATTGGTCGCTTACTCCTAACGCTACATTCCGTGACGGAGCTAGAGCGATTAAGCAAGCAGATGCCCTTCTTTATGGAGGACAGCACGGTGCAGAAATTGATCGTATTTGGACAGCACGGGGGATCAGTACAAATTAGAAAATAAATCGTTGTAAAATAGTGAATTTAAAGGGAATAGATTTAGAAATATAGAAGGTAAGAGGATATTGACATTTGTTGATATCCTCTTATATATGTTTGGATTGGAAAAATATCGGGTAATTTTATTGACAATAAATATTATTGTAACTAGAATGATTACATCTTGTTTTTATCCCGCTATTCGTGGGCAGTAATACTCCCACCTCAAAATTCGGCGAAAGCATAGTCCAGCTCTAGCGGCTAGAATCTCCGGTCGTTTCGCCCCCTCGGACGAGGCCAAAAGCGCCTCTTTGTCGGGGGCTCCAACGTCCTACGATTCTGAACGAGCCGCTTCCGCTTTTCTTAAGAAGTTAGGTGGGAGATAAACTGCCCGTAAAAGCCCGATTGGTGAGGGCTGATAATCAGTGGGGGATGAAGAAAACCCCTACTGATTAAAGTTTCACTTTATTCTAAATTCTTGTCAAGTGATGCAGGTGAAAGGGATATATGTAATTTGAAGTATAAAACGAAGCTTCTAGAAAAGGGAGTTCGCTTCATTCTGCACGCTAATAAGGGAGAAAAAGGGGTTATATAATTGCAAACAGAATTACAAATGAAAATACAAGTCGCAAAAGATAAACGAATCATTTTAGCAATTATTCTCGGAAGTTTATCTGCGATTGGACCGCTTTCTATTGATATGTACCTTCCTGCTTTTCCGGCTTTAACAGACGATTTGCATGCGACAAGTGCACTTACACAGTTAAGTTTAACTGCATGTTTGTTAGGGATTGCGTTAGGACAATTGTGGGTCGGCGCTTGGAGTGATCGTCAAGGAAGGAAAAAACCGCTTATAATTGGTCTTGTTATTTATGCAGTTACTTCATTCTTTTGTGCACTAACACCGTCTGTCTGGATACTTATTGTATTACGCTTTATTCAAGGGGCAGCTGGTTCAGCGGGGATTGTACTTTCACGTGCGATTGTGAGAGATTTATACACGGGTTCAGAGCTTACGAAATTCTTTGCTGCTTTAATGTTAGTGAACGGAGCTGCTCCAATCTTCGCACCTATTATTGGGGGACAAATTTTAAGCTTTGCTTCTTGGCACTGGGTATTCATTGTATTAAGTATAGTAAGTGGGCTTATGTTGTTAAGTGTTATTTTTATATTGCCAGAAACGTTGCATGAAGAAAAAAGAACCGCAGGTGGATGGGGAGAGAGTTTATCACATTATAAACGCTTACTACAAGATCGTATATTTATGGGCTATGCACTTTCGCAAGGATTTATTACAGCAGCGATGTTTGCTTATATTTCAGGTTCACCGTTTGTCATTCAAAATATTTTTGGTGCTTCGCCGCAATTATATAGTTTATTTTTTGCAATTAACGGTTTTGGGATAATCATGGCATCGCAAGTCACAGGGCGTTTAGCAGGAAAAATGAAAGAACGTACCTTATTAGTAACAGGACTTCTTTTGGCTTTATTCGGGGGTACAATGCTACTTCTGGTTATTTTGCTGGTCCCTTCTTTAATAGGAGTATTAATCTGCTTCTTTATGATTGTTTCTAGCGTAGGGATTGTTGGGACAACTGGATTTACGTTAGCGATGCAAAATCAGCAAAAAGCGGCGGGAAGCGCTGCAGCTCTATTAGGACTGTTACCTTTTATCTCTGGCGCTGTAGTAGCACCTTTAGTTGGCATTCAAGGAGAGCAGACAGCTGTACCAATGGGAGTAACAATTGTTTGTTGTCATATTGGTGCGATGCTTAGCTTTATCATTTTAACGAAACGAACAAAAAATTAAAAAACTTAGTAACTACTCAGTCACTCTATGAAAAAAACGACAGAATAGCATTTTTTTAATGGCCTGGGAGGGACTGGCTATGGATAGGAGCGGTCAGAGTTTTTTCCTGCCACGCGCACAGTTTTAAAACAAAGAAAGGTAACAAGGTGTAGGTCCACCCTTACCCAGCTATTCGTGGGCAGTAAGACCCCTACCTTAGGATTGAGAGAGAAACGAAGAAGATAGGTGGGGGCAACTGCCCGGAAATGACGAAAGACGCCAATGGGTAGAATAGGTACTGTCGGATTAAGACTTTACTTAAGCTGGACTAAATAGATAAGGGAAATAATTTTTTACATTTCAAAGAGTAATATAATAAAAGTGGAAACGCCATCATGTGAGGATGAATCAACATAGTGAGTATGTTGATTTATTTTTATTTGAACAACGTTTTAAAAATTTAGATTATTCTGTATAATGTAAAGCAAAACTTTTTTAAATTATACAGTGAGGCGGTCAAAGATATGAAAAATGTGAAAGAAATGATCAAAATTGAAGATATTCTCGTAGCTTATAATACGCTAAAAGATGTGATTCGAAATACGTCTTTAGAACGTGATCCCATTTTATCTGAGAAATATCAATGTAACGTCTATTTAAAACGAGAGGACTTACAGGTTGTTCGTTCTTTTAAAATACGAGGTGCCTATAACTGTATTAGTAGTTTACCGATAGAAGATTTAAAAAAAGGGATTGTCTGCGCTAGCGCTGGTAATCATGCACAAGGCGTAGCTTATACATGTCATAAATTACAAATTCCAGCAAAGATTTTTATGCCAAATACAACACCAAGTCAAAAGGTATCACAAGTACGCTTTTTCGGTGGAGATTACGTAGAAGTAATATTGCAAGGAGATACATTTGACAGCTCATATAGGCAAGCTGTCAAATATTGTGAAGAGTTTGGATTAACATTTATTCATCCGTTTGATGATCCAAGGGTTATTGCAGGACAAGGAACGATTGGTGTAGAAATTTTACATGATACGGATTGTACGATTGATTATATGTTTATGGGAATTGGCGGAGGAGGCTTAGCAGCGGGAGTTGGAACATACATAAAAGGGATTAGTCCTTTAACGAAAATTGTTGGAGTGGAACCAGAAGGAGCGGCTTCGATGACAGAGGCATTTGCACAAGGAGAGGTTGTTACGCTTCCACACATTGATTCATTTGTGGACGGAACAGCGGTTAAACAAGTTGGTCATCTTACATATGAAATTTGTAAACGCATATTGGATGATATTGTTGCTGTACCGGAAGGGAAAGTATGTACAACATTACTTGAACTTTATAATAAAAATGCGATTGTAGCAGAACCATCTGGTGCATTGCCAATTGCGGCGCTTGATTTATACAGAGATGAAATTCGCGGAAAGACAGTTGTTTGTATCGTAAGTGGCGGCAATAATGATATTGATCGGATGCAAGAAACAAAGGAAAGATCTTTAATTTATGAGGGATTAAAGCATTATTTTATTATTAATTTCCCGCAGCGGCCCCGGGCGTTACGTGAGTTTCTAGATAACGTACTCGGACCACATGATGATATTACTCGTTTTGAATATACGAAGAAGAATAATAAAGATAATGGTCCGGCACTAGTTGGAATTGAGTTACAGCAGAAAGAAGATTATGAGCCTCTTATTAGAAGGATGGAAGAAAAGGGAATACATTATATGGAAATCAATCACAATCCGACATTATTTAATCTATTAATTTAAAAGGAGTCTTGAAAATGAATTTAGAAAAAAGGAAGTCAGCTGAAGAAGAAATTGTAGAACTAAAGGAGCTTGTGAAAGAGTTGCATGGTTCTATTCATCAACTCCAAGCAGAGGTGCAGCAACTGCGGCATGAAAGGCCAGTTGTGCAAATGAAAAAAGGAATCGAATGGACACCAAAAATGGTTGGAGAAGTTGGAGGCTTAATTTTAGGTGCTCTTGCAATTATCGGTATCTTTTGGTGAAAAAGAAAGGTTTGCAGCTTATGCCGCAAACCTTTTTACATTAAATAACGTAAATAAATATATGCATGTGATAAAAGTAGTGCAACAATTGTTAGTGGTAACCCAATTTTTAAGAAATCCATGTAAGAGAAACCGCATCCTTCACGTTTGGCAATTCCTGCTACAACGACGTTGGCAGAAGCACCAATTAGCGTACCGTTTCCTCCTAAGCAAGCTCCAAGTGATAACGCCCACCATAATACTTCGACTTGCGGAGAATCTGCCCCGAGTCCAAGCCCGCTTGCTAAGTTTTGAATAAGCGGAATCATTGTTGCGACAAATGGAATGTTATCAATTGTGGCAGAAGCGCCGCCGGATACCCATAAAATTAAGATAGATGCGTAGCCGATATCTCCATTTGTTACGTCCAATACTTTTTTGGCAAGTGAGGAAATAAGCCCGATATCAACAAGTGCACCGACAAGAACGAATAAACCTGCAAAGAAGAAAATCGTTACCCATTCAATATGCGCAAATACATTTTCTATTTCGTGCTCTTTTACACCGATTAGCATTAAAAGGACAGCGCCAAGTAGAGCGATAACGGCAGCATCAACATGAATAATAGAATGGAAAATAAATCCAAGTATTGTGAGTCCTAAAATGGATAAAGACTTAACGAGTAAAGTGCGATCGCGAATATATTCAGTTTCGTTTAAAGACATCAGTTTCTGAATTTGTTCGTCTGTTGTTTTTAATTTGTTACGATACATGAAATATAAAATAAGTAACGTAACGGCAGAAATAATAGCAACAATCGGTGCTAAATTCAGTAAAAATGCATTAAAATCAAGATGCTTATTTGCAGATCCAATCATAATGTTTGGAGGATCCCCAATAAGCGTTGCTGTTCCACCGAGATTAGAAAATATTATTTCTGAAATTAAAAACGGAACAGGAGGTACCTTTAACATACGTGTAATTGATAATGTAACAGGCACAACTAATAAAACCGTCGTTACATTGTCTAAAAATGCAGACCCAACTGCGGTTAAGAGGGATAGAAGTAGTAAAATTCGAATTGGCTTTCCGCCCGCAGCTTTAGCAGCTTTAATTGCTACATATTCAAAAACACCAGATTGACTTGTAATATGTACGAGAATCATCATTCCAATTAACAGTGTGATCGTTTCCCATTGAATATGTGTAGTAAAGGCAGTATGTAAGTCTACAATTCCCATAATTACCATAATGGCAGCGCCAAGTAAAGCAATGACAGCACGATTGATTTTTTCAGAGATAATAAAACCGTATGTAATTAAAAATACAGCAATGGCAAAATAGTATTGCCAGTTTGCTAATTCATGTGCTGAATGATCCAATGTGTTCACCTTCTTTTTAAGTATCCTATACATAGTTGTGTATAAAAATGTCGAAATGTATCCCTCTGCATAAATTTTATTGTAGCAAATTCGCATACAGAAAGAAATGAAAATGCTAAACACATAAAAAAAAGGTGGATAATTTCACATACTGTATTAAAAATAAAATAAAAAAGCAAAAAATTATGCAAAGTAAACATTGTCCACTATTATAAGAGATAGCAATTCATATTATTTTTTCGTAAACTGGTTAAAAGAGGTGAAATTCGATGGAAATAATTACAGATACTTCTGTCGTACAAAGTGAAATTGAACGTTTTCTAAATCAAGAGGTATACCTTCATTTAGAAACGACAAATGGTGCATATGCTTCGCATGTAAATGAAAAAACGATGACAGTTGGGGCGTTCATCCGTAATGCAGTGATTCGTTTTGAACGCGGTAAAATTACAGGAACGAATCCATATCGTATAGGTTTAAAAATGGAGCATGGCTGGGTGTATGCAGAAGGTGTGACACATTGGGAAAAAGATGAGAAAAATCGTCTTTTATTAGCAGGCCATGATGAAAAAGGGCGTCTTGCAGTTGCACTGCAATTAAGTTTAACGCCATTTGCATAAGGAGTGGAGATTATGGAAAGACACGTACTTGTAGTATTTCCGCATCCAGATGATGAATCATTTGCGGCGGGAGGAACAATTCGTCAATATCGAAATAATGGAGTCCCTGTTACGTATGCTTGTGGAACACTTGGTCAAATGGGACGGAACATGGGGAAAAATGTATTTGCCAATCGCGAAACGATTCCGTGCATTCGTAAGCGTGAATTAGAAGAAGCATGCGAAGCAATAGGAATTGAAGATTTACGTTTACTTGGCTTTCATGATAAAACGTTGGAATTTGAAGACGTTGATTATGTAGCAGATAAAATTGAAGAAGTAATTCGTGATGTAAATCCGTCTTTAATTATCACATTTTATCCTGAGCACGGTGTACATCCCGATCACAATGCATTTGGACGCGCAGCTGTTCGCGCAGTAGAACGTATGCAAAAAGAAGAGCGTCCAGTTATTCATGCGGTGGCTATCACGAAAAATCGTGAGGAAGTATTAGGAAAGCCAGATGTAGTCAACGATATAAGCGATGTATTACCGCAAAAATTCGCGGCGCTTCGTGCGCATCGTTCGCAAACAGAAGCGATGTTAGAAGAAATGGAAGCAAATCTGAAAAAGCAGGACCCAGCGACGACAAAACGGTTGCAAATTGAGCAATTTTGGACGTATAAATGGAAATTATAAACTAGAAGAGACAAACCTTCTAGCTTATGAAACATAACGAGATGCTGAAAATGATGGCATCTCGTTTCTTTTTTAGATAGGCACATCTAGCTAATTCCTTTCATACAATACAAACGAATTGTAGAAAGAGGGGGATCATAATGGATTATTCAAACGAAGATGTGTACGGAGATTTTCGAAATGGCTATAAGTTGAGCGGAGAAATGGTTTCTAGTGTTGATCCATATGTTGTGCAAACGTTACAAATGATTGTTGGGAAAAATGTTGTTGTCGACACAATGCGTGGCAGCTTGCAGGGGATGTTAAGGGCTGTTAAACCAGACCATATTGTAATTGAAGAGGAAGATACACCGTTCTTTATTCGGATGCAGCAAATTGTTTGGATCACGCCGGAAGAATAGTGTGGATGAAAGAATCTTTAACTTTTATACATTAGTAATGATGGTAATAACCAAGAATTCTGCTAAGTTGTAATGTAGGTTTATAAAAAAGTTTGATAAAAATCACCTCGTGAGATATTACTATCTTAAGAGGTGATTTTTTGTTTAATAGAAAAAGGGTAACGATGTGGAATAATTTCTTTAATTTGTTGAGTATTGAACATGAATCCCTCTCCCTTATACTTTCACAATTAATTATTTAATAACCATTATTTTCATTTTAAATGATTGACATAAATTGGTATGTGGTACTAATATTAGATTATAATATCAAGTGTGAAAATAGTAAAGGAGGACAAACAAATGAGGTCAAAAGCAAGAATTACAGCTATTGGTACCTATGTACCTGAAAAGAAATTAACAAATTTTGAACTTGAGCAAATGGTTGAAACAAATAATGAGTGGATTATTCAAAGAACAGGAATTCATGAACGCAGAATAACTCGTCCTGATGAATTTACTAGTGATTTATGTGTATCTGCCGTAAAAGATTTAATGTACAGATATAATAAAAAAGTCGAAGATGTAGATATGATTATTGTGGCTACTAGCACACCAGATTTTCCGTTCCCATCTGTCTCCAGTATAATACAGGACCAATTAAATATATCCCAAACTGGTGCCATAGATTTAAGTGCAGCGTGTGCAGGGTTTGTTTATGCATTGCATACAGCAAACAGTTTAATTTCTTCTGGGCTCCACAAAAAGGTGCTAGTTATTGGAGCAGACACAATCTCAAAAATTACGGATTATACAGATAGAAGTACATGTGTTTTATTTGGTGATGGTGCTGGCGCGGTATTAGTTGAAAGGGATGAACAATCAAAAAGCTTTATTGGATTCCACCTAGGAAGTGATGGGAGAGGAGCACAACATGTATATCGTCCTGGACTATCAAAAAAGGTCAATGGAATTGAATTAATCGATACTCAATATCTTGTACAAAATGGTAGAGAAGTTTTTCGATGGGTTGTAAGGAATGTTCCAGATAGTATAATACAAATTTTAGAAAAAACGCAAACGAGTTTAGATCAGGTTGATTGGTTTATACCTCATAGTGCTAACTTACGGATAATAGAACCGATTTGCGAAAAATTAGAATATCCATTGGAAAAAACCCTTTATAGCTTAGTTAACTTTGGAAATACCTCTGCTGCAACAATTCCTTTAGCTCTTGATCTTGGAATCCGTGAGGGAAAAGTCAAAAATGGAGATCGAGTTCTTATGTACGGTTTTGGATCCGGTTTAGTTCACGCTGGACAACTTTTAGAATTAAATTTTGATGAACAAATTAATACTCCTACACCGTTGTGATATATACCCGATAATCAGTTAGCAAAAGCCTTCCCATTCCTTTATTGCGATAGTTGGCGTCAACTATAAAGGCAATTCCAGCAGCATAAATTTCGTTTTGTGTATAAAGAAAATCAGTATGAAATCCAATCATTCCGATAATCTTTTTGGTATAACTAGGAGTATAGAGACTAGGAATAGCTTGAATACTGTTCAATCTAACTTGCATTTGTTCGATAGAAGTTAGATAACCGAGTTACTTCATTAAGTTTGCTAATTTAGGTATATCACTTGAAATAACTTGTCTAACTATCATTTGAGCCTCCTCTGAATAAATAATTTATTTATTCTTAATTTTGCTTCTAGTATAATCGATTTAGTTGTTATTATGAAATAAAATTCAGAGGAGGGGTTGTTTTTGAAAAGAGTGAATGTAGTTTCAGCTTTCATTTATGATAATAATGAAAATATATTAATCGTTAAAAACATAAAGGGGGATTCTTTTTATTGGGGTCTTCCAGGCGGAGCGGTTGAAGGAGAAGAGACTTTAGAACAGGCAGTAATTCGCGAAGTAAAAGAGGAAACAGGATATAATATTGCTGTGGATAGATTACATTCTGTTAGGGAAATGCTCTTTGAAGAGAGAGGCCATCATGCTTTAATCATTACTTTTTATGCAAAGATTATTGATGGTGAAATAAACATTAATGATCCAGATCATGATATTGTTGAAGTTAGATGGGCAAATGGTGAAACCGTAAAGGAATTGATGCCGTCTTTATTTGAGATGTTAAAAATGAATTGTGATAAGGATAACATACAGGCTTTTTATGCATTTGAAGGTATCCGATAAAATCAAGAAAAGGTTTTATTATTGATAACAGAGTAGAATACATAGTGAAAATTAGCATTTATGTATACGCTTGTCGTAAGTGTGAATGAGATATCCACGCCGATTGTAACAGCCAATATGCCAGCTCCTATCTTTCCTAAAAGTATCGCTTCTCCGTCGATTATGGCATATATTATGACACAAAAATATGTAGAAGGATTGCCTCTTTATCGTCAGGAAAAGCATTTTGAACGAATGGGGATCTTCTTATCACAGCAAACTGTGGTTATACCGTACAGGAGATATCCCTATCGTTCTCTATGACTATCAACCTACAAGAGCAGGGGAACATCCGAAACATTTTTTAACTGGTTTTCAAGGGTATTTACAGGTAGATGGATATAGTGGTTATCATCAAGTACTGGATGTCACCCTTGTGGGATGTTGGGCGCATGCCAGACGGAAGCTTGATGAAGCCTTAAAAGCTTTATCCGAATCACAGAAGGGGAAAAAAAGTGAAGTAAACAAAAATAACTCCAAAATCAACTTAAGAATTTTATAACGCACCCAAAACGAAAAAATGTACATCTCCAGATGAAAATGTACGTTTTTTTGTTTTGGGATACTTGCTTTTCTTATCTTGATAGTGATGTGGTGAGACCCTTTAATTGTAATCATCATTTTGATAATCGTTATCTAAGCTGAGCACTCTTCTATGTGGACGATATTCTATGTGAAAGGTATTATGTTATTACTTGTACTGAGGCTCTTCTTGTTCAATTTGCTTAAGACGAGGATTTAAAGATTCAATAATTTCTTGAGTTTGTTGTGCTGCACCTTTATATAATTGTTTTGCTTGCTGGTTATCAGTATCAAGAACAAATCCTTCTAGGCATGCTTGAGCACTCTTTAATCCAGCGATAGTTTGTTTAAGTTTAGTGCTTACTGTCATGTAGTATTTCCTCCTTGTAAATGTACTTCAAAATATAGAATGTCTATTTTGTTATCATAGTACGATTTCCAATTTTAGGGTTATGTGAATGAGAAATTTTACATTTAATTATTCGAAGGAGGATTTTTTTAGCTAATAGCTACATGGAATACCGTTAAGTGGTGTTATGTTAACCTAACGTGAATAGAATATTCATAAGAAAAATCTACCATGTAAGAACGTAATTTATTTATGTATTCTATGGTAAAGATTAGCTTCATGGATGGATATGGAATAGTTTTGTCCCGATAACAAAAACTAACAGAAAGAACACGATAATATATAAAGGAGATTAAATATGTTGAAAAAGATAGGGAAAACTTTCCGGGTACTCCTCTTTGTATTTATCGGCGTATGTTTTGTTTTGTTTGTTTGGGATGAAATTGACAGAACAGCAGCTGAAAAAATTGGGAGATTTGGCCGGCAGCCTAGCCAATACCCTATTCGTCAAAGTGATATTACTATGTATACAGACGGGAAACAGTTAAACAATCAATTATTCTCAGATATAAAGAAAGCAAAACATTACGTGCATATTAACTTTTTTTCTATTGCTGATGATAAAGTAAGTCATCAGTTTCTAGAGTTATTGAGGCAAAAAAGTCAGGAAGGTGTAGAAGTATACTATGCAGTGGACAGGCTAGGTGGAATTTTACTAAAGAAAAAGGAAAGAGAATTATTAGTTAAAAAAGGAGTACATTTTACGTATTACAATAAGCCTGCTTTCCCTTATCTTTCTGCTTCTTTGGATCATCGGAATCATCGTCGTATTTCAGTTATTGATGGAAAGATTGGGTACATTGGCGGATTTAACATTGGCAAGAAGTATTTAGGAGAAAAAGAAAAACTTGGCTACTGGAGAGATTATCACCTTCAAATACGAGGAGAAGGAGTCCAAGATCTAGAACACCAATTTGTGTTAGATTGGAAGAAAAACTCAGAGAAACCGATTCCGATACATAGTGCGATAAAGGAAAAGGGAGCAACCTCGCATCGATTTACTGCATATTATAGCGGAGAAAAACTTGGGCAAGATTATGCAATGCTGTTTCAACAAGCAAAAGAGTCCATCATTATATTAACACCTTATTTTATACCAAATGACAGAACGATTTGGAACGCATTAGTAGATGCAAGAAAGAGGGGAGTCCGTGTCAAAATTTTGTTCTCACCTCATTCGGATGCACTGTTAGTTAAAGAAGCAGCGTATCCATATATCCGAAAAGCATTAAAACAGGGAATAGAAGTATATGGTTATAAAAAGGGAGTGTTACACGGTAAAGTATTTTTGATTGATGAAAAAGTATTGATGGTTGGAACCGTGAATTTTGATTCGCGCTCGTTTCATTTAAATGAAGAAATGAACTGTTATATCCATGACCCTGTCTATATTTCGAAAATAAAGCCAGTCATTAATACAGACTTACAAAATTCAAAGCGAGTAACATCCTCTGACGTCAATAAATTATCTATAAAAGAAAAAATGAAAGAAAAGGTTGCAAAAATGTTTGAGTATTATTTGTAAAAACAAAGTATTTTTATATTAAGGAGTAGTAAACTGTATTTTATTAGAATAAATTAAATTACTGACACAAGCAAAGAGGTTTATCTTGTGGATTTTCGATTAAGTGAGAATCCTGGTATCATTAAATTTGTACCTAGAGATGAAAGAGGCTGATCCAAAAGTGAAACTTTTGGATCAGCCTCTTTCGCTATATAAAGGGGAGAGGAGCCTATTTCACACCAACTGCATCATATGACTGTTTTACCGCTGTTACTTCAGCTGAATTTGCGCCGTATAAATCGGCTGCTGCTTGTACTAAGGCAGCGCGCGCTTGACTAAAAGTTGTAGATTCAGTTAAGTATACTGAATTAGCACGATAGTAAATTGCGCCTACTTTATCTTTACCAATACCATTTACGGTTACGCCGTAATGTGTACCGCCATTTGCCAATAAGTACGCAGCTTTATTGATAATACCGCTATTTGTATGAACGCCGCCGTTGTCGCTCGTTCCTGTATAACGTTTAGAATAATGATCTGGATCACCATATTTTGTTGGATCACTCATCGAACGAAGTGCATCTCCAGCTGTACCAGGTGTATAAATATCTTCTCCAACTTCCCAATCTGGGTTACGGTTATCATAGTATTCTATTAATGTTCCAAAGATATCTGAAAATGCTTCGTTTAATGCACCAGACTCATTTTGATAAATAAGATTTGAACTATATTCTGTAACGGCATGCGTTAACTCATGTCCGATAACATCAATCCCTCCAGAAAATGGAATGAATGTATATCCATCACCATCACCATATACCATTTGTGATCCATTCCAGAAGGCATTGTTGTAATTTTTCCCATAATGAACAGTGGATTTTAACGGCGCACCAGCATCGTTATAAGAATTGCGGTTAAATGTTTTCTTATAGTAATCATATGTCGCACCTGCATAGTAATGTGCATCCACTGCTGCTCCATCACGAGTAGCATTAAAGATATTATCCGCATCTGTCCATAAAGTTCCAGGAAGGGTCGTACGATTTTTTGCATCATATGTGTAAATGGTTGCACCGCGTGTATTATCTTGTAAATAATAACTAGATTTAGATAATGTTGTATTAATAGATTTTGTATCGCCTAATATCCCTTTACCTGTCCCAACTTTATTTGTTCCAGTTACCGGTTTCGCCTGCGCATTATTTTCAGTATTAGCATTATGAATTGTATTGTATTTATTCAGTATTTTACCGTTATCAGCTTCAATGAAATAATAATAGTTTCCTGGCTCTGGATCTAAAAAGTTCAACTTTACAACATATGCGTACGTTGTGTCTGCACCATTTTGATATACAAATAAGTCCGCCGATGGCTCTACTTCATATTTTGGATTTAGTCCTAAATCTTTTTGTGCAGCTGCAATTGCTTCTTTTCCGTCAATTTTATTTTTATTTTTTAATTTCGCTTTCTTATCTAAATCAGCTGCAACTGTTCCAGATACAACCTTTAATACACCATCTTTCCCGACATGAGCAACTTGAGTAGATCCCCATACTGGCACACCTTCGTACATTTGTTGTAGGCGGACAACTGTTGCGTCTCCGATAGGATCTTTTACAACCTTTTGTACTTTAAAAGATTCTTCTGCATTTTTTTCGCTTAGTTTATAATCATTTTTTGCAGCGTTTAAATAATCAAATACAACAGATTCTGCTTTCTTTCCTGATTCGCTTGTTAGGTTTCCTGATACAAACTCTGGAGACTGAATAGTCTCATTGTATTTCTTTGTGGAAAGGACGTTTTTTGAATCTGCAAAGGCGGAGCTTGTCCCCCCAAGTGTTGTCACTGCCATTCCCAATGCGAACACAAACGCTAGATTCTTTTTTTTCATCATTCTTTTCCCCCTAACAAAAATTTTTAAAAGAGTAGATTTATAGTAACATTAAGTTTTCAATATTAAAATACTGAAAATTCAAATAGTTTTTTTCTCAAGATTTTTTGAGTTTTAATAAACAATTTAAACCGTTTGGATATTCGACAGTATGAATAATGTTCCTTCATCTCAAAAGAAAAAATCTGTCGAATTTGATAAGAAATAAAAAGAATGCGTTAGGACTAAATAGGAATCTTTGGACGTTTTGTAGAATATTCCAACATACTTTTATTTTTTATTGAAGGAGATGTTGTCATGGAAGTAACTATTCGTCCCGTTCAAATACAAGACGCTAGTGCAATTCATCGAATTTGTATACAAGGTGCTGTTTTGCCATATATGGTTTTTCTGCCGAGTATGCGGGTAGATGCTATGGAAAATAGGATTCGCAATTTAGGACCCAATCAATTTGAATTTGTCGCAGAGCTTGATGGGAATGTTGTTGGATTTGTAGGTTTAACGCAAGGGCAAGGCCGAAGATCACATTCCGGAGATCTATTCATTGGTGTAGATAGTGCATATCATAAAAAAGGAATTGGGAAAGTATTACTCACAAAAATTCTTGATCTTACAGACAATTGGCTCATGCTTGAAAGGGTAGAACTCGGTGTTCTTGAAACAAATCCTGGTGCGAAAATATTATACGAAAAATTTGGATTTCGAGAAGAAGGTATAAAGAAGGGAAGTTTGAAGGCGAACGGTAAATTTGTTGATGAAATTATGATGAGTCGTTTTCGTCCGAATGGTTTGATTCTTGTGTAATAAAGGTGTGAATTCAAAAGAAAGTAGTACAATTCAAAGCAAAGTTATACATTTTAAAACAAAGTGGTACATTGAGGAATACATTCGTTGTGTAATTAAATGAAGATTGTAGAATTTATAACTATAAACTTATTGTGAAGTTAAGAGAAAATAATACATAAAAGTAAAAAAAGCATGATATATAATTGTCATGCTTTTTATTATGCTCAGTGTGGTTTTAAAACAAAGATTGATAATATGTAAAAAAGTTTGATCAAAATCCTATGTTGATGTGCAGGATTTTTCCTTATTCAGCAATCGGGCCATATTCTTGAATAAGGAAAGAATTTATATGAATAATCTTTAAATTGTAATTTGTTCCAGAAAAAGTCATCGTTGTTAAATACGTTGTTGAATAAGGTACAAATATATAGCCCAACCAGTACGTGCCTATTATGTAATTCACTTAAAGGATATAAAGAATAAAAAGGCTCTAATATTGAATAAGAATATAAAGGGTATAACTTATTTGAATGTTTTTAAAAATTTGTACTTTTAGGTGATTATTAAAACTAATTGATAGAGCTCATCAATATTTTTGTCAAAAGAGGAGGAGTTAAAATGAAGAGAGATGATAACAAGATTGGTCACTTTACATCTAAAGAAGGGAAGGAAGACTTTCAAATTGCTTACGATGAATCAATGGCACTTCTTCCAAAGCCTAACGAAACGAAAGATATAAAAACGAAATATGGCACAGTTCGTGCTTATTACTTTACTAAAGAGGAAAACAAACATAAAGACCCACAATACTCTTACTCCCTGGCCGTGGTGCATCTACTCCAATGTGGGGACCGAATTTAGAAGGACTAAGGGGGGAAAGACCAGTTTACACGATGGATTTACTTGGTGAACCTGGTATGAGTGTGCAAATGAAGGTGATTGAAAACCAAAAGCAGCAAGCAGAATGGTTAAATGAAGCGATTGAAGGATTAGGTTTAGAAAAAGTGCATATCGTGGGTGTCTCAGTTGGTGGTTGGACAACAATGAATTTGGCCAGGTATAATCCAGAGCATATTGCTTCGGCTAGTTTATTGGACCCAGTCTTTGTATTTGCACAAATGCCCATAAAGATGATTCTTGCATCTATTCCAGCTTCTGTACCTGTTGTACCTAAGTTTATAAGAGAAAAGATGTTAAGCTATGTTTCTGGAGGAGCAAAAGCAAATGACGATGAGCCTATTGCTAAATTAATTGAGTCGGGTATGCGTAATTATAAACTTAAAACCCCAGCGCCTGATCTATTTACTAAAGAGGATTTAAAGAATATCAATGTTCCAGTTCTTGCATTAATGGCTGAAAAAAGTACAATGCACGATTCAGCAAAAGCAGTTGAAACTGGGAAAAAATATGTTAAAGATATCGATATCGTTAACTGGAAAAATGCATCTCACGCAATCAATGGTGAGTTCTCTAACGAAGTTAATGCTAAAATCCTTGATTTTGTAGAACAACATTCTAATAACAACTAAGTTGAAAGTGGCAATATGTTGTAATAACAGCTTACATTATCACTTTTTTTTAATAATCGGAGTAAAAAATATACAGATATCCACTGTACGATTAGATTCTTTATTCAACAAACGGGCGCTATTCTTTTATCCCGCATTAACGGGCAGTAAGACCCCCACCTCAAGATTCAAAGAGAAGCGAGGAAGATAGGTGGGGGATAACTGCCCGTAAAAGCCCGATTGGTTCAACTAACCATCAGTGGGAGATGAAAAAACTCTCCACTGATGGAAGTTTCACTTTATAGAGAAAGCGTCTTTTTCTTGTATTTCAAGTGTTCTCATGGTTAAGTAATTTTTTGTTTTCTACGATTGTTGAATAACTAGCGTATAAAAGAGACTCTCCTTGAATATAATGGAATCTAGATTAATTGATTTATAGAATGGGAGCGTGAAGAATAATGTTATGATCTGAGGCCTGGAAACAGTATCAATTACGTCACAGCTATGCTACACATATGATTAACAACAGTGCGCCATTTGAAGTGATACAAAGCTTACTTGGTCATGAGAAGAGTGAAATCACGAGAATATATGCTCAGCTGAGTGGAAAGTTGAGACACGATTTTTATATTAAATATTTTTGAAAGCTACTGAAATTAATCTTTAATCAAAATCGAGGCGTGCATATAAAAAGACGTATCTTTTTGAATTGGGTCATTTAATGGAATTAGGATACTAACATGCAAGGACGATGTTGAATTAAATTTTCTGTGGTGAAGAATCTATCATATCTTTCGAGAGGACTCCTACCTCTAAACATATGTGAAGGTGGTGAGGTGAATCGAAAAAATATTTTATTTTCAAGTAAATAAATAGAAACGTACGTTCTTGTTTTGGTATAATACCCTTAACAAGGAGGTGAAAAAATGACAACGGAAAATCAAATACATTATAAAACTCTTCAGATTTGGATTAAAAAAGGACATCGTATGTATTCTTA
>NZ_FOLV01000044.1 GCF_900112415.1 Bacillus sp. 491mf
CCAGTCATGGAAGAAGAGACAGAGGACCCTGCGGAGCAAGAAGAACCAGCTGAAGAAGAACTTGTAAGCGAAGTCGCAGAAGAACCAGTCATAGAAGAAGCGATAGAGGAGCCAGCGGAGCAAGAAGAATCAGCTGAACAAGAACTTGCGGAAGAGCCTATTACGGAAGAAACGACAGTGGAGTCAGCGGAGCAAGAAGAACTTACTACAGAAGAATTACTAGTAGGTGAAACAATCGAAGCGGAAGAACTTGCTACTACAGCGGAACATCTGGAGACAGAGGAATCTGCCGAGAGGGAAGAATCAACTGTAGAAGGTAAAGACGTTGAGCTAGTGGTAGAAGCATCTTCAACAATCGAAGACTCCGATATGCAAGAAGAAACTTCAATCGTAGAAGAATCTGTTATTCAAGAGGACTCCGAAAAGATAGAAGAATCATTTGAAGCTGAAGTATCCGAGGAAACAGAAGTAGCGGACGTATCACTAGACATAGAATCCGTGGTTGCTGCAGAGTTTGATGAAGTATCCGAAGCAGAAAGTTTCACACAAGAACAAACGGAAGAATTTGTTCAAGCTGATGAGCAAACAAAGCAAGCTGTACAAAGCTTTGCAGATGTACTAATAGAAGAAAAAGAAATAGAAGCTAAGAAACAGCCGGAAGTGAAAGCGGAGCAACAAGAAAAGGTGATTGAAGAGCCAAAACGTGAGAAGAAACGTTTCGTTCCGTTTAATGTAGTGATGTTGAAGCAAGATAAACAGATGTTAGAAGAAAAGCGTCGCGCTGCAATGGCAATGCAACCTGTTCAGACGCAACCTGAGCAAAAACAAAATATAGAGGTAGAAAAGCAACCAGTGCAAGAAGAAATGACGCACCGAGTTGTTGTGGAAACAGCGCAAGACGTTCGGAATGTTTTACAAGCGCCGCCGACATACGAGTTTCCACCATTAACACTTTTAAATATTCCAAGTCATCCCACGACAAATGCTGCTGAGTGGTTAGAGGAACAAAAAGAGTTGTTAAATACGACATTCCATAATTTCCATATTGGTGCAAAAGTTGTGAATGTGACGCAAGGACCAGCCGTTACTCGTTTTGAAGTACAGCCAGAGCCTGGTGTGAAAGTAAATAAAATTACGAACTTAAGTGATGATATTAAACTGAACTTAGCAGCTCGTGATATCCGAATTGAAGCGCCAATTCCGGGTAAAAGTGCAGTTGGAATTGAAGTGCCAAATAAAGAAAGTAAAGCTGTATTTCTTCGAGAAATTTTGCGAAGTCCAGTATTTACGAAAAGTGAATCACCGCTTACAGTCGCACTTGGTCTTGATATTTCAGGGGCACCGATTGTTACGGATATTCGAAAAATGCCGCACGGTTTAATTGCCGGATCGACAGGATCAGGAAAAAGCGTATGTATTAATGCAATCTTAACAAGTATTTTATATAAGGCGAAGCCGCATGAAGTAAAGCTGATGTTAATCGATCCGAAAATGGTGGAACTTGCGCCGTATAATTCTGTACCGCATCTTGTTGCACCGGTTATTACGGATGTAAAAGTAGCAACGGCAGCCTTAAAATGGGCAGTAGATGAGATGGAGCGCCGTTATGAATTGTTTGCACATGCAGGTGCGCGTGATTTAACACGTTACAATACAATTATGAATGAACAAGAAATTCCAGGTGAAACGTTACCGTATATCGTCATTGTGATTGATGAGTTAGCTGATTTAATGATGGTTGCACCGGGCGATGTTGAGGAAGCAATTTGCCGCATTGCCCAAAAAGCAAGAGCTTGTGGAATTCATTTATTAGTAGCGACGCAGCGTCCATCTGTAGATGTAATTACAGGATTAATTAAATCAAATATTCCAACGCGAATTGCTTTTACAGTATCATCGCAAGTAGACTCGCGTACAATCATTGATATTGGCGGAGCTGAGAAATTACTCGGACGCGGTGATATGTTATTTTTAGATAATGGAACGTCAAAACCAGTTCGTGTGCAAGGGGTATATGTTTCAGATGAGGAAATTGAAAAGTCTGTTGCGCATGCGAAACGTCAAATGAAACCAAATTATTTATTCCAGCAAGAAGACTTATTGGCAAAAATAGAACAACAAGAATCTGAGGATGAACTGTTCTTTGAGGCATGTCAATTTGTTGTAGAACAAGGGGGAGCGTCCACGTCTTCTGTACAGAGAAGATTCCGTATTGGTTATAACCGTGCCGCTCGTCTTATTGAGGAAATGGAAGCACAAGGGATTATTTCGGAAGCACGCGGAACAAAACCAAGAGATGTCCTTATTACAGAAGATGAATTTGCTGCCATGCAGGATATACATGTATAAGAAAAGGTTTTGCTGTATACTAAGAGAAAACGTTGGATAGTAAAGTAGGGAGTATAGCGACATGAAAGAAATCGAACTAAAATTACAAGGTGAAATAAATCGACTGACAAATAAGACGTTCAAGTTTGATGAGCGCGTTGGTGAAGGATGGTTTTCAGCCGTTTATTTCTTAAAAACTCGTGATATTATTAAAGAATTTCGAGCGGAAAGTGTTGTGACAATGCAATTTTTCCAAAAGGAACACGCTGTATTATGCGGAACAGATGAAGTACTTGCTTTATTACAAACATTTGCGGAGCATCCTGAAGAACTTGAAATTCACACTTTAAAAGATGGGGATAAAGTAAGTCCGTTTGAAACGGTATTAACGATTCGCGGGCCATATGAATATTTCGGTTATTTAGAAGGTGTTATTGATGGCATTTTAGGACGACGCACTTCTGTGGCAACAAATGTATATAACGTTGTTCAAGCGGCGCGCAGCGGTCAAACAGAAAAACCTGTTATTTTCATGGGTGACCGTGATGATCATTACACACAACAAGCCGGTGATGGTTATGCTGCTTATATCGGTGGTATGAGCGCACAGGCAACGCATGCGATGAATGAATGGTGGGGCAAAAGCGGAATGGGAACAATGCCTCACGCTTTAATTCAAATGTTTAATGGTGATGTTGTAGAAGCAGCGAAAGCATATCATAAAAAGTTTCCAGAAGATGAGCTAGTCGTATTAATCGATTACAATAACGATGTCATTACAGATGCACTTCGTGTTGCTCGTGAGTTCGGATCAGAACTAAAAGGAGTACGTGTAGATACATCGCGTACGATGATTGACCAATATTTCATTCGTCATCCAGAAGTACTTGGCACATTTGATCCGCGCGGTGTGAATCCATCTCTAATCTTTGCACTTCGCAATGCATTAGATGAAGAAGGATTCCAGCACGTGAATATCGTAGTAAGCGGCGGCTTTGATGAAAAACGAATCCGTGAGTTTGAAACACAAAATGTTCCGGTTGACATTTATGGTGTCGGCAGCAGCTTATTGAAAATGAACATTGGCTTTACAGGTGATAACGTAGAATTAAACGGTAAACCAGAAGCGAAAGCAGGACGTAAATATCGTCCAAACCCGCGCTTAGAACGAGTTGAATTACAAGCAAGAGAAGACGCGGAGTAAAGTGAAACTTCCATCAGTGGGGGAGCTTTATCCCCCACTGATGGTTAGTTGAACCAATCGGGCTTTTACGGGCAGTTATTCCCCCGCATATCTTCTTTAGAAAAGCGAAGTTGGACAATGATTCTATTTCAACCTTGACGTGGGAGTATTACTGCCCGTTAATGCGGGGTAAAGTGAAACGTCTTTGTTTCTCTCCAAATGTTAAGCGAGGAATAATCATTTTTAAACAATTGAATAAATAGAAAAGCTGGTAGGGAATTGACCCTATCAGTTTTTCTGTTATCATAGTATAACGGATTGTTTTTTGCTATAATAGGTTTGTTATGGGCTTATACGGGGGCTTGGACGTGATTATAAGCAATTCGAGATGATTACCAAAATAAGAAGAAAATCATATACTGTCTTATAGATAGACCGTTGGAATAGTTCGAAATGTTGGAGGTTCTTTAAGATGACAGTTTACCATTTTGTAGGGATTAAAGGGACAGGGATGAGTGCTTTAGCGCAAATATTACATGATATGAAGCATACTGTTCAAGGTTCTGATGTAGACAAACGCTTTTTTACGCAAACAGCGTTGGAAAAGCGTGGGATTTCTATCCTACCTTTTGATAAGAAGAATATTGAAGAAGGACAAGTGATTATTGCAGGAAATGCATTTCCTGATACGCATGAGGAAATTGAATATGCAAAAGAATTAAATTTACCTATTTATCGTTACCATCACTTCTTGGGCGATCTTATGAGTAAGTATACGAGTGTCGCTGTAACGGGTGCTCACGGAAAAACATCAACGACAGGTTTATTATCACATGTGATGCAAGGTGCTAATCCTACATCTTATCTAATTGGTGATGGAACAGGATTTGGAGCAGAAAGCAGTGAATATTTTACATTTGAAGCGTGCGAATACCGTCGTCATTTCTTGTCATATCATCCAGACTATGCAATTATGACAAATATCGATTTTGACCACCCTGATTATTTTGCAGACATTAATGATGTATTTAGTGCGTTCCAAGAGATGGCACTGCAAGTGAAAAAAGGGATTATTGCGTGTGGTGATGATGAAGAACTTCAAAAGATTCAAGCGAAAGTACCAGTTATTTTCTATGGATTTGGCGAGGATAATGATTTCCAGGCACGTAACATTCAAAAAAGAACAGATGGCACTGGATTTGATGTCTTTGTTCGTAATACGTATTATGGAACGTTCGAAATTACAGGTTATGGCAATCATAGCGTGCTAAATGCATTGGCGGTTATTGCCCTTTGTCATTATGAAAACATTGATGTTGAAGTTGTGAAACATCAGTTAACAACATTTGGCGGTGTAAAGCGTCGTTTCAACCAAAAGGTAGTAGGTGAGCAAGTAATTATTGATGATTACGCACATCACCCTACGGAAATTACCGTGACAATTGAAGCAGCTCGCCAAAAATACCCAGAGCGTGAAATCGTAGCAGTATTTCAGCCGCATACATTCTCTAGAACACAAAAATTCTTAGATGAATTTGCAGAAAGCTTACGTAAAGCAGATCAAGTATATTTATGTGATATTTTCGGTTCTGCACGTGAAAATAGAGGAGAATTAACAATTCAAGACTTGCAGCAACGCATTGATGGTGCAGAGCTTGTTACAGTTATGACGACAGAAGTATTAAAGAAACATAAAAACGGCGTACTTATTTTCATGGGCGCTGGTGATATTCAAAAGTTTGAAGCTGCTTATATAAAGGAAGTACAAGTGGCGGAGAAAAAATAAGAAAATGAAAAAGACGTGTAGAGGTGCACGTCTTTTTTTCGTTGGATGTTGTTGTTACCTGCACATGAAGATGAATATTTAGCAAAAACATTGAGGAGATTGCAATGAATCAAGATCCAATTTTACAAAAAGCGATGAATAAATGGGAAAACATGAGTCATGACTCCTCATTTCGCCTTGCATATGAAGCGCGCGAACGATTACTTTTAGATGAGCAAGCAAAATTAGCTCACGCACGTGAAGAAGGATTAGAAAAAGGTCGAGAAGAAGAAAGAAAAAAACTAGTTCGGGGCATGCATACAAACGGAATGATTTTAGAAGATATTTCAAAATTTACAGGTTTAAGTGTAGAAGAAGTACGACAGATATTACGATTTTGAGAAAATAATAATTGAAGATATATATACTTTCTATGCTTACACATGAATAGTAAAAAGGTTTGTCTAAAAAAGTGAATTTTTTGGACAAACCTTTTTTATTATTGACCTAGAGTCAACTCTAGGTTATAAGATGAAGTTGTGGAAGGTAAGGGGGAGATATGATGTATACAATTGGCAAAGTTGCAGAGTTAACAGGAATGAGCATTCATACACTTCGTTATTATGAAAAGTTAGGATTAGTGCCGCCGCCAAAACGAAATAGTGGTATTCGGCAATATACAGATGGAGATGTGCAGTTTTTACAATTTCTATATTCTTTAAAACAAACGGGAATGTCATTAGAGGAAATTGCTGAGTTTGCGAGTGACGGTTGTATTTTAGAAGAAATTAAGCAAAGAAAAGAAGAAGTGCCGTCGAAAATAAAAAAACGCATTTCCATTTTAAATGATCATTTAAAAAAGATAGAAGTGCAAAAGAAACAATTAGAACGAGTAATTCAACTTACAGAACAAAAATTAGAGATTTATTATGATTTTTTAGGAGAAAAGTACTTGGAGGACGATGATGAAAAATAAAGTGTATCTACAGTTGCTTGGATTTGCATTATTTACTGGTGGAACATTTAATGTTTCAAAATATGCAGTACAATATTTTTCAGCTACTCACATTGCTGCATGGCGTTTTGGGGTAGCGGCGTTTGTTATGTTAGGTATGTTAATAATTAGAAAAAATTTAAAATGGGAAGAGTGTAAACAGAATATTGGTTACTACATGTTGCTTGGGATAGTTGGGGTATTTGGGTTTAATTTCTGTTTCTTTTTAGGAATGAAAAATACCGAGGCTATAAATGGTTCACTTATTATGGCTACGAATCCACTTGTTACAACGATATTAGCGAGGATGATTTTACAAGAAAAAATAATGAGAAGACAGGCAATTGGAATGGTATTTGGATTTCTTGGTGTGATTCTTGTGATTACACAAGGGGCATTATCTGTTATACAGAATTTATCTTTGTCCACAGGGGATTTGTTTATTTTATTGGGGAATGTTTGCTGGGGGTTATATAGTGTATTAGGTAGAAAGTTGATTAAAAGTGGAAGTCCTATGCACACAACGACATATACGATGATTGTTGGAGCAATCGCTTTTATTAGCATTTCTTTTGTACAGAAAAATATAGTGCCAATCATGGATATTCCTCTCTTCGCTTGGCTTTCCATCTTATTTATGGCTATTGGAACGAGTGTATTAGGCTATTTATGGTGGAATAATGGGGTAGCTCAAATTGGGGCTGCTAAAACATCATTGTTCTTTAATTTCGTTCCAGTTGTAACAATGATTGTTTCTTTCCTCAACGGTGTAAACATAACTTCGGCACAAGTACTCGGAATGATTTTAGTAATTAGCGGTGTTCTTCTTTCTTCGGGATTTTTTGTATTACGTGTTAAAAAAAGTAGTATAAATCTGTAATTTTTATAACAATTTACAAATTAAGATGTTAGAATAATAAGAAAATAAAAAGGGGGATTTAGCAATGTTTACACTAAGAATCGATGATGAAATCCAATTACAATTGTTAGAAAAGCATCATAAAGATGAGTTGTACGAATTAGTGGACAGCAACCGAGAACATTTACGAGAATGGCTTCCGTGGGTCGATCGCACAAAATCAGCTGAAGGATACAATGAAATTTTACCAATGTGGCTGCATCAATTTGCAGATGGAAATGGTTTTCAAGCAGGTATACGCTATAAAGGAAAACTTGTTGGAATGGTCGGTACTCATCCGGTAGATTGGGGAAAGAAAGCGGCAAGTCTTGGCTACTACCTTGCAGAAGAAGCAAGCGGAAAAGGAATTATGACGCGAAGTGTAGAGGCTGTGCTCCGTTATGCTTTTGAGGTATTACAATTAAATAAAGTTGAAATTCATTGCGGGGTAAAAAATGTAAAGAGCCGTGCCATTCCAGAACGACTTGGCCTTCATTTAGATGGAATGATGCGTGATGGAGAATGGTTATATGATCATTATCACGACATCGCGGTATATAGTATGTTAGCGAGAGAATGGAAGGAAAGAAGCGTATAGAAGAGCGCTTCTTTTTTCTGAATTTATTAACAATTAATGGTATTATATGGATAAGAGGTGATGGAAATGGTATTTCACATAAAAAAGAACCCCATTATAATATTTGGTATGTTTCTGATGTTATTATTCATCGTAATTTCCCCTGCTATATCACTTATACTAAACGAACAAGGATGGCTAATGGCATTTGTAGCAGGAATCTTATGTCTAGCTGTAAATATTATTCAGATTTTAGACATATTTGTGTTTCAACATAAAATTATTAATGGTGAGCTCGTAACAGGATATTGGCTCATAAAGAAGAAAATTCCGCTTGCAAGCATTCGGGTGATTCGGTTTGTTGGAAAAAGTAAGAGAAATTTAGAAGTTACGTACGGCGATAATTTTGAAGTGCATATGATTACAATGCCAAAAGAGAAAGAAAAGTTCATGGAGCTACTTTTGCAAGGGAACCCTTATGTAAGAATAGAAAATTAAATATAAGGAGTAGCCGATGAAAAATATAAAAGTATTATTTTGCTTTGAAATGTTAACGGTTTTTATGGTTTGTATAAGAGGCTATCTCCGATGGGAATGGCCTCTATACATGTCAATTGGAGTAGGAGTTTTAGCGATCGTACTTCTCTATTATTTTTATTATCGATATGGAAAAAGCGAAGAAAAGAAATCTTTCAAGCAATAGAATATCAATATTCAACGGAGGGTTCTCTATGAGCATTCGTTGGCATGAGCCGAATTGTCGTCAAGATCATATGATTTTTGATACGCTTTGGGAAGCAGAAGAATGGGGATGTTCTATTAGTAACGATATGTATGCAGGAGTATTTAATGGATATACAACCCCGGACGAGAAAGTTGCCTATGTTTTAGCCTTTCACTTGGCCAGTATTGACCAATTTCATGTTCATACGGATACAGTTTGGCTTGGGGATAAAATGATGTATAAAGTATGGGTTACTCCATCTATTTAAGGTATGGGAATCGGGGCGGCTTTGTGTAGTGTTTTTTCAATATTAGGACTTATTTTACGCATTGCAGTAGTATATTGTGCTAAAGAGAACGAGATGAGCTTAGGACGAGAAATGATACTTCAAACTAAGTTCATTTTTCATAATTCGGAGGTTTTCACATGACTAGAATAGGGATCATTCGTCACGGAAGTACACCGTGGAATAAAGAAAGAAGAGCACAGGGGAGTTCCGATATTTCTCTTGATCAAGCTGGAATAGCAGATGCATATAAACTAGCAGGGCGTTTGCGTAAGGAGAATTGGGATTCAGGGTTATATAATTGCACCGTACATTTAGACTAGGGCGTATGCTTTCACATTGAGCCTATCTGTGTAGAGATAATACAGTTGATCTATTTCGGAAGGTGGAATGTCAAGAATCGTTATCTATTTTCAAATACATATTTATAAGCTGGATTTGAAGTATTGACTAAGAGGGGGTGTGAATATGTTTGCGAAAATGGCAGTAGATGTTTTGTTTAATCAACAAAAAATCTAAGGGGTTGTATCTCCGGCTGCACCCCTTAATAAAGGGAGAATAACATGAAACAGTTTTTTAATCACTTTTTAACAGGTCAAACAGTTATATTAAAACAAATGGAACAAAGCGACCTTGAACGCTTTGCTGAACTTGAAAATGAAAAAGGTGCGTTATTACTTGCAAATGACGATATTCCATTCCCGTCAACATCGGAAGATTATACGAAGTTTTTCAATGGTATTAGTGCTAAAAAGGAAGAGTTTATTTTTGGGATTTTTGAGAAGGAATCGAATGAACTGATTGGCTCATGCGGTGTTTTCGCAATCAATTGGAAAAATAGCACTTGTTTTGTTGGCATTTCTATCGGGACACAATGGCAAAATAAAGGCTTTGGTACAGATGCTATGAACACTTTGATTTCATTCATTTTTAATTACATTCACATTAATAAAATCAAACTGCAAGTGTTCAGCTTCAATGCCAATGCAATTCGTTCTTATGAAAAATGTTATTTTGTAAAAGAAGGCACTTTTCGCAATGAAATTTTTAGATTTGGCACATTTCATGACGTATATGTATTTGGCTTATTAAGAGAAGATTGGAACAACCTACAAATCAATTAAGTAAAAAGCAGTAGTTCAAGTTTTCTTGAATTACTGCTTTTTTTATTAATTGTTATAACATCAAAAAAAGATGTCAAAATTTGCTTTTCAAGTATATCTTCCTAAACCATTGACATTGATAATCATTATTATTAATATTAATTTGATTTTTCATTTCATTAAGGGGGACTTTTATGAAGGTTCGTGGTTTGGTTAGGAATGTTCATTTATGCCTTAGCATGATAGCTGGTATATGTATTGTGCTAATTGGATTGACTGGAAGTTTGCTTGTCTTTGACAACGAATTGAATCGTATGATTTATCCTGATCTATACAAAATAACGAAGGGGCAACCGGTTACGTATCAGAAAGCTTTGCAAACGGTAGCAAGCACATACCAAAAGGGAGAAATTCAGCGTGTGTATACGCCAGATGATCCACACTCTCAAGGGATTTATTTGTTTAATTTGAAAGAAGGAAAAGGGACAAAATCTGTATACGTTGATCCAGGGACTGGTAACATAAATGGAGATTTAGGGGAAAAATCGTTTTTTAATCAAGTCAAGGAAATTCATTATCATTTACTTCTGAAAGATTTTAACGGTAAAGAGATTATTGGTATTATTGGATTTATTTTATTTTTTATTAGTTTATCTGGCTTGTATTTATGGTGGCCTGGAATTAAAAAGTGGATGCGTGGTTTTGTTATACGGCGCAGTAAGAATACATATGTAAAACAGTATGATCTACATAAAGTCATTGGGATCATTGCTATGCCATTTTTATTAGCGGTGTCATTAACAGGTGCACTTTTTACATATGATAAGACAATTTTTGGGTGGATCGGAGCAAAAACTAGTGTCATGCCACCGAAGGAGAAACTTATTTTTAAGTCTCTTTCAGGAGGAAAACTCCCTTTTGATTACTTGTTAAGTGAAGCTGAAAAGGCGGTTCCTCAAGGGACTATTACGCAAGTAAGGATGCCAGCGAAAGCGAAAAAAGGAAAAGTTGAGGGTGTTGTGGAAATTCGCTTGAGTCGCTCGTATGATCCAGGGAATGGAAATGTGAAAATATGGGTTGATCAGTATAGCGGGAAAGTGTTGGCGAAACAAGATCCAAAGGTGGATGATGGACTGACGTATCAAACATGGCTTAAACCATTACATACAGGAACGTTTGGTAGTTCATTTACAAAAGTCTTATATGTGATTGGTGGTCTTACACCATCCATGTTAATGTTTACTGGCATATACATGTGGTGGTACAAGAAGAAGAAGCGAAAGCTAAAACTAAAACACTCTTCAGTAACTGCAGCGTAATGATAGAAGAATAGATAAGAGCTCCCGTCAGAATTAAGGCTTTCGGGAGTTCTTATTGTATTACACAATTTTTTTAGAGGTCTTGTTATTTGAATAGAGTTGTTCCCAAAGTTCGTACATTTTGCTTCTACCATTATCAATTTCAGGATTGAATTGGATTGCAGCTTGTTTGCGAACGGTGCGGACATGCTGCACTGCTTGTTGTAATTTCTGATCAATTGTACCAAGTCCTTTTCCGGCATGTTTGGCGATTGATATTCCTGCTGTTGTTCCTTGGGACATGGCAATTTTACCGCTTTCGATGCCAGTAATATTACCAGCGACAAATAGCCCGTCAAGAGGAGTTTCCATCGTCTCTGAATGGTGAGGGACGTGGCCACCGAGTTCAGGAATGTATTGAAACGGGCATCCAGCAACAGCAGCAAGTTCTGCTAGCGGATATAGGCCGCCTGCAATGCAAACGAAATCTGCATTGTAAATTGTTTCAGATCCACGAATAACATTGCCATTTGCATCAATATTGGCGATACGTACCCCTTCCACTTGATCTTTACCGATAATTTCGAGTGCAGCTTTTCGAAGTTGGAGAGGAGTACCATTTACTTTCATACCGCTTTTCGGATAAAAGTTTAAACCAACTTTTCTCATCCAGTCATTCTTCATGAAATGGCTTCCGATGCGTAGTAGCGGTGATGGAGCGAGATGCGCTGCATTTAAGAGAGACTTCATGACTGTTTCAGGGTCACCAGCTTGTTTACTAAGAGCATTTTTTTCCGGAAGCACAATGCGATCAACTGTTATGCCAGCTAGTTGTAATTCATTCAAAATCGCAAATGATAAAATATTCGCTCCGATAATGATTCCTTTTTGGCCAACTTGGACGCGGTGAACATTTGTCATGACTTGCGCTGCACCGATTGACATGACACCAGGAAGGGTCCAGCCCGGCAGTGGGATAGGATACTCAGCGGCCCCAGTAGCTACTAATACAAATGGTGCCTCTAGCGTACCGCAACTTGTATGCACATTCCATAGGTTATTTTCTTTCGTTAAATTGTAAACAGATACGCCGCAACGAATATCGACCGTTAATTGCTGCGCCTTTTGATAAAGACGTCTCGATTCTTCAATTCCATTCCACCACTCCCCAGAAGGCTCTTGATGAAGTTGGCCGAGTAATCTGCCACCTGGCTTTATAAATTCATCAATAACGGTTACTTTAAGACCAAATTCCGCCGCGGCGATAGCTCCTGCTAATCCTGCTGGGCCTGCTCCAATTACAATTACATCGATCATCGCTTTTCCACCATCCTTCTTACAATATTCGGATGCTGTTTCCCGCTTTCAACGACCATATCTTTTTCAATGACTGTTAAGCAAGCTCTTACGTTTGGTTGGTGATTGACAGTTACACGACATTCTAAGCAGTGGCCGATATTGCAATAAATTCCTCTAGGCGTTCCGGTATCTTCGTGAACACGTAGTTTTCTGATTCCATTTGCTAAAAGAGCAGCGGCAATCGTTTCATTTTCATATGCTTCATATTCAACGCCATCAAATTGAAAAGAAATACGTTCTCTATCATTTAAATTCCCTAAAATGGGATGATTCATAATTCTAGTCATTGTTTTTCACCTACTGTTCCAAATGTTACTGGCCGAATTGGGGGCTGATATTTTAACGGAATTTCACTAGGTGAGGTGTTAGGAATGACACTTTCAATAATGTTATCTAATGCAATTCTACAAGTGCGGCCTCCACAAAAGCCCATTCCTGCCCGTGTTCTTAATTTTAATTCTCTTGCTGTGCATTTATGTTGATTTGCTGTTTCATGAAGTTGTCCGTAAGTAACTTCTTCACAACGGCAAATTACAATGCTATCTTTGTTCCCCATTTGAATTCCTCCTCCATTGTTGTTCATCAAAATATTATGCAAAAAATGTGCCAATATAGAGGAGGAAGAGGATTAATTTAAGCCAAGTCGCTTTAAGCGATTATATAAAGTAGCTCTTGTGATACCGAGTTGTTTTGCACATTCTAATTTATTGCCATCTAAAATATGTAACGCTCTTTCAATGATCTTTTTCTCATGTTGATCCATTTCTTCTTGTAATGGCATGATAGTGCAATCATTTTCTAGAAGTACATGATTGGCAGTCTTTACCGTGTCTTCTAAGCCGATATTTTTTGTATGGAAGGGTAAATACTCTTTTTTGATTACGCCATCTGTCGAAAATACGATAAGCCGCTCTATAATATTACGCAATTCGCGAATATTACCAGGCCAATCATAACGAAGCAGTTCATGCATGACTTCTGGCGGGAATTCATGAATGGGCCGCTGATAACTTAAAGAAAAATCATGTAAGAAATAATGCGTTAATTCAATAATATCTTCTTGCCGCTCTCTTAAAGGAGGAATATGTAGACTCACTACATTTAGCCGGTAATATAAATCTTCACGGAACTGTCCTTGTTTCATTAATTCTTGTAGATCACGATTTGTGGCAGCGATGATACGGAAGTCGATGTTGATTTCTTTTTCCCCGCCAACCCGGTAATATTTCCGCTCCTGCAGCACGCGTAGCAGCTTTACTTGCATTTCGAGCGGCATTTCGCCTATTTCATCAAGAAACAATGTCCCGCCTTTTGCTAGTTCTATTTTTCCTTTTTTTCCTTTACTGTCAGCGCCAGAGAAAGCGCCACGTTCATATCCGAATAGCTCACTTTCAAATAAAGATGCCGGTATCGCACCGCAGTTAATCGAAATAAACGGCGCTTTCGGTTCCTCGCTTGCTTCATGAATTGCTTTAGCAAACACCTCTTTTCCGACGCCGCTTTCGCCTAATATGAGAACAGTGGATTTTACAGAACATACTCTTCTAGCTAAATCTACTGTTCTTTGCAGGGCGGCACTTTTTCCTTTAATAGAATGAAAGGGATCGGATGAATCTTTATATTTTGCTACTTCTTGTTCTAGACGGTGTACTTCATTGGACATATTAAATAACTTCTCATTCAGTACAACTTGATTTGTAATGTTTGTTTCTGAAACAACTGCACCGATAATTTGGTCGTTAAAGTAAACGGGATTAGAGTTAATTAAGACAAATAAATCAGATTGAGGTTGATGATGTTGTCCTACTATGCGTTTTCCTTTATGTAGAGATTGTAAGATTTCTAGATTTTTATAATCAAAGAAATCCGTAATGGGGCGGCCAATTATATCTTGTTGCTTAACCGAGAATATTTTTTCGGCTCCTTCTGTCCATGTACGAACACGTTCTTTGTCGTCAATGACCGTGACAGAAGAGTCTGTCGTTTGAGTGACAGTTTCATAAAAGGCTTTTAATTGATTATAAGAGCTATGAAGAAAATGAATGAGTTGCGCGGCTGTTATACAGCCTACTGGATGTTTGTTTGTATCAAGAATAATAACTGTGGAATGATGACTAAATGCCTGAATCAAGGTGAATAATGAATCATCCTCATATACGACTTTGCATAGAACATCAGGTGTGTTTGATGTTGAACGATAATAAAATTCCCCGTTTTTTTGTTCGATCTGTTGTGTATCGAATGATATATCTATTAAATATTGTTTCATTATTTCTTTTACTGAAGGCAATGAAAACATAATGACCCCTCCCATACTGTAAAAAAATATTAACACTGTAAAGGGAATTATACACTTATTTACAAAAAATTTAAAATGTTTTGCGATAAGGTGAAACTTTAATCAGTGGGTGGTTTTTATCCCCTGCTCATCTTTCTTATTTTACTCTTCATCTCGAGGCGGGGGCTTATTGCTCATTAAAGCAGGATAAAGTAGCAAGGGAAGAAATAATGATTCATTTTGAGAGTTTTACGTTAATTGGCACACGAATTGCATTTTTAAGCAATGAGGTCATTTCATCGAGAGGAGGAATGTCATGTGAAACATTGTGACGTGTTAGTCATTGGTGGGGGGATTATTGGCTGCTCGATTGCTTATTATGCATCTAAATACGGAAGAGACGTAACGATAATTGAAAAAGGGGAATTTGTTAGTGGCACGTCTTCAAGATGTGACGGCAATATTTTGGCGATTGATAAAGACCCAGGTTTTGATAGTCAAATGTCGTTGTTTAGTCAAAACTTAGTGGATGAATTAAGCAAAGAATTAGAACATTCATTTGAATATCGTGCTCCGGGAAGCATCCTTGTTTGTGAATCAGAGGAGGAGATGGAAGCAGCGCAAAAATGGGTAGATCGTCAAAAAGCTGCTGGTTTACCATTTCGAATGCTTGACCGCCAGGATATTCGGCAAGAGTCTCCTTTTTTTGCAGATGATTTATTAGGAGGGCTAGAATGCGCCACTGATTCCACAGTGAACCCGTATCTTTTAGCTTTTTCACTTTTAGAAGAAGCAAAAAAATTAGGAGCTAAAGCTTTCAAACATACAGAAGTAAAACAAATGAAAAAAGAAGAAAGTGGTTCATTTATTGTAGAAACGACAAACGGAACTTTTACTGCGGATCATGTCGTTAATGCGGCTGGTGTATGGGCACCTAGAATAGGAAAGATGCTCGATCTGTCAATACCGATTGAACCGAGAAAAGGGCATATTATCGTCGCTTCAAGGCAGCAGCATGTAGGGTCCCGAAAAGTAATGGAGTTTGGTTATTTAATTTCCAAGTTTGGTGGAAAGCGCGTTGTCGATCCACTAACTGAAAAATACGGAGTCGCTCTTGTCTTTGAGCCAACAGAAAGTCAAAACTTTTTAATTGGCAGCAGCAGAGAGTTTGTCGGTTTTCATACGGCAGTAAATAATGAAGTCATTAAATGTATTGCGAACCGGGCAATCCGGTTTTATCCGAAAATGGCGGATATGATGGTCATTCGTTCCTATGCAGGATTGCGGCCATGGACGGAGGATCATTTGCCAATCGTGTCGCGTGTGGATACAATTCCAAATTATTATATTGCGGCGGGCCATGAAGGGGACGGTATTAGCCTCGCAGCAGTAACAGGAAAAATAGTAGAAGAACTCATTAACGAAAAAGAAACGTCTATTCCTGTTGATCCGCTTAGCATTAACCGATTTTCAGAAAGGATGTTGAGCCGATGAGGACACAAAGAGTCTTTACAACGATTGATACACATACAGGTGGGAATCCAACGAGAACATTAATTAGCGGCCTTCCAAAACTAGTTGGGGAAACAATGTCAGAAAAAATGCTCCATATGAAAAAGGAATATGATTGGATTCGCAAACTGTTAATGAATGAACCGCGTGGTCATGATGTTATGTCTGGAGCTTTATTAACAGATCCTTGCCATCCAGAAGCAGATATTGGTGTGATTTACATAGAGACAGGTGGCTATTTGCCAATGTGTGGACATGACACGATTGGTGTGTGCACAGCTCTAGTTGAGTCTGGATTGATTCCTGTTCAGGAGCCGGTTACTTCTTTAAAGTTGGATACGCCAGCTGGACTCGTTGAAGTGGATATTTTAATAGAAAATGGGAAAGCAAAAGAAGTGTCTTTTTGCAATATCCCAGCGTTTCTTTTAAAAAGCATTTCCGTTGATGTCGAGGGAATTGGACGTATAGATGCCGATATTGCGTATGGCGGGAACTTTTACGCAATCATTGAAGCGAAAGCGGTTGGATTGGAGTTAATTCCAGAAAATGCTTCTCACATAATTGAAACTGCAATCAATATTAGAAATACCATTAATGAAAAAGTTGAAATCGTTCATCCGCAATATTCGTTTATTAAAGGGTTAACTCATGTCGAGTTTTTCACGGAACCAACTCATGAGGAAGCGGATGTGAAAAATACAGTGATTGTTCCTCCGGGAGGAATCGACCGTTCTCCATGTGGAACAGGCACTTCTGCAAAATTAGCTGTCCTATATGCGAATCAAGAAATTTCAATTGGCAAAGAGTTTGTTCATGAAAGCATTGTCGGCTCCTTATTTAGAGGACGCGTATTGGAAACGACGGATGTGGAAGGGGTTGAGGCTGTTGTAACCCAAATTACTGGATCTGCTTGGTTAATGGGAATGCACCGATTCTTCTACAATGAGAAAGATCCACTTAAAGAAGGCTTTCTGCTCATTCCGCCAATGGAGCATGAAACGGAGGACGTGAAATGAAAATTCAGAAGACCTATTCAACGACAGATGTACACGTAGCTGGAGAAGCATTTCGTGTTATTAAAGATGTGCCATTCATTCATTATCAAAATTTAGAGCAGTTAAATGAACAATTTATGCATGTATTTGCAGATGAAATTTACCTTTTATTGAATGAACCCCGCGGATTTGCTGGGTTGAATGGCTGTCTTGTTGTTCCAATGATTAGCGAAGAAGCAGATGCCGCGGTATTATTTTTAAATCATGAAGGAACGGTTCCGATCCATTACGGCGGCATTGTTGCTGTTATTACAGCTTTATTGGAATGCGGTCATTTAAAGCCGAGAGCGTCAAATGAATATAAAATCGAAACGCAGAGAGGTGTGATTTCCGTTACCGCTATGATCGAGGATGATGAAGTAGTTTCAGTGGTGATTGAAAGTGAACCGTGTCAAGTAGTAGAAACGAACATTCCATTGTCTCATTCGAATGTCAATACACAGTTCTCCCTTGTACAAGCTGAGCAGTTATATGCAGTGTTTGAGAAAGACGATATTGCTGCAGAGATTCGTGTTGAGGAACTGTCTGAATTGAAGAGATGGGGACAAAAGATGCACCGGGCTCTTGAGTCGAAATTTCCAGTAAGAGGTATCATTTTAATGGATGATTCGCAATTAAAAGAGAGACGGATTAAAACAATCACGTTTCGTGAAGACCAGTATATCGTTCGCTCTCCTGGCTTTGAAACAACAAAGGCATGCATTACAAGTTTACTTTCTAAAGGAAGATTGTACTTAGAGCCACCTTTTGTAAATGAAAGTATTTTTGGTAGTACTTTGACAGTACAAGTGGCGAAACAAACAGATGATGGATACAAATTCACTTTAAAAAGTCGCGGTTTCATTACAGGGATGCAAATGTTCGTATTAGATCCGACAGATCCGTTACCTGCTGGATTTTTACTGAAATAATAAAAGCGAGATTTATAGATTAATAATAATGATTGTCTAACTTATCCCGCTATTCGTGGGTAGTAAGACCCCCACCTCAAGATTCAGAGAGAAGCAAAGAAGATAGGTGGGGGATAACTGCCCGTAAAAGCCCAATTGGTTCAACTAACCGTCAGTGGGGGATGAAGAAAACCCCCACTGACGGAAGTTTCACTTTATCTAAGGTTATTATGCCTGCTATATATACATTTTCATTTTTCGGCACATAAGTTGCTTCTATGAAGAATACAACATGAACGCTACTTGTTTTCTCCTTTTGTTTGAAACGTTGCCTGTGGCAGGAAAAGGCCCTGACCGTTCCTATGCGCGGCCAGATGCTCTCGCCTACCCGAAAAGAAAGGGGTTTTCATGTCGTTTTTTTAACTTGTATATATAGTAAAAAAATATTGAGGAGGAAATAGAAATGACAACAATTAGAGGAGCTTATCCAGTATTAATTACACCAATGAATGAGGAGCAAGAGATTGATTGGGCCGGCGTAAAAAATAATGTGAATTACTTTATAGATCAAGGCGTTGCAGGGATTGTAATTAACGGAAGTACTGGAGAGTTTGTAAGTTTATCAAAAGAAGAAAAGTTTCAAATGGTTGAAACTGTATTAAGAGAAGTGAACGGCCGCATTCCAGTTATTGTAGGGACTGCAGCTGAAACAACAAAAGAAACAATTGAATACACGAAACAGGCAGAGGCACATGGGGCAGATTGTGCGCTCATTATTAACTCTTATTACTGCAAGCCGAAAGAGGAAGAGATTTATTTCCACTTTAAAGAAGTATCAAATGCAGTGAATATACCGATTATGCTGTACAACAATCCGTTTACATCAGGCGTTGATATGAGTACAGAATTGATGCTACGAATCGGAAAAGAATGTGAGAGAGTTACCCATATTAAAGAATCAAGTGGAGATGTCCGCAAAGCAAGAGATCTTGTTAGACAAGGTAAAGGGGACATTGAAATTTTCTGTGGTTCAGAAGATTTAGTTATGGAGTCTTATTCAGTCGGGGCAACAGGCTGGATTTCTGTTGCGGGGAATGTTGTGCCAAAGCTTGTTACAAAAATGTTTAATCACTTCCAAAACGGTGAGTTAAAAGAAGCTTGGGAAATCAATGATCGTATTTTACCGCTATGTGAATTTCTTGAAGGATCAGGAAAATACGTACAAATTGTGAAACGTGCAATGGAATTAAATGGGCAGGCAGGAGGACCTTCACGCTATCCTCGTTTAGGATTGACACCTGAGGAAGATCAAAAGCTTAAGGATATTTTAGCGAGTTTAACTGCTGTTTCACGTGCATAAAGTGAAAAATCCATCAACGGGGGAATTATCCCCCGTTGATGGTTAATTAAAGAAATTGATCTTCTTCGGATGTCTGCGCATAGTGGGATATAAAATGTAAAGGGGAGAGGAATATGTTAACTACACAAATCGAATTAAAGCCGAGGGTAAAAGCTTTTTTAGAAGGAAATATTGAACTCTTTATCGATGGGAAATTTGTACCATCGATAAGCGGCAAAACGTTTGAAACGTATAATCCAGCAACAGAAGAAGTGCTTGCTTTCGTAAGTGAAGCCGGGGAAGAAGATGTTGATTTAGCAGTAAAGGCTGCACGAAAAGCATTTGAAAAAGGAGCATGGCCTGACTTGAGTGCGGCTGAAAGAGCACATTTAATTTACAAGCTGGCTGATTTAATTGACGAGCATAAAGAAGAGTTAGCGCAATTAGAAGCGCTTGATAATGGAAAACCATATCAAGTAGCACTAGATGACGATATTCCAGCAACAGTAGAGCATTACCGTTACTATGCTGGCTGGGCGACGAAAATACTTGGGCAAACAACGCCGATTTCAAAGGACTATTTAAACTATACACGCCATGAACCGATTGGGGTTGTTGGGCAAATTATTCCATGGAACTATCCGTTAGTAATGGCGGCGTGGAAAATGGGAGCAGCATTGGCGACAGGATGTACAATCGTTTTAAAACCTGCTGAGCAAACACCGTTATCTCTGTTATATACGGCGCAGCTTTTTAAAGAAGCGGGCTTCCCGGACGGCGTTGTTAATTTCGTTCCTGGATTTGGTCAAACAGCAGGAGCAGCAATTGTGAATCATCATGATATTGAAAAAGTAGCCTTTACAGGTTCGACTAATACTGGTAAATATATTATGCGCCAAGCAGCTGAAACAATTAAACATGTGACGTTAGAGCTTGGAGGAAAATCACCAAATATTATTTTAGAAGATGCAAATATAGAAGAAGCAATTACTGGTGCTTTTAACGGGATTATGTACAACCATGGACAAAACTGCAGTGCAGGATCTCGCGTATTCGTTCACCGAAAGCATTATGAAAAAGTGGTGGAAGAATTAGCGAAACTTGCGAACGATGTAAAACTAGGTGCAGGAATGGAAACAGGTACAGAAATGGGACCGCTTGTTTCGAAAAAGCAACAAGAACGCGTGTTACATTATATCGAAAAAGGAAAAGAAGAAGGTGCAAGAGTTGCAGCTGGCGGTGCGAAGGTGTTTGAAAAAGGATACTTCGTCAGACCAACTATTTTTGCTGATGTTACAGATGATATGATTATCGCCAAAGAAGAAATTTTTGGTCCAGTAGTGGCAGTTCTGCCGTTCGATACGGTAGAAGAAGTAATTGAAAGAGCAAATAACACACCATTTGGACTCGCTGCAGGTGTATGGACAGAAAATATTAAAACTGCACACCAAGTAGCGAATCGTTTAAAAGCTGGTACAGTGTGGATAAATGATTACAACTTAGAAGATGCGGCGGCGCCGTTTGGTGGTTATAAGCAATCAGGTATTGGCCGTGAAATGGGCTCTTATGCACTTGATAACTATACAGAAGTGAAGAGCATTTGGGTGAACTTGAAATAAAGATTGGGAAAACCTTTCTTTTTAGGGTGGGCGAGAGGGTCTGGCCGCGTATGGTAGCGGTCAGGGCCTATTCCTGCCACGTGCGAGGGTTAAAATAAAGGAGATAGTCTACGTTAAAAATACTGAAAATTAAGAAAATAAAGTGAGAGAGGAGAGGTTAGGATGTCTAATAAAGGTAAGTTTAAAAGAGAAATATCACTACTAGATTTAGCCTTTATCGGTTTTGGCTCTATGTTTGGATCAGGTTGGTTGTTTGCCGCTAGCCATGTTGCTGGAATAGCAGGTCCGGCGGGAACTATTTCATGGGTCATTGGTGGATTTGCTATTTTGTTATTAGGACTTGTATATTGTGAACTTGGGGCAGCACTTCCGCGAGCTGGAGGAATTGTTCGCTATCCTGCATATTCTCACGGTCCGATACTCGGATATTTACTTGGATTCATTACTCTTATTGCATTTTCAAGTTTAATCGCAATTGAAGTAGAAGCAGCTAGGCAATATGCTGCAGCTTGGTGGCCAAGTCTGACACAAGAAAACTCTACTTTACCGACTGTAAGTGGTTGGCTTATGCAATTTGGACTACTCGTCATTTTCTTTTTGTTAAATTACTGGAGTGTAAAAACATTTGCGAAAACAAATTTAATCATAACTATCTTTAAATTTTTTGTACCAGCATTAACAATTGTTGTATTGCTAATGTATTTAAATACCGATAATTTTTCAAGTGCTGATTTTGCACCGTTTGGATTTTCTGGTGTACAAGCAGCCATTTCTGCCGGCGGTGTTATTTTTGCTTATTTAGGACTGACACCTATTGTATCAGTTGCAAGTGAAGTGAAAAATCCGCAAAGAACGATACCGATTGCTCTTCTTTTATCTGTCGTCTCTTCAGCGATTGTTTATGTTCTTTTGCAAGTTGCTTTTATTGGAAGCATTCCAACTGAAATGCTTAGCAACGGCTGGGCGGGAATTAGTAAAGAATTTAGTTTACCATTTAAAGATATTTCTCTTTTATTAGGACTTGGCTGGATGGCCTATTTTATCGTGTCCGATGCCATTATATCACCGAGCGGAGCGGGGAATATTTATATGTCAGCTACTCCTCGCGTTATATATGGATGGGCTCAAGGCGGAACGTTATTTAAAGTATTTTCTAAAGTTGATGAAAAATCAGGCATACCAAGACCGGCTCTTTGGCTTACTTTTGCTCTTTCTATTTTCTGGACATTACCGTTTCCTTCATGGGAAGCACTAATTAATGTTGTTTCTGCAGCGCTTGTATTAAGTTATGCCCTTGCACCGATTACAGCGGCGGCACTTAGAAAACGGACTCCTGAGCTAAATCGTCCATTTTTAGTAAAAGGAATGTCAATCATCGGGCCTCTTTCATTTATCATTGCCTCATTAATCGTGTACTGGTCTGGTTGGAAAACGCTTTCTTGGTTACTATCTTCACAAGTTATCATGTTTGTCATTTATCTATGCTGCAAAAAATGGGTACCAACTTCACAAGTATCTTTAGCCCAGCAAATTAAGTCATCGTTATGGCTCGTTTTTTACTACATTGCCATAATGGTAGTGTCATACTTCGGTATGTTTGGAGAAGGGAAGGGATATTTAACCAATTCAACAGATTTGCTAGCGGTTAGTATTGTTTCCTTGATTAGCTATTACTGGGCGGTTCATACGGCTTTACCGGTTGTAGATTTAGATGATGAAGATGAAGTGGAAAGCACTGATTATGTAAAGGTAGAGAATACGCCGGTTAGTAAATGATTTTGTATAAGCACAAAACCTAAAAACCCTTTTTCTTTTAGGGTGGGCGAGAGGATCTGGCCGTGTATAGTAGCGGTCAGGGCCTATTCCTGCCACGTGCGAGGTTTAAAACAAAAGAAAAGAAAAACATAGAAAGGGAAGAAGCGTACAGGGGAATGCTTCTTCCTTTTTTCTGAATTTACTAATTTTTCATGGTATAATATGGATAACTACGGCATTTTTTAGGAGGCGAGTGCATTGCGTGAGGCTTTACAACAACGCTGGAGTTTAGATGAGATTTTTCCTGGAGGAAGTGAGTCGAATAGCTTTAAAGAGTTTCTTATAAAGCTAGAGGGAGATATTGTTAAAGAAACAGCTACAACAATAGAAATGAAGGAACTGGAATCAATAAGTGGATATGAAGAGTGGATTGAACAAATGAATCGAATCCAAGAGATGTCTACTCGCTTGCTAGAAGCAACCCACTTTGTAGAATGTTTGGAATCAGAAAATGTGGAAGATGAGCAGGCTATTATATTAAGTGAAAAAGTAAGAGATATTTCATCACAATTTCAGGTCGTCATCAATGATTTTGAACAAACATTTGTACATATACCGGATGATACTTGGGAGCAGTTATTGCAGCTGGACCAAATTAAGCCGATTGCTTATCCACTTCAAGAAAAAAGAGAAGCGGCGAGAGGGAAATTATCGGTAGCGCAGGAGCAGTTGATTCAAGATCTTTCTATTAATGGCTATCATGCGTGGGTTAATTTATATAACTCTGTCATTGGCAAAACAAAGATTGTTCTTGAGGAAGACGGACAAAGGAAAGACCTTAATTTTGGACAAGCATATAACCAATTACATTCATCTATCAATCATTATTCTAGAACGAATCTCGTAAATGCTTTACATAATGCAGGCGAAAAAGTAGCTGAGACATGCGCAGCAGCTCTAAATAACATTGCTGGTTTTCGATTACAGGTGTATAAACATCGGGGAGTGGATTCCATTTTAACAGAACCACTTCGTTACAATAGAATGTCAGAAACAACGCTTGATTCTATGTGGGAAGCTGTTAATCAAAGTAAGCCTATCATAACTTCATATTTAAAAAGAAAGGCAAGTTTACTAGGATTAGAAAAAATGGATTGGTTCGATATATATACGCCTATAGGCAAAGTAACGAAGACTTATACATATGAAGAGGCTGCTGACATAATCCTTACTGGGTTTCATTCTTTTAGCCCTAAATTAGCGAATTATACAGAAAGAGCATTTCAGGAAGGCTGGATTGATTCTGAAAACAGGAATACAAAAGCAAGTAGAGGATTCTCAGCTAGATTTCCGCTAACGAAGCAAGCGCGCATCTTCATGAACTTTCAAGGAACACATAATAATCTCGCTATACTTGCCCATGAATTAGGACATTCTTTTCATCAAGGCATTATTTCAAATGATGTTCCGCCATTTGCACAGCAGTATACGATGGCTGTTAGTGAAACAGCTTCTACGTTTGCAGAAACGATTATTTTAAATAAGGTCATTCAAGATACTTCAAATGAACATGACAAATTGCTTCTTCTAGAGGCAAAGATACAAACTGCGCTTAGTTATTTAATCGGAGTACAGGGAAAGTTTATATTCGAAAGAGACTTCTATGAAATTCGAAAAGAGCGGGTTGTAGGAGTCGATGAATTGAACCATTTGATGAAAAAAGCACAGCAGTATGCGTTCAATGATTCTCTTATTTCTTATCATGATTTTTCATGGATTTGGAGTCGACACTTTTATTTCACTGATAAACCTTTTTATAATTTCCCGTACACATTTGGCTTTTTATTCAGTCAAGGAATCTACGCGACGGCACTTCAAGAAGGACATTCATTTGAAGAAAAATATATAGATTTGCTTCGAGATACTGGCAGAATGACTGCTGAGCAATTAGCTTTTCACCATCTTGGCTTTGATCTAACAAAACAAGAATTTTGGGAGAAAGCAATGCAAGTTATTTTACAGGATATAAAAGATTTTCTAGCTTTAACAGACAAGCCCCTGAGCGAGGAGGGGATGAAATGCTGAATGTAGCATCAAAAACAGAAGAGTTAAGAACAAAATTACAAAACATATTAACGAGAGAATATGAAGAGTTAGGTATTAAAAGCTTAGAAGTAGCAGGAAGCGGCGTCCAAAATGTTGTGTTTCGAGGAGATTCAGAAACAGGTTCTTTCGCTTTTCGTGTACCGTGGGAGCGCGAAGTTGCTAATATCAATGAAAATTTATTTAGCAGTCGCCTTTCATTACAAAAAGAAGCAAAGCTTTCTGCGTTTTGTCATTCTCAAGGAATTCCTGTGCCAGCGGTTCATGGACTGCACCTTTCTGAGGAACTTGATTTTTTAATTTCGGATTATATAGTTACTGACGCTACTCCGATTTCTTCTTACGAAATTGGAGAATTAGCCAATAAGCTTCATCATATGCCAATTGAATGTTTACATTATGAAAATGAACATGGAAAGTCGACAGAACAGCATATAGCAGAGCGTCTTGCTAGAAGACTACAATCATTTAACAAAATTACTTCTTTACGTATTCCATTTCCAAAAGCAGAAGAAATTGAGGCGATTTTAAAGGAGGGGGAACAGGTAAAGAGGCTGCTTCATATGGATATTCGACCTGCCAATATAATTGGTCATGGCGGAGAAATTCAAGCAATCGTTGACTGGGACAATGCTCTTATTGGTCACCCGCTTCTCGAACTGATGAGAATAGCGGAAGTAAATGAAGTGAATTGGAGTGAATTTAAAGCCGGGTATAAAGATGAGCATATTTTTGAGTCTCTTCCAAAAATTGTTTGTCTATTTTACAGGCTTGATACGGCGCTGATGCTTGCGAATCTTTTTATCGCTCAGCTAAAAATAAAAGATAAAGGATTGTATTATAGGGAACGTGTTGAAGTAATTAGTAATGAAATACATACATTTTTATAAATTTCGTAAAATTAGGAGAAATAAATATGGATATAAATTTGGAAATTGAAAAAGTAAAGCTAGAGAATAAAAGCGTTTTAAAGAATTTGACGGAACTATATAAATACGACTTTAGTGAATTTGATCCTGAAGATGTGAATGAGCATGGTTTGTATGAATATATGTACGTAGATCATTATTTTACAGAGGAAGGTCGCTTTGCATTTTTTATAAAAGTGAATGGAAAGTATGCAGGGTTCGCATTGATCCGAGAGATTGAGGAAAGTGCCCGTACATACTACTATATGTCAGAATTTTTTGTCATGAAAAAGTATCGGAAAAGTGGTGTAGGAAAACAAGCGGCTATGCAATTGTTTTCTAGATTCCCTGGGGAGTGGGCAGTTGCAGAGATGGAAGAAAATGTTCCAGCTCAAGCATTTTGGCGAAAAGTCATTTCTACCTATACGAATAATGGGTACCGTGAGATAAGGAAAGACGGTTGGGACGGACCAATCCAAGTGTTTCATTCGAGCGCGAGTATGTAAGTGTTGTAAAATTATTTAAATTCGATATGGAAATATAAGAGCCTTGCTACATTTTCTTGTAGTAAGACTCTTTAAAGTTGTTTAATTCTTATTGTACTAAAGCACCCGTTACTCTATTTAGTTAGATAAGTTATTTATTAGAAAAATTATCAATCGCTTGAATAGCTAGTTTCAACGCTTTTATTCTTCTTTCTAAAAGCGTTCTTTGGGGACTACCAGCCTTTGACTTATCATAAATGTTCTCAATTGATGGAAGCAAACCAGTAAGAACATTGCGAGCTTTTGTTAAATCTTCATGGGTGTAATGATGGGGTCTTTGATTCCAAACGTTTTCTAGCATTGCTAAGCCGATGCAAACAGCTTTGAGTCGTTTCTTTACTAAGGTAGTATTTGCGCCTTTCTGAGTCATCTGTGACAAGGCATTTTCGAGTTTACTGATTGTCGATTGTAAAGACTTTATTGATTCCAATTTATCTACATTTGATATGTTTTCCATGTTAGTACTGTCCCTTCTTCGTTTTTGAATTATTTTTCTTGATACTTGATAAAATCGTTAAGAACCTAATTTTACTCGCAATATTTTAACATAAATAACCAACTTTATTTGATGTGGATTCTCAATAATCTGGCCCAATTGTTGAACACAAGTTAATTAACACTCTTCAACTAACCTGCCTGTTAGTCCAATAAGAATTAAACAACTTTATTATTTTTTTAACAACTTTTTTGTCACTTAACAAGTGTTTCTATACATTATGGAGGGGATATCATGGTACTGCAAAGAGTAAGCCTAATAACAATTGGTGCATTTAATTTACCGGTTCTTCGCGCGTTTTATAAAAGCTTAGGATGGGAAGATATAGAAATAAGTTCAGATACTTACGCTGCGTTTAAAACGGCGGGTGTTATTCTTTCGATCTTTCCTATTGAGGAATTAGCAAAGGATGCTGGCGTTTCCATTACTCAAGATGTAGAAACGTTTCGCGGTGTAACGTTTGCGATTAACGTAGATCATCCGGAGCAAGTGGATACAACGATTGAAGAAATTCGAAAAGTAGGCGGAAGAATTTTACGAGAGCCAAGCGCTGCTTTTTGGGGAGGGAGAACAGCTTATTTTGCTGACCCTGAAAACAATCTTTGGGAAGTTGCTTGGAACCCGGATTCTGTATTTGATGAAAGAGGAGCTATGCTGGAGTTCTAATTATTCGAAGGGGAATTTTATATGAATATGAAAACCTATCCTGTAACATCAGATGATTTGAAGTTAATTGAGGAAGCGACGACGAAAATTAAGACGTTATATAAAGAAAATTGTCATCATGTGGGCGCAGCTTTGCGTACTATATCGGGTGAAATCGTGTCAGCTGTGCATATTGAAGCATATGTAGGGCGAGTTACGGTTTGTGCTGAAGCAATCGCAATTGGTAGTGCAATATCAAATGGTCATAAAGGGTTTGATACCATTGTGGCTGTTCGTCATCCCTATTTAGACGAACCCAATCGAGAAATTACAGTAGTCAGTCCATGTGGTATGTGCAGAGAACTTATTTCAGATTATGCCCCTCATTGTTATGTGCTTTTAGAGGTGGGTAATGAAATTATTAAAACAACAATTGATGAATTAATTCCTTATAAGTATAAAAGATCGTCAACTTAGTAAAATTATTCTATATATGCAAATGACATAAAACTCTCTTTCTTTTAGAGGAGGACGAGAGCATCTGATTGTGCATAAAAGTGGTTAGGGCCTTTTCCTACATTTAGAATGCTGAACATTGTCGAAGCGTCTTTATCTTGTGTCGAATCGCCGATATATCGGAAAAATCGCTGATATATTGAAAAAAGTGGTCGATATATTTGAAAAATCGCCGATATATCAGTGAACATATTAAGAAGGAGTTGATTTAAAAGATATCTACATCTCTTTTGAATCAACTCCTTTTTCCATCTTATTTTAAGTTCTCAGGATTTAATGCTTCTAATTCAGGTACAACGAAGCGGCCATCTTTACGGATTAATACGTCGTCGAAGTAAATTTCGCCGCCGCCGTATTCAGGGCGTTGGATGCATACTAAGTCCCAGTGGATGTTAGAGTTGTTGCCATTCCATGCATCGTCGTATGCTTGTCCAGGAGTGAAGTGGAAGCTGCCGTCGATTTTCTCATCGAATAGAATATCGCCCATTGGATGTAAAATGTATGGGTTTACGCCGATTGCGAATTCACCAACGTAGCGTGCACCTTCGTCTGTATCGAAAATTTTGTTAATGCGCTCTGTATCGTTTGCAGTTGCTTCAATGATTTTACCATCTTTAAATGTAAGTTTTACATTTTCGAACATGTAACCGTTGTAAGGAGATGGTGTGTTGTAAGAAACTGTACCGTTAACAGAATCGCGAACAGGCGCAGAGTATACTTCGCCGTCTGGAATATTTAAGTGACCAGCACATTTAATTGCTGGGATGTCTTTAATAGAGAATGTTAAGTCAGTGCCAGGTCCAACAAGACGCACTTTATCTGTTTTGTTCATGAACTCAACAAGATTGTCCATCGCTTTATCCATTTTCGCGTAGTCTAAGTTACATACGTCAAAGTAGAAGTCTTCAAATCCTTCTGTGCTCATTTTTGCAAGCTGTGCCATTGCAGCATTTGGATAGCGCAGTACAACCCATCTTGTTTTTGGAACACGAATGTCTCTATGTACTTTTTTACCTACTGTGTTACCGTAAATTTTCATGCGCTCACTTGGAACGTCAGCTTGTTCATTTACGTTATCACCAGAGCGAAGGCCGATATAAGCATCCATATCTTTCATTACGCTTGCTTCATATGCAGCGATTTGCTCGAAATGTTCTTCTGTTGCGCCCATCATTAAAGAGCGGTCTACTTGATGATCTTTTAATAGTACGAATGGATAACCACCAGCTTCATATGCAGCTTTTACAAGTGCTGTTACTAGCTCTTTTTGTAAACCGAAATTTTCGATTAATACTTTTTCGCCTTTTCGTAAACGAATAGAGTAATTAATTAAATTTTTTGCTAATGTTTCAATACGTGGGTCTTTCATAAGTAAAGCCTCCCTTATATGTGTATCCTTCTTTATTGTAACCTACTTATTTGAATTTGTTTAATAATTTATCGAAATATTGGCAAGAAAATTATAAATGTAAAACGTGAAAAGAGTAAGTTGTAGATAGTTGTTATTTTCTGTCCTAAAACAAAGAGTAACCAGTATGTATTTCTAGTTACTCTTTGTTATACATGCTATTTACTAATAAATGGCTTATACGTTATTTCATTTGATCAAACATTGTTTTAACATCCTTAGAGTTAGGGGTTGCATACAAAGTTGGTGTGCCAGAAGTTGAACGCCGAGATGTCACTGCAAAAACATAACCAAGATCTTGATTAATTCTTTCTCTTAACCAAGGCCCCCCACTAGCCCCGCCATTCATACCACACTTCATGGTGGCATCGCTGCTAAACCATCCTCTACTAGTTGTAGGTCCATCGCAATAATAAGCTATCTGTCCATCATATGGGTTTTCGGCGGGCCAACCAAAAATACGAACGTCTGGTTGATTCGTACCATATCCAGTGGAAAGTCCATTTCCTCCAATCGTATTTACTAAGTCTTTTTCATTCCTTGGGAAAACAGTGAAAAATGCTTGGTCATAGCTAGAATTACTATCATTTATCCAGGCGTTGAATGTCCGCGCTTCTTTCCAGTTCCAAATACCATAAGGTGTTGAACCATTACGATATGCCGGAGCAAATGCAATATTTGAGTGCCATCCTTTCCCTTTTCCTCCATTTACACAATGGGCTGCTGTTATAACAAGATTTTTATAATTATTGTTAATTGAAGAAGCAGAACAAACATAATCTTTTCCGCCATATGAAAAAAATACTTTGCCTGCTGTAGATGGAACAACTACATTTGCTTCGTTTATGCTATTGTTAGTTTCGGGTAGAACGGGATCAGAAATATTAGTAGGCTCTCCTATTAAAGAAGATTCAAATTGTTCTGGATTCGTTTCTTTTTTTTCATCATTTTTAATTTTGTCTGCTGGAATTGCATTTTTCATCTTTTCTTTTGTCCAATAGCCGGCAGGATCTTCTGTATTTTTGGGATCTTGAATAGTAGGTGGGATTGTTGGAGCAGTTTTAGATTGGGTAAGAGAATCGTTATTTCTTAAAGTAGTATTTTCATCATTAGATGTTGCAAATGCTAACTGAGTACTTAAACATAATGTGAAAATTACACTAAATATAGTTCCGAAAACCAAAAAATTTAGTCTTTTCATAAATGCCCCCACTGGATATATTTGGTTATTCGTGGCCACAATCATAGCATATTTCAATTCGTTATTCACTATGAAAACAAATTGAAACATTCGCATAAAATTTTTTCTTTATATGTAGTCCCTTTCATGACCACATATAAAGAAAAAACGAGTGAAGGCCACTCTTTGTTTTACATGGCAGTGACTTATCCCGCTATTCGTGGGCAGTAATACTCCCACCTCAAAATTCGGCGAAAGCATTGTCCAGCTCCAGCGGCTAGAATCTCCGGTCGTTTCGCCCCCTCGGACGAGGCAAAAAGCGCCTCT
>NZ_FOLV01000003.1:0-230859 GCF_900112415.1 Bacillus sp. 491mf
TCTCATATGATCAAAATGGAAAAGAAGTATTAACTCATAAAACTTGGGATGGAAACGGTAGAGACAGAACTGCTCATTTCAATACAGTGATCCCACTTCCAGCGAATGCGAAAAATGTAAAAGTTATGGCGAAAGAATGTACAGGTCTTGCATGGGAATGGTGGAGAACAATTATTAATGAACAAAATGTTCCATTAACAAATGAAATGAAAGTTTCAATTGGAGGAACAACATTATACCCAAATGCTAATATTAGTCACTAATTAAAAGTGAAGCGCCCTGTTTACAGGGCGCTTTTTTACTTAGTCGTAAGTATATCGGCGCTTTTACATTATTCATTTTTAATGCTATAAACAACATAACGTTGTAAATCCACATTTTCGGGACGCTACCCCTATTAAATTAGTATTAGACTAAAGTAGTGAACCACTCTTGTAGGAGGTGAATTATATTGAAGAATTTTATATTAGACTCTCTAGGCCCTTTTTTGTATCAATTAGTCTTCGAACCAATTATTTGTATTTCATTTGGATTAATAGGTTTTTATATTTTTAAAAAGGTATGGATCGCACCTGTAATAACAATGCTTTTTCAAATATCTATGTCATTTTATTTTATGGAAATGGGAATTTCTTCGTGGTCCCTTATTTTCCCTTTCATTTCTTTTTTTATCGCTCTCTCTATCCACAAAACAAAGATATAGTTTATTTGGATTTGAGTCAATATTTTGGACACAAAAAGGTAAATCTAAACTATTTTTTATCAAAATAAGGTACTAAGAAGCTATATAGAAAAATAGAAACCAAGCAAAATGATAATACTACCTACTAAAAAAAGAAAGATATGAAACTAACTTTAATTAATTCCATAAAAAATATTAAAGTAACGTAGAGTAATGTCTATTAAACTTCAAAGCATAATATTTTAAAGTTAGTATAGCCATAAAAAACAGTAAATTTGAGCTTTTGCAGAAAGTAAATAAGTTGACGAGCCTTTCCTTTTTTACCATAATATTGGTAGAAAGGAGGTGGGAGCATGGAAGCATATTTTCGAGCAGCTCCATTAGAACCGTTTGTCCCATACTCGAAGCAACACGTTATTGTACTTCTTCTTATTGGTTTAGGAATTTATTTTCTATATCAATATCAGGATTTACTTCGCCAAGAGCAATGGAATATAATGGTTCGCTACACAATTGCTTTTTTATTTATAGGCAGTGAAATTGGATTGGACATATGGCAGGTGAAGGCAGGGCTTTTTAAACTTAGTACATCATTGCCATTTGAGTTATGTACGATTAGCTTATTTTTGGCATCCATTATGATTATAACGAAAAGTTATAGGCTATATGAAATTGTCTTTTTTACAGGAATTCTTGGGGCATCACAAGCCATTTTAACTCCAAACTTACAGTATGCCTTTCCGCATTTTCGCTTCTTAGAATATTTCATCGCACATGCATTACTCGTTCTGTCACCGCTCTTTATGACATGGGTGGAAGGGTATAGACCAACTTTTCAATCGATTAAACGTACGATGTTATTTTTAAATGCATTGCTACCAATTATTTTATTTGTAAACGGTAAAACAGGCGGGAACTATATGTTTTTAGCGCATAAGCCAGAAACAGCTTCCTTACTTGATATGCTAGGTCCTTATCCTTACTATATTATTTCATTAGAAATTGTTGCGTTTATTGCATGTCTACTCTTGTATATACCGTTTAATAGAAATAGAAGAAGTATGAACAAAAAAATATTAAGAAACATTTGAGTGAGAGACCACACCCCGCTATAAATTTAGCAGTGGTGTGGTTTTGTTATTCTATTTACTCTAAAGATTTTTGAATAGTTTTCTCTTGAAATACCATTCTATGGTCAATATACAATTTCTCTCCTCTAGACGGAAAATAAAATCAATTGTAAGATAATTGTGTATTTTATAAATGGTAATTTGATAAAGTATTCTGCTAGGTATGGGGGGAATAGACATGCAATTGGTTTTTTAAATTACATATCATCGTATGTACGACCACTATCGTCCGAAACTACTTCAAGCAATTCATTGTTTACATACTGAAGAATTGTGGAAGCAGGAGATGAATTCAATTGGTGGAATTGTTCTACACATTTGTGAGCATATAAAAAGAAATACAGTTCGGTACTCGAATTCAAATATTAAGTTTGAAGAAGGGATTGAAGAGTACCTTCCTCATTTAGACATATCATCAACTGCGTTATGTTCCATTATTGAAGAGACCTTTACGAATTGGAAAAGAGAGTTTGCGAAAGCTGTAAATAGTAAACAAAATGTAGAAATAGATATACATAGTCTCTTTCATCTTGTTGAACATACTGGCTATCATTTAGGACAAATTGTGGACCGCGTGAAACGAATAAAGAACACAAAATTTGATTTTTGTCAAAATGGACTAAATGAAAGAAATTTGAAAGCGATGATTGAAAATAATAGCGATTTGCTAGATTCATAAGTATTTCTTATTTATATGCTAAAGTTTTGACTAATTTTACCGAAATGAAAGATATTGTAAGATTGATTTAAGTATGAAATGAAAGGAAGCGATGCCAATGCTTACATTTCGTTGTGTCGATATCGAAAAAGATAAACAAACAATCATTCGATTTTTCACAGATACAGATGAAGAACTTGAGTTTCATGAGGGTGAATATATAAAGTATGCAAAGCAAAAACAATTGAATTTTCCAGAAGGGTTTGTTCTCTTAGAACGTGATCAACAGGCAGTCGGAGAATTAGTACTTCGGTATGATACGTATGAAGGAAGAGAGATTGGGTATGTCAGTTTTGTATATGTAATTCCTGAGGGACGCGGGAAGGGATATAGTAACGAGCTGTTTCAATATGCTGAGGAGCAGTTTAAAAAACGGAATGTGATGGAATATCATCTTCGCGTTGCACAGTCCAATTTGCGCGCGATTAAATTCTATGAAAAGCAAGGGTTTGAAAGATTGGGAGAAGAGCGAAATTCTTACAATCATCGCTGCTGGAGAATGGGGAAGAAGATGTAGATAGAAAATGGGGCGATGATTGTGCTGAAATATAAACATCCTAATAAAATTCATATCATAGGTTCTGTCGGAAGCGGGAAAACAACTTTAGCAAGAACATTATCCTTGGAGTTAAACATTCCATATTATGAGCTCGACAATGTCGTTTGGAAAAGGTCTGAAAATGGAGACATAAGAAATACGCCTGAAGAAAGAGATAGGCAGCTGAATGATATTGTCAGTTCTAATACATGGATTGTTGAAGGGGCTCATCATACATGGGTATCTCAAAGTTTTCAACATGCAGATATCATCATTTTTTTAGATGTAGCTCTTTCAAAAAGGGTATATAGAATAACGAAGAGATACATTTTACAACTGCTTCGGCTAGAAAAGGTAAACTATAAGCCGAGTTTTAACATGTATTTGAATATGTTTAAATGGACGAGAGATTTTGAAAGAAAGAATAAAGCGGAGATTTTGTATATGTTAGGGGAGCGTGGTGATAAGGTTGTTGTTGTGAGGGATAATAGGGAAGTTGATATAAGTTAAAAAAAGAGGTTTAAAACATAGAGAGTGAGCAAGTACAGGTCATGTATTTAAGTTAACATTCTAAAATGATAATAAGGATAAAACAAAGAAGTAAAAAAGAGCTAGCGTCATGGTAACCCTTTTTTACTTCTTTTGGTTACGCCGCTATACCTTCGTTCTCATTATTTTAACATATTTCCAAAAGAATTCCCCTTCCTCAAGGAACGAGAAGGATAGAAGTGCACCCCAATTGTTAGACACAGTCTAACAATTGGGGTGCACTTCTAAGGTAGATAAGGAGGGGTTATTCACAGTGAAATTGCTTTTTTAAAAAGCTCCCTAAATTTCTCCCTATCTTCTGATGTAAATGGTTTTGGCCCCTTTGTACGCTTGCCACTTTTTCGAGCCATTGCACTTAAATAACGTGTTTGTAATAATTGGTCAATGTTTTCATTTGTATAGCTATACCCATTGTGGTGAAGAACCGTACACCCTTTTGCTAAACCTAGCGAAGCAAGACCATAATCTTGCGTAACGATTATATCTCCTTTTTCTGCTAACTTCATAATCCGATAATCCGCAGCATCTGCTCCAGAATCAACATAAATCTTTTCTACCCCTGATGGTTGTTCCGCATTAGAAAAATGAGAAAAGCTAGTAACAAGGATAACAGGAATTTTAGCATTCGTACCTTCAGAGATAATAATATCTTTTACCGGACAAGCATCTGCATCAACATAAATTTTCATCTTTATCACTCCCATAAATAAGTTCGAGTTGATAATAAAGGCAGATTTAGCTTTTGTCAAACGAAGATGCTTTACTTAAAATCATTAAAAAAACAGTTATTCTATTAAAGGGCGCTTTAAGTGAGAAAGGATAACAAAAATTATCAAACTTTATTCCAAGGCTACAACTTCCTAATCGAGGGACAATTCCGTAAGCTATCTCTTAATTCAGATGGGCTGTTCCTTTAAAGATGAAAGGAAAATAAAATATTTTAAATAGGCGTCTTGACCTGTGGGAACACCATAGTATATATTCCAATTATGTGGGATAAAATGTAAAATTGTTCTATTGGCTTTATTTATTTTCTAATAAACTCAGTGGGGGGATATTGGTTGGAAAAAATAGTAAAGCGATATATTGTTTGGACATACGTAATATTTTATTGTTTTCTTCTACTAATTGGGATAACAATGAACGTTTTAAAAGCCCAAATACTAACTAACATATTGATAATTATATCAGCGTGGACTTCTACATTTGTTTTCATAGTTATGTTTCGTAAAATCAATCCAAAAGGTAATCTAAGGGAATATATAAAAAGTCAATTCAGGGAAAAAATAAAAATTTCAACGATATTATGGATTTTTCTACTTCAATTTTCTATTTTCCTAGGAAGTCTTTTATTTACAAGTATTGACCAGAACATACCAATAAAAGCTCAATTAGCTACTTCTTGGAGTACACTACTAGTGGCATTTGGTAATCATTTCATTCGAGGACCATTAGGAGAAGAACTGGGCTGGAGAGGGTATGTATTAAATGAATTGCAAAAAAAATTCAGCCCATTAAAATCAGCAATTATAGTTGGCGTGGTGTGGGGATTTTGGCATGCGCCGCTATGGTTTATATCTTCAGGATATACAGGAATACAATTGGTTCAATATATTATTTGTTTTTTAGTTTCTATTGTTTCTGTATCTATAATTATGACGGTATTTTATAACCTGAATCATAATCTAGTTATAACAATGATGATTCATCAATTTTTTAATTATTTTATGGCGATCCAAATTGGAGATAAACTACATACTTTTGTCATTACTACTATATTATATTTTATAGTTGCGGTAGCTCTAGTTTTGGTGAAATATAGAAAAACCTTTAATAAGTCGTAGCGGAGAACCATTATTTTTTCCGATATATGAAAGTAGATTTATAATGACTTAATCAAAGGAATTGAATATGGAGCAAAATAAAAGGTCAATTTCAAAAATTTATAGAGAAGCATTATAACAACAGAGAAGAGGAACAAATTCACGAATTTTTCCAGAGAAGAAATATGCAAGTAAAGTAGTTCGATGAAAGCAAATATTCGCTTTCAATCAGATTGTACAAATAATAAAAAAGAACCCTAAGATTTTAATCTTAGAGTTCTAACTTTAAAGGGTCTATAAATCTATTTTGTCGCTTTTCTTCCTACTAATACCCAGTACAGAGATAAACTGAATAGAGTAACTAGTACAAGAATGAATAGAATATTACTAAACATAGAAGCGTCCACATTGTTTATAATTCCAAGGAAATTTTTCTTTATTGCGGAATTGTCCATCATTGCTGCTGTGTAAGCAATTCCGATTGACATCGCAACATTTAGTGTTAAATTATAAAATCCGATTGCTGTTCCTGTTTTTTCTTTATCGATTGTACAAATGCAAGAGTCAAGTAATGGTGCATACATGAATGCAAATGAACTAGAGAAAAGAACCATTGATATTACGAATACAACAACAGAAGTTTTAATAAAGAATCCGCCTAATAGTAAGCTGAGCATAATGCTGCACATAGCAAGTGTAATACATTGTTTGCTTCCCATAACCTTCGCAACTTTTCCAGAAAGAGCTCCGACGATAGTCGCTGCTATATAGCCTGGAATCAATAATAGTGAAATTGTATCTAGCTGTAAACCATAGATCTTTTCAAGTAAGAATGGGAATAGGAAAATATATGCTAACTGCACAGAGTAAATGATAAACGCAACGCCAAGCAATGAGATAAACTGCTTATTTTGGAAGAATGAGATTCCGATAAAAGCTTTTGAGTTCTTACTAATATAAGTAAGGAACAAGGCAATTGCAACAATAAACAAGATTAGGTAAAGCCAATTGAAATCTGTAATATATAGTAGTAGGGACGCTGAAATGGCTCCAACTAGAAATAATCCTAATATATCTACATGACTGTTTTCCGTTTCTTCCTTAGGAAGATATTTCAAAATAAAAGGAAGAGTGAAAAGTGTTACTAAAGAAATTAAAAATAAAGTTGTCCAATGGAAATATGTTGAAACATAACCTCCAGTTAATGCACCGATAAGCTGTGAAAGAGCAAAACTACTTGTACTTAATCCTAAAAATTTCTTTTGTTCATCTGCAGGTAAATGCTTTGTGACAAAGATTACATATAACGTTTCAGCTGATGCTAAACCGGCAGTTTGAATAATTCGTGAGATAACAACTAGTAAAAACGAATGCTGAAAAATATATCCCATGACTGAACCAACGCAGATTAAAAGAATACCAGCGGTAAAAAGTTTTCTAAAACTAATAGAATCCGCTAAAGCTGCGTAAACGACTGCTCCAATTCCGATTACAAGACCAGCTAATGTTGCTTGCCAGCTAACTGTTGTCGCTGAAATGTTAAAATCCTTTGCCATATCAACAGAAATAATCTTAAACGAGTTGTCAATTATTAAACATAGTAGAAATAACAGTAAAGTAACAGGTACTGCTTTCTTAGCACTATATTCTTGAGTTTTCTTCATGCTTGAATTTGCACTTATTGTAGACATAGTGATATTTCTCTCCTTTTGTAATTCAGGAAATGGTCTTCCTGAGTCATGATTGTTTAACTATCAATTGATCAGATGGCTTTCGTAATTTTTACGCCATTTGTTTCCTATGAGGGATTTCCTTGTGCACAGTTGTATCCACTTTTGTGTCTTCCTTTTTATGATGTTTAAAGGAAGCGTTTGCATGTATGACTGAAATAATCATGCGTGATAACTATTTAAACTATCGTATAGTTGTCTAAAGACTTGTATACATATAAAGAGTGGAAAGGATACCATACTTCTTGTGATGTTTACAAAAAAGTATAGGCATGAATAGCGAAAAACATCTTATAGTTGATTCCGCTTTCATGATTATGCAAAATAACTCTTTGTGATATACGTTATTGTATAGTTGTCTAAAAACTTGTATACATCTTAACAATGAAAAGGATACCATACCTTTTTGTTGCTCACAAGTCATCTTTTCTTTTGGAATTTGTCTGTTTTGTTACAAAAAGAGAAAGGTTGTATATTTGAAGAGTTTGTAATAATTGAAGTAAAAAAGAGTTAGCATGACGCTAGCTCTTTTTGTACTTCTTTGTTTTATCCTTTAGATAACATTGGATTAATAAATGGGGAAACTGGGATATTATTACTTGAGAGCGTTAATTGTAATCGTGGCAGTCTGCGCGATCAGTTCATTATCATAGGTAGCATCCTTTGTATCACGACTGGACAGAATTGCAATGATAATGGGTTTTCTATTCGGTGGCCAAACGATTGCAATATCATTTCGTGTTCCGTAGCTTCCGGCTCCTGATTTATCAGCGACTTCCCAGTCTTTTGGTAATCCAGCGCGGATAAGTTTGTCTCCTGTAGCGTTTCCACGCATCCAATCTGTAAGAATTTTACGTTTGTCAGCTGGGAGTACATTTCCAACTGTGAAAGCCTTAAGATCGGTAGCAAGTGCTTTAGCTGTACTTGTATCACGGATGTCACCAGGAATAGCTTCGTTTAAATCTGTCTCAAAGCGATCTGCCTGGGTAACTCCATCACCAATCTGTTTGAGCGCTTTTTCAAATCCTTTAGGCCCGTCTAGTTCCTTAAATAAAAAGTTCCCTGCGGTATTATCACTGTAACGAACGGCAGCTTCTGCAATCTCTCCAAGTGTCATACCGGTATCTACATATTTCTCTGTAATGGGTGAATATTCAACTAAATCATCTTTTGTATAAGTGATAACTTCGTTTAATTTGTCAATTGGATTTTGCAGTAGCACTGCTCCTGCAGCTAAAGCCTTATATGTTGATGCGAAAGCAAACCGTTCATTTTGTTTATAAGAAACTGTTCGATTTGTACCGGTATCAATAGCATAGACACCTAGTCGAGCGTCGAACTTTTTCTCAAGTTGAGCGAACTCCTGATGAGTCGCATGATTTGTATGTTTGGTTTGCTTTGTTTTTTCTTTTGCTTCCACTTGCAATGGTTCACCTGTAAAGAGTTTTACACTTGCAAGACTTAAACTTAGTATGCCAACACACATCCCTATTTTTAGCATCCTTGTACTTTTCAAAATGATCATTCCTTTCACACTTTTAATACTTAAAACAAATGTTAAATTAGATACAATGTATACAATTTGAACACCGGTTTTTACTATTACATGTAAAACCTCCTAATTATTTGATTAGACTCTTATGTACGAATTGAAAGAACAACCTTATTCAAGGAGTTTCAAAAGATTACATTTGTAGTCTGATTACATCTGTAGTACAATATTACAGATGTAATCAAGTGAAGTCAACTCTTTATTTTTCATCATCAAGCTACTATAAATATGCTATATACCTGTTTTTAAAAATTAAAAAATCCAAGAGAGTTGGTGTTGAGAGACATGTTTTTAACTCATTTTATAATTGGCCTATTGGTGTCTTCATTTTCCGTTGTTGTTATTCTACTTACACGAAAATGGTTTGGAAGACAACTAACAGCAAAATGGCACTATCATTTGTGGATGTTTCTTTTTATCGCTTTAGCACTTCCATTCATACCTACTCATTTATATAATTTTAGTTCTCTCTTTAGCGGTGGGAATACATATCAGACTAATGCGCTCAGCCCTAATACAGAAATAACTGGAACTAATATGATGCAGGGTCTACACCTGATACAAGACTTTTCTGTATCTGTCAATCGGCCGGATCTGTCCTTACTTAATATGGGAGTGATGGGATTATGGATGTCAGGGGTGCTATTGTATACTTTTACTATAGTTCGTGGATGGATTACACTTAGAAGGATAAAGAATTATTCTTCTACGTTTTCCAATCAAGAAGTTCTCGTGCTTTTCGAAGAATGCAAGAAAAGACTACAGATTAAAAAATCAATAAAGATTGTTATTTCGAAAAAAGTCCAATCTCCAATGATATTCGGACTTTTTCAAACATATATCGTCTTACCTTCTCAGCATGAAAACTGGCTCAACTTGAAACATTACGAGTATATCTTTCTTCATGAACTGAATCACTATAAAAATAAGGATCTGCTGACAAATTACGTGATATTGTTCTATCAAATCGTTTATTGGTTTAATCCCCTTGTCTGGCTTGCTTTTAGAGAAATGAGATTAGATCGGGAAATCGCATGTGATACATCTGTTTTACATTTACTAGATGATAATTCATTTAGTGAATATGGAAATACAATCATTAATTTTTTAGATCTTTCGAAACGGTCAAGTAAGCTACAGTTAGTAACACAAATAAACGGTTCGAAGAGTCAAATCAAAAAACGAATTGAACAAATTGCTGCCTATAAGCCTGGAGCAAAGAAATCAATAAGAAAAAGCGTCTTTATTTATGTGTTGGCCAGTATCATTTTGACAGTCCAATTACCTGTCATTTCTGCATTTGCGACGGAGAACGACCGATACTATTTTAATAATGACGGAACAGTTTATGAGGATTTACATCAATTCTTTAAAGGGTATGAAGGAAGTTTTGTTTTATATGATCAGAGTGCAAAACAATATCGCATTTATAATGAAGAGAAAAGTGCGTTGCGGGTATCACCTGATTCCACATACAAAATCTATAGTGCCTTATTTGCACTAGAATCAAATGTGATATCACCCGAAGAATCCACCCTTTCATGGGATGGGACGGAGCAACCCTATGACGCTTGGAATATGGATCAGGATGTCTCATCTGCTTTACAAAAATCTGTAAACTGGTATTTCCAAGAACTAGATCGTAGAACAGGAATTGAAACAATACAATCTAATCTACAAGATATAAACTATGGAAACTCCAATGTATCTGGGGGGGTAGGTGAATTCTGGCACGAATCCTCATTAAAAATTTCTCCAGTCGAGCAAGTGCAACTGCTGCAAGCCTTTTATTATAATCAATTGGGATATAAGGAAGTGAATATCCAAGCTGTGAAAGAAGCACTATTCTTAGAAAAGAATGAAGAAGCTCGCCTATCAGGAAAAACGGGTACAGGAACAGTGAATGGAAAAAACATCAATGGTTGGTTTATCGGGTATGTAGAGACGAAGAACAATACTTATTTCTTTGCTACCAATATACAAAATGAAGATGATGTATCTGGAAGCAAGGCTATAGAAATTACTTTATCAATTTTAAAGGATTTAGGAATCTATTAAAGAAAATGGAGGGGATAAATATGGAGAAAAACATCCCTAGTATATCAGAATCAGAATGGGAAATCATGAACGTGCTTTGGGATAAAGCTCCTCAAACAGCGAATGACATCATACTTTCCTTACAGGAGAGTACTGATTGGAAACCGAAAACCATACGTACTCTTCTCGATCGGTTAGTTCAAAAAGATGTAGTAGGTGTCAATAAAAATCTAAGAGTTTACACCTTTTACCCGCTCTATACACAGGAAGAGTTCCAGCGTGCCGAGACCAAATCATTTATTAAGCGTATCTATGGAGGTACCCTGAAATCCATGCTTGCCCAATTCATTCAGGAAGATACCCTATCTGATGATGAAATCAATGAACTACGCTTTATTTTAGATAGGAAACCTAAAAAGTAATAATATTAAAAAAGGCGATTTGGAATTTTTTTAAATCGCTTTTTTCGGTCGAAATCGAAATAGTGGGGGACATATTACTCATGTAATTATCATTTCTACTCAGATTAAAAAGAATCACTTTCTTCCCGTCCGTTAGTCATAATGAACGAAACGACCCCATGCTCATTCCACCCCCATACGATAAAATGAGCTTTTTGGTTACAAGTTAGCACAAAATTTCGTTCTGGGGGCATTATGAGATCTTAACTTGATGGGCATGGACTGTTACTGCTTCTTTATTTGCAGGGTTTACTACATGGTCGGATAAAAAATCTTTAGGAAAGGTAGCAGTTACTATAGAGCGGATTTATTCATACTCATTGATAGGAATAGAAACGTCTTATATATTTTCTTATTGTTATTATATTTAAATAATACATAAAGATGAAAAAAGGGGTAAAGCCATGGATTATAACGCATTTCTTAAGCAAGTAATTAATGGAGATTGGAAGTCAACTCAAAAGGGTTTTATTGTTTATACTCCTGAAAAAACCATTGAATATTTTGAAGATATATCAAATGAAAAGGATATATTTTTAGCGGATTTTAAGTATGTTGAAGATTTATTTTTTGAAGCATGTTCTAATGTCATAGAAAAATTTTCTCGTTCCGAAAATAATAAAGATGTATTTGTACTCGCATTGTACGTTGATACTGAGGGCGGCTATTTTGGTATATCAATAAATACAGAACCGGAATACCGAAAGATAATTGATAAGTGGTATCCTGATGAATCAGAAGAAGAGCTTAATAGCTTATATGGAGTTCGGTACCATGATTCAGCATTTCCGTTTACCTTTTTCAGTGAATTAATCACTCCGCAATTAGAAGAAATCACAAACGCATACTATTGTATAAATACGGAGCATCCAATACTTGATGTTCAAAGAAAGATAGCATTTCGTAAATCCTTTTTTGAAGAACATCTAATATTAATAGGAATCAACGTGATGAATAGACTTAAAAATATATTTTCATTGTTGGATACAACAGAAGATTTTTTTGCTTATGTAACCTTGCATGATGTCAATGCTGAACTTTCCGAATTGTTGATCAAAAAAACAGTTCCAAATTTATTGTTCGAGCAGCTATTTTCCAAAAAATAAATGAAATGAATACAAAAGTCATTGAGGGATGTTCATCCTACGAAGGAATAAATCAAATCCTTTTTATAATTATTTTTTGAGGTGAAGAGAAAAGGAATAGTTCTAACTAGTTTGTATGATACATGAGACTCTTAGGCACCTATATAAAGTGTCTTTCCTTGTTCACATTCAGCAGAATACGTATAACCTAATCGTTTCATAAAATTAAAGAATAATATATTTCTTAAGGAACTATAAAACAAAAAGCGCACCATTTATTGCATTGGCGCGCTTTTTGTTTTACTTAATTCGTGAAGGGCTAATATGCTCTAGCCATAGAATCCCATCATATTGTTGGTTAGGAATCATGACTTCATCTAGACATCCCCAATACTGTCCGATAATAGGCATATACATCCAAGAGGTTTCAGGACGATTTTCCTCACCTTTTAAATTTACAAATACTTGCGGATGCTGTGCAGCCTTCAAAATTTCTTCGACACTATTTGTTTGATGTTTTTCTATTACAGAATAAGGCGTCTTATTATCCGTATCTAAACTACTACCACTATATGCATATAAACCGACTGTGTACATTTGATTTTTCAAATACTGTGGTATCATATCCATCATATTTGGGAATGGGCGTTCGGTTGCGGCTTGAATCATTTTAGAATTTTGTTTTCTAATATGATAATTGTGTCCCCACACAATTATTTTTTTATTCTTAAATTGCATCTCGCTTAACCATGCTAAATTCTGTGCCATCCGTTGATCTCGAGTGTAAAATGAGTAATCATCTGGATATTTTTCACGTGGAATTTTCTTCTGCTCTTTCACATCGCTTGGCATATATGTTTTAAGCGCATCGATTCGAATCTTGATTGATTTTTCTAGAAGATTTACATCATAGGATGTTTTAGGTGCTACTTGTTGCAATTCATTTTTATGTTGTTGGATAAACTCTTTTATGTTTTCATATTTGTCTAAAAGGGGTGCCTGCATTGCTTGAAATTCCTTATAAGAAGAGACAGAACGGTATTTTACGATTTCTTTTTCTGCTTCTACAAGTAATTTACCTACTTCAGGATCCAATTTCCCAATCCATTCATTTGCATATGTTGCAAATGTAGCAGTATTGACATTCCAAGGTATTTGTATATCAAATCCTGTTAAAATAAGAGGTGTTCCTTTTTCTTTTTGTTCTTTTATGTATTGAAATAATTCTTCCACATCTTCTGTAAACCACGGGTTATAAATAGCTTTCTTCATGGCTTGTTCAGCTGTTAAATCATCTATATTTTGATACACAGCATTCGCTTCCGCAAAGTTTGATTCAAATGCAATCACATCATAACCCATTTCTTCATGCAAATACTTAATGATACGAACCTTTGATTGATTCATTTCTGTTGAACCATGAGTAGACTCACCTAGTGAAACAATCCGTTTGCCCTGTAAGATTTGTTTCAAAAATGATAAATCTTCATTCGAGCTAGCAGTTGGTTCTTGTAATTTAACTGCATGTTCGCGAACCCAACTCTGCCATTTTTGTTGATCTGCAGGCATTTCTTCAGCAGATGCTACTGTCGAAAATGTTGTTAGCGCAAATAAAGTAGTTATGAATCCTTTTTTCCATTTTGAAAACACACATACCCCTCCTGATTTTTTATAACCTTTATTACATAAATCTAATTATCTATCATTCATTTGAAAAAATGGGAATAATTAGATTTATATATTTATACTAGAGGATAGGGTTTATAAAAATCAAGAAAAAGGTGATAATTGAGTTAAGTCATAAAATTCTGTAAATTTAAAAAGAACCGTTAGAGTAGAGTTCTAGGAAATATTCTGCATGGTTACTACAAGTATATGGCGTTATTAAGATTTGAGTTAGATAGGATTTAAAGAAAGACGGCTGCTATTTAATTTGTTGAAGTAATCAATATGTTTACGAAACACACAAAGCCTCAAGTGTGTTCATACATTCACACCTGAGGCTATTAGCTACCAGTTAGCCACTTCAACATTTGTCTTTAGCCACTTTTCCCAAAGGGGGTCCTCTATTTTCAGTAAACTTAATGACGTGCCTTGCATGTCTAAAGATGTTAGATGGGTTCCGACTTTGACAAATCGAATATCTAATCTTTCAAGTTCACATAAACGACGAATGTCATTGGCGAAGATATACTGTTCCATTAATGGGGTAGCACCTAAGCCATTAATTAGAATGGCAAACCTGTCTCCTTGTTTCCAGCGGTAAATGCTTTTGAGTTTGTTCATAAGCTCGATTGCCAATTTTTCAGAAGAAAATAATGCCTCTTTACGGTATCCTTTTTCTCCGTGGATGCCGACTCCATAAAAAACTTCATTGTCTTGCAAGGTAAAAGAAACTTTGCCTTGGATAGGATTGGTTGCTGGAGAGAGGGCGACTCCTAATGTATGCAGATTATGAATAACAGAGTGACCAACGTCTGTTAATTGTTGTAATGAATAGTTTTCAAGAGCTGCTGCTCCGAGTATTTTATGAACAAAAATCGTTCCAGCTACTCCTCGCCTTCTTTTATTAAAAGAAGCATCATCTTCAATGGAAACATCGTCATTTACAATTACATGATCAACAAGTCTTCCTTCCTCTTTTGCCAAAGCTTCAGCAGTTAAGAAGTTTTCTACGTCAGCTTTAAAGTTTTTAATGATTAAGAGGACACTCTTATCCTTAGGAACAGAGCGGATTGCTGCTAATATTTGTTCTGGTGTAGGAGGAGTGAAGATTTCTCCATTGACTGCTACTGAAAGCATTCCTTCACCTACATAACCAATATCAGCTGGTTCATGCCCGCTGCCGCCGCCGCTTATGATTACAACGTTTTGTCCAATTTCGGAAAGATCTTTCTGATAAATAATGTTATGTTTTGCGTTGTAACATATTTTATCGTTATGTTCAAAATAAAAACCATGTAACATATCCTGAACAATATTTTGAACATCATTCATGATTTTTTTCATTGTTTTTCCACCTTATCATTTGTTTGCTGATTGCTGGAGTAAAAGTACTAATTGATTGTTTATCATATTTTTCATCATAGAAGACATGATAGATGGATCTACAGCGCAGTGGTTTTCAATCCAGTCTTTTATCGTCCCAACAAATCCATGACTATAAAAAGAGGCCAGTGTATCTTTTTTCACTTCAGAAATAGCTAAATTACAGCCAACTAATAGCTCATCGATAATTTTGATGTATAAGTTTTTCGTATGTTCAAATAGATAGTAATTAAATGAGTTTTGCTCGATTACTTTAAATGCATTTTGGTAGAAGTGTTGATTTTGGTGAAAGTAATCAAATAATAAGTCGAAAATATTTTCCCATTTTTCATAATCAAGAAAGTCTATAATATTTTCCTTCGTTTCTTCTTTATAAATCCAACCTAACAGTTCAAATTTATCTTTAAAGTGATAATAAAAAGTTTGCCTGCGCATCTGACAAATTACCATAATATCACTCACAGATATTTTATGAAAAGGTTCTGTTTCCATTAATTGTTTTAGCGAGTTGGCTATAATTTTTTTGGAAATAATAGAAGAGGTCATTTGAATCCTTTCTACAACTTTATTCTTTTCTAATAATTAACATCCTATCTATAAATAAATAGGGATGTCTTTAGACAAATCGTAAATTTTGTCCGTTTATTGTAAAACGCTTTCATTTTAATATAGTTAGTAATAATACGCTTTCAAATATATCATAATTCAGAAGGGAATGTACCGTGGCAGCAATACTCTATGAATAAAGAAATCTATGAAAGTGTGTATACGAATAAGATAAACAATTTAAGAAAATAGCAAAATGTATAGAGGAGGAGTAATAAGTGAAAAAAATTATAAATAAACCTGAAACTCTCGTTATGGAGATGTGCAATGGAATGGTTATGGCTCATCCGGAGCTGGAATTGTTGAAAAAGTATAAGGTAATGAAGAAAAAAGAAATGGACGAAAATAAAGTAACGTTAATTAGCGGTGGCGGTAGTGGACATGAACCGGCACATGCGGGTTTAGTTGGGAAAGGGATGCTGGATGCTGCAGTCTGCGGGGATGTGTTTGCTTCACCTTCACAAATACAGGTATATCAAGCGATTAAAGCAACAGCTAGCAAAAAAGGTACGCTGCTCATTATTAAGAATTACAGTGGAGATATCATGAACTTTAAAAATGGAGCTCACTTAGCTACTGAGGATGGCATTCAAGTAGAATATGTCCGCGTAGATGATGATATTGCCGTAGAAGATAGTCTGTATACAGTAGGACGCCGCGGTGTTGCAGGGGTTGTATTCGTACATAAAATAGCCGGTGCAGCCGCAGAAGAAGGTATGGACTTGCTGCAGGTTAAAGCTGTAGCGGAAAAAGCAGCGGCAAATGTTCGCACAATTGGCCTAGCGCTAACATCCTGTACAGTTCCTGCTAGTGGATCACCTACTTTCAAATTGGGTGAAGATGAGATGGAATATGGCGTTGGTATTCATGGAGAGCCGGGCAGAAAACGGGAAAAAATGGCGACTGCAGACGAGTTGGCTTTACGCATGACAAATGACCTTGTGAAGGATTTACAGTTAGATGGTAATGAGGGTGCTGAAATTGCTGTTTTAGTAAACGGATTTGGTGGTACACCGCTTCAAGAACTTTATTTATTTAACAATGCGATTACTAGGGAGTTAAGCGGCAGAAATATACGGATAAATAGAACGTTTGTCGGTAATTACATGACTAGTATTGATATGGCCGGAATTTCTCTAACAGTAATGAAGCTGGATGATGAGCTGAAAACGTTGCTATCGAAAGAATGTAATACACCTGCATTTAAGGTAGACGGGCCAGTTGAGAGTGTAGAATACGTTGCTGTTGAGGAGAAAGAGGAAGAGAAACCAGTTTTCTTTGAGACGGAAACAGCGGAAGAACATGCGATCATCAAGAATGAGGTCATCACATTAGATAACATGGTTTATCTTGTAGATAAAATGAGCGAAGTCATTATCAAGAATGAAGTGCCTTTCTGTGAATTGGATACCCATGCAGGTGATGGCGATTTCGGAATGAGCGTCGCGAAAGGATTCAAGCAATTAAAACGAGAATGGAGTTCGATTTTGAATCAAGAACGTTTACATATAGGGAAATTCCTAGATGCATGTTCTATGGTTATTATGGAACATTGCGGCGGAGCATCTGGTCCAATTTGGGGCGGAGCTTTCCGAGCTGCAGCTAAGGCTGTAGAAAACAAAGAGGAATTAACAGTTAAAGATTTTGCTGACATGTTGCAAGCTTCACTTATCGGTATTCAGTCTATTGGAGAGCGATCTTTCGGAAGAGGGGCAGAAATAGGTGATAAAACGCTTGTGGATGCACTTGCGCCTTGTGTAAATTCTTGGTCAGAAAGTGCGATAACTGGCGTGGACGTTAAGACTGCTTTTGAAAAAGGGGCAGCGGCTGCCGTTAAAGGAGCGGAATATACGAAAGAAATCGTTGCTCGAATGGGCCGCGCTGGAACAGTTGGTGAAAGAAGCTTAGGTTATCCAGATGCAGGAGCCTACGCTCTAGGGGTTATATTTACAGAGCTCTCTCGTAGTTTAAAATAATAGCACTACTTTAGAAACGTTATCTTTTCTAGATATGACTAGGAAAGATAACGTTTTTTATGTTAGGGGGTCCCCATATAGTAAAAAATATATGAATAGGTGCCTATATCACTTCACGATAATCCTTTATAAAATGAACTCCCGCTCCATGATTAACAACCAACAAAGGGAGCTATCTCCAAATTTATTAACATAAAAAAACATATATGTTTGTTAATTTAGAATTTATTGTTAATTATTTATCAATTTCAAAAATACATATTCTTACATAATATACAAATATATACCTTTACTTTAATTTCCAAGGGAAATATAATTTTCTATGTAATTACATTTTTATGGGATTTTATCGTAAAAATTGGAAAAAGGGTAGGGGAAACAGAGTTAAACAGTCGGTGTTTGTTAATTTATTAACTTTGTTAAGTTTTTTATTCTCCTGTAAGTAATTTAAGTATTTTCATATAAAGAAATTGAAAATAGATATCTATAAGGAGATGAACACATATGAAAGATATTTTAGAATTATTCCCAAGTGCTGATGGTAATCCAAAAACACAAGAGCTATTTTTGGAATCGATAAAAAGAATAGTTAGCAATCTTGGTCATTTAAAAAATGAAAATCGAGCAACCTTAGGAAATATTGAGGAAAAATCAGTAGAATATTACAATGAATTAATTTGTAGCAGTCATATACCAGAAACGGGTATTGGTATCCCTAATGTTATTGAAGAGCTAAACCAATTTATGAACGGACACCCTTATCCGAATAAATATTATTTATCTAATGCTGTACCTCTTCCGAGCATTCCATCATTACTAGGTACATTGACCATGACACTATTAAATGGTAATGGCGTTTGGGATGTATATGGTCCTGCAGCAGCAGAAGCAGAAGTAAAAGTTGTGTCTATGCTCTCGAAATTGATTGGTTATGATCCAAATAATAGTGGTGGTTATACAACATGGGGGGGACAAGGCTGCGTATTTTCAAGTTTACGCTTAGCTATTTCAAAAAGCTTTCCACAAGCAAAAGAACAAGGTGTTCCTCGAAATGTATATTGCTTTGCTTCTGAGAATGCACATTATAGTTTATTGAAATCGGCGGAGGCAACAGGAATTGGTACAAATAATTTAATTAAAGTAAAAGCTGATCCTTATACAAATTCTATAGACATAGAAGATTTAGAGAAAAAGATCATAGAAGTTATCGACAAAGGAGGCATCCCTCTTTATATTCTAGCAACTATGGGTACAACAGATACATTTGCGATTGATAATATAAAGAAAATTAAAGAGGTTGCTGAATTAATAGAAGATCAATACAAATTAAACCCTATTTACATTCACGCTGATTCTGCAATGGGCGGTTTCTATAGTTTCTTTAATCATTATGACTTTGAACAGAATCCACTATTGTTTGAACCTTTCGTAAGAGATGCCTTGCAACAAATACAAGAACAAATGCAATACATGTATCTTGCTGATAGTGTATGTTTTGATTTTCATAAATTGGGTCAAACCCCTTATGCTACAAGTATTTGGATTGTTAAAAATCATAATGATTTGCGCATTATGGATATAGAACAAAATGACACCCCTTATCTTGGTAACAGATCATATGGTAGTTATCATACAGGCTATACATTAGAATGCTCACGGTCTGGAAATGCTATTCCAATGTACGTGAATTTACTAGCATTTGGCGTGGAAGGATATCAAAAATTATTAGCAAATTATGTTCGAGTAAATCTTTTATTTAGAAAAAAATTAAGAACAGCTTTACCTCAAGTAGCCGTAACGAATGATTACACGTATGGTCCAATTACGACATTTCGTTTCTATATGCATGGCGATGGTGAAGAGAATTGGAATGAAGAAAGAACAGGAAAATCAACGCAAGAAACTATAGAGGAAACAAACAAATTAAATATTGAAATATTTAATCACCTAGGAAAAAATCGAGATCAGATCTTTTTAGGCGATACAACTCGTTCTTGTGTAGTTAACGTTATAAATGGAAGTGAACGCTATCCAATTTCAACTATTAAGTTTTTCTCTATATCCCCATATACAACAGTTGAATGTTTAGATGAGATTGTGGCATTTATTAAAAAACATGTTCTTATTGTAACGAATAATATCTATGCTTGTGTTTAATAAATTCATATATTATTGATTTAATATTCAAGGTTTAGTTCATTTTTCATTAAGAAATATCACTAATATCTTTATAAACATACCTAATTTAATTGTCTATGAAAAGAGGAATAATAGATGAACATAGAAATACTAGGAACTCAACATATTAAAGATGCAGCTACCTTAATTGCACAATCTTTCGTAAATGGTGAACCCCTTGTGAGTGGTTTGCAAATTCCTTTCGCTTCTTTTAATAAAATGTGTGAAGAAATGGTAAGTCAAGCCGTTTCTCAATCTATGTCATTTGTAGCAATGGAAAATTTCCAAATGATAGGCGTTCTCTTAGTAAGAAAAGCCAATCAACCACTTATAGATAAAGAAAAAGCAAACGAAATATGTCCTCAAATGGGCTCGATTTTTCAACTATTAGATACATTAGAAGTAAACTCAATAGAATTCTCCCATCTACATAAAGAAAATTTAGTTTACCTAGATATGGGAGCTTGTCACCCAGATTGGATGGGGAACGGCGTAGTCACTGATCTTCTTTCACATGCAATGCAAGAAATAGCTCTAAAACGAAATTTTGATATAGTTGCTGCTTGTACAAATAAAATTTCTCAACAAGTTCTCAAAAAACGATATAAACCTGTTCAGATTAACGAAATTGTATATAGTGACTTTCTTTATCAAGGTATGTATCCATTTTCACACATAACATCTTCTTTAACAGCTCAGTTGTTATATATACCTCAATCACAATTAGTAATTAAGGCTATTTAAAATATATAGAGGCCAACACATATTGAAAGATTTGGGTGTGAATGCCACTGTTTAATAAAATGGAACAAAAATACAGTGTAAGTAAAGGTTTATAAAATATTATAGGAATTAAAAAAGCCAGACATCCAATTCAGGATATCTGGCTTGATTTCGTATTAAAAAAGACATGACACTATCTACATGATATAAAAAACTGAATTATAAGTCTATATCTTTTTTTGAAAAAATGAAAAAATAAGAGTGTGCACAAGAAACGTAACGTTACGACCAATATAGAAAAGAGGGCGTACGATGAGAAGAACAATGACGACTGATGAAGCAATTAAGCGTTGGAACAAACATGCTGAACATTTTACAGCAAACTATGATGAGCATGGCGGTATTCATAGAGAGGTATTGTTAAATCCTGCACTTTTTTCATTAATAGAAGATGTGAAGGGAAAAAAACTTTTAGATGCTGGATGCGGAGAGGGTTATTTAAGTAGAATCCTTGCCAAACAAGGAGCCACTGTGACAGCTGTTGATTATGCGGAAAAGATGATTGAAATTGCTAAACAAAGAACGAAAAGCGATGAAGCAATCGAATATAAACAAGGGAATTGTGAGAAACTCGATTTTCTAGCAGATGCACAGTACGATATGATCGTTTCAAATATGGTTATTCAAGACTTAGAAAATTATGAAGCAGCATTAGGTGAGATGTACAGGCTCTTAAAGCAAGGTGGTACATTTATTTTCTCCATTCTTCACCCTTGTTTTATCACGCCAAATAGTGGATGGATGGGGCGTGAACAAGTCGATCAACAATATTGGAAGGTTCAGCGTTATTTTTATGAAGGGGTATATGATCAAAGGTTTCCGATAGATTCTGATGAAAAGATTGTATTTTATCATCGGACATTGACGAGCTATTTTAAAGCGATTCACCGAGTTGGGTTTACTTTAGTAGATGTTATCGAACCGATGCCTTCTGTAGAAATGCTAAAAAAGTATCCGCAATTTGAAGAGGATTTACACTGTGCGGACTTCATTATATTTAAATTAAGAAAATAAGCAGTCATATATGATAAGGAGGGAAATGTGTGCGGATATTTCATGTCAGTGAAGAGAGTGATATTCAAGTGTTTCAGCCCCGATTACCGAATCGACCGGATTTAGATCCAATGAAAGGGCTCGTATGGGCAATAGAGGAACGGTGCTTACCTAATTTTTTAACACCGAGAAATTGCCCGCGTGTTTGCTATTATATCGGTCCAAATACATCTGAAGTTGATATGCAAGCATATTTATCATCAAAGTCATGTTCGCATGTTGTCGTTATTGAAAACAAATGGTTTGAAACGATGAAAAATACGAAATTATACTTGTATGAATTTGATAGAAAGCAATTCACACTGCAAGACGAGAATGCTGGCTATTATGTAAGTGAAACAGTGCAAATTCCAATTGCCAAGTGGGAAGTAGTTGATATATTTCAAGAACAGTTCACACGTAATGTTGAATTGCGCCTAGTAAATAACTTGTGGGATATTTGGGATGAAATTCAAAACACAACATTTCATTGGTCAATGTGTAGAATGCAGTTTGCGCAGCCGAGGTTTGAGGGATAAGTTGTGATCTGATAAGGGAACCTCTTTTGAATAATCTTTTCAAAAGGGGTTTTCTTGTTTTGATGTAATAGGAGAGTTTGAGAAGGATTTTTATAAAGTGAAACTTCCGTCAGTGGGGGGGTCTTCATCCCTCACTGACGGTTAGTTGAACCAATCGGGCTTTTACGGGCAGTAAGACCCCACCTATCTTCTTTGCTTCTCTCTAAATCTTGAGGTGGGGGTCTTACTGCCCACGAATAGCGGGATAAATCTGAAATAGAGTTGTACCGTTTTAAAAAAAGGGATTTGCAAATGTTAACAGAAAAGAATATTGAGAAAGAAAAATGGAGGGTATATATGACGAATTACTTATTGCCGAATTTTATTATTAAAGAACGTAGTAAGGTATCGGAATATTTTATTAAATTAAACATGTATGATTTTCACCGTTCTTACATACCGATGTGGCTAGAAAAACATAAATTGAATCAAGAATTTGATTTGGATAGTCTATGGAAAGTTAGAGAAGAATGTATCCAAGAGTTGTCAGCAACATCATAAGAATTTTAGCTTCCTTATGTAATTAACAGGATGTCTTATTTATATAAACATCATGGAAATTAGTTGTTTTTTATAAAAAGTAAATTTGTGATTATGTATGTAGAGCAAGTTTTGATCAATCTGCTTTCTCCTTTTGTTTGAAACATTACATGTGGCAGAAAAGAGGCCCTGACCGCTTCTATGTACGGCCAGATCCTCTCGCCCTCCTAAAAAAGGGGTTTCTCTCATTACTTCGATGTTTTAATCTTAATCTGACTAAACTCTTTCGGTATATAATATTTGTTATAAACAACAGGATACTTATCGCTAATATAGACACTTTCTAAAATTAAATCACATTCCTCACCGTGGAACAGCTGATATTTTAATGACGACGGTGTATTGACAGAAGTAGACCGCTTAATTTCAATGGTAGAGGAATTAGCGAGTTCATATATTTTCTCCTCCAACATTTCTAATAATTGGTTCTCGTTTTGTAAGTCAAGGTTTAACTTCGAAACCGCTTCGATTGGCATCATCGTAAAAGCAAAAGCTACGATTTTATCGTTACTTTTATACCAGCGTTCCAATGCAACCACTGCAGTCATTTCTTGATTTAATACTTGCATCGCATAGTCTGTGACTAGATCAATTCGAAAAATAAGTTCGATATCATCTATTTTTTCGGTATAGCATTTATATAAAGGGTTCCCTAACTTTTCCAAGCCATCCATACCTTCATTATGATGAAAGTATGTAATGAAATTTCCTTTTCCATGGATATTTTTCACCAATCCATCTTCTTGCAACAGTGCTAAAGCATGTCGTAATGTCATTCTGCTTACACCAAATATTTTTGCTAATTCGGGTTCTGTTGGAAGTTTGCTGTTTGGAGGAAATGTTCCATCCATGATTAATGTATACAACTGGTCATATACAGTGACAAATAACGGCTTTTTTTGTTTGCTGAGTTCTTTAAGTTTATTGTTCATGTTTTTATACCCCTATAGCTTTTTCAAATTCATAACTATCAATTGCGAATTCTTTGTTCTATTGTAACTTACTTTTTGCTGGAAATTAATGCGCTTTCAAAAATTCATTATTTCGATTGAATCAATCGGTGAAAGGGAAGTTATATGGAAAAAATATTATTGAAGTATTTAAGTAAATTTACAACGTTTAACGAAAAAGAGCAACAGCAAATTGTTAAAGACATACTGATTGAAGAATATAAAAAAGGAACAATGCTCCTTAGACAAGGGGATATTCCTATGAAATGTTACTTCGTATTACAGGGATGCGTTCGGCAGTATTCAATAGATGAAACTGGGAGGGAAGTCACATCTAATTTTTACACAGAAGAACAGGCGATTGCGAATTTTAATTATCATAAACAAGATAAGGCATCGTCGTATTCTTTAGTTTGTATAGAAGACTGCATATTGGTCGTTGGTGATCTTGCTGCCGAACAGGACATGTATAACAAATATACACAATTGGAAACAATGACTCGCAAGATGATTGAGGAAAAACTAGGTGACATGCAAGATGAATTGGCTTCATTTATCGCCTCTACACCTGAAGGACGCTACAAGTCACTATTACGGAAACGACCTCATTTAGTCAATCGTGTCCCTCAACATCAGTTGGCGAGCTATCTTGGGATTACTCCAGAGTCGTTAAGTAGAATTAAGAAGCGCATTTATAAAGAGAATTGTTAGGAAATTATCGTCCATTTTGCGAGGTTTTTCCGCCTTTCAATAAGAGCCATATGCCGAAGCCAAGTTCTCCGGCAATCATCGGTATACTAAACAAAATTTGAAGTATGGAAATGAACTTGTCATTCTCTGAAGAAAACGTGTTGCAAAAGTGAATGACAATATAGCCTACTGAGGCAAGAAGCAATAAGATGCTAATGACTTTTGGTATGCTGGCTGATTTAAAAGTTAAGTAACCGACAATCATAAGGTGTCCACCAAAAATGATTAAGCCAATCGACCAAATCGATTCAAATGCTTCTAAAAATAGCATAATATGTGCTTGAAGTTGATCAATTTTAAAGAATGATAGATAAGTTGTATTTTTCGTGAGAAGCAGTACAAATAGTAAATTGAGTATGGCAATTCCTAATACCGTCGCATAAATAAGACGGAGCCATGCCGCGAGTAATGAAAGGTTTTTATGAATGGGCTTTAAGAAGATATAGAAAGCCCAGGCGACCACAATATCCGTTATTAGGATGATGAACCAGCCAAAGATTTCCGCCTTGAAAAGAAGAAGTGCCGCCATGATATTGTGATAGGTTGCACTATCGTCCCCTTTTACAACGAGGTTTGCATGGGCAAATCCAGAGGAAAAAAATGCAACAACTGCCATGATGATAAGAGATATGCCAGCAGTCAGAGCAACTTTTCGCTGATTGGATTGCTCTTCTATTGAAACGGTCATAAAGTAACCTCCTAATTATATGTTTGGTTTTATTTTAAGGGGGAAGGTTATGTGCGGGCATTGACTTAAGTCAAGAGCAGGAATTCTTTTTTCTAAAAAAGCGAGTTTCCTACTCATACAAATGAGCTCCATAGAATTACGGCTCCTACCCTTGTTCTTTGCGGTAATAAGAAAAAAGTCGGACCGGAGGAAAAAGCGGGGACTATTATATTTAACCATATTCCAAAAGCTACTCTCGGTGTATTTAAAAATGCTTTTGATCCCTTAACGACGATGAGACGGGATATCTTTAACGAAATGGTACTGGATTTTCTTGGAGATCGTCCGTTGCAATCTTATGAAACTGTGACGTATACAAGGAAGTAACTTAAAAGAGGTAAAGTGAAATCTTTATTTTATTGTAACTACTCAGTCCCTCTATGAAAAAAAGGCAGAAAAGCACTTTTTTTCATAGAGGGACTGGCTATGTATGGCTGAGTAGTTACATTTTATTTCCGATAGCAGCTTCCAAACAAAATATAGTAACAACAGTTTCCTCAAATAAGCATATTTTCGTTTATGAGAGATTATGATGTAATAGTGATAGAACAATAGTTAATCCTGTTTTAAGATTTAGAGATTACGAGTGTATGTAACCTGGTTCCTGAACAGGAAAAACGGCTGGCTCGTCATCAGTAGGGAGTAAAATAGTAAAAAAGATGGTAAAGGCAAGATAGATTTTATAGTCTCTTATGAAAAATAATTTAATTCCTCTTAAGCCATCCTAAGTTACCTATAAATACTTTATTGTAAATTACCATGCTTGTATGGTAATTTTTATTATATAAATTTATGTTTGGAGGTAAATATGGAACGTTTCTCAATTTATATTTTTTGAAAATTTGTACTTCTGTGAGGTTAAGTAGCATACATAGAACTGTATTAGTGTTATTCGCTATGAAATTTGTGAGATTTCTAAAATATTTACTAGATTTAGAAGGTGAATTTGTCCAAGTATACTTAAATAAATGGAATTATATTCGCCTCTCTTTAGCTAAAATGGATGCAAAGAAATCTTTAATGAAAAATTCTTAACTTAAAAATTTTGAATATACAAAAAACTAGAAACGGGTGAATAAATTATGTTAGTGGATCTTAAACTACTTATACTGTCATTTGTTTTAGTCGTTATTGCTACACCATTTATTCTTTTTATATTGAAAAAAATCAACTTTACCCAACCTATTCGAAAAGAGTTACCTTCTGACCATCAGAAGAAAAAAGGAACTCCTCTAATGCTGGGGATTGTTTTTTACATTGGAGTAATTATTTGTCTATATTATAACCATTCGCCTTTAATGATACTCTTATGTTCTACATTTATACTATTTGGATTTATCGGATTTCTTGATGATTTTTGGAAGGCTTATAATCAAGATCCTGGTGGGGTATCTAGCAAAACTAAATTAATTTTACAGTTCACGTTTACTAGTTACATTCTTTATACTTTAATAATGAACTTTGACTTTGAGTTCAAGATTTCTCTTACTCAAGATAATACTTTATATTTACCTAGCTTTGTATACATCATTCTAATTACTTTATTTATTGTAGGTACGGCCAATGCAATAAACTTTACTGATGGAATGGATGGACTCCTAGCTAATGTTTCCATACCTTCTTTTTTATTTTTTTTCTTAATAAGTGAGCATCAAGAAATAAGGATTTTTTCATTAGTGATGATTGGATGTCTAATAGGATTCTTAATTTATAACTTGTACCCTGCAAAAGGGTTTATGGGTGATACAGGTTCTCTTGCAATTGGTGGAATTTTAACCTTCTTTTCTGTTATTGAACACGTAGAGATTCTAGTACCATTATTATTTATTATTTATTTTGCAGAGCAATTCTCAGTAATTATACAAGTGTATTATTTCAAAACAACCGGGTCTAGAATATTTAAAATGACTCCTATACACTTTCATTTCGCATTAAAATATGGTTGGCGCGAAAATCAAATTGTAAGTATATTTGGTTTAGTTTCTTGGATAACTATGCTAATTTGTTTTGTTTATTATAAACTATTTTTGATTTGATTAATAAATCAATTTCATAATTTCTCCCCCCTTACTACAATTGAATTTCGGGAGCACGACAGAGGAGGTGTCAAAGATACCTTCTCTGTTTCATATGCGACAAGGAAGTTACTTTAAGATATCCTTCCATTCTTCCAAACAAAAAAATAGTAACAATAGTTTCCTCAAATAAGCATGTTCCCATTTATGAAAAATTATGCTGTAATAGTGATAGAACAATAGTTAACCCAGTTCTAAGTAGTCAAAGAAGTGAGGAATCGAGATTGGGAAAGTTTAAGAAGTTTTATTTAGAGATTACGAGTGTATGTAACCTCGCATGCAGCTTTTGTCCGCCAACAGAACGGCAGAAGCAATTTCTTTCTGTGGAGGATTTTACAAAGCGATTAGATCAAATTAAGCCTCACACAGACTATATTTATTTACATGTAAAAGGTGAGCCGCTGCTCCACCCTAAAATAGGTCAATTGTTAGATATTAGTCATGAAAAAGGATTTAAAGTTAACATTACAACGAACGGAACATTAATTAATAAAAAGAGAGACAAATTATTAAATAAACCTGCGCTCAGACAGATGAATTTTTCACTTCATAGCTTTGATGGCCATGAAGGTTCTACAGATAAGGAAGGATACGTACGCAGTATACTTTCTTTCATTAAAGAAGCAACGAGTCAATCAGATTTAATTGTTTCGCTCAGACTATGGAATTTAACGCAAGACAATAAGACGAATCTTGAAATAAAGCGAAACAGAGAGTTGCTAGAAATTATTGAGAAAGAATTTAATTTACCGTACAAGATTGAGGAGAAGCTTACGCCAGGAAAAGGTATAAAAATTGCGGACCGCATCTTCATCAATCAAGATTACGAGTTTCAGTGGCCTGCACTGCATGAAGAAGAGGATGATGGAAAGGGCTTCTGTTATGGCCTTCGAAATCAAGCGGGTATTTTAGCGAACGGAACGGTTATTCCTTGTTGTTTAGATGGTGAGGGCATTATCAATCTTGGAAATATTAACGATGCTCCGTTTTCTGATATTATCGAAGGGGGACGAGCAACAAACCTAGTAGATGGTTTTTCACGAAGAGAGGCCGTAGAGGAACTATGTAGAAAATGCGGATATCGCAAACGATTTGGGAAATAGATAGGAAAACGTAAAATAGTACAGTAAAAAATGGACCAAAACAGTTTCTTCCTGTTTTGGTCCATTTTTTTTACCATTCCTTTGGCTCATAGTTCAAGTCTTGGAATAATCGATTGCGCTCTTTTTTAGATAAGTCTCTCCATTGTCCAACGGGTAGATTACCTAAATGAATATTCATAATTCGAGTTCGCTGTAGTCTATAAACATCGTAGCCAAGTGCTTCACACATGCGACGAATTTGACGATTTAGTCCTTGAGTTAAAGTGATTTGAAAAACGTATTTGGAAAGTTGTTCCACCTGACAAGGCAGCGTTTTCGTACCTAAAATTTTTACACCTTCAGCCATTCGTTTTAAAAATTCAGGAGTAATCGGCTTGTCTACTGTAACAATGTATTCTTTCTCATGCTTATTTTCAGCACGTAAAATTTCATTGACTATATCTCCATCGTTCGTAAGGAGTATTAAGCCATCTGAATCTTTATCTAGTCGCCCAATATTAAAAATTCTTAATGGGTGATTGACTAAATCAACAATATTACCCTTAACATTTTTTTCTGTTGTACTCGTAATACCAACGGGTTTATTTAAGGCAATATAAACATAATTACTTGCCATGCGTATTTGGTTACCGTTTACACGAACATCATCCCCGGGCTCGACTTGGCTGCCTATTTTCGCAACCTTTCCATTTATCGTGACTCTTCCTTCATTGACTAATTTATCTGCACCGCGTCTAGATGCTTTTCCAGATTCACTAATGAACTTATTAATACGTATGTTAAACACAACCTTTAATAGAGAGTTAATAGTATTAGAATATTGGATTTACATTTGATTTTCAAGGGGACAAGCATAATGAATTACAGAATAGCGGAAAAAACAATAAAAAATATATGGAATGTGTTTTGATTGAGAGATAACTTTGTTCAGAAAAAGATGTGTTAGATTTTGTAGGCATATGTGTTGGAAATGACGTATACTTATTAATACTCTACATTGATGCATTTTCTGAAGGCTTGAAAACAGGTTTAGCAGGAATTATGCATATGGTATTCATACAATGGTGAAAAATAAATAAAAGAATATATAACAAAATGAGGTTAGTATATGAGTCCACAAAGTTTTAACAATTACGCATTGAGTAAGGAAATTATAAGAGCACTTGCTAGCTTACAATATGAAAAGCCAACAGAAGTGCAAGAGAAAGTCATCCCAATTGCATTAGAAAAGAAAGATCTTGTTGTAAAATCACAAACAGGAAGCGGTAAGACAGCTTCTTTTGGGATTCCGCTTTGTGAAATGGTTGAGTGGGAAGAAAATAAGCCGCAGGCGTTAATCCTTACACCAACAAGGGAACTTGCTGCGCAGGTAAAAGAAGATATTACGAATATAGGCAGATTTAAGCGTATTAAAGCAACTGCGGTTTACGGGAAATCTCCATTTGCGCGTCAAAAATTAGAACTAAAGCAAAAGACACATATTGTTGTCGGCACTCCTGGACGTGTATTAGATCATATTGAAAAAGGGACTTTCTCGTTAGAGTGTTTGAAGTATTTGGTGATTGATGAGGCAGATGAAATGTTAAATATGGGCTTTATCGATCAAGTAGAAGCGATTATTGACGAACTACCTACGAACCGAATGACGATGCTATTTTCTGCGACATTACCAGCAGATGTTGAAAATTTGTCTCGTACATATATGGAATCACCAATCAACATCGAGATTAAAGCATCTGGTATTACGACAGATAAAATTGAACATAGCCTTTTAGAAGTGAGGGAAGAAGAGAAGTTCTCTCTTCTGAAAGATATAACAACTATTGAAAATCCAGATAGTTGCATTATTTTCTGCCGTACGCAAGAAAATGTAGATGATGTATTTAGACAGCTAAAACGTTCTGGCTATCCTTGTGATAAAATTCATGGTGGTATGGTGCAAGAAGATCGGTTTGCAGTAATGAATGACTTTAAAAAAGGGAAATTCCGTTATTTAGTAGCGACAGATGTAGCAGCACGAGGAATTGATATTGAGAATATTACGCACGTCATCAACTACGATATTCCATTAGAAAAAGAAAGTTACGTACACCGTACAGGAAGAACAGGACGTGCTGGTAATAGCGGAAAAGCAATTACATTTGTAACTCCGTATGAAGAGAGATTTCTAGCAGAAATCGAAGAGTATATCGGTTTTGAAATTTTAAAAATAGATGCACCTTTAAAAGAAGAAGTTACAAAAAGAAAGGCGGCATTTGAAGAAAAAATAAATGCTAAGCCAATTATTAAAAAAGATAAAAGTGCTAGTCTAAATAAGGGAATCATGAAGCTTTACTTTAATGGTGGGAAGAAAAAGAAAATCCGAGTAGTGGATTTTGTTGGTACAATTGCCAAAATTCCAGGTGTTACAGCGGATGATATAGGAATTATTACGATACAGGATAATGTTTCTTATGTTGATATATTAAACGGAAAAGGACCACTTGTTTTAAAAGTAATGAAAAACACAACGATAAAGGGGAAGCAGTTAAAGGTTCATGAGGCAATTAAATAAAAGGTAAACTATACCCCGAATCATGGACACTTAAAAAAAGCTCCATGATTCGGGGTTTTTGTGTATTTTTATACTTTTCGGTATGACTCAGCTCAGCGAATCGACTACTTGTATGTTGAACATCGTCGAAGGATCTTTATATCGTGTCGAATCGCCGATATATTGCAAAGAACGGTCGATAACGGAAAACGTACTAATCTTAGTATGTTTTTTCAACACACAATTGAAGGCAATGCACTTCATTTTCGATTGGTAAATATATACTTGTGACGTATTTTTGAAGAAGTAGAAGCGGAGATAGAAAATTGTTAAAATAGCAATAAACTAATATAGAAGGATTTTAGATATGATGCGAAATAAATGGTTATCTAAATTATCATTAAAAACAATGACGACATTATTGGTGTTACTATCAGTCATCGTTTCGTTAATAGCAAGTGCGACTCTGTTACATTTTTATGTATTGGATCGAGAAAAAGATGTTGTAAATGAAAAATTGAAAAATACTGCTAGAGTGGTTGCAAAAGATCCTCGTGTCATAAATGGAGTCGCGAATGATTCGTCTAGTGCGGCTATAGAGCAGTATACGCTGGAAGTGATGGAATCAACCGGTGTTAGCTTCGTTGTCGTGCTTAATAATGAGCTCATTCGAAAATCACATCCAGATAAAAGCGTCATAGGAAAACCTTTTTCGGATATTGAGGATGCCAAACAGTCATTAAATGGTTCTGAGCACTTTTCTAAGCAAGTTGGTGTATTAGGAGAGGGAACACGTTTCTTTACGCCGATTTGGAATGAAAAAGGTCAGCAAGTTGGAATTGTTTGTGTAGGTTTTGTACAGAAAACAATAAATAAAGAGTTATGGAATGCACAGAAAAATCTATACTTTGGCTTAGGGGTTGGGCTTTTTGTAGGAATATTGGGTGCGTTATATTTAGCGAAGCAATTAAAGAAAATATTATTAGGATTCGAACCTACGCAGATCGTAGCGAATATAAAGGAACGCGATACGATTATAGATTCTGTAGGTGAAGGAATCATTGCGGTGACTCCAGATCGAAAAATCCTTTTACAAAATTTAAATTTTACAGAACTCATAAAGAAGGCTAAGTTTATCGGGAACAATATGAAAGAAGGATACCTTGATAAAGATATCTTTTCAACATTTTTTGGAGAAGTATTTACAACAGGAGAGTCAATTTCCGATCATGTAATTGTCGTGAATCAGTTTGAGTTCATCGTTAATATTCAGATTATTCATATAGATAAAAAGGTTTATGGAGCGGTTGCAACGTTACGTGATCAATCAGAAATGCAGCAACTTATTCGAGAGCTTAGTGGAACAGAACAATATATTGACGCCTTGCGTGCGCAAAATCATAAATTTATGAACCAATTGCATACGATTTTAGGATTGATTGAATTAGAAAAATATCAAGACGTCAATCACTTTATTCGTGTGTTAAATGCTGATTATCACCGAGAGATCGGGTTTGTAGCTGATAAAATTAAAAGTCCAGCAGTTGCAGGGTTTTTAATTGGAAAAACGAGTGAGTTAAAGGAACAAGGTGTAACGTTAATAATAGATGCAGACTCTTATTTTCCAAGTATGAAAATGGGTGAGATGCTTCATGATTTGTTATTGTCAATGGGGATTTTACTAGATAATGCTAAGGAGGCTATGTCGTTAACGTTGATAAAACAAGCGACGATCTTTCTGCACTATGATGATGAGGAGGAAGTGATTCTAATTGAAGTGAAGGATACAGGAGTAGGCATAGATGAAGCGCTAATGGAACGAATATTTGAGAGAGGATTTTCAACAAAAGGCGGGGCCAGAGGCTACGGATTGGATGCTGTTCAATCAATTGTCAAACAATATGATGGGCTTGTTGAAGTACAATCAGAAGTAGGGAACGGAAGTGTTTTTCGAATGGAAGTACCTTATAAACGGAGGAACATAGATGATTAAAGTTATCATAGTTGAGGATGACCCTATGGTTGCAATGATCAATCGGCAATTTATTGAGCGGTTTGAAGGTTTTCGAATTATCGCTTCTGTCGGCAATATTGGAGAGCTATGGGATGTAATTAATAAGAATGTACCTGATTTAATCTTACTTGATGTTTATTTACCAGGAGAAACGGGAATTGATTTTTTACAAACGGTACGTCAAAAACAGTTTTCCATACCAATTATTATGATTACAGCAGCTCATGATATACCTACCATTAAGAAATCACTAGAGTATGGGGTAATTGATTTCTTAATTAAACCCTTTTCATATGAAAGGTTTGAACTGGCAATAGAAAACTTTCTTCAATATCATTCACTAACTACTAAGTTAGAAGAAACCGATCAAGATACGTTAGATCAGTTATTAATAAAAGAGAGAGTCCCTTCTCTTGTAAATCCTGCTTGTAAGGAATTGCGTTCAAAAATTCCTAAAGGATTATCTAAGCTAACGTTAAAAAAGATTCTTCATGTGCTAGTGAAACAAGAGGGGCATTTTTCAACAGAGGATATTGCGAAAGAAGTTAATTTATCACGTATTTCAACAAAGAAGTATTTGCTGTTTTTAAATGAGATAGGTTATTTAAGTGAAGAATTAAAGTATTTAGCAGTTGGACGACCAATTATGGTATTTCATGTTGTTCCTGAGAAAGAGCATTTGATCATGGCTTTTAAATAAGTAGCATTGTTGACAGATATAAAACCCCTTTCTTTTTATGGGAGGAATGAGAGGATCTGACCGTGCATAGGAGCGGTCAGATCCTTTTTTCTGCCACATGCGAAGTAAAACAGATAGAGCGAACGAGTGTAGTATGCATAGCAGGGATTGAGAGGTTGAAAAATTTACATCTTATACGTCGAGGCGTTGAAGCCTTATAAAAAAAGAGTCAAACTCGATACAGTTTGACTCTTTTTTATGGAATATAGTAATCAATTCATAGAAACAAGTTCTCGTTTGTTCGGTAAAGGAACAGCGTTGGCTGTGTGCCCTTTTGTAATGATATCATGAAGGTTTTCGTAGCTTGTTTCAATCATATTCGTAAGTGCTTCATCTGTATTCGATCCCATATGAGGTGTCACGAGGACACGAGGGTATAGGTCTAGTAGCGCTTGAACGGTTGGATCTAATTTTTTAGTTGTTCTGTCAAACTTTTGAAAGAATATGTTTTCTTCATTCTCAAATACATCTGTCGCAAATCCTTCTAGTTTATGAGATTGCAGCGCATGAAGAATGGCTTCGTTATCTTGCAGTTCACCACGAGCAGTGTTAATGAGAATGGCGCCATCTTTCATTTTTGAAATGAATTTGGCATCGATCATTTTATCATTTGCTCCTGGAATATAAGGGACGTGTATACTTACGATATCACTTTCTTTTAATAAATCGTCCAATTCCATAAAGGTAACCGTCTGCTGTGCTGCATCACTTTGGAATACATCATATCCAAGCACTTCAGCGCCAAGCCCTTTAAAAAGTTTCGCTTCCGTTAATCCAATTTTACCAGTACCAATAATACCGACTTTACAGTTTCTAATTTCTTTGCTGAACATAGTTCGATCTACAGTAAAGTCTTGATTCGCAGTTTTTGTTGTTGTGTAGGTTGTATGTCTTAATAATGACATAGCAAGTGTTAAAGATAGTTCTGCAATGGCATTTGGAGAGTAGGAAGGAACTCTTGCCACGTGCATATCGTAATCTGCTGCGGCTTGCAAATCAATATGATTATAGCCAACTGTACGTGTGAACAAATATTTTACACCGTATTCTTTTAGTTTTTTAATATTTTGCAAATCTGCTATGCAATTTCCTCTTAATAAAACAGCATCCATTCCTCTAGCAGTTTTAATATTGTCGTGTCTAAGTAAATCTTCAATCAAGCATAGCTCGAAATGATGCTTATTTAATTGATTAAAAAATGGTACTTCATTGTCTCTAACTCCGTAACAAACTACTTTTAATGTCATTTTTCATCTCTCCATTATCATAATAATTTTTTTATCCAAATATCCCTGTAACGCTAATTAAATTAATGACGATAATCCAAAGCGGAATCATGACAACTGCACAAATTGTAGAAAGTAAAGATGCATTAGAAGCAAGCAGCGCATCTTTATCAAAACTAATTGCATAGGCGGCTGCTACAGTAGCGGTTGGTGTCGCCATCATAATGACAACAACCCCTACGGAAATCGCGCTCATTGAAAGAATTCCTGTTAGTGAAAGAATCGCTAGAAATACAATATTGATAATAGGAACTAACACAATTTTGTTTATGCTGTAGATGAAAGATGTTCGATCTGTAATCGCTGTTTTGAAGTTTACAGCGCCGAGTGTTGCCCCAATAGAAAGCCAAGCAAGTGGTGAAGCTAGTCCTGATAAATAAGTCATCGGTTTATAGAGCCAAAGGGCAGTCCGATCAATTCGTAAAAATGCAACATTTGATAGTTTTCCATTAGCAGCTGCAACGGTCACTTGAGGTAAATATTCCTGGAACATCCAGATAAATAATCCGAGAAAAGTTGCAATGACAATCGGATTTACAAACATTTCTTTTATATTTTTTGCTTCCATTTTCAGTCCGCTCATCTTGATATAACCATACGAGTATAGAAAAATGCGGTAGCCAATATTAAAAATGGAGGCGTATAGGACACCTTTAGGTCCATATATAGCACCTACAATAGGAATACCAAAGAAAGTTGTTGAACCGAAAATTGTTAAAACACGCAACGTATCTTGCTTGTCACCTTTAAATTTCAGGTACATCGGCTTAGAGGCAACAATTAAAATAATGTAAATAAGTAATCCCCAAATTAAAATGTTCATTCCTTCAGCCAAAGATTCCTGATTAATATCCATCATAAAAGATGTAAAGGCTAAAGCAGGTAAAGCAACGGATAATACGACTTTTGATAGCATCTTTCCAACTTGATCATTAAAAATCCCTTTTTTACGACAAAAGAAACCTAGTAAAATAATGAAGATTGTTGAAGTAATGGCACTGACAATATTCATATCAGTAACGGTCTTCTGAATAATTTGAAATACATTCATGGATTTTTCCTCCAAACCAATTTTTATGTGAATAAATTCACAAATGTTGATAAAATTTTAGCCGGCTATTTCTTATAAGGTCATCATAAAGTTATTTGACTTATTAAAAAATAATTTGAAATTAACATAAATTATGTAATTAAAGTAAGTGAAACATTGAGCAAGGTTTATGCAGCTTTACAATAATAGGAAATGATAGGATATCTTTCGATAGTTTCAAATCACTTTCGTTAATTACGTAATATAGAATTGAGGGAATATTTCGTATAAAATTAAGTCAAAAAAGGAAAGATAATGAAGTTGTAGGTGGAACAAATTATTATGATCGCTGAGATTTCATTAGTGATTGAAGCGGGATTAACAGCAGAAGAAGATGTAGCTTTAACGATTCATGTTGTTAAATGATAAATTGCTAGTTACAACTTCTGTAATGAACGAAAGTGATATGCAATTTGTAAAGCGCTTTTATTAATTTCACGATAGATTGTAATAACAAAAGGTGGAGAATAAATTGGAAAAGAAAAAATTGATATTCATTTGCCTCGCATTTGCAGTATTTTTTATAATCGTTTTGCTTCCAACACCTGATAGTCTCCCGGTTGCAGGACAAAGGGCACTGGCAATATTAGCTTTAGCAGTTATTCTTTGGGTGACTGAAGCGGTAACGTATCCAGTAAGTGCTGCGATCATTGCCTCATTAATTACGATTTTTATAGGACTTGCACCAACGATTGAAAATCCATCCGTAACTTATACGAGTCAAGGTGCTTTAAAATTAGCGCTTAGCGGATTTAGTTCTTCGGCTGTTGGACTTGTGGCTGGAGCACTATTTATCGCTGCCGCTATGGAAATAACAGGTTTGCATAAACGTCTTGCTCTATTCATTATGTCAAAAGTAGGAACAAAAACGAGTAGTTTAGTATTTGGAACGATTGTAGTCAGTATCATTCTTGCTTTATTCGTACCGAGTGCAACGGCACGTGCAGGTACAATTATTCCGATTCTAATGGGAATTGTAGCAGCTTTCGGCTTGCCGAAAACAAGTAGATTATCGGCTTTACTTATGGTAACGGCTGTTCAATCGATTTCTATTTGGAACATTGGGATTAAAACGGCGGCTGCACAAAATATGGTTGCTTTAGGATTTATAGAACAATCATTTGGTTCTAATATTACGTGGGGACAATGGTTGTTGTACGCTGGGCCTTGGGCTGTTATCATGTCAGTTTTATTATTCTTTGTTATGAATAAGCTCATCAAACCTGAAATCGGAGAATTACAAGGTGGAAGTGAGATTATTGGTGCTCAATTAAAAGAATTAGGTAAAATTTCATCAAAAGAGTGGCGATTAATTATTATCTCACTTGTATTGTTGGTCTTATGGGCAACAGAAGGAACTGTTCATCCATTTGATTCTACTACGGTTACTATTGCTGCTGTTGCAGTTATGTTGTCCCCTGGCATTGGAATCTTTTCATGGAAAGAAGTTGAAAGTAAAATTCCGTGGGGAACAATTCTTGTATTCGCAATTGGAATTTCGTTAGGAACACTGCTATTGCAAACGAAAGGTGCATCATGGTTGTCCGAAAAAACATTAGAATCTTTTGGATTAACTAGTATGCCGCTGATTTTTATTATTATGGTGCTAACTTTATTTAACATATTGATCCATTTAGGTTTTGCAAGTGCAACAAGCTTATCTTCAGCTTTCATTCCAATTGTTATTGCACTTGTGATATCAATGGAACCAACGTCCTTTCATGGACCAGGGCTTGTATTAATTCAACAATTTGCTGTTAGCTTTGGATTTTTATTACCAGTAAGTGCACCGCAAAATATGCTTGCGTATGGAACGGGTGCATTTACAACAAAAGACCTTTTGAAATCTGGTATTCCAATTACTCTCGGAGGTTATATCTTAATTGTCATTTTCAGCTTAACATACTGGCAATGGGTAGGTTTACTTTAAAAAGAGGGAGAATTAAAAACATCATCATGGAATCGGACTATGCCAAAAACTTTGCAAAGCAGCATGGCGGGGCAAAAGTTATTTTGGAAATAGCGGTGTAGTGGAGAAAATGAAAAAAAACATCAGACGTTAATCTGATGTTTTTTTTTTGATTCTGTAAATCAGCATCTCAAAAAGAAGGAAACCCATAAAATTATTATGAGACCAAAAGGCGCGCCAGATTAGGAATGTATAAAAAGATATATAGAATCATAGAAAAGGAAAAAGCGAAACCTATTGATAGAGCTGGGGTTTCGCTTTTTCCTTGCTACTGATAATGATGTCTTATATATGTATACAACATTCATTGTAATTCGTTGTTTGTTCGGTAAGGTTTTTGTGTCGAATATCGTCGGAGGGTCTTTAAATCTTGTCGAATCGCCGATATATTGTGAAAATCGCTGATATATTCTAAAAAGAGGTCGATATATCGTGAAAATCGCCGATATATTGCGAGGAACGGTCGATAACGGAAAATGGGTTAGCTTCTTATTTACGTATATAACGCGGTGAACCAGTAATTAATAAATTTTCAATCGCCATGTTTTTTCATTTCCTTATAAAATCCTTATAATTGTCATTTATTCTAGACTCACCAAATACAAGGAGGAAGTTTAGAATGAGTGAGATGATTTTAGAAACAAAGAATCTTTGTAAAACATTTCAAAAGCAAAGGGTGGTACAAGATATTTCAATTTCTGTACCGAAACATTCAATTTATGGACTGTTAGGTGCGAATGGGGCAGGGAAGTCGACTACTTTAAAAATGATAACGGGCATGCTTGCGCCTACTTCTGGTGAGATTTATTTTGATGGTCATACATGGACGCGGCAAGATCTACATTCTATTGGTGCCTTAATTGAATCCCCTCCGCTTTATGAAAATTTAACAGCAAGAGAAAATTTGCTAGTTCGTACGACTGCTTTAGGATTGCCAAAGTCAAGAATTGATGAAGTATTGCGTGTTGTGGAGCTAGAGAATACAGGTAAGAAAAAAGCAGGGAAGTTTTCGATGGGAATGAAGCAGCGATTGGGAATTGCGATTGCGTTGCTTAATCATCCGAAGCTTTTAATATTAGACGAACCAATGAATGGACTTGATCCTTTTGGAATTCAAGAATTAAGAGAATTGATTCTTTCTTTCCCTGGCAAGGGGATTACTGTCATTTTATCCAGCCATATTTTAAGCGAAGTAAGCCAGGTTGCAGATCATGTTGGGATTATATCGAACGGTGTATTGGGGTATCAGGGGGAACTGAATAAGAACGATGACTTGGAAAACTTATTTGTACAAGTTTCGAGGAAATATAAAAGGGAGGCATAAGAAATGATTCCATATGTTGCAGCTGAAAAAATAAAAATCAAGCATACTTTTTTGAATAAACTCATATGGCTAGCACCATTCGTCCCCATACTGTTAGCTTTTTTAGTATCGGGTGATTATGTTCAATTAAATAGTTACAACTGGTGGTACACTATGATTCTTCCCGGAATGCTCTCTTTAAGTTGTGTCCTTATTGCGGAGAAGGATAAAAAAATGAATAATCGGGCTGTTTTATCGTTACCTATTTCCTTAAAACGAGTATGGCTTTCTAAAATATTACTAGTTTTAGGGATTTTGATTTGTTCTTGCGTGATTTTTTTCTGTGGAATTCAGCTATTTGGTTTACTTGTAAATATAAAGGATTTCAAAATGATTCCTGCGGTGAATGCATTATTAGGAATTGTTGTTGTAATCGTTACTTTTATGTGGCAAATTCCTATATGTTTGTTTTTAGGTCACAAAATAGGTGTATTTCTGACGATTTTATTAAATATGGGTGTAAATGTATTTTTAGGAATTCAATTTGCAACAAAAAGTATGTGGCTGATTAATCCATTTACATATCCAAGCAGACTCATGATTCCGATTGTAAAAATACTACCGAATGGTTTGTATGCAGAACCAGGAAGTGTAACGTTCACACCAGAGCTTCTTTCCTATCATGTAATACTGCCAGGAGTAGTTATTTCTGTAATGCTGTTCCTTTTGTTCACTTATGTGACAGCAAAATGGTTTGAAAAACAGGAGGCAAAATAAAATGGGAGTTTTGTCAAGGGTATTAAGAGCTGATTTTCTAAAAATGAAACACACAGTTTTTTTCTGGATACATATAGTGATGCCAATTATCGGAATTGCTTTATTTTTAGGTTACTATTCCTTTTCAAATTTTGCTTCTATTAATAAGGCTTCAGGCTATATACAAGTACTATCGATAACTTTTCCGCTCTTAATTAGTATTGTAAGTTCTTTCGTTGTGGAACAGGAAGCGTTGGCAGGGAACTTTACAGAACTTTTATCAACGGAATACGGAAGAAGAAAAGCATTTATTAGTAAAGTATGTTTGCTTTTAATATGCGGGTTTTGTTCTACTATATTGGCAGTCTTTGGGTTTGCAGCAGGGTTTCATTTTCTGCTAGGGCAGAATGAACTTCCACTGTCTTTCTATGTTGAGATTTCTTTCGTCCTTTTTGGATGCCAGATTTTTATGTATCTATTCCATCTGTTTTTGAACTTTCGCTTTAGTAAAGGTGCTTCCATTGGGGTGGGCATTATGGAAAGCTTGCTGGCAGCTTTAATGTATACTGGACTGGGGGATGTGATTTGGAAATACATGCCGTGTGCGTGGGGGATGAGGTTGAGTAATAGTTTTTTTACATACAGATTAAATCCAGATTCGTTTCATGCTTTACTAGTAGATATTCAAATGGGAGTAGTTATATGTATTTGCTCGACGATCATTGCGTTTGTTATATCACTTATATGGTTTTCCTACTATGAAGGGCGAAAAGAAATGTAAACACATTTTGTAAACACAGCATTATAATGGAAGTTGAAGGAGGGGGAACTATATGGCAAAAATATTAGCAATTGATGATGAAGAAGGCATTCTTTATATTATAAAAAGCGCTTTAGAAAAAGAAGGACATGAGGTAACTGCCGTTCGTAATCCTCTAACAATTTCCAAAAATAAATTTTGTCATTATGACTTAATTTTATTAGATGTCATGATGCCGGAAATAGATGGATTTACACTCTGTCAGGAGATCCGAGACTTGGTTGATAGTCCGATTGTGTTTCTAACTGCGAAAACATTGGAAAAGGATTTGATCACAGGGCTTAGTCTTGGCGGAGATGATTATATTACAAAACCTTTTGGGATCGGTGAACTGCGTGCAAGAGTGTCAGCGCATGTAAGGCGTGAACATAGAGAAAAGCAAAATGCATTTTCTCTATCAGGTCTTACATTTCATCTATCGAGTAAAGAAATATCGTATGACGATACGGTTATTCCATTTACGAAAAGCGAGTACGGAATTTGTAAATATTTGGCTCTGAATCACGGCCAAGTATTTTCAAGAGAAAAGATTTACGAAAGTGTTTTTGGGTTTGATGGCGAAAGTGATAATCAAGTCATTGTGGAGCATATTAAAAACATTCGCTCTAAATTATGTAAGTATGGTATGAATCCAATAGAAACAGTATGGGGAATCGGGTATAAATGGAAAAGGTAAAAAAACAAATTAATCTTCGCAAAATTTTTATACGGTATATTTTCGCATTTTCAATAGGGACGATTGCTTTAGTCACTTTTCATATTAGCTTGTTCAGTTTTGGAGTTAACACAGGGGTCATTCTTCCGGCAAATTATTATGAGAAACAGATTGAATCGCAAAGAGACGCCATAGTAAAAGCAAAACAGGGCGATGATCGGATTTTAAAACAATATAAATATGTTGTGTATGACCTTTCTGGAAACATCATTCAAGGAAATATTCATAAAAATGATGCGAGAAAAATATGGGATAACGTAAAGAACAACGAAATAGGTGGCGGGGGATACTACTATGCAGTTATGAAGCGAGATAAAGATATTTGTGTCGTTTTATATACGTTGCATACAAATTATAAAAATCCTGTTTTACAGAAGTATTTACCAATCCCGGACATTTCTTTGATTCTCTCTTTTATCCTATTATTTGCTGCAGAAGTGCTATTTCTATCTCGTTCTTTTGGAAAATCATTGTCAAAGGAAATGCTGATTTTAAAAAAGGTAACTGATAAAATTCAAAAGGAAGATTTAGATTTTCAAATAGGGAAATCTAGAATAATAGAAGTAAATGAAATATTAGATTCCTTAGTAAAAATGAAAGATGAACTGAACGATTCACTGCGTAAGCAGTGGGAGATGGAATCGAATAGAAGAGACCAGATTGCTGCTTTAGCACATGATGTCAAAACGCCATTAACGATACTAAGAGGGAATGCCGAGTTGTTAAACGAGATCATGCTGGATTCGAATCAAAAGAAATGTAATGAGCATATTTTGAAAAGCGTTGCTGAAATGGAAATGTATATGCAATCTTTGCTCGACATTACGAAAAGTGAAGAAGTTACTTCACTTCAATTTAAGCAAATAGACCTTCAAAACTTTATTGATCATATTATAGAAGAAAGTGCAATTTGTGCTTTGGACAAACAGTTAAATCTAATAAAAGAAGTTAAGGACATACCGAAATGTATTCATGGTGATGAGGCTGCTTTGAAAAGAGCGATTATGAATGTAATGATGAATGCGATGGAATATTCCCCAGTAAATGGTGACTTGATGTTTTCAGTTGAAACGAGTAATAATAAGATCCGGTTCATTATCGAGGACTCGGGAAGAGGGTTTACAAAAGAAGAAATGACTTCAGCTACAGAACAGTTTTATCAAGGAGATAAAAGTAGAAATTCAAAACATCATCATGGCATCGGACTATATATTGCCAAAAATTTTGCAATGCAGCATGGCGGAAATATGTACTTAAGTCATTCAGAAAAGCTAGGCGGAGCAAAAGTTATTTTGGAAATAGCAGTGTAGTAGAAAAAATGAACAAAAAACGCATCAGACGTGGATCTGATGCGTTTTTTTATGATTCTATGAGATGTTACAAATACATTTTCATATCTTTTGTAGGAAATCAAAGTATTGTAGAGAATATTTTCATGTTGGGGAGCAAGATGACATTTCAATTAGAGGAGAATTGTACATGATAAGGGAATGTAAGTTTGAAGATTTAGAGCAGCTTATGAAAATGAGTAGTATGGAAGTAATAGATTATGATTTGAATCATATGATGAATATTTTTAAGGACGCTAAAAGTTTTTTAGTATGGGATGAATTAGGAGTAAAAGGCTTCGCTTATGTAATTGTAAGAAATGAAGAGAAAAGAGAGTGGGATGTCCAAGTTTATGTAGATCTAAAGGAAAGAAGAAAAGGAATCGGTACGTTACTTCATCGAGAAATTTATAATATTGTAGAAAGAGAAAATCCGAGTGTTTTAGTTACAGAAGTGAGAGTGGATAAGGAAAATCCAGCTGTTTTTTACGAAAGAATGGGGTATAAAAAGTGGTTTGGATCACCAAGTATGTGTTATACGGGAGGAGTTCAACCAGATGTCGATATTGAATTTATTCCGTATGAAGATAAGTTTTACGGACAATATGCTGAATGCAGGGCAGAATGTTTTTATGATATAGCTGTGAAAAATGATTTTAAGCCCTATGTAATCCCGCTAAGTGAAAAAGATAAAAATGCGTTATCTAAAAGGCCGATATATGTAACGTTACATAATGAGCAACTTGTTGGAGCAGTTACTGTTGAGGATGGACATTTAGATCATATTATGGTTTCCCCGGCATATCAGGGGAAGGGATATGGTAAGAAAATTACGCAGTTTGCGATGAATAAAGCATTAAGTAAAGGGGCTACTTCTGTTCAACTTTGTTATATAGAAGGGAATAGTAAGGCGGAGAATTTGTATCAATTGTTAGGGTTTGAAACGGTTCAGATTATGCATGTGTATAGGAAATTTATGGAGTAATGATGCTTGGATAGCAAATAGAAAATCCGAGGGGAGATTTTGAATGAAATGGATAAACTTCATTAAGAGTATCTCAGTAGACTGCAAGTTTTATCCGCCAGCACGAGAAGAAGAAATCATCCGTATAGAAGAGAAGCTTCAAGTGCAATTTCCAGATGAATTGAAAGATTTTCTTCGTGAAACGGATGGAGTGACATACACTGCGTATGACCTATCTTTAGTTTGGAGCGCTAAGCTAATTCAAAGAGAAAATTCTTATATGTGCGGACAGGAATGTTTTGAAGCGTTTCATATGCCTTTTGATTCGATGCTATTTATTGCTGATGCTGGGAATGGAGATCTCTTTGGCTACCGCGTAAACAATGGAGTGATTGGAAAGCGTGATATTTATGTTTGGAATCATGAAGATAACAGTACAACTTGGGTTGTGCATTCTCTACAGTCATTCATAGATGGTTGGTATAATGGAAGGATTTCTATTTAGGGAAATAAGCAGTTTTCGGTATGATTCAGTTCAGTGAAGCGACTGCTTTTGGGGCAGCTTTTTCACCCTGCCATAAATAAGAAAAAGAACACCTCGTTATGACATCCCGTACAGCTATCTCCCGAGAAACACCAAATCGTTCTTTTAGTTCAAACTAATATAGATAGCTTTAAATCTCCTAATAGATGTAAGTGTAGGTAGTCATTACGTTCAACTAAAAATGAAGAATAACTTCTATTTAACAAAGTTATTTATAAGTAATTGGGCATCTATAAAAAAGATAATAAATTTAAAATTAAAAAAGAGCCTTATTAAGGCTCTTTTTTAATCTATTACTTAACTTTTTTCATTTTACTTACAAAAAGACTAACGATACCGATAGCAATTAATGAATAACCAATTGGTAGTAAATAAAATGGTTCGACTAGAGTACCATCCGAAGCGACTGTAGATCCGGCAGTATTAAAGCCAACGATACATCCGATTCCGAAAATAAATGGTAGTGAAGCTAAAATATATTTTTTCATATGAAACCTCCAAGTGTAGGCCTTTTTTTATAAAATAACTGCTTTATAGTTGTAATTATAGTACTGTCATATAGTTAGTACTATTTATATAGGTGACAAAAAGCTTACAGTATTGTCATGTTAATAAGATCGGGCAAGACGAAATCCGAGGTCGTCGATGCTAAACGTTGGATGGCTACGCCGACGACAGGAAGCCCCGCAGCCTCTGGCCTCTTCAGCCCAGCTGCCTCCTCGGAAAATGCGGTAGGAGCCGTAAACTTGTTCATCATATAAATCCCAGCACCACTCCCAAACATTCCCTAACATATCATATAGGCCCCATTCATTCGGTTCCTTTCTTCCTACTTCATGGACCCTGCCTCCTGAATTTTCATTATACCAGGCAATTTGATCAAGCTCTCCGTATCTATAACCAGTAGTCCCTGCTTTACATGCATATTGCCACTCTGCCTCTGTAGGAAGGCGGTAGCCATCTGCTTCCCAATCACAAATTATGTTGTTACCATCTTTATTTATAGAATAACACTCTTTCAATCCAGTTTTTTGTGAAAGGAGATTACAAAAGGAAATAGCATCGTGCCAAGAAATATTTACAACTGGTTTTAAATCTTCATTAAAAGAATGAGGTGCACAGTATAGACCCATAGTTACAGGATACTGGGCAAGAAGAAAAGGTTTTATGTCAGCTTTCCATTTACTTTTTATTCTGTCGTCTCTTAATTCTACTTTGCCCCCTGGAATTTTTATCATTGGATAGTCAATGTAACTTTTTATTTTATTTGACACTATGTCGACCTCCTAATGAACTTTGTTTTACAAATTTTACCTCATTTAGAAGTGTTAAAGCAATCTAAAAATTACGCTGTTTTTTGCAGATAACGGCTTGTTAGTGTTGCTTTAAATGAAAGCTTGTATTTACAATTAGCTACTGGTTGGGGAATTTATCAACTGCTATTGGAGGAATTATTGGAGCATTTCTTTTTAAAAACTACATGTTTGAGTTGTTTATTGGGATTTCACTTATCTCTTTGTTATCTGTATTCACGACCGTACTCTTCATCACAGAAACCTACACACCGAAACCTTCATCTAAGTCTTCTAATAATAAGAAAAAATTTTCATCAATAGAGATGTTTCAAACTTATTCAACCGTTTTAAAAGATAAGCTATTTATGTTTTATATTCTCGGAGCGATCTTGATCTTTTCATTGGAACAGTCTTTAACAAACTATATTGGGATTCGTCTTGAAAAAGATATACCCCATCATTCAGCTTCATTGTTTGGAATAGACGTCATGATTGATGGCACAAAGATGCTCGGTTTTCTCCGCACGGAAAATACAATTCTTGTCGTTCTCCTATCAAGTGTTGTATTGTTCTTATTTGAAAAGTGGAGTGATCGCTGGACGCTAGTTACAGGAATGTTGATCTTTTCTATATGCTTTAGTGTTTTTGCTGTTACAAATAGCGTAATGTTTCTTTTTATTGCCATGTTTATTGGAACAATTGGTGAGCTGATGTATGTTCCGATTAAACAGGCGATGATTGGGGAACTTGTACCAGCTAACGCTCGTAGCACTTATATGGCTTTTAATAGCTTGACTTTCTACGGAGCAATGATTGTATCTTCGTTGTTGATCATCGTTGGAAAGTGGATTCACCCTATATATATGGGGGGATTGCTTCTTATTTTAGGATTAACTGGTACATTTTTGTACTACATCATAACAAAAACGCTAGACTCTAAAGTTAGTGATAAGAATGAAGGAAAAGTACCTGTTTCTTATTAAAGGGCTAACGGATGAAAAGAAACGAACTAGAAAACGATTTTCCGCAATCGAGCGCGATACTTTGCTTATTTCAGATTTTTAATCAAACTTTATTCCAAACGAACAGTTAGCCTTATATTCAATATTAAAACAAAAAAGCCCGGCAATTGCCGAGCTTTTCATTATTTCTTAGCTTCTTTGTCTGCTTTTGGAGCTTCGAAAATATCTTTTAAGTCTTTATCTTCGATTTTCACATCTGATTTTTTCATTTCTTTTGTAACAAGATCGTTCATAAATTGAGCATCTTGCATTTTCTTGTCAACAAGATCGTTTTTAATGCGGTCTTTTTCTTGATCAAGTGGTTTTAATTCTTTAATATCAGTTACTTTAATGATGTGGTAACCGTATTGTGTTTTTACAGGCTCACTGATCTCGTCTTTTTTCAATTTATATGCAGCATCTTCAAATTCTTTAACCATGCTACCTGATTTGAAGTATCCTAAGTCGCCGCCTTTATCTTTTGAACCTGGATCTTGAGAGTTTTGTTTTGCTAACTCTTCAAAAGATTTGCCTTGTGCAAGTTCACCTTTAATTTTTTTCGCAGTTTCTTCATCTTTTACAAGAATGTGGCTTGCTTTAATTTCAGGCTTGTAATTGTCTTTTATTTCTTTATCTGTGATGCTTTTCTTCACAGCTTCTTTCATTGCAAGTTCACCGCGAACAGTTTCTTTTAAATCTTTTTCAGTCATGCCGCTTTGTTTTAATAAAGTAGCAAATTGATCGCCGTATTGCTTCTTATATTCGTCAAATTGTTTATTAACGGCATCATCTTTAACTGGGTAGTTTTTAATAAATACTTTTTGCATTACTAGGCTACGTAAGACGTTTTTACCGCCTTGTTTTTTCATTGCATTGTATAGCTCGTCTTTTGTTACGTCCCCAGCTTTTGATGTTACAACTTTGTCAGAAGTGCCGCATGCTGATAATGTGAATACACTTGTTACAGCTAGGGCAAGTATTGCTTTCTTCATGAAATAAACACTCCTACTATTATGTATTTTTGAATCCCGCATAAACGGGCAGTAATCCCCCATTAATGGAAGTTTCACTTTATAGTATAAGCAATATGTACAAAAATTAATATAACATATTTCGATGCATTTTCCTATTGATAAAGAAAAAATACCCATTTGCCTGCGGCGATTGTCAGATTCGATCATGGCACCATTCTGGGCTTACATGCATACAAAGAGAAATGAGGAGGTTGAATTTATATATGAATCAACAATTAATTTTGTGGCTTGTGTTATTTATTTTATTAGTAATAGTAGGTATAATTTGTTTATAGAGGAAAAAATGTGAGGAAGGGGTTTCCTTCCTCACTTTGCATGAAATATAATTTCTATATAACTAGAAATTAATAGAATGGTAATACATACGTTAATGAACCGAAAGACACTCGTTTGACGTCGGTCAGATAATTGTTTCTGTTGACACAGTGAATGTGTCATAAGGTTTGTATAAGTTAGAACGATAAGTGCAAAAGCGATAAATATAATTGTTATAATTGTCACGAGGAGAGTCCTCCTTTAGAAAAAATACATATAATCCTATTGTATCATACGATAATTTATTCGTGTTATAAAATTCTGAAATGGGAAAATCTAGATTATATACATATCAAAATGAAAAAACATGTCCTCTTTTTAATGTGGGCGAGAACGGGTTTGTTTTTATATGCTGCATAGGAAACGATTTATATAGAAAGAGAGGGAAGAAAGTGAACGTTGTGAAACGGTTAGAACAAGCAGAATATTATGTATCACTTCTTTTTAATATGATAGATGAACAAAAGTGTCCATTTTATTCTTTAATTATAAAGAATAAAGTGATGAAACGTGATGTGGAACGTTTGTTAGCTCTTTGTGAACAAATGAATGAGCAATACATAATGGAAAAGCAAGAAGGTTTGCTTTTATTTGATGAGCTGCTGGATAAATTTGAAGAAGCGCTTCCAGAAAGTCTCGAAGGAAAAGAGACGGCGGAAGCGCTCGATCATCAAGGGTTGTTTCAACCATTGATGCAAGAGTTTTTACGTATGATGGCGAAAAAATAATAAATTATCACTTTTTAACAAGTTTTTCATCGTGCTCGATAAAATTATCCTCGATATTATCCAGTGATTTCTCGAAAATGTCGATAAAGTCTTGCCCGTAAATATTTCGCAAAATGGCGATTAATTCGATGTTTTCTGGAAATTTACCGTAGAAATTGCGAAGAGCTAAAGCTCCATTAAAGACAGAATTACTTTCAGGCTCGTATTCCTCCATTAATTGTAACAGTAATTCTTCACCTTTTTCTGTAATTTCAATATACGTGTTTCGTTTGTCATCTTCTTTCTTTGAAAAGATAAGAAGACCGCGTTCTTCTAGTTTTTTAGAGAAGTTAAAAGCGGTGGATACGTGCATGACACCGAACTTCGCAATTTCTGAAATAGAAGCCCCTTTTAAATGATACGCAATCCATAAAATATGATGTTCATTAATATTTAAATCATATGGTTTAATCCACTGTTGCCAATCTTTTTCCACACACTTCCATAATGCTTTTGATAATTGAGCCATGCGTTGGCTGAAAATCATCGCTTCTTTTATTGAATAATTTTTGTCACCGTTTTTCATCGATTCACCCACTTTATACAATTCTTATTCATTACTATCTATTATGCCAGTAAAATAAAAATTAATAAAGTGTTTTTGTTAGAATTGTGAAAATTTTTCGTTAAAATGACAAAACTATACAAATTTCGAGTAATTATAAAAGTGTTATCTTGTTAGACAGGACAAAGATTGACGGAATTTTATTCTGATTTGGGCGTAGCAAGGAGAAGAGGATCATTGTATAAAAAATACGGCACATGTATGTCATGTGCCGTAAAAGAGACGGTAAGAATCAAAACGATTTGTTATATACGAAAAATTACGCTTTATCAGGAACCGCTTGTTGTAATTTTTCAATTGATTTTTGAATGTTTTCAATTTCTTGTTCAATGTGGCGCTTATTTTGAGAAATATCTTGTCTCCATGTTGATAATGTTTCGTGCATATCATCTTTTAATTCTTGAATGACTTCTTTTCCTTCAGAAGCTGTTTCAACAATTTGTCGACTTAGTAATTTTGTATCTGCTGTAATATCAGCTAATGTTTTTTTTATATCATTTCCTTTTTCTTTTAACTTATTGCGCATATCTCTTCCAGATGAAGGAGTAGAAAAGAGTACAGCAAGTCCAGCGACAGCTCCGCCGCAAATGATGCCAGTTAGAAAGGATTTTGATTTTGACATAAAAAGTGCCTCCTTAATTTGTAAAACTTTCCGTCATAGATGGAAGCTTTATAACATTGTTATACTCATGATGTGTGAAACTGTGCATATGCATAAGACAAGGGGGGAGAAAAGTGAAATGGATTACAAGCATTTGTTTTATTGTCAGTCTTTTCTTTCTTGTACGAGCAATGCAATTATTATTTATTTTAAAACAGAAAAGATCGTACCCGCCAATCCTTTTAGTAAAGCAGCAAATTGTTAGGTTTGCGTTTATTGGCGGGGTGTGCACGGCATGTACAATCTTATTGTACATACTACAATAGATCTAATCTTTTCAATTCATCGTTTTAGGTGCAAGTGTTATTTTACGCTAGTTGCAATTGTGTTTGCGATGTTGTGTAATTCTTCCATTGTGTAATCACTTTGGTGAGATTTCCACACAGCACCGAAACCATCTTTTTCGCCGTAGCGTGGGATTAAATGAAGATGGAAGTGAAAGACAGTTTGTCCTGCTTTTTCTCCGTTATTATTTAATAAATTGAAACCAACTGGATTATATTCAGTTTTTATCGCATTCGAAATTTTTGGAACGACAGAGAAAATGTGTGAAGCAATTTCTGGTGTTAATGCAAATACATCTTGTTTATGTACTTTTGGAATTACGAGTGTATGTCCTTTTGTCACTTGGCTAATATCAAGAAAAGCGAGTACATGTTCATCCTCATATACTTTTGCGCAAGGAATTTGCCCCTCAATAATTTTACAAAAAATACAATTATCCGCTGTATGATTCATATTCCTCATCCTTTCAGTAGTCTTAGCCGTATTTTATCATAATTACATAATAGAAAAAACACGAAAAGCAGGAAGCTGGTGAGCTTCCTGCCTTCGGAAGAAGGTTTGAAAAAGCATTTTCGTTTAATCTACCTTTAGGAGACACCTCATTTGTTAGGAAATGCGCGGTAACTCGACATATATTCTGCCGTGGACACCCCATTTTCAATGAAATGATGTTGCAATCCTTCAGAAATGAATTGTTTATTTTATAAAACAGTATCTACTCTCCTCGAGACACCCCGTTTCTAAAATGAAACAACTTATATGACTCCGTGTAAATTACCTTTGTCCATTATAGACACCCCGTTTCATGATGAGTTCGCTAGGCTGTGTTCATCACTTTTGTGGTTGCTTTTTCAATGTGTTCCTTCCTCACTAATTATGATGTCCGCTTTTGCTTAATATATGCAGAGGAAATTTTTTCTTTTAATCGTAGGTCAGTACTATGAAGGAGCTTTACTTTTTTGGTAAGATGATTACATATAGATAAATGAAGAAAGTGGTGTCATATGGAACAATTATTACGTGTGGAAAATGTTACAGGCGGATATACGAAGCGACCTGTATTACAAAATATTTCATTCTCTGTTAAGAAAGGAGAGCTTGTCGGTTTAATCGGTTTAAACGGTGCAGGAAAAAGTACAACGATCAAACATATTATCGGATTAATGGAGCCGAAACAAGGCCACATTACGATTAATGGTAAGACGTTAAAAGATGATATGACCGCATATCGCTCTAGTTTCTCGTTTATTCCAGAAACCCCAGTGCTCTATGAGGAGCTAACGTTAGAAGAGCATTTAAAGCTAACCGCAATGGCGTATGGCATTGATGAGAAAGAGTATGATAAGCGCGTAGACAAGCTGTTAAAAGAATTTCGCATGAAAAATCGTATGAAGTGGTTTCCATCTCATTTTTCAAAAGGGATGAAACAAAAAGTAATGATTATGAGTGCGTTTTTAGTTGAGCCTTCATTATATATTGTAGATGAACCGTTTGTTGGATTAGATCCGCTAGCGATTCAATCATTGCTGCAAATGATGGATCAAATGAAAAAAAGCGGTGCGGGCATTTTAATGAGTACACATATTTTAGCAACAGCAGAGCGTTATTGTGATTCCTTCATTATTCTGCATCAAGGTGAAATCCGGGCACAGGGTACTCTCAAGCAGCTGCAAAGCGAGTTTAACATGCCGGGAGCAACGCTTGATGATATTTACATAGCACTAACGAAGGAAGAAGATGCTGATGAATAGTAAAGGGTTATGGAAAGAAAGGTTTCGTTATTTTTTAAAGGAAACGCGCACATACGGTAAGTATGTATTTAATGATCATTTGAAATTTATTTTTGTGTTTATTATCGGTGCCGGTGCATTTTATTATCAAAAATGGCTACAAACATTAACACCTTCATTTCCAACCGCAGTTGTGATGGCGGTGCTGCTTGGACTTGTCTTAACCGCAGGATCAGTGCAAACGTTATTAAAAGAAGCGGATCTTGTATATTTACTTCCAGTAGAAGAAAAATTAAAAGCATATTTCGTAAAAGCATTTCAATTTACGTTTACGATCCAGTTATATATTGTAGCGATGGTAAGTGCAGCGCTTGCGCCGCTCTATTTCCAGCAGATGAAACAATCAGGACAAACATACATAATCATTGTACTTGCGATTGTGCTAAGTAAAGTTTGGAATTTATTTGTGACGTGGGAGAAGTCTTATATGACAGATGGCCGTATTCATCCTACAGACTGGCTTATCCGTTTTGTACTTAACTTTTTCCTTGTTTATTTCCTTGTTGAGCGCGCTTCAGCTTTGTATACGGGAGCAATCGCCTTTGCGATGGTCATCTATCTCGTATTTTTACAGCAAAAAGTAAAAGGAAAACCGCTGAACTGGGAATATTTAATTGCTGAAGAAGGAAAGAAAATGATGCTGCTATACCGCATCGCCAATATGTTTGTTGATGTACCGGCATTAAAAGAACGGGTCGCTCGCCGCAAATGGATGGATTTTGTACTGCAAATCGTACCCAATAAAAGTACCTATTTATTCTTATTCTTGCGCACGTTTTTACGCTCAGGAAATTACTTTGGACTGTATGTCCGCTTACTAGCAATTGGCGGTATCATTTTATCCTTCGCGCCGTTTCTTTATGTCCGTCTTCTTGTCGGTGCTGTGTTTTTATATTTAATCGGTTATCAGCTGTTAAGCTTATGGAAGCATCATCGTTTGAAATTATGGCTTGATCTATACCCTGTCCCAGAAGAAGCAAAAATGAAAGACTTTCTGACGTTATTATGTACGTTGCTGTGCGTAGGCGGCGCTATTTTCACTGTACTCTTTGCGTTTGCAACGAAAGATATGATGATGACAGGACTTGTTTTTCTTGTAAATATGTTATTTAGTGTGGGATTTGTTTATCAATACGGGGCAAAGCGCTTGAAAAAATTATCCCGCATAAACGGGCAGTAAGCTGGAGAAGACGGGGAAGCGAACTGCCCGTAAAAGCCCGATTGGGAAGTTTCACTTTATTCCGCATATAGGGAAAGGAAGAAGAGCATGACTGAATATGAACAAAAGGTCATCTTAGAGTTACAGCAGTGGAAAAGAAAAATTATTAAAAGCTCATCTGTAATGACACGTTTCTCTAAAACAGTTCAAACGAAAATGCAGCAGCTCATTCCAGAAAAAGTGCAAAATATCCTTACAGAAACGATAAAAAAGATGGTGCAAGGCATTAGTATTGGTTCGAATTTCATCAAACCGAGGCTAAAAGAAACAGATTGGTCACTGCAAAGAAGAGATGAAGAAGTGCTAAAGAAGATCGATGAGTACAAAAAGGTTGCAGCGGCAGAAGGAGCCGGAACAGGAGCAGGTGGTTTTTTACTCGGGCTTGCTGACTTCCCGCTCTTGCTTAGCATTAAAATTAAATTTTTATTTGATGCGGCAACATTGTACGGCTATGATACAAGTAAACAAGAAGAGCGCTTATTCATTCTTCACGTATTTCAGCTTGCGTTCTCAAGCGATAATCACCGAAAAGAAATATGGAAGGCGATTGAGACGTGGGATACAAATAAGGAAAATCATGTAGACTGGGAGAAGTTCCAGCAAGAATACCGCGATTATATTGACCTAGCCAAAATGCTGCAACTCGTACCTGTCATCGGTGCACCGGTAGGAGCGTATGCGAACTATCAACTTCTGCAGCGGCTTGGTGAAGTGACGATGAATTGCTATCGGCTGCGGTTATTGCAGCGGGAAGGTAAGATGTAATTTATATAAAGGACCTGACTCTCATGTCAGGTCCTTTTCGTGTACTGAACGTGTCGGACATTGCCGAGAAATCTTTAAATCGTGTCGAAGCGCCGATATATTTTAAAAAGTGGTCGATACATTGTGAAAAGCGCTGATATATTTTAAAAAGCGCCGATATATCAGTGAACATATAAGAAGGAGCCGATTCAAATGATGAGTCGGCTCCGTTTTTCTTAAGAAGTTAGGTGGGAGATAAACTGCTGGCATGCGCCCGATTGGTGAGGGCAAATAATCAGTGGGGGATGAAGAAAACCCCCACTGATTAAAGTTTCACTTTATAAGTCGCTCCTATGCATGGCCAGATGCTCTCGTCTTATACAACAACTTTCGTTCTATCATCTACTAATAGGGAGAATAACTTCAATCGTTGTTCCCTCATTCACTTCACTTTCAATCCATATCTTGCCTTGATGCATTTCAACAATTTTGTAACAAATCATTAATCCTAAACCAACCCCATCTTCTTTAATGCTATAAAAAGGTTCGCCAAGGTATGGGATACGTTCTTGCGGGATCCCGCATCCTTGATCAATAAATCGAATATTGATTTGATTATGATCAGCCAGGTCGATTTGAATGGAAATTTCTCCTCCCGTTGGCATCGATTCAATGGCATTTTTTAAAATATTAATGAATACTTGTTTTAATTGATTCCCTTCACAATGTATCATTGGAATAGTAGACATAACTTCAGTCTTCATTTGTACATTATTCATGAGTGCTTGGGGTTCAAGTAGCATGACAACTTGATTCATTAACACACTTATATCATTAGGTTGAATTTTCACTGCTTGGGGTTTGGCGATTGCCATAAATTCATTCGTAATGCTTTCAATTCGATTAATTTCGGATGATACTATATCTATATAGTGATGATTCGTTTCATTTTCCACCGTTTTTAATAATTGCATAAATCCTTTCATCGCAGTTAAAGGATTTTTAATTTCATGAGCGATTGCTGTAGATAATTGACCTACAACAGCAAGTTTTTCAGATTTTCTTAATAATTCTTCCGTCTTGATTCGTTCGGTAATATCGCGAGAAATACTTAAGAAAACCTCTTTTCCATTCAATTTGAATACACGAATACTAAACTCTGTCACGATTTTCTTTCCTGTCTGAAAAACATATTCATCTTGCAAAGTAAAGGAATCTTCCCCGTTTTTCATTTTTTCTATTAAATTTTTTAAAAGGGGAGAATCCGTAGAAACAAGATCAGAAAATGGGGTACTAACAATTTCATCTCTACTTAAATTAAACCTTTCACACCCAATCGCATTTACTTCAATCACTCGAGTGGGAGTTCGATTTTGATCCAATTCTACTACGTAGACCGCATCCGCCGCCTGTTCAAATAGGGCACGATATTTCAATTCACTTTCTTGCAGTTGTTGATATAATTGATGTCGTTCTTTTTCTGCTTGTTTTCTTTCAGAAATGTCCCTGCATATCGCAGAGAGAGCCATTATATTCCCTCTTGCATCTAGAACAGGTGAAATTGTCATGCTTATATCAATTAAATCCCCGTTTCTTCGTTGTCTAACGGTCTCTAATCGAGTAATGGCAGATTTTCCAGACAAAATATTTTGAATAATTTCTATCGATTCATTCATTAAGAAATCGGGCACACAAGGAATTTTTTTACCGATTACTTCGTGTACAGACCAATCAAATATCGTTTCATAAGCTTTATTTGCTTGTAAAATATGCCCTTCGCGATCAATGATCACAATCGCATCTATGTTGTTATCTACAAATGACTCCAGTAATTCTTTAGTCGTTTTTAATTCATCTTCTACTTTTTTTCTTTCTGTAATATCAATTGCAGAGCCAACAACTTCAATTACTTTTCCATTTCGTTTAATTGGCCGAAGTGCGATTAGCGCAATCGTTTCGTCATCTGGCCAAGGAATTTCAAATATCACTTCATCCCCCTCCCATGCTTGTACATAATACTTCAGTAATTGAGGAACAAGATGGGGAGGGATAATGGAAGGATCGATCGTACGTAAACTTTTTCCTACCACTTGTTCAGAATAAAATCCCTTTTGATAATAAAATTGTCCATCACACATCGTATGTATAAAGTGCGTATCTACTTTAATAAATTTAAAAATTCCACCTTGTAGTTCACGGACAGTATCTTTAAGTTCTTGCTTCGATCCTTTTAATTTTTGATTTGTTCTAAATAATTCTTGTGTTAAGAAATATAACTTTTGATAAGCTTCCATCAGAAAAATGCCGCTTAAAAGGCCTAAACTTATAAAAAATAAGTTTTGCATGTAAAGAATGTTAGATATTACAGCTGGAATGAAAAATTCGCCTACCAATCGAATCATAGCTATATAACAAATCAAATAAAGAAAGCTAGCTTTAAACGGATGTAAGTTTTTGAAATATGTTTTAAAGATAGTAAATAGAATGCCTATCCCTAATAAAGCAACGAGATATGGTACACAATACCCATCCATATAAGTAATACGCATGATAAAAATACTAAGTACCGTAATCCAACCGGCAGTACGACCAAAGTAAACAAACGAAAAAATGAGAGGAACAGCTCGAAGATCGTAGTAAAACCCCATGTATTTAAAAGAAAAGGTCATCAAAATAGCTGCAATAATTGCCCCATATATTTTTTCAATGAACTGGTTGGGTTTCAATATAAACACTTGGATGAATATAGTTGAACTCACTAGGAAAACAAAAATAAAAAGGTTAATGAAAAAGTCTTTGATAAACATATTGTGAACCCCCCTATATCAAACAAATTCGACAAAAAAGGGTAAAATCCTACAAATATTTTATAGAAATAGAGAGACTGTTTTTTTTAACTAAGCTGCTGCTATGCAGAATACAACATGACTGCTTCTATGCATGACCATTTGCTTGCAGTTGCCTAAAAAGAAAGAGGGTTTTTATGTTGATTATTTAATTTGTAGCTGTAATAAAGGAAAACATTCCCTTTATATATCTTGTTTTCCAATTATGTTTTTAATATGATTATAGAGTCATAGAAAAGCCGCACTAGACTAAAAATTAGAGGTGAAAGAATGCAACCATTAGAAAATGAAATTAATCCAAAGATGGTAAGAGTATGGCAAATTAGCTCGCTCATTACATCTGGAATCGGTCTTATGATTACAATTGCTTATTCTATATTTATGATTAAATTTGATTGGACAGGCTGGATATTTGGTGCACTTGTAATTGGACTTCTTACATACGCACCGCTCGGTTATCTTGTTTTTCCAAGTTTACGTCAGCGCTATTATAGTTACGAGTTAAACGAAGAAGAAATGGAAATTCAAAAAGGAATGTTTACTGTAGAGCGAGTACTTGTCCCAATGATTCGGATTCAGCATATTACAATTGAACAAGGCCCTATTATGCGTAAGTTTGATTTAGCTGAGTTGAAAATTTCAACAGCTGCAACAGCACATAGTCTTCCTGGGTTGACGATGCGCGAAGCCGAAAGGTTAAAGCGTCAAATTGCAGAACTGGCAAAGGTGAGTGATGAGGATGTATAAGCGGCAGCATCCGATTACGATTTTATTTGAGGTAAAACTAAGTAGTATTTTACCCATATTTTTTGTTTTCGTTGTGAAAGACGGTTCATTTCCGTTTTGGTATTTAATCCCGATTCTTATTATTGGTGTAGGGGGGATTTTTAACTTCATTTCATGGTACTACAAAATGTATTGGGTTGAAAATAATGTATTGCATATTAAGGAAGGCCTCTTTACAAAGAAAGAAAGCTACTTAAATAAAGATCGTGTGCAAACCATTAATACGAGCTCGAATATTTTATATCAAATATTAGGTCTCACAAAGTTAAAGATTGAAACTGCTGGTGGAGCTGACAAAGCAGAAGTACAGTTAGTAGGGATTACCCAAGAAGAAGCAAAAAGTTTAATTACCATGTTAAATAAAAATAGCGATGTGAACGATGAACCTGCATTAGAGGTTACTTCGATTGAAACAAAAGAACATAATACAGTCGCCTTTACAGTAACATGGAAAGAAATTTTACTAGCAAGTATTACGTCCGGGAAATTTGGCCTTTTATTTTCAATTCTTTTCATTTTAGCAGATAAACTTCGGGATCTTTTGCCGAATAATATCGTGAAGAAGGTTGAGAATTATGTGGAAACGTATGTATTTGAAAGCGACATAGCTGGCTGGGTATATATGTTCGTTGCTTTATTTCTATTATCGTGGATTGTTTCAACGATTCAATATGCGTTGCAGCATGCGAATTTCACTATTTCACGTAAAGGAGATGAAATTCGCATTTCACAAGGTTTGCTGGAGAAAAAAGAGCTTGTCTTAAAAACGCATCGTATTCACGGTATTAAAATAAAAGAAGGTATTCTTCGCAAGCCTTTTGGATATTGCTCTGTTCATGTAGAAGCTATTCAAAAATTTGAAGAAGGACAAACAGGCGTAACGCTCCATCCACTTATAAAAAAGAAAAAAGTACGAGAGATGCTGCACTACTTACAATTGCCATATGATATAAACAGTGAGATGACAAAATTACCAAAAACGGCAATGAGACGTCACATGTTAGATAATTTTATTTTCGCTTGTATTGTAGCAGTACCAATTATTGGTTCGAGTATTTATTTTCACAAACACTTTCTACTTGCGTTATTATTACCACTTTTCTTAGTGTCCATCTGGCTTGGCTATGCGCAGTACAAAGCAGGCGGATATCGAATTGATGACGATCAGTTAACAATGTCCTATCGCAAAATCGCAAAATATACAGTTTTTGTGAAAAGAAGACACATTCAATCTTTAAAGAAAAGTCAATCATACTTCCAGAAAAAAGATGCACTTTGTACATATGACTTCCATAATGCCTCGGCTAGTCATGAACTACAACATGTGCGGATGGAAGACGCGGAGAAGATGCAAAGTTGGTATAAGAAGAGTAATGAAAAAAACACCCTCATGTAAGGGTGTTTTTTTATGTGTATAAATTTGGTAAAATTATGGTATGAATTCCTAAAAAAGGAGCATGCCTATGGAATATGTATTAGAAACATCTCATCTTACAAAAATATATGATTCAAAAACAGTAGTTGATCATGTTTCCTTGCATTTAAAAAAAGGTGAAATTTATGGCCTGTTAGGAGAAAATGGTGCAGGCAAAACGACAACGATTCGAATGATAATGGGTCTATTAAAACCGACAAAAGGTGAAATCTACCTTTTGGGAAACAAATTCGATTTCAATAATTGTGAGGTTCTGAGAAAAATTGGCGTCATTATCGAATACCCTGGTTTTTATGGGAATTTACATGCAATAGATAATTTGCGTATTAGTAGCAATTATATGGGGGTACATGATCCGAAAGCTATTGAACGTGTGTTACATATTGTTAATTTGCAACACGCTAAGGATAAGAAAGTGAAAAATTATTCTTTAGGGATGAAACAACGTTTAGGTATAGCTCGTTCTTTACTACATAATCCGGACTTATTATTACTAGACGAACCAACAAATGGATTAGATCCTGCTGGAATTAGAGAAATACGTAATTTATTAATACAATTAGCCACAGAACATAAAAAAACAATATTAATATCTAGTCATATACTTAGTGAAGTACAGCTATTAGCGAATAGAATTGGAATCATTCACGAAGGAAAGTTGCTAAAGGAAAGTAGTATGCGAGAGTTAGAAGCAAACTTCAAAACACATGTAAGTATAAAAGTTGATAAGATTGATGAAAGTATTCATCTTTTAAAAGGCATTATAAATAATTTCGATTATCAATTAACTTCTGAACGCATTTTAGTATATAACACTGTGGAAAATACAGCTTATTTAAATAAGTGTTTAGTTAATTGTGGAATTGATGTTTTTGAAATGGTAACAATCAAACAATCGTTGGAAGACTACTATATGAGTATAACAGGTGGTGAACGATGATGCTTTCTGTACTTAAATCAGAACTAATTAAACTAAAAGGTTCAAAAATATTATACTTAGCTACCTTGCTACAACTCATTACTGTACTACTTGTATTTTTTATTTATGCTTCAAATCCTAAATATTCAATTGCTCAAACTGGATGGGATGAGTATTATCAAACGATTTATATGTTCTTTAATATTATGACTGGCACTGCCACTTTCTATATGATTACTGGATACATATTTTCTAGAGAATACCAAGAAGGTACGAATCTCATTTTATTTACAAGTCCTATTCCTAAGCTGAATTTTTATTTTGGTAAGTTGTTAATTATATTAAGTTTCATTTTATTTACAATGCTTATCATATTATTCCTTCCATTCTGCTTGGGTATGTTCATTACAGATTTACCTTTTACATTTGAATTATTCGTTAAACAACTTAAAGTAGTAGCATTAATGGCAATCATGCATTTTTGTTTAATACCAATAGCCTCTTTTTTCGCAATCAAGTGGAAAAGCTTTCTTTATGTTGTAACATTGATGTGCCTTGTTTTATTTTTTAATATTATGTTAGTAAATGCGCCCGGAAACTTTTTATATCCTTGGATTGTACCACTTATATTTAGTCCTCACCAAGGTATGGGAAGAACATTTATTAGCTATCCGCTCGGAACATTTAGCCTATGTTTTATTTTTATAGTAGGATTATTTTTGTCAATCTATGAATATAGAAAAGTTAGATAATAGGAAGCTTTTTTTATGGAGAATCATAATAAGAGAAAATTCAGATGAATATAAACGAAATAGCCAACTATATGGATATAATACGAATAATGGTGGAATTTACATTGAAGGCGTCGGAACGTTCTTTACATTTGAACGTACACCAGAGCAAAGTCGTTATAGTTTGGAAGAATTGTTCCGCGCAAAAGTATAATTAGTGGACTATCATCTGATCCTGCGAAACGTTACACAGCAGAACGAACATTATTTTCGAAATATGGACAAGGAGAAGGAAACGAAAAATGGGACTTTTATAATTATTCTTTTGCACTGCAGTCTTACTTATATACTCATCAATTTGAAACTTTCGATAAGATTCAAGATTTAATTCGTGCAAATGATGTGAAGGGTTACGATGCATATCGTGAAGCTTTAAGTAAGGATCCAAATTTAAATAAAGAATACCAAGACTATATGAAGCAGTTAATTGATAATCAGGGTACATATAATGTCCCACAAGTATCAGATGATTATTTAGCTGAACATGAGCGAAAGGAACATCAGAAGTTGATAAAAAATGAAATGCCTAACAAAATCCATTGCCCACCTAAAATTGGTGTTCATACCTTTGTATTTTTGAGGTGGAAGTCTGTTGTCGGAAAAGGTGAGAGAGTCCTAAATCTATGCGAAATTTCTTTTATGATAGTGAAAAAAGGCCACCCTCGCCAGGTACCTCTAGCAAGTGTGGCCTTTTCTATTTTTATAGCAATGAAACTATTATTTTATTACTCCTACATCATTCCAAGCTTTTTGCACAGCTCTGTATGTAGCGCTATTAACGCCATCGTAATCAGCTGCTGATTGCAATAAAGCAGCACGGGCTTTGCTGAAATCACTTGTTGGTGTGAGATACGTTGTTAAGGCACGGTAGTAGATTTTTTCTGCTTTTTCTTTACCAATAGCAGTAATTGTTAAGTATGCAGCTTTATTTGGAATACCGCTATTAGTATGTACGCCGCCATTATCGCCTTCTTCTGTTGCGGGTAAATATTGATAGTCTCTCATATGAGCAGGTTGGTCATGCTTTTCAGGATTGGATAAGCTGCGAAGTGCATCACCTTTAACTCCAGGTGTGTATACTGCTTCTCCTAAATCCCAATTGGCTGGATCAACGAAATATCCAAATACATCAGAAAAAGATTCATTTAGTGCACCGGATTGACTTATGTAGCGAAGATCAGCTGAGTATTCAGTCACCGCATGTGTTAGTTCATGGGCAACGACATCAAGAGAACCTGAAAGTGGTGCGAATTCAACACCATCGCCATCTCCATAAATCATTTGTTGACCATTCCAGTACGCATTATTATAGTTGTTTCCATAATGGACTGCAGAACGAATCGTTTTCCCGTTTCCATCAAAACTGTTGCGATTATGAACATTTTTGTAATAATCATATACTTTGCCAGCATAAACATGAGCATCAACCGCAGGAGCTTGGTCCTTATCTACCCAAGCATTATCGTTATCGAATAGATAGTAATTCTTTGGATTGTCTTCAGTGCTGTGATTTACTGTAAATGTTTCAATGACGCCACCATTCATCGGCTTTGTTGTGTCTTTTAAATAATATTTTCCGTATTGGCTGCCATATGTTGTATTCAGGTTTTTTCGATCCCCTAGTACTCCGTTGCCATAGCCTTTTTGCGAAGTATCTGCATCTGTAACAGCATTATATGAATCTACAATTGTTCCATCTTCTGCGTTTACATAGATTTTCCAGTTTGCTCCATAAGGCTTAATGAATTGTAATTGCACTTTATAAGTTAAATAATAATTCCCGTCTTTTTCATAAACAACTAAATCTGCATTTTCATTTGTAGATTTTGCGTTTTCTTTCATTTGCTCTAATGGAGCTCCATTTGTTTCTACTAATGTATCTTTTTTGGCAAGATTAATATGTTTCCATGCATTTGAAAGAGCTGCTTCTTTTGTAATCTTTGCTTTTGTATTTTCTTTTAATTGCTCTGTGGCAGCTGGATGTACGTCTCCGTTGACTGTTGTTACTTTTCCATCACGATTTGTATGAACAATGAATTTTGCACCATCAACTGGTACTTTATTAATAGATTGATTGTACACATAATGTTTCATACCTAAATCATCTGACTTTACTTCTTTCAGTGTTAAGTCAGTTTGTGGGTTGATTTTAAATAACTCTTTATTTTCTTCAAGGAACGCTTTCACTGCTTTTTCTGATTCTACTTTTTTATCGGATAATTCTCCTGAAAGAAAGGCTGGGTTTCCTTTCTCATCATTCCACGTTTTTTGAACAACTTCCATTTTATCCAAAGCTTTTTGCTGAGATGCTTGTTCTTCTGCAAAAGCATTTGAAATTGGGGCACCTAAAACCATTCCGGTTGCTAGTAATGTAACGACTGATTTCTTCATTTCTATTTCTCCTTTTAATATTCCGTATAATAAAGATGCATCTTAGTAATGAGTATACAAAAAATGTCATGGTTTTGTGGTTGTATATGCAAAATTACATATATTAAAATTCCGCATTGTTCTTATTTTTAGGAATTATCTATCTATTATTAGTGTAGAGAAATTTTTTAAAAATGATTTATGGGATAGGGGAATTTAAGGTGTAGAAGTTTCTGTTTTCATGCAATAAAAAAAGAGCGACATGCTAATAACATGCGCTCAGCTCTTCATATTTTGATAATCTATATATTTTGTACGATAGTCTCTTCACTTTAAAAGAATCGGCAAATGTTTCAATGTTTGTTCATTCTCTAGTAGGCAGTTTTCTAGATGAAAAGATGGGGAAAGTGTTATTTCTTTATGTTGTTGAATAAAGGTTGTTAGAGCGATTGTAGCCTCTAATCGTGCAAGTGGTGCACCTAAGCAAAAGTGTGGTCCTTTTCCAAATGTCATATGTTTGTCATTACCTGCGCGGTGTATGTCAAAACAGCTAGCGTTCTGGAACTGTTTCTCATCTAAGTTTGCGGCACTTACCCAAGTAACAATCATTTGTCCTTTTTTCATGTTTGGTCCAAATATGTTTGTATCTTCCGTTATTGTACGGGCTAATGTGACTGGAAAACGATAACGTAACACCTCTTCAACTGCTTGCGGGATATAATCTGGATTCTCACGTAATTCTTTATACGTTCCTGGTTGATCAACTAAGAAACAATAAAAACTATTGATGATTAAATTTGTAGTTGTTTCATTGCCAGCTGCTAGTAAGCCCAGTGAGAAATCTACAATCTCTTCATCTGTTAATCGCTCACCTTCATATTCCGCCCTTATTAAGTCTGAAAGGATGTCGTCTGCTAGATTGCATCGTTTTTCTTGGACAATAGGAAGAAGATACGTTTTAAATTCTTTCATAGCGATTGCTTTTTGTTGATCTAAATCAGCAAATTTCTCTCGGCTATACGGCATGAATAAAATATCGGACCATCGTTTCACCTTTTTTAAATCTGTTGTAGGGACACCTAATAAATTAGAAATGACAGTGACAGGGAATGGGGCTGCTAAGTCTTCTACAATATCAATTTCATCACGATTTCTTAGCTTTTCTATCATTTCATTTGCGAGTGCTTGTATATGTGGTTTCCACTCAGTTAAACTGCGCGGTGTAAATGCTTTTGAAACGATAGAACGAACATTGCGGTGTTCAGGAGGATCAGAAGAGTTTAAATTCATTCTCGTTTCTCGCTGCGGAAATGAAAACTGCTGACGGTCTCTTCTACTTGAAAATAATCGGAAGTCAGATAAAACCCGGTTCACATCATCATACGAAAACACATTCCATACATCTTGCTCTGTATCATAATAAACAGAATGATTCTCTCTCATATACTGATACCAAGAATATGGATTCCAAAGCTCATCTTTTGTTTTTAGTTTGGAAATTTCATGAACTAAAATGACACTTTCAGGTGACTTCATAGATATCCCCTCCTTTTTTCTTTTGAAAAAACAATTAGGAGTTTCTAAGTTGTATAGGTTCATATGTTTTATTCTAGCATAAGAGGGAGGGATGTTTATTTTTGGCAGGTTGAGAAAAAACTTTGGTGTAATAAGATACTTGAAAATTTTTGCTTGATTGTGAAGGGGGATTGTGTCAAAAGGATAGTATACTAGATACAAATTTCATTTAATAACATAGAAATACTTGTTTTGAAATAATAAAAAAGCTAGCAAAATGCTAGCTTTTTATTTAGATGTAAGAGCTAATAGAACATCTACTGGGTAATCATATGTTTTTCTTAATTTAAATTCATAATAGTCAGACACACCTGGGCTTGAATTTCCATTATTAATAAATTCTTGTAACTTAGCACCTGGCTGAACTGAATATTTCGCTACTTGTTGATATAATGCAGTTCGATATTGATCATATGCATAATCAGGTTTTGGATTAAAATCGAATGTTTTCGAAGTTGTAGTTTCCTCAGTTACTGTTGTATTATTTTCAAAACTAGTAGTTAACGAAGTTGAAAATTTAGCAACGTCTTCAGATCCTACTTCAAATCCTAATGTAAGAGAAAAGCCAAAAGTGTTTGATTTAGAAAGGCCACTTGTTACGGATTTGCTCCAATGGTAACCAGAGTTTTTATCTACAATGTTAGAATCAATTAATTTCCAATAAATATCTTTTTTTAGTTTTGTATCAGAAAGAATCTCTTTGAAAGTTTCTTTAGACAAACCAATTGTATATGCCAATTTACCAGGTGTGAAATTTACGTTATAGTCATCTTTAACTTCAGTAACTCGAGTACCATCAGGTAATACAACTAAAAACGGAGTATCCTTCAACTGCTTTGTTGACATAGTTTGAGCTTTCTTTGCATAAAGGTCAACATATACATAGTCGATTAAATCACCATGTTGTGTACTAGAATATGCCTCATAAGGAAACTCTTGATAAGGTCCTGTAGGAGCCTGAGGAATAGGAAGACCACTTTGCTCAACTTGTGCTGCTGTCATAGGTGCTTTTGCTTCTTGAGAACCGATTACTACTGGAAGATTTCCTACATTCGTATCTGCTGAAGAAAATCCTGGTGCTACAAATAAAGCTGTACTTAATACAAATGCTGCCGGAATAATTTTTGTAATTTTCTGTTTTTTCATCCTGCACACCTCTTTAGTCTGATTTTAACTGATAAAATTTCCATCTTGCTCTAAGATCTATTTACCAAACTATAAGTGTAAAAGAACTGAAACTATGTTTCTATTTGGCTTATCGAGAATAAATGTAGTTGATAAATTGATAAGAATGTAATTTTGGAAATAAAGCCTTTCAAACTTAAAGTTTTCGATTTACACGATATAATCGACTACAATTACTAGTGATGAACCTCTTATTTTCTTTTGCTTCTCATAGAAGGTAAAAATCTTATACACTCATTAAAACACCATGTTTTTGCTAAGTAAATCATAAAATTGCGCCTAATAAAATGTATAAATTTTATATAAGGATTAATCGTTATAAAAATAATTATAGTACTAAAATCCTATCTTTATAAAATATAATAATTTTAAGTTTATATTTCTCTGAAAAATAGAATTATTATAATTAATTGTAAAAAATAGTTATATGAAAAATGTTTTTAGTATAATGAAATAATATCCAGTATACTGTTTTCCTATATTTTACTATGCAAAATTGCATAAAATATAAGGGTAAAAATACATAAAATAAAGGTTTTTTTAGAAAGATTAATATGAATGATAACTCGTAAGATTATTATTCATTAGATAATAAATACATATTTGATGAATAGTATTGTTTAGATTCATATAAGGACTAATAGAATATAAATATGTCGTAACAAAGGGAAAGTGAGTGCGTTTAGGTTGGTATTTATACTGTTGGAAAAATGGTTATATATTGAAAGGATGTTTTCTGTATATAAAAGCATCTTTTTTAGGTGGCGAGAGGATCTGACCGTGCATAGAAATGTCCAAGACTTTGCTTGCCACATACAAGGTTGAAAACAAAAGGAGAAAGCAAGTAACGATCATGTTGTATACTGCATAGCGGTGACTTTTATAGCGGAAAATTCAAATGTACATAGTTTATGTTATTAAGAAATACTGATGATTATTCTACTCAATTACATGATTTGTTTTTGCAATATTTAGAAAAAATGCACAAATGCATATTTTGAAGTTGTTTATATGTGTTAATATTTGGATAAAGTAAAAGGGCATTATTACCATTCGTTGCGGTTGATTTTCTATTTAAGAAAGGAAAGAAAATATAAATGTTTAGCTGAAGGGGAGGGGTGGCTTTGGAAACAATTATAAAACAACATGTGCAACGCGTAAGTTTATCTTGGGGAAATATAGTGAAATTAATTATATTTGCGGTTATATTAGGAAACATTGTGGCATCTATTGTGATGTGGATAGGAAAGCCTTTTTTTGGATGGTATAATGTCGGACTTATTTCTTTTTTTGCCGTGTTAATTTGTTTATTCGTGTATAGTCCTAGTCGTGAATATTTAAGAAATGCTTGGAATATAAGAGAATTGAAGAATTGGCGAAACTATTTTTGGGTTATAGGCGGATTTTTTATTAATTGGATAGCATACAGTAGCTTACACCATATTCCATCTCAAAGTATTTGGGAAGTGTTTACGAGCTCTCACCATAGTTATCCATTAGATACAACAATATTGCAGAAAGCCCAATATATTTTGTCCAATGCTTTAATGGCTCCTATATGCGAAGAAGTAGTTGTGAGAGGGATTATATTTAAAAGAATAATGGAAGATAAAGGAATGTTTACGGGTGTTGTTGTGTCTTCTCTTATCTTTGCAATCATGCATCACTCTTTAGATATGTTATACTTCATGCAATTGTTTGTATCAGGTGTTTCACTTGCTTTGACTTATCGTTATACGCGGTCTCTTATATTCCCAATTCTTCTGCATGGTATATGGAATATTTTGTGCTTGTAGTATAGTGCTAGTTTTTAAAATTTTTTATGTGAAAATATACATATCTTTGTTTTTTTATAATGTCACTAGTTTCTTAAGGGAAGCTATTAAAGAAAAGGAGAACACATATTGGCCATATAGCATATGTGTTCTCCTTTTTTATTATTCTCCCACTGTAAACATCGTCGCAAAAGAAGGTCTTGCAAAAATACTCTTTTGCGGTTCACCGCTAGGCGGGGCAGGGCGTTTTTGATGTGCTCTTTCAAATGATTGTGATTGTTGCCATGCTTGGAATGATTCTTCATTTTCCCACATTGTCATAATGATGTATGTATCGTCTGTTAATGGGCGCAGTATACGAATGGCACGGAAGCCTGGTTCTTTTTCTATTAAACCAGCACGATTTTGAAAACGATGTTCAAAAACAGGACGTCCTTCTTCTGTAACAGCGATATTATTGCATACAACGAAGCCGTCGTTTCCTGTCATTTCTCCAACAGCATCTAGTACTTCATATAGATGTTCTCCGGTTTCTTCTGTTACATTTTCTTTGTAATACATTGTTTTTTCTTCGCTTTTTCCAACGTAATTAGCCCCTTTTAAAGAAGTTTCATACGAAATTATTGCCTTCATCGTTTTAGCCCCCTTTTATTTTTCTTCATGATCCAGCTCCGCCTCCTAGCCCCTTATGTCTAAGAACCTTTCCCTCAAGAAGGTAAAGAGCACCTTCTGTGTGAAAGAACCTTAGCCACCGGGCCTGAACAGTCGGCTCCGCTTTTCTTCATTATAGCAAGAACTGTAAAAAACTTCGAAGGATTATACATAAAGGATATGTTTTTTCAAATAATAAACGTACCATCATTTGGAAGGAAGGATGAGGTATGAAGAATACAAAGAGGGTTCTCATTGGCTTTGTTTCTATTTTTATATTTGCGATTGTTCTCTATAAATTTATTGTATTTACCGGCAGTTATATGACGGATGAAAAGAGACTTGTATTCCATTCTTCATCAAAAATTGTGGATCAGCGTGGCAAAGAAATTACAAAGCTTTATTTGGAGAATCGGGAATTGGTACATATTGAAGATATTCCTTCATTTGTACAACAAGCTTTTTTAGCTGTTGAAGATGCGCGCTTTTATGACCATCATGGCATTGATTTTCCTTCTATTGTAAGAGCGCTTTATAAAGACGCCCTCGTTGGAGAGAAGGTAGAGGGCGGGAGTACGATTACTCAGCAACTTGTGAAAAATGTCTTTTTATCGAATGAAAAAACGTGGTTTCGTAAAATGAAGGAAGTTGCGATTTCGTTTCACTTGGAGAAAAAGTATACGAAGCAGCAGCTTTTGGAAATGTATTTAAATCATATTTATTTTGGACACGGAGCCTATGGCATTCAATCGGCTGCTAAATTTTACTTTAATAAGGAAGCGTGGCAATTGACGCTTGAGGAAGGAGCGATGCTCGCAGCTCTTCCGAAAGCGCCGAGCAACTACTCACCACTTTTGCATCCAGAAAAAAGTAAGGAGCGCCGTGATTTAATTTTATCGTTAATGCATAAGCAAGGATATTTATCAGCAGAAGAAACGGTGCGTTACCAAGGAAAAACAATTGCTCTTTATATGAATCAAAATGAACAAGAGCTTGCTTATATGCCGTACATCGATATGGTAATTGATGAGGCCGCTCGTACGTATGGGCTATCTCACCAAGAAGTATTGCGCGGCGGATATACGTTTGTTGTGGCGATGGATGATAAGATGCAAAAGACAGCATATGAACAATTGCAAAATGTCCGTAATTTTCCGATGCAAGACGATGATATGCAAGGTGCCGTTCTTTTTATGGATAGTAAGACAGGAGGGATAAGAGCGGCCATTGGCGGAAGGCATTATATTGCGCGCGGATTAAATCGGGTTTATGCAAAGCGGCAGCCGGGCTCTGTATTAAAGCCGCTTCTTGTGTATGCACCAGCACTTGAAACGAAAAAGTATACACCATATTCTTTATTATCAAATGAACGAGGTTCGTTTGATGGGTATGAACCGCGCAATTACAACGATCAGTATTCGAAGGAAGTAACGATGTATGATGCTCTTTTGCAATCGGCTAATGTTCCAGCTGTGTCTCTCCTGCATGAAATTGGGATAGAAGAAGGGAAGCAATATTTAGAAAAAGGAAATATTCACATTCCGGAACGTGGTCTTAGTACTGCACTTGGTGGTTTACAAGAAGGAGTGTCACCGTTCGAACTTGTGAAAATGTATCGTGCGTTCGTAGCGGATGGAAAAATTATTGAACCGCATGTAATTGAGAAAGTGCTGAATCGGCACGGAGAAGTAATTGGACAAGCAACCAATAAAGAAATTGAAGTTTTTTCGAAGCAAACGGCTTGGTACATGACAAGAATGCTTGAAGGTGTTGTCAAAGAAGGGACTGCTCAAGATGGTGTGTATAAAGGAGCACTTGCTGGGAAAACAGGAACAACGTCGCTGCCAAGTCAAGAAGACGGGGCAAGAGATATTTGGTTTGTTGGGTATACACCGCATATCGTCGGAGCCGTTTGGATGGGATATGACCGCACGGATGACAAACATTATGTACGCGGGAGCAGTTCTTATCCAACAAAATTATTTAAGACCATTTTAGGAAAAGCAAATGTAAAAGCCGAGCATACCTTCGCGCAGCCGTGCGGCGTTGAAACCATTGGAGAGCCGATTCGCTTAAGTAAAGTAGACGGCTTAGAAGCGAAATTAACGTTTACTCCGCTTGGTTTGTTTACCGCAAAGTTAACATGGAATCAACTTCCTGATAAGAGAGTGCAATATCGTATTTATAAAATAGACAAAGGGAAAACGACTCATATCGATACAGTAACTGGAAAAGGGGAGTATGAAGTAAAGTTTATGAACGTTTTTAAAGAGCCGCGTTATTACGTTGTACCGTTTAATCCACAAACAAATCGAGAAGGAGAAAAAACAAAACAGGTGAAACCATAATTTCAGCTTGTGCTATAATGGGAATGTTCCGAAATAAGCATGGTATTGCCATATGTTTGTGTCAATTTCATGAACATCGCACATAATGTTGTACATTTTCTTTTTACTAATTGTATAGTAAAAAAGGTAAAATGAAACTTCTATTAATAGGAGGATTTCATGTTGATAGAAGGCCCTTATCAATTGGGTTTTTACGGGCAGTTATCCCACTTTTATGGTGAGGATTTTATTGCCCGTTCATACGGGATAAAAAGAATAGAATTTGGTAGCTGTATTAGAAAAAGGGGGACAAGAATTTGGTACGACAAATCAATGAAACATTTTTACAAGCATGTAGAGGAGAACGCACGGATTATGTACCAGCATGGTATATGCGCCAAGCAGGTCGTTCCCAGCCAGAATACAGAAAGATTAAAGAGAAGTATTCTTTGTTTGAAATTACACATCAGCCAGAGCTTTGTGCTTATGTAACGAAGCTGCCTGTTGATCAATATAATGTTGACGCTGCTATTTTATATAAAGATATTATGTCACCGCTTCCATCAATTGGTGTGGATGTAGAGATTAAATCTGGAATCGGTCCTGTGATTGACAACCCGATTCGTTCACTACAAGATGTCGAAAAATTAGGGGAAATTAACCCAGAAGAAGATGTTCCGTATGTACTTGATACGATTCGCCTATTAACAACGGAAATGCTTGATGTTCCGTTAATCGGATTTTCAGGAGCACCGTTTACGTTAGCGAGCTATATGATTGAAGGCGGTCCATCTCGTAATTATCATAAAACGAAAGCGTTTATGTATGCAGAGCCAAAAGCATGGTTTGCGCTAATGGATAAGCTTGCAGACATGACGATTACGTATTTAAAGGCGCAAGTTAATGCTGGCGCAAAAGCAATTCAAATTTTCGATTCTTGGGTTGGTACGGTAAGTGTGGCAGATTACCGCGTATTTATTAAACCAGCAATGGAGCGTATTTTTACAGAGCTTCGTACGATGAATGTACCAATGATAATGCACGGCGTTGGAGCGGGTCATTTAGCAAATGAATGGCATGATCTGCCGCTTGATGTTGTCGGTTTAGACTGGCGTTTGCCGATTGAAGAAGCGCGTGCACGCGGCATTCAAAAGGCTGTCCAAGGAAACTTAGACCCATCTATTTTACTTGCACCGTGGGATGTAATCGAAACGCATGTAAAAGCGATTTTAGACGAAGGGATGAAACAACCAGGTTACGTATTTAACTTAGGACATGGTGTTTTCCCAGAGGTGAATCCTGACACGTTAAAACAAATGACTGCATTCATACACGACTATTCAAGAGAACAGTTGGCGAAGTAAAGGAGAAGCCCATATGAAAAAGAAAATCGGTTTACTTGTGATGGCATATGGAACGCCGTATAAAGAAGAAGATATTGAACGCTATTATACACATATTCGTAGAGGAAGAAAGCCTAGTAGCGAAAGTTTAGAAGAATTAACAGAACGTTATCGTGCAATTGGCGGGATTTCACCTCTTGCGAAGATCACGCTTGAACAAGCGGAAAAATTAGAAGCACATTTAAATGAAATGCAAGATGACATAGAGTTTAAAATGTATCTCGGCTTAAAACATATTGAGCCGTTTATTGAAGATGCTGTGAAGAAGATGCACGAAGATGGAATTGAAGATGCAATTGCGCTCGTTCTTGCGCCGCACTATTCTACTTTCAGCGTAAAGTCTTATATCGGACGAGCACAAGAAGAAGCAGAGAAACTTGGCAGCTTGCAAATTCACGGTATCGATAGCTGGTATAAAGATCCGAAGTTTATTGATTATTGGGTAAATGAAGTGAAAGCGGTATATGAAACGATGGCAGCTGATGAGCGTGAAAAAGCTGTGCTTATCGTATCTGCACATAGTTTACCAGAGAAAATCATCGCAATGAATGATCCGTATCCGGAGCAATTAAGTGAAACAGCTGATTACATTGCGCGTGGTGCTGGCGTGAAAAACTATGCAGTAGGCTGGCAAAGTGCCGGTAATACGCCAGATCCATGGATTGGACCAGATGTACAGGATTTAACACGTGAGTTGCATGAGAAATATGGATATACATCCTTTGTATATGCACCGGTCGGTTTTGTTGCTGATCATTTAGAAGTATTATATGACAATGACATTGAATGTAAAATTGTTACGGAAGAAATTAAGGCAAACTATTATCGTCCAGAAATGCCGAATGCAAAGGCTCCATTTATTTCTTGTTTAGCCGATGTTGTCATGAAAAAGTGGAGTGCAGTTTCATAAAGGGAGAAAGAAGGAAGCAGTCGTGAAAAAGAAGGTAGTCATTATAGGCGGCGGTATTTCCGGCTTAACAACAGCATATTACTTGCAAAAAGAAATTCGAGAACAAAATTTGCCGATTGATACGATGCTGATTGAAGCATCAGGAAGGCTTGGCGGCAAAATTAAAACTGTTAGAAAAGATGGATTTACAATTGAACGTGGCCCGGATTCGTTTTTAGAAAGAAAAGAGAGTGCAGCGAGGTTAGCTCGTGAATTACAACTTGGTGATCAACTTGTTAACAATGCGACAGGAAAATCGTTTGTACTTGTGAATAATCGATTGCACAGCATTCCAAGCGGTTCAATGATGGGAATTCCAACGCAGATTACACCATTTGTATTTTCAGGATTGTTTTCTCCAATCGGAAAGATCCGTGCAGGATTTGATTTTGTACTGCCTCGTTCGAAACCGGTATCAGATCAATCGCTTGGTCAATTTTTCCGTCGCCGCTTAGGAAATGAAGTGGTTGAAAATTTAATTGAGCCATTGTTATCAGGAATTTATGCCGGTGATATTGATCAAATGAGTTTAATGGCGACGTTCCCGCAGTTCTACCAAGTTGAACAAAAGTACCGCAGCATTTCACTTGGTATGCGGACATTAGCGCCGAAACAGCCAAAAGATGCAAAGGCAAAAACAAAAGGAATCTTTTTAACGTTAAAAACAGGTTTACAATCTATTGTTGATAGGATTGAAGAGCGACTAGAAGATGGAACAGTGATGAAAGGAACACGTGTTGAAAAGATTACAAAGATCGATGACCGCTATAGCATTACGCTTAGCAATGGAAAAGAAATAGAAGCAGATGCAGTTGTAATGGCCGCATCTCATAAATGCTTGCCATCGATGTTCTCTCAATATAAACAGTTCCACTTCTTCCGTAGCATTCCATCTACATCAGTGGCGAATGTTGCATTGGCATTCCCAAAAGAAGCGATTCAGCGCGATATCGAAGGCACGGGATTTCTTGTGTCACGCAATAGCGATTTTACAATTACAGCATGTACGTGGACACATAAAAAATGGCCGCATACAACGCCAGAAGGAAACGTACTCCTGCGCTGCTACGTTGGGCGTCCCGGCGATGAAGCAATTGTGGAACAAACAGACGAAGAAATGGTTCGCGTCGTATTAGAAGATCTGCAAAAGACAATGGATATATCAGCTGAGCCAGAATTTACAGTTGTGAGCCGCTGGAAAGAAGCGATGCCGCAATATACAGTCGGTCATAAAGAGCGCATGAAAACGTTAAAACAGTTCATGAACGAAGAATTACCTGGTATTTACTTAGCAGGAAGCTCTTATGGCGGTGCTGGATTACCAGATTGTATCGATCAAGGTGAAGCCGCGGTAAAATACGTATTGTCTTATTTAGAACAATCGAATTAAAAAGAATCGTAATAAGAGAAGAGGCTGACCAAAATAACATTTTTGGTTAGCCTCTTTTTTTATCGGTGCTTTTTCGATATAACAGCGCTTCGACAAGAAATATAGTCCCTTCGACAATGTTCAACATATAAATGGTCGCGTGGCTAGAAATTAATTTTTTGTAAATTTATTTAAATATAATGTTCTTTATAAGGAACTTTGCTATGATAGACATGCTAGGCAATAGGAAAAACATTTAGGGGGAGGATTTCTTTGAAAAAGCTAGCAGTTATCTTTTTTTCATTTCTATTTGTTGTACTAGTATCGGGCGTTTCAGCAAAGGCCGAACAGCAACAAGTGTTAACCGTTGATGGAGCGATTCAGTTGTTTCAGCAGCAAGGTAAAAAACCAGCAGTTGTAGAGGGGTATATTGTTGGATATACACAAAATCCAGGCAAATATACGAAGGACCCAGCAAAGTTTGGAGATTCGAACGTTGCAATTGCCGCTTCTCCAGATGAGGTGAACGCTGATAAAATTATGCCAGTTCAGCTACCGATTGGTGAACTTCGTAAAGCAGTGAATGTAAAAGATCATCCAGAAAATATGGGGAAAAAAGTGCGTCTAACTGGCACGCTAGATAGTTATTTTAGCAGCCCAGGACTAAAGTCTGTTACAAATTATGTGTTTCAAGATAAAGAAATGCAAAAAGTAAGCGATGTCATTGCTAGTCCAAATGGGGGCGAAGTCGAAAAAGGAACAGCAGTAACATTATCAACTGTAACAGAAGGCGCTACGATCTATTACACATTAGATGGGTCAAACCCAACACCGCAAAGTATTCGCTATAATGAACAAATTATACTGAATGAAAATAGTGTGATTAAAGCGGTTGCCGTGAAAGATGGACTTGAAAATTCCGCTATTACGACATTCTCGTTTACAATGATAAAAAATGAACCAGTTCGTATTCACGATATTCAAGGGAAATCTCATATTTCTCCTTACAAGGGGAAAGACGTGAAAGCTGTTACTGGTATTGTGACACAAGTAGATAAATCTGGATTTTATATACAAGATCCGCAGCCTGATGAAGATCCAGCTACATCAGAAGGGATCTATGTTTATAAAAAAGACAGCGGCGTGAAAGTAGGCGACTCTGTTTCTGTCGATGGACAAGTGGAAGAGTTTATCGGACAAGGATATGCAGACCGTTTTGATACAGACTTATCGATTACAGAAATTAAAGCAAAACTCGTTATCGTGAAAGAGAGTAATCAACCATTACCTAAATCAGTTGTATTAGGAGAAAATGGTGTGAAAATACCAGATGCAATTATTGATAATGATGGATTTGGCATTTTCGATCCAGCAGAAGATGCGATTGACTTTTATGAAAGTTTAGAAGGCATGCTCGTAACAGTACCGCAGCCAAAAGTTATTGGACCACAAAAGAATGGTAACTTATATGTTACGACTGCAAATGGTAGTCAAAAAGTAACGACAAAATTCGGAACGCCGCTACTGCAAGCTGACAATGCAAATCCAGAGCGTCTTTCTATTAAAGTAGCACGTAATTATGTCGCAAAAGCAGGGGATCAGCTCCTTGGAGATATAACAGGTATTGTTGGTTATGATTATGGAAACTATCGCATTTCACCAATTGGAGAGCTTCCAGCGCTGCAAGACGGTGGATTTAAACAACTTGGCGCAAATATTCAACCGCGTCTTGATAAACTAACAGTTGCAACATATAACATTGAGAACTTCTCAGCAAATAAAAAAGAAACGTCTGATGAGAAAGTAAGACGTCTTGCTTACGCTATTAAATACAATTTAAAAATGCCAGATATTATTGGTGTACAAGAAATGCAAGATAACAATGGGACAATGAATGATGGCACAACAGACGCAAAACTTAGTGCACAGCGTTTAATTGATGCAATTCAAGCAATTCGCGGACCAAAGTATGAGTATGTAGAAGTAGCGCCAGAAAATAATAAAGATGGCGGTGCACCAGGAGCGAATATTCGCGTTGGTTTCTTCTATAATCCATCTCGCGTGAAATTAGCACAAAAACCAGTTTTACTTGAGAAAAACGTTGTTCGAATTGGAGAAAACAATACATTATTTGACGACACACGTAAACCGTTAGCTGCTGAGTTTACGTTCCAAGGGCAAAATATCGTTGTAATTTCCAACCACTTAAACTCTAAATTAGGAGATGCATCGCCGTTTGGAAAAATCCAGCCGCTTGTATTAAAAAGTGAAACAAGACGCGTAGAGCTTGCGAAGGAAGTAAATGGCTTCGTAAAAGGCATTCAAGGACGACATGCAAACGCACCAGTTGTTGTAGTAGGTGATATGAACGACTTTGAATTCTCAAAACCAATGCAAGCATTAAAAGGCGACATTATGAAAGAAATGCTTGAAACAGTTCCACAAGAAAATCGTTACACATATATTCATGATGGAAACGCACAAGCATTAGATCATATTTTCGTAACGAATAACATCGCACCGCACACAATTGTAGATCCAGTTCATTTAAACTCAAATGTTATGGACGAAAATGGCCGTATGAGCGATCATGATCCAGTGCTTGCGCAAATTGATTTGAAGAAAGCTTCGTAATAAGAAAAACTGTACCTGTATGAAATGGACAGTTTAATGTAAGACTTTAGAACTTAAAAGATGGTTTCGGTATTGACCGGAACCATCTTTTTTATATTTTCTCAGTTCTTTAGCTTAATTACTGGTCAAATCTCTTTACAATCCTCAAACCGAATATCATTGTGAAGAAAAGAACCGCTATCACGTAATACAAAACATATTCTACTCGAATCATCATATTTTTATTGGTTATAAATAAAGCAAATAGTATCACGGCACCAATTAAGTGAGACAGTCCAAAAATTTGAGCATACAATTTCAAACTCAACTTTTCAATCCGTTCATCCATCTCTGGTAATGGATATTCTTCCGATTCTGTATTCTTTTTCTTAAAAAATAGCTTTTTAAAAAGTTCGAATACTATTGAGAAAATTATTAACGCTAAAGCATACAAAAGGCTTGTTTCAAGACCGTCATCGAAATAAAAAAATACCGAACCTAATAACAAAAGCGTCATATAAGTTGCTACTCGTTCAATAGGTTTATTTTTCACTTTTGTTCCTCCCCAGTCTTTTCTAATTGAAATAAATCTTCTACTTTGCAATTAAAAAACTCACATAATTTTAGGGCCGATTCTAAGCTGGGATTGTATTTGTTCTTCTCGATGGCGATGAGGGATTGCCTGGTAATGAAGAGGAAGATAATGTACTTAATAAATTTTATAATTTAAATAAAGAAAAGAATCCCTTTAAATGATCTAAAAGAATTCTTTTTTTGTATATTTGATATAATCAATATTGATAACTAGCTTGTCAAAACAGAAATTTCACTTTACCTATAGTATCAGCCCCACCTACGCTAGATACCTTGATAGCCACACGTGCCATCCAACCCATTATCATTATAATGGAAAGCGCTTACAATGTAAACGTTTTCCTCTTAGAAAACATTATTTTTTTATGCAATTAAACTTTGTTTTAAACAGTACAACTTTCTTTCAAAATCACAATTAGCGGTTTTATGTGTAATTGCAGCGTTATTTGCATTCATATGGATGATGCAAAATTTTGTTCACAACCCAGTGTCGAAAAAAAGGGAAGTATTTCTTATTCGGCGTACCACCCACATTTTAACGAAAATATACGCTAAGACAGTTTTAGGAAGCAAAACTTAATTTTTTATACGCTAAAGATATGCAGGATTTCATGCAATTTGCGAGAACAGTTTGAACTGTCAAATGCTGTTGTGACAGGTATGTATGAAATCCTGCATACGGCGGAGGGAACAGAAGGCAGGTAAGCTCTTGTTATGAATGGACTTCTGGAATTTGGTCACTACTGGTAATGTTTCGTTATGTCAATCCCACATGAATATGATATTCACCGCTTTTGAGATAAGGTTTTATGAAATCTATAATGAAATAAGATGATATGAGAGGAGGAGAATATTCTGTTTAAATGGTTTTGGAGGAAAAAGAGAAATGGTGAGATTACAGAAGAATTTAACCAATACATAGAAATACCAAAGAGTGAAATAAATGAAGACCTAAAACAAAAGATTATGGAATTGGAAAGGATTAGTGAAAAGTTTTGTAATAAATATCAAGAAATGTATAAAGAAGCTTTTAAAAAAGTGGAAAGGAAAACTTAAGATTGTGGATTATAAGAGATATAGATGGTGACTACTTAGAATCCATTACTTCTAATGAATGTTTAGATGATGAATATAGATCAGAAATTGGATTTGATTATGATGGACCAAAAACATGGGAGGTCTGTACGATCCATCTCTGGTACTATTATAAAGGGTATTTCAAAAATAGTGGTGTAGGAACATTCTATAATGGAACTATTGAACAATTAGAAAAAGAAATTGTAAAAACACTGGAACATTTACTCAATGAGTAAGGACTTCTGATAACACTGATTATATAAATATATAAAAAGAACTAAGGTTTTGCACTATCATAAAGCAAAAAAGACGTTATCCCTTTCTATGATTCTACAAAAAAATAAACTAAATTCTCATTGATATAGAAAGAAAAATTTCGTTTTGGGTGTATTTCAAAACATCAGGTTGATCGACATGGAATCCCGCGAACAAGACGACATAAAACACATACTAAAACATTTATGCAAATTACAAATAGACTACAGTAAAAAAGAGAAGGCCAACGCCTTCTCTTTTTCATCGTATTAAAGTTTATCCCGCATTAACGGGCAGTAATACTCCCACCTCAAAATTCGGCGAAAGCAAAGAAGTTAGGTGGGAGTATTACTGCCCGTAAAAGCCCGATTGGTTCAACTAACCATCAGTGGGGGATGAAGAAAACCCCCACTGATGGAAGTTTCACTTTATCAGTTACAGAGTTATTATCTAACAGGTACAAACTTCCACGAACTAGGCTTCTGCGTTTTGCCACCTAGTACGATCCAACTTTTCGCTGCATCTATATTTTCATAATTTAATGGATAACCATCTGTGAAAATATTATATTCTGCAGGGTTATTCGGGTTAATTTGAATTTTAAAGTCAGCTAAACTATCAGATTTTTGCGCAAGATGAACCCAACTAGAATAATTGGACCAATTTAAATATTGATATTGGTCATAATTGGAGTGCTTCATGCGAAGATATACGCTCTCACCATGGTGCAATTTTGCATCATTATCTTTGTAAAATACAAATTCGATAGGTGTACCAGATAATGTATTGTTGTTTTTATTCGCAAGTAACACATAATCGTAACGATTTGCTAAATACCATTCAAATGTTAGACCTTGATTAGGAGATTCACTTGGTACGATATAATAATTTTTCCCTGCCTCTAAGACATTTCCTTCGATATCATAGATTAATGCAGTTTCTATACTTGGAGCACTCTCGTTTTTCGCAAAAGTTTTAAACCAGAAATTTAAGAAACCTGCTGTATTACGCTGTGCTTCTCCTAAGCTTCGCTGCACGGCCGGAGTTACCATCTCTTGCCACAATTGCGCTTTACTACTATTGTAATACTCAAATGTTTTATCGTTTGCAATATTTTGGATTTCAGGTTTAGCCACCTTAGCTGCATAATCAATCCATTCTTCAGGTGTCGTTAGAGAAGTGTTATAATTTCCACCAGAATGAACTGCAAATTGATCTTGAATGGTTGTGACATAGTTTTCGAAGTAGCTATGATATTTTATAGCTCTTGTATCAATTGCAGTGAAATTCGCTGCATGCATAGGTTGGGTAGCATCTGTAAAGTAGTGCGTCGCGATCCCTAAATAATAGAAAGCTTTTTCATAGTCTTTATTTTTGAAATACTCACCAGATTCATAAAAGTATTTCTTTCCTTGTGTCAGAGCTGTTGGGTCTGTTTCGCCTCGATAGTTTTTGTGTGTATCAGGATCGTAAAAGTGTGATTTCCATCCACCTTTGAAAATACCGCCGATTCCTAACCCGCCATCGTTAAATTCAGAATTATAATCAGCATCATATAATCCTTTCGAAAATAAATCTTTATATTGCGGGAAATTTAAGAAGTCCACAGCTTGCTTATTTGTTTCAACATTCGATTCTGTTTTCATAATTTCAATGGCTTGTCTTGCGATCCATAAATGTGTACTTTTATCAGTATGATACGGAGCTTCTGCAGACCATTTTTCAGCAATGGGATCATTCTCATTTAAGTCAATTTGATCAATATGTGCATAGCTATTTTGAGGGAATGCGCCTAAAATAGTTAAAGTCATTCCAGCTATACATAGTGTAGGGATAATTTTTTTCATTTTGTCTTCCTTTCAAAGTGCAATGTTATAATAATTATTATATATAAGGCGTTATTAATTTCAATATTTAAATGTATGATTTCTCTTGTTTTTTCCTTCATTGTTCCTTTTTTGTTACAATGTAATAGAAAATAAAACTTGAAAACGTTGGGAAGTTATGGTAATATCAAAAACGTACTATATGACCGTTATGTTCATGTGGTCAATTTTAGGAGGTGAAAACGTGGCAATAGATCGAAAGCGAGCAATTATTGAAGCGGCAACAAAATCTTTTTCTGCATTTGGTTATAAAGCAACAACGATGGATCAAGTTGCAAAGCTTGCCAATGTTGGGAAAGGAACAATTTATACGTTTTTCAAAAACAAAGAAGAACTATTTGGTGAAATTATCTCTAATTTAATTACCGAAATGAAACAAGCCGCAGAAACAACAATTGATCCAAACATATCATTTTTTGAAAACGTACACCGTGCATTATGCAGCATTTTAGAATTCCGAAAAGAACATCAACTTATGATTAAACTCATTCAAGAAGAACGAGATATGGGAACAAAAGAAGTGCAAGATGTTATGCAACAATTGGATTCAGCAATTATTACATTTATTAAATCGCATCTTGAAACAGCCATTGCAAAAGGCGAAGTTACGGCATGTGACCCAGAAATTACAGCATTTATTATGGTTCGTTTATATATATCACTTATTTTTGACTGGGAAAAAAATCATGAACCGTTAGAAAAGGAGCATATTGCTGAACTGTTTGAATTATATTTATTAAAGGGATTGTCAAAATGAGATAATCCTCTTATTATTATAAAAAATGACCAAATGAATAATTCGGTCATAAGTTGACTAAGGGGGAATTGAAAGAAAACAGAAACACATACGAGGGGATAATTTTGTCGTTATTTTCTTCTTTTTTTTACAAGAAATGACCAAATGATAGAAATGGTCAATAATTCAAAGGGAGGGATAAACAATGCGAGGATTGAAACTGCTTGGAGAAGAGTTTGCTACGATTATAAAAAGCAAAAAAATCTTAATTCCAATAATTGCAGTCTTATTTATTCCAGTATTGTATGCTGGTATGTTCTTAGGTGCATTTTGGGATCCATATGAAAGATTAGACGATTTACCAGTTGCAGTTGTAAACCTTGATGAAGGAGCATTGTATAACGGGAAATCGATTGAAGCCGGTAAAGAACTTGTCGATAAGTTGAAAGATAAAAAAGGCTTCAAATGGGAGTTTGTCAGCGAGAAAACAGCTAAACAAGGAATGGACGATCGGAAATACTACATGACGGTCCGCATCCCAAGTAACTTCTCGAAAAATACAACAACACTGCTCGATGCAAACCCTAAAAAATCAAACCTAGAATACATTCCAAACGAAAGCTTAAACTTCTTATCCTCACAAATCGGTGGATCAGCCATTGAAAAAATTAAAAGCGAAGTATCAGCTACAGTAACAAAAACATATGCTGAGACAATGTTTAATTCATTGAAAGATGTGTCTAAGGGCTTTGCTGATGCGAGTGATGGAGCTGGTCAGCTTCATGATGGATCAGGGAAAATTACAAATGGTTTAGGTGAGTTATCTGGGAAGGCTAATGATGGATTGAATCAATTATCAGATGGTTCACAGAAAATTACAAATGGTTTAGGTGAGTTGAATAGTAAAGTAAGTGCAATGCCAGGTGGGGTGAATCAGTTATTAGGCGGTTCACAGAAAATTACAGCTGGCTTAGGTGAGTTAAATAGTAAAGTAAGCGTAATGCCAGGTGGAGTGAATCAGTTATTAGGCGGTTCACAGCAAATCACAAATGGCTTAGGTGAGTTAAATAGTAAAGTAAGTGGCATGCCAGGTGGGGTGAATCAGTTATTAGGTGGTTCACAACAAATTACAGGTGGCCTAAATGAACTAATTAATCCTGAAGGGAAATTGCAACCAAATTTAGGTCGGTTATTAGGTGGTTCACAACAAATTACAGGTGGCCTAAATGAACTAATTAATCCTGAAGGGAAATTGCAACCAAATTTAGGTCGGTTATTAGGTGGTTCGCAACAAATTACAGGTGGCCTAAATGAACTAATTAATCCTGAAGGGAAATTGCAACCAAATTTAGGTCGGTTATTAGGTGGTTCGCAACAAATTACAAATGGATTAACGGATGCTCAAAAAGGTGCACAAAGGGTAAGCTCAGGAGCTTCTGAACTTTCACAAGGAGTATCTGAATGGAAGAAAAAGGCTGAAGGGTTAAGTGGTTTTGCAAATAAAACAGCAGGAGATGCTAAGACGGTCACAGCTAATTTAGGAGATTTAAATGAAAAGATTAAAGCTTTACCAGAAGAATATAGAAAACAGTTAGAGCCTGCTATCCAAGAGGCAATGGCCAATAGTCAAAAAGTTTCACAAGAAACAACAGGAGTTGCACAAGGCGTACAAGGATTAGCTGGAGAAGAAGGTGCTGGGAAAATTGAAGCCGGTGCAATGGACCTCGCAAATGGAGCAGATAGATTAGACAAAGAAGGAATAAGTCCATTAGCAGAAGGATCAAGAAGAATCACAGGCGGTCTAGGCCAGTTAGTAGATTCAAAAGGTGAATTCCAAACTGGCTTAAATAAATTGGCAAAAGGCTCAGAAGAAATCACAGGCGGTCTAGGCCAGTTAGTAGATTCAAAAGGTGAATTCCAAACTGGCTTAAATAAATTGGCAAGAGGCTCAGGAGAAATCACAGGCGGTCTAGGCCAGTTAGTAGATTCAAAAGGCGAATTCCAAACTGGCTTAAATAAATTGGCAAAAGGCTCAGGAGAAATCACAGGTGGTTTAAATACCTTAGCGGGTAGTGCCGGCCCATTAGCAAATGGAGAAGTGCTTTATATGACGGCTCAGGAAAAATCACAGGTGGTTTAAATACCTTAGCGGGTAGTGCCGGCCCATTAGCAAATGGAGTAAGTGCTTTATATGACGGCTCAGGAAAAATCACAGGTGGTTTAAATACCTTAGCAGGTAGTGCCGGCCCATTAGCAAACGGAGTAAGTGCTTTATATGACGGCTCAGGAAAAATTACAGGCGGACTAGGACAATTCGTAGATCCAAAAGGAGATTTCCAAAATGGGCTAACTAGTTTAAAAGACGGTTCTGGAAAAATCACAGACGGTTCAAAAGAACTAACAACAAAACTCGGTGAAGGTGCTGAGAAAACAAGCGAAACAAAAGGCGACGAGAAAAAATATGACATGTTCGCAAGTCCAGTGAATGTGAAAACTGAGAAAATGGCAGAAGTTCCAAACTACGGAACAGGCTTTACACCGTACTTCTTATCTCTTGGTTTATTCGTTGGGGCACTGTTATTATCTATCGTGTTCCCGTTACGCGAAACAGTTGGTATACCGAAATCAGGATTTAGCTGGTTTATAAGTAAGTTTGGTGTGCTATTTGCAGTTGGTGTAATTCAAGCACTTGTGGCAGACGCAGTATTACTGTCCTCTTGGTTAGGTGTTCATGTACAAAGTGTTCCGTATTTCATATTGTTTAGTATTATTACAAGCTTATCATTTATCGCGTTAGTTCAATTTTTAGTAACGACTTTCGGCGATGCAGGACGTTTTATTGCGATCTTGACATTGATTTTACAGTTAACAACAAGTGCGGGTACATTCCCACTTGAGTTAATTCCGGAATGGCTGCAAGTATGTAACGCATGGTTCCCGATGACATATTCTGTATCAGGACTTAAAGCAGTTGTTTCAAGTGGAGACTTCGGCTTTATGTGGCAAAACGCAGGTATTTTAATGATCTTTATTGTTCTGTTATCACTTGGAACAATTGGTACATTAACTTGGATGCATAAGCGTCAATATGGGAAGTTTACGGAAACGGAATAATTGAAAAATCCTAAAGGCTAGATGCCTTTAGGATTTTTTTATGTTATAGAGAGTGGTTTTAATTATGAACAGTTTCTGATTCTAAGTTCAGTTTATGTTCTTTAAAAATTTGCTTTGCTACAAAGATTGCGTTAAGGACTCGTGGAAAGCCAGTGTAAGGGGTGCAGTGCATGATTGCTTCTACAATCTCATTTGGCGAAAGGCCAACATGAAGTGCTGCGTTAATGTGGACAGTGAGTTGTGGTTCACAGCCACCTTGCGTAGTTAGTGATGCAATTGTAACCAATTGACGTTGTTTTAAGTCAAGTTCTTTTCGAGAATAGATATCACCAAAAGCAAATTCAACAACATATTTGCCGAGATCAGGAGCAATATCTTTTAGTGAATCTATGACACGTTGTCCACTTTCTCCATCTACTTCCAAAAGTTTTTGCCAACCGCGTTCATAACGTTCAGTATTCATTTCATTTACCTCCTAAGAATTTATTAATTCCAACTTTTAATGATTTATTACGCATATGTTGTGTATTCCTAATTGATGGATCGCTAACTCTCGATTACATGCTACACCTTAGAGTACACTCTAAAGCAACCCCTTTTTTGTGTTATAATGAATTTTATGGAAAAAGTATTTACTATTAAACAAATTTCAAAGATGACTGGACTTAGTGTGCATACTTTGCGTTACTACGAAAAAGTCGGATTGCTTACTGAGGTAAAACGAGATATAAACGGTTATCGTCAGTATTCTGAATCTGATATTTCCTGGATCAATTTCTTAATCCGTTTAAGGATAACAGGAATGTCAGTTACAGATATGAAACGATTTTCAAATCTAAGAAGTCAAGGTGAATCTACAATAAGTGCCAGACGAGAATTGTTAGAAATACATCAAAATAAAGTCCTTAAAGAAATTAAAAAGTTGAAGGACAACTTGGAAGAAATTGATGGAAAGATTGATTACTATAAGAGGATGGAGGGACATAGGAAATAAATTTTTACAAACATAGAAGTAAAATAAAAAACGTTATCCTTTCGTCTTGAAATTTTTCGGGAAAGTAGCATTTTTTTGTTTTTGAAGATTAGCTAGGTAGGCACTCACAAGGATGTTTTTAATTGAATTTCATATTGTTTAAGTTTCGTTAGAATAGTTTGGATTTCAAATAGTTATAAAAAAATTATCATTCAAATTCTTTTTATGAAGCACTGTTTGATATGAGAGTTGGCATTAAGATGACGTTGCTAGAAACATCTAGTAATCTTATATGGGATAATCTGATTTCAAGTGAGATAAGTATAATGATCCATTAACAATACAAAAACCTAAAGGGGAGCCCTTTAGGTTTTCTATCTATATTACGCTACTTTTTTCCTTTTACGAAAACGATGTACGCCGTAACTAACAAGGATAATTGTAAAAATGAGCCAAGCAAATGGTGCATATTTTTCGGCGAGTGTTTTCATTTTCATATTTTTTGTGATTTCTTCTTTTGTTTTTCCTACTATAATTTCAGAACCACTATACCCTTCAAGTGTGTTTCCTTTTTTAACACCAAAAATGAAAGCTTCTGTGTTATTTTCGATTCCGTGATAGCGATAACCTTTACTACGTATCGTTAATTGTGTATCGTCTTTTTTTAATGTGTATTCCTCAGTCGTCGTAACGTCTTTTGAAGAAAGTGGAATTGGCTCGATTGCCAACCGAACTTCTTTTTCGTTTAGAGTAGGTAGTGACTCACCATTTACAGAAAGGTGCGCAGGAATATGTTTTTCTGTATCTGTAGTTTTCCAACTTGCTTTTTTTCTTCGATATGACTTTTTTTCGAGTAAGGCAAATTCTTTATTTACCAATGTTTCATCTTTTACTGGTTGTTCGGCCGTTATGTTCCCTTTTAATAGGATTACACCGTCTTTCGCTGTTTGAAAAGAGGTTACTTCTTTTGTTTCTTTTAGCTTGTTTACAGCGTCGTTATAATGTTCCTTTCCAAAAAGCGAAGTGATTGTTTGTACAGTTAGGACGATGTATAAGATTACTAGTACGATGATGCCCTTTTTCACGATTGTTCCCCCTGAATAGTAATGTGAATGTTCACTATAACTAGTATTTTACAGAAAAACATATATTAGGAACAATTCCTTATTATTACATTAACCTTACAAAAATGTAAGGTTGGTTTTTTGTTTTATGAGAATACAATTACTTTTGATTTTCAAAGTATATAAATACATAATGATGGAGAACAGGTATTTACCAGTCGCATTTTCCCAAGAACCGACAGCAAAGAAATTTATTTTTTTGCGGGAGAAGGAAATGTATTCGTACAAGCAACGAAATGGGATTATAAATAAGGAGGAGCTGGAATATATGAAGAACTTATACGCAATCGGGGAAGTTTTAATTGATTTCATTCCTATTCAAAAAGGAAAATCGTTAAAAGATGTAGTGGAATTTCAACGCGTTCCTGGAGGGGCGCCTGCGAATGTAGCAGCCGCAGTTGCAAAGTACGGAGGAAAGTCCTATATGCTTACAAAGCTCGGCACTGATGCATTTGGAGATTTCCTTTTAGAACAATTGCAAGAAGTAGGTGTAAATACAGACAAGGTTACAAGAACGAACGAAGCCAATACAGGCCTTGCTTTCGTTTCATTACGTGAAGATGGTGAACGTGATTTTTCTTTTTATCGTAATCCCTCTGCAGATTTGTTGTTTCATGAAAATGAAATAGATGAAAGTTGGTTTGAAAAAGGTGATATTCTTCATTTTTGTTCTGTCGATTTAGTAGAAAGCCCGATGAAATATGCGCATGTGAAGGCGATTCGCTCTGTGAAAGAAAATAGAGGGATTATCAGCTTTGATCCTAACGTACGTCTACCACTTTGGAAATATGCGGAAGAGTGTAGAAAAACGATTTTGGAATTTATTCCGCTTGCACATATCGTTAAAATTTCAGATGAAGAGCTAGAGTTTATTACAGGCATTTCTGATCAAAAAGAGGCGATTGCGTCCTTGTTTGTAGGGGATGTACAAGTTGTCGTGTATACAAAAGGGGCGCAAGGTGCGGAACTATATATGAAGGATAAACAGTATCAATCAACTGGATATCGTGTTGTAGTGCAGGACACAACAGGTGCAGGCGACGCATTTATTGGTGGTTTCTTGTATAAATTGTTAGAGAAAAACGTGAGTCAACAAAATATAGAAGAAGTGCTTCATATGAATTGGCAGGAGATATTAACATTTGCGAATGCAAGCGGTGCCCTTACGACGACAGGAAAAGGGGCAATATCTTCTATTCCTGTAAAAGAAGATATATATAAGTTGATTGAAGGTTGACATATTTATATACAAGTATGATGGGGAGACGAGAGCAGCTGACCGCGCATAGAAACGGTTAGGGACTTTTCCTACCACATGCAATGTTTAAAATAAATAGAAGGAAGAAACAATCGTCAGCAAATACGATTGTTTCTTCTTTTTTTATTTATGCAACCTTACAGAAGTGTAATCTTTATGTAAGGTTATAAGATAGTTGATTCATTGTTTCAATGTAATAATAAGAATATAAGAATTGATAATAAATTTGAAGAGAGAGAGAGAGTGCTAACAATGATTGTAACAACAACTTCTGCTATTCAAGGAAAAGAAATTATTGAGTATATTGATATCGTAAACGGTGAAGCAATTATGGGGGCAAATATTGTACGCGATTTATTTGCTTCTGTGCGTGACGTTGTCGGTGGCCGTGCTGGCGCATATGAAAGTAAGTTAAAAGAAGCACGTGATATTGCGATGGAAGAAATGAAAAGTCTTGCGAAGCAAAAAGGTGCAAATGCAATTGTTGGTATCGATGTAGATTACGAGGTTGTTCGTGATGGAATGCTAATGGTTGCTGTAAGTGGCACAGCTGTACGTGTGTAAATATATATTATTAAAAATCAAATAAAGGGCAGTACTAAAAAATCGGAATATATACGTTAATGAAAATGTGTTTTCTGCATGTTAGTAGGACCCCAGAATGAGGGAGAAAATATTGAAAAAGCGAAATATTTTTATTGGAGCTGCAATGAGCGGTATGCTTTTATTATCAGCATGTGGTAATTCGGAAAATATTGCTACATCAAAATCAGGAAATTTAACAAAAGAAGAGTTTAATAAAGAATTAAAAGAAAAAGCTGGAAAAACTATTTTACAGCAAGCAATGTTGGAGAAAATTTTACTTGATAAATATAAGGTTTCCGATGATGAAGCAAAGAAAAAAGTTGAAGAAGTAAAAAAACAAATGGGCGACAAATTTAACGCTTATTTAACACAAATGGGTGTTAAAAGTGAAAAAGAGCTTAAAGATAAAATGAAAGTACAACTAGCTTTTGAAAAAGGTATTAAATCATCAGTTACAGAAAAAGAGATAAAGGATTATTATAAGCCAAAACTGAAAGCTAGTCATATTCTAGTGAAAGATGAAAAAACAGCAAAAGAAATCAAAGAAAAATTGAATAATGGAGAGGATTTTGCTGCGCTAGCAAAACAATATTCGGAAGATCCTGGTTCAAAAGAAAAAGGTGGAGAATTACCAGAGTTTGGTCCAGGTCAAATGGATCCGAAATTTGAGGAAGCTGCTTATAAATTAGAAACGGGGCAGGTAAGTGATCCAGTAAAATCATCTTTTGGCTATCACATTATTAAATTAACAGAGAAAAAAGAATTGAAACCTTTTGATCAGGAAAAAGAAAATATTCGTAAAGAGTTAGAAAATAGACGTTTAAAAGATCAACAATGGCAACAACAATTTTATAAAGACTTATTGAAACAAGCAGATATAAAAGTAACGGATGATGATTTAAAGGATACATTTAAAGGTTTTTAAAAATCATGGACAGTAACGAAGGAAAATGAATAACTTTTAACGATATATAAATGAAAAAGCGGATGCAAGTTATGTTGTATTCTGCATAGTAGCAACTTATATGTCGAAGAATTAAAATGTATATATGGGTCATCTTTCTGTACAGATCATGTGGAAAGATGACCCGTTTTACGTTTAAGCTTAATGTCTCTCTATAATGATACTTTTCTTGATTTTTCATATTTACAATATCGATATAGTAATTTCTTATTAAGGTGTATTGCAGTTTCCAATTATATACTATATAATTCTAGTTAAGAAAACGTTTTCATTCAAAAGGGGGAGGATTTCGTGTCGACGATCGAGGACGTAGCGAAATTAGCGGGGTTATCAAGAACAACGGTTTCTCGGGTGATTAATAATCATCCGTATGTATCAGATGAAAAGAAAAAGAGAGTACAATTAGCGATGAAGCATCTTGGATTTGTTCCGAATTCTGCGGCGAGAAGACTGCGCAAGCAAAAGACGGAAACTATTGCAGTGTTGGTTCCGCGCATCACAAATCCTTTTTTCAGTAAATTTATTGAGGCGATTGAAATTGTAGCTTCAGATCATAAATATAAACTGATTATTTGTCAAACAAGATATTTACCAGAAAAAGAGATGGAGTACTTACAGCTACTATCTACGAAACAAGTAGATGGAATTATTTTATGTTCACTTGAAAATGCTTGGGAGGATGTTGAGCCGTATTTACAGCATGGACCGATTGTTTTATGCAATGAATATATTGATGAAGCGAATATTCCAACTGTAAACTTTGATCATGCACAGGGAGCATACATAGCAGCGAAGCATGTATTAGATCAAGGATATCGTCATCTTATTTTTTGCCGTGGCAGAGAGTCAAAGGTAATTAACCAACAGAGAAAAATGGGCTTTTTGCGTGCTGTAACAGAAGCGAGCAAACAAGTGGAGTCAATTGATTTTGTTGAAAGCGCTTACTCCATTGAGGATGGAAAAAATATATTTTATGAGTTTTTGCAAGACAAAAAAAATCCTACCGCTATTTTGGCAGGGGGGGATGAAGTCGCAGCAGGAATCATCGCAGAAGCAAGCAAACAAGGCTGGAGCATTCCAGATGATTTAGCTGTAGTTGGTTTTAATAATCAGTTCTTATCACAAATTACAGACTCAGGTATTACAACAATTGATCAGCCAATTGATGAAATGGCGCGTAAAGTTGTGGAACTGATGATGGATAAAATTCATACGAAAAATTATCGAAATAAAGAAGTGTACGAGTTTGAACTGGAGCTCTTGGTGAAAGGTTCAACGGTGAAAAGTACAATGATGCTAGCCTAGTAGATGATATCTGCTAGGTTTTTTCATGTTTACAATCTATTATTCTTTGTGCGTACAATCTTCACATTTATTGTGGTAAGCCTCGTGCTGCTCATCAATTTCTCTTCCGCAATTGGCACAAGTTTTTGCCGGTAAATTTCTAAAAAACTCCATCGGTTGATCTAACATGTAAATCCCTCCATTTCCATTTCTTACTAACATTGTATTAGTACAAATAACGAAAGTCAACAACTGTTTTATAACAAAATTGAAAATAATGAAAATGTGTAGAAAATCCATTATAGTTAAGAATGTATAAGAAAAAGTGAAACAGAAAGGATGAACGCATATGAAAATGACGGTTGTCGGATTTTGGGGCGGTTTTCCAGAGGTAGGAGAAGCAACGTCTGGATATTTATTTGAACATGATGGCTTTCGTTTACTTGTCGACTGTGGCAGCGGTGTACTAGCACAGCTTCAAAAATACATAACTCCTTCTGATATAGATGCTGTTCTGTTATCGCATTATCATCACGATCATGTTGCTGATATTGGGGTACTTCAGTATGCACGTTTAATTGCAAGCTTGATAAATGGTGGATTACCAGAACTGCCGATTTATGGACATACCTTTGATGAAAAGGGATTTGCTTCGTTAACACATATACCGTATACAAAAGGGGTTCCTTACAACCCAGGGGACACATTAGAAATTGGTCCATTCTCCATTTCCTTCTTACAAACAGTGCATCCTGTTATATGTTTTGCAATGCGTATTACAGCAGGTGGGAAAACTGTTGTATATACAGCAGATTCTAGTTACATGCCAAAGTTTGTTTCATTTGCGCAAAATGCAGATGTATTGATTTGTGAATGTAATATGTATGCGCATCAAGATGGATCAAAAGCTGGGCATATGAATAGTACAGAAGCAGGCGAAATTGCAAAACAGGCAAATGTAGGAGAACTACTTTTAACTCATTTGCCGCATGCTGGCGAGTTATCCGATTTAGTAACGGAAGCAAAACAAATTTTTAACGGCCGCATCGCACTTGCACATAGCGGTTACGTTTGGGAATCTTGAGGTGAAACGATGCTATTTATTGATAATAAAGGAATTACAGATCCAACGATTAACTTAGCGATTGAAGAATATTGTGTGAAAAACTTAGATATTAATGAAACATATTTACTGTTTTACATTAATAAACCATCTATTATTATCGGGAAGAATCAAAACACAGTGGAAGAAATTAATGCGGATTACGTACGTGAAAAAGGAATCCAAGTTGTAAGACGTCTTTCTGGCGGCGGCGCTGTGTATCATGATTTAGGAAACTTAAACTTTAGCTTTATCACGAAAGATGACGGAGATAGTTTTCATAACTTTAAGAAGTTTACAGAGCCGGTGACAGTCGCACTTGGAAAATTGGGAATTAACGCCGAACTAAGCGGCCGTAATGATATTTTAGCAGAAGGAAGAAAAATTTCTGGTAATGCTCAATTTTCGACTAAAGGGCGGATGTTTAGTCACGGTACGTTACTATTTGATTCCGAAATTGACCATGTTGTTTCGGCGTTAAATGTAAAGCTGGATAAAATTCAATCAAAAGGTATTAAATCGATTCGTAGCCGCGTTGCAAATATTGCGGAATTTTTAAGTGAAATAATTACAATTGACGAATTTAAACAGCTACTTTTAGAAAATATTTTTGAAGGAGAAAATGAAATTCCAACATACGAATTAACGGAAAAAGATTGGGAAGAAATTTATAAAATCTCAGAAGAACGTTATCGAAATTGGGATTGGAACTACGGGAAATCTCCAAAATTTAACTTACAGCAATCACACCGTTTCCCAGTTGGACAAGTAGATGTTCGGTTAGAAGTACAAAAAGGCGTAGTCTCAGAATGCAAGATTTACGGGGACTTTTTCGGTGCTCTCGATGTACGTGATATCGAAGAGCGCTTAAGTGGTACGGTATTTGATAAAGAAGCATTTGCAGAAGTGTTAGCTGATGTAGAAGTGCCGCGTTATTTTGGCAATATAACAAAAAAAGATTTCTTATCGTTATTCTTTTAGTTGCATGAAAAACAACCATATCTTACATGTGGTTGTTTTTTATATATGTTTTATAAAATGTAACTTGCACCAATAATTTTCTTTTAATATAATGTATTTAGAATTTTTATAATTTTATAAAAGGTGGGGGTTTTTGTGAATCTCGTTCAAAGATTAGCCGAAACGGTGAAAAAGAAAGGGGACAAGCCGGCTTACATTTTTCAGGATCAGTCGGTATCTTATGACCAATTTAATGGATTAGTCACAAAGTTTTCAAGTAGTTTAGCAAAAATGGGCATTGGAAAAGGGGACAATGTTGCGTTAATTGTCGGGAATTCGCCGCACTTTTTGATCGGTTTATACGGCGCGATGCGTGCCGGAGCAACAGTTATTCCAGTCAATCCGATTTATACACCAGATGAACTATATTACATTTTACAAAATGGAGACGTTAAAGCAATCATCACACTAGACATCCTTCTACCAGTTATGCAATCACTTACATCTAGACTTCCTTCTATCGAAAATATCATCATTTGTGAAACCACAGCAGATTCAACCTATGAAGAAACCGAAAATTTGAAAACGTTTACGACGTTAGTAGCGAGAGGGGACATCGCTTTTCAAGGTCCAGAAATACAAGAAGAAGACATTGCCGTTATTTTATATACATCAGGAACGACAGGAAAGCCAAAAGGGGCGATGTTAACGCACAAAAATTTATATAGTAATGCAAGCGATGTTGCTTCGTATTTACAATACTCAGAGCATGACCGTGTTATTGCGGCGCTGCCGATGTTCCATGTCTTTTGTTTAACAGTTGCAGTCAATGCACCAATTGTAAACGGCGCTACGATTTTAATGTTGCCGAAGTTTAGTCCGAAAGAAGTATTTCGCATTTGTCGTACATATGAGGCTACAATATTTGCCGGTGTACCGACAATGTATAATTATTTATATTTATATGAAGAAGCAAGTGCTGAGGATGTTCATACACTCCGTTTCTGTATTTCTGGCGGTGCGTCTATGCCTGTTGCTCTTCTTAAAAACTTTGAAAAACGATTCGACGTGATTGTCTCAGAAGGGTATGGCTTATCAGAAGCATCACCTGTAACATGTTTTAATCCAATTGATCGTCCGCGTAAACCAGGTTCAATCGGAACGAACGTTCAAAATGTGGAAAATAAAGTTGTCAATGAAATGGGTGAGGAAGTACCAGTTGGTGAAGTAGGAGAATTAATCGTTCAAGGTCCGAATGTAATGAAAGGCTATTATAAAGCGCCAGAAGATACAGCAGCAACACTTAAGGGTGGCTGGCTTTACACAGGTGACTTAGCAAAAATGGATGAAGAAGGTTATTTTTACATTGTAGACCGTAAAAAAGACATCGTCCTTGTTGGCGGTTATAACGTGTATCCGCGCGAAGTAGAAGAAGTGTTATATATGCATGAAGCGATTGCGGAAGTAGTTGTAATCGGCGTTCCAGATGAAAATTTAGGCGAAGCGGTGAAAGCATATGTCGTGCCGAAAACACCAAATGTGACAGTGGAAGAACTGATGGCGTACTGCGCGCTTCACATGGCGAAATATAAAATACCAAGCAGCATTGAGTTTTTAGAAGAACTTCCGAAAAATACGACAGGAAAGATTTTGCGGAGAGCATTGAAAGAGAAGGCAATGCAAGTATAGAAGAGGATATGGAGATAATTTATCCAGTAGATGGTCATTTCACCATATGATGGTCAAATTACACTCGAGATTAAAAATCCTTAAAAATAAAGAAGAGCACATATTAGTCAGTTATAATATGTGCTCTTCTTTTATTCAATGAAAGCGCCAGATTGATCCGGGAGGTATTTAGCAGGTAGTCTTTTCTGATGAAAGTGTATTCCAAATTCCGGATGAGAATGAAAAGTGGGCTAAATTAGCTAGTTTTGTCAGAGCTTCGTATTCATTTTCACTCACTTTGGAGGCCAATATAAAATGGCGACCACAATCGGGGATGGGGTTGTAGATGCTTTCCTAAATGTCTTCGGAACTAAAAATCTGAAGGTTGCAGACCTTTCGATTGCACCAATTTTACCAGACGGCAATAAGTCAATACCAGCCCAAATGATAGGGTTGGATGCAGTACGATTTATTCGTGAGGATACTTGCCCATATGTGGTGGACGATGATAGATTGGAAGATTTTGAAGGTGAAGATGATGAATGACAGGGGGAAGATATAGAAAACAGGGCCTCTCTGTTTTGGAAAAAACAACCTCTTTTTATTGATATAAAACCGAATGTAGAAATTGACACTGAATATTGCCTTCATTCTATTAAAAAGGCAGCCTGTTTAGTATCGTAATTGGAAATACATGAATATACTAAATGGTATTCAAATGAAAGTTTAAGTTAATACAAATTTAGAGTGTGATAAGGTGGTAGTAAATGAAACACATTTGGAATCAAGAAAACCATCTTCGATATCCGTTTCCACATAAAGCGAATAGCGTAAAGGGTTGTGAAATAGGACCGATAAGTGCAGAGAAGCGTAGCGATGAAGCACTAGATATTCGTTTGGCCGCGGCATTTTATCAAAAGAGTCTTCCTATTCCAAAGCAATTGTGTAATGGAGATGAAGAGCGTTTTCTAAACAAAATTGCTAATTATTCTAAGGCTTTACCGCATAATAACCTTGGAGAAGTTGATTTGTGCGCTTACCAAAAATTGATTGAAGCATTGAAAAGTGGAAAACCAAGTGCTTTTGAAAGTTTAATTTTAGGTGGGACTGTGAAACTAACGAATCCGCAGTCTGCTTATGCCTATGAGCTAGAAGGACCAGATAGCCATCATTTAAGTATAGCTGCTCCTCCGGCGTTTAGTAGTGCATGGGAAGCAAGTGAAATGGCTGAATTATATTGGCAAGCATTATTACGTGATGTACCTTTTACAGAATATGATACGAGTCCACTTGCTAATGCAGCTGCTTCTGATCTCTCAAGTTTTTCGGACTTTCGTGGCCCAAAAGCCGGGGGAGTTGTTACGACAGGGACCTTATTCCGCGGCGGTATACCTGGCAGTTTAATTGGTCCTTACATCTCGCAATTTATGTGGAAAGACGTACCTTTTGGAGCGACAGCGGTGGTTCAAAAATATCGCACTGCCTTGCCGAATAAAGACTATATGACTTCTTATAAAGAATGGTTGGATATTCAAAATGGTTCACCTGCGCAAAAAATGGTATTTGATACTACTTCACGATATATTCGTAATGGACGTGATTTAGGAGAATATGTGCATCAAGATTTTCCCTATCAAGCTTGTCTTTCTGCATGTTTGATTTTAATTGGTTTTGGAGAAGCGGCATTGTCGACAAGTAATCCGTATTTACATTCCAAAACGCAAAAGGGTTTTGCAACCTTTGGTGCTCCGCATATTTTAGATTTAGTAGGTAGAACAACAAAGGTAGCACTCGAAGCAGCTTGGTTTCAAAAGTTTTTAGTTCATCGCAGACTTCGCCCCGAAGAGTTTGGGGGCCGTGTTCAAAATCAGTTAACAGGCGCTGCTAAGTATCCAATTAACTCAGAACTATTAAACTCGCAGGCTGTTTCTCAAGTCTTTAGCCGATTTGGTACGTATTTGTTACCAATGGCTTACTCAGAAGGGTGTCCGACTCATCCAGCATATCCTTCTGGTCATGCTAGTTTTGTCGGTGCTGGCGTTACTGTATTGAAGGCCTTTTTTAATGAATCATTTATCATTCCGCAGCCGGTTGTAGCGGACACGAATGGTCTTTCTTTGCTTCCTTATTTTGGACAATCTTTGACAGTAGGAGATGAATTAAATAAACTTGCTTGTAATATTGGGATTGGCCGCGATATGGCAGGTGTTCACTGGCGTACTGATATAAGTGAGGGTATGAAGCTAGGAGAAGCAGTAGCAATTGGAGTTCTTCACGATTATAAAAAAACTTATAATGAAAATTTTAGCGGATTCACTTTTACAAAATTTGATGGTACTACTATAACAATTTAATAGAGTAGCAGAAATTGTTCAATATTTTTGCACTTCCTTTATGTAAAGAAGCTGTCCAATTAAAAGTTTGAGCAGTTTTTTTATTTATATGATTTTGAGATTGTAGTGTATTACGCTTACACTACTCCTTAGTGAGACAAAAATATAGTAATTTATGGTAAGATGGTAAAGGGTTTTGGTGTATTCTTTCGCATGACGCTGAATTTGAATTACAAATAATAATGCAGGGTGATCACGTGAAAATCAAATGGACAATAATCGGTATTATAATGTCGGTAATAGCAATCATACTAATTTTAGAAAATCGCAATACCTTTGAGGAAGAAGTGAAAAGTGCAGATCATAATGAAATTGTACAATTCATGGAGGACATGAAGAAAGGAAAAGAAGGGGAAATCACGGTAGCTCGTCAATATTATGGTGGAAAGTCTTCTTTAGCCAACGATGCATCTGAAGAATCAAAAGGCTGGCTCATTTATCATTTGAAATCCCGTTATGATGAAAAAACGAAAGCAAGTTGGATAGAAGTAACGCCTGATCTTAGCCGCTTCAAGCAGTCGAAGGATAAACCAATTGACATTATCACTTCACACCAGCAATGCGGCTACATAAAGTATAAGGAAGATCTAGAAAGAGGTACAGGACAGTACATGCTGACGGAATGTACTCATAAATGGGAATATGAGTTGCCATAAAAAAGATAGGGATAGTATTAATACTCCCGCTCCCTAGCACAAGATTCAAAGAAAGCTGAGGGGAATTTCACTTTATACATATATTGAATCAGCACACAAAAAAACGTCGCTTTTACGACGTTTTTTATTTGTATGTATGTCGTTTTATAAAAAAAACTACCGAACAAATAGTTGAAAGTCCTATTAATAAATCTAATAAGACGTCGATACCTAGGTGATTTTTACCGAGAATAACTTTAATAAATAACATTACGATACTACCTAATAGAAAATATATAACGAAACCTAGTTTGAAAGATATAGATTTAGGAATTATAACGACTCTATATAATACTTCACCGACTATACACCCTATTAATACGATGGGTGCTCCGTAAATTAGTAGCATTTTTGTAAGAGCAAAAATATTCTTCCAGTCTAATTGCGCTGGAGACGTAATGATTCCGAACAGATTCATTGAAATAATTAAGCTAATTAAAGAATAAAGGTAAGATACTGTAAATTTTTTAATGTCAATCTCCCCAATCATTCAACTCGTTTTTTTTACAGTAATTGTATCAAGAATGAGGTTTGTTGCAAAGTGTTCTCAATCAAATTAAACATTGGACAATATTCATAACTAAGAAGCTACTATTAGTAGTATTTATATGTAATGTCAAAACACATTTGTATTTTACGGAAAATTTAATATATTTTGTTTTATAATGGTAAATAAACTGGTTCGAGATTTGAAAAGAGGAAGGAGATCCTATGAACAAGTGGGTAGCTAATAGGTTTCGATTGATGTTAGTTTGCATAACGATCATTGTAGCATGTACGGTATCACAAGGAGCCCTATATTCAAGAGAGAAAATGCAGGAATGGATGAGGAGTAATCGAATCGTCGACATTGTAGAGGGATTTGCAGAAGAGTTGAGTGGTGAGGGGAAACGTTATAAAACTTATAGTGTGGGTGATGAAGCAAATGATCCCAGCAGACATGGTCGCTATTTTGAAGACGAAGTAGATCAAGAGGCAAAAGGTACGTTCACTCCTAACTTACAGCCAGGAACAACTTCTGACAAACTAAATATAATCATCTATATCTGTATAACAAGTATTATATTAATCACTATTTGGCGTATTTATCGATCTAAAAAAAACAAAAAGCAATTGCGACAAGACACAATAGATGAAAAGAAGCCCCTTCTTCAACCAGCTTTACTCCATTTTGCAGAGATAAAAAGTGATTTGTTACCTCATCATCCTATACGTGCTGAACTGGTGAAATGGGAACGACAGCTACCACAGGCTAAACAAAGACGTTCCTATGAAACGATTCAACAGTGGTTTACACGTATCGGTTGTTCCTATGAAATAGTAGGATTGTATGAAAAAATCCGTTATGGAGATTTTGCTTTTACTTCAGATGAAAGGCAATTTATACGTGATTGGGTTGAAAAACATACATAGTCCTATTTGTTTACGAATAGGACTATGTATGTTTTCATTTCTTTTTTTACGCTAACGGAGCAGTATACATAAATCCATTTTAATTTTTTGATATAAAAGTCGCTTCTATGCATGGCCGGATGCTCTCGTTCTCCCATAAAAAAGGGGTTTTGATTTTTATGATGAAATTAGTATATGTAATGAAATAGATGCTTAGGAGGAAACATACTTAATTATGATTAAAATCGTGGGACAAAAAGTTGTATTGAAAGAAGCAACTCATCGGGATCTTGATGAATTATACTATTGGAAATATGAAGAGAAGGAACAAGAAGCGAAAAAATGGAATGGCCCCTATATACCTGAACCTAAATTAACAAAAGAAGAATTTCTAAAAAGCTGGGAGAAAGACTCGCAAATTATTCTTAATGTGCCTAGTACACTAGTTATCTTTGCTCTAGATCAATTAATTGGGACAGTGGGTGCTTATTGGGTAGATAAAAATACGAATTGGTTAGAAACCGGTATCGTTATTTATGATAAAAATTACTGGAACGGTGGATATGGTATGGAAGCTTATAAACTTTGGATTGATTTCCTATTCAAGTCAACTGAATTGCATCGATTAGGGATGTCAACTTGGTCAGGAAATATAAGAATGATGAAAGTTGCAGAAAGATTGGGGATGAAAGAAGAAGCAAGAATAAGACAAGCAAGAATGGTGGATGGTACATATTTTGATGCAATTAAAATGGGGATTTTACGGAGAGAGTGGGAACAATCTGTAATTAGTTAGTTTTACTTTTTGTGTAAAAATCTCTAATTTCATAGTTGACATATCGGAATTATGTATTTAGAATAAAGAAAAATAATTGAAAAATGGAATAATAAAAGCTAATCAGAGAAACTGAAGGCGCACAACGTTCACTTTGTGAAACGTTTGTGTGCCTTTTTCTATTGTATAGAACAAGGGGGAGTTTTTAATGAAGCTGTGGGGGAAAACATCAATTAGAGCAAGTATTTTGTTGTCGGCGGTGCTTTTGTTTTCAGGGTGTGCATCGACGACATCTACTAGTAAGTCGGAATCAGCAAAGTCTATTGAACTTTTAAATGTATCGTACGACCCGACTCGGGAATTGTATCAAGATTTCAATAAGGACTTCGCTGCATATTGGAAAGAGAAAAGTGGTCAAAGCGTTACTGTGAAGCAATCTCACGGAGGATCAGGCAGTCAGGCGCGCTCGGTCATTGATGGGCTAGAAGCAGATGTTGTAACGCTTGCGTTAGCATACGATATTGACGCTATTAGTAAAAAGAAACTCTTACCGGAAGATTGGCAGAAACATTTGTCTAACAACTCGACTCCTTACACATCGACGATCGTATTTCTTGTGCGAAAAGGGAATCCGAAAAAGATTAGAGATTGGGATGATTTAACGAGAAAAGGTGTTTCTGTTATTACACCAAATCCGAAAACATCGGGAGGCGCACGCTGGAACTATTTAGGGGCATGGGGATACGCTTTGAAAGAAAATAATAATAGTGAAAACAAGGCAAAAGAATTTGTAAGTCAGCTATATAAAAATGTAGAAGTGCTGGACTCAGGAGCACGCGGGGCAACGACTACGTTTGTAGAGAAAGGGATTGGGGATGTTCTCATTGCCTGGGAAAATGAGGCGTTATTATCACAAAAAGAGCTAGGGAAAGACAAGTTTGAAATTGTGACACCATCAATTAGTATTCTTGCGGAGCCTCCAGTATCTGTCGTGGATAAAGTCGTCGATAAAAAGGGAACGCGTAAAGTAGCTGAGGCATACCTTGAGTATTTATATACAGAGAAAGGGCAGGAAATTGCGGCGAAAAACTTTTATCGCCCTCGCGATCAAAAGGTAGCTGAAAAATATGCATCGCAGTTCCCGAAAGTACAATTGTTTACAGTTGATGAAGTGTTTGGCGGGTGGAAAAAAGCGCAAGAGACGCATTTTAATGATGGTGGAATCTTTGATAAAATCTACCAAAAATAATCGAAGTATATTCATTCTAACTTTTCGACATCTCTTAGGCCCCTATGTCTAAGAATATTTTCTTTGTAAGTTGCTTCTATGCATGGCCAGATGCTCTCGCCAGGGGTATGTCGATTTTTTAATTTGTATTTATATAGTTGAAGCAATGAGGTGAAAGAACGTGAGAAAGAAAAATAGGAAGCAAATTTTACCCGGGTTTGGACTTTCCCTTGGATTTACGATGTTATATGTAAGTTTATTTGTCCTAATTCCATTATCTATCGTTTTTATCCAAACTTCCCAGTTAGGATGGAGCAAGTTCTTTCAAGTGATTACAAGTGAAAGGGTCTTGCATGCTTATCAAATTAGTTTTACAACTTCACTCGCAGCGGCACTTGTAAATGTTTGTTTTGGTCTATTAATTTCCTGGGTACTTGTTCGTTATTCGTTCCCAGGAAAGCGGCTGCTTGATGGATTAATTGATTTACCTTTTGCGTTGCCAACTGCGGTTGCAGGCATTACGCTTACAACTTTGTATTCGCAAAACGGGTGGATTGGAAAAATTTTTGATGTGTTTCATATTAAAATAGCGTTTACGCCACTTGGAATTATTGTAGCTTTAACTTTTATTGGATTACCCTTCGTTGTACGGATGGTTCAGCCTGTCTTACAAAATATGGAGAAGGAAGTGGAAGAAGCAGCGGCTAGTTTAGGTGCATCACGCCTACAAATATTTGGGAAGGTTGTGCTTCCTGAAATTTTGCCAGCTTTATTAGCGGGATTTTCATTAGCTTTTTCAAGAGCGCTAGGGGAATACGGATCTGTTGTCTTTATTGCTGGAAATATGCCGCTTAAAACAGAAATTGCGCCGCTAATGATTATGACGAAACTTGAGCAATACGATTATGCCGGTGCGACAGCTGTGGCAGCGGTCATGTTGGTTGTCTCTCTTTTCTTCCTTTTTGCTATTAATCTCATCCAGAGCTGGAGTCAAAGACGTGGGTTGCGAAATGGATAGAAAGGGGAGAAAAGGATAGAAAGGGGAGAAAAGGATGGAACCGTCATTTGCGAAACCAATCAAGCAAAAAACAGTGCAAACACCGGTAGTTACGACAGAATCGAAAGTGGTTCGCATCATTTTCATTGCGATTACTGTTATTTATTTATCTATATTTCTTTTGTTGCCGTTAGTAACGATTTTTATGAAGGCATTTGAACGAGGAATCGATGTGTATATTGCCGCTATTACAGATAGCGAGGCACTTTCTGCGATTCGTCTCACAATTACTGTGGCTCTTATCGTCGTCCCGCTGAATACGATATTTGGCGTGGCGGCAGCGTGGTTAATTACAAAATTTCGCTTTCGAGGGAAACAGTTGCTTTTATCGCTCATTGAACTGCCTTTTGCGGTTTCACCGGTTATTGCTGGGTTAGTTTTTGTGTTACTATTTACGCCTCGCGGTGGATTAGGGGCGTGGCTTATGGAGCATGGCGTGCAGCTTATTTTTTCTGTGCCTGGTATTGTCATTGCCACTGTGTTTGTCACATTCCCGTTTGTCGCACGTGAATTAATTCCCGTTATGGAGGCGCAAGGAACAAGTGAAGAAGAAGCTGCTTTATCACTAGGAGCAAGCGGCTGGAAGATGTTCGTTCGTGTTACATTGCCGAATATAAAATGGGGTTTACTCTATGGCATGATTTTATGTAATGCACGCGCAATTGGAGAGTTTGGAGCTGTTTCGGTTGTGTCAGGACATGTGCGAGGCGTTACGAATACAATGCCGCTTCATATTGAAATTTTATATAACGAATATCAATTTTCCGCTGCCTTTGCGGTTGCATCATTAATGTCATTGCTTGCGGTCGTTACGTTAATTATAAAGAACTGGATTGAATGGAAAGGAAGACATTAGAATGAGTATTCACATTCAGAATGTATGGAAGCAATACGGTACGTTTCAAGCTCTGCAACAAATTAACTTAGAAATTCCGAAAGGGGAACTTGTCGCGCTGTTAGGGCCATCTGGTTCGGGGAAAACGACGTTATTACGAATTATTGCGGGGTTAGAACAAGCGGATCAAGGGGCAATCTTGTTCGATGGAGAAGATTTAACGGATATTCATGTGAAAAATCGGCAAGTCGGTTTTGTGTTTCAGCATTATGCCCTGTTTAAACATATGAATGTATTTGAAAATGTCGCGTTTGGATTAAGAGTCCGTAAAAAGAAATTTAGACCGTCAGCAGCAGAAATAGAAGAAAAGGTACTTGAGTTATTAAAGCTTGTGAAGATGGATGGGTTTGCGGCCCGTTATCCCGCGCAGTTATCGGGAGGACAGAGGCAACGGATTGCGTTAGCGAGAGCCTTAGCAGTTGAACCAAAAATTTTGCTGCTTGATGAACCATTTGGCGCATTAGATGCAAAGGTACGTAAAGAATTGCGAAGATGGCTCAGAAAATTGCATGATGAGTTTCAAATTACGAGTGTGTTTGTCACGCATGATCAAGAAGAAGCATTGGATGTTGCGGATCGCATCGTTGTTATGAACGAAGGGCGCATTGAACAAATGGGGACACCGGAAGAAGTGTATGACAATCCGGCAAGTCCATTTGTATATGATTTTTTAGGAAATGTAAATTTATTTCACGGTCGTGTTCATAAAGGAAAACTGAATTTAGGATCTATTGAATTAGAAGCGCCGGAGCATACGCATGTTTCAGATACAGATGCGATTGCCTATGTGCGTCCGCATCAGTTGTCTATTGAACGTACAAAACAAAGTGAAGATGCAATTCAAGCAAAAGTTACATATATACACGCAGTTGGTCCGGTTGTATATATTGAATTGCAGCGCTTAGGAACAGAAGAGTATTTAGAAGCGGAAGTAGGCAAGGAGCAATTTACACAGTTACATGTTCGGGCAGGAGAGGTAGTATATGTGCGTCCGAAAGAAGTGAAAGTGTTTGTTCCGGAGGATTTTGTGATTTAACCCGTAGAGTCACATATGGGCCATTTGAAGAAGTTAGATGAAAGAATTGTAGATAGCGGTTTTACTTTATAATGCCCGAACAGCACTCAAAATTGTTCATTATAAAAGCTTAATCCATTCAACTCATCGCTAATAATTTTAATAAAAAGGCAGTCCATTTAGTACCGTAATTAGGAATATATGAATATATTAAATAGAATTCAAATGAATCACAATGGTTTAAGTTAGGAAAAATTTAGAGTGCGATAAGGTGGTAGTAAATGGGGAAAGATTGTAATCAGGTAAACAATACTGGATATCCGTATGCGGATATATCGAAGAAAGAAAAAGAATGTGAAATAGGACCTATATGTCCAGGGGAGCGTCGCGATGAGGCGCTAGAAATTCGTATGGAAGCGGCAATTTACCAAAAACGTCTTTCTGTGCCAAAACAATTATGTAATGGAGATGAAAAACGTTTTTCTAATAAAATTGCTAATTTTTCTAAAGCTTTACCACATAATGATTACGGAGAAGTTGAATTGCCCGCTTATAAAAAATGGATTAAAGCGCTGAAGAAGGGAAAATCAAGTGTTTTTGAGCGCTTAATTTTAGGTGGGTCTGCGAAACTAGCGAATCCGCAAGCTGCGTATGCTTATGGGTTAGAAGGACCAGATAGCCATCATTTAAGTGTAGCTGTACCTCCGATGTTTAGTAGTGCCTGGGAAGCAAGTGAAATGGGTGAATTATATTGGCATGCATTATTACGTGATGTGCCTTTTACAGAGTATGATACGAATCCACTTGCTATTGCAGCTGCTTCTGATCTTTCAAGTTTTTCAGATTTTCGTGGTCCGAAAGTTGGGGGAGTCGTTACGACAGGGACCTTGTTCCGCGGTGAAACATCTGGCGATTTAACGGGTCCTTACATCTCTCAATTTTTGTGGAAAGACATACCTTATGGAGCGGCAACAATGGTTCAAAAATATCGCATTGCCTTGCCGGATAAAGATTATATGACTTCTTATGAAGAATGGCTGAATATTCAAAATGGTTCATCCTCGCAAAACATGTTATTTGATTCTACTTCACGCTATATTCGTAATGGACGTGATTTAGGTGAATTTGTTCATCAAGATTTTTCCTATCAAGCTTGTCTTTCTGCATGTTTAATGTTACTTAGTTTTGGAGGAGCAGCATTGTCGCAAAGTAATCCGTATTTGCATTCAAAAACGCAAAAGGGTTTTGCTACCTTTGGTGCTCCGCATATTTTAGATTTAGTAGGTAGAACGGCAAATGCAGCACTCGAAGCAGCTTGGTTTCAAAAATTTTTAGTTCATCGCAGAATTCGTCCCGAAGAATTTGGGGGCCGTGTTCAAAATGAGTTAACAGGCGCTGTTCATTATCCAATTCATTCAGAATTACTGAACTCGCAGGTTGTTTCTGAAGTCTTTAACCGATTTGGTACGTATTTGTTACCTATGGCTTACCCAGAAGGATGTCCGACTCATCCAGCATATCCCTCTGGTCATGCTTGTATTATGGGTGCTGGCGTTACTGTATTGAAGGCCTTTTTTAATGAATCATTTGTCATTCCGCAGCCGGTTGTAGCAAGCACTGATGGTCTTTCTTTGCTTCCTTATTTAGGACAACCTTTGAGAGTGGGAGACGAATTAAATAAACTTGCTTCTAATATTGGGATTGGGCGCAATATAGCTGGTGTTCACTGGCGTTCTGATATGAGTGAAGGTCTAAAGCTAGGTGAAGCAGTAGCAATTGGAATTCTTCACGATTATAAAGCAACTTATAATGAACAGTTTTATGGATTCACCTTTACGAAATTCGATGGTACTACTATAACAGTTTAATAGATTGGTACTGTAAGTCGAAAGTATTCAATATTTTTAACCCTCTTTCAGGTAAAGAAGCTGTTCCAAGTAAAATTTTTGAACAGCTTTTTTCTCTATTGTACAAATAGTATAATGAAACTATTACATCTAGAAAGAGGGTATTTCTATGGGGAAAGTTCACATTATTCATGAAAACACAGAGTGGACAAGGCATCTAAAGAGAAGATTGGAAGAACTCGGTCTTCCTTATGAAGAATGGCATTTAGACAAAGGGAATGTTGATCTTTCGTCTGTTCCACCGCAGGGGGTATTTTATAACCGGATGAGCGCTTCTTCTCATACAAGAAATCACCGTTTTGCACCAGAGTTTACAGGTGCTGTCCTTACTTGGTTAGAGATGCATAATCGAAAGGTGTTCAACGGAAGTAAAGCACTTCAGCTCGAAGTAAGTAAAGTTGCGCAGTATATGGCGCTAAATGCACAAGGAATCCAAACACCGAAGACCATTGCAGCTGTTGGTAAAGAACATATTATAGAAGCAGCAGCGCAATTTGAAGGACGTCCATTTATTACGAAGCATAACCGCGCTGGAAAAGGACTAGGCGTGCAGCTGTTTCAATCTGTTGCTTCGCTAAAAGATTACGTAGAAAGTGCAGCATTTGAAGAGCCGGTAGATGGTATTACTTTAATTCAAGAATATATTCAATCTCCTGAGCCTTACATTACACGTTGTGAGTTTGTAGGCGGGAAATTTGTATATGCAGTTCAAGTTGATACATCAAAAGGCTTTGAATTATGCCCAGCTGATGCTTGTCAAATTGGCGATCTGTTCTGTCCGGTTGGAGAGAAAGCGCCGGAAAAACCGAAGTTTCAAATCATTGACGGCTTTAATGACCCAATCATTCAAAAATATGAGGCTGTTTTGGCTGCTAACGATATAGCGATCGCGGGCATTGAGTTCATTCGAAATGCAGATGGTGAAATTTTCACTTATGATATAAATACGAATACAAACTACAATGCTGACGCCGAAGCAGTTGTTGGGAAGTACGGCATGTTAGAGATTGCGAAATTTCTTGGTCGTGAATTAGAGAAAGTAGAATAGATAGGGAGAAAGCTGCTGATGAGGCAGCTTTCTTGTTATTCAGGAAGCGGACGTTTGTACCAATTCCAGAGCTCCACATCGCCAAGTGATGCGAAACGAATAGATTTGGAGTTTTGCAGCTTTAGTAATTCTTTTGTCGGACCGGTAACGACAACACCATATACTTTTAAACCATTTTTCTTTACATACTCGTATCGTTTGGATAATTGCGGATCTTCTGTACCGAGCCAGCCGATTTTACGTACTGTTTCATGGTTTTGAGATAAAATCTCCATCATTTTTATTACTTTATCTTCTAGACTTTCCGGTTCCTTTTCCATATTCAAGCCAATGATACGATGTGGAAAGCCAAAGAGCTCAAAGTTAGATAAATAAAGGGAATCGGCTTTTTTTTCATATCCTGTATGAAGTGCATACCAGACAGCGCGTGGTGAGTTTTCTTGTGCGCCGAAAGTGTCCCATAAAATAAATTCGGCATCTTTTAACGAATATAGTTGATCAAAAGAAATGGCTAGTTCAGAAACAGTACCTTCAGGTAGTTTTTCAAGTGCATGCCAAGTTTCTTTTGATAGTTCCTGTAACTCAGCCTGTTCACCTGAGTTTGGATGTACAAAGTATACTTTTTTATGGGAATCATTATTTGCCCAGTTTCGTTTTGTTGAGAAGGAGGTGAAGGAACGATCCACCTCTAATGTCCCGAATGGAACACTTCTCTTTCCAATTTCTTTTTGTAAGTTAATTGTCGTGTGGGCACGGAAAAATGGTTTGTAATTTGTTCCCTTGCCATTTGCTTGTACATTTGGCATAAGGGCTTGAATTGCTAATTGAGGAGCATCTCCAGCTGCATCGCTTCGATTTATGAATTCGTTGTATAGCAAAGTTGAAAAGATGCTAAATCCATATAATATGCTTAATGATAAAATTGTAAAAAAGACAATCTGTAGTCTTTGCTTCCATTTAATTTTTCGAAATGGTACTTGTATAGAAGGAGGAGGTAGTCGCCTTTTTGGCGTTTCTGTACTTGTAAGGAGTTCTTCTAAATGTGCTTCACATATTGAACATGCTTCAATATGATTCTCTAATTTTTCTTGTTCGGCGTCTGTGATGGTACCATTCTCGTATTTTTTCCAAAGTTCCCTATATTCAGGACAACTCACAATTATCACTCCTTTGTTAGTTGTATTTCTTTTCGGCCACGATGCAATTCTATTTTTACTTTTGCTAATGTAAATCCGGTCATTTGGGAGATTTCTTCATATGAAAATCCATAGTAATCTCGCAATAAAAGAATGTTTCTACGTGCTATTGGAAGGGAAGAGAGTTGCTGGAGCCAAGTTGTGATGGCATGTTTAGTTAGAAACTCATTTTCTGCACTTTGAACGCTCGGCAGTTGAAAGTCTTGTAAAGAACTTGTTTTGTATTTTGTTTCTTTTCGCTTCCAATCAATAAAAGCGCTGTAAGCAATTTTAAATAGCCACGGTCTCACTTTTTCTCCTTTATAGCTGTCGATGTGAACAAGCATGCGATAAAATGTTTCTTGCATCAGATCTTCTGCGGCATGAAAGTGCTGCGTGAGGGAGAGGAGATAACGAAATAAATCATTCATGTGCAATTCATAAATTTTCTCTAGTGATTGCTTTTCTTTCACGACTCTCCCCTCCTTATCTATAACAACGGATATATTTTGAAAAAGTTACAAATTTTCATAAAACAAAAGCAAAAAACATCAAGAAGAAAACATGAGTTCTCTTTATTATTATATATATAAGGCAGGTGAACAGAGATGGGATGTTATGAAATACAAATTCAAAAAGTAATTGATTCTATTGAAGAAGATGTGATGGAAAAGCAAACGTTAGCGAATCTTGCGCGCACGGCAGGATTTTCGGATTATCATTTCCACCGCGTTTTTCAAGCACTAGTAGGAGACTCTGTGATGGAGTATGTACGAAAGAGAAGGCTCGCCCGGGCAGCTTATCAGCTTTCTCACACAGAGGAAAAAATTTTAGACATCGCACTAGAGCATGGCTTTCAATCTCATGAAACGTTCACGCGCGCCTTCAAAAAGCTGTTTCATATGACGCCGAGTGCATATCGAAAGCAAGAGATTCAAACACCGTTATATTCCAAGGTGAATGTGATGCAGCGCAAATATAATCCGTATTTAGGGGGAATTAAAATGGAATTTCGCATAGAAACTAAGCCAGCTTTTCAAGTAATTGGGTATGAAATGAAGACAACGAGTAAAGACGGACAAAATCTTAAAGATATTCCAGCCATGTGGCAAGATTATTTACAAAATAATTTGTCAGAAAACATCCCAAACCGTAAGCATACGAATGAGTTCGTCGAGTTAGGGATGTGTACAGATTTTAATTTAGAAAAAGGTGAGATTACGTATATTATCGGAATGGAAGCAACAAGCTTTGATGGTGTATCAAGTGATATGACGTGCCGCACATTCCCTGAAGCGACGTACGCTGTATTTACAACGCCCAAAGTTCCCGAGGAAGAAATGGTTGCATCGATTCAGCAAACGTGGAATGCAATCTTTACAGAGTGGTTCCCGCACTCTGACTATGAGCATGCTGGCGTTGTCGAGTTTGAATTATACGATGAGCGCTCTCATGCTGATAAGCACGATCTTGTACAACTGGAGATCTGGCTGCCGGTGCAGAAGAAAAAATAAAGTAAAAAGAGACGGACTTCAAAGTAAGTAGTTCCGTTTTTGTGAAGAAACATTGTAAATATCAATTAACATTAAAAATATTGTACTTAAAATAACGAGCAGGTTAGTTAAATAGTTATCTTATTTATTTGGACAATCTTGGTGGGGAGTGGATGGCTGATGTGGAAAAGAATAGAATGTGTCGCAATTTATGTAGAAGATATTGAGAAGGCAGTAGAATTTTATCAATTGTTAGGTTTAACAAAAGCTTGGGAAGTATTTCAAGATGAAGAAAAGCAATGGAAACTTATTGGCATGAAATTTCCTAATGGTACTTCAGAGTTAGTATTAAAGAATAACCCTAATTTGAATTTTGCTGAAACTGAGATTGTCGTTGAGGATGTTTGTGAGACTTACGAAACGTTAAAATCTAATCCTGAGGTTAAGTGGATTCGCACTCCATTCCTTAATTCTTTAGGTGGGCATGTGGCTGTAATGCAAGCTCCAGACGGAAATGAATTTGTGTTAGTAGGAAAATAGAGTAGTAGAAAAGTAAGCGTCAAATATTTCCCATCTGCCATTTGTAAATAACCCATGAGATAATCTCCTCACAATACAAAAATAGTTTTTTTATGGAGAAACACCTATTTTTGTATTGTGAGGGAAAGGAGGATGAGAATGTCAGATTTCACTGTATCTGTACTTCAAATCAGAGATAGCTCATTTAATATTGGGCTTAAGATGGGAAAACATATTCAGAATCAACCGATCCTAAAAAATTTAGAAATGTTAACAAAACCAGAAATAGATTATAAAAATATGAAATCTATTTATTCAACTTTCGCTCCCCATTTACTCGATGAACTACAGGGTTTAGCTGAAGGAATGGAAATACCACTAAATAAAGTAGCGGCATTATTTAGTGGATATGACGTACCAAAAACCGAAGCGATGGGATGTTCAGCAATTATTACAAATGAATACTACGTAAGAAATTATGACTTTTCTCCTGCATTGTATGATGGTTGTTTTAGCTTACTTCAACCCGAAAATGCTAATGCCTCAGCAGGTTATAATCTGCAAGCGATAGGTAGGCATGAAGGTGTGAATAGCCAAGGACTAGTTATAGGCTTACATTTTGTAAGTAATAGCGATTATTCAAAAGGTTTATCAGCTTGGACATCAATTCGCATGATACTAGACACTTGTTCAACGCTTGAAGACGCCATACAAATGCTAAAAGAAATTCCTCATTCAGCTTGTTATAATTTTTCACTTGGAGATAGGAAGGGAAATATAGCGGTAGTTGAAGCAAGTCCCGAAAAAGTGAGGGTAAGAAGAGAACCATTATTATTGTCGTGTGTAAATCATTTTCAAGACCATGATTTAGAAAAGAAAAATAGGCATTTTATTGAAGGTTCTATTAAACGGAATGAATATTTGCAGAAATTTAAAGATAGTCAATTAACACATAGAGAAATGTTTCATAACTTTGCAAATAAAGATTCACCAGTTTTTTTTACTGATTACGATAATTTATTCGGTACTCTTCATACTTTTTCCTACTCTTTTAAAGACTTGAGAATTTTAACCTCTATAGCACAAAGCAATCAAATTTTAGATATAAATTTTGAAGAATGGGTTAATGGAAATAATATTAATTATCATATTTTAACTGGAGTAATAGACGATAAATAATAAATATACTCTCATTCTTATTCCGCTAACGGAGACTATACTTTAAGAAGGCAAATAAAAAAAGTCGGTTCCTCATCGTACAGGAATTCGTCTTTTTTTATTTGAATTTGTTTAGCGTACAAGATTTCCGGAATGTTGGCGGCCCATCAACCTAACAGAACAAGTTGCCCCAAAAACGATAAAAATGAACTTCATTGCTATAAAAAGACTCTAATTATTCGTTTTGGGGGCATTATAAAATTTTAACTTGATGGTGATGTAAGGTGACCCCTAATAAGTACTCCCCAATCGCTTATCTAGTTTGATGTTAATCAACTTTGCAACAGAATTCTAAAAAGTTATATTGATAAAAAATAAGAAAATTATATTTATATTTTGTTCTAAAGGTATTGTTTTATATGGATTTTGCAAATCATTACAATGATTCTTTTAGAGGAAACTAGTCTTTACTTATAATATTCAGCTTAGTATGACCATTTTTTAATGATAATTATCTGTTTTTTATTGATAAAATTCTAAAATATGGTTTTATTTTGAAAAAATTGTTATTATTTATTTGAAATTAATTATATCGACTTAAAGAAATTTGAAGTTTTTAAAAAACAAAATTATGAAAATATGCATAAATTTGTTTTTTGCTTGGCTTTATTATATTTTCCTGATATAATAAAAAATTTTTAGGAGTTTTCCTTAATTTTCATGAAAAAATATCAAACTGGATGAACTGTAAACTATAACTATACTTGGAGGAAAAGTCATGTATGCAAAAATTATTGAAAAGAAGCTCGAATCTTTGAAAGAAAGCGGACAATATCGAGAATTTGTTACAATTAATCGGATGCGTGGCCAATATCCTTTAGCACAGTTGAATGGCCAGAAAGATGGGCAACCAGTTGTCGTTTGGTGCAGCAATGACTATCTAGGAATGTCTCAGCACCCAGTAGTTACCGAAGCAATGCATGATGCAATTCGAACATTTGGTGCTGGTTCAGGCGGATCTCGAAATATAGGTGGTACACATTATCATTACCCTGCACTTGAATCTTCACTTGCGGAATGGCATGGTAAAGAAGCCGCATTAGTTTTTCCTACAGGATATGGCTCGAATGATGCAACATTACAATGTTTACTTCGTCTATTTCCAAATTGCATAGTATTTTCTGACGAACGAAATCACGCTTCAATTATTAATGGTATACGTAGCACTCAAGTCGAACGAGAGATATTTAGACATAATGATGTTAACCATTTGGAAGAGTTACTTGCAGCTCAACCACATGATCGAGCAAAAATTATTGTGTTTGAATCAGTATACTCAATGGATGGCGATATCTCACCGATTCAAAAAATTGCGAATCTTGCAGAAAAATATAACGCTTTAACATTTCTTGATGAAGTACATGCAATCGGTATGTACGGTCCTCGCGGAGCAGGAATAGCTGCTGAACTAGGTCTTGTGGATCGATTGGACTTTATTCAAGGAACAATGGCAAAAGGTATTGGAGTAATCGGGGGATACATTGCAGCTTCATCATTACTAATTGACGCTGTTCGTTCTTTTGCATCTGGTTTTATTTTTACAACATCCTTACCACCAGCTGTTGTCGCGGCCTGTTATGCTAGTGTGGAACACTTAAAATCTTCGGATAACGAGCGGAACGCTCTACACCAAAAAACTAGCATGTTAAAAGAAGCACTTGCTCAAGCAAATATTCCGATAATGGACTCAAGTGAAACGCATATTCTCCCTGTACTCATTGGTGATGCAAAAAAATGTAAAGCTGCTGCCCAACGTCTACTTGAACAACATCACGTCTATCTGCAACCCATTAATTCACCAACGGTTCCTGTCGGCACAGAACGCTTCCGAGTTAATGTTACACCAAATCACACTGAGGAACAGATAGCACAACTGGCCGTTTCATTAACAGAAGTTTTTAATTATTTCGATATTCCTTTTGCACCGCAGAACGAAGTGTTAGACGTATGACAATTTTTATGTACATCTTCTGCTTAATAGTTTGGGGATTGAACTTTATTGCAGTAAAAATACAAGGTACTCCTGTAAGCCTTGAATTGTCATTAACCTATCGCTTGGTAGGGGCTGCACTAATGTTTATTGTCCTCATGTGCGTGGTACGTCCAAATGGTAGGCCTTCTCGTAAAGATGTTTTTCCCCTTGTTACTTTTGGGGTATGTAACTTAGCTCTAAGTTACTTGTGTTTATACTACGCGACAATTTGGATTTCTGCTGCACTAGTAACGCTGCTGTTTTCACTGAAGACAGTTCTGACACCAATTGCACTTCGTATATTTCTAGATGAGCGTCTTCATCCTCGAATTCTAATAGGGGGAATAGTTGGTATTGTAGGTGTTTCTATATTAGTTTATCCACTACTAACACAGGGCTCTAGTACAAGTGATCTAAAAGGAATAGGCCTCGCATTGTTTGGAACTATACTTACAGCTATTGGTGATGCAGCTTCCGCTCGAAATGCACGACGTGGTATTAATGCTGTTTATTCGAATAGTGTTGGCTTTGTTGTGGCTTCGATACTTTTACTTGCTGTTTGTACCTTTCAGGAACAGAACTTTACACTACCAACGTCCGTTTCTTATCTTGGAGCTTTGGGATTTTTAACTGTATTTGCTTCCTTTGGGGCATGGATGTTCTACCTCAAGCTAGTAGAACGAATCGGTGCATCAGTTAGTAGTTATATGGTGGCACTCTTTCCGGCAATAGGTGGGGTTGCCTCTGTTGCGATTGGAGATTCTACACCTACTCTCTATTTACTGTTCGGATGTTTATTTAGTTGCATTGGAGCAGCAATTGCACTAGGATTTCGCTTACCATACAGGAATCGGAATATTATGAGAAATGAAAGCCCAGGGAATTAAAAAATTCCCATGGGCTTTATTTATAAAATATAATACTGTTCCCTTATAGTATGAACAGATCTACAGGGTTAAATAAGGTATAACTACCTAACAAATTGCATTCTTTATTTACTGATTTTTTAAATAAACATGATCGTTTACTTTCAATAATGACAAATAAATCAATACATCTTTTTATTAAAAGTTATTGTTGAAAATATCAAAAAACTCTTTGCATTGAATAGATATCTTAATAAAAGGGTGGATCGCTTATTATAATCCGTATTTTCATTACCTTTCAGTTATGAAATATTTTCTTAATACAAAAACATTTTATTAATGCATCCCTACTATTAATATTAAGGAGAAAGGACAATCATGAAATATAAATCAGTATTTGATATTATTGGTCCTATTACTATTGGAACACCTAGTGCTTATGGAGTAGAAGCAACAAAGATAGGACATATTGTTCGTCAGCTATTTTTAAAGCCTCCAGAAAAAATCGAAATTTCTTTATATGGGGCATTCAAAAAAGCTGATTGCACTTTTGGGTCAGACGTAGCACTTGTTGGTGGTATTTTGGGCTTTGAAATGGATGACTCACTATTCTCTAAAGCACTTACAATTGCAGCAGAAAGAGGAATTACAGTTAATTGTATAGAAGAGATTGCAAAACCGTCTTATCCCAATACAGTAAAGATTACTTTATACAAAGGTGAAGATAAAATTGAGATGATTGCTTGTTCGATTGGTTGGGGAAAAATCAAAGTTATTGAGATTAATGGTTTTGATTTGAATTTAAATGAAACAAGATCAGCTCTTCTTATTATGAACAATGATCATTTTGGTACCATTTCGTCTGTAACTTCTATATTAGCAACACGTAAAATTAATATTAATATGATACGTGTATCGCAACAGGAAAAAGGAAAAATATCTCTATTGGTAATTGAAACTGAGGAACTATTAAATCATGAAGTAATTGAGGAAATTAAAGGATTACCAAAGATTTATCAAACACTAGCCTTAAGTTAGACAGTTTTATTAGGGTTCTGTTGCAAAGTTTGAAAAAAGCATAAACAGGTTGGTAAATGAGGAACAATGTTTAGGAAGTGGCTAGTAATTGTTGAAGTTCATTGTACGTTGAAAAGGCGGAGTCTATTTGAAGACTTCGCCTTTGTTTATATAGGGTAACTTTGCCCATCATTGAATCAATTCGATTTCATTACTACCTATGGCCAGATACTCTCACCCCTCTAAAAGAAAGGGGTTTTACATTGCCTTCTTGATTTTCTCTAACACTTCTTTACTATCAAACCCGCGCTCGCCCATACCGAATACTTCAATTAAACGATTATCTTCATCTAATAAGTAAGAGTTAGAAGTATGAATGTAAAGGCCGCTTCCAGGATCGCGGTAGCGGAAGTTAAAAGATTCGGCTAGTTGTTTCGTTTCTTCCTCATCGCCGCGCAGTAGATGCCAACCTGGTGTTTCCTTCATATCAAACGTTTTAGAGTAATGCTCTAGAATTTCTTTCGTATCATACTTCGGATCAATTGTAATTGTAATAAATTCGATTTTTTTTCCAAACACTTTTTGTTTCTCAAGTTCATCGCGTAAATGTTTCATTTTATATGTTGTAACTGGACAAATATCTGGACATTTTGTATACATAAATTCGACTAACTTTAATTTTTTCGGTAATTGATCAAATGATACAGATGTTCCGTTTACATCTTCCATAACAATCCCCTTTGGTATTTCTGCTGATGCTTTTCGGTAACCGGTAAAATAAAAAATTCCAATCCCGATTGCGATAATCAGTCCGAGCGTAAAAGTAATGTACAACTTCTTCATTCCAATCCCCCCAATTTTTATTTTATAAGAAAAATCTGAAAAATAAGGAGGTAATGAGTGAATATTACATGACAATTCATGGTTCTGGTGCAAAAAATATGAAACTTGGACATACTAATCTAAAGAGGATGGGGATTATGTATGTACCTCTACTGTGCGATACATTCCATAAATTTACGCTTCCTCTACGTCAACTGCTGATACAACACGAGTTATTGTGGAATAAGTTGTATTGATTACAAAATAAGGAGGTAATTAAAATAGCAAAGCATACCTTTAGAGCATTTAATCTTAATAATCAAGTTATTTCTAGGTTGGACGACCCAACCAAAGTCGTATTTCCAATGGTGGAATTTGATCTATCCCATGAATATGATCCAACAACATCTACGTTTGTTCCTTCTGCTAACGGGGTATATTCCATTTGTGCTGGTCTATACATTGACCCACTTTCAGTAACTCAACCTCTTGATATGGCTATTCGGATTAATGGCGTATTAAAAACGTTTCTTTTTGGAGAACCTTCTGTAGAACCAGGAACTATAGTAATGGGGTGTAACATAGTGCGACTTTCCGCTGGAGATACAGTTGATATAATTATAGGTCATGGTTCGGACATCACTTTAGGCGGAGGTAATGATAGATTTTATTTCACAGCTTCTTTGTTTTAAAAATCCTATAAGGGGTAGAGATAGCATCCGGCGATTACGATATTATTCCCCAGTAAATGGTGAAATGACTTGAGAACCTAAGTGATGTCTCAAGTCATTTCACGTTATGTATGGTTTTATGCAATGTAAAAGCGGCAATGGTTTTAACTACCTTGCTGCTTTATTTTCCTTTTAGCTTGTTCTATTTTCCAAAGAACGAACTACAATATTAATAGACAGGCAGCAATGAGGAGGAGAAATCATGCGAAAAGTGATGAGTTGGACACTTTTTTTGTACGCTCTATTTGCATTATTTATATATTGGTACTTATTTGGATGGAGTCATGAGATCATACCGGAAGCGTATAAAGGAACGAGTGCAGATCCAGCAACATTTATGAATGCAAGGGAGCTAACGCTTAGTCAAGATTACTCGCGGGTAAAGGATTTATTATTTTTTTTAGCAACGCCGCTGCAATGGATTGTTTTATTATTTGTACTTATTTTCGGTGTATCAAAGCGGTTTGAACAATGGGCGAAAGATACAACAAAATTCCGCGTACTACAAATTGCGATTTATTTGTTTTATTTATCGCTTGTGACAACGGTGCTCGCATTGCCGCTGCAATGGATTGGTCATCAAATATCTGTTGATTACGGCATTTCAACACAATCAACAGCAAATTGGATAAAGGAGCATATACTTGATTTTTGGATCAATTTTTTGCTTATGTTTCTGATCGTGACGGTGCTATTATGGCTCATTAAAAAATATCCGAAACGCTGGTGGCTGTACGGCTGGGCGCTTTCTGTTCCATTCACGATCTTTTTAACATTCATTCAACCAGTAGTCATTGATCCGCTCTATAATGATTTTTCAACGCTGCATAATAAGGAGCTTGAGAAAAAGATTTTAACATTAGCGGACAAAGCGAATATTCCAACAGAGCATGTGTATGAAGTGGATATGTCAAAGAAAACAAATGCGTTAAATGCATACGTAACGGGAATTGGCTCAAATTCTCGCATCGTTTTATGGAATACGACGCTCGAGCAGTTAAAAGATAAAGAGATATTATTTATTATGGCGCATGAAATGGGTCATTACGTGATGAAACATATATACTGGGGTGTTGGAAGTTATATCGTTTTAACTTTCGTTGGTATGTACCTCATTAGCCGTATTATTCAAGCGTGTATTCGTAAATGGGGCGATACACTGCATATTTCTAAAATTGCTAGTTTCTCAGTTTTACCACTATTTTTCCTTGTCTCTTCGGTGCTTTCCTTTGCGGTAAGTCCTGCCACAAATTACGTATCGCGCGTTGAAGAAAGGGCAGCCGATCAATACGCATTAGACATGACAAAGGATAGTAAGTCGGGAGTTAAAACATTTCAATATTTATCGAAGACGAGCTTAAGTCAAGTGAACCCGCCGGCTCTGGTGAAATTATTCATGTACACACATCCGCCAATTTTTGAAAGAATTCTCACGTTTGAAGAATATAAGAAGAAATAGTCGTTAAGAACAAGAATTGTGTAAAAATGAAAAGAACAAGTAATTTTCTAGTATAAAGACTAGGAAGTTACTTGTTCTTTTTATATATCTATGGAGAATACAACATGCTTACTTTACCCCTTTTGTTTTAAACCTAGCATATGGCAGGAAAGGACCCTGACCGTTCCTATGCGCGGCCAGATGCTCTGGTCTCCTTCCTAAAGAAAGAGGTTTTTTAATAAGTATATAGTTTACAATGTAAATTTAGTATCTTGATCAGTTAGGTCATTATCAAATACATTAGCGGTACTAACCCCATTAAAGACTTTCAGTTCCTTTGCTGCATTTGATGATCCAGAACCATGATATTCTTTATTACGGAATTCAGGAGCTACATTGTATTTGTCTCCTAAATTTACAATCCCATTAATTCTTGAAATGACAATGCTGTCCACAATTGCAGGCATATTCTTCACCTCTTTTTTATTTTTAGTGTATGCTGCTTATTTTGAAAAAAAGATTGTTTATAAAAATTCCTTTCATTTTGCGAAAAATATTTTTTAACCCCCATAAAACTTATTTTTTCTCCGAATATGTATAGTGAAGAAAGCAAATGGAGGAAAAATGAGATGAAAAAGATACTATTAAAAGGAACTATGGTAACAATGATGGCATGCAGTCCATTTTTAATGGGAACGGCGGCGTATGCTAGCAGCAGCACAGACGCAGTAAAAACAACAGAGTCAGAAAAGCCGACTCTAGTGCAAGGAGATTTCTTCTATTTCGTAAAAACGATGGTCGAAGATATAAAAATGGCGCTTGCGAACAATGATTTAGCTAAGGCAAAGTTACTATCTGAACAAGCTAAGGAGCGAATTGCTGAAGCAGGCGTATTAATGCAAAAAGGGAAAGATGATTTTACAAAAGATACATTAGAGAAAGCAGCAGAAAACTTAGAAAAAGCGGACAAGCTTTCAGGAGAAACGAAACCGGAAGTAGAAAAGACTGCTGAAGCAAAGAAAGAAGAAGCAGAAAAAACTGCTGAAGCAAAGAAAAAAGAAGCAGAAAAGACTGCTGAAGCAAAGAAAGAAGAAGCAGAAAAAACTGCTGAAGCAAAGAAAGAAGAAGCAGAAAAAACTGCTGAAGTAAAAAAAGAAGAAGCAGAAAAAGCTGCTAAAGCAAAGAAAGAAGAAGCAGAAAAGGCTGCTAAAGCAAAGAAAGAAGAAGCAGAAAAGGCTGCTAAAACAAAAAAAGAAGAAACAAAGAAGCCAGCTCATAAAGAAAAAACAGAAGCAGAAAAAGTAAAAGTGAATATAGGAAACAATATCGAAGCATTAGCAAAAGCGCTTGATAAAGTGAAAAATCCGAAAGCAAAAGCTGCAATTATCAAAAATATAGAGAAGAGTTTTGCAAAAATTGCTGCTAAAATAGAGAAAGTGCAAGAAAAGCAAGCGCGTGCTGTTGCAAAGGAAAACAAGCCAGCAGAGCCAGCACAACCAGCACAACCAGCACAACCAGCACAACCAGCACAACCGGCACAACCAGCAGAGCCAGCACAACCGGCAAAGCCAGCAGAGCCAGCACAACCAGCACAACCAGCACAACCGGCACAACCGGCACAACCAGCAGAGCCAGCACAACCGGCAAAGCCAGCAGAGCCGGCACAACCAGCACATAAAGCTGTTGTTTCTCATGAGAATCATGGACAATCCAAGCAAAAGGAAAATCATGAAGATAACGGTAAAAAAGTTGGTCATGAAAAACATGAAGATAACGGTAAAAAAGTCGGTCACGAAAAACATGAAGAAAATCATGAAGATAACGGTAAAAAAGTTGGTCACGAAAAACATTAAGAAAAACAAGGGAATACTGTGGTAAAATGGTCACTTCATTAGTGACCGTTTTGTTATTTATAGCAGAGGGGAGGAGAGGGACTACCTGTGTTAAGTTTATTGATGAAAGTCGTAAAAAAAGCGGCAATAGAAGATGTAGTATTAAATATACAAAAAAATGAAGAGGATAAGGAAGCTTTTATCGCTCAGTATCGGCCTTTTATTCTAAAATCGATTTCGGCAGTCTGTCGCCGTTATATTACAGAACAGGACGATGAATATAGCATTGGACTGTTTGCATTTCATCAAGCCATTGAACAATATTCATATAAAAAAGGGAAATCTTTTCTTTCGTTTGCTGAGCTTCTTATAAAAAGAGATGTAATTGATTATATACGTAAGGAGTCTAGGCATAACCTCGTCTTTTTAAAAGAAGACCAGCAAGAGGAAACAATAGAAACGCAGACGGCGCTTACGGAATATATGAAAGAGATAGAGAACAGCAACCGGAAGGAAGAAATTCTTCATTTTCAACGTGTGCTATCTGAGTTTAAAATTTCGTTTACTGAGCTTGTGAAGGAGTCTCCGAAGCATCGTGATACGCGGGAGCATTTAATGGGAATTGTAAAGATTATTATAAAAGAGGAGAAAATGATAGAAGAGCTATTCCGAAAGAAAAAGTTACCTCTTAAACAAATTGAACCATATGTTAGAACAAGTCGCAAAACGCTAGAAAGACATAGGAAATACATCATTGCAATGTGCATTGTTTTTGTAAACAACTACATATATATTCAAGAATATATAAGAGGTGGGCAGGGGAATGAATAAAGGAATTGTGATGGATATAAAAAAACACAGCATAATTGTGTTGACACCGGACGGAGAATTTATTAATTGTAAGAAGAAATTAAACTCTTATATAATCGGACAGGAAATTGTATTTCATGAACAAGAAAAAAGAAAAATGCCTTTTTCAGTTCCTTCAATATTAAAACCGGCATCGCTTATGTTAGCTTGTTTTCTATGTGTTTTTTTATTTTTATTTAATCAGCCGAAAGAACAAGCGCTTGCCTATGTTTCTATCGATATTAACCCAAGCATAGAAGCGAGTGTGACAAAGGATCTTCGTGTTACGGAATTACGAGCTTGCAATGATGATGGCAAGCGAATTTTAAAAGAAATAAAAGGGTGGAAAAATGAGCATTTGCAAGACGTAGTGCGTACGATTGTAAAACAAAGCAAAGAAGATGGGTACTTAACGAGTGATAAGCAAGTTATGCTAACATCTGTTGCGAAAGAAAAGTCACTAGAGTCGCAGTTGCAGAAGGCTATGAAAGAGTTAAAAAGCGAGTATGACGCAAAACACGTTACAGTCATATATCAGGAAAGTACTATGCAGATCAGGGAGAATGCCCAAAAAGCAGGAGTCAGCACAGGGATTTATTTGAAACAGGAAAATGAGAAGAAGAAATCGTCTGTCTCGCCGGCATCGCCGCAAGTGCAGGAGGAACAACCTTCTGAAGTACATTCACAGCCGGAGTCATCAACTCATTCTGATTCGCCATCGAATTCCTCTTCTTCTGTGCAACAAGAAAGAAATGAGCCGAAAAGGCAACAAGAAAAAGAACGAGAACCAGCTCACGTGCAGCCGCCGCAGGAAAGAAATAACGGCCATAGAGAAGAAAATAATAAAGAACAAAAAAAGGAATATAAGGAACAGAAAAAAGAGGACATAGAGCAAAAAAAGGAACAGAAAAAAGAATATCACGAACAGAAAAAAGAACAAAAAGAGTATGAAAAAGGGCAGAAAGAACAACAAAAAGAAGATAAACATGGAAATTCTTCAAAGCATGAAGAAAAAGAAAAGGGAAAACATAATCAATAAAAAGGTATCTTTGTATACGAAGTAATTCCGTTCTCATAACACGGTAATTCATATTATAAATCCTATGCCTAATAAAAAAGCAACGCTTAGAAATCTATCATTCTGAGCGTTGCTTTTTTTGCGTCCCCGTTAGTTTAGTAAACTATTTTCATTTCAGGAAATACCTCTATTAAGTTATTACATCACCACGCAGTAAGATAGTACTCCTACTCAGGACTTTGTAGTTCGTCTTTTACAGAAATATGAAAAGTGCATATAAACCAATTTTGCAATATTGTTAAAAAATTCTAAAAAGTCCTTCCTTTTTGATTTTTTTGTTATATAATATAAACATAAAAACCAAAACTGTTATAAAACAGTTTGTAAAAAGGAGAGGCTAATATGTCGACGCAAACTTCGCGGGTTACACTCGTTGGAGAAGTAATACCGGCGTATTTGGATATTTTGACACCAGAAGCACTCACATTTATAAAAGAGTTGCATGAGAACTTTAACGGACGCCGCAAGGAATTACTGCAGAAACGAGTGGAAAAACAAAAGAGAATTGATGCAGGAGAGTTGTTGCATTTTTTAGAGGAAACTGCAAATGTTCGGGCAGATGATTGGACGATTGCACCGCTTCCGAATGATTTACAAGATCGGCGCGTAGAAATTACCGGGCCAGTTGACCGTAAAATGGTTATTAATGCTCTTAATTCAGGAGCGCGTATCTTTATGGCGGACTTTGAAGATTCAAATGCGCCGACATGGCAAAATGCAATGGAAGGCCAAATAAATTTACGAGATGCAGTTAAGAGAACGATTTCATATACAAATGAAAATGGTAAGGAATATCGTCTCAATGAACGAACAGCTGTATTAATGGTGCGGCCTCGTGGATGGCATTTACAAGAAAAGCATGTGTTAGTAGATGGTGAAGAAGTATCAGGTAGTTTATTAGATTTTGGATTGTTCTTTTTTCATAACGCAAAGGAGTTAATGAAAAAGGGGAGTGGCCCATACTTTTACTTACCGAAAATGGAAAGTTACTTAGAAGCTAGGTTATGGAATGATGTGTTCGCATTTGCGCAAAAATACATTGGCATTCCAAATGGAACAATTAAAGCGACGGCACTGCTCGAGACGATTCACGCTTCATTTGAGATGGATGAGATGTTGTATGAGCTTCGTGATCATTCAGCAGGGTTAAACTGTGGACGCTGGGATTACATTTTTAGTTTCATAAAAACGTTTCGCAATCATGACCAGTTTTTACTTCCGGACCGGGCACAGGTGACGATGAGTGTTCCGTTTATGCGCGCGTATTGTTTACGCGTCATTCAGACGTGTCATCGCAGGGGGGCACCAGCAATTGGCGGAATGGCAGCGCAAATTCCAATTAAGAACAATCCGGAAGCAAATGAAGCAGCATTTGAGAAAGTGCGTGCCGATAAAGAGCGCGAGGCTTGTGATGGACATGACGGGACTTGGGTTGCCCACCCGGGACTTGTTCCTGTAGCGATGGAAGTATTTGATCGCATCATGACAACGCCAAACCAAATTTATCGAAAACGAGAAGAAATTTGTATAACAGAACAAAAATTATTAGAAGTTCCGGCGGGAACGATTACAGAAACGGGCCTACGTACAAATATTAGCGTCGGTATTCAATATATTGCATCGTGGTTAAGCGGCAGGGGAGCTGCACCTATTTATCATTTAATGGAAGATGCGGCAACTGCAGAAATTTCAAGGGCACAAGTGTGGCAATGGATTCGTCATAAGGAAGGAAAGCTTGAGGATGGAAGAAAGGTTACACTTGCATTAGTAGAGCAATTTAAAGCAGAAGAACTAGCCAAAATAGAGCAAGAGATTGGTAGTGATCGTTTTGAAAAAGGACGATTTGTCGAAGCTACGAAACTATTTACGAATCTAGTTCGAAATGATGATTTTGTATCATTTTTAACGTTACCGGGGTATGAAATTTTATAAAGGAGATGGAAAAAATGGGAAATGAAAGAATCGAACAATTACAAGAGAGCTGGGAAATGGATACACGCTGGCAAGGAGTAACACGTCCGTATTCTGCAGAGGATGTTATTCGTCTTCGCGGATCGGTTGATATTGAATATACGTTAGCACGTCGCGGTTCAGAAAAACTTTGGAATTCTCTTCATAGTGAAGACTACGTTCATGCGTTAGGGGCATTAACTGGAAATCAAGCAATGCAGCAAGTAAAGGCTGGATTAAAGGCAATTTATTTAAGCGGCTGGCAAGTAGCGGCCGATGCGAATTTATCAGGTCATATGTATCCAGACCAAAGTTTGTATCCAGCAAATAGTGTACCGGCAGTTGTAAAACGGATAAATCAAACGCTGCAGCGTGCCGATCAAATTCAGCATATGGAAGGAAGCGGCGATGTTGATTACTTCGTGCCAATTGTTGCTGATGCAGAGGCGGGATTTGGCGGACAACTAAATGTATTTGAGCTGATGAAAGGAATGATCGAGGCAGGAGCATCTGGTGTTCACTTTGAAGATCAACTTTCTTCTGAAAAGAAATGTGGTCATTTAGGCGGAAAAGTATTGTTGCCAACACAAACGGCAGTGCGTAATTTAATATCAGCACGTCTTGCAGCAGATGTAATGGGAGTACCAACGCTCATTATTGCCAGAACAGATGCTGACGCAGCTGATTTAATTACAAGTGATATCGACCCTGTTGATCAACCATTTATTACGGGAGAAAGAACACCAGAAGGCTTCTTCCGAACGAAAGCTGGACTGGATCAAGCAATTGCGCGCGGCTTAGCGTATGCTCCGTATGCCGACCTTGTCTGGTGTGAAACATCAGAACCGAATTTAGAAGATGCAAAACGCTTTGCAGAAGCAATCCATGAAAAGTTCCCAGGAAAACTATTAGCTTACAACTGTTCACCGTCCTTTAACTGGAAGAAAAAATTAGATGATAAAACAATTGCAAACTTCCAAAAAGAAATTGCATCTTATGGATATAAATTCCAATTTGTAACACTTGCTGGCTTCCATGCTTTAAATTATGGCATGTTTGAGCTAGCACGCGGTTATAAAGAACGCGGTATGGCTGCGTACTCAGAGCTGCAGCAAGCAGAATTTGCAGCAGAACAGTACGGTTACTCAGCAACACGTCATCAACGTGAAGTTGGTACAGGATATTTTGATGAAGTAGCACAAGTCATTACGGGCGGAACTTCGTCAACGACAGCATTGAAAGGATCGACAGAGGCAGAGCAGTTTACACGATGATAAAAGAGAGGGGCAGCTTTCAAGGGCCACTCAAAAAATCCATTAAAAATAAGAAGATAACTCCTATTGTATATAGGGGGTTATCTTCTTTTTGATTTCTGTATATTGATAAAGCAGGCAATTTTTCATGTGTACTTTCACTATAGAATCAAACCAATGAAAGACTTTTGTAACATTTATGAAAGAGAAATGAAAGGTATTTAAACTAAAATAAATGTATCGGAATTGATTTTAGTTTAATTCGTAGTAAAAATCACATGTGACTTGCATTATAATTTCATGTTGCTAAAGAAGAATTGCTGTATGAGGAAAAGGGCACTGTCGGAAGGCATTGCTTTTTTAATATTAATATAATCTAAATATAAGGAGATAACGAATAATGAATAAAAACATCGTAGACATATCAAAATATAATGACAATATTAATTGGGACGTAGCTGCTCCGAATCTTGATTTAGCAATTTGTCGTGTGCAATATGGTTCAAATAAAGTAGATCATCTATATAAACAGCATGTGGAAAATTTAGAAGCACGTGGCATTCCTCACGCTGCATATGCATATGGTTGTTATGTATCTGTGGAAGATGCAATTGTAGAAGCAAAAGACTTTATGGCTCGCGTTAGTCCTAACGCTAAATTTCTAGTACTAGATGTTGAAGATGACACTTTAGCTAGTTGCGGTTCTACTAATCTAGCAAAAGCGTCACAAGCGTTCATTAATACTTGCAAAGCTGCAGGATGGAAAGTAGGTTTCTATGTATCTCATCATATGTATAAATCATATGGATTACAAAATGTAAAAGCTGATTTCCTTTGGATTCCTCGTTATGGAGCAAAACCTGCATATGCATGTGACTTATGGCAATATGCTGATAATGCAACAGGTGGTTATGTTGAAGGGATTGGGAATTGCGATGTAAACCGTTTAAATGGGGACAAGTCTCTAGAGTGGTTTACTGGTAAGGGAAGTAACAACAGTGCAGGAGATAATAAAGATGTTGTTTTACCTCCAGATTGGCAAACAAACAACTTGGGCGGTATCACTGTAACAGCGGATGTTGCGAATGTGCGAGAAAATGCATCTGCTAATGCAAAAGTTATGCGTCAAGTACAAAAAGGAAGCGGTCATGTTTACCTTGATTGGCATTATGATGGCTCTTACTTCTGGTACAAAATCGCGAATAATAACTGGTTACGTGCTGATGTTTGTAAAATCAACAAAGATGGAAAAAATAAAGGTGTCGTTTGGGTAAATGGTACTGATATCAACCTTAGAAAAGGTGCAAGTACTGGTGATGCTGTTGTTGAGAAGATTAATAAATCTGGAGCATATGATGTACATTATCGCCATGAAAATTGGATTTTCGTAAATGGTGGTGGATTGAAAACTGGCGGTTGGATGTATTTTGATGAGTCTTATGTAAGCTGGATTAGATAAATGAAGAAAGCCGCCCATTTTTAGTTGGGCGGCTTGTTCGTTAAGCTTGTGATGAAGGAAGATTAGCATGACTATAAGTGTTCCCACCCACTTCATTGAGCGCAGCTGCAATAAATGTAGTAATTAAGTCAGCTTTCGAGCTGGCTCTCTCTTTTATTACAAATATTTCAAAATAAAAAAATTGAAATTGTATATAAGATAATTTTATTTTTTATAGGAAGAGTATGTAGTTTCATTCTGTTATTCATACAGACGTATAAAAAGAAATTTTAATTTATTACTAATTAATTGTAAAAAAATTGAAAATATCAGGTATTTTACGTATAAAATGGTACAATTATCCATGTAGATAATTGCATGAAATTATCCAAATTTGACAAAGGAGAGGAAGAAAATGACTGGTAAAGTCGAAAGGTACACACCGCAGTACATTGTGAATTCAAAAACGATTGCACTGCTTCCAATCGTTTTAAATGATAAACGTATTGTAACGCGTGTGATTGAAGAAAATGATGAATTTTTTGTGTATCAAAAGCCACTTGAGATTGTGGAACAAAGTTGTCGTCAATATGGAGCTAGCTTTGGCGGACGAAAAGATGGTACAAAAGAATACACAGGCTTTACGCATAAAGCACCGATTGCAATTAGTCCTACAGATTATATCTATTTCTTCCCTACATTTTCTTACTCCCGCAAAGAATGTGCCTGGTTGTCGCATTTTCATATTGAAAATATAACAAAACTTCCACATGGAAATATTCTAATTGAATTCATTAATGGTCAAACAATTAAGCTAGAAGTATCTAAAAACAGCTTTGAAAATCAACGAAATCGAACAGCACAACTTCGAGCAGAATTTGAAGATAGAAAAAGAAAACAGGCGGCGACAAAATTTTTACTAGTGAATCAAAATGAGGTTTTAGAGTTAACGCCTGCATACGAAAAAATGTATCTTTTTAAAAAAGAAGATTGATAATATGAAGTGAAAATGAGCCAAAAGGCAAATAAGTGCCTTTTGGCTCATTACTTTTTTCCGTTATTGACAATATATCGGCGCTTTTCACGATATATCGACCACTTTTTAGAATATATCGGCGCTTTTCACAATATATCGGCGATTCGACACGATTTAAAGACCCTTCGACGGCATTCGACACAAAAGTAGTCGATCTGCCGAGCTGAAACAGATCCTGATCGGCTTTCCCCTCTAAAAAGAATTTTTTCCTTTATTAGCAGAACTTTTTTTCTGTTTTAAACAGTCATTATGTGAGATAATTTAAATATATATAAATCCATTTTAATTTTTCGACATCTCACTTTATGCGCGGCTAGATGGCTCGTCCATCTAAAAAGAAAAAGTGTTTTTATGTCATTTTTTAATTTGTATTTATATAGATGAGTCCCCAAAGCATATCTATTATCGTATAGTGTGCGTTCTACTATTTCTCAATCTCCCTAATAAAAATTTAACTGGGGCTTTATATATATTCATTTTAATTTGTCGACATGCTTGCTTTCTCCTTTTGTTTTAAATATTGCGTATGGTAGAAATGCGCGGCTAGATGCTCTCGTCTCCCCCCGAAAAAAGGAGATTTTTATGTTGGTTTTTTAACTTGTATATATAGTTATTTGTTCTACATAAATTAAACAAGATTTTTTGAAGGTGATGAAAAATGAAACCTATTAAACTGCTATTTTCTGTAACTGTAGCATCTATTACGTTATTAACCTCGGTTAATAGTGCGTTTGCTAATAGTACACTTATTATTCCAGAGTTACCTAAGGAACCATACCGCAATGGTATAGGCATGTACGAAGGAGTTATAGCACATTCAACTGCTACTCCTGAGGTACCGGCAATTAACATTCAACGTTTTCAGTCTCGTACATGGTCAAACGCTTTTGTTCATTATGTTGTGGATTGGGATGAGACGATTCAGACTGCGAGTACAAAATATCGTGCGTGGGGGGCAGGGCCAACTGCGAATGAAAGATTTGTTCAAGTTGAATTAAGTGAGACGAAAAATCCAGTAAAGTTTAAACGCTCGTACGATCGTTATGTAAGGCTGCTAGCGGAGATTTTACGTAACCGACATATTCATCCGTCTAAAGGGTTATTGACCCATAAAGATGTTACATATAAGTTCGGTGGTACTGATCATGAAGATCCATTAGCTTACTTAGCTAGTCACGGCGTATCGGAAGCGAAATTTCGTGCGGATGTGTTAAAAGCATATAATGGGAATGCTCTTTCAGGCGGGGCGAAAGTGCAGCAAATGAATAAGGCACAAGGTACGGTATATGTTAATAGAAATAATGTGAATTTACGTTCCGGCCCATCAACGAGTAATAGTATTATTCGGAAAGTGCAAAAGGGAGAAGTATATAAAGTGTCCGGGAAATCAGGAAACTGGTTAAATGTTGGCGGGAATCAGTGGATTTACAATGATGCATCGTACATTCGATACACGAAAAAATAATCGTTCTTTACATGTATTTGAACTCTTTTTTTCATAATGTAAGTTCTTAAAATAAAAGAATCGGCGCTCAATAAGCATCGATTTTTTTATTTTTATAAATTATGTTGTACATTCTTTTTTCAATATGGTATAGTCAATATATAGTTGAATACTTAAATCAAGCAATCCATATATTATCAAGTGCCGTGAAACTAGCGAGAAAAATTATGTATGTATTCTGTTTCGCATTTGGTAATGTGTGGATTCTTTTTTTATGTTGTGAAAACTAAACAATATATTTATTTTTAGGAGGAAGTTATTATGAAAACAGGTCAAGTAAAATGGTTTAACAATGAAAAAGGTTTCGGTTTCATCGAAGTTCCAGGCGAAAACGATGTATTCGTACATTTCTCTGCTATTACAACTGAAGGTTTCAAATCTTTAGAAGAAGGCGAAAAAGTTAGCTTTGAAGTAGAAGAAGGTAACCGTGGACCTCAAGCTAAAAACGTTGTAAAACTATAATCTTATAGATCATAGTAAAAAAGGATGGCATTTGCCATCCTTTTTTTTATTTGTAAAAGGATTTTTTCTAAGGAATATGGAAAATAAATATATATTTAGTTGTCAGATAGATTATTTCCCCTAATTGTTCAATAATGGTAAAGTATAACAAGAAAAAGTAAACGATCAATTTTTGTAACTACTCAGTCACTCTATGAAAAAAAGACAGAAAAGCAATTTTTTTAATGGCCTGGGAGGGACTGGCAATGCACCGGAGTTTCCTGCCACGTGCAAAGTTTTAAAACAAAGAAAGGCAATTATAATTCATTAGAGCAAGGTAAAGGGGTACATAGTAGAATGGATTTTCAAACAATTAAAGAATATTTCACAATAGAAAATATGGAACATTTGTTAAAGAGCTATCAAGCATTTGGTCCGTTAATTGGCATTGGACTTCCGATGATTGAAGCGTTTATTCCAGCTTTGCCACTCTTTTTATTTGTGATGGCAAATGCAGTTGCCTTTGGTTTATGGCTTGGCTTTTTTTATTCATGGCTCGGTTCATGTATAGGGGCAATGCTTGTGTTTTTTATCATTCGTCGTTTTGGGAGAAGTCGCTTTTTTGCTTTTGTAAATAGACATCCACGAGTTCGCAGTGCGATGACATGGATTGAGCGAAAAGGATTTGCACCCATTTTCCTTTTATTTTGTTTTCCGTTTACCCCGTCAGCGCTGATTAATGTAGTAGCGGGTTTGTCGCGTATTAGTAAGCGGCAGTTTATTTTAGCACTTTCACTTGGCAAACTTGTGATGATTTTCGTGTTAAGTTACGTTGGCCATGATCTTGCATCTTTTATGCATAAGCCGGTAAAAACAACAATCGTACTAGGTGTCATTTTTGTTTTATGGTATGTCGGAAAGAAAATTGAAGTAAAGCTTGAACTGAGCAGAGACTAAACTTCGTAAGTGAGCGCACCCCTGTTATTGAAAAGAGAAAGGGATGTGGCATGATGAAGCGAAAGTGGAAAAAAGAAAGTATAGAGTGGATGAGAGTCATTTTAATAGGTGTTTTATTAGCTGTATTTTTTCGCACTTTTTTCTTTGCAACGTATGTTGTCGAAGGTAAGTCGATGATGCCTACGCTCCAAGATGGTAATATGCTGATCGTGAATAAAGTTGGCTATCAGTTTGGTGAATTGCACCGCTTTGATGTTGTTGTTTTTCATGCAAATGAACAGGAAGATTATGTGAAACGAATTATCGGACTTCCAGGTGACAAAATTGCCTACAAACATGATAAACTATATATTAACGGACAATTTATTGAAGAGCCGTATTTAGATGCATACAAAAAGCAAATTCATGGTAGACAGTTAACAGGAGATTTTACCCTAGAAGAGTTAACAGACGAACAGGTTGTTCCGCAAGGGTTTATCTTTGTTATTGGAGATAATCGTTTAGGAAGCTGGGATAGTCGTCACTTCGGATTTGTAAAAATAGAACAAGTTGTTGGAAAAGTTGATTTACGCTATTGGCCAATCAATGAAGTACAAACAAATTTCTCTAAAGGGTAATTCGAAATTTCGAATTACCTTCTTTTTCGGATAGATCTTGATTGATCGACGTTTACTTATAGAAAGGCGGGTTTACATGTCACTTCGATTTATAATAGGACGAGCTGGAAGTGGAAAGAGTACGATGTGTTTGCAAGAAGTGCAGCAAGAGCTGCAGCATCGTCCAAAAGGTGAAACGATTTTATATCTTGTGCCAGAGCAAATGACATTCCAAACGCAGCAAGCATTAATTAATGGAGACGTAAGCGGCTCGATTCGTGCACAAGTGTTTAGTTTTTCGCGGTTAGCGTGGAAGGTGCTTCAAGAAGTAGGCGGAGCAAGCCGCCTTCATATTGATGAATCTGGTGTGCATATGTTGCTTCGTAAAATTGTCGAGGCGCGTAAAGAAGAATTATATGTTTTTCAGAAAGCAGCAGAGCAAAACGGATTTTTTGAACAACTGGGCAGTATGATTACGGAATTTAAACGACACAATTTAACGCCGTCAAATGTGTATGCGATGTGGCAGGAATTAGAGGCTCATAGCAATGGCAATGAACAGAAACTGTTAGCGAACAAAATGTATGATTTGCAGCTTCTATATGATGATTTTGAACGAGCGTTAATTGGAAAATATTTAGATTCTGAAGATTATATGCAGCTTTTATTTGAAAAGCTTCCCTATTCAGAGTATGTGAAGGATAGCATCATTTATATTGATGGATTTCATACATTTTCACCGCAAGAGTTAGAAATTGTAAGGCAACTACTGCGATGCGGAGCAAAGATGACAATTGCACTCACGATTGATGAGCAGACGTTATCACAGCAAGTAGATGAACTGGATTTATTTTATCAAACGCTGGTTACGTATGAAAAAATCAAACAAGTAGCAAGTGAAGAGAAAATTGTTATTGAAAATACGATTTTCATGCGAGAAGAGCCGCGTTTTATGTCACCAGCACTTGCGCATTTAGAGGCGCATTTTGATTCTCGTCCGTATGCAGAGTTTCAAGGTGAGTCACACATTACACTATATGCTGCGGCTAATTTGCGGGCAGAAGTGGAAGGTGTTGCGCGCGAAATTCGCAGATTAGTAGCAGAAGAAGGGTATCGTTACCGTGATATCGCAGTGCTTCTTCGTAACGGAGAAAGCTATTACGATATGATGAAGACATTGTTTACTGATTATAATATTCCGTTCTTTATTGATGAAAAACGCCCTATGCTTCACCATCCATTAATTGAGTTTATTCGTTCTGCGTTAGAAGTTATTAGTGGGAATTGGCGTTATGACGCGGTATTTCGTTGTATAAAAACCGAACTGTTGTACCCGTTAGATGGAAATAAAGCGAAAATCCGTGATGAAATGGACGAATTTGAAAATTACTGTTTAGCGTATGGCGTGCGAGGGAAACGATGGACTTCGGAAGAGCCGTGGACATATCGCCGTTACCGTTCATTAGATGGTGTACATGGCGGTCAAACAGATAGCGAACGAGAAATGGAAGAAAAGATTAATCGTCTTCGTGAGATTGTTCGCACACCGATTATTCGTTTGCAAAAGCGATTAAAACGGGCAAGAGCGACAATGAGTATGTGTGAAGCAGTTTACTTATTTTTAGAAGAGCTAGACGTTCCGAAAAAATTAGAAGCGTTACGCCTGCAAGCAGAAGAGGAAGGGAATTTCTTATTTGCTAATGATCATGATCAAGTATGGGAACAAGTCATCACGCTGCTAGATACGTGCGTTGAAATGCTAGGAGACGAGAAGATGTCTCTGTCTATGTTTGTAAATGTGATGACAACAGGTTTAGAGTCGCTCCAGTTCGCGAATATTCCACCGTCTTTAGATCAAGTGTTAATTGCAAATATTGACCGTTCGCGTCTTTCAAATATTCGAGCAGCATTTGTAATTGGAGCAAATGAAGGGATTATTCCAGCGGCGCCATCAGATGATGGAGTATTATCTGATGAAGAACGAGAAGTACTTGTTTCAGCAGGAATCGAACTGGCACCAACAGCGCGGCAAAAGTTACTCGATGAACAATTTGTCATTTATCAAACAGTGACAAGGGCAGCAGAGAAGTTATATATTTCTTGTCCACTTGCAGATGAAGAAGGGAAGACGCTATTAACATCTAGCTTCATAAAGAAAGTGAAAAGAATGTTCCCATCTGCTGCTGAAATCTTTTTAACGAATGATGTCAATGATTTGTCTCATAGTGAGCAAATTTCATACGTTGCGACGCCAGAAGTGACACTTTCTTATTTAACGCAGCAACTCCAAAATTGGAAACGATACGGTTTTGAAGGGAATCTTTCTTTCTGGTGGGATGTATACAATTTTTATGTTACAACGCCGGAATGGAAACAAAAGAGCATTCGTGTGTTATCCAGTTTGTTTTACCGAAACCGGGCTCGTAAATTAAGCAACGCCGTAAGCGAGGAGTTATACGGTGACAAAATTAAAGGCAGCGTATCACGTATGGAGCTCTTTAATCGCTGTGCGTATGCTCATTTTGCGCAGCATGGCTTATCTTTAAAAGAACGTGATATTTTTAAATTAGATGCACCAGATATCGGGGAACTGTTCCATGCCGCTTTGAAAAAAATTGCTGATAAATTATTGAAAGAAAAGCGGACTTGGGCTGATTTAACAGTAAAAGAGTGTGAATATCTTTCCGTTACAGTGATTGAAGAATTAGCGCCGCTTTTGCAACGCCAAATTTTATTAAGTTCCAACAGACATCATTATTTAAAACATAAATTGCAGCAAATCATTTTCCGTACGTCACTTGTGTTACGAGAGCATGCAAAGTCGAGTGGATTTGTACCTGTTGATTTAGAAGTCGGATTTGGTATGGGCGGAACAAACTCGTTGCCAGCTATGAAATTTGGATTACCAAATGGTGTGGAAATGGAAGTGGTTGGGCGAATTGACCGCGTTGATAAAGCGGAAGATGAAACGGGCACGTTTTTACGTATTATCGATTATAAATCGAGTGCGAAAAAATTAGATTTAACGGAAGTGTATTACGGCCTAGCACTGCAGATGCTAACATATTTAGATGTTGTCACAACAAACGCAAGCAAATGGATGGAGCGTGGCGGAAATGTAAATCCTGCCGGAGTCCTGTATTTCCATATTCATAATCCAATTGTTGAAATGAAAGGCGACGTGTCAGAGGCTGAAATAGAACAAGAAATTTTAAAGAAATTTAAAATGAAAGGGCTTGTCCTTGGAGACGCTGATGTCGTGCGCTTAATGGATAACACATTAACGACAGGAAGCTCGAACATCATTTCAGCGGGTCTTAAAAAAGATGGCAGCTTTAGTGCTCGTTCTGATATTGCGAGTGAACAAGAATTTGATGTACTGCAAAAATACGTACATCGTACATTTGAAAACATCGGAACAGATATAACAGAAGGTGTCATCGATATCGCGCCGTATAAAATGGGGAACAAAACAGCATGTACGTTTTGTAATTTCCGCTCTGTTTGTCAATTTGACGAGTCGTTAGAAGATAACAAATACAGAGCACTGCAAGATATGAAAGATAGTGAAGCATTAGAGAAGATGAGAGAGGAGACCCAGTCATGATTCGAACTTGGCCAGCAAAACCAGAAGGAAGTCAGTGGACCGAGGATCAGTGGAAAGCAATCGTTGCGGATGGCCGTGATATTTTAGTTGCAGCTGCAGCTGGGTCGGGAAAAACAGCGGTACTTGTTGAACGTATTATTCGGAAAATGATTCGAGAGGACAATCCAGTTGATGTCGATCGATTGCTTGTCGTAACGTTTACGAATGCAGCGGCGCAAGAGATGAAAAACCGAATTGGAGAAGCGCTAGAAAAAGTATTGACCCTTGATCCAGTTTCGCCGCACATTCGCAAACAGCTGAGTCTTCTAAACAGAGCATCGATTTCGACAATTCATTCTTTCTGTTTACAAGTGATTCGAACGTATTATTATATGCTCGATGTTGATCCGCGTTTTCGCATTGCGAATGAAACGGAGAATGAATTGTTAAAAGAAGAAGTTCTCGATGACATATTAGAAGCAGAGTACGGCATGGAGAATAATGAGTTGTTTTTTGAACTTGTCGATCGTTACACGAGCGACCGCACTGACGATGATCTGCAGCGGATGATTTTGGCGCTTCATACTGAGTCAAGAGCGCATCCGGATCCGAACGGCTGGCTTGATAAATTAGTTGATGCATATAACGTCGAAGGAAAAACAATTGCAGATTTACAGTACGCTTCGTATTTATTAGAGGATGTAAAGGTGCAGTTGGAAACGGCAAAGCAATATATTGAAAAAGCGATTGAGCTTGCGATGTTACCAGACGGCCCAGCACCGCGCGTTGAAACGCTGCAGGCGGATCTTTTGTTACTTCAGAACTTGTCCGAAGCAGCTTACGGTTCTTGGACAAGCACATATGAAGCGATGCAAACTGCTTCTTGGCAAACGTTAAAGCGTATTAAAAAGAGTGATTATAATGAAGAGATTGTGAAGCAAGTTGATGGTTTGCGGAATAAAGCGAAAGATGAAGTAAAGAAACTGCATGAAGAATTATTTAGCCGTAGTCCAGAAAGTTTTTTACGCGATTTTCAAGATATGCACCCTGTGCTGCAAAAGCTTGTTAATCTTGTAAAAGTATTTACAGAACAGTTCCAAGCGATTAAGCGCGATAAAGGGATGGTTGATTTTACAGATTTAGAGCATTTTTGCTTACAAATTTTAAGTGAGCGTACAAATGAGGGAGAACTGCGTCCATCACCAGTTGCGTGGCAGTACCGTCAAAAGTTTACAGAAGTGCTTGTTGATGAATATCAAGATACAAATTTTGTGCAAGAATCGATTATTAAGCTTGTAACGAAAGATTCGGAGCAAGATGGTAATTTATTTATGGTCGGCGATGTGAAGCAAAGTATTTATCGCTTCCGTTTAGCAGAGCCAGGACTATTTTTAGGGAAATATAAACGTTTTACATCTGAAGGCATCGATGGTGGCATGAAAATTGATTTAGCGAAAAACTTCCGCAGTCGTCATGAAGTACTCGCAGGGACAAACTATATTTTTAAACAAATTATGGGCGAAGCTGTCGGAGAAATTGATTATGATGAAGACGCTGAGTTAAAGCTTGGAGCGAGCTATCCGGAAGGGGAGGATACAGCAGCAGAATTGCTGTTTATCCATCAATCTGATAGCGAAGCAACGGATGAAGAGGAAGGCGTTGAATTAGAAAAGGCGCAATTAGAAGCGCGCCTCATTGCCCAAAGAATAAAAGTAATGGTCGATTCTGGTTATGAAATATATGACCGAAAAACAAACGGCATGCGCCCTGTTACGTATCGTGATTTTGTTATTTTACTGCGCTCGATGCCGTGGGCGCCGCAAATTATGGAAGAGTTAAAACAGCAAGGTATTCCTGTGTATGCAGAGCTTGCGACAGGTTATTTTGAAGCGACAGAAGTGAATGTAATGATGAACTTGTTTCGCGTCATTGATAATCCGGCGCAAGATATTCCGTTAGCAGCTGTGCTTCGTTCGCCAATTGTTGGATTAACAGACGAAGAACTGGCGACGCTGCGTTCTCATGGGAAAAAGGGCTCCTTTTATGAAGTAATGCGCTCGTTTTTGCAAGGCGCACCTTTAGAGGAAGAGAAAGAATTGCATGAGAAAATATCATGGTTTTACGAGCATTTACAAGAGTGGCGTGAATTTGCGCATCAGCAGTCGCTTTCTGATTTAATTTGGAAAGTGTATCGTGAAACAGGTTATTATGACTTTGTGGGTGGTCTTCCCGCTGGTAAGCAACGCCAGGCAAACCTTCGCGTCTTATATGACCGTGCTCGTCAATATGAATCGACTTCATTCCGTGGTTTATTCCGCTTCTTGCGTTTTATTGAGCGGATACTAGAACGCGGTGATGATATGGGAACAGCACGTGCACTTGGTGAACAAGAAGATGTTGTGCGCATTATGACCATTCATAAAAGTAAGGGACTAGAGTTTCCAGTTGTATTTGTCGCAGGGCTTGGCAGACGTTTTAATACACAAGATTTAATGAAACGTTTCTTGCTGCATAAAGATTACGGATTTGGTTCGCAGTTTATTGATCCGAAAAAGCGTATTAAATATACGACATTATCGCAGCTTGCGATTAAGCGCAAAATGAAAATGGAGCTGATTGCCGAAGAAATGCGCGTTTTATATGTAGCGTTAACACGTGCGAAAGAAAAGCTCATTTTAATTGGAACTGTAAAAGATAAAGAAAAAGAAATCCAGAAATGGTTAGATGCCCGCGAACATACCGAATGGTTATTGCCGGATTATGTACGTGCCGGGGCAACTTGTTATTTAGATTGGATTGTACCATCATTATGCAGACATAAAGATAGCGACATGCTTTTGCAGATGGGACAAGGAAGTATTCCAGCTGATTTATACGAATATGATGCAAACTGGAAAGTAGAAGCGGTTGACGCGGCAGAGTTGCAAGCACCGGAGCCAATGAAAGAAGAAAAACAAGAGTTGTTAGAAGCGCTCAGGGAGCAGAAAGCAGTTTCTCTTTGCAGTGAAAAGCAAGAGGAAGTGTATAAAAGGTTAACATGGCAGTACAGATTCGAAGATGCAGCAACGCACCGCGCCAAGCAATCTGTTACGGAAATTAAACGAAACTACCAATCGCAAGAGGGTAGTGATACGTCGTTTATTAAACGAGTTCGTGCACCAATTGAAACGCGTCCGCGTTTTATGGAGAAAAAAGGACTTACGTATGCAGAACGCGGGACGGCCGTTCATACGGTTATGCAGCATGTAAACTTAGCGAAAACAATAACGATTGAAGTAATTCAAGAACAAATTGCGGAAATGGTGAATAAAGAGCTGTTAACATTTGAACAAGCAGAAGAAATAGCACCGGAAAAAATTGTTGCATTTTTTGAAACAGAACTCGGAAAACGATTATTAGCTGCAAAGCATGTAGAGCGCGAAGTACCGTTTACAATGATGTTATCAGCAGATGAAGCATATCAAGATTGGACAGATGAACAAGACGAATCTATCCTTGTTCAAGGGGTTATCGATTGTATGATTGAGGAAGAAGATGGCATCGTTTTAATTGATTTTAAAACAGATACAATTGAAGGGCGATTCCCAGGTGGATTCGAACAAGCGCGGCCAATATTAGAAGAACGGTACAAAACACAGCTTGCCCTTTATCGCAAGGCGTTAGAGAAAAGTCTACATCAATCTGTAAAAGAAACATATTTATATTTCTTTGATGGTAGTCACGTATTGCAAGTAGATTGATGGAAAACGAGAAAACGGAGGGAATCCCTCCGTTTTTTTGTTTTCCGCGCTATGCTGTTCCGATTTGGTCTTGATCAGCTACGTCAGAATCAAATGTATTTGTACCACTTACACCGTTAAATGTATTTAAAACAAATGCAACATTTGATGAACCGGATCCGTTGTAAGCTTTCGTATTTTCTTTTGGAGATACATTATAGAAATCTCCTAAGTTAAAAGAACCGTTACTATTTTGAACGACTAAATTTCCGACAAGAGACGGCATGTTTTCACCTACTTCAAATTCCTTTTATGGTACTATATGCGTTCTTGGTGAAAAGGTTCTTTTGTAACAAAGTGGCGAATTTGTAAAATGCGTGAGTTTGCAAATACGTAATCAATAGATCCAATATGAAGACAAGAGGCGTTTAGCATACTTTGAATGGTAATGCAGTCTACCTCGATAAAGGGATTTGTATTAATGACTGTCATTCGCACTTCGTTGACACGAGTTGGAATTGTGATTTTATCGTCGACAAATATTTTATATGCTTCCATGTCTCCTTCTTTAGAAATAAAGTTAGCAATTTCACGCTGGACGATAATCGCTCTAGTTTTTAATTCTGCATGATTTGAATCACCAACTTGAACAACGGAACTGAGTCCTAGCGTCATGACATCGGACTGATGAACAACGGAAATATGTCGAAACAAAACGAGCCCTCCTTATCGAGGAGTGGTAGGTACAGCGGTTACGAGTGGTACAAATGGTCCGCCTGTAACCGATTCAAACGGTGTATCTAAAATAGAAGATGAAATAATAAGGTTTGCATCGCCGACTAAGAATAAAGCAGACGAAGATATCCCAAGAGATCGAATATTTCCGACTTTGATTTCATGATTAATGACAGTAAAATTCATATGCACTTACTCCTTTCGGAAGTTACGTGGTATATGCTGAATAAAGGAAAGAAATGCTTTATCAATATCTTGTTTCATTGCTCGAATAATGACATCTTTCATATACTGCGGATTCGATGTAATTTCGGGATGCGGCTGTACTTGAGATAAATAGTACGGGAGACGATGTTCCATTTGTTGTTTTATATCATCAATCATCATTTGACGGTACATATCATCAAGAGGTGTTCGTTCTTCTTGCTCAAAATGAAGAATCCGGGTATACGCTTCTTCGTCTAGATAGCGATGCATTTCTTGAATGATGTCTTGATAAAAATCGGGATTTACTTGAGTTTCAGGATTTACTTTTAATGTTTCAGTCTCCACATCAAAGTCTTCAATTATTTCGCCCTTGCTCGTAAAAGGATTTAAACCAATATTTAATGTACCACTTAAAGTTTCGACTTTTAGTTGATCAAATTTATATTCGACTTTCCCAATTGAAGAAGATGGGCGCTGTTTTAGTTCTGCTATTTCCTCCGTTATTTGCGTTAGCTTTGTTTCTAAAATATTTATTCTTTCTTGTTGTTGTTGAATTACTTGTTGTAATTGTTGTAAATAAGTATACAGATCTTGATTCACTGCTAGAAGCCTCCTTTTTGATCTGGAGGGTATATTGGTATATGTCTATGATATTAGTCCGTTAAGAAGAACTAGGAGGGGGAGGGGAAACAGAAATAATTTGTCCCTGAGCTGTTAGCGGAGGGGTTGGTTGTGTAAATCCACCTGTATTCGAGAACTTTGATAATGTTTTTATACTACCTGCGCTTCCAATTTGAAAGACAGCTGAAGTTGTAAGGTTCTCTATTCTTATGTTTTTAATAATAATACTTTGGTGTACATACAGTTTCAATTTTTTTCCCTCCTTTAATAAGTAGCAGTGATTGGTTGATCGATTACATCATTATCGTTTACATTTGTTATGTTTTCGTAATTGTATATGGCTACCTGTTCTCCGACATTAAAAGAACCCGCTCCTGCAAATGCACGGGAATAACTAATGGGGCGAATGGCAAAAACATCTCCAATGTGAAATACACCACTTGATCCGACGTTAACAATATTAACGTGTCCAACCATTGCAGGCATAGAAAACACCTTTCATGTTAAAAGTTTTTGTATTTGTCCCTTTTTCATCTGAATGTCTATGATGGGAGTTTTACTCTATTATTGTATGGGCGTTTGTGCAAATATGTGTCTGTTATTTTCTAAATAAAAAACGCACACTCATTGGGAGTGCACGTCTGTATGTTGAGTTGGCATATCATCTATTTGTATGAGTAATATAACATTTAAGAGCCTGTCCAGCTCTTGACTACAACTAACCGTTTTTTGAGATGTCATTCCGTATCGTTTGGCCAAGTATTTCATCTTTTCGCGTTTTTTTTCAATTGCTTGCTCAAACATAGAATCGGCTCCGTCTCCTTATAGATTTTAGGTGTGTCTGTAGTACATATTATACAAACTTTCCATAAAAAAGAAACGTATTCGCTAAAAGAAGAAGGAATTCTACATATTTTGTCAAAAAAATTTTTCGAATATGTGAACATTAGAAAGAATATTGTAAATTAAAAATATTTTCGGGAGGATTTTTGTTAATAGGTGCGAATACAATTACAGTATGAATTTGAAGATGGGATGTGGAAATGTGCGGTTTGTGACAGCAAAAACAGATGAAAAAGTGTTTGTTGGTGTTATAGACGAAACATCACAAACGGTGTTGCATGTAAGAGAAGCGCAACGGAAAAAAGAGGAAAAGGTTACGATTCCTATTACGATGTTAGAATGCATTGACCGAGGAGAATCCTTTATTACAAAAGTAATTGAGATTGTCGAATGGGCGAAAGAACATTGCCAGGATGCTTATTATCCATTATCGGAAGTTAAGTTATTAGCTCCGATTCCAAGGCCAAGAAAAAATATTCTTTGTGTTGGGAAAAACTATTATGAACATGTAATCGAAATGGACAAAGAGGGAACCATTCCAGAAAATATTATTATTTTTACAAAGGCCCCGACAACTGTAATTGGCGAGGGGGATCAAATTTATAGTCATCCGCATGCGACAAATGAGCTTGATTATGAAGGTGAGCTTGCAATTGTGATTGGAAAGCGTGGAAAGGCAATTCCGAAAGAAGAAGCCTTGCATCACGTGTTTGGTTATACGATTGTAAATGATGTGACAGCCAGGGATATTCAAAAGAAGCATAAGCAATTTTTTCTTGGGAAAAGTTTTGATACATTTTGTCCAATGGGACCATCTATCGTACACCACTCAATGATTCATAATCCGAATGCGCTTCATATTGAAACGAAGGTGAACGGGGAAGTACGTCAATCTTCTACAACGGCAAATATGATGTTTTCCATTGAAGAAATTATCTCAATTATAAGTAAAGGTATGACGTTAGAGCCAGGTGATATTATTGCGACCGGAACACCAGCCGGAGTTGGAAAAGGATTTCAACCACCTCGATTTCTACATGCTGGCGATGAGGTTGCTATCACTGTAGAAAATGTCGGAACGCTTCGTAATGCTGTTAAATAATCCGACGCGTTCGCTGTATTTCTGGTTTATCCCCATTATTTTTGCATTGCATAATGCAGAGGAGTATTATTTTTTTCCGGAAATAAAGTATTTCCGCCCGGTTCAAATGGAAGAGAACATGCTACAATCCAAGCATTTTTTCCTAGCGATACTTATACTAACTGTTTTTGTGTGTGCGGTGGTATTAATACACAATCTGTTTTTGAAGAAGGTTACGTTATATGTGATCCTGTTTACACAGGCTATGATTTTTATGAATGGGATTGTTCATCTTGTTGGTGCGATTTTGAAGAGAGGATATGTACCTGGTCTCGGTACAGCTCTCTTTTTAGTCATTCCATTTTCATTGTTTTTGTTTTGGAGAGGAAATGTAGTTGGCTGGTGGAAATGGAAGCGTGTTTGGATATCCTGTATCATCGGTATTTTACTCATGTTTCCTATTTTAGTTAGTCTGTTGTATATAATTAGAACCATTGTATAGCACAAAGAAGGTTGCCTTTTAACGGGCAACCTTCTTTATTATTAAGATAATACTTCTTTAATTTTTTCGAATGCCCATTGTAAATCTTCTTCAGAAATAACAAGAGGCGGAGCAATGCGGATTACATTTTCATGTGTTTCTTTACATAGTAAACCGGATGCTTTTAATTGTTCACAGTAAGGGCGTGCAGGTTCATTTAATTCGATACCGATAAATAATCCTCTTCCGCGCACGTCTGTAATCATTGGATTGTCAATTTCACGTAATTGATTTACTAGCTTTTCGCCTAATTGTAAAGAGCGTTCAGTTAATTTTTCTTCTAATAGTACCTCTAGAGAAGCAAGAGAAACTGCACAAGCTAGCGGATTACCACCGAATGTAGAACCGTGAGAGCCTGGCTCAAATACGCCTAAAACTTCGCGGCTTGCAGCAACGCAAGAAATTGGGAATACACCGCCGCCTAACGCTTTTCCAAGGATGTACATGTCAGGAATCACATTGTCCCAATCACATGCAAATAATTTTCCAGTACGGCCTAAGCCTGTTTGGATTTCATCTGCGATAAATAATACATTTTCTTCTTTACATACATTGTATGCTTCTTTTAAGAAACCTGCTGGTGGAATATTAATACCAGCTTCGCCTTGGATTGGCTCTAAAATAAATGCGGCTGTATTTGGTGTGATTGCTTCTTTTAATGCTTCGATGTCGCCGTAAGGAATCACAACAATACCTGGAAGCATTGGTCCAAATCCGCGTTTATATTCTTCATTAGATGACATAGATACAGCGCCCATTGTACGGCCATGGAAGTTATCTACGCACACAATAATTTCAGCTTTATTTTCTTCTACTTTTTTCACATCATATGCCCAGCGTCTTGCCGTTTTGATAGCAGTTTCGACAGCTTCGGCACCTGTATTCATTGGTAAAATCATTTCTTTATTAGTTAATTTTGCAACTTTTTCATACCAAGGGCCTAATTGATCACTGTGGAATGCACGTGATGTTAATGTTACACGCCCTGCTTGGTCAATAAGCGCTTGAATAATTTTTGGATGACGATGACCTTGGTTTACAGCAGAATATGCACTGAGCATGTCCATATAACGGTTGCCTTCTGGATCTTCTACCCAAACACCTTCAGCTTTCGCAATTACAATCGGAAGTGGATGGTAGTTAGTTGCTCCGTATGTTTCTGTTAATTCGATAATGTCTTTTGTTTGAATCATGCTAGTTCCCCCTTTTGTTTTTACAAGAAGTTTGTAAATACTCTAAATATTATATCATTTAAGTAAGGAAAAAGCTAAATATTTCCTCAAAAGAAATGAACGTGGTATCATGTAAAGTGAAAAAGTTTGTAAAAAAGAGGAGGAGATTGATATGGTACATATGCACATTACGGCATGGGCGCTTGGGGTTATTTTGTTTTTCGTGGCATATTCGATGTATACGAGTGGAAAACAGGCAAAAGGCCTGCACATGGTAGTTCGCTTGCTGTACATCTTAATTATTGCATCAGGGTTATTAGTTTACAAAAACGTGAACTGGATGCCGATGTTATATGGAATTAAAATGCTTGTTGGCATCTGGGTAATTGCTTCAATGGAAATGGTTCTTGTGAAAGCAAGTAAACAGAAAGCAACAGGGGCGTTTTGGACTCAATTTGTTATTGCGTTTGTAGTAGTATTATATCTTGGTTTACGATTACCGATAGGGTTTTCGCCATTTGCTTAATAGAAAAAATGAGGATGTTATCCCTTTGGTAACATCCTCATTTTTATTATTATGTTAATTTTGTAAATGTAACTCATTCCCATCCGTGTTTGTAAATTTAAATAAATCCTTATTATTTGTTGTGTAACGGACATAATGGTGATGGAGGGCACAAATCATTTCTTCATTATCAAATAAGAGAATGTTAACGCCTTCGCATGAATGTTCTCTAGGCTGGAAAGATAAAAAGTTGTGAGCATAGATGCAATCGTAAAGAGAGTAGCCCAGTGATTGTAATGCCTCCATGACAAGTGAAAAGGATGAATCTGAAAGCTCTTCGATCCATTCATGATAGCTTGTCAGTAACTTTTTTCGAATGCGAATTGTCTCACCGTTTTGCAGCGGATGATGTTCATTTGCTACTTGCAAAATGTTATGTTCATAAAAACGAGCGGGTAACCAATTATTGTTATATAAAATCTCAAATCCATCTTCAATCATATCTTCTAATAAAGAAGCTTCATCGCTTTCTTCGTCAAAAAATACCCATTCTTCGTTTATATATTCAACATTTCCAACTGTATGAGCACGCGGTTGACTATACAAAATATGTTTACGCTGTTTCATTCGTGTTCGCTCCTTTTTTAATAGAAGTTTCTGTTCTTGTTATAGACATTTCGGTCTTTCTTTATAACTAATGCACATACAATTAAAATTGGGCATAGAATAAGGTGAAACTTCCGTCAATGGTGGGCTTTATCTACCACTGATAGTTATCGGGCTTTTACGAGCAGTTGATCTCCGCTTATCTTCTTCGTTTCTCTTTTAATCTTTAAGTGGGGGTCTTATTGCCCACAAATAGCGGGGGAAAAACAGACTGCAGATATGAGATGAGAAAGGGTGATCGCAATGTGCGGTATTACAGGGTGGGTTGATTATACAAAAGTGTTATTGCAAGAAAAAGAAGCAGTAACGAAGATGGCAGAAACGCTCGCAAAAAGAGGCCCGGATGACACGAACGTTTGGCTTCAAAATCATGTTGCTTTTGGCCATAAACGGTTAATAGTTGTCGACCCAGAAGGCGGTAGACAACCGATGATGCGGGAGAAAAAAGAAGAACGATACGCCATTTGTTATAACGGCGAACTATATAATACAGAAGATATTCGGAAAGAATTGCTGCAAAGAGGTTATACATTTAAGGGACATTCTGATACAGAAGTGTTGCTCGCTTCTTATGTGGAATGGAAAGAACAGTGCGTCAATCATTTAAATGGTATTTATGCATTTGCTGTATGGGATGAACAGGAAGAAAAAGTCTTTATTGCGCGTGACCGATTAGGGGTAAAGCCGCTATTTTATAAACATGATTTTGGGCGATTATTATTTGGTTCAGAATTAAAAGCGATTTTAGCTCATCCTGATGTGAAGGCGGAGATTACGACAGAGGGATTAGCAGAAGTATTTGGATTAGGTCCGTCTCGAACTCCGGGGCATGGTATATTTGCTGGAATTGATGAATTACGCCCAGGTCATGCACTTACATTTTCGAAAGATGGTTTAAAAATTTGGCGCTACTGGAATGTTGTGAGCGAAGAGCACACACATAATTTTGAAGAAACGGTAGAACAAGTGCGGTTTTTATTGCAAGATGCCATTACAAGGCAGTTAGTATCAGATGTTCCGCTCTGTACATTTTTATCGGGCGGCGTCGATTCCAGCGCGATTACCGCATTTGCAGCGATGGCGTATGAACGAGAAGGGAAAGGGAAGCTTCATACGTATTCGATTGATTATGAAGATAACGAAAAATATTTTAAATCCAATGCGTTTCAGCCGAATTCAGATGCTCCGTATATTACGTTAATGACAGATACATTTGATACGATCCATCATCGCTGCGTGATTTCTAACGAACATTTAGCAAAATATTTAACTGAAGCGGTCATTGTTCGTGACTTGCCAGGGATGGCAGATATCGATTCTTCCTTACTATGGTTTTGCCGAGAAATTAAACAAGATTTTGTCGTAAGTTTATCAGGGGAATGCGCTGATGAAATTTTTGGTGGTTATCCGTGGTTTTACCGCGAAGATGATTTACAATCTAGTGCGTTTCCGTGGATGCGATCAACAGAGGCTCGTGAACAATTGTTAAAAACAGACTGGCGTAAAAAACTAAATTTGCAAGAGTATGTTCAGTATCGCTATGAAGAATCGGTGCGTGAAACCCCGTTGTTAGAAGAGGAAAGCATACTGGATACAAAAAGAAGGCAACTATTTTATTTAAATATGATTTGGTTTATGACAACACTGCTTGACCGAAAAGACCGAATGAGTATGGGCGCTAGCTTAGAAGTGCGTGTGCCGTTTGCTGATCATCGCCTTGTCGAATATGCGTGGAATATTCCTTGGGAAATGAAAATGTATAAAAACCGCGAAAAAGGTCTATTGCGCAAGGCGTTAGAAGGTGTCTTGCCAAATGATGTCTTATATAGAAAGAAAAGTCCATACCCGAAAACCCATAATCCATACTACACGAAGGCTGTCACTTCATGGCTACAAGAGCTATTAACGGATAAACAGTCCATTCTCCATGAATTATTTGATTACGACCAGTTGCATGGATTAATTGAAACAGGCGGCAGTGCATTTCAAACGCCGTGGTTTGGGCAGCTTATGACAGGCCCGCAACTGTTGGCGCATTTAGGGCAAATTCATGTTTGGTTTAAGGAATATGGGATAAATATTAAAGAGTAATAATGAATTGGAAAAATATGATAAAATATTCATAAGGTAGGCATCGCAACTATTTATAAAGTGAAACTTTAATCAGTGGGGGTTTTCTTCATCCCCCACTGATTATCAGCCCTCACCAATCGGGCTTTTACGGGCAGTTTATCTCCCACCTAACTTCTTAAGAAAAGCGGAAGCGGCTCGCTCAGAATCGCAGGACGCCCACGCCCCTGACAGAGAGGCGCTTTTTGCCTCGTCCGAGGGGGCGAAACGGCCGGAGATTCTAGCCGCTAGAGCTAGACTTTGCTTTCGCTGAATTTTGAGGTGGGAGTATTACTGCCCACGAATAGCGGGATAAACTTTGAAAACTCTTACCTTATTTTTCGAAATATATGAAAAGAGAGGTGCCGAAATATGAATAAAAATTATGTGTGGTTGGCGTTGCTTTTAAGTTTTTTAGTGGTAAAGCCATTTAGGTGGTTTTTCCTCACTCATTCATTATTCTTAGATATAATCTATACGTTAACGGAATTCGCTTTGTATTTCTTAGTAATACTACTAATACTTCGCTTGCTGCAATATGTAAAAGATAAATCAAGCAATGAAAAACAAATAATTGAACTACTGAAAGAAATTAAGAATGACATAGAACGTAAAAAGAAAGAAACAGAGAGCTAATTCTCTGTTTCTTTCTTTTTGTTCAAACAAAACCTACCTTGGTGAATTGTAATCCCTTATTACATTTGATATTTCTATATAATCGAAATGCGTTAGTATACGAGAGGAATATAAATTGTTATACTTTTCTTATAATTAGAAAACTTGGGGGAAGCGATGTGAAGAGGGAGTTAGGGAAATATTTTCTATGTTTCATATGTCTTTTGTTTGTATTTCAATTACCCATTCATGTGTCGGCGAAGGAAACGAGGCTGTGGGAAGATGAAATTGTGTATTCTATTATGATTGATCGTTTTAATAATGGTGATTCTAGAAATGACAAAGAGGTTGATACGAGTAATTTAGAAGCATATCAAGGAGGAGATATCCAGGGGATTATAAAGCGACTTGATTATATAAAAGAGATGGGCTTTACTGCCGTTTTGTTGTCGCCGCCAACTGCGAGTAGTAGTTATGATGGGTATCATCCAACTGATATAACAAAAATGAATGAACATTTTGGTGTGATGAAGGACATGCAGCAGCTCGTCCAAGAAGCGCACAAACGAGATATGAAAGTCATGTTTGAATTTGTAATGGATCATAAAGATGAAACGGGTACTATTAAATGTGCGAAACAGTGGATTAAGGAAACGGATGTAGATGGTTATCATTTCATACATAACGAAAATATTACGAAGGCATTTTTGAGTGAAGTGATTGCAGCTGTGCAGAGTATAAAACAAGACTTTTTTATAATAACGGACACGCAAATACAAGGAGGAAAAGGCGTATTTAATCAAGCTTATCAGCAGCGCATTACAGACGTGTTTACAAAGCCGAATCTTTCTATAAAGCCATTGTATGATGTGACAAAAAGCGGCGGTGCTAGTTTGGAAGGAACGTTTGTAGATAATAGCCAAACGGAGCGTTTTGTTAGAACGGCAAAAGAAAATAAACATTTTCCGCCGGCTCGTTTGAAATTAGCACTTGCCTATTTATATACATCACCGGGCATTCCGTTTGTATACTATGGCACTGAAATTGCGTTAGATGGAGGGAAAGTACCTGATAATCGTCGTTTAATGGATTTTAAAGTGGATGATAAGTTTTTGCAGTATATAGAGAAATTAGGAGACCTTCGCAAAACATTACCATCTCTTCGTTACGGAACATTTGAACTATTATATGATCAAGATGGTATGAGTGTAATGAAGCGCACGTATAAAGATGAGACAACGCTTATCGCGATTAATAACAGGACAGAATCAAAAAAGGTGGAACTTGCTGCAAATGAATTTGGGAAAGACCGTGAGCTGCGCGGATTGTTAGAAGATGATCGGGTGCGAGAAGAGAACGGAAAATACTACATTGTGCTGAAAAGAGAAACTGCCAATGTATATGCACTTGCAGGGAAATCAGGGTGGAACTGGTCGTTTATTGCTGCTTTAGTAGGCGTAAATGTGTTATTTATCATCTTTCTTGTATTGGTAAAGAAACGAAAAGGAACTGAATCGTATTGAAATAGAGAAGAAGCTGACCAAAAAAATAAATTTTGGCCAGCTTCTTTTTATCCCGCTATTCATGGGCAGTAATACTCCCACCTCAAAATTCAGCGAAAGCATTGTCCAGCTCTAGCGGCTAGAATCTCCGGCCGCTTCCGCTTTTCTTAAGAAGTAAGGTGGGAGAGAAGCTGCTGGCATGCGCCCGATTGGTGAGGGCTGATTAAAGTTTCACTTTATGTACGACTATCGGTAGTTAAGAAATTGTACGTCGATTGATAAATCAGCTCCGCGTACAGCTGCGATAACTGCTTGTAGGTCATCACGGCTTTTTCCTGTTACACGAACTTGGTCATCTTGTACTTGTGTTTTTACTTTTAATTTTAATTCTTTAATAATGTTATTAATTTTTTTCGCATTTTCTTTATCAATGCCTTGTTGTAATTTTGCGCGTTGACGCACTGTACCGCCAGATGCGCTTTCAACTTTGCCGTAATCTAAGTTTTTGATCGGAACTTCACGCTTAATTAATTTTGAAATCAAAACGTCTTTTACTTGATCAAGTTTATACTCATCATCAGAAGTTAAAACGATTTCCTCTTTTTCTAATTTAATATCACTTTTGCTTCCTTTAAAGTCATAACGATTTTGAATTTCTTTTAATGCGATGTTAATCGCGTTTGTTACTTCTGGAAACTCTACTTTTGAAACGATATCAAAAGAACTATCTTTTGCCATAATAAGCACCTCCAAATTAAATTCCACTTCTACCCCGCCTTAACGGGCTGTAATATCTCGCTTAAAGTATAGCGGAAAATACATTCGTTGGAAAGGCGGGATAAACAGCCCATAAAGGCCCGATTGGTTCGACTAATAATCATTGAAGAAGACCACCTCAATGATTAAAGTCTCACTTTATTATAGAGAATTTTAGCGAGTTGGACAAATAAAGGAAAAAACGTGTATAATGAAACTTTGTTTGGAATGATAAAAAATGAACGAAAGCTATTATCGGTGCGGATGTTTTTACAGTGAGAAACAATGAAAATATCACCCGTTAGAATAAGATAAATTATATAGAAGGGAATTAATAACATGAAGTTACAACCAGGAGCGATTGAAGAAGTAACTGTTTTACGTGAAACAGAAATTGGATACATGGTCGGTTATGAAGAAGATGAAGTGTTTTTACATAAAAATGAAGTCGCTGGAGAGATTGAAGAAGGCGACATGATTGATGTGTTTTTATATCATGATCATCAAGAACGTTTAGCCGCAACGATGAAAACACCGCTTATTACAACGGAAGACTGGAATTGGGTAAAAGTTGTGGAAGTGAAGCCTCGTTTAGGTGTGTTTGTTGATATCGGTGTTTCGAAAGATATATTAATCCCGGCTGATGAATTTCCAATTTATACACCAGTATGGCCAGAAGAAGGCGATGAGTTATATTGTACATTAAAATTAACAAATCGCGGCCGTTTAATTGGTCTTCCAGCAAGAGATGCGGATATGCAAGAAATTGTCGTAGAAGCGACGCCATCTATGCGCAATAAAAATGTAAATGGTCGTGTGTACCGTTCTTTACAAGTAGGATCGTTTGTTTTAACAGATGAACATTTCCGTGCATTCTTGCACTGTTCTGAGCGCAAAGAGCAAGTGCGTATTGGAGAACGTGTAACAGGCCGTATTATTGATGTGAAAGAAGATGGAACAATTAATATTTCTCTTCTTCCTCGTAAAGAAGAAGGAATGGAAGATGATGCAGCGGTTGTTTATGAGTATATGGAAAGCCGCGGCGGCGCAATGCCATTTTGGGATAAGAGCCACCCAGAAGATATTCAGGAGCGTTTTCAGATGAGTAAAGCAGCTTTCAAGCGTGCTCTTGGTAAACTGATGAAAGAAGAAAAGGTTTATCAAGAAGAAGGTTGGACGTATTTTAAAAAGTAATATAAAAAGGAGCTGGCCAAAAGCGAAACTTTTGGCTAGCTCCTTTCATTTTTCGGTATGATTCAGCTCGGTGAATCGATTATTTTATGTCGAATATCGTCGAGGTGTCTTTATTTTGTGTCGAAGCGCCGATATATTTTAAAAAGCGCTGATATATTCGAAAAAGTGCTCGATATATCGGAAAAAGCGCCGATAAATTGCAAAGGAAGGTCCTTTTTTATGATTGCCCTAAACGAGTGAAGGTATCTTTTAAGTCATCGTCTTTTACTTTAATATTTTCTTTCTTTAGTTCGTCTAATAATACTTTTTGACGCCACGTATTATCTTGTATACGTTCGGCTTCAAGTGTTTTGCGAATGGAATCTTTTACGTCGTCGTATGGTTTTAAGTCTTTTTTGTCTGTTAATTTAATAATATGGTAGCCTTTTGCTGATTTGATAGGTTCACTTATTTCGCCGACATGTAATTTATAAGCAGCAGTTTCAAATTCAGGTACCATTTTCCCAGGGCCGAAGTAACCTAAATCTCCACCATTTTCTTTTGAAGCCGTATCTTCTGAATATTTTTTTGCTAATTCTTCAAATGATGCACCGCCATTTAGTTGTCTTTTTATATCGTTAGCTGTTTGTTCGTCGTTTACTAAAATTTGGCTAGCTTTAATTTCTGGTTTATACCTGGCTTTTATGTCTTTTTCAGTTATCGTTTGCTTGATCGCTTTGTCGATGGCTAAGCTAGAACGAATTTGTTTTTTTAAATCGTCTTCGTTTTTCATTCGATTACTTTCAAGGAACATTTTAAAATTATCGCCGGCTTGGTCTTTTACTTTTTTAAATTCCTTATCAACATCATCATCAGACACTTTATATTTTTTAATCATAATATCTTGTGCCATCATTTCGTAGAGCATATCTTTTCCGAAGCGCTCTTTTAACGCCTTATCAAATTCGCTTTTTGTTATCGTGCTCGTAGCAGAAGTAGCGATGGGATCGGAACCTTCTTTTGGATCGCAGGCGGCTAACATTAATGTGCCGAGCGTCGCTGCTGCAATGAATAATTGTCTTCGTTTCATGTACACACCTCATCCGAAAATTGTTATCTCTATTGTAGAAAAAGGAAGTGAACATGATGTGAATTTGAGATGACTTTTGTCGAAAGAAAAAGTACATCAACAAAAATGTTGATGTACAAAGAGGGCTTGTTCTTATGAAATAGAGGATTCGAGTTTAGAGTATAAGTGAAAAATGGTCTTTATAGATGATCCGTCTTTTTGGAGTAAGCGCGTTTTCCTTGCGCTATATTTTTTTGTTCTTCTTCATTTTTTTGCGTACGCTTTGCGTTGTTATCACGCGCTTTTTTGTCGTTGTCACTTGTATGAGGCATATGGTTCAACTCCCTTCATAACAGGTTGTACGTTTATCATTTCCGTTTTCGTTAAGACTATGTATAATGTATACGATGGAATTTATATAAAGGTGGGCTGGGAGATATGGACTTAAAACTGAACTATGCTGAGCTTACAAAAAAATTAGTCGTTGTTATCATTGCCGGTTTGTTAAATGCGATTGGAATGAACTTATTTTTAACACCAGCGAAAGTGTACGCTAGCGGTTTTGCAGGATTGTCGCAATTGCTTTCGCAAGTGTTAGGAGATTTTCTGTCAATACATATTTCAACGGGAGTTCTTTTTAGCTTGTTTAATATTCCGGTTGTTATTTTAGCTTGGAAAAAAGTAGGGAAGTCATTTACATTCTTTAGTTTTTTAAGTGTCGTGTTTATGACGATATTTTTAGAAATAGTGCCAGTAAAAGCGGTATCTCATGATATTATTTTAAATGCCATTTTTGGAGGGTTAATTTCTGCGGTAGGAGTAGGGCTGGCTTTAAAATTTGGAGCTTCAACAGGTGGTTTAGATATCATTGCGATGATTTTATCTAGAGTGAAAGATAAGCCGGTTGGAACATATTTCTTCTTATTTAATGCAATTATTATTATCGCAGCCGGTTATTTATATGGCTGGGAAAAGGCACTTTATACGTTAGTGACTTTATATGTATCTTCGCGCATTATTGATGCCATACATACGCGTCATGTGAAAATTACGGCATTTATTGTAACGAAAAATGGAGCCGAGGTAAGCAAGGCAATTCATGAACGATTAGTTCGAGGGATTACTACAATTCCAGCAACAGGTGCGTTTACGAAGGAAAATAAAGAGATGCTAATGATCGTTATTACTCGTTATGAGTTATATGAATTAGAAAGAATAGTAAAAAAAGTAGATCCAGGTGCATTCACAAACGTTCTCGAAACGGTTGGGGTGTTTGGACAGTTCCGGAAAGATTAAGAAAAGAGGACCGCGTTTGGTCCTCTTTTTGTTTGTTCCTTTAGTCACAGCTCGTCGGTTGTGGAAATGTTTTGCAATTCCTCTTGCATTTCGCGCAATTGTACTTTTTCAGCAGTAGAAGAGTTTGTATAAGCAGACAGCAATGCATTTTTTGCTTGACTAACAAGTGCTTGCTGCTCGCTGTCATTAGAACAAGATACAGCTTGTGAGACGGCATCTCGTGCTTGTTGGAATAGTAAATTACCCATTAGAACCCTCCGAGTGAAGAGTTATTTCGTTCTTTTTCTGCTTCAGCTAATGTACCACGGTATGGGAATCTTGCGTCGTGTTTCATAACAGAATCTGATCCTTGTTGTACGAAACGTTTTGATTTGTTCTTTTTACCCATTCGTAATGCCCCCTTTTAGCAGAAAAGCATGGACACATTTGCTGTGTCTCCTATAGTATGTGCGCTTGGCGCGATACTATAAGCAGGGAATTTTCACCTTACAATCCAAGTGCCTCCTCTAAATAAAGAGCAATGCCGTCTTCTTCGTTTGATAATGTTATGTGATTTGCTAATGATTTTAATTCTGGAATGGCGTTCCCCATGGCAATTCCATGTCCGGCAAATTCAATCATTTCAAAGTCGTTATCTTCATCACCGAACGCGATGATACGTTCTTTTGGGATATTGTAGTGACTTGAAATTCTTTGTAAGCCAATTGCTTTATTTAACCCGCTTTTCACAATTTCAATAATCGGCCAAGGAGCTCCCCATTTGCGATGGTCGATTACTTCTGCATGTATATCCGTTAAATGTTGACGAATAGAATTTGACTTTGACTCATGTGCATCAATTAATAAACACGTTGGATGATCTTGTAAAATATTGAGTAAATCACCTGTGAAAATTTTTGGTGATCCGAACTCAAAAATATGTCTTTTGTCTTCATCAAGTTGTTTCATATACACATCATCAATTACTTCTGCGTAAATATTTTCTACTCCAAATTCCATACACGTACGAACGATTTCCTGCGCGGTAGCAAGTTCAAGTGGCGAGTGATGTGTTCCCCAGTTCATATCAAGTGGATGATGGACGTATGCACCGTTAAAATTTACAATCGGTGTATTTAAGCCAAGTTCTTTATAATATGCGTGACTCGCACGATATGGACGGCCCGTTGAGATCACAACGATGTGACCTTGTTCTTTTGCTTTGGCAATGGTCTGCTTTGTACGAGCTGAAATGATTTTTTGATCTGTAAGTAAAGTACCATCTAAATCTAATGCAATTAAATGTTGTTTTTTCATGCGTCTCACACCTTTTATAAAAAGTTTTTGTGTATATTCATCTTAATTCCTCTATGATTGCGCTGTCTACTATTTGTCATTGGTAATGAGAAAAGTCAAGTTTTTTTCTGAAAGTTCGAATATTGTTCCTTTCCATTTGTACAAATTGTGAAAGGGGTTACAATGTAGTGATAATCATGTTTATAATGAGAATGTAATCTTCTCGTATAAGTTGTTTGACTCTCCTTTGATGCTGGTCTTTATGGCCAGTTTTTTTTTGTTTCTACATATACTAATGTATCTCCTGCTAAAATGTGTAATTTCATTATATGAGCATGGTTTCCTAAACATAACAGTAAAGGTTTTGTAAAATGGGACATACTAAAGATGTAATGACGGAATGGAAGGAGAATGAATATGGGACAAAGTCATCGATTCCGAGCTGGTCAAAAAGCACCTAATGATGGTATCTATGTTGAAATTGGTGAAACAGGAAGCATGGTTAAAGATCCAAAAATGGTAAAGCTCTCTGCTGGAGATAAATTTCCAGGAGTTACAAATCAAAATAGACAATGGACATATAAACGAAGACCATAAGAAATCCCGCAGTTATAAGCTGCGGGATTTGTTGTGGTGAATAAGTAAAAAAAGGCAGGAAAGCATTTTTTTAAATGGTCTGGGAGGGACTGGCTATGTATAGGAGTGGTCAGGGCCTGTTTCTGCCACATGCAATGTTTTAAAACAAATAGAGGCAACGAGGTGTATTGCCATTTTTATCTTCGTAGCAGCAATCTATATGTTGGGAAATGAAGAGGAATTTTCGTAACTACTCAGTCACTCTATGAGAAAAAGGCAGAAAAGCATTTTTTTAAATGGTCTGGCTATGTATAGGAGTGGTCAGGGCCTGTTCCTGCCACATGCAACGTTTTAAAACAAATAGAGGCAACGAGGTGTATTGCCATTTTTATCTTTGTAGCAGCAATCTATATGCTGAAAAATGAAAATGATTTTCTATAGGTAAGTGTATTTCTACTTACATCATCCCCCTTACCAAATTTCTAAATGAAACGTATGGCTGAGTCGTTATAAAAAAATAAGATCTCACAAAGTCTTCTCCGTTGAATAAAATAGGTGATTTATCGTATAATCAACTCAAAGGTCAAAAAAAGTCAAACTATAAAGGAGTTGTAGGTGCGATGGACTTAAATAGAATGACGACAAAAACACAAGAAGCGATTATGGGCGCACAATCAATTGCTACTAAGCATCATCATCAAGAAATTGATATTGTACATCTTTTAGCTTCGCTTCTTCAGCAGCAAGATGGATTAGCAATTCGTATTTTTCAAAAAATGAATGTAAATATAGATCAGCTCATGCAAGGGGTGGAACGATTATTAAAGCGAAAGCCATCGGTTACAGGTGGCGGCGCAGAAGCAGGGAAAGTGTATATTACAAGTGCGCTTCAGCAGCTGCTTGTGCGAGCTGAAGAAGAAGCAAAGCATTTACAAGATGATTATATTTCAGTGGAACATATTCTTCTTGCGTTATGCAATGAGAAGAATGTGAATGATATACGTGAATTATTTACATCGGTTCATATTACGAAAGAAGCGTTATTGCAAGCATTAACAGCAGTTAGGGGGAATCAAAGAGTGACGAGTCAAAATCCAGAAGTAACATACGAAGCTTTAGAAAAATATGGCCGTGATTTAGTAGCGGAAGTACGGCAAGGAAAAATTGATCCAGTCATCGGCCGTGATAGTGAAATTAGACGTGTGATTCGCATTTTATCGCGCAAAACAAAAAATAATCCGGTATTAATTGGTGAGCCTGGTGTTGGGAAAACAGCAATCGTTGAGGGATTAGCGCAGCGTATTGTCCGTAAAGATGTACCGGAAGGACTAAAAGATAAAACGATTTTTGCGCTTGATATGAGCGCGCTTGTTGCAGGGGCGAAATTTCGCGGTGAATTTGAAGAGCGTCTGCAAGCAGTATTAAATGAAATTAAAAAAAGTGAAGGAAATATTTTATTATTTATCGACGAGCTGCATACCATTGTTGGTGCTGGTAAAACAGAAGGGGCAATGGATGCTGGGAATATGTTAAAACCAATGTTAGCGCGCGGCGAGCTGCATTGTATCGGAGCGACAACGCTTGATGAATATCGCAAATATATTGAGAAAGACCCGGCATTAGAGCGCCGTTTCCAACAAGTATTAGCAGAAGAGCCGACAGTTGAAGATACGATTTCTATTTTGCGCGGTTTAAAAGAACGATTTGAAATTTACCATAGTGTGAATATTCATGACCGTGCTCTTGTCGCAGCTGCGACGTTATCGGATCGCTATATTTCTGATCGTTTCTTACCAGATAAAGCAATCGATTTAGTTGACGAAGCATGTGCAACGATCCGGACAGAAATTGATTCGCTGCCAACAGAGCTAGATGAAATAACACGCCGTATTATGCAGTTAGAAATTGAAGAGGCTGCGCTTAGTAAAGAAACGGACCATGCAAGTAGAGAGCGCCTGCAAACATTGCAGCGTGAGTTGTCGGATTTAAAAGAAAAAGCGAGTGGAATGCGGGCGCAGTGGCAAAAAGAGAAGGAAGAAATTCATAAAGTACGTGATTTGCGCGAAAGCCTAGAACGTTTGCGAAGAGAGCTAGAAGAAGCGGAAGGAAATTACGATTTAAATAAAGCAGCAGAGCTTCGTCACGGCAAAATTCCAGCTGTAGAAAAAGAATTGAAAGAAGCGGAAGAAGCAAGTGCAAATAAACAGCAAGATAACCGTCTTCTTCGTGAAGAAGTAAGTGAAGAAGAAATTGCGAATATCGTATCGCGCTGGACTGGTATTCCGATTGCAAAGCTCGTAGAAGGAGAACGTGAGAAGTTGCTTCGTTTAGAGCAAATTTTATCAGAGCGTGTTATTGGACAAGAAGAAGCGGTCGGTCTTGTGGCGGATGCGGTGTTGCGCGCTCGTGCGGGAATTAAAGATCCAAATCGTCCGATTGGTTCGTTCATTTTCTTAGGACCGACAGGTGTTGGGAAAACGGAACTTGCGAAAACATTGGCACAGTCATTATTTGATAGCGAAGAACAAATCATTCGAATTGATATGTCAGAGTATATGGAAAAGCATGCTGTATCTCGTTTAATCGGAGCGCCTCCTGGGTATGTCGGATATGAAGAAGGCGGACAATTAACAGAAGCTGTGCGCCGTAAACCGTATTCTGTCATTTTATTAGATGAAATAGAAAAAGCGCATCCGGAAGTGTTTAATATTTTACTGCAAATGTTAGATGATGGGCGTATTACAGATTCACAGGGGCGTACAGTTGATTTCAAAAATACAGTCATTATTATGACGTCCAATATCGGATCGCAATATTTACTAGAAGGATTAGGAGAAGATGGTTCGATTCAAGAAGAAGCAAGAAACCTTGTCATGGGCCAACTCCGTGGTCATTTCCGCCCAGAGTTTTTAAATCGAGTGGACGAAATTATTCTCTTTAAACCACTTACAACAAATGAAATAAAAGGTATTGTTGATAAAATTGTGAAAGAGCTGCAAAATCGTTTAACAGATCGCCATATTACAGTGGAACTTACAGATGCTGCAAAAGAGTTTGTTGTAGAGTCTGGGTTTGATCCAATGTACGGTGCGCGTCCTCTAAAACGCTACGTACAGCGGCAAATTGAAACGAAGTTAGCGCGTGCGCTCATTGCGGGCACGATTACCGATCATAGTCATGTATTGATTGAGGTAGTGAATAACGAGTTAGTTGTTAGAGTTCAATAAAAAAGAGTCCGGGTATCCGGACTCTTTTTTTTATTAATGCTGCTCTGCAGGTTCGTTTGGAATTAATGCTCCAAGTGCGATTACTAGTACAGTAATAACTACAGAAAAGATAGACGCTTGCCCAAAATCGTATGTAACACCTGGCGTCATTGCGCTAACTACGTAACTCATCATTTGCACAAGCAAGAACGACCAGAAAAAGGCCCAAATTACACGCATCTTTTTACACCTCTATTCGTTCAGTTTGTCTTTATTGTATCATAACTCGAAAAAGAATATAGAAAAAATATTTGTCGTTTTTGCAAAGCAAATTGCTCTTCATATCATACATTATAAAAGAGTGAAATTGATGTTGTCATATAAGGCGGGAGAAGAATGAGTATTACGGAACGTTTTTTCTTTTTAGAACAAGAGGCATGTGTAATTCATTTACCGGAAAAGCCGAATGGATTTGGGATATTGTTATTAGGTGACTATAATTACTTTATCGAGAATGGTACAAGTTTATGGCTGCAACACGCTGGGCGGTTACAGCTTTTAAACGAATTGCGGAAGAATGGCTATACAGTTTTTTCCTCTAATTTATACGGTAGACATTGGGGGAATGAACAGGCAGTTCGTTTAGCGAAGCGGTTGTATCATGTTGTTATGAAAAAGGAAATTTTGAACGGAAAGATTCATATCATAGCAGAGGGAATGGGTGCGCTTGTTGCTTTGCAAATGATGGCGCAATATCCAGAATGTGTGCGCTCTGTTCTTATGTTTAATCCGTGTCTTCATTTACCGGCACACGTTGAAATTGAAAAAGAGCACAAATTTTTTTATAAGCGGTTAATTCGTGAATTGATGCAAGCATATAATGCAACAGAAGTCGGATTACAACAGAAAATTGAGAAGAAAGCATTTCCGTATTTAGTATCTTCCGTTCCGGTCAAAATATTCGTATCTGCTCAAGAAAAAAAGGAACGAAAACAGTTACTCCGGGAATATGAAAAGAAACGTTTACAAGAGAATTCTCCAACTGCATTATCCTTTCATTTACAAGATGTAAAATATAAAATGGCGCAAAATGCATGTCAATTTTTTAAGTGGTATGAAGGTTTATAAAGCTCCTATACATAAGGAGCTTTTTATGTATGTGGGGAGGGAGATAAATTGAAACGAGTAGTTATCATTGGAGCGTTAACATTTGTAGGTTACCATCTTGTGCAGAAGTTTCTTAAAGAAGAAGTTGAGGTATATGCATTTGATTTTGATAATATGAGCAGTATGTCCAAGGTGAACGAGGAAAAATTATGTTTAATTGGTCGAAATGCATTGTTTATATACTCTTCACTACGAGATCGTGAAGGGTGGGAAGCGTTAGAGGAACACGAGATTGACGTTGTGTATTTTTGTTTATGTGAGCCAAATCAGCAAAGAGCTTTTCGGAATGAGCGTCTTATACTGCGATATGTAAAGAGTGTTGAAAGTTTGTGTAAACGAAAAGAAATAAATTGTATTATGCTCTCTTCCAAAAAGGTGAATCAAATTGATAGCAATGACAAAAACGGTTTGTTCTTTCAAACAATTGAAGGAGAAATAAAAAAAGGCGGAGCGGATTATTGTATACTACGTGTTCCGGCAGTATATGGACCGTGGCAACCGTCATTTATGGCATATCACCATATCATTCTAGCTCAATTAAAACAGCGAACGATTTCTCTTCCTATAGAAGAATGTACATGTGATCTATTGTATGTTGAAGATGTTGCGAACTATTTATATACGATTGGTCAAGAGAAGATGGAAATGAACATATATACTCTTTGCAGCGAAGAAAAAAATCGGTGGCAAAAAGGAATTGATATATTACAAAAAAGAGGAAGAGTTCAAGTGCAGAAGAAGGAGTGCCTAAAAGGTGATGAGGAAAAAAAGATAGTTGTTCCAAGTGAGTTTTCTTTAGAAAAGGGGATGCTGCGTCAAATTTCTCATATAAAACAATATAGGGAGTTATACGAGGCAAGTAACACGTGGTAAACTAGAAAAGAGAGTTTTGATGTGGAAAGGAAGATGAAAAATGAACGAAAAAAATATTCAGTTTTTACAAATCGCAATGAAATACTTACCAGAAGCAAAGGCGATTTTAGATGATAACGGCGTGGCGTTGGATATGGCTAAGGCACAGCCTGTGTTGGAGTTATTGATGAAGGTTATGGGCGAGGCGTATGAACTTGGGAAAGCGGATGTGAAAGAGTAGAATAAATATGAATTGAACAACAGACATAAAAACCGCCTTTTTTAGGTGGGCGAGAGGATCTGGCCGTGCATAGGTGCGGTCAGGGCCTATTTCTGCCCCGTGCGAGGTTTAAAACAAAGGGAGAAAGCAAGTAGCGTTCATGTTGTGTTCTGCATAACAGTGATTATTGTCGCTTTAAAATAAAGATTGATTAAATGCATATTCTTTATAATAAAGTTTGATTATTTCTACTTAAACTAGCGCCCTCTATTATTTAAGTGCTTTTTTTACTCATAAAATGGATTCCCATTTAATAAAATTCATCATACTCTGAACAAAAACTTTCTATTTGCTTATTTGATAGTTTAAAGAATGTATTCTGAGATACTTCTAAGACTAATGCTTGATCTTTTGTTAAACCTTGATATACACCTCTTATTATTCTTCCGGTAAGTCCATGTGACATCACTATCACTTTTTCTTTATTCTGTATAGAATGCAGCCATCCTGATACTCTCTTTACAACTGAATCATAGCTTTCTCCACCAGGGGAATTAAAATACCAATTGTAATTGTTCGTATTTTTCATAAGTTTTGGCCAAGATTCTTCAATTTCTTTTGTGGTTAGACCAGCCCATTTACCGACAGAGACCTCTTTTAATCGTTTGTCCATTATAACTTTGCTTTTATCGTAACCTATAACTTCACATATTATATCAGTACTTTGTTGCGCTCTTCCTAATGGACTGGAAATAAACTCCCACTCTCTAGGGTTGTCTATAAGTACTTTTAGCAATTTTGCATTTTTTTTAACTTGTTCAACGCCATCAGACGTTAGTGTTGAATCAAGTTCTCCCTGATATCGGCCTTTTACATTTAATTCAGTTTCTCCATGTCTAAGTAAGTAAATGATTTGTTTCAAATGCATCCCCTCCAAAGATTTAAAATCTAATACCTATTCTTCATTAAGTTAAACAACTTCTAACTTAATCTTAAACTAACCAGCCAGCTTGGAAAATTAAAATTTTCTCAATCACCCGTTTTTGTGAAGATTGAATGTTCGAAACTAAAATAAGTAGGGAGACGGTGCAGTGAGCGAAATAGATAAACAAAACAGATTAAGTAAAGAACCTTTTGCTTATCAAATAACGAAAAAAGGAACGGTAATAATCTATTACGGGGGTAAACAAATTAAAATTGTAAAGGATAGGGAGGCAGAGCGTCTTATAGCAAAAATCAAAGAGGGTGACGATAATATAACAGCAGTACAGTTATTGTTAGCTAAAATTACGGGTAATTTTAAACGTGGTAATGAGAAATTAGGTAAAAATAAAAGAGAATAAACTAAGCCTTTACTTTGTAGTTCGCAAACAATGTTGGATGGTTTAACAATCGGGCACGATTATGGAACAACATATAAAGAGACCTTTCCGTTTTGATGGAAAGGTCTCGCTTTTTATTTGGCCACTTTATTTTTTCGTTTGAATTTGCTTACTACTTCATACACGATCGGTACGATTAGTAATGTTAATAGGGTAGAGCTTGTTAATCCACCGATTACTGTGACGCCAAGGCCTTTTGAGATAAGGCCGCTTCCTTCGAATCCTAATGCAAGTGGAAGTAAGGCGCCGATTGTTGCGATAGCTGTCATTAAGATTGGTCGTAATCTTGTTGCACCAGCTTCTAATAATGCATCGCGCGTTGTAAAACCTTCGCGTTCTTTATGGATAACGCGGTCAATTAATACGATGGCGTTCGTAACAACGATACCGATTAACATAAGGGCACCAATCATTGCGGAGATGCTTAATGTTTCACCGGAAATGAGTAAGGCAACAACGCCGCCAATTATCGTAAATGGAAGTGAGAATAAAATCGCAAATGGCGCCAGTGCTCCGCCGAATGTTATAACAAGAACGAAGTATACAATCGCAATGGCAGCTAACATCGCTAAGCCAAGTTGTGTAAATGATTCTTGGATATCTTTCGATACACCGCCCATTGATACATCAATGCCAGATGGTAAGTTCAGTTTATCTACTTCTTTTTGAATGTTGCGAGTAGCTTTTGCAATATCGTCTGTCGTTGGTTTTGCGGTTACTGCTGCATATACGCGGCCGTCACGTCTTGTTACGGTATTAGACGTTTCTCCTTCTTTTACCGTCATAATATCTTTTACAGCCACTTCTGTACCTAGCGGCGTTTGTACTTTTCGATTTGTTAAATCATCGACGTTTTCGTAGTTTTGTTTGTTTACTTCAACATACACATTCATTTCTTTGCCGTCTTTTTTAACTGTTGTTAAGACAGGGCGGTCGTGAGAGTCGGAAAGTCCCATGCCAACTTGCGCAGCAGTTAGACCGAGTTTACTTAACTTCTCTTGATCTGCCACTAATGTGTATTCATCGTATGTTTTTGAAAGGCTTGAGTCGACATCTTTTAACGTTTTATCTTTTTTCATGATATTTTGAATGTCTTTTACGACAGGTTTAATTTCTTCTATATTATCGCCGTAAACGTATAACTTCATTTCATTGTTGCCCCCGCCAGATGAGAAGTCTTGGTTTTTCCATTCTCCTTTGTCCGTCATCTTTTGCAGGTCCTTCACAACTTTTTCTTTTTCTTTCTCAAAGTTCTTTGTATCGTTTTTGTATTGAACGAAGAATAATGCTTGGTTCGATTTACCTGGGCTCATCGGATTTTCTCCGCCAAGTGAGAACTGAATTGTATTTACATCTTTATTTTTCTTAAAATAATCTTCTGCTTTTGTTGCAATATTTTCAACATCTTGCATTGTTTGTCCAGGTTCTGGATTATAAGAGGCGATGACTGTTTTCTCTTCTTCAGATGGTAAGAAACTTACACCGACAATCGGAAGAAGTGCAATGCTACCTATTAATAATAAAACCGCAATGCTAGACGTAATTACTTTATGGTTTAATACCCACTCTAAAAGACGTTTATATCCATTAGCAAGTTTACTTGGCTTCTCTTCATGGTTATGTTGTTTTTCTTTCATGCTTTCTTTTTTAAATAAAGAATGTGCCATCATTGGAACAATTGTAACAGCTACAAGAAGAGATGCTAATAAGGCGAAAACAATTGTTAAAGCAAACGGTAAGAATAGTTCACCGATCATTCCTTTCACCAAACCGAGCGGTAAAAAGACCGCGATGGTTACGATTGTTGATGACATAATAGGAACGAACATTTCTTTCGTTGCTTCGCGAATTAAGTCTTTTCCTTTTAATTTTTCACCAGATAAAGCCATGCGCCGATAAATATTTTCAATAACAACGATGGAATCGTCGACAACGCGGCCGATAGCGACAGTCATTGCCCCGAGCGTCATGATATTTAATGTAATATCCATTTCTTTTAATACTAAAACGGCAATTAATAAAGAAAGTGGAATGGAAATAACCGAAATAAGTGTTGTTCGAATGTTACGCAAGAACAACATAATGATAATAACAGCGAAAATGGCACCGAAAATAGCTTTGTTTAACATTGTGCTAACTGATTTTTCGATTGGTTCACCTTGGTCAAATGTTGAAGTGATTTCGATGTTATCAAATTTCTTTTCAAAGTCATTTGCCTTGTTTTTTACAGCATTTACTACGTCAACTGTATTCGCATCAGCAGCTTTTACAACTTGCAGACTGATCGCTTCTTTTCCGTTTGTACGCGAGATGGATTCTGCCTTTCCAACTTGTTTAATATCGGCAATATCTTGCAGTGATACAGTTGGAATACCTAATGCTAGTCCCGCTGCAGCTGGATTCATACTAGGCTGCTGCGCCTGAGCTGGTCCATGCGAACTTCCTTGATTTGCAGAAGGGATAAGCGGAATCTTCATTTCTTTTAAAGCGTTCAACGTTGTAATATTGCCATCTACAACAACGGATTTTTCTTTATCTTTAAATGTATACATTCCTAGCGGCATCGAAACGTTAGAACCTTTAATCATATTCTTGACTGTCTCTTCGCTAAGGTTTAATTCTTTCATTTTCTCTTTGTTGAAGACGAGTTGTACTTCTTCTACTTGTTGACCGGAAATTTGCACATCGGCAACGCCGTCTAATCCTTGTAAGCCTGGAACGATATCTTTTTCTACTCGCTTTGTTAGCTGGGCAAGGGATTCATTTTTATTTGTGACACTTAATGAAATAACTGGAAAAGCATTGATGCTCAGACGAGAAATTTTTGGCTCTTTTACGCCTTCCGGTAAAGGGAAGTTAGCGAGAGCCTCTTTTACTTCTGTCTCTGCTTTTTCCATATTTTTATCAAAGTTATACTCTACTTGAATAGAAGACGCGTTTTGATAAGAAGAGGAGCTGACAACATTTACTCCGCTTAAATTTTGCAGCCTTTGTTCGATTGGTTTAGAAATCTTTTCTGCTACTTCAGTCGGAGTGGCGCCAGGATACACAGTTGTGACTGTCACAAGTGGTGTTGTGATGTCCGGGATTGTTTCCAACTTCATACGAAGACCAGAATAGATTCCGGCAATCGTAATAATAATCGTTAATAGCCAGACGGCAAACTTATTGTTTAACGAAAAGTTAATAATTTTGTTCATTTCTACTCTCCTTTTTATAAAAACTGACTAATCGGTCATAACAACCAAAGTATAAATGACCGATCGGTCAATAGTCAACGGAAAGGTAAAATACTGTGAACTACTTGCAATTTTTGACTGATGAGTCATAATTCTGATAAGAGTGTTTTTTTAGGAGAGAAAAATGATGAAGGAAAAAGAACGGTTAATTATTGAGGCAGCAATTAAATTATTTGCGATGAAGGGCGTGAATGCAACGTCTATTCAAGAAATTGCAACAGAATGCGGCATTTCAAAAGGTGCTTTTTATTTGCATTTTAAATCGAAAGATAACTTAGTATTGGCAGCGCTAGAGTATTACTACGATCAGATTCAAAATAAATTGATGGATTTCGAAAAAGAACCATTACTTCCGCGTGAGAGATTTGAAAAGCAATTGTACTGTCAGTTTTACGAATTACAACAAAAAAAAGAATTTATTATTATGTGTATGAGAGAAAATGTAATTCCTTTTAATAAGGAAGTAGAAGTGTTTATGAAGAGGATGAAATTAGAATCACATACTTTTTATCGAAACAATTTACTTTCTCTTTACGGGGAAGAGATTACCCCTCATCTTGTTGACTTAATTATCATACTAGAAGGAATATCAAATGCATATTTAGAGTTAATTATCTTTAATACGGTAAATTTAGATATACCGTATACGGCGAAGTTTATCTTAAAGAGAATCGATGATATCGTAGCGGGACTGCAACGTTCAAATGAAAAACCGGTTATTTTAGAACGAGAACTCAATCATTTTTTGTGTAATACGAATGTAATGAACGGACGTAAGGAAGAATTATTTATAAATGAAATTCTTCAGTTAAAATGTACGCTGGTAGATCAATTAGGAAATGAAGAATTAATGGTTACACTAGATGTACTAGAATCAGAAATGAAAACGGAGCATCCGCGCGTTCCGGTTGTTCAAGGGATGTTGTCTAATTTAAAACTGTATCCAGATTTGCGTGATTTTCGGGAAAGACTTGCGATGTACTATAGAATAACAAATTAATAATATATAGACAAAAGAGAATTTATCATTTAAAATTAGTACCAAGTCATAAGAATTGATATAAATCGGAGGGTTGCCCTGTGAATGTAGGCATTTTAGGGATCGGAAGATATGTGCCAGAAAAAGTTGTCACAAACCACGACTTAGAGAAAATAATGGATACATCTGATGAATGGATTCGAACAAGAACAGGAATTGAAGAAAGACGAATTGCTGATGATACAATAGATACTTCACATATGGCCGCGGAAGCTGCAAAAAAAGCACTTGAAGATGCAGGAATGAGCGGAGAAGAAATTGATCTTATTTTAGTTGCAACAGTAACACCAGACCGTTCGTTTCCAGCGGTTGCTTGTGTAGTTCAAGAAGAAATCGGAGCAAAGCATGCAGCAGCGATGGATTTAGGTGCAGCGTGTGCTGGTTTTATGTATGGAATGATTACAGCACAACAATTTATTCAAACTGGAACTTATAAAAATATATTAGTAGTTGGTAGCGATAAATTATCTAAAATTGTAGATTGGAATGACCGAAATACAGCGGTTCTATTTGGAGATGGAGCAGGCGCTGTTGTTATGGGGGCTGTTTCAGAAGGAAAAGGTATTCTTTCGTTTGAATTAGGAGCGGATGGAAGTGGTGGCAAGCACCTTTATCTAGATGAATATGTTATGATGAATGGCAGAGAAGTCTTTAAGTTTGCTGTTCGTCAACTTGGTGATTCATGTCTTCGCGTTTTAGAAAAAGTGAATCTTACGAAAGAAGATGTGGACTTTTTAGTGCCTCATCAAGCGAATATTCGTATTATGGAATCAGCGAGAGAACGGCTAAATTTACCGCAAGAAAAAATGAGCATGACAATTTCCAAGTTTGGGAATACGTCAGCTTCTTCAATTCCGATTGCGATGGTAGAAGAATTGCAAAACGGACGCATTCAAGATGGTGATCTCATCATATTAGTTGGTTTTGGCGGCGGATTAACATGGGGAGCAGTTGCTCTTCGTTGGGGTAAATAAGGACTGAGAGAAAAGGAGTGTATTTTGTATGGAAAAAAAGCGTGTTGTAGTTACAGGAGTAGGAGCAGTTACTCCAGTAGGAACGGATGTAAAAACTGCTTGGGAAAATATTAAAAATGGTGTATCTGGAATCGGACGTCTTACACGCTTAGATGCAGATCAATTTCCTGTGAAAGTTGCAGCGGAAATTAATGACTTTGATGTTGAAAAATATATTGATAAAAAAGAAGCGCGTCGTATGGACCGTTTTACACATTATGCATTAGCAGCATCAAAAATGGCTGTGGAAGATGCAAAGCTAGAAATTACAGAAGAAAACGGACCGCGTATTGGTGTGTGGATTGGTTCTGGAATCGGCGGTATGGAAACATATGAAGAGCAGTTCAAAATCTTTAATGAAAAAGGCGCACGCCGCGTTAGTCCATTTTTCGTACCAATGATGATTCCTGACATGGCTGCAGGCCAAGTGTCCATCGCATTAGGTGCAAAAGGGATTAATACATGTACAGTAACAGCTTGTGCATCTGGTGCACATTCTATTGGTGATGCATTTAAAGTGATTCAGCGCGGAGATGCAGATGCGATGATTACAGGCGGAGCGGAAGCACCGTTAACAAATATGGCGGTTGCTGGATTTTGTTCAGCGAAAGCATTAACATTTAGTGAAGATCCAGCAACTGCTTGTCGTCCGTTTGATAAAAATCGAAGCGGCTTCGTAATGGGAGAAGGAGCAGGAATTCTTGTATTAGAAGAATTAGAGCATGCGTTAGCGCGCGGTGCTCATATTTATGCTGAAATCGTTGGATACGGAGCGACAGGTGATGCATTCCATATTACGAGTCCAGCTCCTGGCGGTGAAGGCGGCGTCCGTGCGATGCGTCAAGCATTAGAAGAAGCGGGTCTACAGCCAGAAGATATTGATTATATTAATGCGCACGGTACAAGTACAGAATTGAATGAAAGATATGAAACGATGGCAATTAAAGAAGTATTTGGCGAGCAAGCATATAAAGTAGCGGTAAGCTCAACAAAATCAATGACAGGACACTTATTAGGTGCAGCTGGTGCGGTAGAAGCAATTATATCTGTGAAAACAATTGAAGATGGCATTGTTCCACCAACAATTAACTATGAAACACCAGATCCAGAGTGTGATTTAGATTGTGTACCAAATCAAGCAAGACAACAAAAAGTACGTGCTGTATTAAGTAACTCATTAGGTTTCGGTGGCCATAACGCAGCATTAGTATTTAAAGAGTATAAATAATAAATACAAATTGAAAAACCTTCTTTTTAGATGGTTGAGAGCACCTGGCCGTTCGTAGAAGCGGTCAGGGCCTTTTTCTACCACCCGCGAAGTTCAAACAAAGAGAGGGAAACGAGTGTAGACCACTTTTTGTTTTGCCTGGCGGCGATTTGTATGTTGAAAAACAAAATGGATTTATATAATAGAAATTCCATTAAATATATAGAATTTGAAAGGAAGATAACCGTCCATATAGTAGATGGTTATCTTCTTTTTTTATGGGCTTTTTCAATGACTTTGATGAAAATCTGCATTTTTTTATGCTTTCTTTCGTTTTTTTGCATATGTATGGAACAAAAGGAGAGTGGGAGAGATGGGAGTGGTCCAAACGGCAGAGTGGATGCGTACGCATTATCAAGAGCCGGAAAAAATTTGTGAGAAGTTTACAAAGTATATTCCGCTCCAAAAAGAAGAGGTGTATAGATTTCTTGTGTCAAAAGGAATGTTTCGCCCGGTAGCAGGTGGTGAGAAAGAAATAGACATATTGCAAAAAGAACGAGTATGGGAGCGATTGGCAGTAGAATATAAAAAACTACAGGAATGGTTAAACGGGCCTAATATACCGGTATTTACGCTGTTATCAAATCCGTATAATCGAACGATTCAACAAGAGTATAACGGTAAAACGGGATTAGCGATGCGAAATGCTTTGTTTTTATTTGTAAGTTCACAAAATTCAATTGCTGAGCTTAAGGCATTGCTTACTCATGAATATCACCATATATGCCGCATTCATGCAAGTGAGAAGAAAGAAGAAGCGTATACCATTTTAGATACAATGGTAATGGAAGGATTAGCGGAACATGCGGTGTATGAACGGCACGGAGAAAGTTACTATGCGCCGTGGGTGTCTTATTACAACAAAGAAGACGCGATTATGTTTTGGCGCCGATATATACAAGACAGGTGGGACATACAACGAGGATCGAGTGAGCATGATATATTGCTAAATGGACGAGGGTTATTCTATCCGAAAATGCTTGGGTATGCTATAGGGTTTTATATTGTAAAAGATTGTGCGTGGCGTAAGAAATGGGATACAACTTCTTTATTAGGAATGGATGCGAAAGCTATTTTAGAAGAGGCGTTGTCTTTTTATAATGCATGACCCAGCACTTCAAAATTCCAAGAGAACAATCAGTAGAGGATGAAGAAAAAATCCACTAAATAAGCATGAAAGATAGAGGATAATGAAGAAATTAATTAAGGAGAATATATTTCCTCTCTTGGAATAAATTTTACGAAATATGACCATAATGAGATTTACAAACAGTTGTGAAGTGAGGGGTAAGCAATGTTATATCTACATGATGTATGGGTAAATTGGTTTGAAGGTGAAGAAAATGGGTATAACGTCTGTCATTTTTATGAATGGCGCAAGGATGATACGATCGAATTGTTAGATCAAGTACCATTAGTAAAGGTAGATTCCACATTATATCATTACATCGAGAACGAATTACTAGAGCTTCCGCAAAGACTAATGGAAGACGTACATCATAAGGCGTATATTCGAAAAAATCATGAACGGCTGCAGCAGGAGTATTGTTTTGTTGTATCAGATGGCAAAGGAATAATTGCAATTGATACAATTGGATACAACATTCCAATCCGAAAAAGTAGGTTGATTCCAAGACAAGAGCAAATGGTGTATGAAATGGTAGAAAACGTACAAGCAGAAACATATGATTTTGAAATGGAATCACCACAAAAGGAACATCATATTTTATCACCTTCCCCACATATGATGAATGGGTTAACACGGAAAGAACGACAATTAAAACAACTGCTCTTTATGGCGCTAGATCAACTACATACAACGAAAAATCCAGCGGAGATTCGCTATTGGTTTACAGAATGGGATCCAGCAGCATATCCAGCTGTGCAACATCTGCCATTCGAAGAAGTATGGAACCGCTTATATGAAGAAGCAAAGCACGGATGGTCAGATAAACATGAACAGCTCTGTGAACGACTAGTAAGAGGACAACCATTCTTCGAAAAGTTGTGGGAAATGGAAAATGAACAAAAGGTAAATTAAAAGGAATGATCCAAAAGGCACGGATGTGCCTTTTCGGATCATTCTTTTTTTGGTGACCACAGATATATCGGCGGAAATGATACATTTATCGGCGCTTCGACACGATATAAAGACACCTCGACAAATTTCGGCATGAGAATGAACGATCTAGCTCCGGCGGCTAGAATCTCCGGTCGTTTCGCTCCCTCGGTCGAGGTAAAGAACACCTCTCGTTCGGGAGCTCCAACGCCCTGCGATTCTGAACGAGCTGCCTCCGCTTTTCGAGATGTCCAGCTCCAGCGGCTAGAATGGTCGGTGGCTTCGCGCCTTCCTGCGAGGTAAAGAACACCTCTACGTCAGGAGCTCCATCCCCCTCCCATTCTAAGCGAGCCGCTTCCGCTTTTTGATGATGTCTAGCTCCGCCTCCTAGCCCTTCCTGTCTAAGAACCTTCCGCACGAGAAAGTAAAAATCACTTTCTGTGCGAAAGAACCTTAGCCAACAGGGCTAAACAGTCGGCTCCGCTATTCTTCTTATCTTCGTTTTCTACTTAATCCCATTGCGTTTTCAACTTTACGTAGTTGTTTCATTGCGACGCGGTTTGCTTTTTCAGCTCCTTGATCAAGGATTTCGTCTAGTTCAGGAGAGTTGATCAGTTCGTTATATTTCTCTTGAATTGGACGGATTGCTTCTACAACAACTTGTGCTAAGTCGCCTTTGAAGTCGCCGTATCCTTTACCCTCGTACGCAGCTTCTAATTCTTCTACTGTTTTTCCTGAGAAAGAAGAGTAGATTGTTAATAAGTTTGAAACACCTGGTTTATTTTCTTTATCGAATTTTACGATGCCGTCTGAATCGGTTACAGCACTTTTAATTTTCTTTTCGATCGTTTTTGGATCGTCAAGTAAACTAATCATCGATTTTGGATTTGGATCAGATTTACTCATTTTTTTCGTCGGCTCTGTTAATGACATTACGCGTGCGCCTACTTTTGGAATGCGAACTTCTGGAATTGTAAACACCTCGCGATAACGCTTGTTAAAACGTTCTGCTAAATCGCGTGTTAACTCCATATGTTGTTTTTGGTCCTCTCCAACTGGAACAATTTCTGTATTATATAGTAGAATGTCAGCTGCCATTAAAGGCGGGTATGTTAATAAAGCGGCTGGAACAGACTCTCTTCCTTTTGCTTTATCTTTATATTGCGTCATACGCTCTAATTCACCGACATACGCAGTACACTGCATAATCCATCCAAGCTGAGCGTGTGCTGGAACTTCTGATTGTACAAACAACGTAGCTTTCTCAGGATCGATGCCGCATGCTACGTATAATGCAGCTAGACTACGAATATTTTTACGAAGCTGTACTTGGTCTTGCGGTACAGTAATTGCATGTTGGTTTACAATGCAGAAGTAGCAATCGTGTTCATTTTGCAGTTCTGTAAACTGCTTCATTGCTCCTAAATAGTTCCCAAGTGTAATGGTTCCGCTTGGTTGAATGCCTGAAAAGATAACTGACATATCATTTCCTCCTTGAAAAGATGTATTGTTTTTAATTTTTTATATTTCCGTCTAGAATCCGAACGTCTTGTGGTTTTGAACGAGCCGCTTCCGCTTTTCTTTGTCTAGCTCCGTCTCCTAGCCCTTCCTGTCTAAGAACCTTCCGCACGAGAAAGTAAAAATCCCTTTCTGTGCGAAAGAACCTTAGCCAACAGGGCTAGACAGTCGGCTCCGCTTTTCGAGATGTCCAGCTCCAGCGGCTAGAATGGTCGGTGGCTTCGCGCCTTCCTGCGAGGTAAAAAGCACCTCTACGTCAGGAGCTCCATCCTCCTCCCATTCTGAGCAAGCCGCTTGCGCTTTTCGAATACAAAAAAGCCCATTCATCCCTGAAAATAGGGACGAATGGACCGCGGTACCACCCTAATTATTTTGCGAACGCAAAATCTCTTTATCCATTGTAACGTTGGATGTGACGCCAAAGCCTACTCCTGAAACGTTTCGGTTTGGTGCTCAAAAGCCCATTCCATATTGGACAATTACTTGTTCGCACCAAACACAAGCTCTCTGAAATTGCTTCAATATGTACTCTTCTTTCTCATTGCATACGTATAAAATTTTTGTACTATTATAACACATAATAAATAGTTTGCAAATTACTTAAGAACGGTGTAACTAATAATTGTTGATAATGTTCCTAATATGATACCAGTAATCACGATAGGGTATGTCCATACAAAGGAATAAGTTCGATATAATAGTTCTTTCGGATCGCGTTTTTCTTCTTCTTCAATTAAAGATTCAAACTTTTTATTGGACCGACCTAATTTTTTAAAAGCATATATTGTTACATTGAAAAAGCCGCGTTGAAATAGAAATACAAATCCTCCGATAATAATGAAGAGTAAAGCGATATAAAACATCATATTGACAAAATTTAATAAAAAAGAATTAGAAAATATAACAGCATATGCGCCAGAAATCGCAATTGTACTTCCTGTTAATATACTAATACGTGAAAAAAATGTATTCAAATGCTTCCCCTCCGCAAAAATATTACTAGAATTATTATACTATAAAAGTTATAATATGTACTATAAAGAATTTTTAGAAAAAAAATACGATTGCGCATTTTCCTTTAATTAGATAACTTCAATGTTAAGTCTTGTCTTTACAAAAAATATATAAAATACACTGTAAATTAAAAATTTTAACAAAAAAACAAAAAATTATATTCACAATCGTCTCATTCTATGTATAATGAAAATTGTAGAAACTTGGAGATTATTCTTTTAATTCTAAATCTTTACAGGTGAAGCTACATAATGCGCAATTGGAGAATTTCAAGATTTAATCTCATAAGTAAATAGTTTTTAGTAATAATGTGATTTATTCCATCGGTTTCAAGGGTATATGCCTATGATGGGCGTATGCTCTTATTTTTAAAGATAATAGTAAGAATATTTAAAACTATCTTATTGCTTTTGAAAAAATGGGGAGGTGCTATTTATGGGACGTTATACACTACAACGTTTCGTGTACATGGTCATTACATTATTTTTAATCACAACTTTAACATTCTTTTTAATGAAGTTGTTGCCGGGTTCTCCGCTTAAAAATCAGGAGAAGTTATCACCAGCACAAAAAGAAATCATTTTAGACAAATATGGATTAAATGATCCGCTACCAGTGCAATATGCACGCTACATGGGGAATTTAGCTAAAGGGGACTTAGGGGTATCATTCCAATATGATAACCGTCCGGTAACAGAGATGATTGTTGACCGCATTGGTCCATCTGCACAATTAGGCTTTCAAGCAATTGTTTTAGGAACTTTTATTGGATTATTACTAGGTATTGTTGCAGCGTTACGTACGAATACATGGGCCGATTACGGGGCGACCTTTATATCGGTACTCGGGATGTCGGTACCGGGATTCGTTTTTGCGGCACTACTACAATATTATGTAGCGGTAAAATTAGGTTGGTTACCAGTAGCATTCTGGAAAGGATTTGAATACACAATCCTACCAACGATTGCATTATCAGTAGGTGTAACAGCAACAATTGCTCGTTTTGCACGTACAGAATTAATTGAGGTTATGCAAGCAGATTACATTTTAACAGCGAAAGCAAAAGGGATTAGTCAAAGTGTAATTATTGTAAAACATGCATTGCGAAATGCTCTTATTCCAATCATTACGGTTTTAGGTCCGATGGTCGCTGGTATAATGACAGGAACCCTTGTTATTGAGCAAGTATTTGCTGTACCAGGTTTAGGGGAACAGTTCGTTAAGTCTATTCCATTAAACGACTATACAATTATCATGGGTACAACAATGTTCTATAGTGCAATTTTCATTCTTGTTATCTTTATAGTCGATGTACTATACGGTGTAGTTGATCCTCGTATTCGTTTAGCGGGAGGGAAAAAATGATGAAAGATGTACAAAAAATATCGCCAGATTTATTTCAACCAGCAAATCGCAGCCATACGGATAATGAAGTTATTGCCCGCCCAAGTGTAAAGTTTTGGGAAGATGTAAGAAGACGCTTGTTTCAACATAAAGGCGCAGTTTTTGGGATGGTTATACTCGCTCTCATTACACTGTTAGCGATTTTTGGTCCAATGATGAGTAAATATTCTTATAAAGATCAAGATTTAAACCGTGCGAAAATACCACCGAAAATACCAGTTTTAGAGAACATTCACTGGTTGCCTTTTGATGGTGTAGACCAATATGGTGTAGACCAGTATGAGAAACGTGATATTAAAGATTATTTCTGGTTTGGTACAGATGATCTTGGTCGTGACATTTGGACAAGAACGTGGGATGGAACACGAGTATCTTTATATATCGCATTATTAGCAGCAGCAATCGATTTAATTATTGGGGTTGCATATGGTGGTATCTCAGCATTCTACGGAGGCCGTGTTGATAACTACATGCAACGTTTCGTTGAAGTATTAAATGGTATTCCGTACTTAATTATTGTAATATTAATGGTAATTGTAATGGATCCTGGTATTCTATCAATTACATTTGCGATGGCTCTTACAGGATGGATTGGAATGTCACGTGTTGTGCGTGGACAAGTATTGAAAATGAAAAATCATGAGTATGTATTGGCATCACGTACACTTGGAGCAACAAATACACAATTAATTGTAAGACATTTAGTACCAAACTTAATGGGTTCTATCATTGTTATGACGATGTTCACAATTCCAAGTGCAGTGTTTGGAGAAGCTTTCTTAAGTTTCATCGGTCTAGGAATTCAGCCACCGTTAGCATCATTAGGTTCTTTAGTAAGTGATGGATATAAATCAATTCAAACATATCCACATATGATGTTTATTCCAGCGTTTGTAATTAGTATGTTGATTTTAGCATTTAACTTATTAGCAGATGGTTTACGTGATGCATTAGATCCAAAAATGCGTAAATAAAGCGGGGAAGGAGATGGAATGATGAAAACTTTGTTAGAAGTAAAAGATTTACAAGTTTCGTTCGACACACATGCTGGTGAAGTACAAGCAGTGCGCGGAGTTACTTTTGATCTGAAAAAAGGAGAAACGCTAGCAATTGTGGGGGAATCTGGTTCTGGTAAGTCCGTTACGTCTAAAGCGCTAATGGACTTAATTCCAAAGCCACCAGGACGCATTAAGAATGGGGAAATTATTTTTGACGGCCGTGATTTAACGAAGTTGTCTGAAAAAGAAATGCAACAAATTCGCGGAAAAGAGATTGCGATGATTTTCCAAGATCCAATGACATCTTTAAATCCAACGATGACAATTGGTAATCAAATTATGGAAGGTCTTATTAAGCATCAAGGAATGAGTAAAGCTGATGCTCGTAAAGTTGCGTTAGAGCTGATCGACCTTGTAGGGATTCCGAATCCAGAAGCACGTCTTAAGCAATATCCGCACCAATTTTCAGGTGGTATGAGACAGCGTGTTGTTATTGCGATGGCGCTTGCTTGTAATCCGAAATTATTAATTGCCGATGAGCCAACAACTGCGCTTGACGTAACAATTCAAGCACAAATTTTAGAGTTGATGAAAGACATTCAGCAAAAAACAGAAGCGGCTATCATTTTTATTACGCATGATTTAGGTGTTGTTGCCAATGTAGCGGACCGCGTAGCTGTTATGTATGCAGGGAAAGTTGTAGAGATTGGAACAGTGGATGAAATTTTCTATAATCCGAAACATCCGTATACATGGGGATTATTAGCTTCTATGCCAAGCCTAGAAGGTGGGGAAGATGAATTATATGCAATTCCGGGAACGCCGCCAGACTTATTAAAGCCGCCAAAAGGTGATGCATTTGCAGCGCGTAATCCACAAGCGTTAAAGATTGACTTTGAAATGGAACCACCTTTATTCAAAATAAGTGATACGCATTATGCAGCAACGTGGCTGCTTCATGAACAAGCTCCGAAAGTGGAGCCGCCTGAAATTGTCCAAAGACGTATTCGACAAATGAAAGCGGGTGAACAGCATGACAAATAATCGTGAAAAATTAATTGAAGTGAAAAATGTAAAGCAATATTTTAACGTGAACGGCGGAGTTGTTAAAGCAATTGATGATGTGACATTCGACATTTACCGCGGAGAAACATTCGGCCTTGTAGGTGAGTCTGGTTCTGGTAAATCAACAACGGGAAGAACAATCATTCGTTTATATGACGCAACGGCGGGCGAAGTGTTGTTTGATGGGAATAATGTACACGGTAAAAAATCACGTGCGGAATTAAAGAAATTTAACCGTAAAATGCAAATGATTTTCCAAGATCCATACGCATCGTTAAATCCGCGTATGAGCGTTGGTGATATTATTGCAGAAGGAATTGATATTCACGGTCTTGCTAAAAACAAAGAAGATCGTATGAAGCGTGTGTATGAATTACTTGAAACAGTTGGTTTGAACCGTGAGCATGCAAGTCGTTTCCCGCATGAATTCTCTGGTGGACAACGTCAGCGTATTGGGATTGCAAGAGCGTTAGCAGTAGAACCGGACTTTATTATTGCCGATGAGCCGATTTCAGCACTTGACGTGTCAATTCAGGCGCAAGTAGTTAACTTATTGAAAAATCTACAAAAAGAAAAAGGCTTAACATACTTATTTATTGCCCATGATTTATCGATGGTAAAATATATTAGTGATCGCATCGGTGTTATGCATCACGGGAAAATCGTGGAACTTGCAACAAGTGAAGAGTTATACGAGCATCCAATTCATCCGTATACAAAATCACTACTATCAGCAATTCCGCTTCCAGATCCAGATTATGAGCGCAATCGTAAACGTATCGTGTACGATCCATCTCAGCATCAATATGGAAATGAAGAACCGCAAATGCGCGAAGTTCGTCCAGGACATTTCGTTCTTTGCTCAGAAGCTGAGTATAAGAAGTATAAAGAAATCTATCAATAAGAGAAACCGAGCACGTGGAAAATGTGCTCGGTTTTTCGTTGTTTAAAAAAATGAAAGTATTTTGTACAAAATATATATTATAAAAATCTTTAGATTATATTCAGATAATTTAAATTAATTTAAAAATAACAAAAAATCGATGAAAATATTGATATTAAAGCAAAGTAGAATAATGGGATGTTAACAGAAAATTTTTATAAAATAGAAAAATAAATATACAAATAATCAATTTGTATGTATAATATGAATTATTAGAACTTAATTACTTTTTATTATTTTCAATGAAAGAGCTAACATTTTGGAGGAGGGTATAATACATGAAGAAAAAGGTGCCGATGCTACTTGCATCAACATTGACAGTCAGCATGATTTTAGGGGGATGCGGATCTTCAAAAGATGATTCGAAGGCGAAAGCAAAAGGGGACACAAGTAATGCGAAGCAGGTAATCAATATGATTGAAACAGCTGAGCTTCCGACGATGGATACAACATTAACAACAGACTCAGCATCTTCAAGCGTAATGAACAATGCAATGGAAGGATTATATCGTCTTGGAAAAGATCAAAAGGTAGTTCCAGGTGTAGCTGAGTCGTATCAAAAATCAGAAGATGGAAAGAAATATACGTTTAAATTACGCAAAGATGCAAAATGGTCAAATGGCGACCCTGTAACAGCAAAAGATTTTGTGTACGCTTGGCAACGAGCAGTAAATCCAGATACAGCTGCAAAGTCTGCTTACATTATGTTTGATGTGAAGAATGCAGAAAAAATTAATATGAAACAATTGCCAGTAGACCAATTAGGTGTAAAAGCAGTTGATGATTATACATTCGAAGTAGAACTAGATAATCCGGTTCCGTATTTTGTGAATTTAACAGTATATCCACTGTTCTTCCCACTTAATGAAAAATTCGTAAAAGAACAAGGGCAAAAACATGGATTAGAAGCGAATACAACATTATATAATGGTCCATTTGTATTAAGTGAATGGAAACATGAGCAAAGCTACCAATTAAAGAAAAATCCATCTTATTGGGATAATAAAGCAGTTAAATTAGAAGAAGTAAACTTTAATATCGTAAAAGAAACAGGAACAGCAATAAATTTATATGAAACAAAAGCAGTTGACCGTGTTCTTTTATCGGCAGAATTTGTAGATAAATATAGAAAAGATAGCGGTTTTAAAACGACAAGTGATCCAACAGTATTCTTCTTACGTTTAAATGAAAAGAATCCTGCTTTAGCAAATAAAAATATTCGTAAAGCGATTTCTTTAGGGTTTGAGCGTAAAGGTATGATCAATACATTGTTAAATAACGGTTCAAAAGCAGCTGGCGGCTTAGTTCCGGAAGACTTTGTTAAGAGTTCTGACGGGAAGGACTTCCGTAAAGAAAATGGAAATCTTGCAAAAGTGGATCTAAAAGAAGCGAAAAAGTATTGGGAAGCTGGTAAAAAAGAACTTGGAAAAGACACAATTGAATTAACGCTATTAAACTCTGATACAGAATTAGCGAAGAAAATTAGTGAGTTTTTAAAGGGTGAATTAGAAAAGAATTTACCAGGCTTAAAACTAAATGTGAAAGTACAACCTTTTGCACAATTATTAAAATTAGAGAGCAGCGGTGATTACGATATTTCATATAGCGGCTGGGGACCAGACTACCCAGATGCAATGACATTCCTTGATTTATTTGTAACAAACGGTGCACAAAATAAAATGGGTTATTCAAATGCTAAGTATGATGAGTTGATTACAAAGGCTAAGAAAGAAGGATCTGATGTAAAAGGACGTTGGAATGACCTGTCGAAAGCAGAAAAAATCCTATTCGATGAAGCGGCGATTGCACCAATCTATCAACGTGGAAGAGCATTCTTAGAGCGTGAAACAATAAAAGATCTTTATGTCAATAAATATGGCCCAGAGTTAAGCTTTAAGTGGACTTCTGTAGGAAAATAGTACGTATGAAAAAGAAGCAGGATTCGAATCCTGCTTCTTTTTTAATACGTATGTTTTTTATAAATCCCTTTACCACCAACTTGATTCCAGCCCGTTTGCACTTCTGCAGATTTATTTACGAATTTCATTTTGTCTTTACGACCAAACAATTTTTCGCCAATCCCATTTGTAATAATTCCAATAGTTGCGGTGATCCCAATGACTAATGCTGCAACGATTACAAAATCAAGAAAAAAAGCTCCCATATGTAATCCCCCTTTGCACAAGTATATTTCTATTGTATGTCGAAAAAGACGAAAAATAAAGAATTGTTCAACAAAAAGAATGTGTTTGTAAAATTTGTATAGACAGCAGGAAAGTAGTTTGATAAAATAAATTGAGAACAGGTGTTCTTTTGTTTTGTACATATTTTTCTTACAAAATGCACATCTTTTGCATAACTTTTATGTATATTATGAATAAAAATTGTTGTATATTTCTGTTCTGTTCTATTGTATAATGATTATAGAAGTTACTTATTTAAAATAATTATTTTTTTAGAGAAGTTCGTTTATAAGTTTTGAAGTTCTTTATTTTTAGATGAGTAATACAAAATTTGTTTGAGTATCATTATAAAAATGTGAAATAGTACAGAATTTGTACTTTTTAAGGAGAGTGAGTAATGTATGGTAACACTATATAGTTCTCCAAGTTGTACGTCTTGTAGAAAAGCGAAATTATGGTTAGAGGAAAACCATATTCCTTATACAGAACGTAATATTTTCTCAGATCCATTATCGATCGAGGAAATTAAAGAGATTTTACGTATGACGGAAAGTGGAACAGATGAGATTATTTCGACTCGTTCTAAAGTTTTTCAGGAATTAAATATTAATTTAGAGTCTTTACCTCTTCAAGATTTATATAATCTTATTCGTGATTACCCAGGCATTCTTCGTCGTCCTATTATCATTGATGAAAAACGCCTACAAGTTGGTTATAACGAAGATGAAATTCGTCGTTTCTTACCACGAACAGTGAGAACGTTCCAATTACGAGAAGCGCAGCGCCTTGTAAATTAATATAATATGACAAAAGAACTGATTCCTAATCCTGATTGAGCAGAATGTGTGAATCAGTTCTTTTTTATTTTGTGCAAAGCAGATACTGTATATTTCGTCAAACGACCGATATTGTATGTAAATCCATTCCGATTTTTTCAGCACTACAAGTTGGTGCTATGAAAAAACAACATACCCACCCCTTGCATTCTCCCTATGTTTAAAAGCCAGCCCGTGGCAGAAAAAAGCTCTGACCGTTACTGCGCAAGGCCAGCAGCTCACGCCCCCCTTAAAAAAGAGTTTTTTAGGTTTTTTCTTTATATTTACTAACCCTGTTCAGTGATAAATCGCTCAAGTATTCCGCAGCTTTACCTGGTTTACAACAACTCCAACTAGTAACACTGTAATCATAAAAAGAAAAGGAATGCTTGCTGTGAAAAGTGGTTTTGCCTCGAAAAATGTTCTAAGATTCTCTTCATGCATTACCATGCGACCGGCTGTGTAAGCTAAGATTGAAGCGCCGATATAAACGAGAAGAGGGAATCTTTCCATGCATAATAAAATAAGTTTACTTCCCCAAATAATAATAGGAATAGAAATGAGTAATCCGATAATAACTAATGTAATATCTCCATGAGAAGCTCCTGCGATTGCTAGTACATTATCAAATCCCATAACAAGATCTGCAAAAACGATTGTTCGTACAGCTTGGAATAATGTTGTCTTTGCCTTAATATTAGACATATTATGGCTATTATCTGTAAGAAGATTGATTGCAATGAAAGAAAGTAAAATGCCACCTGCTAATTGCAAAAAGGGAATATTAAGTAAATAAACGGCCATTATTGTGAGTAGGATCCGTAATACGATGGCTAAACCAGTTCCTAAAATAATTGCTTTATTCCGTTCTGCTTCTGGCAAGTTTCGGCTAGCGAGTGCAATGACAATGGCGTTATCGCCGCCTAATACAACATCGATACCAACGATGATAAAGATGGATGTGAGAAAGTCTAAATCCATTCAAATTGCCTCCATTTACTCAGTCCTAATAGGAAGAAATATCGTCTATTAGGAGCGGATTTGTTTTCATTCACGTCATATGTAACAGAAGGATTTTATTTAAGCATCGTAAGCTTGTTTCGTTTACATCATATGCAGGAAAAAAGAATATAGGACAATCAATTCCAGCGAAAGCATGTCCAATGTTTTTGGAAGGGAGAAGAGAGCGTAATAATTGGAATCCATTTTAATTTTTCAATATTAATAGTTGTTGCTATGAAGAAACAGCAAGCTCACTACTTGCATTCTCCTTATGTTTAAAATCCCGCCCAGGCAGAAATAGGTCCTGACCGCTACTATGCATGGTCAGATGTACTGGCCCACCTAAAAAAAGTGGGCTTTTCATTCAGTTTTCAATTCATACTTGCTGCTATGTTAACTCAAAAATTAGGTAAATAACTGTTTTTTTAGCAAATAAGGTGATTTTATTTCCATTCTGGCGCATCTTATCATAAAATGAGAGTACAAGATTCTAACTTTTTTTGTAATATGATTGGGGAGTCCCTTCATAACCATTCCAAATAGGAAGGGAGAGGTGCATTATGGATATTGAAAGAGTTAATGATCATACGATGAAATTTTATATCTCGTACATTGATATAGAAGACCGCGGATTTGACCGCGAAGACATTTGGTATAATCGCGATAAAAGTGAACAATTGTTTTGGGAAATGATGGATGAAGTGCGTGACCATGATGACTTTTTTATAGATGGGCCACTTTGGATTCAAGTGCAGGCGCTTGAAAAGGGAATTGAAGTACTTGTAACGAAAGCGCAGCTTTCAAAAGACGGGCAAAAACTAGAGTTACCAATTGGTCTTGATAAGATTATTGATATTCCTTTAGATGAGCAAATTGAATCGTTATTTGAACAGGAATTAGAAGAGGTAGGAGCCATTTTTAATGAAGATGGCACATTCGGTTTTTTAATTAAATTTGACGATTTTGAGCACGTTATTTCATTAAGTCATCGACTTATATTTGAAGAGGTAAAAGATGAGTTATATTCATTTGAAGACCGCTATTATGTATATGTCGAGTTTGATGAGGTAGTGCACGATGAAGAGGAGATTGACCGTATCTTAAGTGTGATCTTAGAATATGGAGAGGAATCTGCTTTAACAATTTATCGTGTTCGTGAATATGGAAAGCAAATTGTTGCTGAACGTGCACTTGAAACAATTCGTCAGCATTTTTCTCTTGGAATGTAGGCCGATTTCCTTATAATGAAATCGGCTTTTTAAATGCGTATATACGAACAGTGATTGTAAGTAAGGGGGGCGGATATGAAAAATACGTTGAAGCTATTGTTCTTTTTAATTGGTTTATTTATGGTATTTATTTCGTTGCGTTTATTTATTGATGTAACATTTTATTCAGATGTAATTGGCATTAAAGATATTTCGTTTTTAGGAATTATAAGTATTTTATTTACAATATCAGGGTTTTTAATTGGCTTTGTCATTTTTTTAGAAAATCGCCAGCCCTCGAAAACATTAACTTGGTTAATTGTACTTGGAATTTTTCCGGTAATTGGATTTTTTGCATATCTTCTGTTTGGACAAAATTTTCGAAGGAAACGAATGTTTCAAAAGAAAGCACTTCTAGACGAACAAGCATTTTTACAATATAAAGGGCATGAGTACGATCAAAATCGTATATTGAAAAAGCATGGACATCAAGAATTGTTATTTCGGTTAGCTGATCGGCTAGGGGCATTAAATATTTCGTTTCATACGGAAACGAAAGTATTAACAAATGGAAAAGAGACATTTCAAGCAATTTTAGATGGATTGAAAAAGGCAAAGCATCATATTCATATGGAATATTATATTGTGCGTGATGATAAAATTGGCACAAAAATTAAGGATATCCTTATCGAAAAAGCAAAAGAAGGTGTGGTCGTTCGATTTTTATATGATGCGGTAGGAAGTTTTAAACTTTCAAACACATATATTGAGGAATTGAACAATGCCGGCGTGGAAATGGTTCCGTTTTTTCCAGTACGGTTTCCGATTTTAAATGACAAAATTAACTATCGAAATCACCGGAAAATTATTGTTGTTGACGGAAATGAAGGATTTGTTGGTGGTTTAAATATCGGTGACGAGTATTTAGGAGAAAATAAATATTTTGGTTTTTGGCGAGACACGCATTTATATTTACGAGGCGAAGCAGTGCGAAGTTTACAACTTATCTTTTTACAAGACTGGTTTTATATGACGGGAGAAGCGGTATTAACTCCTGATTATTTACAGGTGGATGTTGTAAAAGGAGAAGGACAGGGAGGCGTGCAGCTCGTTGCAGGCGGACCTGATAATAAGTGGGAAACGATTAAACATTTATACTTTGCGATGATTGCTTCAGCGCGAAAATCGATTTGGATCGCAACGCCATATTTTATTCCCGATGATGATATTTTGTCAGCGTTAAAAGTAGCAGCTTTAGCAGGGATTGATGTTCGCTTGTTAATGCCGAGTAAACCAGATAAGAGGACTGTATTTTATGCGTCTCGCTCCTATTTTCCCGAATTGTTAGAGGCAGGCGTTAAAGTATATGAATATGAAAAAGGATTTTTACACAGTAAAGTTGTAATTGTTGATTCTGATATCGCATCAATTGGAACGGCAAATATGGATATGAGAAGTTTTCATTTGAATTTTGAAGTGAATGCCTTTTTATATGATACAAACAGTATTCGCAAACTTGTGACCGATTTTGAAGAGGACTTACAGGTGTCGAATGAAATTCATGTTGATCGTTTTAATAACCGTCGCCTTGTGATGCGAATTGTGGAATCGACATATCGTTTATTATCTCCGTTACTTTAAAGGCTCATGAAAATGAGTCTTTTTTTGTCCCGCTAATTTAGGGTAGTATATTTAAGCACTTCACGGCCCGATTGGTGGGAGCTTTCCTTCAGAAAAAAACCTAACTGAAGGAAGCTTCACTTTATTTCAGCAGGAACTTTTTCGTTGGTGTCGAATAGTCTAGTGCGGAAGAAAGGAATGATGTTATGTTTGTTGCAAAGAGAGAAAATGGAGAAGAAATTCATCTTCTTCATGGCTGGAAGGAAAAGCAACTAATGATGTTGCGGAAGAATGAGCGCTTTTTCTGTCCCATTTGTCACTTCGAAGTCCAGCTGAAATTAGGAAAACAAAAACAATGGCATTTTGCTCATAAGAAATCACATAACTGTAAAATTGAGTTTGAAAATGAATCGGCGTATCATATGCGGGGGAAAGAGCAGTTATATAGGTGGTTTCAGTCACAAGTTTGTTCGGTAAAATTAGAGCACTATTTACCAGCAATTCAGCAACGACCTGATTTGTTTGTCACAATTGATAATCGGCAAATTGCGATTGAATATCAATGTGCTACTTTATCAGAGCAGCAGTTGTTAAAACGAACAGAAGGGTATTGGAAAGAAGGGATTCAAATATTATGGATTTTAGGAGGGAATCAACTCAAACGTCACGGAGCATATTGGCTGTCACTTTCCTCTTTTCATTCCTGCTGTGTGCAATATCATCCCAATCCATATCTCCTCTATTTTTGCCCCGATGCAAAAGCTTTTTTCAAATGTAATCTTCTTTTACCTTTTTCCTCGTCTATCGTTTTTTCACATGCAATTTATTTTCCTCTTTCTATCACTACATTCAAAAACCTTCTTACAACATCACCTATTTCCATTGAACGTTTAGAAAAAGAGTGGATGAATAAAAAACAGCGCTTTAGGGCGAATAGCATTCATATGTGGAAACGGGGCGAGCGTTCTTTTTTAGAGCTTCTTTATGAGCATCGCATATCCCTTTCTTGTTTTCCTGCTGAGGTCGGTGTTCCAGTACCGTCGCTTTTGGCATTTCGTACCCATCCTTTCATATGGCAAGCTTATATTTTAATTGAGCTATTAGGAAAATTTGCGGTAGGAGACTATTTTTCGTTGCATACTGTTTTTCAGTATGTTGACCGGCACATAGGGATTCGGAGGCGCTTTTTGCCATATTTCCCGCAAATATTTTGGCAGCAGGCAGTGAGAGAGTATATGCAATTTTTATGTGTAATTGGGGAAATTGAGCAAGTAGATGTTTACAAATATCGAAAACTGCGTTGTTTTATTGTTCCTAAAACAGAAGAGGAAGTGAGGAGATTTGATCGTTTATTTTTAACAGAATCTCTTATGCTTCTGAAAGCAAAATACAACATGAGTGAAGGGAAAACGGATATAATAGAAAAGTACCCAGAAGGAATTACATAAGAAGAATCGAATTGTACTATATAAATACGAATTGAAAAAATAACATAAAACCCTTTCCTTTTTTAGGTAGGCGGGAGCCTCTGGCCATGCATAGCAGCGGTCAAGACCTTTTTCTGCCACAGGCGTGATTGTAAACAAAAGGAGAATGCAAGTAGCGGGTATGTTGTTTCTGCATAGCAGCGACTTATATGTTGAAGAATCAAAACGGATTTATGTAGGATCTGATTAAGGAGGGTTTATAAATGAATGAACAAAAAACAGCAAAGGCATTGCCGGCGCGTAGTGAAATTGAAGTAGAAAATACGTGGCGCTTAGAAGATATTTTTCAAACAGATGCAGAGTGGGAAACAGAATTTCAAGCGGTGAAAGAGCTATTACCAAAGCTGACGGAATTTAAAGGAAAACTTGGCGAATCAGCAGATGCATTGTTAGAGACGCTGCAGTATGAAGATGAAATATCAATGCGTCTTGGTAAGCTGTATACATACGCACATATGCGCTATGACCAAGATACAACAAATTCAGCTTATCAAGCGTTGAATGACCGCGCGACAAGTTTGTATTCACAAGTATCAAGTAGCATGGCGTACATTCTGCCAGAAATTTTAACAATCGCAGAAGAGACACTGCAATCATTTTTACAAGAAAATAAAGAACTAAAGGTATACGAGCATGCATTAGAAGAAATTACGCGTCAACGTCCTCACGTATTATCAGAGGCGGAAGAAGCGTTATTAGCTCAAGCTTCTGAGGTGATGAGTGCATCTAGTAAGACATTTGGTATACTTAATAACGCAGACTTGAAATTCCCATCTATTCAAGATGAAAATGGGGAAGATGTAGAAGTGACGCACGGACGTTATATTCAGTTTTTAGAAAGTGATGATCCGCGTGTTCGTCATGATGCGTTTCATGCAGTATATGAAACGTATGGAAAATATAAGAATACATTTGCGAGCACATTAAACGGTGCAATTAAACGAAATAATTTTTATTCTAAAGTCCGTAAATATGATTCTGCTCGCCAATCGGCGCTCAGCAATAATAATATTCCAGAGTCTGTGTATGATCAGCTTGTGGAAACAGTAAATGAAAACTTACATTTATTACATCGTTACATTGATATTCGAAAACGAGCACTTGGATCAGAAGAATTGCACATGTATGATCTATACACACCGCTTGTACCAGAAGTGAAAATGAACGTCACATATAAAGAAGCGCAAGATATTCTTTTACAATCATTACATGTACTTGGGGAAGAGTATGTAGAGATTTTAAAAGAAGCGTATGAAAATCGCTGGGTAGATGTATATGAAAATAAAGGGAAGCGAAGCGGTGCTTATTCATCTGGTGCATATGGAACAAATCCATATGTGTTAATGAACTGGCATGACAATGTAAATAATTTATTTACGCTGGCGCATGAGTTTGGCCATTCTGTGCATAGTTACTATACAAGAAAAACACAGCCTTACGTGTATGGCGATTATTCGATTTTCGTCGCGGAGGTAGCGTCTACATGTAATGAAGCACTTCTTAATGATTATTTATTAAAAACGACAGATGATAAGAAGAAACGTCTATATTTATTAAATCATTATTTAGAAGGTTTCCGTGGTACGGTATTCCGTCAAACTATGTTTGCTGAGTTTGAACATGTGATTCATCAAAAAGTGCAAGAAGGTCATGCTGTAACGCCAGATATGTTAACGGATATTTACTATGAGCTAAATAAAAAGTATTTCGGCGATAGCTTAGTGATCGATAAAGAAATTGGTTTAGAGTGGTCCCGTATTCCACATTTCTATTACAATTATTATGTATATCAATATGCAACGGGCTTCAGTGCAGCAACTGCTTTATCAAAACAAATTTTAGAAGAAGGTAAGCCGGCTGTAGAACGTTACATTAATGAGTTCTTAAAAGCAGGAAGCTCTGACTATCCAATTGAAGTATTGAAAAAAGCTGGTGTTGATATGACGTCATCAGAGCCTGTGAAGGAAGCAATGCAAGTATTTGAAGAGAAATTAAATGAATTAGAAGCACTTCTATTTGAAGAGAAGTAGACAGAAAACGAGAGTCGCATGACTCTCGTTTTTTTATCCCGCTATTCGTGGGCAGTAATACTCCCACCTCAAAATTCAGCGAAAGCATTGTCCAGCTCCAGCGGCTAGAATCTCCGGTCGTTTCGCCCCCTCGGACGAGGCAAAAAGCGCCTCTCTATCAGGGGCTCCAACGTCCTGCGATTCTGAGCGAGCCGCTTCCGCTTTTCTTAAGAAGTTAGGTGGGAGATAAACTGCCCGTAAAAGCCCGATTGGTTCAACTAATAATCAGTGGGGGATGAAGAAAACCCCCCACTGATTAAAGTTTCACTTTATTTAGAATCCTTTAAAACGTTTGTGGTTATTAAAATAAGATACAGTGAATATAATTGCTCCAAATAAAAGTGGAATTGCTAAAATAAGCGGAAACACTTGTAATAATGAGAGAACGTATAAACAAAAAAACAAAAAAATAATACAAAGGAGTAAGACAAGATAGGATTTTTTCAATGAAAACCCTCCTAAAAAGACTCTTTATATATTGTATTCTAAAATGAAAACGTTTAGAATGTGACAGAAATGTGAAATTAGACAAAAGAGGTTGTCAATTAACGTCGAATCTTGTAATATAATAAACGTGAACGAATTCACATACAAACATATACCCCTTTGTTTGAACGTGAAATTTCTCCCATCCCCTTTAATATTTTTATAAGCCGTAAAGAAAACGACCTAGTGTTTTACACTAGGTCGTTTTCCTTTGTAATCCATTTCCAATACCGTTCACGTTTTCTATCAATCATGCGCACTTTCCTCTTCAATAACAATTTTTTCATTTCTCGTTCAGCTTCGTTTTCAGAGTAATTATAAATAAAGGCAATTTCTTTTGTTGACATAAACTGAACGTGCTCTAGGAATAGTTCTAGAGGAGGAAGAGGTTGCGGTTCGATGTTTTCTTTTACAATTTCTTTTAATACTTGTACGTATACATCGTAATGATAAATACCGCCAACTTTAATTCCTTCTTCGTTTGAATTTGCATGAAAGAACACGAGAGAAGGAATTTCGGTAATGTGCATTTCATTCGTAAATTTTAGATCACATTGAAATGCTTTTGTCGCACTTACAGAATGTAAATCTTGTTTAAATTCTTCCGCATCAATTCCACTTTGCTTTGCACAAGTAAGCAGCGTATCTATAGTTGGTTTCGCCATATTTTCAAGTAAAATAGACTCTTGTAGTTTTCGTAAAAATTTCGAACCTGCTTTTCGACCTTGTAGTTCTGCTGCTTTAATTGCAATTGAAGTGATATATGGAGTTGATGCACCGCCGTGTGTATATACTTTTCCATCGCAAGAAAACCCTTGTAAACTTGTTGTTCTCTCCCACACAAATCGAATATTAGCAGGTTTATTCCATTTGTGTGATGGGGAAATAGCCCCTTCTACTTTACCAGTAACGATGTGACGGAGTGAAAAGTATTTTCCATATTCGAGCCATAATTTAATTATGATTGGCTCAATTTCCCAACAATCTTTACAGAGTGGATCAATAAATAAATATGCTTCTACAGACTTTGGTTCACATCTTGAAAGAGAGATTGGTACAGTATGTCTTGTTTCCTGTTTATCCATTAAGCTTCACCTGTTTCAGGAGTATTAACCATGTGCTGTGCAGTTAATGTCAAACGCTCAAATACAAACTCACGAATCGGTCCATGTACATCAGTATCATCCATCGCTTGCTCCATACATGAGAGCCAGGCTTTTGCCCGCTTTGGGGTAATTTCAAATGGCAAATGACGAGCTCGTAGCATTGGATGACCATGCTCTTCTGTATAGAGGCTTGGTCCTCCTAAATATTGCGTTAAAAATTGTTTTTGCTTCCTAGCAGTTTCCGTTAAATCGTCTGGGAAGATGGGAGATAAGTCAGGGTGTTTACTGACATAGGAATAAAATGTATCAACTAATTTTGCAATGCCTTGTTCACCGCCAATTGCTTCAAATGGTGTCGTTGGTTGCTTGTTCATCCTTGTGACTCCTTTTTCCATCAAATATATATCTATCTCCGCTATTATTTGTAGTAAGACAAAGAGATAGGCAAGAGATAATGTAAGGTTTAATTGGTGAGAGATTTCCTTTTGTGAGGAAAAGCACCTCACAAAAGGAAGTTTCACTTTACCCCGCTCAAACGGACAGTATCTTCAAGTGTTTCAAGATGAAAACTGTCCGTAAGAGCCCGATTGGTTCAACTAACCTTTTGTGAGGAAAAGCGTCTCACAAAAGGAAGTTTCACTTTATTGTAGCAACGGATTGTTATGAAGGGCAAATAAATAGCTCTCAATCAATCCTTTGCTAGTTTATTGCTCTTTTTGTTCTTTGGCAAGAAAAAAGCGTTGCACTTTATTTTTTGTATGTCGAACTGGAATATTATGCTTCTCTAAGAAAGAAGAAAATGCTGCTTGTCCAGCCTGCTCATCGCTTACTTCATATTCGATTTCGTAATCATCATGCTCGTAATAAAAACTATGATCGAATACGAGTGTACCGCATTCGAATGTTGTTTCTGCTCGTTCAGTTGTTAAGCTTCCCATATATTGTAGTGAAGAAACAGGGATTTGGAGGTTTTCTAATTGCTTAGAAACGGCACCCTTGATTAATGTATTTGTTTCAATCATATTGTTTGCTTCTTCTTTTGTTAAAGTTTGATGTGTCTCTAACAAGCCAATTTCTGCTGGCTGTTTTAGTGTTAGCGTAAAGGTGTTGTTTTTATAGCGAATACGAAGGGCAGCACCTGCGTTTTTTAATGAAAATGCTGGCGTTTCGAAATAATGATTCACTTGTTTTGCAAATGTTGTAATGGAAAATGTGTGACATAAAGAATGGAATTCCTCTTTTGTAACCATATTTTTAAATTCAATCTCAATTTCTTGTTTCATATGTACGCTCCTTTTATGAAATATCTGTTAATCATTATCGCTTTTTCCTAAATTTCAATCAATGTTTTATTTGTTTCAGTGTATGTTATGTTACAATGAAAATGTTGATAATGACAGGAAGTATAATATGGAGGAGTTAAAGTATGCAAAATAAAATTCAAGTTAAGAGCGTAGAAAAAAGAGAGAATGCTCTTATTTTTTGTGCAGAAAATACAGAGTTATGTGTAGAAAAATTGAAGGCGCGTAGCCACGTACTTGTGGATTCAGATAATTTATCATTTTTATATATTTTAGAGAATGAAACAACCTTTATTTACATAAGCATCCCACATACGTGTTGGGAAGAATTAAAAGACGCAATGAAGAACGATGATAAGATGTTTGTTCGTATTCAAGACGTTGAAATTGAGTTAGAACAAATGAAAGAAGAATTAGAGTATTTAATTGGAAATATTGAAGGAAATGCAAATTACGGTGAGGAACTCGTAAATGAAGTAGAAAAAGTGTTTCTATAAAGTGAAACTTTAATCAGTGGGGGGGTCATCCCCCAGTGATTATTAGTTGAACTAATCGGGCTTTTACGGGCAGTTTACCTCCGCCTAACCTCTTTGCTTTTGCTGAATTTTGAGGCGGGAGTATTACTGCCCGTTAATGCGGGATAAAAGAAAGCTTTCAGTGAGATAAAAGAAACTGATTTGTTTTGGTGGTGGTTACATTGGATCGAAATTGGGAAGAATTTTTAGCTCCTTATCATCAAGCTGTAGGAGAATTAAAAGTAAAATTAAAAGGAATGCGTTCTCAGTTTGAAATGTTGGCCGAACATTCGCCGATTGAGTTTGTAACAGGCAGAGTCAAATCTGTTGCAAGTATTATAGATAAAGCAGAAAAACGAGACATTTCGCTCAGTCGTTTGCAAGAAGAGATGCAAGACATTGCCGGGCTTCGGATGATGTGTCAATTTGTTGATGATATTAAGCCGGTTGTAGAGTTTTTACGACAACGTAACGATTTTGAAATTGTGGAAGAACGCGATTACGTGACGCAAAAGAAAGAAAGTGGATATCGCTCCTATCACGTTGTTATTAGTTACCCTGTGCAAACGATTCGCGGAGAGAAAAAAGTGTTAGTTGAAATTCAAATCCGCACGTTAGCAATGAATTTTTGGGCAACAATCGAGCATTCTTTAAATTATAAATATCGTGGACGCTTTCCAGAAGATATTAAAGTGCGTTTGCAGCGCGCAGCTGAAGCAGCTTACTTATTAGACGAAGAAATGTCTTCGATTCGTCTTGAAATTAAAGAGGCACAAAAGATTTTTTCACGCAAAAAAGAATCGAAGGAAACAGAATAATAAACTAAAGGGTGTTGAGCGATGAAGTTTGCAATTATGTCAAAGGGAGATCAATCATCAAATGCGCTTACGAGTACGATGACAGAGTACTTACGTGATTTTGAACTTACAATGGATGAAAATGAGCCGGATATTGTAATTTCCGTTGGGGGAGATGGAACGCTGCTGCATGCGTTTCATCGCTACCAGGATCGGTTAGATAAAACAGCATTTGTCGGGGTGCATACCGGGCATTTAGGATTTTATGCAGATTGGTTACCGACAGAAGTTGAGAAGCTTGTCATTGCGATTGCGAAAACGCCTTTTCAAGTTGTTGAATATCCATTATTAGAGGTCATCATTCGTTATATGAATGGGACTAAAGAATCACAATATTTAGCGCTAAATGAAGCAACCGTAAAAAGTAGTGAAGGAACGCTTGTTATGGATGTAGAAATTCGCGGTGAATATTTTGAAACATTCCGCGGCGATGGTCTCTGTATTTCAACACCTTCTGGTAGTACTGCGTATAATAAAGCGCTGGGCGGTGCAATTATTCACCCGTCTTTGGAAGCGATTCAAGTTACGGAAATGGCGTCTATTAATAATCGCGTTTTCCGTACGGTTGGATCTCCGCTCGTATTACCGAAGCATCATACATGTGTGTTAAAACCAGTTACTGGAATGAACTTGCAAATTACAATTGATCATTTAGCGATGGTTCATCAAGATGTCAAATCGATTCAATATCGAGTGGCAGATCAAAGAGTTCGGTTTGTTAGGTTTCGCCCATTTCCATTTTGGAAGCGAGTGCGTGATTCATTTGTCGCGGATCAGTAAGAGGGAACTTATAGCAGCGGGAAAAGCACTCGCTGCTATATAAATACGATTTGAAACAAGCCCTTTCTTTTTAGGGGGGCGAGAGCGTCTAGCCGTGCATAGTGACGGTCAGGGCCTTTTTCTGCCACGTGTAAGGGTTAAAACAAAGGAAGTAGAGGTTCGTTTGTTTCTGCGTGGCAGCGGCTTAGGTGTTGGAAAATCAAAATGGCTAATTATGTTCATACGGGCGATTTTCCATTGTGAACACATCATTAGAGAGGGTTATGCAATTGAAAAGGTTTACGTTAACTTGGTGTATAACAAAGGCTGATGAAGGAATGCTTATTCGAGAGTTTTTGAAAACGAAAGGTATTTCAAAGGCAGCGTTAACGGATATAAAGTTTCGTGGCGGTGCGATTGAAGTGAATGAACATCATGTAAATGTGCGTCATGTTTTGCAAGAAGGTGAAAAATTAGCAGTTTGTTTTCCACCTGAGCAAAGAAGTGAAGGGATGTTAAGTGAGAATATCCCTCTTTCTGTTGTGTATGAAGATGATTCGGTCCTTGTTATTAATAAAGAGCCTTATATGTCTACAATTCCGTCAAGAGAGCATCCGAGCGGGAGTGTAGCAAACGCTCTTTTGCATTATTATGATCAGCAAAGTCTTGCAAGTACAGTACATATCGTTACTAGGCTTGACCGGGATACATCTGGTTTAATGTTAATTGCCAAAAATCGTTTTATTCACCATTTGTTATCGAAGCAACATCAGCAAAAACAAGTGAAAAGAACATACGAAGCGATTGTTCATGGAATCGTCGCAGAGGATAGCGGAACAATTGATGCCCCAATTGCCCGAAAAGATGATAGTATTATTGAACGCATCGTGCGCGGGGATGGACAGCGAGCCGTGACTCATTTTCATGTGCAAAAAAGATGGAAAGATAAAACGCATGTAGCACTTCAATTAGAAACAGGGCGTACGCATCAAATTAGAGTGCATATGGCGCATCTTGGTCATGCGTTACTTGGTGATGATTTGTACGGCGGGAAAACAGATGAAATAAACAGGCAAGCACTGCATAGCACAAATTTAACATTTTATCACCCAATATTAGAAAAGCAACTGACATTTCATGCGGAGTTGCCTGAAGATATGAAAAAGCTGATGGAATAAGGGTTCCATCAGCTTTTTTTAGTCAATAGAGCGAAATTTCTCCGGTACAAACGGCATGGAAGAAGGAACTGAAACAGTCTCTATTTCTGGATAACGAAGCCCGGTTAATTTCCCGCCAAATACAGATCCCGTATCGATATTCACCGTATGATTGACGAATCGGGGTTCTTGTACAGGTGTATGCCCATATACAACCCAAGCCTCCCCAGTATAATGCTTCGCCCAGTCACGGCGGACAGGAGAACCGTCAGGGTGCTTTTCGCCTGTAATATCGCCGTATAAAACAAAAGTTTGTACTTTTTTATCGCTTCTGCCGATATAGTCTTGGCGAATACCGGCGTGACAAACAATGAGTTTGCCGTTATCTAGTACGTGATAGAGCGGGGATTGTTCGTACAGGTCAATAAACTTTTTCTGAATCATTTTTTGATCTCGTGTGTTTAATGCTTCGTATTCTGCAACGGTTGTTTCTAAGCCGTGTGTTACTTGTACCTTGCGCCCAAGAAAGTAACGATATAATTTATTGCAATGATTCCCCGGGGCATAATATGCTTCTTTTTTATGTATGACAAGTTCCCACACAATTTCAATCATTCGAAGAGAATGGGGACCGCGATCTGTAATATCGCCTACGAAAGCAAGCTGCCGTTTTTGTGGATGAACAGGTAACCCGCTATCCCATGTATAACCAAGCTGTTTTGTTAATGATGTAAATTCCTCTAAACAGCCGTGAATATCGCCAATCACATCATATTTCATATGAGATTACCTCCTCTTTTTTGATTAGTATACCGCTAAGAGGGTAAGAAAAAAACCATATCACTTGGATATGGTTTAATCAAACATAAATTTCTTCGTTCGTGACTGTACGTTTAGAATGAAGCCGATTGCAATTAGATAGGTGACTAAGGAACTACCACCGTAGCTTAAAAGCGGTAATGTAATACCGGTAATAGGAAGTAGTCCAATTGTCATACCGATATTTTGGAATACTTGGAATGTAAACATCCCGATTGTTCCGGCACATATATAACTGCCGTATGGATCGTTACTTTCTAATGCAATGTGAATCATACGATAAATCAGTAGGAAGAATAGTGAAATAACGACGCTTCCTCCTAAAAATCCAAACTTCTCAGCGATATTTGTAAAGATAAAGTCTGTATGAGGTTCAGGGAAATATACTTGTCCATTTTCCCAGCCTTTGCCGTACAATTCACCTGATCCAGTCGCTAAAACAGCTTGGGTTAACTGATAACCTTGTGTTGGGTATTCATAAGGTGCTAACCAGCCATAGAAACGATTTAATTGATATTCCTCTAAAATATGTGCTTTAAAGAATGCGGTGTGTGCAAAGTAAATATACACAAGTATCGCACCAACTCCAACAACAATACCAGCTAAACCGAAAATAAAGCGCCAGCGAACCCCAGATACTAAAATCATGGCAGCTAGCATTGCTGAAATTACCATCGTATTTCCTAAATCCGGTTCTTTTGCAATTAATAATAGCGGTGGTAAACTTGCGGCAAATATTTTTCCGAGTAAGAGTAAATCTTCTCGTGGTGTTCGAATTACATATTTTTCATTATGGTCTACAATAATACGGCCAACGACAAGAATTAAAAAGAGTTTCATGATTTCAGAAGGTTGGAAATTACCAAGTCCTGCCGGTAATTTATACCAAGCAGTTGCTCCTTTAATCGTTTGAGAACCAGGAATATGAAACTCAAGTCCAATAAGAAGAATCATTGCGAATCCGTATAAATACCAACAAATTTGCTTGTAACGGTCAAAGTCGATGACCATAACAGCAGCAATTGCGATCGCGCCAATTACATACCATTGGATTTGTTTAGCCACGAAGTTAACCTTTTGTAAACTTGGCGGTAAGGACGGCTGTGCACTTGCAATAGCAAAACAACTTACTGTAGCGATTGCTAGTACAATTAGAATTAAAACGTAATCTATTTGATATCGAGAATTTTTATCTTTCACCGTACTATATTCCTTTCTATTACTCATTGTTATTAAAAAAGACACTATTACCATCTTAGCTGATTTTTTGTTGTTTGCAAATATGTTGTTTAGATTTAGGGAGGCGAATGTCAGATGAGGGAAGGTTTAATTTGGTGTTGTTATATTGGGATGCATATATGAGTAGAGATAATGCGTTAATTCATAATCATAAAATAAAAATGAAAAACATAAATTTTCTTTAGGGTTTCTTTTGCAAAAATTGTATTATTGCTGCCGCTTTCATAAGTAGTAGAACTCTATAGGAACATCAAAAATAGACAAAATAAATTATTAATACATTGTTAGTGAATCATGGTTTGGAAAAAAAAGAATCTCCACTACTAGAAGTTGGAAGATAATTAGGGGAAGTTTCCAAATGGAAATTTTTCTATTATCCTTCTTTCATGCCCAGTGTACCGTGAACATATGGTAGCTGTCATAAGAGGTGTTTCTCGTTTATTACATCGAGATGGTGTTCTTATTATGTCGTTTCCTAATTCAAATTACTACACACGAATTGAACAACGATTTCAACTTCAAGGAGAGAATGAGGAAGGTGAACAGAGTTATAATTTGGCAGAAATCATGATTTTATTAGAAAAAGAACAATTAAAAGTGATTAAAATTCAAGAATTGGGAGGCGATTTAGGAAGATGGCATGAGCAATATGCCTCCTCTTGCAACTCACTTATTGGTAGAATAGATGCACATTTAGCAGGGTATAGTTTAATCGTTTCGCATGTATAACATAACGACAGCGTATGTATAGGAGGGGAATAAAGTGGAAACAGAAGACTCCTCTTTATATCGAGAAAAGCATGATGATTATTATGAAGGTGCAAATTCTTATTTATTAAAGCATATTAAAGATGAGCAGAGAAAACGTTATTTATTACATGTGTAAACAACCGCATTCACACACAGAAAAGAAAGGATTACCATGATGAAAGAAAAAACGATTTTGGTAGCCGGTTGTGTCAATAATGAAGAGCTCTTTACACAATGTGAAAGGCAAATTTAAAATATGTTTGTCCCGCCTGAATACCAAGTTTAAATATTGCCAATCTATCATGCTAAAAGTATGACAAGTGCATATAATCAAGTAGCTTCATATCCAGCAAAGTATAAGGTGTATTTGCATTAAATGAGAAACTGGGGATAATTGGGGGAGCAGGCTGCCAACGTATGCCTGAAAATGGTATATGGTGGGAAGGGGAAAAGTTAGCTGGGCAAGTTATTGAGGATCGAAAATGGAATTATTAATTATTAAGTTTTGAAACAGGTTTGTATGAACCGCAGCTTTTTACTCCTGTTCAAGCAATAGATGGCTTATTTATGGCGACACAATATGATTTGTCATGGAGAGTAGATTTATTTGACGGATTTCATTTTTATGATGTTTCACAGTCATTTGAATTTCGCAAAGCAGGTTACTTAGTAGGTGTTTTTAACCAAATGCAGCCGTGGTGTCTTCATTATAATGGGGATGATTTTGATGCATTGGCCTATGAAAAATATCGGCAAATCTTTTTGTAAAATTATATGAATAGTTCATTTCCAGCATAAGGGAGTGATTGTGATGAAGGGGGTTATTTTAGCAGGAGGAACGGGATCAAGACTATATCCGATTACGAAAGTAACCAATAAACATCTCCTTCCAGTCGGTCGATATCCGATGATTTATCATTCAGTTTACAAATTAAAACAATGTAAAATTACAGATATTATGGTCATTACGGGAAGAGAGCATATGGGGGCTGTTGTCGATTTTTTAGGAAGCGGGGATGAATTTGGTGTATCGTTTACTTATCGCGTGCAAGACCGTGCGGGAGGAATTGCAGAGGCTTTAGGATTATGCGAACATTTCGTTGATATGGATCGAATGCTAGTTATACTTGGAGATAATATTTTTTCAGACGATCTTCGTCCATATGTAGAAGAATATATGAAACAAGAACAAGGGGCAAAAGTATTACTAAAAGAGGTAGAAAACCCTACAAGATTTGGCGTACCGTCTATTAAAAATGGAAAAATTATTAGAATTGAAGAAAAACCGAAAGAACCGAAAAGTTCATATGCAGTTACAGGCATTTATATGTATGATACACAAGTCTTTTCATATGTAAAGCAGCTCAAGCCATCAGCAAGAGGTGAGCTTGAGGTTACAGATTTGAACAATTGGTATTTACAAAAGGGGCTGCTTACTTATAATACGTTAAGCGGCTGGTGGACTGATGCAGGAACTCACACTTCTCTTCAAAGAGCGAATACATTGGCAAGAAATATAGACTTTGGAAAACAGTTCAATGGAGAATAGGTGAATATATGAAAGTAATTGACACGTCTTTTCATGATGTGAAATTGTTAGAACTACATTTGATTAAAGACGACCGAGGTTTTTTTATGGAAAGTTACAACAAAAAAATGCTAGAGAAGATTGGTATTACCTATTCATTTGTACAAGATAATATCTCTTCTTCTGCGAAGGCAGGTACGATTCGTGGGTTGCATTTTCAAAAGGAACCGAAAGCGCAAACGAAACTAGTTCAAGTTATACAAGGTGCTATTTACGATGTCATTGTTGATTTACGTAAAGAATCCCCTACTTACAAACGATGGGAAGGTTATATTTTAAGTAAAGCAAATCGCCGGCAATTGCTCGTTCCAAAAGGTTTTGCTCATGGATTTTGTACGCTTGTTTCGCATACAGTTGTTATGTACAAAGTTGATGAGTATTATAGTGCTCTGCACGATAGCGGTGTATTTTGGAAAGATAAAGATTTGAACATTCCATGGCCGGTCAAAGAACCTACCTTATCAAAGAAAGATCAACTACTACCACCGCTTATTGAGTGCCAAGGTTGTTTTTAAATAGGAGAGTTGTCTATGAATATATTAGTAACAGGCGGGGCTGGATTTATTGGTAGTAATTTTGTTCATTATATATTGAAACAATACGATAATTATCATGTTATTAATTATGATGCATTAACATATAGTGGTAATCTTGAAAATTTACGTTCTATTGAGCGAAATCCTCGCTATATTTTCCAAAAAGGAATCATTCAAAATCGTGAGCTTTTAGAATATGTTGTTCAGAGGTACAAGGTAGATGCCATTGTTAACTTTGCAGCAGAGTCCCATGTTGATCGCAGTATTGAAAATCCTATGCCTTTCTACGATACAAATATAATTGGGACGGTAACGCTATTAGAGTTAGTCAAAAAATATTCTTATATTAAAATAGTGCAAGTCTCGACAGATGAGGTGTATGGTTCATTAGGGGAAGTAGGGAAATTTACAGAACAAACACCGTTAGATCCGAGCAGTCCATATTCTTCTAGTAAGGCGAGTGCAGATATGATTGCTTTATCATACTATAAAACGTATCAATTACCTATTATTGTCACGCGTTGCTCTAATAACTATGGACCATATCAATATCCGGAGAAATTAATTCCACTTATGATTACAAATGCACTAGAAGGGAAGAAATTGCCGTTATATGGAGATGGATTGAATATAAGAGATTGGCTTCATGTGAATGACCATTGTAGTGCAATTGATGTTGTACTGCATAAAGGGAAATTTGGAGAAGTATATAATATTGGCGGAAATAATGAGAAAACAAATATAGAAGTTGTGGAGCAGATTATGGCGATACTAAAAAGAGGAAGAGATGATATTCTTCATGTTAAGGATCGCTTAGGGCACGACCGCCGCTATGCAATTGATGCCAAAAAAATAAAACAAGAATTAGGATGGCAACCGACGTATACGTTTAAGAAAGGGATAGAAGAAACAGTCCATTGGTATGAACAAAACGAGCAGTGGTGGCGACCATTAAAAGAAAAGTAAGGGACTCGTAGATGAAAGAACGGATTATGATAACGGGAGCAAATGGGCAATTAGGGAAACAAATAGTAGAGGATTTTTGTTCAGAATTGTATGAAATATATCCATTTGACAAAAAATCGTTAAATATTACCGACATGTCACAAGTAGAGCATGTGATGAAAACGATAAAGCCTCATATCATTATACATTGTGCCGCTTATACAAAAGTAGATCAGGCAGAAGAGGAACAAGATTTAGCTTATGTAACAAACGCAATTGGAACAAGAAATGTCACGGTTATGGCGCAAAATTTAGGGGCAAAGCTTATTTATATTAGTACAGATTATGTATTTTCCGGTAGTAGAATAGAAGGGTATCATGAATTGCATATACCAGAACCAGTAAATGTATACGGTCTTTCTAAATATGCAGGAGAGGAATTTGTAAAAAGTTTTCATGATCAATACTTTATTATACGTACGTCATGGCTTTACGGAAAGAACGGAAATAACTTTGTGAAAACGATGTTACGGATTAGTGAAGAAAAAGAGCATATAGCTATTGTTTCTGATCAAATCGGATCTCCTACCTATGTAAAAGACTTAGTTCACGTGATAAAAAAACTCATGAATACATCATTATATGGAATATATCATGTATCAAATAGCGGATCATGTTCTTGGTATGAATTTGCTAAGCAAATTTTTTCTTATGCAAATAAAAAAGTAAACGTCGTACCTATTTCAACCGAAGAGTTTGGGGCAAAAGCACCGAGGCCGAAATATTCAATTTTACAGCACAAAATGTTAAAATTAAATGGTTTTTCGCAAATGCCAACTTGGGAAGAAGGATTAGAGGGCTTTTTTAGCGAAACAAAGAATCACTAGTGAAGGTAAGCTAGTGATTTTTGTTTGCCTTTACAGTATTTTATGTTAATATAAAAATAGTACCAGGTTCTAATAACAACTATAATGTATAAATATAGGAGGATAAATATATGGATCTTCTCAATGTAAAAGGAAAAAATATTGTTGTAATGGGTGTTGCGAACCAACGAAGCATCGCTTGGGGTATTGCTCGTTCATTACATAACGCTGGAGCAAACTTAATTTTCACATATGCTGGTGAACGCTTAGAAAAGAATGTACGTGATTTAGCAGAATCATTAGAAGGACAAAAATCACTTGTATTGCCATGTGATGTAACAAATGATGAAGATATCGCAAGCTGCTTTCAAACGATTAAGGAAGAGGTTGGAGTTATTCATGGACTGGCTCATTGTATTGCATTCGCAGAACGTGATGATTTAAAAGGTGAGTTCGTTGATACATCTCGTAATGGCTTCTTATTAGCTCAAAATATTAGCTCATTCTCTTTAACAGCTGTGTCAAGAGCAGCGAAAGAAGTGATGACAGAAGGCGGAAGCATTGTTACATTAACATACCTTGGCGGAGAACGCGTTGTATCAAACTACAACGTAATGGGTATTGCAAAAGCATCATTAGAAGCGAGCGTAAAATATTTAGCAAATGACTTAGGAAAGCATAACATCCGCGTAAACGCAGTATCTGCAGGACCAATTCGCACATTATCTGCAAAAGGTGTTGGCGACTTCAACAGTATCTTAAAACAAATTGAAGAACGTGCGCCAATGCGTCGCAATGTAACACAGGAAGAAGTAGGAAACACAGCGTTATTCTTATTTAGTGACCTAGCAAGCGGTGTGACTGGTGAGAATATTCATGTGGATTCTGGCTATCATATTTTAGGATAAGGTGTATGTTTTTCTGTAAGAAGAAAATAGAATTGATTTTTCGGAAGACAGGACATAAGTAAAAAACGGTAAGAGTTCTATTCTTAGAACTTTTACCGTTTTTTTATTGAAACTGATTAGTGTGAGTTTGTGCAGTATCTAAATGCTTACAATCTTTCTAATCCTATCAATGTTAGAGTTAGTTAATTGTTATACCTACGCTTGCAAACCCTGCGATAGTAGTAGCAAGACTAACTAAGGAATATACCTAATAATAGGCGTGTATGGAACCTTTATCTGAAATCGCGTTCGATTTCTTCCCATGTCATATGAGTACGTAAAATATCATCTTCTATTAGCGTAATTCCCATTTGGACTTCAATGAATTCTAAGTCAGTAATAGCACGTGCTCCATGCATTGTTCCAACTGGAATGTAAATAACATCGCCAGGTTTGATCATTTTGAACTTTCCGTCTATAATAAGTTCGCCTTCTCCTGCAATAATTGTCCAAACTTCTTCGCGCTTAAAATGCATTTGATAACTGAGATTTTTTCCAGCTAAAATTTTAAGCTTTTTGGTTAAAACTTCATTCCCATCTTTAAGTTTCTCGTAATCTAAAACACGGTAATTTCCCCAACGCTTTTCTTCATACATAGGTCTTGAATTCTCGTGATTAATAAGTTCTTTAATTTTTCCACTTTCCTGTTTATCAGCTATCAAAATACCTTCAGGACTTGCTATTATAATTCCATTGCAGATATTTGCTACAACAAGAGGAAGATTTAGTTCATTGATGATATGAGTATTAAGGGTATTTTCACTTAAAATCCCATTTCCAATAATTTGTGTATCCATAATCTCTGTAAGAGTACTCCAAGTTCCTAAGTCACGCCATGCTCCCTCATAGGGCATTACCACAATATCATCGCATTTTTCTACAACTTCATAGTCAAAGCTTCTTTGGGGAAGGGCGGAATATTGTTGCATAAGTTCTTCATACTGAACGGGTATTTTCATAGAAGTTAGGTATTGAATTAAAAAACCTAATTTAAAGGCGAATACGCCGCAATTCCAAAGAGCTTCTTGTTGAATAAGTTCCTTTGCCTTGCTTTGTAGTGGTTTTTCAATAAACTGGTTAACTTTCATATATGGAGGTATTTGTGCTGATGAAGAATGGCTAGGGGGAGTCGTAATATAACCATACTGTTCAGAAGGATGTGAAGGTCGAACGCCCATAAGTGCAAGTGATGCGTTTGAGTCTGTCAAAATTTGCTCAAGTTTCAGTAAGGATTCAAAGAAAGAATTTTCTACATACGCATCAACAGGCATGATACAAATAGTCTCATTACCATCAACATTTAGGACAGAGTGGAGATAGGCTGATGCTAGAGCAATAGCGGGGAAGGTATCTCGTCGATCTGGTTCGACGATAAGAGGAAGTTGATTGTCAATCTGATTTTGAATAATATCAGTTTGTGATTTGCAAGTCGCGATATAAGTAGAGTTTGTTAAACCGATAGATTGAACTTGTCCTACAATTCTTTGAACCATGGACTCCTGAACACCATGCTCGTTACGAAGTATTTTTAAAAATTGTTTGGATCTAGAGTCATTTGATAGTGGCCATAAACGTTTTCCTGATCCTCCAGATAGTAAAATAAGTTTCATATTCTCCCAACTTTCTAGTGATATTAAATCTCGACGTTATGGGGTGTAGCAAGTAAAGTAAGTAGGGATTTTTATGCCTATCTGATTTTTTTAGTACTCGCTCATCTTAAAAGATGAATTTTTCTTTGTAATAGTATAATCTTACTTCCAATCATATCTTTCTATTTATAAAACTCATTTTCGAAAATTTGTATTGTTCATATTTCTTTTTCTGTGTTAATTCATGGTCAAAGCAGTTCTTCATACTTAAGGATTAAACGTTGTTTTAAAAAATTGAGCTTTACATTCCCTGTACTTACTATTTAAGTTTACAAAATATAAAAATTTAACTTAATAAAATTATATGTTGCTTGTAGTTAATAGGTGATAATTTGTCCATAAAATAGTCATATTATCCCGGTACTTTTGAGCGATTGTCCTCCATCTTAAGAAGGGAAAAAGATAGGATGGGAATAACTGCTGGCATGTGCACGGTTAGTTTAACTAATCATCAATGGGGGATCCCCCCATTGATGGAAGTTGTACTTTATCTATGTTTATTTGACAAAGTGCATGTATAACGTTTTCGTTCTATTGTTAGTTTTATTCAACTTTCATTATATTGCTATTTATTCTTACAGAGAATGTATTTGAATTATTCAAGCTGAAATTTTAAGTTGTGGTTAAATTAGGTTAATTTTTCAACAATAAGGTTTGGTATTTCACACGTATGAGTTCCATTCCATAATAAACGTATTTCTTTTAGGAGATCTGCATTTTCTGGAGATATTTGTAAGCTTAAGTTTATGAAATTTTTTCCGGCTTTTACTTTAGAAATATCCTGTGAAGTTAATATAATAAACTGTGGACTCCATACTCCTATTGCAAAAGTGCCAATGGCTGAATCGTAATTTGTAGAGGAATTTAGTTCAAAAGAGAATAAATATTCACCTGGATGCATTTTCCCAATATATTGCCCAATAAACATTCCAGGAGAGTCGATTCCTTGTTCCACTCTACGAGTTATAAATTGTCTTGTGTGGTCGTATACTAATTTTCCTGTAAACGAATTGATTTTTTCTGTGCTGAAGATAATTCGCTGTCCTGAAGCTATAGGTAAGTCTGTTTGAATGGAGTTGTCGCGAAAACAATCCTCCTGAGTAAGGTTTAAAGAGATTTCATGATTGTACTGTTGTTTTCTGTGAGCTATAATGTATGGTTGAATGTTTTTTAAGAAGTTTTTGGTTCTTACTAAAGCTGCTTCTCTTTTGAATATATTTCCTAATATATTTGATTGATTATGAGCAAGTTTTTCTAATTCGGTAAAGTTATTCATTGTTTTAAGAACAAATTCTTTCATCTCTTCTGTGTCAGAACACATACCTATTGTTTTAAGGGCGGAATTGCTTACGCCATTGTCCCTTGCTTCTTGAGCAAGACCTGATTTTTCTAAAAATACTGTGGGAACTCCCATACTTAAAGCTTCGATAGGAGTGTAGTGCACATGATAGTTAGAACCGAGACCAAAGTAAACAAACATTCTACTTTCAGCAATCTTTGAATAAAAAAGATTGTCTTCTGTATGTCCGACTACTTTCTCCGAAATATCTTTGACTATATTCCTTGAGTTTTTTCCTAACACAATAAAAGGGATATCTGAAAATTTTTCGTTAAAATCTTTGAATATCTTATTAGCTGCTGGATTACCGTCCAAATATGAGATTGTAGTACTAATAAAGTGTTTAGAGTTTCTTCCTTTCCATTTGAATCCTAACCTTTCATTGGAAACAAATGCATTTAGATAAAACTTATTTTTAGTAATTCTAGGATCTTCAGGAACGTCCAAGCTCTTTAGTATTGGGCACCATACATATTTATCTGTTTCTACTATCTTATCTATATTAATGTTTAATCTAGCCATTTCGTTTGTATAGGTAGTATAATCACCGTGACCAAATACTCTAAATATGATATATCCTTGATACCATTTTGTGATGTTTTCTAAAATATCTGGGTAGTTGGAAATAAATATTATATCGAGCCATTGATTAATAAGTTTAGCCTCATCTGGATTTAATTTCCCCTTTTTTTCAAGTATGTTAATTCTTCTAATTTTTTCAACGATATTGGTAGGTAAGGTACAAGATTTTCGCCAATGAGGATACAATCTGTCACTTTCATTGTCATAATTACTATCATACTTCAACCAAAAGGGGTCTCCTAAGCATGGGATTACCTCTGCTCCTGCTTCTATTAACAATGGAACTTCTTCGTATCTCAAAGTTTGATGAGTACACAACCAATACACTCTTGGGGAAAGCATATAAATAAGCACCACCTTAAAGATGTTTTTATTATAAGATTTTTTATATTTTGTACTATTTCATTTAAAACTTAATTTACTGCTGAAAAGGAAATTTAATTTTACAGGAATATTTTTATATTTCGATATAAATTAAATGTTTTGGTTTTCTTATTTTTGCTTTTAATTGATAATTAATTTGGTCATTAGCGTATAATATTCTTGTGCAATATCGATCCAATTTCTCCTAAGTATGTGTTGAATTGCACTTTTTTGTTGTTCTAATAAATTGTTATCGTGTCGCCAAAGTTTTTGGATTGCGAGCATAATTTCATCTGTAGAGTAGGGGTTAAATGTTATAAATTTTTCGATATCTGTTATAACCTCTTCAACAACTTCAATCCTGCTCACTGCTACAGGAGTATCCATAATTAAAGACTCTAATAGCTGAAAAGGACAACTCCCTTCAAAAAGTGTTGGAACAATGGTTCCTATCGCATATTTATATAGAAGTGGAATATCATTTGGTTCAATCCTACCTAAAAAAATGACACTATCTTGTATATTTACATTATTACAATTGTTAAGTAGCGATATAATTTCTTTCTCTTTAGGACCATAGCGGAAGTGATCAGTCAGAACTAGACTAAGGTTGGATGAAGAACCTTCAGTGATTTGTCGGAAGTTCAAAAAGGCTTCAATAAGTCGATCATGATTTTTATGTAGACGAATAACGGAAGGGTAAACAATATAGTTGTTATATAAATTATATTTATCCCTAAATAAAACTTCATTATCTGAATCTATGACATTGTATTCCTCAACTGGAGGTGCCAATCTAATGACATGAGTTTTTTCCTTGGGTAATTTCAAGAACTTCAATCCTTCATGATTTCTCGTAAAGATAGAATTAAAAACCACTTTTTTAGCTTTTTTAGCCACTTTTTTAGCGTTATCTGTAAATTTATCGTAGAAGTCTGGCTGCCTTGTATATATATCTTTAAAATGCATATAAACTAAATCATGTAAACAAGCGATAAAGGGTTTGTTTAAATTTAGCGCCAAATCCATACCTATATAAGGAACGATCCAAATATCCACATCAATATTTTCATTTACCCAGTCTACAGTTTCGAACTTTTGGACAGATAATCTGTTAGGAAAAGATAAAAAGGTCTTTTTAAACCCATTGTTAATATCTATATAGTTTTGTTTAGTAGTTACAACAGTTATAGTTACATTTTCGTCATGACAAAGTAAACCTTCTGTTAACCGGATAATAAATCGTCCGATACCTTCTCCATCAAAATGTTTACCTACTTTCACTGAATATCCAAGAAAAAACCCAATTTTTACAGAAGGGACTTGGGAAGGTTGTTTAGTGTTTGGGGATATTAAAGTGTTGAACGTTACAATATCAGATTCTAAAAGCAGACGGCATTCTTTAGATAATAGAAAGTTTACCATTAAATTTTTTCTTTGAACGCCAGAAACTAAGTTATTCACATGAATTTGAATTTCCTTTAAATCTGGGGTTCGATTTAGGAATTGTTGGTATAATGAATAGGTAAATTCCATATCATCCAAATTGTAAAACCTATAAATTAAATCGGAAATTAACCCTGGTTTCGTTGTCTCTGTTTTTTCTGATTGGGTGTGTTGTGTATACAGATTAAGTGCTTCTTTTGTTAGCATGATTTCTTTAATGATTTCTATTCTTTGTGTGTGGGTTAGTTTTTTTCTATAGTAATTTAGCTCCTCATGCTGGGGCTTCCTGTATAAAATTTGCCTAAAAAGTTCATGAATAAAAGCTTCTTCTGATAATCTAACTGCTTTTCGTAAAATATTAATGAGTGTATCTGAAGGTGAAGTAGGATTATTCATCGTAGTCACTCCTTTATGACTTGAAAATTGAGTGATATATAAAGAATAATTTTTTATTCTTTAAAAGAGTTATCATTTTTAGTAGAAATCTATAATTCATATTTCTTGTAGGTAGAAAAGATATATGAATTATATATAAATACAACTTGAAAAACCAACATAAAAGCCACTTTTTTTCGATGGGCGAGAGTGTCTGGTCATGCTTGGAGCGGTCAGGGCCCTTTTCTGCCACAGGTAATGTGAAAACAAAGGGAGCAAACAAGTAGCATATCACTTTTTGTTTTACATAACAGCAATTTAGATGTTAAAAAATCAAAGTGGATATATATTATCAATAAATAGGAATAGAATATTAGTAAACTACAAGTATTATTTTAAATGTATTTAGTCAGTATTGATCACCGGGATAAATACAGTCTAATAGTTAGGTAATAATTATTTGATTTGTAGGTACAGTGTATTTGCAATTGTGAAGATCTGGTGACTGGAATTATCAAGATCTTTGTAAGATATAGCAGTTTATAATAATTAAGCTAAGGAACATAAAAGACATACTGTCTAATTATATGTTTTTTATTACCATCAACATTTACTTAATTACTAAAATGCATCGGGGGATTTTTTATTTGATAGTACACTTGACGTTTTATTATATTCTTCTACAGCATTATTATGCGTTTTTTTTGAATGTACAAATTTCACTTTTTAGATAGTACTTATAGAAAGTTATGAGGCATATACTAAAAAAAATTAAACGTAAGGAGATGATTTTTAGATGAATGAAGGACAGTCTAGCAAGAAAAGAAGTCCTTTATTATTATTTCTTCATATCCCTAAAGCTGGGGGAACTACATTGACAGATTTGATTTGTAGACAATATTCAAATAATATACATTATGATGTGAATATACACGGAATACTTCCTCAAGGGGTACTTTCTTATAAAGAGCAATTAACAACTGCTGACACTTTATGTGGCCACTTTTTGTTTGGCATTCATCGTTACCTTTCTAGGCCCTTTACCTATATTACAATGTTGAGACATCCGGTTGAACAAGTAATCTCATGGTTTTATTTTGCTCATAAGAATTCAAACCAGTATAAAGAATTGTTTTTTGAAGAGACGATTGATGAGTATGTAAGCAATCCAAAATTTAATTATTCTACAGTCAATCTTCAAACTCGCTGTGTTACAGGTAATGATGTTGCTGATTTGCAGGTGGCGAAAGAGCATATTGAAAAATATTTTTCTGTGGTAGGGATTACTGAGTTATTTTCTGAATCTTTATATATTATGAAAAAGGAATTTGGATGGAGGAATATTAATTATAAAAAGTTAAATGTTAATACAGAAAGACCTTTAAGAGAAGAAATTCCGCAGAAAGTGATTGATAAGATACTGGAAAAAAACGAGGTAGATGTGCAATTATATGATTATGCTAGAAAAAAATTAGAAAATAAGATTGCTTCCCTAGATACAAACTCAATTAGAGAATTAAGTTTGTTTAAAAGGGAACATTAACTTGTCCTTTTTTTAGGCTATAAAAATATAGAAATTCAAGTTGAAAAACGACATAAAACCATTCTTTTTCGATGGGCGAGAGCATCTGGCCATGCATAGAAGCGGTCAGGGCCCTTTTTTGCTACATGCAAAATGAAACAAAGAGAGAAAGCAAGCGTAGCCGCCTTTTATTTCTATAGCCGCAATTTATGTATTGGAAAATTAAAATGGATTTATATAGATATGCTTCTTTTTGTATAAGAACTTGGTGAAAGACTAGATTATTAATACACAGAAGGAGGCATTTTTTATAATAAAAAAGAACATAAAGTAAAAGTTCAATTCGTGGGAGATTTACTCTAAAAGTTTATAAAATCAGTGGTGAAAATATGAATGGTATACCTATAAAAAAGCTAATTTCGGATAAAAAGATAAGAGTATGTCATATTATTTGAGAGTTTAAAGCAGCATAGGATGATATGTAAGAATACTTGACTCAGTAAAGTATCCTTACATACATTTCAAATATAAAAACAAAAGGTTACGTACAAATAGTTTTATTAAGAATGTCATAGTATTCCTTTGCGACATCGACCCATCTTCGATTTAAAGCAGTGCTGATAGCAGACTTTTGCTGGATTAACATTTGTTTTCCGTTTTTGTTTAACTCATATATTGCTTTTGATATTTCTTCAACTGAGTACGGATTAAATGAGAAAAAAGCAGACATGTTTGTAACTACTTCACTTGTAACTTCTATTCGGCTAGCGGCAATCGGGGTATCAAGTATAAGTGATTCGAGAATAGGGAAAGGGCAGCTTCCTTCAAAAAGTGTGGGAACGATTGTCCCTAAAGCATATTTGTATAAGGAAGGCATGGTGTCTGACGGAACCCTATTAAGAAAGACAATACTGTTTTTTATTTGTTCATTAGTACAATGCAGATAAACATCTGAAAGATGAATTGGTCTATTACGATAGTGGTCTGTAAACACTAATTTTAAATTAGAAGGTGGCTTCTCAAGGGATTGCTTGAATTTTATAAATGCCTCAATAAGAAGAGAATGATTTTTATGCGGACGAATAACCGATGGATAGACAATGTAATCGCCATATAATTTGTATTTATTTCTAAATGAGCTTTCATCATATATATGATACGCAGTGTATTCTTCTACAGGAGCTGCCAATCTAACAACATGAGTTTTTTCGATAGGTAGCTTTAAAAATTGTAACCCTTCATGGTTTCGTGTAAAGTTAGAAGAGAATACGATGGCAGAAGCTTTATCGACTAATCTGTGGATAAAACGATCCAGACGGTAACAAAACTCATCCGTATTTCCTTGATAATATAATTCTTGAAAGTGTAAGTGGACTAAGTCGTGTAAACAAAGAATAATAGGTTTATCTAAATACATAGCTAATTCTAAGCCGACATATGGCACAATCCATACATCTACAGGTAATTCGGTATTAATGAATTCCATACTGTCAGATGCATAAAAGATAAGTCGCTCAGGGTATAAAAGCACGAGTTGTGAAAATAGATTACGAAGATTACGAAGATTTATTTTATTTGTTACAACATAAATTTTTATGGTTGGATCATACTTAAATAGTCCCTCTGCTAATCTTGTACTAAATCGACCAATTCCTTCCCCTTCTAAATTGGCGGGATAAGCCAATCCTAGGAAAATTCCAATGTTTTTTATACTTTTGTTTTGATCTCGTTCTCTACTTTTTATATGCAAGTTATTGATAGAATTAGCGTCGGTTAGTATTTTTTGAAATTCATTTGTTGTTAGTATTTTCTTTATTATCTCTATTCTTGATTGTTTTGTTTTTAAGCAAACTGATAACTGTTGGACTTCTGTTTTTATTGGGTTACGAGCTAAAAATTCATTGTATAAAGCATGGATAAAGTGTAATGCATTTGATAGGAAGAATGAATGAATGAAGCTACTTATCGTTTTGGAAGCATTAGGAGGAGGAGAGGGAGGGGTTTTTTGGCTGTATAAACCTATCGCCTCTCTGCTTGTCAGGATTGCGATTAAAATTTGTTTTTTGGCTACACCTTTCGCAAGTGTAGTAAAAAAATGAAAGAAACCTTTTTCGTCTGGTTCACGATGCAGTATTTGTCTATATAATTCCCATACAAAATCTTCATGATTAAGGGTCCATATTTGATGCAATAATTCAATAATATTTTTACTATTCGTTTGATTAAGTATGTTGCTGAAATCATTGTTTCTATTTCTTAATCTTACTATGTCCATCGTTCCCATCTCTTTTCATCGTGGTGTATTTATATGAAAGATAGCTGTAGCAAGGAGGTATTTCTATAGCTATTAATGGGATATGTTGTTTTTAAACAAAGGCTCATTATAAGTTTAAGAGAGGGGCATATATCATTTTTTCATGCTTACCTCGCTTAATGCTTCTTTTATTTTTAAGCTAATATATCGAATGTCATCATCTGTTAGGCTTCCGTAACTTGGAACATTAATACCCTGAGTAGAAATACGATTTATTATAGGGAATTCTGATGTTTCCTGTAAATTTTGGTAAGGAGGCAATGCATGCATAGGATAGAAAAAAGGTCTAGTTTCGATTCCTTTATCTTGTAAGCGATCCATTAACAAATTCCGTTCGTTTTCAGTAAAATCTTTACATATTATGCTGAACATCCAGTATACATTTTTAGCCCATTCTTTTTCGATAGGTAATATGAGACGTTGATCATCTTTTAGATTTTGTATATATTGATTAGCGATTCTAATTCGTTGTTGAATATGCCAGTCAATGTTCTCGAGTTGTGCGCAGCCGATTGCTGCCTGAATGTTGGTCATACGATAGTTATATCCTATAACTGGAAACCAATATTTACGTTTTAAGTCTATTCCTTGTGACTTTAAAATTCGAATCTTTTCAGCTATGTGGTCATCATTAGTAGTAATCATTCCACCTTCACCGGTTGTAATAATTTTATTGCCAAACAAACTAAAAGTAGCGCAATTACCAATTGCTCCTGTCATTTTTCCTTTGTATTGCGCTCCTACAGCCTGAGCAGCATCTTCTATAACAAATAAATTATATTTCCTTGCCAATTCTTTAAGAGGGTCCATATCAGCTGGATGACCATAGATGTGAACGGGAATAATTCCTTTTGTATGCGGTGTGATTTTTTCTTCTATCTTCGCAGGATCAATATTCCATGTTGTTGAATCAGAATCAATAAATATAGGAGTTCCTCCACAATAGACGACTGCATTTGCTGTTGCAACGAATGTAAAAGTCGGAATAATCACTTCATCACCTTCTTTAATGCCATATGCTAAAAGAGCAAGATGTAAAGCGGTTGTTCCGTTACTACAAGAAATAGCATGTTTCACGCCGCAATACTGTGCAAATTGTTCTTCAAACTTTTGAATATATGACCCGTTTGAAGATATCCAATTAGAATCGAGGCAGTCTATGACATATTGTTTTTCATTTCCATTTAATATAGGACTAGCGATAGGATAAAATTTTGTCATCAAAATGTCCTCCTTACATAAAAATAAAGTTAAAGTACAAGTCAAGAGGGATAGGTAATATAAAAAGGTTATAAAATCAAATCTCATAATCCTTTTCTTTGCTGTTGTTGTCGTTCTAAGTCGCTATCGACCATCATTGTAATTAGTTCTTTAAAATTCACTTCTGGTTTCCAGCCTAATGCTTTTTTCGCTTTTGCTGGATTTCCTAATAGAAGATCTACTTCAGCGGGTCTCATAAACTTTGAATCTTGAATGACATGATCTTCCCAGTTTAATCCGACGTAATTAAAGGCAGTCTCAACTAATTCTTGGACAGTATGAGTTTCTCCAGTAGCGATAACATAGTCATCTGCATTATCTTGTTGAAGCATGAGCCACATCGCCTTAACGTAATCTCCTGCATAGCCCCAATCCCGCTTCGCATCTAAGTTGCCTAAATGGAGTTTATCTTGCAGTCCCAATTGAATTTTAGCAACTCCATCTGTTACTTTTCTTGTAACGAACTCTAAACCGCGGCGAGGAGATTCATGATTAAATAAAATTCCTGAACATGCGAAAATATCATAGCTTTCTCGATAGTTCACAGTAATCCAATGTCCGTATACTTTAGCCACTCCATAAGGGCTTCTTGGATAAAATGGAGTTGTTTCTTTCTGGGGAGTTTCCACTACTTTTCCGAACATTTCACTACTAGATGCTTGATAAAATTTAGCATCTGGTTTGGTAAGCCGAATTGCTTCAAGCATATTTGTAACTCCAAGGGCAGTTATTTCCCCTGTATAAATAGGTTGAAGCCAAGAGGTTGCGACAAAAGATTGGGCGGCCAAATTATATACTTCATCTGGATTGGAAACTTTAATAGCTTGAATTAAGGAAGCTAAATCACGTAAATCTCCTGAAAGAAATTCAATCTCGTCTTTTAGGTGCTTAATGTTTTCATCGTTTTCTGTTGCAGTTCGTCTTTTTAATCCATAAACTTTATAGCCTTTATTTAACAATAATTCTGCTAAATAAGAACCGTCCTGGCCTGTAATTCCAGTAATGAATGCTTGTTTCATATTTTCACCCCATGCTGTATATAATCAAAACTTTTATCTCCTTTAATCATATGTTTCATATACCTTGACTGCTACTGAAACACCGTTTATTTTCATCATTACATGAATAGGATAGGGAGTACGGAAGAACTCAGTAAAATAGAGAGGCGAAACAATTTTACAATTATTGTTTCGTCTCTCTAGAATAATGAATAGATGATTTATACATTAAATAAATTTTAATTCTGTCAATCGTTTTTCAATCATGTTTCCAATCAGATTTGGTGAAAAATAGGTCATTATGGTCTCTTGTCCTTTCCTTGCGATAAGATTACATTGTGTTTGATTGAAGATAAGTTGACGCATCAAATAAACAGCATGCTCAATATCTGGCTCAGCCCATATTTGATAATGTTTGTAAGGACCGTAATTTCGTTTTATTGGAACGAGGGTATAATTGACAGGATAAGAATTATCTGCGTTCATAAAATCAGTATTACCAGACCAATTTGTACCAATGACTGGTTTTCCTAAATACATTGCTTCTGCTAGTACAAGTCCAAATCCTTCAGAACGGTGTAAAGAGACAACACAGTCAACCGATTGAATTAAGGCATTTACTTCTCCGCGATTTAATGATTGATTAATGAGATAAATATTACGATTATCTCGAATTAGATGCTGAATCTGATTCACTTCTGCAAGATTATAATTTGAATTATTGATTTTTAAAACAAGCCCAACGGAAGAATCATCCTTAGAAAACGCTTTTTGAAATGCTTGAATAGACGCAACTGGATTTTTACGTTGTTGTATACTTCTAGGATCATACATGGAAAGAAATAAAAAGCGATCTGTCGGTAAATTAAAGTATTCACGACTTATACCTTCAGGGCATTCTACTTGGATGCAATGCGGGATACGAGTTACAGGAAGATTTGTTTTTTTGGATACAGATTCTAGTACAAAAGATGAGGGAACCCATACTTCATCGACAAGTTTGAAGCTAGTATACCATTCCCTAGGAAGCTCCGGAAGCTCCCAATGCCAATAACCAATATTGTAGCGACCGTTAAAAAATTGATGTCCGAGCTGCTTATGAGCGGTTGGAAATACATCTGGATTTATATGAAAGATATTCACATCGTGGATAGGAGCGGTTATTTCTTTATGTTTCCAAGAGAAATCTAATGATTTTACATGTGGAAGCGAATAATTAATAATGCCAAATGGAATATTTGTACTTTGAATGGACTTTGCTGCTAGGCGACAAGATTCTCCTAGTCCAAATTCGGCACGTGCATATCCTACTAAATTAATGCCTTTTTTTAATGGCGTTGCTTCAGTTTTTTGCATTGCTTCGCTTCATTCCTTTCATCAACACCTCCGCCACTTCAGGACGAGTAAACTCAGATGGCAAAATTTGTCCGCTACGAAGTATTTCTCTAACTTGGGTACCACTTAAAATAACACGATCAGTATTAGAGTGTGGACATGTTTTGACAGAAGCCATGTTCATACACTTTTTGCAATAAAAACTATGTTCGAAAAATAGTGGTTGAATTCCAATTGCAATGGGATCAAAATTACGAAAGATTTTTTGGGCATCGTATGTTCCGTAATAATTTCCTACTCCTGCATGATCACGGCCGACAATGAAGTGTGTACAACCGTAATTTTTTCTTACAAGCGCATGCATAATAGCTTCACGAGGACCTGCGTAACGCATAGCGGCAGGATAGATAACGAGGCGGGTGCGATTAGCTGGATAATAGTTCTTCAGTAATACTTTATAGCTTTCCATTCGAATATCTGCAGGGATGTCATCTTTTTTTGTTTCTCCGACAAGTGGATTCAATAATAACCCGTCAACGATTTCAAGTGCTGTTTTTTGTAGGTATTCATGTGCACGATGCACAGGATTTCGTGTTTGAAACCCTACGATAGTTTTCCAACCTAAATCGTAAAACATATTTCTTGTTTCTTTTGGATCCATATAAAAATCTTGAAAATTTTTGTGTGAAGGTTTATTTAACAAAGAAATAGGTCCGGCTATATATATATCACCTTGTTCATATAATTTTTTTACACCTGGATGAGCAACTTCTGTTGTACCAAATACGAGTTGTGCTTCTTTTTGTTTATCATAATGAAACATATCTGTTATTTGTATAAATGCATAAGGAATCTTATCTTCTCCGTAAAGAATCACTTCGGTTCCAATACGTAAATCTTTTGCTTCATCTTGTGTGATAGGTAAAGTGATAGGAATTGTCCATGGTGGTCCATTTTTTAAATGCATAGTCATTAAGACGCTTTCATAATCATTTCTATCCATAAAACCGATGAGCGGACTAAAGCCGCCGTTTGCGATTAGTTCAATGTCAGAAATACTCCAAGCAGAGATAGTTAAAGAGGGAAGTTCGTTTACTTTATTTAAATATTCTTCACGCTCCGCTCCTTGTAACTCACGGTTAATTAGTATACCCCCATGAGGCAAAATTGTATCTGTTGGACAGTCCATCATAATCCTCCTTAAATTGATAAGTAGTGATGTTTTTTGAGAAAATCTACGACTTGTATGGCGCATGCTTCAGCTGAGCAATGATTAGAATCAAGAGTAATTTCTGGATTAAGTGGTTTTTCATAAGGGGAGGAAATTCCGGTAAATTCGATAATCTCTCCATTTCTAGCTTTTTTATATAATCCTTTTGGATCTCTGTTTTCGCAATTTTCTAGAGAGCAGTCGATATAAACTTCAATAAACTCGTCAGGATGTACATTATTTCTAACCGCTTCACGCTCGTTGCGGTACGGTGAAATGAATGTTGCCAACACGATAATGCCACAGTCTACAAACAATTTTGATACCTCACCTACGCGGCGGATATTTTCTTTACGATCTGTTACTGAAAAACTAAGATCTTGGTTTAATCCTTTTCGGAGATTATCTCCATCAAGAATATAAGTGGAAATTCCTAATTGATGTAGCTTGCTTTCAACAATATTGGCAATTGTGGATTTTCCAGATCCTGATAAACCTGTAAACCAAACAATGCAGCTTTTATGTTTATGCAAATTTTGTCGATCCTTTTTTGTAATTGAAAAGTGATGATAATATAAATTTGTTTGTTTTTCCAAAAAAATTTCTCCTTTCATATAAAGTAAAAAATGACTTAGTAATCAAGAACGTTTTTATCAATACAAAGTTAGTTTGTGTTTGTTTTATTTACATATAAAACGGCCAAAAGTATGGGATGAGTAGGACAGAAATAATCATGAAAAGGAAACCCAGTGGGAGACCTATTTTAAGAAAATCTACGAATTTATAGCCACCTGCTTGATAAACGATTAAATTTGCTTGATATCCTGTAGGTGTAGCGAAACTAGCAGAGGCAGCGATTGTAATAGCTATAATAAAAGGTTCGGGACTTAAAGACAGTTGTGTAGCAACGGAATAAGCAATAGGGAAAATGAAGGCAGCCGCCGCCGTGTTTGATAAAAATTCGGTACTAATCCATGTAAGTAAATAAATGATAGCAAGTATTGCTGTTGGACTAAATGTTGTGGTTTCGCCTACGAGTATGTTAGCGAGGTAATTAGCGATTCCTGTTTTCTCCAAAGCGCTTGCCATTCCAAGAGATGATCCAATCATGATAAGTAAGCGTAAATCTACATATTTTCTTGCTTCTTGTACTGAAATGGACTTTGTAATGAATAATAAGATAACACTTAAAAAAGAAGCAGTTAAAATCGGTAGAACTCCTATTCCTGCACATAGTATCATAAGAAGGAAGATAAGAAGCGGCATAAAGGAGATCATCTTTTGTTTTCTAGAAGGATTTTTAGGGGAACCAGTTTCGTGGGAAAGAAAGTAAAAATCATTAGAGTATTGGTTCTCTATGAAAAATTTGTTTTCTGATAAAACATATAAAATATCTCCTGTTTTTAACCGAATAGATCCTATTTTAGAGAGGATTCTTTTACCGTTCCGAAAAACAGCAATTACAACAGCGTTGTATTTTGAGCGAAACTGAATTTCTTTAACGGTTCGATTGGATAAATAAGATTGTTTGGATATTACTATTTCTGAAAGAGTGATGACATTATTGGAGGAGTTTTCGAGACTTATTCTAGAACTGAGGTGTAATGTAAAACCCTCAACTTTTTCTAAGTCGGAAATAGTAGAAATGTCTCCTGTAAATAACAAGTAGTCATTTTTATTTAGTATATAATCGCTAGAAATTGGGAGTATTATGTCGTCGCCTCTCATAACTCCAATTAAATATAAGCTTGCAAGGTTACGTAAGTTCGCTTGCTTTATTGTTTTTCCTATAAGTGGGCAACCTAATTCAACTTGAACTTCTGCTAAAAATGCACTTTTATTCTCTTCATCTATTTTGCCGCCTTTTTTGTACTCCGGAAGGAGTTTGCTTCCTATAAATACCATGAATAGAATTCCGATCACAGTACATGGGATACCGATGATTCCTAATTCGAACATAGAAAGTCCATGATTACCTTGTTTTTTTAGTAATGAGTTTACAACAATATTTGTAGATGTACCGAGCAATGTACACATCCCGCCCATACTAGCTGCATATGCTAAGGGAATTAACAGTTTAGAAGGAGCTAGGCCGATTTTTTGCGCCCAATTTTTTATTATTGGTGTAAGAATTACTATAATCGGTGTATTGTTAATAAATGCGGAGAGACTAGCTACAGGTATCATCAACTTAAGAATTGCTTTTTTATGACTTCTCTCATGACCGATTATTAACCGTGGAATTTGTTTGATAAACTCGTTCTTATTAACGGAAGAAGCTATAATTAATAAGGCTCCAATTGTTAATGTTCCTTCATTTGAGAACCCATCTAAAGCCTCAGAGGGAGCTAGAACTCCAAACATCATTAAAGAAACTAGTCCGCTGAACATAACGATATCAGCTGGAAACTTCTCGCACATCAAAACTATAAATGTAATAAAAATAATGAGGAGTGTAATTATACCGTGAATGGTCATATGATTCACCTATTCATAAGTTGTTTTAACTGAGGAATATTGAACATGTAAAAGATATAACAATGACATCTTGGTTAAATCACTTAAAGGAGAGTAGCTTAGAGTAGTGCCTTAATACTTTATCGTACCTTTACTTTCGTTATAGAATACGTAGATGAAAAAAACGTAACTATATCCCAATGTTTTATCAATTCCATTATATAAAACAGTCATTATCTTTATATGTTATTTTTAGTGAATTGACACTGTTTTTGTGAACTTATACATTTGCAAGCTAGATTTGTAGAAAAGAAGTTAGTATTTCTTATTAAGTATGAAGGAGTTGAATTTAATTGAGGAATTTTTGAAAACTTATTTCAATGATAATTTTGTATAAATTATATCAATACTTGAAAATGGTGAGTATGCATCCTTAAACTTTATTTTTTAGTTCTTCTTTCTTGAAATTCCACATAGCTATTGCTGAAAAGGTTTTATTCTTACGTCGAAACATTAGAAAAGCTGTGGAATTTATATAAGTATGTAGTCTACTGGAAAGTAACAAATAGTATGGTGATTAAAAGGTGACAAGTGTATAAAGTATCTGCTAGTTCTATTTAATTAAGAATATTTTTGATTGAGTGAACACATGAATAAATTATGAGTAAAACGATTGACTGTAGAGGAGGGATAATTTTTGAATCCAAAAGTGTCAATCATTCTTACTAGTTATAATAAACCTGCATTAGTAGGAAAAGCGATTGAAAGCGTGTTAAGACAAACTTTAGATGAATGGGAACTTTTTATAATGGATGATCATTCGAATGAAGAAACAGTAAATGTTATTAAACAATATTTAAATGACCCAAGAATCACTTATATAAATAGCTGCATAGAGGACGAGGAACGCTATAAAAAGACGAGGTATGCTGTACTTATCAATAAAGCTATTCCGTTAACAAAAGGAATGTATATTTCTTATTTAACAGACGATACGGTCTATGTTCCGACGAGGTTAGAAGAAATGGTATCTTTTTTCAACATGCACTCTAAGGTAGATATTATTTATTCATCTCAACAAGTGAAAGTTGTAAACAACCAAGTGAAGCTGCTTTCTGAAAGAGTAAGAAGAGCTGAACGTATATTATATCAAGCAGCCAACGTTGTTGATCACTGTTCTGTTATGCATACGCGTGCAATTTTAGAAAAAGTTCAGGAGAAGTATGGGGAGTATTGGGATGAAAGCCCTGTTCATTGGTATAATGGAGATGCGGCTTTTTGGGAGAGATTAAACACCTTTCAGCCATTTCACCCTGTCGATAAAGTACTTGATATAACATATAAAACGCCTTACTCTTTTCAAAATCTATATAGTAATTTACCTATAAAAATTCCGAATGGGACTTTAATAATGGGAGGGAAAGAAGAGATTTTTTTGATTGATCAGCAGCAAAGAAGGGTCATTACAAATGAGATGTTTACGTATTTTAAGTACAAATTAAAGAAGGTTGTTATGATACCTGATCCTTTTTTATATAGCTATGTAGAAGGGACTCCTATTGATGATCCAACTATTATTCCCAATTTGCGTATCGTTCAAAATGAACAAAATAAATTTTTTTATCTCGAAAATAATAAAAAAAGACCAATAGTTAATACTTTTGCTTTTCGTAAATTTAAATTTTCTTTCTATGAAGTTATTAAAATAAACTCAACTTTACTAGACCATATACCTCAAGGATTACCAATCTATCCTATTTTATCGCAGAATACTTGCTTGCCGGAAAATAAGGTATTTATATATAATAATCAATGTTCCATTACAATGAATTGTAAGCTTCATCTTATCGATAAAAAAATATTGAAAAAGCTTAATCTTTTAAATGATTGCATATATGTTTCAAGAACTGAGATGGAGGGGTTTGAAAAGGGCGAATCCATTAGTTTGTATTTTAAAAGATTTCTTAAATAGCACCAGCAGTTTTTCTTTTTATAAAATTGTTAATTCCTTCTCTTACTCTCAATTTTGATTTCGCAGTTGTACAATATCTTTAGCTTCTTACAAACACCGGATTTTTATCCCGCTATTCGTGGGCAGTAAGACCACCACCTCAAGATTCGGAGAAAAGCGAAGAAGATAGGTGGGGGCTAAATGCTGGCATGTGCCCGATTGGTGAAACTTCTATCAGTGGGGGATGAAGAAACCCCCACTGATAGAAGTTTCACTTTATAGAAAATGAAAAATCATCGGTAATACAACCGATGATTTGAAGCTAAATAAATTAGTTATGCTATGGGCATGAATAACTATATGCACATAGAAGGAAGGAAAGTTATCAAACCGTTTTTGAAGCAATCTTAATCATGTTCCTAACTCGATGACCAAATGTATGTTGTTCTATCACTATTTTTCGACCTTTTTGGGCGATAGTCTTCCTTTGCTCTTCGTCATCCATATAGATACCTAATTTGTGTAAGCAATCCTCGTAATCTAGATAAGATATCATTTCTTCTTCGGTAAAGAAGAAACGGAGATCGGACTTTTCTTCTATTAGTTGAAAAGCCTCACAGGATGCAATATCAAATGTTCGGTTATTTATACTTTCGCTAATAACTCCATGCGTATTTTGGTTAAGCCAAAAATTATGAGTTCGATGAGGATTTAACACAATTTTAGCTCCATTATAATAGTAAGAGATCTTTTGTGGTTCAATCCATGTATCTTTAATGATAACTCTCGGGTTGTCTCTCCATTTTTTTTGTAGTCTGTTATACCAACCTTTTCCAACGAGTGTAATTTGATATTTAGTATTTTCTAAAAGAAAATGAATAAAATTTACCCTTGTAGGATATGGATATCCTACAAGAAGTAAATCACTTTTGTATATATTTTCAACAGGAAGAGGCTTAAAGATTGTTGCATTTGTTCCTAATGGCAAATGGAAGACATTTGGATGAATAGATTGATAGTGCTTGAGAGCACCATTATCAATGGTAAAAATATAATCAAACCTATGAATCATTTGAATAGTTTTATCAATATAAAAAGGATCCTCGGTCAGCCAGCATGCCAGTTTGATATCATTTTCTTTTAAATATTGAATAGCTGATAAGGAGAGATGATCTCCTAATATTGTTAAAACCAGCTGTGGCTGAAAATTAGCAACAATCATCTTTAACTTCTCTATACTCTCTAATGGATGAAAGTGAAGCCATTCATAATCACTATTACTTAGCCCAGCTTTTATACTTTGATCAAAATATTCGTAAATTCTTGGGTAGCCGGAAGAGATATATAATAATTTCACCATGCACCACCAATTAGAGTTTTATTGCATAAAAATCTCTTGAGCAGTTGTTACTGAAAAATTAGATTAAAAGCGATCTTCTTGTTCTCCAAAAACTAATGTTGAGGCTGTTGGACGATCTCCACCGCCTCCTGGAATTTCTGGACTGTACGAGACACTTTCAATATCGTTGCATCCGAGTTGCAGAATAATAGTAGAAATAGGAGTCGTCATGTCTTCCTCTAGTAATGTAACTACACAACTTTGTGGGTCAAAGAATGCAAAAGTAGCAGGTCCATACATATGACCTGATTTACCTACAATGGTTACAACAGTTCCTGGGAGTAATGTAGACAATATAAAGCATGCGCTTCCATCACATTTTTGTGCCATAGATAAATATTTCCTCCTTTTAATTCATATAATGTTTTAGGGTCCATGATGAAAGTTGTACAATTTTATTAGCTGATAGAACAATTGTCTCTCCAAATAAGAAAACTCGTGGAAAGAGGATATTTTCTATAAACCCTTTGAAACGATTGATAGAGAAATCTAGGCTTCAGAAGCCTAGACCGATGATATATTGAATTGTAACAGACATAGCTGAACCCACTATATTCAGAATAATAAATGTAGTGAAATAATGAGAAATGGGAAGTTAGTATTTTCTCTGTATAAGTAGTTAAACAACTTGTATTGCTCGTAGAGAAGCGAATTGAACCTGTGCAGAATCTAAATCTAGTTTGTCCCAGATAACATCAACGCCAATGATAGTACCAGTAGTTGCTTGGAAAAGAACGGAGCCAGTTAATATATCAGCAAATCGACCTGTAAATCCACTGCCGCCGGTACCTGGAATCGCTTCAACAGTTGAATCTGCCACCCTAGAGAATGAACCAGGAATTTGAGCAGAATCGGTAGTAGAGGTTAATACACCAGTGAAGTCGACTAAGTCAGGGGGAATAATTGAAAAAGGAATATTGAAAGTTACAGTATAGTCAATTTGATATACACCAGGTACGTTAATCAATAATCCATTCGTTGTATTTACTGTATTATTAAGTGGACCGCTTGAAGGAAAAGTTATAGTATTTGTGCCATTAGCCAATGTTTGTGCTGCTTCAGTAAATATAAATCCATATGCTGGGGGAGGCGGTGTGGGGAAGTCAACGGGAAATGCCGGAGGGCAATTGAAATGGTTACTCATTTTTTCACCTCTTTTAAGTTTCTTAATACATTTAATGAAATAACAAGCTAAATTGTTATGGATAAGTCCCTATTTTTTTGAAAATAGAGACTTATTTGTTGCTGTAGACGTAGCAAGGATTGTATGAATTTAGAGGGGAATAGTATAAGGGTGCTGGAGAATTTATAAAAATATCCATGTTGCACTAATGTACGATCAATTTTAAGAAGCGCTTAATTGCCTAATTTTTCATATATTATTCATAAAACTTTGCATTTTGTTCTACATATGAAGCTATATTCGGAGGTAATTGTTTTATTTTGGCTTCAAGACATTTCTGAGCAGTGCGGCCTAATTTGCGTTTACTTTCGTTATAATAGGCACATATAGAAATTTCATAATCAAAAAGATAATCATAGACGTGATAATCTACAAATAGAATATCGTCTTTCGGAAAAGGGATTTCTTTCCCTTGTAATGAATACATCAAACTGACGTTATTTTTAGATTTATATCGATATAGTTTTGCAAGATGGTATAAAGGCTCAGCCCTGCTAGGTCTGTATTCCCAGGAATCTTGAAGATAAATAGTCGCAAGGGCAAAAAACTGTTCTTCCTGGTCAACGAGGTTAGTTATTATGGATTGATTAAGAACTGAATTCTCTTTTATGGATTCTTGGATTAATTGTTCGCGTTTAAAAGAACATTGATCAGCTAAGCGTTCGTAACAGAGACCTATTTTAAATAAGGAGTAAAATACTTCTTCTCCCCAACCACCGGCATCCACTCTTTTTTTATACCATATGATAGCTTCCTCTAATTCATTGAGAATAGATAATGTTTGTGCTAAGTAGAACATGTATCTAATTTTTAAATGGATTGGTGTTGTTTGATTATTAATCCCTTCTAAAAGTAAACGTTTATCCCGTTCAAATTTATCACTTCTACTGCCGCCGTCTGCTTGATCATAGATAATTAAGCTATCAAGCTTTCCGGTTGTATAAGAGGAAGCCCCTCGATTAGCCCCTAATTTAGAATAATCTATATCCCAATATTCATGTGTAACCCCAACAGATGTCCAAGGTAAAGATGTCTTGAGTAGGCGACTCAGCCAATATTTAATGTTGCTATCATATTGCATAGTAAGGTAATGATCCTTATTTAAGGTACACTTATCAAAGTGAGACTGAACCTCTAAGATCATATCAGCATCAAGCAGCAATAAATAATCAGCCTCTGGATACGTTGCTTGAGCTAACTGTACAGCTAAAGTTCGATTATATCCAAAGTTTTTAAAAGGTTCATGATGCACAGTACCAAGTATTTTATTTTTGTTGCACCAATTTTTAATGATTTCTGGTGTGTTATCAGTCGAACCTGTATCACAAATCGAAACAAAATCAATAATTGATTTCGCAGAATCTAAACATCTTTCTATAATTTTTGATTCATTTTTTACAATCATACAAAGGCATAATTTCTTTTCTGATTTTTTATGTTGAAGTGTTTTTGATATGTCTTTTACCATTATCTTTTCTCCTCTCTATCGTGCTGATAAAGATTGTATTAGCACATGTAGATATGAGTGTAGATTATTCGAGCGAATAATAGAGGTACGTTAGATTTATCATATGCTGTAAACATAATCTATGTGAAGGGAGGGGGCAGTTCATTTCCATTGTTAAGTATTCATAATAAAGAAACGAAAAGCATAAATAATTATTATAAGTATGTATATAAACCCAAATTAAAAACCTGACATAAACTCTTTTTCTTTTTAGATGGTCGAGAGCGTCTGGCCATGCATAGAAGCGGTCAGGGCCTTTTTCTTCCACGTGCGAAGTTCAAACAAAGAAAGTAGCCAGTTATTTTTTGTTCAGCATGGCGGCAACTGGTGTGTTGGAAAGTCAATTTATATATATAAATTAAATTGTGAAATATGTTAATTATCTTTAGTGACATATGAGGAAGTGAAGAACGTGAAGAAAATTGTTGTTTTTGGTTCAGGAGGTCATGCTAAGGTTGTTATTGATGTTATTCGACGAGCTGGAGATTATGAGATTTATGGAATAGTTGACGGTTTTCGTTCACAAAATGAAATGATTTACGGTTGTGAAGTAATAGGTGATGAATCCAGTCTATTCCCTATTAAAGATCATATCCATGGGGGAATTGTAGCTGTAGGAGATAATTGGATAAGAAGAAAGATAGTGGAGCAAGTAAAGGCTATTATTCCAGATTTTTTGTTTATTTGTGCTATTCATCCATCCGCTATTATTAGTGAAGATGTAATTATTAGTGAAGGAACGGTAGTAGCAGGCGGATCTGTAATTAATAGTAACGTGCGTATAGGAGAACACTGCATTGTTAATACAAACTCTAGTATAGATCATGACTGTGTAATTGATAATTATGCGACTATCGCACCAGGTGCTACTTTGGGAGGGAACGTTAAGATTGGGGATTATTCTGTTGTTTCTTTAGGAGCAAATGTAATTCATTCCATTACAATAGGAGAGCATACTGTAATTGGTGCCGGCGCTACGGTTGTAAAAGATATCGGCTCTTATGTACTTGCGGTTGGCGTACCAGCAACAAAAATAAAATCTAGAGAAAAGGGAGATAAGTATCTATAAATTCATAGAGAAGTCAGGTTGTTTTCTAGTTTTCACTTTTTAAAGCTTCCGTCATAATTGTTTGTTCGCACTGTGAGAAAGTATTTTTAATTAAATGGAAACATAATTGTTAAGGGACATGGTAAGTGACTATATATGAATTATGACTTTGTTGTGGCAAAACATGTATAGTGCAAATAAATTGTAACAACATTATTTTTAGTGAAAACTGTATTTAGGAGGTAGTGGTTGTGTGATAAGAGGGTGTCATAATTACAATATGATTTATGATCGTACATGAAATGATTCCAAAAACCTAAATATTTTACTTAAAGTAGAATTAGAGCGAAATTACATATGTATAAAAGGGAGAATTGATAATAGTGGTAGTATAGAGCTATTATGAATGAACGTTCAAATTATGAAAGGAGGCTGAATATTATCGAAATTAAAAAGTTCTCTAAACCAATTTATGTTACTTCCCCTTTTCTTCCTCCATTTCAAGAGTTTTCTCGTTTAATAGAACAAATTTGGGAAAATCGATATTTAACAAACAATGGACTGCTGCATCAACAATTTGAAATGGAAGCAGGGAAATATTTGGGTGTTGAAAAGAATACACTATTTGTAAATGGGCATATGGCACTTGATATTGCAATTAAATCTTTGCGGTTAACAGGAGAGGTGATTACAACACCTTTTACATTTGCCTCAACAACCCACGCCATTTCCATGAATGGATTAACTCCAGTATTTTGTGATGTAAATAAACATGATTATAATTTAGATGTTTCAAAAGTTGAATCGTTAATTACTGAACATACTTCGGCAATTATACCCGTACATGTTTTTGGCACTCCTTGCGATGTTTATGAAATTGAAAGAATAGCAAAAAAATATAATTTAAAGATTATATATGATGCAGCCCATGCTTTTGGTGTAAAAGTAGACGGAAAAGGAATTGGCGTATTTGGCGATATATCTATGTTTAGTATGCATGCAACAAAGGTTTTTCATTCTATTGAAGGTGGAATACTTACTTATCATGATGAAATATTATCAGAAGCATTAAATCAGCATAAAAATTTTGGGTATAAAAGTTCGGGAGAGGTTAGCTTAGTCGGTTTAAATGCTAAAATGAACGAATTTCAAGCGGCGATGGGTATTTTGAATCTCCGACATATAAGCGAAGAAATGAATAGAAGAAAAAAAATAACAAGTATGTATCGTAATCAATTAAAAAGTATTCCTGGTATTCGCTTTATAGAAGAAATGGAGAATGTCCAATATAATTATTCGTATTTTTCCATAGAGGTTGATGAAGCGAGCTATGGATTAGATCGTAATCAATTATATGAACGTTTAATGTCGTATAACGTATTTACAAGGAAATATTTTTCACCATTAACGAGTGATTTTATCTGTTATAAAGATCAATATGACTCAGGGAAAACACCAGTTGCGAAAGAGATAACAAATAAAGTTTTAGTATTACCACTATACGGAGAATTAAAAATTGGAGATGTAGAAAAAATTTGTATGATAATTAAAACAATCCCGGAACTAGTTGAGTTGGAACGGGAGAAGAATTAGGAGGAAGTAAGAAAAAATGTTTAGGAAGGAATCGTGATTATGAGCAATTTAGATAGTAATAAACAAATAGATAAGGTAATAAATTATGCCAATTCTCTTCCAAAAGTAAATGTTATTATTGCAGCTTACAATATGAAAGAGTATTTAAAAGAAACTGTCGATAGTGTGTTACGTCAAGATTATCCCAATTTAGAAATTATTGTTGCTGATGATTGTTCAATTGATGGTACACAAGATATGATGAAACGGTATGACGAGAATCCGAAAGTTAGATATATTCGAAATGAAGTGAATTTAGGTTCGAGGATGAACGGCCGAAAATTACTTCATGAACATGCAGATGGTAAATATATATTGTGTATTAATCACGATGATTATCTTACGCAAAATAATTATATTAGTAAGGCTGTAGCTTTGCTTGAAGAAAACCCTAATGTCTCGCTTGTTTTTGCTAATTTGCATTTTTTGGATGTTGATTCAGGAGATCTCAGACCAATTACACAAGATATACCTACGATTACAAAAGGTAGTGATTACTTTTTAAACTATGAAACTGGTAGTTATCCTCATATAACAAGTATATTAACATCGGTATTTAGAAGAGAAGATGCTATTCGCATGCGCTGCTTCATGGAAAAATCAGAATGCCAAGATCTATTTTTGTATTTGAAATTAATGCTAATTGGTGATGTTGGATTTATTACAGATCATGTTGGTGTGTATCGTTTCCATAAAAATAGTTTAAGTTTTAACATGCCAACTGAGGGGGATTATGGAACGATTGAAGATTTTGAAGAATTATATGTTTATGCATTAGAGCTAGGTTTAGAGAAAAGTCAATTAGCTGAGTGGTTAACTATACGAGTATATAAATATGTGAATTGGCGCTTTGAAATAATGTGGTTCAATAATCAAAAAAGTAATGCATTACAACTGCTAACGAGCATTTCAGAAAAGCAGCCCCTTGTATTTTATTGGATTACAAATCGTCTACATTGGGAATAGAAGTATAACGCTTAATTTTTAATGGAAGAAAGTACAATCTACATGAAAAATAGATATAAGGTGGAGATAATAAGTGGAAAAATTTAACTTATTATTAATTATTAGAAACTATAGTAGGTGGATTCACACGGCGCCTTTTTATCTTCAAGAAGAACTTTCAAAAATTACAAATTTATTTGTGTGGAATGAAGATGGCGACATTTCTAATATTCTTAATACTATTCATTTTAATCCTGATTTTATATTCATCTACTTATTTGATACAGAAGCAAATGCTCCAAAAATTACGGGACTCCGTAATTTAAAAATTCCATATGGAATATATATAGAAGATTTACATCACAATCCTGCTAAAACATATGCCGCAATAAAACATGAAAACGTTGAGCATATATTTACATGTTATAGAGATGCTTTTCATAAATTTTATCCCGATTTTTCTGATAAAATCAAATGGTTTCCTCATCATGTCAATATTGAAATCTTTAAGGACTATGGTCAAAAAAAGGATATTGATATGCTATTAATGGGAGCAGTCATTCCGTATTATTATCCGCTAAGATGTAAAATCCTCGAAACTTATCAAAATGAAGCAAATTTTCTATATCATGGACATCCAGGCTATAGAAATATTGATAATGAAGAATTTCAAAACGTATTTGTTCGCGAAAGTTATGCAAAGGAAATAAATAGGGCAAAATTATTTTTTACTTGTAATTCAATATATGGATATACAATTCTAAAATACTTTGAAGTACTAGCATGTAACACTTTATTACTTGCCCCAAGTTCAGATGAGATTTTAGATTTAGGTTTAAAGCCAGGGGTGCATTTTGTTGAAATAGATGAAAATAATTTTATAGAAAAGGCGAATTATTATTTAGCACATGACGAAGAACGGGAAGAAATTAGTAAGAATGGATTTGAACTTGTACGAGAAAAGCACTCAACTACTCAACGGGCTCAACAACTAAAAGAGATGATTCATGAAATATTAAAAGGAGGATAACCATTTGAGGCCTTAGTTACAGGCGGAGCGGGAGTAATTTCTACTTATGTTTCGGAAAATTAAAATGAATATATATATAAATCCAAATTAAAACCCTGACATAAACCCCTTTTCTTTTTAGATGGTCGAGAGCGTCTGGCCATGCGTAGAAGCGGTTAGGCCCTTTTTCTGCCACGTGCGAAGTTCAAACAAAGAGAGACAGAAAGTTGCAGGTTATTTTTTGCTTGACATGGCGACGACTTGTATGTTGGAAAGTCAAGGTGGATTTATATATAATTTATTTCATGATTCCTTAATATTGCGAAATGAGCTCTCATTCTCATAAGAAATGTTACATCCTCATCATAATGTTCAAGATTAGTATTGAAAGATAGAAAAGGCTTAGAAATAAAAACAGGCTGTGGAGAAGGATTATCCACAGCCTACTTTTGTTGAGGCATTATAGCTTTAGTAGTCAATTGTAATGCCGGCACTTGCATAACCTGTCACAGTCGTAACAAGACCCAACGTACTGACTGAAGTTACAGTGAAGACCATTAATAAACGATCTCCAGCATTTACAGATGCAGTCAATCCAGTAAGAGAATTAAAGAGATTTTGGAAAGTTCCAATTGGTCCTGTAATGTTTGGATTTAAAGTGACAAGAGTAGAAGGAATTGCATCGAAATCATTGTCGTTAGGATTTGTATTTCTATATACCTGCGCTCGAACTGTTGCACTAGTGCCAAGGTTGACAATTGCTATAGCAGAAAGGTGTGCATAGACTGATGTGATTGTGCCATTACGTGGAACCACAAATGATTCATTTGCTATCCCAGCAAGTGGTAGCGTTAAAGTAGTATTCGGATCCGCTCCTAAAATACTTACACCAGGTACAAAAGATCCAAAGCCAATTAGACTTCCAGTACCTAGCAATCCACCAGCAAGAGTAGTCAGCACAGCGGGGCCACCTGATGCGAATGGAATGATAGAAGAAGGTCCGGTCGGTCCAGTCGGTCCAGTCGGTCCAGTTGGTCCAGTCGGCCCAGTTGGTCCAGTCGGTCCGGTTTCGCCAGTCGGTCCAGTCGGTCCAGT
>NZ_FOLV01000003.1:231194-270610 GCF_900112415.1 Bacillus sp. 491mf
GTCGGTCCAGTCGGTCCGGTCGGTCCGGTCGGTCCAGTCGGTCCAGTCGGTCCAGTTGGTCCAGTCGGCCCGGTCGGTCCAGGTTCTGGTATAGGAAATGCACATTGAATCGGTATACACCTGTTATTATTCGAATTACCCAAATTGAATCCTCCTTATTTGTTTAATAAAATAGTCAATTCCATACATTTTATGAATTATAAAAGAGATTGGTACTGGGTTATCTCTCTAAATGGGATATTTCTTGATAGAGAAAAGGAATCTTCCCCTGTCATATGCAAGAGCTAAAACACAGATAGAAAATAATACAAGGAAACATAGTTTTATTGCTTCGTACACTATAAATCTATTTAATGAAGAGAAGTGAAAAATGGTTATAGACCAACTCCTAGTTTTAAGGGAATAGGGAAAATGCCTTATATACATAGAGAAAGAAGTGATTTTTAACGAAACTTCTCCGTTCTGTATGAATATAACTGTAATAACGTATGTTTTAGTAAAAAGGGGGATGGAGATGGTGAAGAAACAAATAAAAAAAGGAGAAAATCAACCGTTATTATATATTCATCATTTAGATTTATATAAACTCCAGCGCCATATGCAGCAAAGTGTGATTGTGAAACAAATAGAACGAACTGCTGAAGTAACGGAAAGTGAGACAGAAGATGTGGAAAAGGGAAAACAAACTCAAGGGGCTGTAGAAGAAATGCATGTGGCTGATCAACATAATGTGCAAATGGATCCAACGGAAGAAGAGCGTCTAGAGCAAGGTAAGGAATCATTTGTAGAATCTTCAAGTAGTGCATGGCAAAATAAATCGTTTAAAGATATGAATAACGAGGAAAAAATTTATTTTTTGTTAAATCAACCTCATTATATACCAAATGTAAAATGTATTGTGAAAACAGAAAAAGCTTCTTATGTAGGGGTTATTACTTCTTATGAAAATGGAGTGCTGCAAATGTTGATACCAAGCCATATTGGGAATTTTCCTCTAAACATAGAAGAGGTAGTATCGATTCGCATGATGGGACTATGATGTGGAAAAGGTGGTAGGAATCCTACCACCTCAATAGTTTTTTGGTTTACACATTATACGCCTGCAACGTGTACATCACGTAAGCATTGGATTGCACAGAAACAATTTAGATCAACAGTTACAACAGAATTTGTTGCTTGTAGTGTAGCAGTAGGGGTATTTAAGAAGTAACAAACTGGATTTTGATCATGTGGTACGTTTTGTACTTCTAATCCACGTAATACTGCACAGCAATCGTCTACACTTTCTACGCGAAGGATCAACGTAGTACAATCTGTAGTATTAGTGGAAGGAATAAATACTTTGAATGGATCTCCTTCACTAGTAAATAAGATAAATGGGCGTGTATTAGCGAGTCTAGAGCCTTGATGTGCACCAAGGAATGGAACATCGCAACCTGTCGGGCATGTGCTTGTTGCGCAATCTTGTAATTCATTGATGAAGTTTACAACATCACATACGCAATTCATGCGCATAACCTTTTTATCATCATTGTTACCCATTCTTTTCACTCCTTATCATAAGTTTTGATTACACTAATAGAATATTGAATGCGAGGTAAATCGGTTACTGCTCTCAAGTTGTTTTTTTCAAAGGATAAGCCTGTATTTAGCCGGAAAGAAAAGGAGATGAGGAACTTGTTTTTTGAGAGTTGGCTTATGTTTTTTATTTTTTCATGTGCAGTATTTCGGTTAACACGCCTTTTGGTCTTTGATAAGATTACATCTTTTATACGTGCGCCTTTTATTGAAGAAATACAGATTACAGAAGAGGATGGTTCGGTTTCAACGTATATGAAAATAAAAGAAGCAGGTTTACGTAAATTTTTTGGGGAATTGTTAAGTTGCTATTGGTGTACAGGGGTATGGGTGAGCGCTCTATTACTTATATGTTATGAATGGATTCCGAAAGTAGCAGAGCCTATTATTGTATTATTAGCAGTTGCTGGGGCTGCGGCGATAATTGAAACGATTGTAATTCGATGGCTGAATGAGTGAGAAATGAAGGAACGAAACAGAAGGGTTGTTCATATAGTAAAGAGAGTGTTAAAAAATAGAGGAGATGTTTGCCATGGCGAAGTATCAGCAACCAAATCCATATAATAATCTTCAATATTGGTATCAAATGCAGAAACAGCAACAAGGGCAACAGGAAGAGCAGCAACAAGAGCAACAACAAGGGCAGCAACTAGAACAGCAAGGATATGTGAAGAAAAAAGGTTGTAACTGTGGTGGAAAGAAAAATAGGTATTAATAAATAATGAAACATGTAATTAATGAGTCTGCTTTTGAACAAAAAATACCCTGTTTTATCCTTTGGGTAAGAAAAAACAGGGTATTTTTTGTTTTATTTCAGAAATATTTACGTCATATGTTATTTTGTTTTTTGTAGGTCATTCCTCGTCAAAAATAAAAATCTCGAAACATCAAGTTTTTTTCCTCTAAAAAACTGCGGAGAAGAAATGTATAATTCTTCTTTTGCTCGTGTAATTGCCACGTATGCTAAGCGTCGTTCTTCTTCTAATGCCTCGGAGGTATCAGTGACACGGTCGTTTGCATCTTTTAATGATGAGGAATGCGGTAATATTCCATCGCTTGCACCGAGTAAGAAGACGCATGGGAATTCAAGACCTTTGGCGTTATGAATTGACATAAGCGAGACAGCATCTTGCTGGACTCTTGTTTTTAATGCTTCCATTTCTTTTTGATTTTGTATTGCTGCGTTTACAAATTCTAAATACGCTGGAATGTCGGAAAAGCGATTTGCGGATTCAATGAGCTCTTCAAGCATTTCTTCTTGTATTTCTTTTTGCATTGTGAAAGAAGAGCGGTCATTGCTTTGCAGATATTCTAAGTATTGTCCTTTTCCTTTAATGATTTCTTTTAATGCTTTTTTCGGTTCCAGTTCTTTAATAAATTTCAGAAAATCAATACGGTCATTAATTTTCTTTACTTGGAACGATTTTAAACTCGGATTGAGTAAAAGAAAATGTAAAAGGGAAGGGAAACGTCCTTCACCGTATTTCCATTGCTCTCGTTCAATAAATGATATACATTCATCGCGTCCAATATACATCGTTGGTAAAATACTTGCGAGTGATTCTAAACGAAATGGTTCAAAGGCCAACCGTAGTTGATCTAATACCGGCTTAATAAGGGAGTGCTCATAAAATGATTGGCTTGCTCCATATTTGACGAACGGTATTTTATGAATCGTAAGCTGATCGAGTAAGGACCGGCTTACAGAATGTGTCCGGTATAATAAGCAAAAGTCTGTATAGCGTCGCTGGCCGCTTGCTACTTTATCCTGAATCAGTTGCAATATTTGATTCGCTTCATCCAATGTTGTTGCTGGTCTTGAATAAAACGGCTGTATGCCTTCTTCGCGAACGGAGTACAGTTCTTTGTTAAAGCGTTCTTGATTTAGCTTAATGACTTCATTACCAAGGCCAACGATGTATGGATTCGAGCGATAGTTCGTATTTAAAGTAATAATGGTTGTATCATCAAATTCTTTTGGGAAAGAAAGGATAATTTGATGACTAGCTCCGCGCCAGCCGTATATCGCTTGATCATCGTCACCTGCGATAAATAAGTTGTTTTGCGGCGCTGCTAATAATTTTACAATTTCATACTGAGCGTATGATGTATCTTGAAATTCATCGACTTCAATATATTGAAAGCGACCTTGCAGCTGCGTTAATAAAGCGGCATTATTTTCTAGCAAATAGAATGTTTCAAGTAAAATATCATCAAAGTCTAAATAGCTATGACTTTTTTTTACGTCTTCATAGCGGTGATACACTTCTTGAAATTCACGTTCCACAGGTGTTTTAGCTTGTACATCTTTCGGTCTATTTAATTTATTTTTTTCAAGTGAAATCATTGCTAGCATACTTTCCGCGTCATAGTCATCTTTTAAACGAAGTTCTTTTAAAATTTTCTTTATAATAATTTGTTTATGTTTTTCATTTGCTAAAATTTGTTGGTTGTATCCTTGGCTGCGAAGTAACTTTAAGAACACAGAATGGAATGTTCCAGCAACTAGATATTGGCTCGCTGCGGGTGTCATACCAGGTAATGTTGCTACGCGGTTTCGAATTTCTTCCGCTGCTTTTTGTGTAAAGGTAAGCAGCAATATGTTGCGCGGGTAAACACCTTTTACATTGACTAAATAGCCAACGCGCGTAGTTAAGACAGATGTTTTTCCGCTGCCGGCACCAGCCAATGTAAGAACGGGCCCTTCAGTCTGACGAACAGCTTCTAATTGCTTTTCATTTAAATATATTCCTTGTTTTTCAAGAGCGCGAAAATAAGTAACATCCGCATCGTTTTGATGAATTAAGTCCGTAGATGTTTTCGGAATATGATAAATTGCGCGAGGTATATTCGAATGGGTTAATGATTTTTGCGAAAAATTTTCCTTAGTCATAATTTCACCTTCAATAAGTAGCATCAACTTATAACTTTATCGGAAGATAGAGGAAATGGCAATGTAAAAAAGTGAGATAGTAATGTGGTTAGGGGTGAATACAAATTGAGCCCCCTACTAAAAACCTCTTTTTTTAGATGGGCGAGAGGAACTGGCCATGCGTAGAAGCGGTCAGTGCTTATTTCTGCCCCGTGCGGTGTTAAAACAAGGGGAGAAAGCGAGTGTAGGTCACTTTTTGTTTTGCGTGGCCGCAATTTATATGTTGAAAAAACGAAACAAAAGCTCTTTTCTTGTTAGAGGAGTGAGAGGGACTGGCTGTGCGTGGTAGCGGTCAGTGCTTATTTCTGCCCCGTGCGGCGTTAAAACAGAGAGAGAGAAAGCAAGAGTAGGTAACTTTTAGTTTGGGATAGCCTTGATTTATATGTTGAAAAAGCGGAACGAAAGTTGATTGTAGAAATTATAAAAAGAAGCGCTAGGCAAGCGCTTCTTTTTATAGTTGTTTTATCATTACAACATGTGGGATGTCAGCTTCCATGAATACGTCAGAAGTTGTTTTGTAGCCAAGTTTATGGTAAAACGGCTCGGCGTGTGTTTGCGCATGAAGTTTCAGTTTTGGAAGTGATTCTTCTTTTGCAAGGGATTCTAATGCGTCCATGATGATCTTGCCGGCCCCTTTTTGGCGGTGAGATGATAGGACACAGATGCGTTCCATTTTCCCGATACCATCGACGATGCGAAAGCGCCCAGCGCCAACTGGAACATCTTGATCGTATAAAACAACGTGTTTTGCAGTGTGATCATATTCGTCATATTCTTCTTCAGCTGAAACCTTTTGTTCATCTACAAATACTTGTTTACGAACGGAAAAGGCATCCTCAAGTTGCTTTTCGTTTTGGACGACTTGAACTTGCAAATTATTGTTGCTCCTTTCCTAAATGGAATGTTTCGTGTACTGACCATGTATCATTTTCTAATTGATATAGTAAATGGAAACGATCGATTGGTTGCTCATAATAGAAATCCTTCATCTTTAAGCGACCTAAAACATCCGCATGCTCAGCGTCTGATAAATGTTGTCCAATTGTAAGGTGCGGCACAAAAGCATATTCGCGATCTTGTGTGAACATACCACTATGCATTTCTTCGTTTAGGAATGTTAATTCTGGTGTTTTTTCAACTTTAAAATAAATAACATTATTTACAGGTGCAAAAGAGCTCACTTTTCCGACATGTAATGTAAAAGGGTTTGTTTTCTTTGCAATTGTATGAAGCTCTTGCACAATCGTTTCTAATTTTTCATCAGCTACTTCGAAAGGTGTTTTTAATGTAATGTGTGGTGGAACTAATGCATAATGTGGATCATAACGCTTACGCAGACCGTTTGCTTTATCTTGAATCATTTTTGATGGAAAAATTACAATACCTAGTTTCATCTCTAAATTCCTCCCCTTGTCTGAACGTAAAATGCTTGTATGAAAACAAAACTCCATTTTATTATATCAGATAATTCTGAATGACACTGTATATTATTTCAGCGCTAGCATTTGAGAAAATGCATGTGGCAAGTTTTTTTGCCAATATTTCCATGTATGATTCCCATCAAACTCTTCGTAATAAGTTGTAAATCCTCTATCAGTAAGAAGAGAATGAAGTTCACGGTTTGGCGCTACAAAATCAGAAATATTACCATCTGTCGTTTTTACGGCTGTTTCTTCTGTACCGATGATGTGATATAAATCTAGCATGTGCGGCTGCGTAAAGGCTTTAGCGCGCTCTAGTACAGATTCATTTACAAATGGCGACTGCATAATTACTTTTCCGAATGTATGCGGATACATAAGTGCTGTCATAAATGAAACTGTACCGCCTAAAGAATCTCCGATTAAAACGCGGCCTTTCCCCATTTGATATGTTGGGTACTGTTCATCTAAATATGGAACGAGTTCATGAGCTAAAAAGCGAATGTACATGTCATTTTGTGATCCATTTGGATGATATTTTTCTTTTCGATTGTGTACATCCTTATATGGAATACCAACAATAATTGTTCGATCAATTTCCTCTGTTTCGCGAAGGGACTCTATAACGCGATGTGCTTTACCAAGTTGAAAATAATCTCTCCCATCTTGCGCAATAACAATTGTGTGCTTATGAAGCGGCGTGAAATTGGCTGGTAAATAGACGAGAAGCGTAAGTTCTTCTTGCAGTGATTTGCTGTAAAATGTTAGTTCTTCAATTTTCCCTATTGTTTGTGTCATCGTGTAATCTCCCCTAAGTAAAAAGTTACTACAACTTTATTTTAGCATAAGAATAAGAAGAATCTAAAAAATTAGTATTCAGTATTGGAAGAAACGACTATAATGAAATGAGAATTTTACTTAATATAAATAAAGATTGAAAAAACGACATAAAAAACCTTTTCTTTTTCGAGGAGCGAGTGCACCTGACTATGCATAGAAGCGGTCGGGTCTTTTTCCTGCCACGTACTAGATTTAAAGCAAAGGGAGAAGGCGGAATCGGGTCAAGTTTTCGCACCTATAAAGAAAAGCGGAGTCGACTGTTCAGGCCTGTTGGCTAAGGTTCTTAGACATGAGGGCCTAGGAGGCAGAGCTAGACAAATATGTTTGAAAATCAAAATGTATTTATACAGATAAGGAGACAGCATATGAAGCAGCAAAAATCAATAGCACTGCCGTTAGCGATTTCGATTATTACGATTTCATTTGCGGCTATCTTTGTAAAAATGTCTACAGCACCATCTTCTATTTTAAGTATGTATCGTTTATGGATGATTGTCATAATTATGCTTCCTATTGTATGGAAGAAAAGAGAGGAATTTACGAGAATTAAGAAGAAAGACTGGGTATTTTTAAGTGGATCCGGTTTCTTTTTAGCGCTGCATTTCCTTCTATGGTTTGCATCGTTAAAATATACAACAGTTGCAAGTTCAACGATTATTTTGGCATTGCAGCCACTCGTATCTCTTATCGGAGGATTTTTCTTATTTAAAGAAAGAACAACACTCATTTCACTAGCAACAATGGGAATTGCTATTATTGGTGTAGGATGTATTGGATGGGGAGATTTAGGACTAAGCGAAGAGGCCGTCTTAGGGGATATACTATCATTCTTTAGTGTAATTGCAGTGGTTGGCTATTTATTTATAGGGCAAACGACAGTGAAAAAAGTATCACATTGGATTTATAGTTTTACTGTCTTTACATTTGCAGCTATATTTTTAAGTATATATAACATGATGTTGCAAATTCCACTTACAGGATATTCATCATGGGACTGGACTGTATTTTTCTTACTTGCAACTGTACCGACTATATCTCAAATGATTAATAACTGGTTATTGAATTATGTAAATGCAACAACCATTTCTATGAGTATTTTAGGTGAGCCTGTTGGTGCGATGATCCTTGCTTTCTTTTTACTCGGTGAAAAATTAAATTCTACGCAAGTGGTCGGAAGTGTTCTTGTATTATGCGGCGTATGTATCTTTTTATTACAGCAACAAAAGCGCCCATATAAAGAATCGGTAGAAGGTATGGGATATCCGCAAGAGACGTAAGGAAGAAGTGTTTAGGCAACTAGCCATCAGTGAGGAGCCGATGGCTAGTTTGTATTTTATTTAGGCTTTATTATATAGGGCTGAACGTAAACTATACATAGATCGCGAAATTTACCTTCTACAGTTGTGACAATAATAACGGCTCGTCCAGACTGTTTTCCTATTACAGTTGCTTTCTGATGTTCGGTATGAATCTCTGCAATATGGGGGTTTGTGCACGTCCAAATGACCTCTTGGTTACTTGCTTGTGAAGGAAGGACAGCTGCTGTAAGCTCGGCACGTTGCCCATTTTTTAGTTTTAACTTAGCTTTCTGCAGTTGTATACCGATGACCGGCACAGGAGAAGGGAGAATAGAAATATGAGGCAGATCTGTTTGTAGTGCAGCACATGAAGAAGATATAGGGTGTTTTTGTGAGTGAAATGGTGATTGCATATAAGGTGTCCTCCTTCTTATTAATGTTCTTAGTTATACTATATACAAAGAATGTTAGAAATAATTTAAGGTAATATAAAGAATTTGTTAATTTACAGAAAATTCAGTACAATAATATGTAAATACAAATTGAAAAAATGACATAAAGTGAAACTTTAATCAGTGGGGGTTTTCTTCATCCCCCACTGATTATCAGCCCTCACCAATCGGGCTTTTACGGGCAGTTTATCTCCCGCCTAACTTCTTAAGAAAAGCGGAAGCGGCTCGCTCAGAATCGCAGGACGCCCACGCCCCTGACAGAGAGGCGCTTTTTGCCTCGTCCGAGGGGGCGAAACGACCGGAGATTCTAGCCGCTGGAGCTGGACAATGTTTTCGCTGAATTTTGAGGTGGGAGTATTACTGCCCACGAATAGCGGGATAAAAATTTCAGGTGGGGGAGAGCATCTGACCGTGCAGAGAGGCGGTCACTGTTAGCGGTGATTTGCATGTTGAAAAATCAAAATGGATGAATAAAAAAACAATGCCTGCTTCTATTGTACAGAAGCAGGCATTGTTTTTTTATTTAAGAAGCTACTTTTTCAAATTCTTCAAATTCTTTTTGAACATTTTTTGATGGCTTTGTTAGTAGGCTTACAATAATAATAGCGAGTAAGCTCGCAGCAAAACCAGGAATCATTTCATATAGCATATCTTTTAAAAACTTAAATTGTGTCCACGTAATAACGGTTGTTGCACCGGCGATCATCCCAGCAAGAGCGCCCCATTTCGTCATTCGTTTCCAGTATAAGCTTAATAAAATAACTGGTCCAAATGAAGAACCGAATCCTGCCCAAGCGTAACCAACAAGCGCTAAAATTGTGTCATTTTGTTTAAAGGCAAGGCTGCTTGCTATTAGAGCAATGAACAGAACGGCCATACGCCCTACAAAAACAAGTTCGCGGTCCGTTGCCGAGCGACGGAAAAATGTTCTGTATAAATCTTCAGTTACAGCACTTGATGTAACAAGAAGCTGTGAAGAAATTGTACTCATAATTGCCGCTAAAATGGCAGCTAATAAAAACCCAGTAATGAACGGGTGGAATAAAATATTTCCAAGCTCAAGGAAAATCGTTTCTGGATCTGCTAATTTCATTCCTTTGTCAGCATAATAAGCAATTCCAATTAGTCCAGTAAACATTGCACCGACAATAGAGAAGATCATCCAGCTCATACCGATGCGGCGAGCACTTTTTAACTCTTTTACAGATGAAATCGCCATAAATCGTACGATAATATGAGGTTGTCCAACATAACCAAGACCCCAAGCAAATAAAGAAATGATGCCGAGTACAGAAGTACCTTTAAAGATATTTAATAAGTTTGGATCAATAGATTTAATTGTATGAAATGCTGGCCCAAGACCATTTACATGCATAATCGTTACAATTGGAACTAAAACGAGTGCAACGACCATAATAATTCCTTGTACGAAGTCTGTCCAACTTACCGCCAAGAAACCGCCAAATAACGTATAAGCTACGACAACGGCACCGACGATGAAAAGTCCCATATGATAGTCCATTCCAAATGTATTACGAAATAGAACAGCACCTGAAACTAATCCCGAAGCTACATAAAATGTAAAGAAAATCATAATAACAAGTCCGGAAACAAGGCGTAGCATATGAGATTTATCATGGAAGCGATGTTCTAAAAATTCTGGAATTGTAATTGAGTTGTTTGCAAGTTCAGAGTAGGTACGTAAGCGAGGAGCGACGTATAGCCAGTTTGCATAAGCGCCGAGTGTTAAGCCGATCGCAATCCAACTGCTGCTTAGACCTGTTGCAAACATAGCACCGGGTAACCCCATTAACAGCCATCCGCTCATATCAGCAGCGCCTGCACTTAGTGCTGTTACTGCGGGGCCTAATGTACGCCCGCCAAGCATATAGTCTGTTAAATTTGATGTTCGTTTGTAGGCGATATAGCCAATCACTAACATCCCGATCATATAGATCGAAATAGAAATTAAAATCTGTGTGTTCATATTAGTCCCCTTTCCAAGTAGTATCTTTTGATGCATTACATATTATAATCTAACATGATTATGTGTAAAAATCTATCCTCTAAATATGAATTTTCAGAAATGTAAGCGTATTTAGAAGATATATTATTTTACTAATATAAAGTTTTTTGTTGATGTATAGATATTTTTATAGAGTATTTATTATTTTTACATAAAAATGAGTTATTTTGTCAATATAATATTCAATATGTACATAAAAAATATTTTTTTTGAAAGTATTGACTTCTAAAAAAAGAAAAGCATATAATGATTTCAAATTTAAAAATGCAAGCGTTGATGAAGAAGAGTACATATTATGGACATGTCAGAGAGCTGATGGTTGGTGCGAATCAGTATGAAAGTAATATGGAATGGGCTTCGGAGCTTCCAGACCGAAACGAAAGAAGTAGGCTTTGGCGAAAAGATCTCATCGTTACAAGAGACACGTATTGTATTTCGATACGGAAAAGTGCGTTACTTTTGTAACGAATTAAGGTGGCACCACGGGAGTACCCGTCCTTTTTATAGGATGAGTACTCCCTTTTTGTATAGAAAAAAATGAATAGGATAAATCGATGAGTAAGAAGAGTACGTATATTGGAGACGTTTCAGAGAGCCGGGGATAGGTGAGAGCCCGGTGCGGTGCCATATGCGGAATGGGCTTACGAGAGGTATGCTGAACTGTAAGTAGGCAGGCCCGGGTTCCGCCGTTACAAGGATAGGATATAAGATTGTATCTGAAAAAGCGGGATGCTTTGCATCCAACAAGAGGTGGTACCGCGGTATATTTATCGTCCTCTGCATATTTCCATATGCAGGGGACTTTTTTATTTTAGGAAAAGAGGTGACAGTGATGATAACGAAAGACCAATTTATCATACAAAAACAGCAAGGGAAAACCTTTCTTATGATTCAAGAAGAAGAGGGAGATAGCGTGACACCGATTGCGCTATATCGCCGGATGAAAGGTGAGAAAACATTTCTACTTGAAAGCTCGCAGCTTCATCAAGATAAAGGGCGTTATTCCTATTTAGGATGTGATCCTTATGGAGAAATAAAAAGTACCGGTAGTAGAGTAGAAATTACGATAAATGGTGTGCTAGAAAAGGTAAACGGAAATGTATTAAAGGTGTTAGAAAGTTTTCTTACACTCGGGAAAGTTGAGAGCCCGTTTCCATTTTGCGGAGGAGCGGTTGGCTATATTGGGTATGACGTCATTCGGCAATATGAAGATATTGGAGAGATGCTTGCTGATCCTTTAAATATTCCAGAAGTGCATGTCCTATTGCATCGCATGTTCGTTGTATACGATCATGTAAGGCAAAAGATATCATTTGTGTATGTCTATCGCAGCGGCGATACAGATTCGTATGAAGAGGTTTATGAACAGCTGCAAACATATAAACAAAAATTGCTGCAGGAATCAGAGGAACAGATAGAAGAGCCTGATGCTTCCTTATCATTTACATCTTCTGTAACAGAAGAAAGGTTTTACAAAATGGTTGAGCAGGCAAAGGAATATATTCGGGCAGGAGATATCTTTCAAGTTGTGTTATCACAGCGGTTGCAAAGTGATTTTACAGGAAATCCATTTGCGTTATATCGCCGTCTTCGCACAGCAAATCCATCTCCTTATATGTTTTATATTGATTTTCAAGATTACGTCGTACTTGGTTCTTCACCGGAAAGCTTACTTTCTGTACGAGATGAAAAGGTGATGACAAATCCAATCGCCGGAACAAGGCCGCGCGGAAATACAAAAGAAGAGGATGAAAAAATAGCGAAAGAACTACTTGTAAATGAAAAGGAACGGGCGGAGCATATGATGCTTGTTGATTTAGGAAGAAATGATATTGGCCGGGTGAGTGAGATCGGTTCCGTTCAATTAGATAAATATATGAAAATCGAGAAGTATTCGCATGTTATGCATATTGTATCTGAAGTTTACGGAATATTGCGAAAACAGATGAATTGTTTTGATGCGTTAGCACATTGCTTACCTGCAGGCACTGTATCAGGAGCCCCTAAAATTAGAGCAATGGAAATTATAAACGAATTAGAAACAGAAAAACGAAATGTGTACGCCGGAGCAGTTGGGTATATTTCATTTTCTGGGAATATGGATATGGCACTGGCGATACGAACGATGGTTGTAAAAGACGAGAAAGCGTATGTACAGGCGGGGGCTGGCGTTGTTTATGATTCGAGTCCTGCGGCCGAATATGAAGAAACACTAAATAAAGCAAAAGCACTTTTGGAGGTAATGAAATGATTGTCTTAATTGATAACTATGATTCGTTCACATATAACTTGTATCAATTGTTAGGCCATCACACAGAACAAATTGTTGTCGTGCGTAACGATGAAGTGACAATTGAGGAACTAGCAAATATGAAGCCAAAGGCAATTATTCTTTCACCAGGACCTGGAAGGCCGGAAGATGCCGGGATTTGTGTGAATGTAATTGGGCATTTTTATAAAACAGTTCCGATTCTCGGAATTTGTCTAGGGCATCAAGCGATTGTTACTGCTTTTGGCGGAGAAGTTGTGCGAGCAGAAAAAATCAAACATGGGAAAACATCACTTGTAAAACATAATGGCACATCGATATTTTCATATATAAAACAACCGATGACAGCGATGCGTTATCATTCGCTCGTAGCAAAGCAGCACAATCTTCCGGGTTGTTTTGAAGTATTAGCGACAGCGATGGATGACGGAGAAATTATGGCAATTCGCCATCATTACTATCCGCTTATCGGATTACAGTTTCATCCGGAATCAATCGCAACTGAAGAAGGCGATACATTAATACAGGCGTTTTTATCGAATATCAAAGAGGAGGAGAGAGTATGAATGGCCATCTTCGAAAATTAATAGAGAGGCAAGACTTAACAGAACATGAAATGTATGAAGCAGGTATTAGCTTATTAAGCGAAGATATTTTAGAAAGTGAAATTGCAGCCTTTTTAGCATTGTTAAAGGCAAAGGGTGAAACGGCAGATGAAATATATGGCCTTGTGTGCGCTCTTCGTGAAAAAGCATTGCCATTTTCGAATCATATTATAGGGGCGATGGACAATTGCGGAACAGGAGGAGACGGAGCGCAAACATTTAATGTGAGTACAACATCAGCTTTCGTACTCGCCGGTGCAGGTGTAAAGGTTGCGAAACATGGAAACCGCGCCGTTTCTAGTAAAACAGGAAGTGCCGATTTATTAGAAGAACTCGGTGTAAATATTGCATGTTCGGCAAAGCAAATTGATTATTTGCTAGCGAACGTCGGGATTGCTTTTCTATTTGCGCCAGCGATGCATCCAGCACTGCGCCTTGTTATGAAAGTAAGAAAAGAATTAAACGTTCCAACAATTTTTAACTTAATCGGGCCACTTACTAACCCAATCGACTTAGAAACACAGTTCGTCGGTATTTATAAACGAGAGATGTTACGTCCGGTAGCAGAAGTACTCCAAAAGCTTGGTAGAAAAAGAGCAATTGTTGTAAATGGTAGCGGATTTTTAGATGAAGCATCTTTGCAAGGAGAGAATCACGTCGCAATTTTAAAAGATAACAACATTATTGAAATGAGTATTTCTCCAGAAGAGTATGGATTTTCATGTGTGAAAAACGAATCGATTCGAGGCGGAGATGCAAAGGAAAATGCCAATATTACATTACATGTGCTGCGCGGAGAAGATAGCGTATACCGTGATACAGTGTTATTCAATGCAGGGCTTGCGCTGTTTGCAAATGGAAAGGCAAGGACAATTGAAGAGGGCATTCGCTTAGCGGCTCATAGCATTGATTCAGGAAAGGCGCTGGAGAAATTACAGTTATTAATTGCTGAAAGTAACAAAAAGCTAGAGAGGGTGAACTAAATGGAAACAATTTTAACCGAAATTATTGAGCAAAAAAAGAAAGAAGTAGAAGTGCTTTACGAAACGTGTGTCCTAGTAAAGAAAAAACGTACATTATATTCTCTCGTAGAAGCACTAGGGCAATTTACTGTTATTGCAGAAATAAAACGCGCTTCACCGTCTAAAGGGGATATTAACTTACACGTTGATGTTGCGAAACAAGCGGAGCTCTATGAAACAAATGGTGCCGGAGCAATCTCTGTTTTAACAGATAGTCAATTTTTTAAGGGCTCTTTTCGCGATTTAGAAACGGTAAGAAATCGTGTGAATGTACCGCTTTTATGTAAAGATTTTATGATTGATCGAATCCAAATTGACCGGGCATATGATGCGGGAGCCAATCTCATTTTACTAATTGTTGCGGCACTAACAAAAGAACAATTATTTGAGTTATATGCGTATGTGAAAGAGCTCGGCCTAGAAGCGATTGTCGAGATTCATAATGAAGAGGAGCTCGAAATAGCGTTAGAGTTAAATCCAGATATTATCGGAGTAAACAATCGAAATTTGAAAACATTCGAAGTGGATTTAAGAACGACAGAACAGCTCGGGAAACGGTTAAATGAACAAAACGTCCTTTGGATTAGCGAGAGTGGTATTCATACGAAAGAGGATATAATTCGTGTTAAGAGGGCCGGGGCAAAAGGAATTCTTGTCGGAGAAGCGTTCATGACAGCGCCGTCTGTCGAAGACTTTTTTCAAGTGCTGCAGGTGACGAAATGAAAGTAAAGATTTGCGGGATTACCGACAAAGAAACTGCAAAAATTGCTTGTGAATACGGGGCCGATGCCATTGGATTTGTATTTGCGAAAAGTAAGCGGCAAATTACGCCAGACGGGGCAAAACAAATTATAGAGGAACTCCCGGAGAATGTAATGAAAGTTGGCGTTTTTGTAAATGAGTCAATTGAAGTGATTGAGAACATTGCAGAGCATTGTCGTTTAACGCACGTACAACTGCATGGAGAGGAAGAAAACTATCACATTAGAAGATTGAATATTCCGTCTATAAAGGCGGTCGGTGTAAGCTTATGTGAAGATATAGAACGAGCAAAAGAATATGAAACTGATTTTATATTATTCGATAGTCCGAAAGAACAGTTTCATGGCGGAAATGGAAAAACATTTTCATGGGAGTTATTGCAGTCAAATCCAGTTGGAAAAAAATGCATATTAGCCGGTGGATTACATCTTGAGAATATTACAGAAGCGATTGAAATGGTTCAGCCGTATATGGTTGACGTGAGCAGCGGTGTAGAAACAAATGGCAAAAAAGATATCGAGAAAATAAAACAATTTATAACAAAAGCGAAGGAGTGTTAACTATGCAATATGTATATCCAAATGAAAAAGGTCATTACGGTATATACGGAGGGCGTTATGTTCCAGAAACGTTAATGCAGTCTGTTTTAGAGTTAGAGGAAGCGTATAAAGAGGCAATGCAAGATGAATCATTTCAAAAGCAATTACAACATTATTTACAAACGTATGTCGGCAGAGAAACACCGCTTTATTTTGCAGAAAACCTGACGAAATATTGCGGCGGAGCAAAAATGTATTTAAAGCGTGAAGATTTAAACCATACAGGAGCTCACAAAATTAACAACACAATTGGTCAAGCACTTCTTGCGGTGCGAATGGGCAAGAAGAAAGTTGTCGCAGAAACAGGGGCTGGGCAGCACGGAGTCGCAACAGCAACTGTATGTGCCTTACTAGGCTTAGAATGCGTCATTTTCATGGGAGAAGAGGATGTGCGTCGTCAAAAGTTAAATGTCTTTCGAATGGAGTTGCTCGGCGCAAAAGTAGAAAGCGTGGCAGCAGGAAGCGGAACATTAAAAGATGCAGTAAACGAGGCGCTCCGTTACTGGGTTGCACATGTACATGATACGCACTATGTGATGGGGTCTGTTCTTGGACCGCATCCATTCCCGCAAATGGTTCGCGATTTCCAAAGTATAATCGGTAAGGAAACGAAAAAACAATATGCAGCGTTAGAGGGGAAATTACCGGAAGCCGTTGTTGCTTGCATTGGTGGCGGCAGTAATGCGATGGGAATGTTCTATCCATTTGTACAAGATGAAGAGGTTGCACTTTACGGAGTAGAAGCAGCAGGGAAGGGAATTCATACAGAAAAGCATGCCGCAACATTAACGAAAGGAAAGGTCGGCGTCCTGCACGGATCGATGATGTATATTTTGCAAAATGAAGAAGGACAAATTCAAGAAGCACACTCTATTTCAGCAGGGCTTGATTACCCGGGAGTTGGTCCAGAACATAGCTTATTAAAAGACATTGGCCGTGTATCGTATCATTCCATTACAGATGAAGAAGCGCTCCATGCCTTTCAGCTATTAACGAAACAAGAAGGGATTATCCCGGCATTAGAAAGTTCACACGCAGTTGCATATGCACTGAAATTAGCACCTACTATGAAAAGCGATGAAGGACTTGTCATTTGTTTATCAGGGCGCGGTGATAAAGATGTTGAAAGTATAAAACGATATATGGAAGAGGTGTAAATGATGGGAGTAGAGAGAATTGATGCAGCGTTTCAAAATGGGGAAAAAGCATTCATCCCGTACGTAATGGGCGGAGATGGCGATTTACAAGAGCAAATTCGTTTTTTAGCCGAAGTCGGGGCGAGTATTATTGAAATTGGCATCCCGTTTTCTGATCCAGTTGCAGACGGACCAACCATTCAAAGAGCAGGAAAACGAGCGTTAGAAAACGGAACGACATTAGAAGGGATTTTTCAAGAACTTGCGGAAGTGAGAAGAGAAGTGCAAATTCCATTTGTACTCATGACCTATTTAAACCCTATTCTAGCATTTGGAAAAGAACGTTTTACCGGGCGCTGCATCGAAGCAGGCGTTGATGGGATTATCGTTCCCGATCTTCCATATGAAGAACAAGATATTATTGCACCGCTGCTTTGCGAGGCAAATATTGCCCTTATTCCGCTTGTAACAGTAACGAGCCCAGTAGAACGAATTCAAAAGATTACAAGTCAATCACAAGGATTTGTCTATGCCGTTACAGTAGCGGGCGTAACGGGAGTACGCCGCGACTTTACAAAGGAATTACACACCTACTTAGAAAAGGTGAAAGCACATGTTCAGCTTCCCGTCGTTGCGGGATTCGGTATATCGAAGGCAGAGCAAATAGAAGACATGACCCGAGTATGCGACGGAGTAGTTGTCGGAAGTAAAGTCATTGAGCTGTTAGAGAATGAAAAACGAGATGAAATTCGTGAGCTGATTGCTGCAGTGAAATAAAGGGATTTTGCTAACTCACTTAGGTGCAGATTATGCTGAACGGTGTCGAGGCGTCTTTATATTGTGTCGAAGCGCCGATATATTGTAAAAAGCGCTGATATATCCTAAAAAGCGCCGATATATGAGTGGACATATAAGAAGGAGCTGCTTCCAAAGATATTTACATCTCTTTGGAAGCAGCTCCATATATTAACCTAATGGATTTTCACCAAAACGTTCCCACAGTTTTGGAAAGCGCTCAGCTAATTCGTCCTCATCTTCTTCCCAGTCAAATTCGATGTCTTGTTCAAATGATTCATAACCTTTTTCATCGAGTAACGATGAGAATTTCTCCCATATCTCATTATCCCACTCAGTATCTCCTGTTTCTTTTAAACTAAAAGCTTCAAATCCAGTACTTAACATTTCTTCAAATTCTGGAATAAGCTCTTTCTCTTCATAAAAAGCAGGAATTAAGTTTGCTAGATTTTCAGGATTTTGCAAAGCAGATTCAAATGTTTCTTTTCCACATGAGATGAGCCAACCTCTAAAATAATCAAATGAATCATCAGAGCATCCGCCTAAAATAATATAAGCTGCTGCCCATAAAGAGGAAGTGTAAGATTGCTGTAAAGCAGTTTGGAGATGCATTTCATAGTCTGCGATTTCATCTGCAGATTTTACAGCTAATTGCGCTACTAACCATTCACTTGTTTCGTCTTTCCCATTCATATCTGAAATCAGTTGCCAAAATTGTTCTTGGTTCATTGCTAACACTCCTCTAAAAAATGGTGTTTTTTGTAGTGTAGCACGTTTTGGATCATTCATCAGATAAATAATTGAACAAAAAACTAACATAAAACGAATTGAATATTCTGTCTTATGTTATATAATATTTTTTAATATGTAAATCGCTGCTATGCACGGCCAGATGCTCTCGCCTTTCAAAAAAGAAAATGGGCTTTATAAACGATCTTTTAAAATTACACCTTACAAGAAACGAGATGATAGTATGACAGTAATGTTAGCTCTTATTCCAATCATAATGATTTTCATTTGTTTATTTGTCTTCAAACAAACATCGCTGAAAGCATCGATAATTTCTTATGTCGTGTGCAGCGGAATTGTTTTACTATCACCGATGTTTCGCTTGCAAATGGGGGAGATTGCCCATGCGACAATAAAGGGTGGTTTAATTTGTTTTATCGTTGGATATGTTTTGTTTTTTGGTATTTTTTTATTTCACCTTATGAATAAAATGGGCTATATCGATCAAGTTGCACGTTTTATGGAACATGTTACACATGACCGTTTACTGCAAATGCTCCTCATGTGTTTTGGAATTTGTCCTCTTATTGAATCGGTAAGTGGGTTTGGAATTGGATTTATGGTGGCTGCACCTATTTTTCTTTCGCTCGGTTACAGGCCGTTTCAAGCTGTTTTGCTTTCCTTTATCGGCTTATTAGCAAGCTCATGGGGAGCAATGGCAACCGGAACGATTATTGGCTCTGGGCTTATCAATATGCCTTTAGAACAACTTGGCTCTGGTACGGCTGTATTAAGTGTGCCAATCTTTGCGTATTTTATCATTCTTTCATTATATATAGTCGGCGGCTTTGCGGCAGTAAAGCAAAAATGGAAAGAAGCGACTGGTTTTTTTCTATTATTTTCTCTCTCCATCTATTTATCTAGTACATATGTAAGTGTTGAATTAGCAGGAATTTTAAGTGCGATTGTAACGATAACATTTGGATTTATCGTCATTAAAATGACGGCAAAACAGCAAAAGGAAGTATATTCGGAACAGGCAGCTGCTAAGCAGCAGGAGGTTTCCATTTTAAAAATAATTAGCCCGTATTTATTTTTAACAGTCTGCATCTTGCTTTCTCGTCTGATTCCGTCGTTTCATAGTGCACTGCAATCATATGCAATTATGAACTTGCCATCTTATTCTTACAAACTTGAATTACTGTATTCACCAGGGTTTTGGCTTGGGGTTACATGTTTATTTACCATCATTTTCTTCCGTATTCCTTCTATTATAATAAAGCAGTCATTATTGCAAACAGTGAAACAATGGATCCCTTTTGCGATTACGACGACAATGTTTATTGCGATTTCAGAACTAATGAGTGCAGCAGGAATGCATACCTTATTAGCGGAATCTGCTGGTCATATCTTTGGAATGATGTTTGTGTTCGTTGCCCCATTTATCGGTGGGATTGGTGGCTTTTTAACGGGAAGTAACGCTGGATCAAATGCGATGTTTATGAGTCTGCAAATGCAAACTGCACAGAACGTAGGGCTTCCGTGGCAGTTTGTGACAACAGTGCAAAATACGAGTTCTTCTTTTGCGACAATTGCGTGTCCATCACGAATTACACTGGGTGCTTATTTATGTAACATTCCATTTCGGGAAAATGAGCTCTTGAAGAAGACGACACTGATGATTTTTGGTGCTGTGTTAATTGTGGTGGTAGAGGTTTTTGTGTGGCATCTTATTGTGTAAAAAAACGCTTCTCTTATAGGAGAAGTGTTTTTGTTTGTAGAAATATATAACTTCATAGATTAAAAAAGAAAGAGTGAGCATGGAATGAGTATAAATTTGCGAGATATTACAAATGAGAATTGGCTAGAGTGTATATTCTTAACGACAAATAAAGAAGATAAACATTTCGTTTGTGAAGAGTTTGTTGCTTCGAATGCATTATCATTAGCCCAGTCGAAAATTCAAAAAGGTTGGATTACAAAGGCAATATACAGCGATGAAACAATCGTTGGCTTTACAATGTATGGATATTGTGAACAATATCATTTTTTTGAAATATGCAGACTTATGATAGATCATAAACATCAAGGAAAAGGGTATGGGAAAACGGCATTATTACAGGTAATCGAAGAGATGAGAAAAGATGCGAATTGTAATGAAGTTTTTCTATCTTTTGAACCGAACAATTTCGTTGCAAAACAACTGTATGAAAGCATCGGCTTTGAAGATACAAGCAGAATGGTTGAGGGGGAGTATTTGTATAAGTTACCATTAAAAGGGATAAACAGCTCTGTAATGACTGATAATTGCAGAAGAGGGGAATTGTAAACGATAGATAATGACAGAAGGAGTGATACGATGAAATACGTTATTATAGGCGGAGATGCAGCGGGAATGAGTGCAGCCATGCAAATTGTCCGCAATGACCAAGAAGCAAATATAATCACTTTAGAAAAAGGTGAAATCTATTCATATGCGCAGTGCGGTCTTCCTTATGCGATAAGCGGAGTCATTGCTTCTACTGAAAAGCTAATTGCGAGGAGCGTTGATACGTTTCGGAATAAATATCAAACTGATGCGAAAGTGAATCATGAAGTGACACGTGTAGATCCAGCTAGTAAAAAAGTATATGGCATACATACACAAACATCAGAACCATTCGAATTCGAATATGATCGTTTATTGATTGCAACGGGAGTGCGTCCAGTTATGCCGAATTGGAAAGGTAGCGACTTGCAAGGCGTACATCTATTAAAAACGATCCCAGATGCAGAGCGAATTATGGAGACGCTTCAAAATCAAAACGTTGAACATGTTACCATTATTGGCGGCGGGGCAATTGGTATAGAAATGGCGGAAACATTTGTAGAACTAGGGAAAAAAGTACGTATGATTGAACGAAATGATTATGTCGGTACCGTGTTTGATGGAGACATGGCAGCTTATATTCATGAAGAAGCAAAAAAGCATAATATTGAAATTCTGACAAATGAAAATGTGAAATCGTTTCAAGGGAAAGAACAAGTTGAGTTTGTAGAAACAGATAAAGGAATGTATGAAACAGATCTTGTTTTAGTATCAGTGGGAGTGAAACCGAACACTGATTTTCTAGAAGGAACAGAGATCATCAAAAATCCAAAAGGTGCGATCCAAGTTAACGCTTATATGCAAACGAATATAGAAGATATTTATGCGGCAGGAGACTGCGCGACGCAGTACCATATTATAAAAGAAAAACATGATCATATTCCGCTTGGAACAACGGCAAATAAACAAGGAAGAATTGCCGGACTAAACATGGTGAATAAACGAAGAGCGTTTAAAGGAATCGTCGGAACAGCGGTTATGAAATTTATGGACATCACATTAGGACGAACGGGTTTAAATGAAAAAGAAGCAGAGCAATTACAAGTACCGTATGAAATTGTAAAAATAGATTCAACAAACATAGCGGGATATTATCCAAGTAAGAAACCACTTCACTTGAAATTATTGTATCGCAAGGACACAAAGCAATTGTTAGGCGGACAAGTAATTGGTGAGCAGGGCGTAGATAAACGAATAGACGTACTAGCAATGGCACTGTTTCATAAAATGACGATTCATGATTTAGAAGACGTGGACTTAAGTTACTCTCCGCCGTTCAACAGTGTGTGGGATCCGTTGCAGCAAGCAGCGAGAAGGGGAGAATAAGCATCTCTTTTTTCAAGAGATGCTTTATTTCTGATTATAAATAAGATTTTATTCGTTTCATATCTGTAATTAAATACGGATTATCTTTCTTCATATTCTTAACAAGAATTTCTGCTTTTGTGTAGTCCTCTTTCAGCACTTCTAATTCTTGTTGTGTAATTCCGACCAATTGCATAAAGTTCACTCTACCATGAACAGTGTCAATTCCTTCTGCCTCAGTATCAGTTACAACTAGTAAAGCAGTAATAGCAGATTCTACGCCAATATGAAGAGACGTTCCATTTCCTGCCACAAATTGCATTGGCTCAAAGAATCTTTTCTGTGTGCACGTATAGCGAGCAAGATTAGATAGCATATCAATTGCCCACATACAATCTTCATTCGTATCCTCTTTCAGTTTTATAGTCATTTCATAACCCCAGCGGCTCCATTCACTACCAAATGCGTCTACATCTGTGTAAAGCTCCGTCATTCCATACGTTAGTAAATGCTTGTAACCATTTGGAGATTGATAAATACTATAACCATCTAAATATTCGTCTCCACCAAAAAAGGCCCGTTTATGAAATGTTGTCCCATAATGTGCAGGTTCCTGATTCGGATAAAGTTTATCAAAAACTTCATCAATTGCTTCCCATCCTGGTGCCCAATCTTCCTGCTCTGATGCCCGTTTTTTATATTCTTCTAAAATCAATTCGTAATACCTCCTTAATCTTGGTAAGTGCGTGCTATTACAATGATAAAATAATAGAATACTAAGTTCTACTACTCTTCTTTAGCCTTAGGTTATATTTGCTTCTTACCTTATAGGAAAAACGATTCAACCTTGTTGAATGGGTATGGTCTGCTAAGTATTTTGTCTGAGTTGTCCCTTTTGGGAATCCCCTTCTTCAAAAATCTGTTAGGATTTTAGATAGGGGTAGTTCAATATTCAACTAAACTGCATTGTTAGTTAAAGAACGATTATATGTGGATTATAACATATTTTCCCACGAATCTTAGCCGTCCACCTAAAAAGTGCAGATGTTAATAGTAACCTCGAGAAGTGGCAGAGTATTAGACTTGTTCGGAGGTCATTTGCTACATTTAGGAAGAGGTGAAACGAATGCATAGAATGTTGATAGATAGAGCGAGCGGGAAAACTTGGAGTATTCAAAGAAATGATAGCATACTTATCACTTCGACTGGGGGCAGAAAATCTCGGAAGAAGCAGTTTGAGAATGCTGAGCAGGCAGCCAAGCAGATGGAGAAGGAAATTTGGCAGAGATTGAAGAAAGGCATGATCTATCATAATTTGGAGGTATCGGCAGGAGAACCGGTGCTGCAGCTATATTTGGGAAAGGGATATACAGGGTTTCTTCCTTTTGTCCCCATACCTGGAACTAATTCATCGTATGTTGGATATGTTATTGGGCAATTTCAGCGAGAAGAGATTTATTTAATAGACGAATCCGGAGAGAAACAAGTCGTTTTTGAACTTGGAGAAAATCATCTTGTATATGATATGTACTATTGTCCTCATGCGGGTGAATTGGTATTGAATGATTGTCATTCGATAAGAGGATATGAGGTGAAGGGCGGGGAGCTTAAGTCCTATTCAGAACCGCTACATGCTGAATTGACGGTAGGGAATACGCTTTCTTTATCGAGTGATAGAGTGCTTTGGTATAATGATTCCAAGCTTATTGTGTATGATCTTGTAAAGGAAAAGGTTATCTGTCAGATAGCAGTAAATTGCGAGATGTATGGAGGACACAGTACACAGCTATGTGCTGCGCTGTCGCATAGCGGAGATAAGTTCGCTTATTGTACGAATAGTAGGGAAGTAAGAGTATATGATATTGCCTCTAGTCAAGAAGTAGTATTGCCCAAATCTATCCATGCTATGACAACAAGGATAATCTTCTCCCCGGATGATCATCTTTTGTTTACTCAGGAGCAATACGGGTGTTCGGATTTACTTGTATATGATTGGAAGGCTAAGAAGAAATGCGAGGATTGGCAAATAGGTGAGACTAGGAGTTGTGCGATTCATGCGGGAAAAGGACTGATAGCTGCTTATAACAGAGGAGCGGTACGACTGTATGACTTTGTAACAAAACGGCATGCAACTACAATCATGATTGAGCACGTGGTGAAATCTTGCAATATAGCATTCACTGAGGACTATTTGGCTGTTTATACAGATTATGGTTGCTTTAGTCTTTATGCGTTGTAGGGGAGAGACTTCACCTTGCGGAAGGTTTTGCGAGGTGAAGCTACGTGCCAGATTCAGTATCCAGCATAGGATTTGTATGAAAACTAGAATGAATTGCTTACGTTAGAATGCCATTTCATTCGTATGCAACTTATTCAACGATAGGCTGTGATTGTAGGGGAACCGCCAGTATTTTGAAAAAACCCCACGCTAAGCAAAAAATACAATAAGCTGCCCATATGGACAGCTCATTTACATAATTATCGAATTCGGAAGTTAATAAGTCTTTAATTTAGTCTCTATATCTACATAAACAAGAAATCCACCTACTGTTACATTGTCGTTTGATTCGAAGTCAACAAGATATACTTCTTTACGGTCATAGGGTGTTTTTGCCTATCCCCCGAAAAGGGGGATGGGCAAAAACACCCAAAAAGGACTAATTGACTGTAAAAAAGAATAATAAAAAGAAGGTACGTGAAAAGTTTTAAATTTGATGAGAGGTGGAGATTCGTGAAAGTACACGATTGTCCTAATTGTAATACCTATAGTAGAGAATGTATTATTGTCATCCAAAATGCTCCGAACTTTTCGGAAGAGATATTAAAGTGCAGTATTTGTTCCTGGAACGGTAAGTGGTCGGACATGACAGTGCGGGAGGTTATATTGCCAGCGATTCCAGGCGGGATAGAGATCCCTGGTGTCGAACCAATTACTGATTATTATGTACTTCATTCAGATCAAATTAGAATTACTTATACAGGAGGTTGTTGCCCTCATTGTGGTGGAAGTGATCCGTTATGCTGGTGCATGACTTTATAAACGATTATCATGAGCCTCTTACTCGAAGCTGACGATTAGATAGGTGCGGGCGAGAAATTATCCGAAATAATTTAAGCACTATCTAAAAATAAGGTTAATACTGCAATTTTGCGATCCTTATTCTTTTGGAAGTTGGTAAACATTTTTAACATTTTAACACATAGACAACAAATATTTTATTGAACTAACGCATGCTTTATTTAAATAAGAATTCAAAAGGACTGTCTAAATTTTACAGTCCTTTTTGTATCGTTAACATAATAGATTCTCGAAAATAGATTTATACTCCTATTGTATACTCTATTCATATTCAGTTAACATAACGTAATATTATTGGCAGCAAGGAAAAAGGAGAATCCCATTCTCACAAGGGAACCTCCTTTTTTTGTTCTATCGATCAATGCATTTTTTTATACATTCCTATCCCGGCGCGGTTTTAGGATTCTCGTTTGTTACTGGATTAGCCGAAAAACTGTATAAAATCTTGTATGCTCTTAGCGTGGTTTTTTTCCGAAATGCTGGTGGTACCCCAGAAAAGATTAGCTAAAGTATAAAAATACTAACTCGATTGCTTGTTTGTGTAGAAAAGAGCATCGTTATATACGAAGTTCAGGGAAAACAAGTAGTAACGCAAGTATACTGCTGACATTCTTGTAAGACAAAAGGGTTAAATCCTATTCTTTCTTCACAAAATGACATTTTTATTTCTCAACATGAGCCCCATCATTTCTATGATAAAATAAAAATTGTAGTTCCCTTAATCACCTTTCCCAAAACATCAATAGGTAGCAGAATACCCCTCATTTAGCGGGGGTATTTTATAAAATGTATTAAAATTTCACGTACTATATTTGTTGTTTAAATTTGTAACTACTCAACCATACATTTCATTTAGAAATTTGGTAAGGAGTGTGATTCCAGTGAAAATATGCTTACCAATAGGAAGTTATTTTCATTTTTTAGCATATAGATTGCTGTTTTTCTTTGTTTTAAAACTTTGCGCGCCCTGACCGCTTCTATGCATAGCCAGTCACTCTATGAAAAAATCATAGAGTGACTGAGTAGTTACGACGTTTCTAGCATTCACGCCGAGAAATCATGAATAATTTCTACCACTTCAATTTTTCCGTTAATCAAAATCTCAGGAAGTTCATTTGTTATATTACCCTTCCAATATTCTTTCGCTTGTTCAATTTTTTGAGAGAAAGGAGCTCCATCTTCCTTTGGTAACAGGTTTCCATCGCCTTCAAAAGAATTTCCGATAACTCGAAGTTTAACAATCTGCAAAACATTCCGATTGTAAGAATCAAATAATTCTTTCCATTTCAAAGCATCTTCATAGCTTTTCGCAGCATATAAACAAGACAATCTAGAAGGGTACTCAGGATATTCTTGTAATCTAACCATTTCTACAATCACTTCTCTAATTGCTCGAATAGTTTGGTCTACATACTTAATAGCTACTTCGGTATTTTCTTTATTTAAGTTCAAGCCCTCATTCGTATTATGACCTTGTAAAATCTGAATGAAGTCTTCACCTTTCGAATTCAATTGTTCTCTCTCAAAAAAGAAGCGATATAAGGTGTTGTTTTCATTCTTGTTAAAGGTGATGATCTGCCCAAGACTCATTTTTTTCCTAGTAACAATATGATAAACATACAATTCATTTTTGTTCATGGTTTGCCTCCTATTGGTCACATTATATTGTATACCATATTATACCAAGGGGAGGTGCGAGAAGGAGAAGCTTTCTGCTTATATTTATATTAGGTTGATATAACACAACATTCTCAGAACTGTCATCTACATTTTCCTTTCATTCGGTAAAGGGAATAACTTATCACTACAGTAATAAAAGAAAATAAAATAGCGATGCTAGAAAAAGCGAGTAAGTAAGCATTATACTTCGCTATATTTACGATCATTGCATGACTATCAAAATGAAAAATACCACCTATAACATTGAAGAGAAATAGGAACAAAAAAATCGTAATTAGTCCATCTAAGGCACCTTGTATGTCAGGCTTACTTAAAGCAATATGCGTAGAAATGCAAATTGCTAGAATCAGAAAGAGCCAAAAATAAGGATTTAACAGATTACCAATAGTAAAAACACTTTTCAATAACAGGAATGAAGATACAATAGTGTGTTGAACCATATCGCTCATAGCGTCGCCTGGTTGAATATTTGTTTCGACACCATTCATAAATATTGAATAGGAGTGGGGGATAAGGCAATACATTAAGCCAACTAATGCTGCAATTCCTGAAAAAATAGGAGCAATACCGATAAAGAAATTACCTATTTTTTGATAGATACTTTTCGGGTTATATTCGTGCTGTACATACCCTAAATATCCGTTACTTGTATTCGTCGGAAACCACTGAATGCCTACGATTTTATGGCCAAATAAGATGCACATAAAGGCATGCCCAAATTCGTGAATGGGTGTTCCAATCCACGAGGTTAAGAGGAAGCCATTTCTTCCGAAAGCTCTTGTCCAATAAGTTCGCGAACGATTTTCTAAATATCCTAATAGAAATCCAACTACAATAATCCACCCTACTAATGAAGCTAACTGAATAAAGGTTGTCATAAGCGTTGTAAAAAAGAAGTTTCCTAATTCCATTTTGTCACCTTATCTGTATGTGATTTGATACATAGTAGATTATATGAACTTTGTAGAGCAGTCTACTATTATTTTTGTTAAGGAAGTAGAAAAAAAGAAAACCCTCTTGCACATGCAAGAGGGTTCTTCGATTGATAAAAGAATCAACCTTCTAATAATAATGATTTTGGATCTTCAAGCATTTCTTTAACTGCAACAAGGAAGCTAACAGCCTCTTTTCCATCTACGATACGGTGATCGTAAGAAAGGGCAAGGTACATCATTGGACGGTTTTCCATGCGTTCTGCATCAATCGCAACAGGGCGTACTTGGATTTTATGCATACCAAGGATACCTACTTGTGGGCTGTTTAGGATTGGTGTTGACATAAGAGAGCCGAACACCCCGCCGTTTGTAATTGTAAATGTACCACCTTGTAGTTCTTTTAATGTAAGTTTGTTATCACGAGCTTTTATACCAAGATTACGAATTTCGCTCTCAATTTCAGCGAAGTTCATTTGGTTTGCATCACGTACAACAGGAACAACTAGTCCATCTGGAGCTGCTACAGCGATTCCGATATCATAGAATTTCTTGATGATAAGCTCATCACCTTGAATTTCAGCGTTTAATAATGGGAATTGTTTTAATGCTGCTACAACTGCTTTTGTGAAGAATGACATGAAGCCAAGACGAACATCATGTTTCTTTTCAAACGCATCTTTACGTTCTTTACGTAATTCCATGATAGCTGTCATATCAACTTCGTTAAATGTTGTTAACATTGCAGACGTTTGCTGAACTTCTACAAGACGATTTGCAATTGTTTGACGGCGACGGGACATTTTTACGCGCTCAACTGGTTTTTCAAACTCAGTTTTTGCAGCAGGTTTTGGACTTTGTTTTTCTTGTTTTGGCTCTGCTTTTGGCGCAGCAGCATGTGCTTGTACATCATGCGGTCTAACGCGGCCAAGTGGATCAGTGCTACGTACTTCATTTAAGTCGATTCCTAATTCACGTGCCATTTTTCTAGCAGCAGGTGAAGCGATTGGACGATCTGTATTTGGTAGGCCTTGTAAAGGCGCTTTATTTGGCTCTGCACTTGGAGCCTCAGCTTTTGGTGCTTCTGGAACTTCTTGTTTTGCTTCTGGAGCAGATGTGCTTACTGCTGCTGCTGCGTTTGCATCTAAAACTGCGATAACATCACCGATTTCAACTGTATCTCCAGGTTCCCCTAGTAATTTTGATACAATACCTGAATCTTCTGCAATGATTTCTACATTGACTTTATCTGTTTCTAGCTCAACAACGCTTGCGCCTTTCTCAACTTTGTCACCTACGTTGATAAGCCATTGTGAAATAGTTCCTTCTGTAATAGATTCTGCAAGCTCAGGTACTTTAATTTCGATCATTTTAAATGTCCTCCCCTATTTGCCTAACAATTGATTTAATTTGTTGTATAAATAATCTTCTCTAATTGTGAATGGGGGAGACCCCCATTCACAGGAAGTTAACAGTATTACTTATTGTGAACAAATTCTTGTTCTTGTTGTAATGTGAAATTGATATTAAGCGTTTGGTTAATAATTAATTCTTGTTCTTTTCTATGAACATGAGGATCGCCGCCAGATGGACTTGAACGGTCCGGACGTCCAATATAGTTCGCTTTTACTTTGTCAGAAGCAAGTTCGAATAGAATTGGTGCAACAAAATGCCATGCGCCCATATTTCTTGGTTCTTCCTGTACCCATACGATTTCTTCCAAGTTTTCAAAACGCTCAGCGATCGCTTGGATTTTCTCAGTAGGGAATGGATATAACTGTTCAACGCGAACGATATGCACTTCATCTAGCGTATGTTCTTTCTTGTTCGATTCAACATCTACTGCTAAATCGATTGCCATCTTACCTGTAGTTAATACAAGACGCTTCACTTTACTTGTTTCTGCTTTAAGATTCGGCTCTTCTACAATTGTTTGGAAGCTACCTTCACTTAATTCAGAAGCAGGTGAAGATGTAAGTGGATGACGTAATAAGCTCTTTGGCGTCATAATTACTAACGGTCTTACATAATCAGTTCCAAGACTTGCTGCTTGGCGGCGCAGGATATGGAAATATTGCGCTGCACTTGTTAAGTTTGCAACTGTCCAGTTATTCTCAGCAGCAAGCTGTAAGAAACGTTCTGGACGAGCGCTGGAATGTTCAGGACCTTGCCCTTCATAACCGTGAGGAAGAAGGAGAACAAGCCCGGATTTTTGACCCCATTTTGCTCTTCCTGCAGAAACGAATTGGTCAAATAATGCTTGTGCTGTATTTGAGAAGTCTCCGTATTGTGCTTCCCACATTGTTAATGTTTCAGGAGAGAATACGTTATAGCCATACTCAAACCCTACAACAGCAGCTTCAGAAAGCGGACTATTATGAACCGCGAAAGAAGCGCGCGCTTGTGGCAGACGGTGCATTGGTGAATACGTTTCGTTCGTTTCTGTATCATGTAATACAACGTGGCGCTGTGCGAATGTACCGCGCTCTGAATCTTGTCCTGTCAGACGAATTGGCGTACCATCTTGTAAAATTGAAGCAAACGCTAACGCTTCGGCATTTGCCCATTCTAATTTACCGCCATCCTTAAATGCGCTCGCGCGGCGTTCAAGGATTTTCTTTAATTTAGGATATACGTTAAAACCTTCTGGCCACTGTAGAAGACTTGTATTTAATTCTTTAAGCGTTTCTAATGGAACACCAGTCATCATTTTTGGAATTCCATTTGCAACTACTTCTGGAACTGCAACATTAGCAGATACTTCTTTTTTATCTGAAGAAACTTGATTATACTCAGCTTTTAAATGCTCTTGAATAAATTGTGTAATAGTTTCTACTTCATCAGCATTTAGAATGCCTTTTGTTTGTAACTCTTCAGCATATAAAGCTCTTACAGTCGGATGCTTGCTAACTTTTTTGTATATTTTCGGTTGTGTAACTGCTGGATCATCCATTTCGTTATGACCAAAGCGGCGATATCCGATTAAGTCAATTAGGAAATCCTTTTTGAACAGCGTACGGTATTCAAAAGCAAGAGTAGCTGCAATCAGACATGCTTCAGGATCATCAGCATTTACATGTACAATCGGAATATCAAAGCCTTTTGCAAGGTCACTTGAATATCTTGTAGAGCGAGAATCATAACTATCAGTTGTGAATCCGACTGCGTTATTCGCAATAACATGAATCGTTCCGCCTGTTTGATAACCTTTCAGTCTGCTTAAGTTCAGCGTTTCAGGTACGATACCTTGACCAGGGAACGCAGCATCACCGTGTACTAAAATTGCGAAAGATTTAGAAACATCTTGCGCTGGATAACCTGCTTGTTCGCGATTTTCCTGAGCAGCACGTGCAAATCCTTCTACAACTGGATCTACAAATTCAAGGTGACTTGGGTTATTTGCTAAAGTAACTCGTGTAAGAGCCTCTCCAGATCCAACCAATTGCTCTTTACCTAAGTGATACTTCACATCGCCAGTCCAGCCGATATTGTTCTTATCTTTATCTTGCATCGGTGCTGAATGTTTAAATTCAGTAAACATGTGACTATATGGTTTTTCTAATGTATGAGCGAGTACGCTAAGACGTCCGCGGTGAGCCATCCCGATCATAATATCTTTCACGCCGCCCTTAGCGCCTTCAGAAATCATTTCATCAAGCATAGGAACTAGCATATCAACGCCTTCGATAGAAAAACGTTTTTGACCAACAAATGTTTTATGCAAAAATTGCTCGAAACCTTCAACTGCTGTTAAGCGTTTTAAAACAGCAATGCGTTTCTCGTTTGATAGTGGATGATACAATGAAGTTGACTCCACCATTTGTTGTAGCCATGCACGCTCTTCACTATCTTGAACATGAGCGAACTCATAAGCTAAAGATTTTGTGTAAACATCTTTTAATCTATTAACAGCATCAAACGCTGTGTGAACATCTGCAGGTGCATCTGCCCAAACCATTTTCGCTGAAATCGCTTTCAAATCATTTTCGCCTAGTCCCTCTAAAGAAAACTGCCCATCCACTTTTTCCTCCAGCGGATTAATGTGCGCAGAAAGGTGACCGTATGAACGAATATTTTCTAAAACCTTTGCGATTTTTAGAACTTTTTCTATATCTGTATTGTTTGGAGCAGAAAAATGAGAGTTGCTAGTAGTCCCCTTTGCAAAGTCTGCATGAAAAGGAGGAGCACCCCATCTTGCGAAAAGCTCTTCTAACTCTGGATCAACAGAACCTTCCCCAGCTATATAACAATCGTACTGTTCAATGACATAGCCAAGGTTTGGACCATGGAACTTAGCCCAAGGACTGTTTGTATTTGTATTCTTCGTCGTCATTTGACAAAACCTCCTACTCGTTAGAACCAATAACGAGTGCAATTCATTTTATATTCTTATGTTATTACGATAATTTACATAATACAAAACGTTATTACTTATCTGTTTTGTAAAAAAACATTCACAATTACTTATCACCCAGAAATTTACCATGATTATTAAATAAAACTTGTACAATAAAATTGCTAAAATAGTATGGTAAGTTTAATATAGAGACAAAATGGAAATAGAATTACCATCTTTAAAATATACGGAAAATTATGAATGTTTAATTAAGAACGTTTTAAATTATGTATACTACAATAATAAGCGCTTTCAAAAATATTATACAACAATATAGTAAAGTATAATAGAAAAAAGATAAAATTATGAATTTATCGTTAATTATATTTATTGAGAGAGGAAGTTCTAGAATAGAAGGAGCAACTAAAATATAGAAGAGTATGTCTTACTATATTTTATATATTCTTGTTGTAAATGGATTGATACTATTTTAATAGAAGCTTTTTAATACGTTCAAATAGAGTTGTTCAGCACAATGGAGGCGTACTTGTAAAAGTTACTGAAAACAAAAATATTTATCACATCACTCACTAGTGTTGCATAAATTTAAACTAGCATTTTAAATGTTTTATAAATGAAATGCTGGTGGAATATATCCAGAGGAGGGGGATGTAATATGGAACGAAAACAAATTGTACGTGGAATTATCCTTTCTTTACTTATTAATGCGGCATTACCCATTTTAGTTTACGAGCTGTTACTAGGACATGTTTCAAACATCATGGCGCTCACAATTGCCACAATGATTCCTTTAGTAGAAACGATAATCTATTTTCTGAAGTATCGAAAATGGGATGTATTTGCATTGTTTATGCTAGTTGGATTTATTCTTTCAATTATTGCTGCTTTCCTTGGCGGAGACGAAAGGCTTATTTTGGTTCGAGAATCCTTTGTCACAGGAATTATGGGATTCATTTTCCTTGGTTCTCTTATTACCCGAAGACCGTTAATTTATTATTTTGCTTTACGATTTACTGTTGGGAAAACAGAAAAAGAACAGGCGTCCTTTGCTGATAAGTGGAACAACGCTTACTTTCGTAAAGTGCTACGAATTATGACAACAGGCTGGGGAATTGTCTTATTAGGCGAAGCGTTGCTGAAAGTGGTACTTGTCTATAATCTTTCAGTACCTACGTTTTTAGCAATTTCTAATCTAGTCACGTATGGATCCATTGGACTTGCAATCATTTGGACCGTCCTATATCGTAAAAAATCACGTCAAAAAATAGATCCAACAAAAAGAGAATAACAGGATAAGCATCTTATAGAGTTGATTTGTGAACAACTAGAGAAAATATGATTAATGCCTGTAATCGAAAAAAAGAAATCATGGTGAAATTGGTTATTCATCCGTTTATAACGAAAGGAGCACCCGAGATGGGCGCTCTTTTTCATTCGGATAATCAGTGTTATCCAAAGAGAATCTAGGTTAGGAGAATTAGAACCATACAGGTGAATACTCTCTACATGGATATATTTCTATGTTTTATTGCTTAATAATTAACTGCTATGATATAAATTCACATATAACCAGTATTACTATAATATGGTATGATTTACATATTAATTAATTATGTAAGGAAGGGAGGATATGACACAAATAAAGATAGCGTTTGAATGTTTAGAATAGATGGGAAAAACAAGAAGAAATGCAAAATACACCTTAGAATAGATATATAAAGAATTATATAAACAAAAGGAATATATAACCTTTCAATGGATAGGTATAACAAGCAAAACAAACCGCTAGCATAAGTGTGAATCCTAAGCCCAGTCATAGTTTGCATCCTTTAGAGAAGGAATTCACCAAGTATAAGTGGAAAAACTTTATCCAAAAGATGAAGAAATATAAACCAAGTTATAAGTTAAATTTGAAAGACTGGATAGAAAAATATAGAGAGGATGCAAGCGATGGGACAATTTCAAAGTAACTTTCAAACGGCAGAACAAATTGCAACGCAAATGGGAACAGCTTCTGATACGATTCAGAGTGCGACAAATAAATCCATTACCAAAGCGGAACGTACAACGCTATCTATTAACGCTAAGGCGCAAGAAGCGAATCAACAAGCTTTTGACTTAACCAAACAATTTTATAGCGCTTTTCAACAAGGAGTTAATGATATTCATTCTGTAGCCCAAGACTTTGAGCGTATGGATAACGAGCTTCAAAAGAATTTTAAATAATTCTCTTTTTATTGAAAGCCCCTTTAGCCGATATGACAACCTACGCAAACGCGAAAAAGTAGGAGGTAAAGATGAATCAAGATATCGAAAAACAAATCAATCAATTGAACTACAAATTAAGAGGTCTATCTCAAGAACAATCTCAAAATCAACGTGCCATTCAAAAGATTGAACAAACAGAAGCGGATTTTCATGATTGGACAGGCAGAAGCCGTCGTTTGTTTGACCGCATATTAGAAACTTGGCACAATGATAGAGAACTAAGACAGTTCTTTTACAATACACAGCAAGATGCACAACAACTTGAGCGACAACTCACCTACGAATTGGAAGACCGAAAAGAAACGTTGCTAAAAGAGAAAGAAAACTTGAATGGGCTAGAAAATGACCTTTACTATCAAAAACAAAATTTAGCAAGGGAAGTGAAGCCGTGAGTTTAAACATGTATTTAGGGGAAGTACAAGCTCAAACACAGAGTATGAATGCTATGTGCACTGCAACGATTCAAGGAATGGAACAGGCTATTAATTCGATTGACGCTTTTGTATTCGATGCTGTTTTGCAAGGACAAACTTACGACAGTGCAAAAACATTCTTCGCTCAAACCTTCCGGCCTTTAGCTCAAGGAATCATTTATTTGTGTGAAGAATTAATTCGTCAAAATGATGCCTTTCCGAATGATTTCCAATCACAGGTAGCTTCGACAGATGTGATTGAGCAAGAAATACGAGAACAAATGCAAGGGATTGATCAAACGAAAGCAGGTATGGAAGGAATTAGTAGTACCCTTCCAGCTATGCAAGTTATGGTAAATATTTTTGATGCGATGAAACAAAAGCTGCAAGAAAAATTAGACCATCTTTATCAATTTAATGCTACGTCTAGTAGTAAGTATGATACAGCACTCCAACTAGCTGCGAGCATCGCGCAAGGTCTGGCGGAAGTTCAAAGTGGGAAAGGATTTAGTGCCGTCAGCGGTACATTTAGTACGCAAGGATTGAATATGGAGTGGACGGGGCCTATTCAGAAAATTACAGAAGATAAAGCTCGTGAAGTTGAAAGTTTAAATAAGGATTCTGAATCTGGTGAAGTAGACAAAAAAGATTCATTTTTAGGTATGACTGGTTTCAATTGGAAGGCACCAGTGGATGGATGGGGGAATACAGTCGGAACAGTTACAGGTGCAGCGGCAGTAATAGAAAAGGCTAATAAAGTAATTAATGGTTATAAGGTAATATACGATTTGGACAGAAGAGCACAACGCGTCCTTGTAACAGAACATTACGGTTTTAAGGGTAGTAAAAATAGGGATTATAAGATTTATTATGTAGATGATGTCGCAGCAAAAATGAAAAATGGAACCGCTAGCAAGACGATAAAAGAAGTAGATGCTCTTATAAAAAGTGGAAGTGTGCTAAGTGCGTCTAAAATGGCTTTAAAGGATAGGCTTGGATGGGCTAGTGTGGCTATAGACTCATATACGGATACAAGTGAGAATATCAAAAATAATGAATCAAGTGATAAAATCGCAGGAGATATTATTGGTAATGTTGTTGTAGGAGGAGCAGTAACCGTAGGGGCAACGGCTCTTACAGCTCTGGCCCTCCCAGCAGCACCAGTTCTAGCAGTTGCCGCAGCTGGATTTGTTTTTTCAGTAGGACTAACATATTTCACAGAAGGTGTGAAATGGGATGTTGATTTAGATGGTGATGGTGAAGATGATACTATTAAAGATATGGTGAAAACGGGTTCGAAAAAAGCCTGGTCAACAGTAGCGGGGTGGTTTAATTAACATGAAAAAAAGTATAGATTTTAATAAGAAAGCTTTTGCACATTATATGGCTGTTTATCCTGTAAATGAAATAAGAGTCCACGTAATTGGCCTTGTTCTTTTGGGGGCAGACGTGTTTGTTCTTTTGCCTGCTTTTGCGCCCCCTTTTCGATTACTCTATGTATATATAGTAACTCCTCCAGTTGTTTTTTTAAATTTGTGGGCGATATGGATTGCTATCAATCCTCGGAAACGACAATTACAATACACTCTATTTCGAGGAGTATTTGGCACCATATGTTCAGTCGGATTATTGGTTATAAATCAAAAATATGCCTATGAAGTGTTACAATTACAAACGCCAATCTATTTTATTTTTTCATTTGGTTTGTATGGTTTTGCTTTGTATCATTTTTATAAAAATCATATTGAAAAACTTCAGGAACCAAGAAAAAAATCAAAATCATCGAAAGGAACTGGTGGTGTAAAAGTAGCAGCTTTTGCAGCTGGATTGGGGCAGTTAATTGCTAGTATAATTCTTAGTATTGCAACACAAGAGGCGGGAGCAATTGTATTTATGTGTGTATGCACAGCGGCTTCGTTTATTTTCTTTTATATGATTATAGAACTCCATAAGTATTATTATTTACGGAAGCATATAGAAGATGGAGGGAAAGTACGTATAGGCTTTTAAAGAGAATTTGTTGAATTTCAAGTATATAATCGCACTCTTCTTATAGTTGGTTAAAGGATAGAAAAAATAGAAGGGAGAGGTTAATATGAATACGGAATTACATTTAGATAGCAGAGAGATCTTTTTTCTATTTCGAATGATAGGGATAGAAGAAGTTAAAGGATTTGAAAATCCATACCAGGCTATACCTTAGAGTAAAAAGATTAAGAGTGGATATAGGAATACTTAATAGAAAACGACAGGATGGTGCACGTGAGATTCTGCGCTATTCAAATAATCTTTGAAAAATATATAAGCCGTATAAGAAAGGGCGGAGAATTATGCAATTTTCTAAAGAAAAGCTGTTACCAAATGGCTCTATTGTTCTGTTAAAAGGAGGGACAAAAAAGATTGTAATTTACGGAAGAAAACAACTACTTATGGTTGAAGAACCTGTTATGTATGACTACATTGGCTGTTTTTATCCAGAAGGATACATTGATCCTGATTATACATTTGTATTTAATCATGATGCTATTGAAGAAATTATATTTGTAGGTTTTGTAGATGAGGAAGAAGAGGCATTTGTAGGAATGCTTAATTAAATATGATCTAGAAACAGGGAAAGGAATCTATGGAGGTTCCTTTTTTAATATATTAACGATATTCATTTGCATTTCGGAATTGAGTAACGGTTTGCTTTTTCAGTAGGACTAACATATTTCACAGAAGGTGTGAAATGGGATGTTGATTTAGATGGTGATGGTGAAGATGATAGTATTAAAGATATGGTGAAAACGGGTGTGAAAAAAGCTTGGTCAACAGTAGCGGGGTGGTTTAATTAACATGAAAAAAAGTATAGATTTTAATAAGAAGGCTTTTGAATATTATATGGCTGTTTATGCTGTAGAGGATATAAGATCGACTATTATTACTCTTGTTATTGGGATAGCAGACATATTTGTTCTTGCGCCTGCTTTTGCGAATCCTTTTCGATTATTATATGTATATATAGTAGCTCCTCCGATTATCTTTTTGAACCTGTGGGCGTTATGGATTATTATCAATCCTCGGAAACGGCAATTACAATACACTCTATTTCGAGGAGTATTTGGTATCATATGTTCAGTAGGATTATTGGTTATAGCTCAAAAATTTGCATATGAAATGTTACAATTACAAACGCCAATTTATTTTATTTTTTCATTTGGTTTGTATAGTTTTGCTTTGTATCATTATTATAAAAATCATATTAAAAAACTTCAGGAACCAAGAAAGAAATCAAAATCATCGAAAGGAATGGGCGGTTTAGGAGTAATTGCTTTTGTAGGATTGGGGCAACTTATTGCTAATATCAGTCTTGGTATTGCAACACAACAAATGGTGGCAATTGTATTAATGTGTGTATACTCAATGCTTTCACTTATTTTGTTTCATTTCATTATGGAACTTCATAGATATTATTATTTACGGAAGCATATAGAAAGTGGAGGGAAGACACATAGAGCCTTTTAAAGAGGATTTGTTGAATCTTGAGTATATAATTGTATTTCTCTTAGAGTCGATTAAAGACTAGAAAAAATAGAAGGGAAAGTTAATCTCATGATTATGGAATTACATTTAGATAGCAGAGAGGTCTTTTTCCTATTTCGAATGATAGGGATGGAAGAAGTTAAAGGATTTGAAAATCCATACAAAGGCTATACATTAGAGGAAATAGATCAAGAATGTGAGGAAGTGAGAGCAACTCTTCTAGAAGATGGAGTATTGGAAGAAATAGATGGTAAGCTCATCATTGAACCAAATACATTGTATTTTTTAGAGATTTGTAAATGCAATGATGCCGTTGTTAAACTTAAAATACAAGGTAAGGAACAGGATGTAGATTTATATTATTATATTTCATTAGAGGAACCCGCAGTTATGACCCTTAAAGAAGAAAGAAATTTTGCTTCAAAAACTACATATATTTTCACACTAATAGAAGGATTGAATGAGTATATTAATACGATTGGAAGCTGGTTAGAAGATGCAGAAGAGCAGTTTATAAATATGAATGCGCGCATTCAAGTAGCGACATATAACCAATTGACGGAGTTGTCTTCCAGTGTTCCGGTTGGAAGTCTAGAACAATTTTTAACATATTTCCAAAAGAATTCCCCTTCCTCAAGGAATGAGAAGGGTGAAGCCCGATGAGTAGGGAGGGGATGAATTTTGGTTGGCGTAAGCCAAAAGGTTGAAAAAGGAATTTCCTCAAATTAGATAGAATGTATGTAAAGAATGCTTTTGATCTCAAGGTTATTGTTTGCTGGCTGTGGGCAGTTCACCATTAGAAATGATAAAACAATACATCGAAACTTAAGGACAAAACTAACGAGGGGTGATGACAATGTTGTTGAATCAAAAATATGAAATCTTCCCAACAGAAGCACAAAAAGAAGTGTTAGACCGTTGGTTACAATATTGTCGTCAAACCTATAATTCTGCCTTGCTAGACAAAGAACGGAAATATAAGCAAAACAAAGAAAATTACGATCGTTATGATATGCAAAGACAACTTA
>NZ_FOLV01000018.1 GCF_900112415.1 Bacillus sp. 491mf
TACATATTTTTAGCGTTTTGGCAAGATTCTTGAAAATAAGAATACATACGATGTCCTTTTTTAATCCAAATCTGAAGAGTTTTATAATGTATTTGATTTTCCGTTGTCATTTTTTCACCTCCTTGTTAAGGGTATTATACCAAAACAAGAACGTACGTTTCTATTTATTTACTTGAAAATAAAATATTTTTTCGATTCACCTCACCACCTTCACATATGTTTAGAGGTGGGAGTCCTCTCGAAAGATATGATAGAAGACAACATTAAAAAGATTGTTGCCCCGTGTATTCATAATGGTAATATCTCTTGCTCCATTGCCACAATTATCCCCTACCTTTTTCTTATAGCATTTCACTACTCAAACGAAGAGTATGCAAAATTTATAAAAAACAAATCTTTATCACGTTCACCTAAAAAAATACAAGTAGGTTAGTACTACAATTTTTTCTAATCGCACGAAAAGAAATGTTAAATAATTCGGAATCTTATGATAAAATTAAAAGCGCTTACATTATTTTAAAAGGAGCGATGCGTGTACAACATGTAACATCTTATTTTTTTCACTTAGAAGGAGGATGTATATATGACAAAAAAAACAGAAATTCCATCACATTTAAAACCGTATGTATCAAAGCAGCATTACGATCAATACACACCAATTGATCACGCTGTATGGCGCTACATTATGAGACAAAATCATAACTTTTTAAAAGACGTTGCACATCCAGCTTATGTAAACGGATTGCAATCTTCCGGGATTAACATAGATGCCATTCCAAAGGTTGAAGAAATGAATGATTGTTTAGCACCGAGTGGTTGGGGCGCGGTTACAATTGACGGATTGATTCCAGGCGTGGCATTCTTTGATTTCCAAGGACACGGACTTCTTCCTATTGCGACGGATATTCGCAAAGTGGAAAATATTGAATATACACCAGCTCCAGATATCGTTCACGAAGCAGCTGGTCACGCCCCGATTTTACTCGATCCTACATATGCAAAGTACGTGAAATTGTTTGGGAAGATTGGAGCAAGAGCCTTCTCTACAAAAGAGGAACACGAATTATTTGAAGCGGTTCGCCAATTAACGATTGTAAAAGAAAGCCGCACATCTACACCAGAAGAAATTATAGCAGCAGAAAATGAGGTAGCAGAAAAGCAAAAACATATTTCCGGTCTGTCAGAGGCAGAACAAATTTCACGCCTATTTTGGTGGACAGTAGAATACGGGCTCATTGGCGATCTACAAAACCCGAAAATTTACGGTGCAGGTCTTCTTTCCTCTGTTGGTGAAAGTAAGCACTGTTTAACCGATGCAGTTGAAAAAGTACCTTTCTCTATTGAAGCATGTATTCAAACAACTTACGATGTAACGAAAATGCAACCGCAACTGTTTGTTTGTCAGTCGTTTGAGGAGCTTATCGATTCACTTGAAGCATTCTCAGAAACAATGGCATTCCAATTAGGCGGTACAAAAAGTTTAGATAAAGCACTACACTCCGAAAATATAGCAACAGTCGAGCTAAATAGCGGATTACAAATGACAGGCACGCTCGCTGAAATTGTAAAAGATGAAAACGGCGAAGCAATTTATATGAAAACAAATAGTCCTACTGCATTAGCAATTCACCATGCGCAATTACAAAATCATTCCACAGTAGTACATCAAGACGGCTTCGGTACACCAATTGGCTTATTACAAAATGATCTCGCATTAGAATCTTGTACGGATGAAGAATTACACGCATTAGGAATCGTTATCGATAATAAGGCTGAGCTTACTTTTAAAAGTGGTGTACACGTAACAGGAACAGTAAGCGATATAATTAGAAATAAGGAAAAAGTCGCTGTTATTTCGTTTACAAATTGTACTGTAACGCTGAAAGACCGCTTATTATTTGATACATCATGGGGTACATTTGACATGGCAGTTGGTTCAGCTATTACTTCTGTATTCCCCGGGGCAGCAGATCCAGCAGCATTCTTCCAGGTGGATGACGAAGAAGAAACAACACCTGCACCGCATATTCAATCCGAACTAGAAAACATGTACGAAACAGTTCGCAACATTCGGGATGAAAGTTCACTACATGAACAGCACACAGAACAACTTATCGCGATTTATCACGTACTAGAACGATTTTATAAAAAAGAATGGTTACTGCGCATTGAAATTTTAGAGTTATTAGCGAGTCATAAAGTGGAGATCCCAGAACGCAGAGCATTATTACAAGAACTTTCCTCTTTTACAAATAATGATGCCGTGCAGCGCTTAATCAATAACGGACTTGCCTTAATTCCATTAAAGGATGGGACAAATAATGCAAAGACTAACTAATGAAGAAGTACAAGAAGAGTTAATGAAGCTCGGTAAATGGACAATAAAGGACGAGAAATGGATTGAACGAAAATACATGTTCTCGGACTATTTAAAAGGTGTCGAATTTGTTTCTGAAGCGGCCAAACTATCAGAAGAACGCAATCATCATCCGTTCATCTTGATCCAATATAAAGCGGTAATTATTACGTTATCATCGTGGAATGCCAAAGGATTAACAACACTTGATTTTGAAATGGCAAAGCAATTTGATGAGATGTTTTTACAGAACGAAAAAGCGATTATAAGATAATTTTCAAGGAACCAGCCAGAAACTTTTCTGCTGGTTCCTTTCATATATCAAAACTTATAGGAGGTTTTACATTTATATAAATTAACCTTTTTTCAAAATCGTATCTTTTAAAAACCGATCTACAAACCCTTCTGCTTTTACAACAAATAAATACAAACCCATTGTTAATAACGCTAAGTCTAACTCATATCCTGAATGCTTTCCATCCCCTAATAAGCCAAATGGTCCGTTCACTTTTACAATTGCTCCAACTAAAATAAGTGCAAATAATAATCCTACATATCTCACACCTAAACCGATAATTAATAACGCACCGCCAACTACCTCTACCGTCGCAACGCCATATGCAAGACCACCTGGTAAACCAATACTTGTAAACCAACCTGCAATATTATCGATTCCTGCTTGGAATTTCTTTAAACCATGAGCAAAAAATATTATTCCTAATACAACTCGAATTATTAAATTACCAATATATTGATTCATCTTTTCTCTCCTTTTTGTTTTGTCATACGAAACTTTTATTATCATTACAAAACATACACTAAATTTTTTTAACCGTCAATTGATTTTTATTGAGAAAAAATAAAAAAGATTTGCTATGATACAACTATCTGTTATTAAAAAGGAGCACGATTTTTATGAATATCGGTTCGACAATACGGGAAATTCGCCAGCGCAGAGGAATTACAATTGCACAAATATGTGAGGGAACAGGGCTTTCTAAAGGATTTATGAGTCAAGTGGAAAACAATAAAACATCTCCATCTATTCTTACTCTTGAAACAATCGCTCATTTTTTTAATGTTCCTCTTCCTTATTTATTGTTAGAGCAAAAAGATCGGATGAAAATTGTAAAAAAAGAAGAACGGAAATATAGTATTTACGGAAAAGATCAACAAAAAATTGAACATGTGGCCGAGCAGGGCGGACTGTGTTTATCATTAGTAGAAATTCCTGCCGGCTTTCCGATAGAAAACACACCGAATGCTCATGAAGGTGAAGAATGCCATCTTGTTTTGCGCGGAAAATTAGAAGTACAACATGGAGAAGATATTGCCATCGTAGAAGAAGGAGATTCGTTTTCTTGGAGCGCATGTGTACCTCATATCGTTCGTAATATTGGTGATGAAGCTGCACTTCTTCTTATTTCAAGCCATACTGAAAATCGAAAGCATGTATATTGAAGCATTGTGAACAAATTTGTTTGCAGTGCTTTCTTTATAGAATAAAAAGAGCAGGTTATTATTCTCCTATCCCTGCTCTTCTTATTGAATAAACGAGAACATCCATATCATGGAATACAACAGTCTTCTCATAAACCATCCCTGTCTTTCTTGCAACAAAAATAGAAGCTGGGTGATTCGGATTTATAAGAGAAATAAGTTTCTGAAGCTTTAATACTTGAAAGCTATAATCTCGAAATGCCGCTGCCGCTTCTTTCGCAAATCCGTTTCCCCAATACTTTGGCAGTAGCCAATAGCCAACTTCAATCTCTTCTTTTCCATCAACGCGTTGCTTAACAAGTCCCGCATGTCCCATTGGTTCTCCCGTTTCCCTATGTAACATTAAAAATAAACCAAGTCCACGTTCGTATCCAGGCAAGACCCAGCTCTCAAGATTTTTTTTACATTGTTCATACGTTTTTGGAGTCCCTTTCCCAATGTAACGAATTACTTGATTGTTCCCCCATAAAGAAGCGTAAAAATTTAAGTCATCCATTGTATATTTACGAAACTGTAAACGGTCTGTATGAAACATGTCCTCCCTCCCTTCTTGTCGATTCTCTTTCTATAACGGAAATAGGTAATTGTATCTGTTGCAAATGTTCACCTTGTGATTGTTTATGCAATAGAATAATAGAATGCCTTGCCATACTTGCAATTGAGGTGGAAATAGTCGTTATATTAGGATTCATCATCATCGACAGCTCCTGATTATCAAATCCAATCACACCAAAATCTTTTGGGATGCAAATTCCCATTCGCTGCGCTTCCATAATTATTCCGGCAGCTATTTCGTCACTACCTGTAAAAACCGCATCGGGAGCATTTTTCATAGATTGCATTATTTGTATCACCCGTTTCCCATCCTTTAATCCATAACAATTAGGAAATATCCATTCCTGTCGCAATGATAGATGTTGCTCACATAAAGCTCTTTTATATCCTTTATACCTTTTTCGTTGCGCCTTACTTTTTAATGTATCGTAACAAAATCCAATGCGTGTATATCCTTTTTCTAAAAGATGCTTTGTTCCTAAATACCCTGCCCGTTCTTCATCAAATTGAACTGTTGATACCAATTCTGTTTCTACATGCTCATTACATATAACAATCGCACCTGAAGTACTTACACATTCGATCTCCTCTATGGGCAAAGAAAGTGTCGCAAAAATAAGCCCATCTAGCTTCTTCGTTCTTACGTAATGGATAAATTCTCTTTCCCTCTCTGGTACATAATTTGATTGTAATATCACAACGTCATAACAATCTTCTTTTAAAATATTACTTACTTCTTGAATGAATTGACTAAAGAATGGATGGTATAAATTCGGTACTACTACACCGATTAAATTCGTTTGAAGGCGTCGTAAATCTTTTGCTACCGCTACAGGGACATAATTTTTTTCATCAATAATCGCTTGCACTCTTTCTCTTAATTCTGTTCGAACATACGGATGATGATTAATTACACGAGAAACGGTCGCTTTCGAAACCCCAGCTAATTTAGCGATATCTTCAATTGTAGAAATTTTGAATCTCCCCCTTGACCTGTAACGCATTTCAGAATGTACAGTATATAGTAAGTTATATATCTATTATAAATGGAGTGACCTTAAATATGGGAAAAATTCAAATTTTAGGAGAAATCATTCATGCAAAGGCCGTTGCTTTCGATAAGGACGGTACGTTATTTCAGGCTATCCCGTTTTGGCATGAAATTGATAGACTAAGAAAAGATAAATTTTCACAAATTGTCGGCGATGGATACGAGTCACTTTGGGAAAAAGCAGTTGGTTTCGTCCATCCTGATCAAGTTGATTTTAAAGGACTATTAGCAGTGGCCCCTGAAGAGGATGAAATCATTGTTACCGCGAGCTTGTTATATCAAATTACAAAATACCCATGGCATCACTGTAAAGAACTTGCCGCTGCTATTTTTAAAGAAAGCGATGAAGAGCTATGCATCGCAAATGCTTTTCATCCAATTGAGGGAGCAGCAGATTGTATAAGTTCCTTGCAAAGCGAAGGCATTTATGCAGGTGTTTTAACATCAGACAATAAATCACGAACAAAAAAATGTATCGAACTTCTTGGCGTGCCACCACTACATTTTCTGCTTACTCCAGAAGATGTGACGTACGGAAAACCAAACCCAGAGATGATTATAAAAACATGCGCACAACTTGGCATTGAGACAAATGAACTCATTATGATCGGGGACACTGTTGTGGATGTAAAAATGGCTAAAGAGGCAGGCAGTATTGCTGTAGGAATTGCCAATCACGAGCATGCAATAGAAGAATTAACACCGTATGCTGATTTTATCATTACAGCTTACACTGACATTCAAGTGTTAACTAAAAAAACGTTACTCAAAGACACTCTTTAAGTAACGTTTCTATTTATAGTGGCTGTTCATGCTTGTTCTCCTCTAATTTGTCACGCAGCACTCTTGCACGATAGAAAAAATAAAATGAACCGCCTAAAAAAGCAGCAATCACACCCATCATGGCAAACATTTGCACCGCTTCTTTTTGTCCATTTGGGAGTAATAAACCGAGCATTAAAAATGCACTTAGCGCTAACATGACTTGACCGAAACGAATATAATCAGCAATTTTTTGCTGTAATTCTTTCATTATTTACTCACTCCTCCTTTTCACTGTATCATATTTTCATCGTTTCGTAGGCAAGTAAATGCAGCCAATGAGGGAGAAGTTTTCCATGATATATACAAATTGAAAAGATGGGATAAAAACACTTTTCTTTTTAGAGGAGGGCGAGAATATCTAGCCATGCATAGAGACGGTCAAAGCCTTTTCCTGCCACATGCGAGGTTTAAAACAAAGAGAGAAAGCAAGTAGCAGTCACTTTTTGTTCTGCATAGCAGTGACTTACATGTTGAAAAATCAAAAAAAGAGCCGTAATCAGTACGGCTCTTTCTAATTTACACACCTTTATATGCTTGCATATACACTTCTTTTAATTCTGAAATAAGCGGTAATTTCGGATTTGCTGTTGTACATTGATCTTCAAATGCGCGTTCAGAAAGTACACCAACAACCGATTCAAATGCTTCTTTTTCAACACCTTGGCCAGCAATGCTCATATTAATATTTAATTCTTTTCCAAGAGCGATAATAGCTTGTACTAATGATTCTACTCCTTCTTCCACTGTACGTGCTGGAAGTCCAAGCATTCTTGCAATATGTGCATAGCGCTCATCTGCAATAAAGTGCTCATATTTTGGGAATAGTGCATGTTTTCTTGGTTTGATTGCATTATAGCGAATGACATGCGGCATTAAAATGGCATTTGCACGTCCGTGCGGAATATGGAATTCCGGTCCCAATTTATGTGCTAAGCTATGGTTAATACCAAGAAATGCATTTGCAAATGCCATACCAGCCATTGCTGATGCATTATGCATTTTTTCACGAGCCTCTTCATCATTGCCATCTTTATATGCACGCGGTAAATATTTAAACACAAGATCCATTGCTTTTAAAGCTAATCCATCTGTATAATCATTTGCCATAATCGATACGTACGCTTCAATTGCATGTGTTAAAACATCCATTCCTGTGTCAGCAGTGATATGTGGCGGTACTGTCATAACAAACTGTGGATCCACAATAGCAACATCTGGTGTTAATTCATAATCAGCGAGCGGATATTTAATATTGTTCTTTTTATCTGTAATAACCGCAAATGGTGTCACTTCTGAACCTGTTCCAGATGTTGTCGGAATCGCAACAAACTGCGCCTTATCTCCTAGTTTTGGATATTTACATGTACGTTTTCTAATATCTAAAAACTTTTGTTTTATACCAAAGAATTCTGTTTCTGGGTGCTCATAAAATAGCCACATTCCTTTTGCTGCATCCATCGCTGATCCGCCACCAAGAGCAATAATAACGTCCGGTTTGAAGCTTCTCATCATTTCTGCACCTTTAAATACAGTTTCATCTGACGGATCTGGTTCTACTTCAGAGAATATTTCTACTTTTACATCATTTCTATGTTGAGCTAAATAATGCGTCACTACATCAATATACCCCAACTGCACCATTCCAGGATCTGTTACAATGAATGCGCGTGAAATGTTCGGCATACTTGCTAAATATTGCGTAGCGTGTTTTTCAAAATAAATTTTTGGCGGCAACTTGAACCACTGCATATTCTTTTTTCTATTTGCAAGTCTCTTTACGTTCATTAAATGTGTTGCCGTTACGTTTTGAGAAACAGAGTTCTTTCCGTATGATCCGCATCCAAGTGTAAGCGATGGAATGAAAGCGTTATATATATCACCAATTCCGCCTTGTGCTGACGGAGCATTTATAATAAGACGACATGCTTTCATACGTAGTCCAAACTGTTTTTGTACTTCTTTATTTGTAGAATGAATGACAGCAGAATGCCCTAATCCGCCAAGCTCTAACATATTTTCACAATGCTGTAATCCATCTTCTAATGAACTCGCTTTTATACAAGCTAATACTGGACTTAATTTTTCACGAGATAACGGATAAGCTGCACCGACTCCTTTAATTTCAGCTACAATCATCTTTGTATCTTCAGGCACTGTAATCCCTGCTAATGCTGCAATGTAATGTGCGGATTTCCCAACAATATCACTATTTACTGCACATGTATTCTCATTAATAACAAGCTTCTCTAATTTTTTTCGTTCCTCTTCTGTCACAAAGTAACAATTATTTGCGATCATTTCTTGTTTCACATCATTATAGATTTCTTTGTCCACAATAATCGCTTGTTCAGAAGCACAAATCATACCGTTATCAAACGTTTTCGATAAAATCACATCATTTACAGCACGTTTCACGTTCGCTGATTTTTCCATATAGCATGGAACGTTACCTGGTCCTACTCCTAGAGCTGGTTTACCAGTAGAATATGCTGATTTCACCATTCCTGCTCCTCCAGTTGCTAAAACAAGCGCTACACCTTCATGATTCATTAATTGTTTTGTTGCCTCAACAGAAGGCTTTTCAACCCATTGAATACAGTTCTCTGGTGCACCAGCTTTCACTGCAGCATCGTACACTGTTTTTGCAGCTGCGATAGAACATTGCTGCGCTGAAGGGTGGAATGCAAAAATAATTGGGTTTCTCGTTTTTATCGCAATAATTGCTTTAAACATCGTTGTTGATGTTGGATTTGTTACTGGCGTTACCCCAGCAACTACACCGACCGGCTCTGCAATTTCTATTACTTCCTCATGTGGATCCTCACGAATAATCCCCACTGTTTTATCATTTTTTATACTATTCCAAATATATTCAGTTGCGAAAATATTTTTAATACATTTATCCTCATACACACCGCGGCCCGTTTCTTCAACAGCCATTTTCGCAAGCGGCATATGTTGATCCACACCCGCAAGTGCCATTTCATGTACAATTTTATCAATTTGTTCCTGTGTAAAACCTTCTAATGCATGTAAAGCTTTTTGCCCTTTCTTTACTAACGTCTCAATCATTCCTGTAACTTCTTGCATTTCATTTACAACTTTCTCTTTGACTACCATGTAATTTCCTCCTATTCTGCTGTTGGACTCATAAAGTCCCTCGGGGTCTAAATATGTCCCTATTAGCTTAAAAAAATAGAACTACCTTTTCTACATGAATTTTTTATTATTTGTGAAATGTTTCACATGATTATGTGTGAAGCATCTCTCTTTATATTTTTACTATACACTAGATATTTATATATGTGTGTGTCTAATTTGTGAAAAATTTCACAAACTTAAAAGGTCGCATTACAAAGCTTGAAAAATAGAATAACAAACACTACTTCTATATAAATCTGGTTTAATGTTTCAACATATAAACCACGGAATCCAGATTATACCATCACTTTCACTTGCTTGCTCTTTTGTTTAAAATCATGGCATGTGGTAGGAAAAGGCCCTGACCGCTCCTATGCACGGCCAGATGCTCTCATCCTCCCATAGTTTTTATGTCGTTTGTTAACTTATATACATATAGTGCTTGTTCCCTTATGCTAACGCTCGTGCTAAATCTTCAATTAAATCTTCTCCGTCTTCAATTCCAACTGAAATACGAATTAATGTATCTGTAATTCCTAGTTCCGCACGGCGCTCTGCTGGAATAGAAGCATGTGTCATTTGCGAAGGAATAGAAATTAAGCTTTCTACTGCTCCTAAACTTTCAGCAAGTGTAAAATATTGTACTTTTTCAAGTATAGTGTTTAATGTTTCTTGACTATCTACATCAAATGAAATAATTGCACCGAAGCCATTTGCTTGTTCTGCTGCTAAGTCATGGTTATGGTGAGTGCTAAGTCCTGGATAATACACTTTATTTACTTTCGGATGATTTTGTAAAAACTCAGCAATTGCACGAGCATTTACTTCATGCTCTTCCATACGCACTCCTAATGTTTTTAAACCACGTAGTAATAAAAAGCTATCTTGTGGTCCTAAAATACCACCTGTTGAGTTTTGTACAAAGTGAAGATCTTCTGCTAACTCTGCGTTATTTACAGCTACTACCCCAGCAACAACATCACTATGACCGCCTAAATATTTTGTTGCACTATGAAGGACAATATCTGCACCAAGAGAGATTGGTGTTTGCCAATACGGTGTCATAAATGTATTATCAACAATTGTTAATAAGCCTCGTTCTTTAGCAAGTGCTGCAATTTGTTTCATATCCGTAATTTTTAAAAGCGGATTTGTCGGTGTTTCAATATAGATAGCCTTTGTATTTGGAAGAATCGCTTCTTTTACTTCTTCTAAGTTTGTTGTATCAACAAATGTATGTTCAATACCAAAGCGATTTAATACTTTCGACATGATGCGGTACGTTCCACCGTATACATCATCCGTAAAAACAACATGATCTCCTTTAGAGAAAAGCATCATTACTGCTGTAATTGCTGCCATACCTGATCCAAATGCAAATCCTGCATGAGCATTTTCAAGAACAGCAATTGTTTCTTCAAGAGCTGAACGAGTCGGATTTCCAGTACGTGAATATTCATACCCTTTATGATTTCCTACCCCTTCTTGTTTGTACGTACTCGTTTGATAAATCGGTACCGTTACCGATCCAGTTAAGGGTTCTCCGATATGAATACCATGAATTAACTTTGTTTTTGTTCTCATTTTATTCCCATCCTTTGTATATGTTCTTACTCAAATAGCGTTCGCTGCTATCTGGGAAAATAGTTACAATATTTGTTCCTGGCTTTGCTTTCTCAGCTTCTAATAAGCTTGCATGTAGTGCTGCCCCCGAAGAACTGCCAACGAGGAGCCCTTCTTTTTGCGCCAGTTGTTTCACAAGAGAAAAAGCATCACGATCCGAAATCGTATGAATATCATCAAAATATGTTGGATTAAGAAATGGTGGTATAAACTCAAGCCCAATTCCTTCTGTCTCATGAGAACCAGCTTCGCCACCATTTAAAATAGAGCCTTCTGGTTCAACAATGACTGTTTTAATTTGTTGATTTTGCTCTTTCAAATATGACGCTGTCCCCATAAAGGTTCCGCCGGTTCCAGCACCAGCGACAAATATATCAATATGTCCATCTAGTGCCTCCCACAGTTCAGGCCCTAATGTTTTATAGTATGCACGTGGATTTGCTTCATTTGCAAATTGACATGGAGAATACGAATTTGGAATTTCTTTTAAAAGTTCTTCTGCTTTTACAATAGCACCTGTCATTCCTTGTGACGTTGGTGTATGAACAATTGTTGCCCCAAGAGCTTTCATAAGTTCTTGTTTTTCAATACTAAATTTTTCTGGAACGCAAACGATAACATGCAAATCATGTTCAATTGCTGCCAGTGCCAGTCCGATTCCTGTATTGCCAGCAGTCGGTTCAATAACGGTTCCCCCTGGCTTTACAAGCCCTTTGGCAAGAGCATCCTTAATTAATTCTCGTCCTAATCGATCTTTCACACTTCCACCTGGATTGAAAAATTCAAGCTTTGCAAAAATCCGAACACCTTCCGGGAGTAAAAAGCGCGTAATCTCAACGAGCGGTGTATGTCCGATTAGGTCGTGAACACTGCGATACACTTTCATCGTATTTCCTCCTCACCTAACCCCTTAAAAGAAAAAAGCAACTGTATGTATTATCTATATATGAAACAGTTGCCTTTTTGCTACATTACTTTAATTCTTCTAATACGTTTACAATAAAGTTTGTGGAATGAAGAGCTGCTTGATCTAAAAACTGCTCAAACGAAACATCCGATTCTTTACCAGCAATATCAGAAAGTGCACGAATAATAACAAATGGCACTTTATATTGATAACATACTTGTGCAACTGCTGCCGCTTCCATTTCTACTGCATACAGATCAGTAAACTTCTCACGAATAAATGCAACGCGGTTTGAGTCGCTCATGAAAGAATCTCCTGTTGCAATCATACCTTTAACAACTTGAATTCCTTCTGCTGTTTGCATACATTTTTCAGCTAATGCAACTAGTTCTTCATCTGCTGGAAATCCTGCTGGCATTCCTGGTACTTGACCGTATTCATAGTTAAATGCTGTTACATCTACGTCATGATGACGAACTTCTGTTGAAATGACAACATCGCCTACATTTAAAGAATGATGGAATCCACCAGCTGAACCTGTATTAATAATTTTTTCCGGCTGATAACGTTCTAATAAAATTGTCGTGGACATTGCTGCATTTACTTTACCGATACCAGATTTCAACAAGATTACTTCATGTCCTGCTAATGTACCTTTCGTAAATTCACAACCCGCAACTGTTTCTGTTTCTGCTTGTTCTAACTGGTCACGTAAAATACGTACTTCTTCTTCCATTGCTCCAATTACAGCAATTCTCAATCTAATCCCTCTTTCTATTGCTTCGTCGCCTCCATTACCCAAACATAATGATTCATACGAGTAAAGGTGACGTGAAAGCCATTATTTTCAAAAATAGATTGCATGACTGGAATACGCGTATAATATTCCGTTTGTAAATCATTTGCTAACTCATGAAATCCTCGCTGTTGCGCATATTCAACAGTTTTATCATATGCTTCCTGATTTACAAATATCGTGTCAGCAAACACTATTTTACCACCTTTATTTAGCAGTTGACCATACTTCGCAATCGCTACATTTTTTTCTTCATCAACTAGGTGATGAAAAGCATATGTGCTAACGATTGTATCCACATGCGAAGGAGTGACAAAGTTCAAGAAATCACCTTCTGTAATCGATACTTCTTTCAGAAGCTTTTGCTTAGCAATTGTACGCATTTCTTTTGATGGCTCTATACCGTGAACAGCACGACCAGCAGTTAATAATCTATTTGTTAAATTACCAGTACCAACGCCAAATTCTAAAACATTACCAAAAGATTTATTTACTACATCCTCTAAAATCTCCTCATAATGAGCGAAAACTTCTTTATATTGTATATCTTCACCCTGTACGAAAGAATCGTACGTATGAGCCCATTGATCAAATAGTTCATTAAATTCTGTTCCCATAGAAAATTCCCCTTTTTCTTATCGGATTTATCAGTATAATATTCCTTATCCGTTAAAAAGTCAACAAAAATGCACATGGTATTTCTCAGTTTTCTTTGATAAACTATACTATGAACATGCAGAAAGAGGTGTTCCTCATGTCGTTTACATTCGAAATGATAGAAGATAAAGTTGAGTTTTTTGAGGCAGCTAGCTTAGCATTGCTAGAAAAGAAAATCAATGAACAAATTGATAATAATAAGGCACTTATGCTAGAAGTACATCACGTTTCACATCAAATGATGATGGATCCCGAAAGCAAACGACCATATTATAGCGCTGTTGTTCACTTTAAATTGAAAAAATTGCGCTAAAAAAGAGAGAGGCTCTATGACCTCTCTCCTTTTTAGTTCAGGGTTTGAACAAGCGTTGGTTTCCAGCCCTCATTCTCTACCCAATCAATATTTACATAATATTTGTTTCCTGTTTGTTTATCTCGTACGTTACCGTATGCTTTCTGTTTTCCGTTATTTCCAATACGTTGAATTACCAACTGATCTTCTGGGATATCAATTGCATACGCAATCGCTTTTCTCATTTCATTCCAGTCTGATGTTCCTTGCTTAAACGTCATTGCTGGTGATTGTCCTTGCTCAGTACCAACTGGTTTCCAAGCTGGTTTTGTATATGCTTCTTTCGCTTGTGCAATTGTTTTCTCTGCGGATACTTTTTCGTTCTCTTTTGCCTTCTCTTCTTCTTCCGCTTTCTTCTTAGCTTCTTCTTCTTTTTTCTTTTCTTCCGCTACTTTCGCTTCTTCTTTCTTCTTAGCAGCTTCTTCTTTTTCATTCTTTTTCGCGGCTTCTTTTTCTTTCTCAGTTTGCTGCGTTACTTTTTTATCACTAGAAGCAGCCTGCTCTGTATTATCAGAAGTAAAGAATAATTGATATGCTACAATTACTACCGCTAATAGCACGATACCAATTGCAATATTCAATACACCATTTTGGCGACGCCTTTGTTGTTTTTTTTGAAATCTAGTTCCTCCTGCCATTACTCAAACCTCCATGACAATTTTCATACTTGTTATTGTAACATCAAATGCAAAAAGGTTGAAGGAGTAGGACCACTTTTTCACAAAATGAAAATATTTCTTATCACTTTCGCTATTGTTCCCACGTAGCAATCGCCTTTACATAATCAGTAAAAATACGTGTGACTACGTTGTCTTTCCTATTCGTTTCTAAATCAACGACAACTAACGCGTACCGAGGATTTTCATACGGAAAATAACCAGCAAACCAACGATTTTCATAATTCTCTTTCCCTGTTTGCGCAGTTCCTGATTTTCCTGCTATTGAAAACGGTAATGATTGATATACAGATCCCGTACCATTCGGTGCTGTTACAACGCTTCTTAGCAATTGCTGCACTTTCTTAATCGTATTTCTTTTCAGTGTTTTTCCTCGTAATACATGATCTTCAAAATGAAATACTTTCGTTCCATTTTTATATGTAATGTCCCGAACAGCTTTAACCTCTTTCTTTTCACCGCCCCTTGCAATGGTTGCCATCATATTCGCAACAGCTAGCGGTGATAAGCGAACGTCCTTTTGACCGATTGCCGTTTGTGCAATTGCTTTACGAACGTTTTTATCTCTTTCATCGCACCAAATCGTTCCCTCTTTTTCCTCTATAAGCTGCCGAAATGCAGTCGTATGAAAAACATCCCCTTCCCATCCAACACTTTTAGACGCCCCTAACGCTTCCACATACTTCTCAATCGCCATTCTATCTTTTTGTAATAGCTCACGTCCAAGCTCTGCAAACGTACGATTACAACTGCGTGCAAAGCTTTCTGTAAACGATAGCGTTCCCATCAGCTGATCAGCTTGCCCTTCTCCGTATAAGTCCCTATTGCAGTCAAATTTTCGTTTTGCTTTAAGTATTCCTTCTTCAATAGCAGCTGCTGCAATAACTGTTTTAAAAACAGATCCGGGAAAGTGCGGAATAAGCATTTGATTACTTGCCCCGCGCTTATATGCTTCCTTGCTATTTGTATGTAACGATGGTTTACTCACCATTGCTACAATTTCACTCGCCTGTACATCCAATAATACTAATCCACCCTTTTGCAACCCATACTTTTCCACGAGTTCTTCTGCTTTTAGTTGCAACCATTTGTCTATTGTTGTTTGAACTGTAACTGGATAAAAGGGGTTTCCAGGCGCGATATATTTCGCACGGTCTCCCAAAATCGGCTCCCCTTGCCTATCTATTTGATACAGCACTTTCGTTTCACCGTCAGTCATTAAAAATTCATCAAATGACTGCTGTAATCCAGAAATACCGATGGGCGTTTTGCTAGGTAACTTTTTTAATTTCTCATAACGCTTTTTATATTCTTTCTCATTTTCTCCGACTACACCGATTAAGTGCTCTGCTTCTCGGCTTCGTTGCATTCTTACTTCGGTTGCTACCATACCTAACATACCGGTACGGTTCACCTTTTCCATTTGTTCTTTTGTTAACGGAAAAGGACGATCATCTTTTTGAAATATAAATGGTTTATTTCTACTTTTCATCTGCACTTGAATATCTTTGCGAGATACACCAATTATATGGGCTATTTTCTCTAACATATCATTGTTTATTTGTAAAAATGGAAAAACAACTAAAACTGGATATCTTTCTTCTCCAAGATTTTCTCCATTCCGATCAATAAAACGTCCCCTGCCATCGTCCACTGTGACTGCTTGTGTACGCTGGTTAACACTCTGTTCTATTAAATTAATATGTCTATCTGTAAATGACTCAGTAGCTATAAGCTGTATTTGCACCAACCTACCAATTAGTAATAATAGAATGGACATAAAACATACTAAGATGATAATCATTCTCCGCCTGATTTTCATAAAAAAACACCTCGTCTTTTCAGTTTAGACGAGGGGCCGTTCCTTTTATACAAAACAAGCTATTATTAGCGTTTTTATTTTTCTTATATAATTTTTATTGATCTTTTGGCATCTTTAAAAATTTCTTAAGAATCGTTTTATAGTCCTCTTCATTTATTCCTGAATTTTTTGCAGCCTCAATTGAAGTAGCTGTTACTTGAGTTGCTGCTTTTAAATATTCCGAATGTAAAGCATTCATTTCATTTCTTTTTTCACTTGCGTTTTCAACCGTTACAGAATCAATACATACAATCATTTTGTCTACTATCTTTAAATAATTATTTTCTGCGTCAATTAGCTTTTGGATTTCACCTTTATTACTTATTTTAGATTGTTTTAAAAAAGTAAACGCTTGATTCACTTCATCTTTGAAAAGCTTATCATTATTCTTTGCCTGCTCTTGTAACATCTTCTTCATATCATCTATTGTCTTTTGATCCATTGTACCCTTTAACAAATACTCTGGATTACCAATCGCATAATCATACTTGATCGTTACATCTTGAAACATTCTCATTACAATAGCTAACTGATATTCTGGATCGAAATCTTCAAATTTCTCTCTCTTTTGTTCTTTTCCTAATTCTTGTTTTCCCTTTTCGCTAGTCGAATTTTTTGAAGATGCAGACGCCTCTTCCTTTTTTTCTTCTTGCTTCGGTTTCGATTCATTTGATGCACTTGTTTTATCATTAGATCCACATGCAGCTAATCCTGTCATCATAACACCACAAGTAAGTGCTACAAATAATTTTTTGTTCATAAACTTCCCCTCTTTCCTATCCCCTTTAAAATTCCTTTACACTTCAAAACGTAAAGAAATTCTTCAACTATAATATCAGAATGAAAGTCCTTATATTGTCATATTCTGTCGGATAAAATAACAATTCCTTCAAGGATAGTCCCACCTTCATTTTTTATCCCGCATTAACGGGCAGTAATACTCCCACCTCAAAATTCGGCGAGAGCATTGTCCAGCTCTAGCGGCTAGAATCTCCGGCCGTTTCGCCCCCTCGGACGAGGCAAAAAGCGCCTCTCTGTCAGGGGCGTGGGCGTCCTGCGATTCTGGGGGATAAATAAAAAAGGTTCACTCCTCGGAGTGAACCTTTTTTATTATTTTACAGAGACGATCTCTACTTGCATTTCTCCACCTGGAGTCTGAATTGCAACTTTTTCGCCAATTTGCTTACCTAATAAGCTTTTTGCGATTGGAGAATCATTAGAAATTCTACCTTCAAATGGATCTGCTTCCGCGCTACCAACGATTGTATATGCTTCTTCTTCTCCATCTGGTAATTCCTTGAATATTACCGTTTTACCTAACGTTACAACCGTAGAGGCTTCACCGTTATCTTCAATAATAACCGCATTGCGAATCATGTTTTCAAGCTGTGTAATACGACCTTCTACGAAAGCTTGCTCATCTTTTGCTGCATCGTACTCAGAGTTCTCAGAAAGATCACCGAAGCTGCGCGCAATTTTAATACGTTCTACAACTTCTTTACGTCTTACTGTTTTTAATTGTTCAAGTTCATGCTCTAATTTTTGTTTTCCCTCAAGTGTCATAGGGTATGTTTTTTCTGTTGCCATGTTTTCCACTCCTTTTATATACCGATCCCCCGAAAAAAGAGGAGTTCCTTATGAAAACTCCCCCGCCTTATGAAATAGCGGAAGTTTCTAGTACACGCAGCACTAGCGGAGTTGTCACATACAACCCCGTATGTTCTTATTTCTTTCTTATATCAAGAAGATATGTATAGAAAGCTAATATAAATATGCCCTCACCTAGATGTGGGTGAGGTTTGCATGTTTCATTGTATTCGATAAAAAGGGAGAAAATCCCTTCCTATCGAATATCTTTTACTATGCTATTACAAATTCACTTTTTCTTCAAGAATTGTTGCGATTTTTGTGACCATAATATCGATTGCAACATGATTTTGTCCACCTTCTGGGATAATAATATCCGCAAATTTCTTAGAAGGCTCAATAAATTGATTGTGCATTGGACGCACAACATTTACATATTGTTCAATAACAGAGTCCATCGTACGACCGCGTTCCTTAATGTCGCGCTGCATACGACGTAAGATGCGAAGGTCAGCATCTGTATCAACAAACACTTTAATGTCCATTATATCGCAAAGACGCGGGTCTTCTAAAATAAGAATCCCTTCTAAAATAATTACATCTTTCGGTTCTACTGGAATAATTTCTTCCGAACGTGTATGCAATGTATAATCATATACTGGCTTCTCAATTGACTTATACTCCAGCAACTGCTGCAAGTGCTCAATTAACAAGTCATTATCAAATGCTAATGGATGATCATAATTTGTTTTTAAACGCTCTTCCATCGGCAAATGGCTTTGATCTTTGTAATAATAATCTTGCTCTAAGATTAAAATAGAATGACCTTGAAATTGATCAAAAATTGCTTTTGTTACACTCGTCTTACCTGAACCTGAACCACCAGCAATTCCAATTACAACAGGCTTGTTCGTCCCCATTCAACTATCACTCTTTCTTATTGAAGTATGCTTTTTCGCATCATGTTGTTCACATACACTGGTCGATCCACTTTGAATTTCACGATTTGCAGCGGATGTCTCGCTGCATCTAATTCGTTTCCATCCTCATCCCAAATTTTTTCCACCGTTTGTGTAAAGTTTTCAATTTCTGGTCCAAAGAACTCCACTTCCTGACCCGGCTTGAAGTGGTTACGCTGCTCTACTGTCACAATGCCTGTTTCTTCATTATAATCTAACACTAAACCAGCAAAATCATACGTTGTTTTCTTACTATGATTTCCATACATTTGTTCTAAGTGCCCTGGAACTCCTTCAAAGAATGCAGGAGCTGTATCACGATTTGCGCATTTATCAAGCTCTTCTAACCATTCTTGTTTAAACTCGAAGTTGTCTGGATCCTCGCAATATGCATCAATTACTTTACGGTATACAGTTGCAACAGTTGCAACGTAGTGAATGGATTTCATGCGCCCTTCTACTTTTAAGCTGTCAATCCCAATTTCGATCATTTTCGGAATCGATAAAATAAGGTTTAAGTCTTTTGGACTCATTGCAAACGGAGCATCTTGTTCCTTAAATAAAGGAAGTTCTTCTGCTTCTTTATGTTGTGATACTGTTTGAATTAGGTCATAATCCCAGCGACAAGACTGACAGCAACCACCACGGTTAGAGTCACGTGCCGTCATATGATTACTTAACGTACATCTTCCAGAATATGCAATACACATTGCACCGTGGACGAATGCTTCAATTTCAATATCAACGTGCTCTTTAATTTCCTTCATTTCTTCATATCCTACTTCACGAGCCAGTACAAGACGATGTAAGCCTTCTTCTTTCCAATACTGCGCTGCTTTCCAGTTGGATAATGATTGTTGTGTACTTAAATGCACTTCAACAGAAGGCGCAACGCGTTTACACGTCTCAATAATAAGTGGATCTGCAACAATAATCCCCGTTACACCAGCTTTTTCAATCCCTTTTAAATATTCTTCTAACCCATCCATATTTTCATTATGAGCAAAGATATTTGTCGTTACATATATTTTCGCACCATATTTTTTCGCAAATTCAACGCCTTCTGCCATTTCTTCTAGCGTAAAGTTGCCTGCATTTGAACGAAGACCAAATTCTTGTCCACCTAAATATACAGCATCTGCACCGTAATGGATAGCTACTTTTAATTTCTCTAAGTTACCAGCGGGTATTAATAACTCAGGTTTCTTCACAATCACACGTTTTCCGTCAATCACACGTGAAATTTCTTTGACTGTCATATGCTGAACCTCCTTTTTAATAAACCGTTTCTTTAAAGAAGAATCCCGTATCTAATGGACGATTTACCGGTTGGATTTCTTCGATTTCTTTATATAAGTCGTCTTTTACGTCATAATACGCATCGCGATCTTCTACACATAAATCAATAGCCTTACGATATTTCTTCGTTACTTCCACAATGTAGTCTGAGCTCTTTAATACACCATCAATTTTTAAACTATCGATTTCAGCATCAATTAACTCATCTAATTCGTCGATAAAACAAATATCGTTCGGACTCATAATGTGAGTGCCATTTGCATCTTCATAAATTGGATATTTATTATTACGTTCTTGATCATGTAAAAATATGTTTTCTTCGTATTTCTTCTTTTCAATTTCCATCTCACGGCCTTGATATTCAAAGTAGTTTCCTACTAAAGAACGCTTTGATTGGAACATGCATGTCATTCCGTGAATTTGTACTTCCACTTCAACTTCTGCACTTTCTTTTAATTCCACAATTTCATCTAAACTTAACTCGCGGGCAAGAACGGCACGTTTTGCACCTTTTCGTCCCCAATAGTTACATGTAAACCAGTTCGTTGCTGTTGTTTCTGTATTCCAGTGCATTTTCATATTTGGTGCAACTTCACGCACTGTCATTAGTACAGCTGGATCTCCAAATACAACCGCATCTACGTTTACTTCTTGTAAAAATGAAACGTAATCTTTTAATGCTTCTACTTTCTCATTGTGGAACATCGCATTCATTGCGATATATACTTTCATATTATTTTCATGTGCAATCGCTACTGCTTCTTTTACATCTTCGCGAGAAAATTCGCCGGCTAAACGTAAGCCAAACTCTTGTTCACCAATCATTACTGCATCTGCGCCTGCTTTTGCAAGTGGTTCGATATCTGCCACTGTTTTTGGCGTTACTAACAATTCAGGTTTTTTCATTGCTTGTCACCCTTTCTTTTTACTCACTGCTACTCCGTCACCAATTGGGAAAATGGTTGTATCATATCCTTCATGATTCATGAGCCACTCGTTATACGTTTTAATTCGTCTAATTAAACCGCGTGTACGTCTATTTTCAATATGTTCCTTTGTCGTCACAAGACCGTGATATAGTACATTATCTGAAATGATGACACCGCCAGGATTTAATAACGGCTCATAGATATCGAAAAAGCGACGATATTGTCCTTTTGCCGCATCAATAAAAATAACATCAAATGTGCCATGTTCTTTTACTTGGTCCCCTGTTTCTAAAGCATCTCCAAAGATAAGAGAAATGCGCTCTTTTACTAAGGAACGATTTATATATTCAAGTGCTTTTTCATATCGATCTGCATTTCGCTCTACTGTCACAATGCTTGAATTTGGAATAGCTTGCATCATGCGAATGCTAGAATATCCAATTGCTGTACCAAGTTCTAATATGCTCTTTGGCCCAATTAAGCGCAAAAATTGCAACATAAATTCCATGCCAAGACGATCCATAATTGGTACATGTTGCTCACGTGCATACTGTTCCATTTCAAGAATGAGCTCATCTTTCGGATCGATAAAAGACAGCAAATATTCACAAACTACATCTTGTTGCTCCATTGATAGTCCTCCTTATCGCATGGAGAAGTAAAAAAGAATATTGTCTCTATGTGGAAAGAAAAGTACAAGCCCGCTCTATCCTTAGCTTGTACGTCCCGTTTCTATATTAAAAACGATTCTTCTACCAGTTTTTAACCCGCTATATTTTATCATAAAAAAGAGGGATATGCGAATTTTTCTCGCTTCCCTCAAAAAATTTACGATTGCTTTTGTATAATATATTTTTGTTTTAACGCATTGTGTTCTTCTAATGTCTTCGCATAGTACACTTGGCCATTTGGCGCTGCTAAGAAATAATAATAGTCTGTTTTTTCAGGTTCAAGTGCTGCTTGTACTGATTTTACACTAGAATTCGAAATTGGTCCAACTGGTAATCCTTTTATAACGTATGTATTATACGGAGAGTTTACTTTTAAATCATCGTATAATACACGCTCTTTATGCTTCCCTAATGCGTATAACACTGTTGGGTCTGTTTGCAAAGGCATTCCTTTCACTAAACGATTATAGAACACGCTTGCAATTTTTTGACGATCCGTATAACCTGTCGCTTCTTCTTCAATAAGTGAAGACAACGTTAATAATTGATGAACATCCCAATTTTTCTCTTTCATCTTCTGTTCATTTTCAACAATGAGCTTGTTTGTTTTCTCTAACATTGGAATAATAATTTCCTCTAACGTTAGGTCCTTTTTATAAAAAGGATATGTTGCTGGATATAAATATCCTTCCAATGGGTATTTAATATTTGCATCATAAATTTTATCTGTTAATAGAGTAGGGTATTTCTTCTGTAATTTTTGTACAAATGCTTTATCGTTTAGTTGGCGGACAACATCTTCTTTTTTCCACTTCAATTCCTTTGCAATTGTATCTGCAATTTCAACCACTTGTGCGCCTTCTTTAATTGTTACTTTATAAACAACTGGACGATGCACATTACCTGATGACATTTCTGCTATTACTCCCTCTACATTCATCGATGGGTTTAACAAATATGTACCAGCTTGTAAATTTTTAGATTTCATTTTTACATAAAAACTAAATATAGTCCCGTTTTTCACAATTCCTTTGTCTTCTAAAATCTCTCCAATCTTACTGATAGAAGAACCTTTTGGAATTTCCACTTCAATTTCCTGTTTACTTGCTGTATTTAGTGGTTTTAAAGCTGATGTAACATACATATATGCACCACCGCATACAACAAGTAACGCGATGAAAATAACCGTAATCACTCGTCTTAGTTTTTTCGTTTTTCTTTGATCCACTACCGCACTTCCTCCTTACTCCCCATTATAGACTGCACCGGTATACCCTATACAAAATCTACGGAATATTAAAAAACATGTCTATTCGTAGACATGTTTTCCTTTTTTCTACAATCTGTATTATTATACTACAAATAATTGTACGCTTTCGACAAAAATCATTCATCATGCATTTTAATTTTTCTACATCTAAGTTGCTGCCACGCAGAATAAAGTGAAACTTTAATCAGTGGGGATTTTCTTCATCCCCCACTGATTATCAGCCCTCACCAATCGGGCTTTTAAGGGCAGTTTATCTCCCACCTAACTTCTTAAGAAAAGCGGAAGCGGCTCGCTCAGAATCGCAGGACGCCCACGCCCCTGACAGAGAGGCGCTTTTTGCCTCGTCTGAGGGGGCGAAACGACCGGAGATTCTAGCCGCTGGAGCTGGACAATGCTTTCGCCGAATTTTGAGGTGGGAGTATTACTGCCCACGAATAGCGGGGTAAAACATGCCCGCCACTTGCTTTCTCCCTTTGTTTTCAACATCGCATGTGGCAGGAAAAGGCACTGACCGCTTCTATACATGGCCAGATGTTCTCGCCCCACTAAAATTTATGTCGGATTTTTAATTAGCATATATAGTACCTTATAAAGCAAACAAACTGATTTCAATATGAAATCAGTTTGTCATTTACCTTATTACGCTTCTTCGCCTTCTTCTTCAGCAAGAGTGTTAAACATTTCTTGTACCATTTCCCACTCTTCTTCTGATTCGATTGGAAGTAATGTACCACCAGACTCATCTTCGTTTTGCTCAAAAGCCATTGCATCATAAATTGGATCGCCATCTTCGTCAACTTCACCGATTGGTGAGAATACTACGTAAGATTTTTTCCCGAATTTTTCAGCATCAAAAGTGAAAATAATTTCACATAGATGTTCGTTACCTTTTTCGTCAACAATTGTAATTTGATTTTCTTCCATCATGGTCACCTCTTATTTACTATCTAAATATCCTTGTAAAATTACGACAGCCGCCATCTTATCAATGACTTGCTTTCGTTTTTTTCGGCTTACATCTGCCGAAATGAGCAAGCGCTCCGCTGCCATTGTTGACAGACGTTCATCCCACAGTACAACCTCTAATTGCACGAGTTCACCCAAGCTTTCCGCAAATTGCTGGCAAGCTTCGCCGCGCGGACCGATTGTACCATTCATGTTCTTAGGCAATCCTACTACTATCTTGTCCACATTGTACTGTTTTACTAATTCAGAAATACGATTAAAACCAAACTCGCCTCTTTCTGCATTAATTTTAATCGTTTCTAAACCTTGTGCTGTCCAGCCCATCTCATCGCTTATTGCAACGCCGACTGTTTTTGTACCAACATCTAAACCTAATATACGCATAAACTACTCCTCACGATGATGTTTCAAGTAAGACTTAACAAGCTCCTCAATCAATTCATCACGTTCTAGCTTACGAATAATATTGCGAGCATCTTTATGACGAGGTATGTATGCTGGATCACCACTTAATAAATAACCGACGATTTGATTAATCGGATTATATCCTTTTTCTTGAAGTGCATCATACACAGTTAACAGTACGTCATTGACATGGACATTTTGTTTTTCTTCTTGGAAGTTAAACTTCATCGTTTTATCGAATCCGTCCATTTTAAGCACCTCACTTTACTAGGTATAGGGAGAAAGATATCCCTTCTCCCTACCATTGTACACTACAATATCATTATTTTGAAACAGATTTAACGTACTCTTCTACAAATGACAGTGCATCATCTACTTGTGCCGGGTTTTTACCACCAGCTTGTGCCATATCAGGACGACCACCGCCGCCACCGCCGCAACGAGAAGCTACTTCTTTCACAAGTTTACCAGCATGGTATCCTTGTTCAATTAAATCTTTCGTTACACCAGCAAGAATGTTGACTTTATCATCATTTACAGCTGTAAGTACGATAACTGCAGATTGTAATTTATTCTTTAAATCATCCATCATCGTACGTAAATTGTTCATATCTGTAACGTTTACTTTTGTCGCAAGTACATTTACACCATCAATTGTACGTACTGCATCTGTTAAGTTACCAGCTTCAATGTTGCTTAATTTCGCTGCAAGAGATTCATTTTCTTTTTGCAGTTGTTTTACTTCAGCAAATAAGCCATCTACTCTTGTTAAAATGTCTTTTGAGTTTGTTTTCATTTTATTTGCTGCTTCTTTTAATAAACCTACTTGTTCGTTCATTAGTTCGTATGCAGCTTTTCCTGTTACTGCTTCAATACGGCGCGTTCCTGCTCCGATACCAGATTCAGCAACAATTTTGAAAATACCGATAGATGCTGTATTATCTACATGACAACCACCGCAAAGCTCTAAGCTATAATCGCCTACTTGTACAACGCGTACTACATCTCCGTATTTTTCACCGAATAGTGCCATTGCACCCATCGCTTTTGCCTCTTCAATTGCTTTTTGAGAAATGTCTACTGTGATACTTTCCCAAATTTTCTCGTTTACAATACGCTCAATTTTTTCAAGTTCATCTGCTTGTACTTGACCGAAATGAGAGAAGTCAAAACGTAAGCGCTCTGATGTTACAAGAGAACCAGCTTGGTTTACGTGTCCGCCTAGAACATCTTTTAATGCTTGATGCAGAAGATGAGTTGCTGTATGGTTTTTCACGATTGCTGCGCGGTTTTTCGTATCGATTAACGTTTTTACTGCTGCATCTTTCGTTAATGTTCCTTCTTCTACCACTACTTTGTGTAAATTTTGACCATTTGGTGCTTTTTGTACATCTTTTACAAGTACTTTTACACCATCAGCAAGAAGGTAACCACGGTCTGCAATTTGTCCACCGCTCTCAGCGTAGAATGGTGTTACATCTAACATTAATTGTCCTTCTTCACCTGCTTGTAAGCTATCTGTGAACTCACCATTCTTCACAAGTGCAGCAACGTTACTTTCTGTTCCAACAGTATTGTAGCCAACAAATTCGCTCGCCACTTTAATTTCACCAAGAACACCGCCTTGTACTTGCATAGAATCAACATCTTGACGAGCTGCACGTGCACGCTCACGTTGTTTTTCCATCTCAGCTTCAAAACCTTCATGATCAACTGTCATGCCAGCTTCTTCTGCATATTCTTCTGTTAACTCAATTGGGAATCCGTATGTGTCATATAGACGGAATGCATCTTCGCCAGAAATAACCGTTGATTTTGCTTCTCTTGCTTTACCGATTACTTCAGCTAAAATTGTTTCGCCGTCATGAAGTGTTTCATGGAAACGCTCTTCTTCATTTTTCACAACTTTTGCAATAAAATCTTTCTTTTCAAGAACTTCTGGATAGAAATCTTTCATTACTTCCCCAACTACTGGTACTAATTCGTACATAAATGGACGATTAATGTTTAATTTCTTCGCATAACGTACAGCGCGGCGTAATAAACGACGTAATACATAACCGCGGCCTTCGTTTGAAGGAAGAGCTCCATCTCCAACAGCAAACGTTACTGTACGAATGTGGTCAGCGATTACTTTAAATGCTGTGTCTTGTTCTAGATTACCAGCGCGATATTTCACACCTGAAATTGCTTCTGTAGCGCTGATAATTGGCATAAATAAGTCTGTGTCAAAGTTCGTTGGCACGTTTTGTACAACTGACACCATACGCTCAAGACCCATACCTGTATCAATATTTTTCTTTGGAAGCGGCGTATACGTACCGTCAGGGTTATGGTTAAATTGTGAGAACACAAGGTTCCATACTTCTAAATAACGCTCGTTTTCTCCGCCTGGATATAATTCTGGGTCACTAAAATCATTGCCATAAGCTTCTCCGCGGTCGTAGAAAATTTCTGTGTTCGGTCCACTTGGGCCTTCACCGATATCCCAGAAGTTTTCTTCTAAACGAATAATGCGCTCTTTTGGCACACCCATTTTTTCATGCCAAATCGTAAATGCTTCTTCGTCTTCTGGATGGATCGTAACAGATAGTAATTCTTTATCGAAACCAATCCACTTGTCACTTGTTAAAAACTCCCAAGCCCATGTGATTGCTTCTTCTTTGAAGTAATCACCAATTGAGAAGTTCCCTAACATTTCAAAGAATGTATGGTGACGAGCTGTTTTCCCTACGTTTTCAATATCGTTTGTACGAATTGATTTTTGCGCATTTGTAATGCGTGGGTTTTGCGGAATTACGCGGCCATCAAAATACTTTTTCAGCGTTGCAACACCACTGTTAATCCATAAAAGAGATGGATCTTCGTGCGGAACTAATGATGCACTCGGTTCTACTGCATGTCCTTTTTCCTGGAAAAAATCTAAAAACATTTGACGAATTTGTGCGCCTGTTAAGTGTTTCATATGTATTTCCTCCTCCATTAAACTCAATTAGAAAACAAAAAACTCCCGTCCCCTATAACAGGGACGAGAGTTGACTCGCGTTACCACCCTGATTATGAAATAAAAAGCGGAAGTGTCTCACTTTTAGACACGACGGCTAGATTGCACATTGTAATCATATGCATATATTTCATCACCTCAAGTTGCCGTAACGTGGCACGACGGCAGTGATTAGCTGCTCTCAGGAATAGCGTTCTGTTACCCTTCATCTGAAGCTTCTTACAGCCTAAGGAAGCCTCTCTCTGCAAAATGGACTGTAACATACTCGTTCCGTCATCAATTTATCATATACTATATGCCCAAATTGTAGCGAATCCATTTCCATTTGTCAATGTTTCCAAAACGGCTTAGCGTGTACAATAATTGTACGAAGAATTGCTAAAAGCGGCACGGATAATAAAAGCCCGACAAGACCGCCCACTTCTCCGCCAATAAGCAACGCAAGCATAATAACAACTGGGTGCATCCGCAGCGATCTTCCTACAATATACGGAGATAGTATATTACTCTCAACAAATTGTAAAATCGCAAGCGCGATGCCAGCTTTAATAACTAAATTCGTCGATACTGTTGCAGCAATCATTAATGTTGGAATCGCTCCTAAAATAGGGCCGAAATATGGGATAATATCAGTGACCCCAACAATAATTCCTAAAAGCAGTGGATATTTCATCCCGATAAACCAAAAAGCTAGCGCCGAAACCCCGCCTAAAATTAAACAAACAAATAATTGGCCGCGAATATAATTTCCAAGAGACTTATCAATTTCTTTCGCTAACTGTTGTCCATCCTTTCGCCACTTTTCTGGTATGATTTTCCAAAAAATATGATAAAACTCTCCGTAGTCTTTTAATATATAAAATACGATAAACGGAATTAAGAAAATGATAAGAAGAGAATCAAGTATTCCTCTTGCTGTACTCATTACTTTATTTAAAAGCGCTTGTATCTTCCCTTCAATCCCTGCAAATATTTGCTTCACTTTCTCATTCACGAACTCAGGAAAATTTTCGGTTTGCTCTCTTACTCCATCTGTCCACGTTTCATACATATTTACAAATTGCGGGAATTGTTCGTTCATTTCTTGAAGCTGCGTGATAATGGCCGGCGTTCCTTTATACACACCATATCCAAGACCGCCAAAAAAAAGGATGTAAATGAGTAAAATAGCAAGTGTGCGCGGCACACCTTTTTCATGTAATTTTTCAATAAGCGGATGCAGCAAATAGGCAATAAAGCAAGCAATGAAGAATGGTGTAACTGCGACCTTGAGCACAAATAAAATCGGTGCCCACAACGGCTTAATTTTCAAAAAAACAAGTAAACATAAAAAAATCAGCAATAATAAACCTAACCGATAAATCCAAATAATTTTAAGATTCTTCAACAGAAAAACCTCCTCTATTTCTTAGTTTGAAAAGAAATAGAGAAGGTTATGTGTAAAAAATTAAAAAACGTTACCATGCCGTAATATTTTTGTAGGTATTCTAACTGTTTTGTAGAAAGGTACATATACTTAACATAACAATTACAATTTCACGCGCTATTACGCATGAATAAGCAGTAATATCCCAATTCGTTCCACAAAGTTAGGGGGAATATAATGGTTTGGTTGATGCTTGGTCTTTCCGCACTTTGTATGCTATTAGAATGGGTATGTATTGGTATTGGCATTTGGAAGGGATTTTTCATTCCCTCTTCCAATCAAGAACGTGCCAGGCATCTTTGGCACTATGGTATTTTAGGACTAGGTTGCTACGGACTTTCTCATCTCTTCTCCCAAATCGGACTGTTTTATCTCTATACAAGTACATAATGAAAGCTCCCTAAAATTAGGGAGCTTTCTCGCATGTATAATGTGAATTATAAATAGGACCGAAGCATTTTACGTGCTCTTTTCATATTTCGTTTTGAAAATACATCTTGCTTACGAGCATATTGATATGCCGCTGCTCCTATACCTAATGCAATTAATGATGAGCGCAATTTCAAAGTTAACACTCTCCTTATTAGCCGATTGTCCGTTCATTATCATCAAACAAATCATCTAGAGAACTTAATGAACCGTCTTCTTCGACTTGATGTGTATGAATTTTCCCCTTTGAAATCGATAATTCAATAAAGCAGTTCCAGCAATAATATTGATTCACACCAATTTTCCCAATATCTTTTCCTTTACAGTTTGGACAACTGAACATATGACGTTCATCTCCTTACAATCTCCCGTATTCTATTACGCCATTATGTCCAAACTGTATACGTTTATACATGAGAAGAACTGCATTACATTATATAATTTCACCTCGCTACATAAAATCATACGGTGAAATGTTTTCCACATCGAGACCTTCCTCAGTGATCACTTCAATCGCTTCGGTCTTTCCTTGCAGGCGATTACATAATGTCGTTTGACGGAGCGCATCATCAAGGCGATTTACACCAGATTGAAACGCTGATTCTTCCCCGCAAATAATTAAAAACTTTTTACTACGTGTAATCCCTGTATAAATTAAATTGCGGCGTAGCATACGATAGTAACTTTTCACAACCGGCATAATTACAATTGGAAATTCACTTCCTTGTGATTTATGGATTGAACAACAATATGCATGTGTAATTTGATTTAAATCCGCCTTCGTGTAGGTCACTTCGATACCGTCAAAAGAAACAACAACCATATCTTGTTGTTCCACGTTTTCTTTTGCATAAAACACCGACACAATCTCACCAATATCACCGTTAAACACTTGACTTTCCGGCTGATTGACAAGTTGAAGTACTTTATCTCCAGCCCTGTATATAACTTCGCCATATGCGATTTCTTTTCTTTTTTCTTTTTTCGGATTGAATACTTCTTGCAGTGCTTCATTTAACGTATTAATACCGGCTGGTCCTTTGTACATCGGAGCTAGCACTTGTACGTCGCGCGCACTAAATCCTTTTATTTTTGCATTTTCACATACTTGCTTCACAACATCAACAATTTGCGTACCTGTGCAAGCAATAAACGAACGATCTTTCTTGTTTTGCGTCACATCAGAAGGTAACATACCTTTTTTAATCGCATGAGCAAGCTGAATGACAGATGAACCTTCTGCTTGTCTATAAATTTCCGTAAGCTTTACTGTCGGAATAACACTGGATTCCAAAAAATCTTTCAACACTTGTCCAGGACCGACAGATGGCAATTGGTCTTCATCGCCAACGATGATGACTTGAATACTAGATGGCAATGACTTGAACAATTGATTCGCCAGCCAAATATCAACCATAGAAAATTCATCAATAATAAGTAATTTTCCTTTAACAGGATCGTGCTCATTACGTTGAAACGATCCTTCTGGTGTCCATCCAAGGAGACGATGAATTGTACAAGCAGGTAATCCTGTTGATTCACTCATACGCTTTGCCGCTCTTCCTGTCGGTGCTGTTAATAGAATTGGGAACGGATTGTCATCACTATAATCCTTTGGGTCTAATGATAGACCGTTAAGAGAAGCATACATTTCAACAATCCCTTTAATAACAGTCGTCTTTCCTGTACCAGGTCCACCCGTTAAAATCATCATCGGCTCATGAAGAGCTGTTTGAATACCTTCTTGCTGAAGCGGTGCGTATTGCACGCCGAACTGCTCTTCAATTTTCCCAAGCGTTAACAACAGTTCCGATTCAGGAAAGGAAGGAAGTTCTTCTTGGCCAAGTAAACGATTGATAGAGGTTACAACACCTTTTTCAGAATAATACAAGGAGGCTAAATATATACGATCATCTTCTATAATAATTTTGCCTTCTCCTTGCATCATTTCTGCGCATTGCAAAACATCTTCCTCTGTAACAGACGTTTCTTGGTTATTCAACAACTCCATCGTTTGCTGCACTAACTGCTCTCTTTTCATATACACATGGCCTTCTTGCAGCGAAACGTGCTCTAATGTATAGAAGCATCCTGCTCGTACACGATCAATGTGATTGCCAGAAATACCGAGTGCTCGTCCAATATCATCAGCTCGTCCAAACCCAATACCATCTACCTCTTCAATTAGTTGATACGGATTATTTCGAATGACTTCAAGTGTCATTTCTTTATACTGTTGATAAATTTTAATAGAAAGTTTCGTTCCAAACCCATAACCGTTTAGAAAGCTCATCACTTTTTCAAGACCTTGATGTTCAATAATCGTTTCGTATATTTCTTGTGCCTTTTGCTTATTGACAATCCCGTCTAGCGCTGCGGGATCATCCATAATTTTCGAAATCGCATGTTCACCAAGATGATCAACAATCTTTTCCGCTGTTCGTTTCCCGATTCCTTTAAATAAATCGCTCGCTAAATATTGCACCATTCCTGTTTTTGTTTGCGGTAATTCTTTTTTAAATGTTTCAATATGATATTGTTTCCCGTACTTTGGATGATCTTTAAAATGACCCGTTAATGTAAACACTTCATCTTCATGCATTCGGGGAAAATAACCCGTTATCATGACCTTTTTTTCGTCATATGTTTCATTCGTTTCAATAATTTTCATACTGACAACGGAATAGAGGTTTTCTTCGTTGTGGAAAATGGTATGAAGAACTTGTGCTTTTATAAACTTTTGCTCTTCCTCAAACAAATCCATTGCATGTTGATTTCCCATTTTACCCCTCCTTCCATTTTAGGCGTCTTGCTCTAATAAACGAATAGCATTACCAGCTAAAAAGTGATCTGGCTGAATCGCTACAGCTTTCTTAAACATCGCAAGTGCCTTCTCACGATTTTCTTCAAACGCATATGCAACACCTAAGTTGTAATATGCATCCGCATGTTCTTCATCAAGTTCTACAACTTTTTCAAAATAAGGTTTCGCGTAATTTACATGTTCTAGACGCGCTAAGCATAATCCGCATTGAAAAATGGCTTCAACATCATTTTCATCTAATTCAGTAGCACGTTGTAAAAACGGCAGTGCTAAACGGTCGTTTCCAAGCTGCACATATGTAATGCCAAGCATAAACGACACATCTCCAGTTTGCAGTCCCGCTTGCACCGCCTTCTCAAACGCTTCTTTCGCCTCTGCAAACAGTTCTTGCTGATAATATATATTTCCTAATCCATAGTATGCTGTAGCAGATTTCTCATCTAATTCAATCGCGCGTTTATAAAAAGCAATCGCACGCTCACTATCTCCTAATACATCTAGTAAATTCGCAAAGTTAACAAACCCGAGTGCATCTTTTGGATTTTCTTCAATCGCCTCTGTAAAGTTCTTTGCAGCTTCTTCCCAGTTTCCTTCTTTCATATATTGAATGCCTGTTTCTAGCTTATTTGACATATATCCTTCACCTCTACAACAAATTATAACAAAGAATCTATTTTCCGAGCGAACGAAAATTCGCTGTAATCTAAAAAGAAACCTCTGACCAATACAAGGCAGAGGTTCTTCTTCTTATCCTAAATAATCAAGTTTCTTACCATTACAGTATACGTCATCAATTGTCGCACCGCCTAAGCACTCATCTCCATCATAGAAAACAACTGCTTGTCCTGGCGTAATTGCACGAATTGGTTCATCACAAAGAATGCGAATCGTATTCTCATCAACGATTTGAACCTTTACACTGTTATCCGCTTGACGATAGCGGAATTTCGCTGTGCATGCAAATTCTTTTTCTTTCGGCTTATCGCTTACCCAGCTAACATTTGTCGCAAATACTTCGTCACCATATAACAGTTCATTATGGAAGCCTTGTTCTACATATAAAATGTTTTCTTTCAAGTCCTTCCCAACAGCAAACCATGGATCACCATTGCCGCCAATGCCAAGGCCATGACGTTGTCCAATTGTATAATACATAAGCCCGTCATGTTTCCCTTTCACTTCACCAGATAATGTTTGCATCTTACCTGGCTGTGCCGGCAAGTAGTTGCTTAAAAAGTCTTTAAAGTTACGTTCACCGATAAAGCAAATGCCTGTGCTATCCTTTTTCGCAGCTGTTGCTAAACCAGCTTCTTTCGCCATTTCACGAATTTGCGGCTTCTTTAATTCCCCAAGCGGGAACATTGTTTTTGATAATTGGTCTTGACCAAGTTGATTTAAGAAATACGTTTGGTCTTTATTATCATCAACGCCGCGCAGCATTTTATATTCTCCATCCATATACGCTACGCGTGCATAGTGTCCTGTCGCCACATAATCCGCTCCAAGCGTTATCGCATGTTCTAAAAATGCTTTAAATTTAATTTCTTTATTACACATTACATCTGGGTTCGGTGTGCGACCAGCGCGGTACTCATCTAAGAAGTACGTAAATACTTTATCCCAATATTGCTTTTCAAAATTGACTGCATAATACGGGATTCCAATTTGGTTACATACTTCAATGACATCGTTATAGTCTTCTGTTGCTGTACATACGCCGTTTTCGTCTGTATCATCCCAGTTTTTCATAAAAATTCCGATTACATCATAGCCTTGTTTCTTTAATAACATTGCCGCTACAGATGAATCGACGCCACCAGACATTCCGATGACAACGCGCGTTTCGTGAGGTAGTTTGTTCATCCCCTCACCTCCTATATTAATTTTGTGTTAATCGCTTCACGATCTTCACTGTTTCGTACGCTGCTTTTTCGACCTGTTCTTTCGTATTTCCCAAACCGAAACTAAAGCGTACGGATGAACGTATTTTATCGGATTCTTTTCCGAACATCGCTACAAGCACATGTGACGGATCAATCGAGCCCGCTGTACAAGCAGATCCGCTTGAAACTGCAACTCCCGCTAAATCTAAATTCATCAAAAATGACTCAATATGCATTCCTGTAAAACTTACATTTAACACATGTGGTAAACTATGCTCGAAGTTTCCGTTTACCTCGAAAGTAATGTCTTCGTCTTTAAAGACAGATATCATTATATCTTTAAATCCCTTGTACTGGGCAACTTTTTGCTCACGAGTTTGTTCTGCTAACAAAATCGCTTGCCAAAGCCCAACAATGCCCGGCACATTTTCTGTACCAGCGCGGCGTTTTCGCTCTTGCTCTCCGCCTGTTAATAGCGGCTCAAACTTCACATGCTGCCCTGCATATAAAAAGCCCACGCCCTTTGGACCATTAATTTTATGTCCAGAAATTGACAAGAGATCAATACCAAGCTCTTTCACATCAATTGCCGTTAACCCGTATGCTTGTACTGCATCTGTGTGAAAATAAGCACTATGTTCTTTTAATAGAGCACCGATTTCTGCCATCGGCTGCACTGTGCCTACTTCATTATTCCCAAACATAATAGAGACAAGAATCGTTTGCTCTGTTAATGCATTTTGTAAATCTGAAATGCGAATTCGCCCTGTTTCATCAACAGGTAAATACGTCACTTCAAAACCTTCTCGTTCTAATACATTACACGTATGCAAAATCGCATGATGCTCAATTGCTGTCGTAATAATATGATTTCCTTTCTTACGATTCGCACGAGCTACGCCAAGAAGGGCTAAATTATCAGCCTCTGTACCGCCGCTTGTAAATATAATTTCATTTGGATTTGCATGAATGCTGCGCGCGCACGCACGTCTTGCTTCATCCACTGCATGACGGCCTTGGCGCCCAAAGAAATGGATGCTTGACGGGTTACCAAATACTTCTGTCATATATGGAATCATCTTTTCGACTACTTCTGGGTGAGTCGGAGATGTCGCAGCATGATCTAAGTAAATGCGTTCCATAATATCTCCTTCTTTCCAAATCGTTACACACGGAATTAAATATAAAACATATAACCGCCGTTGTTTTCTTCTTCATAGCGTACTAAATCTTCTAACGTTGTACTATCAAGAACTTCTTGCACCGCATCACGAACACGGATCCAAAGCTGACGCTGCGCTGGTTCTTCCTCTTCCAACATTTCTACTACGTTAATTGGCCCTTCTAATACACGGATTACATCACCTGCTGTAATGTTAATCGGTTGATCTGACAATACATAACCACCGTATGCACCGCGTGTACTTTTTACAAGACGAGCATTACGAAGCGGAGAAATTAATTGTTCTAAATAGTGCTCAGATAAGTCGTGCGCCTGTGCAATTGATTTTAATGAAATTGGGCCTTCCCCAAACTTTTTCGCAAGATCAATCATAATTGTTAAACCGTAACGGCCTTTTGTCGAGATTTTCATATATGTAGCACCTCTTTTCAAGTCTTTTGCTTCTACTTCGTTCGTTATTCTTTTATTTTATAGGAAAAACACTCTCTGAAATCAAAATCCTTTGAAATTATAGCATAATATAGTATGATAAGGAATTTCAACTTTTCTAATAGAAATGATAACATATAAGTATACCAAATAACTCGGAATTTATTACATAAACAAGTCACTAAAGGAGAGAGAACCTATGAAACAACCACTCGCACATCGAATGCGTCCGACCAATATTACAGAAGTAATCGGGCAAGAACATTTAGTGGGCGAAGGCAAAATTTTATGGCGAATGGTACAAGCAAAGCATCTACAATCCATGATTTTATACGGACCCCCTGGAACAGGAAAAACATCAATCGCAAGCGCCATTGCCGGCAGCATCGGTATGCCTTTTCGTCTATTAAATGCTGTTACACATAATAAAAAAGATATGGAAGTTGTTGTCCAAGAGGCAAAAATGCATCGTCATCTCATCTTAATTTTAGATGAAGTGCATCGATTAGATAAAGGAAAACAAGATTTCCTTCTTCCTCACTTAGAGAGCGGACTCATTACATTAATTGGGGCAACGACAAGCAATCCATTTCATGCAATTAATTCTGCTATTCGAAGCCGTTGTCAAATTTTCGAACTTCATGCTTTAACAGAAGAAAACCTTTTACAAGGATTACAACGCGCTTTAACAGATCAGGAAAAAGGACTAGGGGAATACAACGTCACAGTAACAGATGAAGCTCTGCGTCACTTTGCAAACGCGTCTGGCGGTGATATGCGCTCTGCTTATAATGCCCTTGAGCTCGCTGTCTTATCTAGCTTTACAACAAATGAAGAAACAGTAGAAATTTCACTTGAAATTGCTGAAGAATGTTTGCAGAAGAAAAGTTTTGTACACGACAAAGGCGGCGACGCTCATTACGATGTATTGTCAGCTTTCCAAAAATCAGTGCGCGGAAGTGATGTAAATGCCGCTCTTCATTATTTAGCTCGCCTCATTGAAGCTGGTGACATGCAAAGCATTGGCAGACGATTACTAATTATGGCATACGAAGATGTTGGACTTGCGAACCCGCAGGCTGGGCCTCGTACACTAGCGGCCATCGAATCCGCTGAACGTGTCGGTTTTCCAGAAGCTCGCATTCCGCTGGCCAATGCAGTCATTGAACTATGCTTATCACCGAAATCAAATTCAGCATACAAAGCGCTCGATGCAGCACTTCACGACTTACGAAACGGACAAACAGGTGATGTTCCAGCTCATTTAAAAGATAGTCACTATAAAGGCGCAGAATCGCTCGGCAGAGGAATTGACTACCTCTATCCGCATGATTATCCTAGTGGATGGGTGCAGCAGCAGTACTTACCAGATAAAATTAAAAGCAAACAATACTATATGCCAAAGAAAACTGGTAAATTCGAGCAAGCACTTGCTACTGTTTATGAAAGATTACAACATTCGTATAAAAACGAATAAAAAGGAGAACATAAGCGAAAACGACATGAAATATGGAGGCTTCACTATGAAAATGCGCCAGGATGCATGGACTGGGGAAGATGATTTACTTCTCGCAGAAACCGTTTTACGTCACATTCGCGAAGGCAGTACGCAATTAAAAGCATTTGATGAAGTTGGCGATCAATTAAACAGAACTTCTGCCGCTTGTGGCTTTCGTTGGAATGCAGAAGTTCGGCAAGGCTATGAAGAAGCTGTGCAAATTGCAAGAAAGCAACGGAAAGAATTAAAGAGAGAACTAGCAGCGAATCCAAAACCACAAGTATCACGATTGGAGCCGAAGAAAAAGGTCGTTATTGAGGCTGAATTTTCCGAGGATGTTATTGCAAATGATCCGTCACTTTCGATGCAAGATGTCATTTCATTTTTACAAAATATAGAACAAAACAATCCACATATGGAAAAGTTACAAACTGAAAACAATACGTTACATAGTCAGCTTGAAACACTACAAAAAACAAATCATCAATTAGAGAAAAAACTTGAAGCACTGCAGAAACAACAGCAATCCGTTCAGGAAGATTATGAAACACTCGTTAGAATTATGGACCGTGCACGCAAGCTCATTCTACTAGATGAACCGCAAGAACAGATGGCACCGATTTTTAAAATGGATCAGAACGGAAATCTAGATATCGTTTGCACAGCAGAAAATTAAAATTATGAAAAAGAGCACATAAAAAACGCATGGATAAAGTTCATGCGTTTTTTATTTTCTGTTTACTTGTCATTCTTCCACTGTACCCTTAAACTCTATAGTTTTTCGTATTTATTTCCATCCGTATCTTGTATCACAATATTCTTATGTAATTTACTTACTCCAATTAAGATAACAGGATTTTCTTCATTCGATTTGCCCTTTTTTATATTCACAGTGACATATGTTGTATTGCCTTTTTCCTGAAATTTTGTTACTTCTATTTCACTACCTTTATGCTGAGATCCAACTACTAACGCGATCATTTTTCGTCCTTCTGAAATCGTATATGTAGAATAACCTACGCGTGAAGGATTCTCCTGTGCGCGTTTCGGAAAATAATCAACCATTTCTGGCACCTCATTATACCTTGACTTCTCTAACACCCAATAATCTTCATATGAATTACATGCAGAAAGTGAAACGAAACAAAGCAGCATAATAAAGCATAACAGAGATTTATTATTTCTCATTTTCCCCCTCCTTTACATATAAATATTAACATTTTTCTGAATATTTAACATAAAAAACACACATGCTTCAATAAAGAAACATGCGTGTCTCATTTTACTCTTGTCCGACACGTTTTAATTCAATATCCTTCAATCGTTCACGCACAACATAACTTGCCATAATTAAGCCGGCCACAGACGGAACGAAGGCGTTAGAGGACGGTGGTAATTTCGCTTTGCGAATTTTTGCATTTTCATCTGGAACGATTTCTTTACGAATATCTTCACGAATCACAATTGGATTTTCATCAGAGAATACAACTTTCACACCTTTTTTAATACCTTCTTTACGAAGTTTCGTACGAATCACTTTCGCAATTGGATCTGTGTTCGTTTTAGAAATATCTGCAATACGGAAACGAGTTGGATCCATTTTATTTGCTGCACCCATACTTGAAATGATTTTAATTTTACGGCGCAAGCACTGTTTAATTAAATGAATTTTGAACGTAATTGTATCAGATGCATCCACTACGAAATCCAAACCATGTTTAAAGAACTCTTCATATGTTTCATCTGTATAAAACATTTCTAATGCGATAACTTCACAGTCTGGGTTTATATCAGCAATACGTTCTTTCATTAGTTCTACTTTTGAACGACCCACAGTAGAAAGTAACGCATGGATTTGACGGTTCACATTTGTAATATCAACAACGTCTTTATCAACTAATATAAGGCGACCGACACCAGAACGCGCTAACGCTTCTGCTGCAAACGAACCAACGCCGCCAATTCCTAAAATACCAACTGTACTATTTTTTAATATTTCAATACCTTCTTTTCCGAAGGCTAATTCATTACGTGAAAATTGATGTAACATGCGGTCTACACTCCTATTACAAAAATGGTCTACCATGTATTCTAGCGTTTTTCCGACTATTTGTATAGAAAAAGTTATATACTCAAATAAAAAATCCTAGATGGAATTAGTATGTCCATCTAGGATTCGTTCTTACTTCTCTTCTTTTACTTTTAATTGTAAGTAAAGCTCTTCAAGCTGCGCGTCTGCAACTGGGCTTGGCGCTTCTGTTAATAAGCAACTTGCGCTTGCTGTTTTCGGGAAGGCAATTGTATCACGAAGGTTCGTGCGACCTGCAAGTAGCATAACAAGACGGTCTAAACCTAATGCAATTCCTCCGTGCGGTGGTGTACCGTATTCGAATGCTTCTAATAAGAACCCGAACTGCTCTTGTGCTTCTTCTTGTGAGAAACCAAGTGCTTTAAACATTTTTTCTTGTACGTCACGCTCGTAAATACGAAGTGATCCACCGCCAAGCTCATAACCGTTTAATACAAGGTCATATGCTTGTGCACGCGCTTTTTCTGGTGCTGTTTCTAATAGTTCCACATCTTCACGGAATGGCATTGTGAATGGATGATGCGCTGCGAAGTAACGATCAGCATCTTCATCATACTCAAGAAGCGGCCAATCTGTTACCCATAGGAAGTTGAACTTGCTTTCATCAATTAACTCAAGTTCTTTACCTAAACGCAAACGAAGTGCTCCTAAGCTATCTGCAACAACGCTCTTCTTATCCGCAACGAATAAGAATAAGTCACCAGCAGCCCCATCTAACGTGCTCATAAGCGTATTTGCATCTTCTTCGTTAAAGAATTTTGCGATTGGGCCTTTTAAACCGTCTTCTTCAACTTTTAACCAAGCTAATCCTTTTGCTCCATACACTTTAACGAATTCTGTTAATGCATCGATATCTTTACGAGAATATTTGCTCGCAGCACCTTTTGCATTAATTGCTTTTACTTGTCCGCCGCTTTCTACAGCGCTTGTGAACACTTTAAATCCAGAGCCTGCTGCAAATTCTGATAGGTCAATTAGTTCCATCGCAAAGCGTGTATCCGGCTTATCAGAACCGTAGCGTGACATCGCATCAGCATATGTCATGCGTGGGAATGGTGCGTTAATTTCTACACCTTTAGCTTCTTTCATTACTTTTGTCATCATACGTTCCATCATTTCAAGAATTTCTTCTTGTGTTAAGAATGATGTCTCGATGTCGATTTGTGTGAATTCTGGCTGACGGTCTGCACGTAAGTCTTCATCACGGAAACAACGTGCTACTTGATAATAGCGCTCAAATCCGCCGACCATAAGAAGCTGCTTAAACAGCTGCGGAGATTGTGGCAGTGCATAAAACTCGCCTTCATGTACACGACTTGGTACTAAATAATCACGAGCTCCTTCTGGTGTGCTTTTCGTTAAAATTGGTGTTTCTACTTCTAAGAAATCTTCGCTATCTAAGAAGTTACGAATTGTTTTTGTTACATCGTGACGCATTTTGAATGTGTTGTACATTACAGGACGACGTAAATCTAAATAACGATATTTTAAACGTACATCTTCTGATGCATCTGTATCATCTGTAATCATAATTGGTGTTGTTTTTGCTGCATTTAGTACGTTTACTTTTATCGCTTGTACTTCAATACGGCCTGTTGCCATATTTTCATTAATTGCACCAGCCGCTCGCTCAACAACTGTACCTTCTACGTGCAGTACGTATTCACCGCGAATTGTTTCTGCTACTTCTAACGCGTATTTTGAAGTTTCTGGACTAAATACAACTTGTACAATACCTGTACGGTCACGTAAGTCAATGAAAATTAATCCACCTAAATCACGGCGCTTTTGTACCCAACCTTTTAATTGAACCGTTTGTCCCACAGCTTCTACTGTTACTTTTCCACATGCATGTGTTCTCTCAGCCATTTCCTTTTCCCCCCTATAGTGACTTTTCTGCTACGTAAGAAGCAAATACATCTAACGCAACTTCTTCTTGTTCGCCAGTCGCCATATTTTTCAAGTTGATAATACCTTTTTCTAATTCATCATCACCTAATACAGCTACATATTTTGCACTTAGACGATCCGCTGATTTAAACTGCGCCTTCATTTTACGATCTAAGTAATCTTTCTCAACCGCTAATCCAGCCTTACGAAGGTCAAAGACAATTTTTGCAGCATGATCTTTCGCTTTTTCACCAAGCGCTACAACGTAACAATCAATATGATGAGCAATTGGTAATTCAATACTTTCAGCCTTCAGCGCCATAATTAAACGTTCGATACTCATCGCAAAACCAATACCAGGCATTTCTGGTCCACCGATTTCTTGTACAAGTCCATTGTAACGACCGCCGCCGCTTAACGTTGTAATCGCACCAAAGCCTTCTGCTTCGCTCATAATTTCAAATACAGTGTGCTGATAATAATCTAAACCGCGCACAAGGTTTGGATCTTTCTCAAACGGAATACCCATCATTGTTAATAGTTCTTGTACTTTTTCATAGTACACACTTGATTCTTCGTTTAAGTACTCCGTAATAGACGGTGCTGTACTCATCAGTTCATGATTGCGATCTTTTTTGCAATCTAAAATACGAAGTGGGTTTTTCTCTAAACGAGATTGGCAATCTGAACAGAACTCACCAATGCGAGGCTCAAAGTGTGCAATTAATGCATCGCGATGTGCTTTACGGCTCGCTGCGTCACCTAAGCTATTTAACACAACTTTAATATTTTTCAAGCCCATGCCGCGGTAAAACTCAACAGCAAGTGCAATCACTTCTGCATCAATTGCTGGGTCATTACTGCCAATCGCTTCAATACCGAACTGAACAAATTGACGATAGCGTCCTGCTTGTGGTCTTTCATAACGGAACATCTGCCCGATATAATATAATTTTGTCGGCTGCGTAGCATCACCGAACATTTTATTTTCTACATAAGAACGTACAACTGGTGCTGTTCCTTCTGGACGAAGTGTTAAGCTACGCTCCCCGCGATCTTCGAATGTGTACATTTCTTTTTGTACGATATCTGTTGTATCCCCAACACCGCGTAAAAATAATTCTGTATGCTCAAAAATTGGTGTACGAATTTCTTTATAGTTGTAACGACGACAAATTTCACGTGCTTGTCCTTCAATATACTGCCATAGTTCCACAGTACCAGGAAGGATATCTTGCGTTCCGCGTGGGATTTGAATAGACATATTCAGTTCCTCCTCATTTTCTCAATAGTAATAAAAATAAAAAAACTCCCGCCTCTACTGATTCTACAGTAGGGACGAGAGTATAATACCCGTGGTGCCACCCTAATTGAAGCACGTATGCTTCCACTTTTTTAATAACGCTTAAATTGCGTTCGACCTCTACTTAGCATCGTGCTGTTCAAGACGAAACCTACAGAGTGTCATTCGATCAGTCATCATGTAGAAATGTTTTCAGCCTTAGACATTTCCTCTCTTTTCATGTGTCTCTTATCTACTCTTCTCTATCATCGGTTTATACCATATGTAACTGTAAAAAATGAATTTGTTTACTACTATACGGTTATTCACAATTATTGTCAAGATTCTCAAGAACGTCCGAGGTGCTTCTTTAAAGTTTTCACATCTTTTAAAGAAATCCCAAATTCAGAAGCAAGTTCTAGCGATGTATTTTGCTGTTCCTTTGAAATAAACTCATGAAAATTCACATTAAACAATTGGTTTGCTCCGTTAGTAGCAGAGTTTCCCTTCTCACTCATACGCATACGTATATCCCTCACATTCGGTAGTGGAATTCTAATGACTATTGTTCCATATTGTTGTGGAGGTTATACGTTTTTACAAAAAGCCGTCTCATTTTGATGATGAGGTGACTTTTCGCATGTCGAACATTGCCGAAGAATCTTTATTCCATGTCGAAGCGCCGATATATTGTAAAAGTCGCCGATAAATGATGCATTTGCGCTGATATAGTTGTAGTCATGAAAAATCTTTGAGTCCTTCAGCATATGCCTTATTTCCGTAAAATATATCTTTCTGGCGGCCCGAATCCTTGTTCACTCTGAAAATACACCAATTTTTCAGGTATACATGAAACAAAACAAGGCAGACCATACCAAATTACTTCTTCTATTGCAGATTCCAATTGCATGAATGTACCATCTATTTCCGAAATGAATGAGATGACATAACAACAATCTCCTGCACCATATTCTTTCAAAAGTTTTGTAATACCTTCAACGTGAATTAAATTTTTAGGGATTTTCTCAATATAAGTAGGATTCAATATGGAGTCATAGTGATGAGCAAGGCGCCCTAAAGCTTTCCCTCGCTTTTTTACTGAAGATAATTCGTACATGATTCTCTCATGTACTTTTCGATTAAAGAAATTTTTTACGATTAACTTTTCGTATTCTCTATCCATAGCATCACTCTCCCTTTTCATTATACAACAGACAAGTTATGCATATGTTTTAAACAAAGCAAAAAAGAGAGGAGAACCTCCTCTCTTCCACCATCATTATTTACTCTCTACAATCAATGTCACCGGACCGTCATTAATAAGCTGAACGTCCATCATTGCTCCGAACTTTCCTGTTTCTACGTGCAGTCCTTGTTTGCGAAGTTCTTCGTTAAAGAAGTCGTATAAACGTTCTGCATAGTCTGGTTTTGCTGCATCCATAAAGTTTGGTCTTCTTCCTTTTCGACAATCTCCGTATAACGTGAACTGGGAAATGGAAAGAACTTGTCCACCAACATCTAATACAGAATGGTTCATTTTTTCGTTTTCGTCTTCAAAAATGCGTAAGTTTGCAATTTTTTCAGCGATATACGTTGCATCTTTTTCTGTATCTTCATGGGTGATTCCAACTAATAGTGTTAAGCCGAAAGGAATTTGTCCTACAACTTCACCTTTTACTGTTACAGATGCTTCTTTTGATCGTTGTAAGACAACTCTCATTTCTCTTCACTCCTTATTAATGCATCATGCGGCGCACCGCATAAATTTCTGGAACCCGTTTAATGCGCTCGACAACTTTTTTCAAATGCTGTAAGTTACGAATTGAAATAGACATATGAATCGTTGCCATTTTGTTACGGTCGCTTCTTCCTGAAACAGCTGAAATATATGTTTTCGTCTCTGTTACAGCTTGCAGTACTTCATTTAGTAAACCGCGGCGGTCATATCCTGAAATTTCAATGTCAACATTGTATTCAATTTCTTTTTCAGGACTGCCTTCCCACTCTACTTCTAACAGTCTCGCCTGTGCTTCTTCTGTATGAACATTTACACAGTCAGTACGGTGTATGGATACACCGCGCCCTTTTGTAATATAACCAATAATATCATCGCCTGGAACTGGATTACAGCACTTTGATAAACGAATAAGTAAATTATCCGCACCGCTTACTTTTACACCAGAATCCCATTTGCGAATTTTCATTGGTTTGCGAACTTCTTTTACTTCTGTTAAATCCTCTTCACGTTGCTTACGGAATTTATCTGTTAGACGTGTGACGATTTGCGATGCAGTAATCCCGTTATATCCAACAGCGGCAAACATATCTTCTTCATTTGCAAAATTAAATTTCTCAGCAACGCGCTTTAAGTTATCAGGTGCTAATACTTCCTTCATCTCATACTCAAGGCCTCGCACCTCTTTTTCAACAAGCTCGCGGCCTTTTTCAACATTCTCATCACGGCGCTGCTTTTTGAAAAATTGACGAATTTTATTTTTCGCATGCGATGTTTGTGCTAATTTCACCCAGTCCTGACTCGGACCATATGAATGTTTAGATGTTAAAATTTCAATGATGTCACCTGTTTTTAATTTATAATCTAGAGTGACCATTTTCCCGTTTACTTTTGCACCAATCGTTTTATTCCCGATTTCAGAGTGAACGCGATAAGCAAAGTCAATCGGTACAGAGCCAAGCGGCAATTCCATGACATCTCCTTTTGGTGTAAAGACAAACACCATATCAGAGAATAAATCAATTTTTAACGATTCCATAAATTCTTCTGCATTCGAAGCTTCATTTTGCCATTCTAAAATTTGACGGAACCATGTTAATTTTTTCTCAAGCGTACCTGTTGTTTCAGCCGTTTTTCCTTCTTTATATGCCCAGTGAGCCGCAATTCCGAATTCGGCAATTTCATGCATTTCTTTCGTACGAATTTGCACTTCAAGCGGGTCGCCTTTCGGTCCAATTACTGTCGTATGCAATGACTGATATAAATTCGCTTTTGGCATTGCGATATAATCTTTAAAACGTCCCGGCATCGGCTTCCAGCACGTATGAATAATACCTAGAACGGCATAACAATCTTTAATACTATTTACGACAACACGAACAGCTAACAAATCGTAAATTTCATTGAATTGCTTATTTTGCATTGCCATTTTTCGATAAATGCTATAAATATGCTTTGGACGACCTGAAATCTCTGTTTGAATCGCAACTTCTTTTAATTTGTCACGAATTCCCCCCATAACTTCATCTAAATATTCTTCACGCTCTGCACGCTTACGTTTCATTAAGTTGACAATACGATAATATTGCTGCGGATTTAAATAACGCAGCGCTGTATCTTCTAATTCCCACTTAATCGTATTAATTCCAAGCCTGTGTGCTAATGGTGCAAAAATTTCTAATGTTTCATTTGCAATGCGGCGCTGTTTTTCTTGCGGTAAATGTTTTAATGTTCGCATGTTATGAAGTCGGTCTGCAAGTTTAATTAAAATAACGCGAATATCTTGCGCCATTGCAATAAACATTTTTCGATGATTTTCCGCCTGCTGCTGTTCATGAGATTTATATTTAATTTTCCCTAGCTTCGTTACACCATCAACAAGCATTGCAATCTCTTTTGTAAATTCACGTTCAATGTCTTCTAATGTTACATCTGTATCTTCTACTACATCATGTAAAAAACCCGCAGATACAGTTGACGGATCCATGTGTAAGTCCACTAAAATCCCTGCTACTTGAATAGGGTGGATAATATATGGTTCACCTGATTTTCGGTATTGCTCACTATGTGCCGCACGTGCAAATTCATATGCGCGCGCCACAAGATCGATATCATCATCGTGTAAATATTGCCCTGCTTTCTCCAGTACCTGCTCAGCTGTTAGCACTTGTTCATTCGCCATCTAATCACCTTTTATTAAAGATTCATAATCTCTTTCCTTGCCAATTAGAATAATTTTTATCTTACCATTATAACGTAATGATTGTGAATTGTGAAAAGGAAAAGATTTTACAGACATTTCGCTTTACTTTTTTTCGATACATATATAAAAATACCCGATCCTCTCAAAGAGATTCACGGGTACTCCGCATATTGCCCTGTTACAATTAATATTGTTCTAATACTAATACGTCATAGCCATCTAACATTTTACGGCCATCTAAGTAAGTAAGCTCTACTAAAAATGCAATACCTGCAACAACACCGCCAAGTTCTTCTACTAGCTTAATTGTCGCTTCAATTGTTCCACCTGTAGCTAATAAATCATCTGTAATTAATACGCGTTGCCCTGGTTTGATTGCATCTTTGTGAATTGTTAACACATCTTTACCATACTCTTTACCGTAATCTACTTTGATTACTTCGCGTGGTAATTTACCTAATTTACGAACCGGCGCAAAGCCTACTTCTAGTGCGTAAGAAACTGGGCATCCAATAATAAAACCACGTGCTTCTGGTCCTACTACAAGGTCGATATCTCTTTCTTTTGCATACGCAACGATTGCATCTGTTGCTGCTTTATATGCTTTTCCATCGTTCATTAAAGGTGTGATGTCTTTAAAGACAATACCTTCTTTCGGATAATCTGGTACGATTGCAATATGTTTCTTGAAATCCATATTTATGAATCCTCCTCAAATATAAAAGAGTTGTAAATACAAGCCCTTTACCCTAACTGCTCTATTTCTTTATGATTACGAATCGTTTCAAACCATGCATATAACTGCTGATATGTGCTATAAACCAGTTCCTTTTCTAATTGTAATTGGTTTATTTTCTCACGATACGTGTTTGATTCGGTTAAATCACGCTTTTTCATTCCTTCTGCCATAAAAATGACACCGTCTTTTATTGTAACAAATTCTAACTCAAAAAACACCTGTGTCATGAAATTTACTGTATCTTTTGACCACCCTTTATGACGGCAAAGCTGCTCACCATATTGACGAAGCGAAAATGGTGCTTTTTGATGTAGGAACGAATAGTACCACTTAAAATGTTCTCTCGTTGGAACGGTACTAAACAAATGATTGTTTTCTTGATAAAAAACAGTATAAATGCGGGCTGGGAATCCTTTTTCACATATGTGCTTTAAATCGTCTGTCGCATCTGGTAAATCAAGAATAACAGCGTAGCGATCTTCTAATGTTGTCACATCTTTAGCCTGCATTGCATAATCTTTATATGCTTCTAACGAAAACTTTTGCAGTGCTTCTTCCTTAAAATATACAATTGTCAATTTATCACTTGAAAGGTCCGCTAAATTCGTTTCTACATTACGCATGCTGCGCCAATCAAATAATTGCCAAGCTTCTACAGCAATGTCTTGAACCATAATTTGTGGTTTACGGAAATTATTCCATTCATTAATAGAAGCTTCTCCAACGATCGATACTTGCGCTACAGGAGAAATTTCTTTTGCAAATGCCCCGAAACCAAAGCCGATGCTATCTAATGTTGCTTGTCCATCGCGAAGTGTCATTTTTAAATGTGAGCCATCGGAACCTATAGCGCGAATACTTTCTAGGCTTGCATCTTTCACAGCGATGCGCGGCTTCGGATTCCCAACACCGAACGGAGCAAGCTTTTGCATTTCTTCGATTGCAGCTAGCGTGACATCTTCCACTTTACATACTACATCCACCGTAGTGACAGGAATAAAATCTTCTTCTGACAACAATGCAGCGGCTTGCTCATTTAAACGGCGACGCAGTTCACCGACATCATCCATACTAAGAGTCATACCAGCCGCCATTGGATGACCGCCAAAATGCGGTAATATATCACGGCAATCTGATAAATTCGCATATAAATCAAAACCTTCAATACTACGAGCTGAACCTTTTGCTGTGCCTTTTTCAGGATCAATACTTAAGACAATTGTCGGCCTGTAAAAGCGATCTACGAGCTTCGAAGCAACAATCCCAATTACGCCGGGATTCCATCCTTCTTTAGCTAAAACTAATACCGTATTCTCTTCTGGTGGATAATGCGCTTCTACTTCTGCAATCGCTTCTTCAGTAATTTGCTTTACAATGTCTTTTCGTAATTTGTTTAGTTCATCGATTTCTTGCGCGAGTTCTTTCGCTTCTTCTACGTCTTCTGATAATAATAAATGAACAGCCGGGGCAGCATCTTCTAATCGTCCAACCGCGTTAATGCGCGGTCCAATTGCAAACCCAACACTTTCTTCTGTAATTTCACCTTGCGAAATATTAGCAACTTTAAACAGCGCTTGTAAACCTATTCGCTGCGTTGTTCGCATTTTTTTCAATCCACGCTGTACAAGTAGACGGTTTTCGCCATTAAGAGGCACTAAGTCAGCTACTGTACCAATAACAGCAATTTCCAATAAATGTTCTGGTACACTACCAAGCAAAGCATGGGCAACTTTAAACGCCACACCAACACCCGCTAAATAGTGATATGGATACATACCGCCCTCTAACTTCGGATGAATGATAGCCAATGCTTCCGGCAATTCTGGCGGCGGCTCATGATGATCAGTAATAATTAAATCAATGCCAAGCTCCTTGGCAACTTGCGCCTCATGAACAGCTGCAATCCCTGTATCAACCGTAATAATAAGCGAGAAGCCAGCGCGATGCGCCCAGCGAAACGCTTCCTCATTCGGCCCATATCCTTCTGTAAATCGGTTCGGAATATAAAACTCTACATCCGCTCCGATTTCTTGTAATGCTAAAAATAAAACGGTTGTACTACTAACACCGTCCGCATCATAGTCACCAAAAATTAAAATTTGTTCACCGTTTTGAATCGCTTGGCGAATGCGCAGTACAGTACGATCCATACCTTCAAGTAAAAAAGGATCGTGAAATTCTTGCTGCTCTGTACTTAAAAAACCCACAATCTTTTCTTCTGTATCTAAACCTCTATTTAGTAATAACGAAGTAACAAGAGATGACAATTGAAGTTTATTTGCCAATTGTTCTACAAGTTCCACATTATTATCCGTTTCTTTCCAACGCGTCTTCGGTTGTAACACGAAATCACCCCTTAACCTGTCCATTATACTAGACAGACTAAGGGGTGACAATGAGGTTTGATTAACCAATTAGACCCTTTTACGTAACCCTCCCCTATATTAATCAGGAGAGTATGGATTAATATGAACGAAAACATTTTGCACATGATCTTGCTGCATGAGCACCTCTTTCACACGTTTACCAATGCGATGCCCTTCCTCCACTGTAATGTATGGATCGACAGACACTTTAATATCAACGATGACATAATGTCCATGCTCCCTTGCATATAGCGAACCGATTTTCTTTATTCCTGCCACTTGCATAACCGCTTCTCTCATCGGAATAATATCTTCCTCATGAAGAACATGGTCTAGCGTTGTATGAATCGCTTCTTTTCCGATATCCCAAGCCATTTTTATAACGAGTAAAGATACGAATAAACCAGCAACTGGATCAGCATATACAAGCCATTCCATCCCCAATTTATTCCCGATAATTGCTGCCCCAATACCAATTAAAGCAGCAATTGATGAAAACACATCAGAACGATGCTCATACGCGTTTGCAATAATCGCATCACTATTTATCCTTTTTCCTAACTGATATTTATAACGAAACATCCATTCTTTCACAACAATCGAAAGAAGTACAGCAATCACAGTAATCCAGCGCGGAGGCTCGAGAACTTGTGTAAAAGCTTTAACGGAAGAAATAACAATTTCAATGCCGACAATAAACAGAAGAACAGCTACAATAATTGCGGAAATAGATTCTGCTTTTCCGTGTCCATATGGATGATCCTCATCAGGCGGTTGCTTTGCTGCACGCAGTCCAAAATAGACTGCTAATGAGCCGATAACATCCGAACCAGAATGAACTGCGTCCGCCATAAGCGCTTTACTATTTCCAATATATCCAATAACAGCTTTGACAATCGCAAGCACAATATTGCCGATAATTCCAATAATCGCTCCAAATTCCGCTTCTTTAAAACGTTCATCTTTTTCCATAATCGAAACCCTTTCTTTCACCAACGTACACTTTATCTCGCTACTTGTGGACAGCAAGCCCCCCACCTCAAGATTCCGCGAAAAACGTTGTCCAGTTCCAGTGGCTATAATGTTCGGTGGCTTCGCTTCTTCCTACGAGGTAAAAAACACCTCTACGTCAGAAGCTCCATCCCCCTCACATTCTGAACGAGCCGCTTCCACTTTTCTAAAGAAGATAGACGGGGGATAACTGTCCGTAAATGCCCGCACTAACCTTCACTTTATTCTATCCCAGAACAAAAAAAGAAATGCCTGCAAAGAGGCATCTCTTTTCATTCAAATTTAAGTGATTGTTTCTTATACTTGCGGTTCAGATGTCTTTACTTCTACTTTTTTCTGACCTTTTCCTTTTTTCAAACGGCGGTTTTCAAGCATCAGCCAAATTTGGGATGCCACGAAAACAGAAGAGTAAGTACCAACAATTAAACCGACAAATAATGCAATTGAGAAGTTACGTAATGACTCACTTCCAAAAATTAACAATGTAATAACAGGTAGTAACACTGTCATAACCGTATTAATAGAACGGCCGATTGTTTGGCGAATACTCGCATTCACAATCTCTTCTAAATCGCTTAACGTGCGAATTTTTTGTTTCTGTTTGTACAACTCACGATTTCGGTCAAACGTAACAATCGAATCGTTAATAGAATAACCGATAATTGTTAACACCGCTGCAATAAACGTTAGATCGACTTCTAAGTGAAGTAAGCTGAACGCAACGATAATGAAGAATGCATCGTGCAGAAGTGCTAATACTGCTGATAATGCATATGTGAAGCGGAAACGAATGCTCACATATAAAATGATAACAGCTGATGCAATCAGTACTGCATAAAACGCATTTCGCGCAATTTCTTTCCCGATTGTCGGAGAAACTGTACTTATGTTTGGCTCTGTACCATATTTATCGTGGAAGACTGTTTTTACTTTCGCAATATCATCTTTTGATAATACACCAATTGTACGAACAGCAAATCCTTTATTATTATCACCTGTTGGCACAATATCTTCTTGCTTCACATCTACTTTCAAATCATGCAATTCCTTTTGTACTTGTGACACTGTTATCGCTTGATTTGTTTTAATATCCATGCGCGTACCACTTTCAAAGTCAATGCCTAGATTCAATTTGAAAATTGGTAAAATAATCGCACCCGCAATCATGACAACAACTGAGAACCAGAAAAATTTATGTCCGATGCTAACAAAGTTAATACGATCAAATCTCGTTGGTGCATGTTCTACACCTTTTGTTAATGGAATAACTTCCTTCGGTTTTACACCAAAGTAAGTATATTTTTTATCAAAGTAACGACTCTTAACAAGTAAACCAAGTAAGAAACGTGTACCATATACGTTTGTAATAAAGCCGACAAAAATACTTACAATTAAACTTGTCGCAAATCCTCTAACAGAACTTGTACCATATGCAAATAATACACCAGCTGCTGCAAGTGTTGTAACGTTTGCATCTAGAATGGTTGATAATGAACGCTGATTACCTGCACGATATGCCGATAACATCGATTTTCCGATGCGCAGTTCTTCTTTCAGCCTTTCATACGTAATAACGTTGGCATCAACCGCAATTCCGACCCCGAGCACGAGCGCTGCTATACCCGGCAATGTGAGAACCGCATGCATCCAATTGAATACGAGTAACGTTATGTAAATATATAAACCAAGCATAATTATCGCTACAAGACCAGGTAGGCGATAGAATACAAGCATAAATAAGAAAATAAGAGCTATACCGATTGCACTAGCAAAAATTGTTTTTTGTAGTGCTTGCTCACCAAATTTCGCTCCAACAGAAGTAGAGTATATTTCTTTTAAATCAACAGGAAGTGCTCCGGCATTTAACAACTCTGAAAGTTGTTTTGCGCTCTCTACTGTAAAGTTCCCACCAACAATAGATACTTCCGCTTGATTAAATACTTGATTCACAGTAGCTGCTGATAAATATTTCGGTTTTGGTTTTGCTGCTTCTGCCTTGTAAGAATCTTTTCCTTCTTCAAAATCAAGCCAAATTACCATTAAGTTGTTCGGTTTCATGCTTAATACTTTCTCAGTCACTTGACGGAATTTATCAGCACTCTTTAACTTTAAGCCAACACTTGGTCGACCTTGCTCATCAAACGTTTGCTTTGCACCGTTCGTTGCTAAATCAGCACCGTCCATAAGAATGTTATCATTTACATCACGGAACGTTAATTTCGCTTGAGTTGATAACACATCTCGCGCTTGCTGTTGATCTTTGATGCCAGCAAGCTGCACACGAATACGATCATTTCCTTCAATTTGGATATTCGGTTCGCTTACACCAAGAACGTTTACACGTTTTTCGAGTGCACCAACCGTACTCACAAGAGTATCCCTAGTAACTTTTTCCCCTTTTTTCGCTGGCTTTACTTCATATAAAATTTCAAAGCCGCCTCGAAGATCAAGTCCGAGATTAATTCCTTTTGTAATGTTTTTTGTCGTTGCTCCAATGATTCCTCCAATTAATAACACAACGAGGAAAAAGGCAACGATTCTGCTACTTCGCTTTGCCATATGTTTCTTGTTCCTCCTTTGAACAAAAGCGCTTGTTCCAAAATTACCTCTTTATCAATACTCCCTATTATACTGCAAGAAGAAGAACAAACCAATTACAACCTTATTATTTATTTTCATATTCATCAAACGACCAAAGTGGTGCTTGATACGCCTTCAGCGTTAAATATGTCATATAGTCGCTAGCTGTTAACGTTAACACATCATTTACAAGCTCATACAATCTGACATTTGGCCCTACTTTTTTCCACTTTTTATCCTTTAAACATTTCCATACGTCTTCTAGTGTAACACGATCATAGCCGAGCATTTGAAACTCTTCCACTTTACTGTCCAAAACGATTTGTAATTGCTCTCGATACGCTTCTACTATTGCCTCTTTCTCAGCCATTTTTAGCTCATCTCCCTCTGATCTCACGTTCCTCATTTCAAAAGCTTGTCATGCTTATCTTATTCATGCATATAAATTATTGTAAATCATTCCATTGATTTTGAGAAGGTAGGAGAAAACAATGACGAAACAAACCTTTTTACGAGGTGCTTTTATTTTAATGTTCGCTGGTTTTATCACAAAAATATTAGGTTTTATTAACCGGATTGTGATGGCGCGCATTTTAGGCGAAGAAGGCGTTGGGCTATATATGATGGCTGTTCCAACATTTATATTAGCTATTACCATTACACAAATCGGCCTTCCAGTTGCCATCGCAAAACTGATTGCTGAAGCAGAAGCTACAAACGATAAACAACAAGTTAAAAAAATATTAACCGTTTCATTAGCCATTACCTCAGTCATTAGTATTCTATTAACAATCGGAATTATGCTTCTTGCTCCTTTATTAGCAGAAACATTATTAACTGATAAACGAACTTACTATCCATTAATCGCTATTTTACCAGTTGTACCAGTCATTGCCGTTTCCTCTGTGCTGCGCGGTTACTTTCAAGGGAGACAAAATATGAAACCGAGTGCCTATGCACAGGTGCTAGAACAAGTCGTTCGCATTACGATTATCGCTGTATGCATTCGCTTTTTCTTACCATATGGAGTAGAATACGCCGCAGCAGGTGCCATGCTCTCAGCTGTACTTGGAGAAATCGCTTCTCTATTATTTTTGCTAACATTATTTCAAAGAGAAAAACACCTTTCCATTCGTTCCCGTTTTATAAGTACTGTAAAGGAAAGTAAACACACCTTTTATTCCTTAATGGATATTGCACTTCCTACAACAGGAAGCCGCTTAATTGGATCTATTTCTTACTTTTTTGAACCAATTGTTGTTATGCAAAGTTTAGCAATCGCCGGAGTTACTGCTTCAATTGCAACGCAGCAATACGGTATATTAAATGGATATGCCTTTCCACTTTTGTCTCTGCCGGCCTTTATTACATATGCTCTTTCCACGGCACTCGTCCCCTCGATTAGTGAAGCAAACGCCAAAAAGCAGCGCCGTTTAGTAGAGCACAGATTACAGCAAGCACTGCGCATCTCTCTTATTACAGGTGGATGGTCTGTCGTCATTTTATATGTATTTGCTTCACCTATTTTAACGCTTATGTATGGTTCTGATAGTGCGACTCTTTTCATTCAAGTGCTTGCACCTTGCTTTTTATTTCACTATTTTCAAGGACCACTCACATCTGTACTACAAGCTCTCAATTTAGCACGAGCTGCCATGATGAATACATTTATCGGAGCAATTGTGAAATTACTTGTTATTTTCGTCCTTGCTTCACAACCACAGTTTCAAATGATGGGCGTCGCTCTTGCAATTGCAGCCAATATCGTTACTGTTACTTTACTTCACTATGCAACTGTCTTAAAAAAAATTACATTTACTATTTATATAAAAGACTATATGTACGGCTTACTCGCTATTGTCATCGCTGGGAGCGTAGCCTATTACATACATACACGCATAACCTTCTCTCCTTCACTTGGCATGCAAACATTATGGGAAGTGCTATCTACTTCGATACTGTATGTATTTCTGTTAATCCTTTTTGGCCTTATTCGAAAAGATGAATTACTAAGGCTCCCAATTCTTCGTAAATTTTCTTTTTTAAAATAAAAGTAGCTATCGAAATACATTCGATAGCTACTTTTATTTACTATGTGTTTTTTTATAATAGACAAGCGTTGTACACTCATTCAATCTTTTTCTAACACCAGTCTGTTCAAAACCCATTTTTTCATACAAATAACAGTTCCGTTTTTCCTCTAAAATTGTGGCTAATTCCCAACTTGTTGCTTGCGGGAACATCTCTTCTAATAAGAATATTATTTTCTGGGCAATTCCATTCCCTTGATACTTCGGAAGAATAAACATTGGACTAATCCAAAATTCAGTATTCTCTTCTTTCCGAACTACACATACAGCACCAACAACGTCATTATTGTACATGATTTTGTAAAATCCACCATGCAGATTGTTAATTCTTGTAATGATTCTATCAAGCTTCTCATTTGCCGGATTCGTATTGTAATCTTGGTATGTTTCCAATAACGGTAGAAAAGCTTCTACTTGCATAGCATGAATCAATTCTGCGTCCGAAACTGTAGCTTTTTCTAACGTAACTCCCATATCTTTCACTCCAAATTAGACTTCTTTGCCCTTTTATATTCGACATAGTTCTATGAAGTCCTGTTTGAAGCAGACCTTTACTCATCTTTTAAATCCACAAAAAACTGCCCGTTTTGAAAACTACAATATGAAATCTTCTCAATATCGGTATGCCCTAGTTTCTTTAACTTATCCTTCAGCCATATATCGGTATGTTCCATCATGTATAAATGTTTTTTCTGAATTTCTCCATCAATAATAAGCGGAAGTGAAAATAATGGTGTGTCATTTTTACTTTTTTGTTTTTCAAATATTGATAATCTCCCTGATGGCTCTAAAATCGCATACTCGACATCACGTATATCACCGATACGTTCCTCACGTAATTGCATAAGTAAATCATCCATGTTGTATCGCTGTTTACGCATTTGCTTTTCATCTATCTTCCCCTCACGTACGATGATAGCCGGTTCTCCTTCTAGTATGTGACGAATGCGCTGACTTTTTAGCGAGACAACGGATAACACAATTTGAATGAGCATAATCAGCACCATCGGAACGAGTTGATGCCAAATTGACTTATCCATATTTTCAATTGCAATAACTGCCATTTCACCAAGCATAATAAACACAACTAAGTCTAAAACACTTAACTCACCAATTTCTCGTTTTCCCATCAGTCGGAAAATAATTAACATCACACTGTATAAAAGAATGGTTCGAAAGATAATTTGAAGTATTTCCATCTTCTCTTTCCCTTCTCCTTGCAATTTCTATACATTAGTTTTCCCGTACAAAAAGAAACTAGTCTAACTTAGCACAAGAGAAAATATGCTTGTATTAGAAAGGAGAGATGCTTTATGGATGGAACAAAAAAATTATCAATTGCAGTTGGATTCGGCATCGTTACCTTACTTATTTTCGCTTGCCTAGCAAGTCTCATCATCGCTTTATTATTGAAATTTACAAACATAAATGAAGGGACTTTATCCATCGCACTTCTTGTCCTCGCCATTGTGTCAACACTTGTCGCTGGATTTGTTGCTGGAGTAAAAGCACAAGGAAAAGGGTGGTTTGTCGGTGGATCTACTGGAGTCTTATTTGCAATTCTCGTATTTCTTGTAAATTATTTAGGGTTTTCATCGGCGTTATCGAACGCACAACTTCTCTATCAACTTGTCATTATTGCGGCAAGTACAATTGGGGGCATATTTGGAGTCAATATCGGTAAGCGGACAACATATTAAACAGCGAAGCTGTCCTAAAAAATTACTATATAAATTAAAAAACTCCTGTCTTTTTAGATTGAGACGTGAGCATCTGGCCGCGCATAGAAACGGTCAAGGCCTGTTCCTACCACATGCAAAGTCGAAAACAAAAGGAGAAAGTAAGTGCATACCCGCTACTTATATGTCGAAAAATTTAATGGATATATAAACAGTGACTTTTGGAGACAGCTTCTATGTTTTCCCCGTATATATGAATGAATTTCACAAGTCAGAATCCATCAGAAAAAACGAATTATATTTTCTCATTCTCATTATTATTTACTGATTTAGTAATACTTAAATTTATAAAAAAAAGGTGCTCTAAAAGTAATACTTTTAGAACACCTTGTTGCATTAGTTTTTCACAGTTTCACGAATTGCGTTGCGATCAAATGTAAGGTGTGAACCACCAGATTTAATCACAATCGTTGTATCGTTTACAGATTCAATTGTACCGTGTAAGCCACCAATCGTTACGATTGCATCGCCTTTTGTCAGTTCACTTTGCATTTGCGCTACAGCCTTTTGACGTTTTTGTTGCGGACGAATTAGTAAGAAGTAGAAAATCGCAAACATCGCAACGATCATGACAATATTCATCATACCTGGATTCATCTTTTATTCCTCCTCAATTATTATGTATTAGAAGTTTTTAGCATTCGGTTTATTAAAGCCATATTGTTCAAAGAACTCCTCACGGAAATCTCCAAGACGGTCTTCACGAATGGCTTGTCTCACCTGCTCCATTAATTTTAACAGAAAATGCAGGTTGTGATAAGACGTTAAACGAATTCCGAATGTTTCATCACATTTCATTAAGTGACGGATGTACGCACGTGAATAGTTTTTACATGTGTAACAATCACAATTCGGATCAAGCGGACCAAAGTCTTTCGCAAACTTTGCATTTTTTACAACTAAACGGCCTTCACTTGTCATACACGTACCGTTTCGTGCAATACGAGTTGGAAGTACACAGTCGAACATATCAATACCGCGGATTGCACCGTCAATTAATGAATCTGGTGATCCAACGCCCATTAAATAACGCGGTTTGTTATCAGGAAGAAGCGGTGTTGTAAATTCAAGCACACGGTTCATAATATCTTTCGGTTCCCCAACGGATAAACCACCAACTGCATAACCTGGGAAATCCATTGAAACAAGGTCGCGGGCACTTTGACGGCGAAGTTCTTCAAACTCTCCGCCCTGTACAATACCAAATAAACCTTGATCCTCTGGACGCTGGTGCGCTTTTAAGCAACGCTCTGCCCAGCGGCTCGTACGCTCTACTGATTTTTTCATATACTCAAATGTCGCTGGAAACGGTGGGCACTCATCAAATGCCATCATAATATCAGAACCTAGTGCATTTTGAATTTCCATTGCCTTTTCTGGTGATAAGAATAATTTATCCCCGTTTAAATGATTGCGGAAATGAACGCCTTCCTCTTCAATACGGCGGAAGTCACTTAAACTAAACACCTGGAAACCACCGGAATCTGTTAAAATCGAACGATCCCAGTTCATAAATTTATGTAAGCCGCCTGCCTCACGTACAATTTCATGACCTGGACGAAGCCATAAATGATACGTATTACTTAAAATAATACCCGCATCCATTGCTTTTAACTCTTCTGGTGACATTGTTTTTACTGTCGCAAGTGTTCCAACTGGCATAAAAATTGGTGTTTCAAATGAGCCGTGCGGTGTGTGAACACGTCCTAAACGCGCGCCTGTTTGTTTACATGTTTTAATTAATTCATAACGTATTGCTGTCATATCTTTACTCCTTTTTTATTTCTTCTCTACTTGAGAGTGAGCGGCAACAAACATCGCATCACCGAAACTAAAGAAACGATATTGTTCCTTCACCGCTTCATTGTACGCATGAAGAACATTGTCTCTTCCTGCAAATGCACTCACAAGCATAATTAAAGTTGATTTTGGCAAATGGAAGTTTGTAATTAAACCATCAATCGCTTTAAATTCATATCCTGGATACATAAAAATATCAGTCCAGCCAGAAGCCGCGCAAATCTTACCATTATTATCTGTTGCAATCGTTTCAAGCGTACGCGTTGATGTTGTTCCAACAGTAATAATACGACCACCTTCTTGCTTTACACGATTAAGAAGGTGTGCTGTTTCTGCTGACATATGATAATATTCCGCATGCATATGGTGTTCTTCAATTGTCTCTGCAGAAACTGGTCTAAATGTTCCAAGACCGACATGAAGCGTAATAAACGCTAAATGAACGCCTTTTTTCTTCAATTCTTCTAACAACTCTTCTGTAAAATGAAGCCCTGCTGTTGGCGCTGCTGCTGAGCCAACTTCACGTGCAAATACCGTCTGATAACGGTCACGATCTTCAAGCGTTTCTTTAATATACGGAGGAAGCGGCATTTCACCAAGCTCATCTAGAATTTCATAGAAAATGCCGTCATATGAAAATTGCAAATGACGTCCGCCTTGTTCGCCAGTTCCAACACATGTCGCTTTTAGTTTTCCTTCTCCAAAAGAAATTATCGTTCCTTCTTTCACACGTTTCGCTGGTTTAACAAGTGTCTCCCAAGTATCCCCATCTTCTTGCTTTAATAAAAGCACTTCAATATGTGCACCTGTATCTTCTTTTACACCGTGCAAACGAGCAGGCATTACTTTCGTTTCATTTAAAACTAAGCAATCACCTTCATGTAAATAAGAAAGAATATCCGTGAAATGCTTATGCTGAATTTCACCAGTTTCACGATCTAACACCATTAATCTTGATGTTTCTCGTTCTTCAAGTGGCACTTGTGCAATGAGTTCTTCTGGTAAATGAAAATCAAACAGATTAATATCCATAACTTATGTTCACCTATTTCTATCTAAATCGATTTATTACGTACATAATAAAAGATAATACAATACTTATCACAATACACGTAATGACGGGAAAATAAAAGGTAACATTCCCCTTTTTCACAAAAATATCGCCTGGAAGCCTACCTATAAAGTGAAACTTCCATTAGTGGGGGAGTTTTTCATCCCCCACTGATGGTTAGTTGAACCAATCGGGCTTTTACGGGCAGTTATCCCCCACCTATCTTCTTCGATTCTCTCTCAATCTTGAGGTGGGGGTCTTACTGCCCGTTAATGCGGGATAAACTTCCAAGCTAATCCAACAACAACGAGAAGAATACCGTCTGTAATGAGCAGCTTTGGCATATCTGTCATGCCCCTGGCATCTCCAAACCAAAATGTTCGTATACGAGCGGTGTAACAATGCGCCCTCTTGGCGTTCTTTGTAAGAAGCCAATTTGTAGTAAATACGGTTCATACACATCTTCAATAGTGTGTGATTCTTCCCCTATTGTTGCAGAAACCGTCTCTAATCCAACTGGGCCGCCGCGGAATTTTTCAATAATACCTAGTAACAACTTATGGTCAATATGATCAAGTCCAAGCTTATCTACTTGTAGTAGTTCGAGGGCCATTTGCGTAATTTCTATCGTAATCGTCCCATCGCCTCGAACTTGCGCAAAATCACGTACACGGCGCAATAAACGGTTCGCAATACGAGGCGTACCTCGTGCACGCCTTGCAATTTCTAAAGCAGCTAAGGAGTCGATTTCAACTTCAAACACTTCTGCAGTACGACTTACAATCGCTGATAACTGATCAACTGTGTAATATTCTAAACGAGACAATACACCGAAGCGATCTCGAAGTGGTGCGGATAACGCTCCGGCACGTGTTGTTGCCCCAATTAACGTAAACGGTGGTAAATCAAGCCGAACTGAACGTGCTGACGGGCCCTTTCCAATCACTATATCGAGACAAAAATCTTCCATCGCTGGATACAATACTTCTTCAATTGAACGATGTAAACGGTGAATTTCATCAATGAATAAAACGTCACCTGGTTGAAGCGCCGTTAAAACAGCTGCTAAATCACCTGGTCGCTCAATTGCCGGTCCTGACGTCGTACGAATATTCACACCCATTTCATTCGCAATAATGTTTGCTAATGTCGTTTTCCCAAGCCCTGGTGGACCATATAATAATACGTGATCTAATGTTTCCTCACGCATTTTCGCCGCTTCAATAAATACTTCTAAATTATGCTTTGCTTTATCTTGGCCAATATATTGGCGGAGCGTTTGTGGTCTTAACGAATATTCTAAATCCGCATCTTCATACGCGGATTCTCCTGAAACGAGACGTTCATCCATTCTACTCACCTCTTACCGTTTAGTAAAAGACTAAGTGCCTTTTTAATATATTGATCCGTCGTAAGTGATTCTTTTAATAGTTCTGGCACGACGCGAGATACTTCTCGCTCTGCATACCCAAGCGCTCTAAGTGCTTCCAACGCTTCATCAAGCTCGGCCGATGTTCCTTTTTTCTCATCGAAACGATTTGCATCTGAAAATAAGTCGACAAAGGCATCAGGCACAACATCTGCCAATTTCCCCTTTAAATCCAAAATCATTTGACGAGCTGTTTTCTTTCCGACACCCGGGAACTTCACTAAGAATTTTTCATCCTCATGCTCAATCGCTTGTACAACCTGCCCCGTTTGACCTGAAGCTAAAATCGCAAGCGCTCCCTTCGGTCCAATCCCCGATACACCTAAAAGCTTCGTAAATAGTAAACGCTCTTCACGCGTTTTAAATCCGTAAAGGGCCAATATATCTTCTCTTACATAATGATATGTATATACACGAAGTTCTTGTTTACTTCTTTGAAATACATACGGATTTGGCGTAAAAATTTGATAACCAATCCCGTTATGATCAAGAACGATATACTCCGGTCCTACATATTCCACATAACCTGTAATATATTCAAACAAAACTGTATCTCTCCCTCTCAAATCATGTATTCCATTTTAACATAAATAACGATAGAAATGCGAGATTCCCCCAACAAACGTTCTCTATTACATTTTTCCACTTTTTATCATTGACATGATTATAAAGGAGAATTATCATTACACTAGTGATAATGATTATCAATATTATTTACAAGGAGATCCATTCAAATGAAACGCAATCTATCTATCATCTTTGCACTTATGCTTCTCGCGCTTACAATCGTTGGTTGTTCTTCAAAGAAAGACGAAGCACAATCAAAAGAACAACCAAAAACAAAAGTTGTTAAACACACAAAGGGAGAAGTTGAGATTCCAACTGAGCCGAAGCGAATTGTTGATTTATCTGGTTCAACAGAAGAATTATTACTTCTTGGTCATAAACCAATTGGTACAGCGAATACGTATAAAAATAAAATTCAAGCTCACTTGCAAAATCAATTAAAAGATGTAAAACCAGTTGGCTGGTACTGGGCGCCAAACGCTGATTTAGAAGCAATCGCCGCTTTAAAACCTGATATGATTATTTTAAACAACCGTCAACTAAAAATTTACGATCAAGTCGCAAAAATTGCACCGACTGTTGTGTTAGAAACAAACTTAGAAAAATGGCGCGATAAATTTATTGAAGTAGGCAAACTATTTGGCGAAGAGAAAAAAGCAGAAAAATGGCTTGCAAACTACGACCAAAAAGCTGCTTCACTTTCAATGAAAATTAAAGAAAAAACAAAAGATGAAAACTTTATGTTCCTTGCTGTTACACCGCAAAACTTCCGTGTATATGGGAACTTTGGATACGGAGACATTTTATTTAACGACTTAAAATTACCTGCAACAAAAGGCACAGATTTAAATCAAACAATGGCACAAGTTTCATTAGAAGGTCTTGTTGCCTTCCAACCAGATCACATGTTTATCGTAAACTTTGGCGGCGAAGCTGATAAAGTTTACGAAGACTACAAAAACAGTTCCATTTGGAAAAATACTAAAGCTGTAAAAGACAATTATGTTTACGAAGTAAGCAATGAAGTATTTAACACAAAAGCATTTAACCCAATTGGAAGAGATATGATAATCGATGAAATCGCAAAAATGATTTTAGAAAAACAAAAATAAGAAACAAGCCGTAGCTATTTGAAGCTACGGCTGTTTCCATTTCTCATCGTATATTGCTCCATATCTTTCATCACTTTCACAAACCGCTCTTTCGACTTCACCCGAATTCCTCGCTTCAGCTGTTCACGCTGATAACTTTCCATCTTTTTCATATCAATTTGAAAGAAGGAATGAATGGCATTGTCATTTTTCGGCACACCGTTAAAAATTTGAAGAATTCCCTCTTTCGAAACGCCAAAATACCCACTCGTTTTTAATAACGGCGAAATATCATCAATGCTCTGTTGCAATACAATTTGTACATCATCTCGATCAACAAGTTGCCAATCCTTATATTGCTGTAAAATCTTTTCTAAATTCACAACTTCTTCTCTAAAAATTTCTTGACTCACTTCCCCGTCTAAATATATACGCTGCAACATGATTGTAATTTGAGGTTCCTGCCTAGCTGCATTACCCGAACTCTCTGCCGACGCTACACTCGATTCATGATACAAACAAAACGCAGCTAGCACGATCTGCATGGCAACGATCATGAGCTTCATATGCTGTCACCTCTTTTAGGGAAAATAAAAACTTCTATTTACAGTTTGACCAAAAATAGAAGTTTTATGCTCGTATAAGATTTGAAGTTAGGTATCTCGAAAAGCAACATTAACTCATTATAATAAATACACAGGCATAGGAGCGATTTATTGTCTATAAATTAAAAATGAATTTGTATAAAATAACTTCTTTTATCCATAAAGAATTAGGTATACAAGATTAAGAATACAAAAAAGCGGAGTGACCTCTTCAGCCTACTCCGCTACTATTTTCTATATAATAAGAAAGACGCCTGTCATGCAGGCGTCTTGATGCGTTTACGGCGAGAGACCAGGCGGCCACATCCGCGTGTTTAGCACTTAAGCATATCTCTCGTCTTACGTAAATTAGCTCATCGCTTTGTTAATATAACATTAATAGTTGGAGAAAGCAAGAAGAAAATGATGACCAAAAACGATACCTCTAAAAAGAAGGAGGATTTCAAAATATGTCGAATATGGAGAACACTTAAAAGAAAGGATATAAAATAATGACGCAAGTAATCTTATTTAGAGGAAAAGCAGGTACAGGCAAAACAACAATATCAAATGCTGTAGGCGCACAACTACATATACCCGTAATTCATAAAGACGATTTATATGACTCCATTGCTGAACACATAACAAATCATGTCATTCGAAACAAAATCTGCTTTGATATTCTTTTCCGATTGTTAGAATCCTCTCTTAGTTGTAATGCAACTGTTATTATCGATTTTGGTTATAACCACTTAGATGATGTACTGAACTTAAAATCTTGGATCGAACAACGAGAAGGGATATTGATATCAATTTTATGCACTTGCAGTGATGAAACTGTCTGGGCACATCGACTAAAAGAACGAAAAACAAATCCTCAGCCAAATCAACTCATCACAGACCTACATGAATTAAAAAAGCATTATAGTACAATTAATGCAGAGTTATTAGAAGATGAACTTCAATTAGACTGCATAGAAGATATACATTTATTAACAGAAAAAGCAATACACTACATAAGTGAAAAGAAGGGGAAATAATTCTCCCCTTCTTTCCATTATCGCACCACGTTAGTTACATTCGTACGAAGATCTCGGAACATATTTGTTACATCACGATTTAAATCGTTTGTAACTGTTCCGTTTCGTAGTTGTGTACTCATTGTATCGATGCGAGTAAACATATCTGCTTTTGCCGTTACATAGACATTACGGTTGTTCACAAGAGGCGCAACAGCTTTGCGAATGTCATTTTCTAACGCCTTCTCGTCTGGGTTATTACGAGTTTTGACCGCAATGACAACATCGTTACCACGGACAACAGTAGAAACACGATCTACATTATCCATACCTTTTACTCGGTTGGTAACTGCTTCAGCTACTTTACCATCATTGTTCATATAGGTATTGTTCATCGTAACATTGCGAGTTGGATATGGGTTCGTTAATTGTCCGTGATAATTTACATCGCGGTAATAATTGTATCCAACGTTATCACGACGGTTGTGAATGTCTTGATTAATTTTTGTATATCTTACATTCCCATAATCGTCAGTTCTTACATTGTTACGATATGTGACATAATCTGTGTAACGGTCTGTACGTGCTACATTATCTCTATGCGGATAAGCATTCTCATACGATGTGCGCTCGTAATTATAAGTAGCATTTCGATCCATCGCACTTTTATTTTTAGGTGTACCACATGCAGCTAGTGCACTGGTAACTAACAAAGAAGCAGCAATAATTTTAATTTTTTTGTTCAATGCAAAAACCCCCTCTGTTAGAATGAACTTTTCATTCGAAAAGCTCCCTCTTATCATGAGTCACAAAGAGGTTTTTTACACTGTAAGTATTTTACTTAAAATTCCGGCTATGCTATCGCTAAATGGCGCTTATGCCCTAAGTAGGCATAAAGTCGCTTAATAATAAGGAGATTTTTTTCAAGAAAATCCTCTCATTTCAAATATTTGCAAACTCCATTGTATGTTGAACCCATTTTATTTTCGCCTGTTTGACTTTCCCAAAGACCTCTGTTCTTACTACAACTAATACAATACCGCTCTCAACAATAAGGACTTTTACAATTCCTTGTACTCACAATACTTTATTATATAATCTCCGCCAAATTCCCAAACAGATTCTCACATAAAAACCGTTCTTTATAAAAGAACGGCTTCTTAACACTCTGTTTAATTTTCTTCTTCTGGATAAGGTGTTCCAAATACAGAGGGATGATTTTGTTGATAATACATTGTGCCCGGTTGCGGTGTATACGGAATATATGGGCTTTGCTGATGAAACTCACGCGGGAAATAAGGCATACCCGGCTGTGGACTATACAGTTCTGGTTCACCATCACAACCGCAATCCTCTTGTATTTGCTCCATTTGTGGTACATTATTATCCATTGTGACCGGTGCACCATTCGAATTTGGCATAGAAGGGAATTGCATATCATATGGCGGCATTCCTTGCATCCGTGGCATTCCTTGCATCGGCGGCATTCCTTGCATCGG
>NZ_FOLV01000010.1:0-83048 GCF_900112415.1 Bacillus sp. 491mf
TTTTTCAACCTTTTGGCTTACGCCAACCAAAATTCATCCCCTCCCTACTCATTGGGCTTCACCCTTCTCATTCCTTGAGGAAGGGGAATTCTTTTCGAAATATGTTAAAAAGGATATCCCATTTCTCTTAAAATATAGTCAACTTGATTGACCACATTACGCATAGTACAATAAAATTCAAATAAAGTCAACTTAATTGACCTTATTTAAGGAGGAATTATAGATGAATCATCAAGTAATTCGTGAATTAGATCTTACATCACTTTTGTCATTATCCTTTAGTACATTGATTGATGAACTAAATAACAGAATGAATGAATTAGGTTTTGGAGATATTAGACCTGCACATGGTTTTATGTTTAAACGCATCATCCCTGACGGAGCAACAGGGATAGAACTAGCTGAATACTTAGGAATTACAAAGCAAGCTGTGAGTAAAATGGTCGATCATCTTGAAAAAGGTGGTTATGTAATGCGTCAGAGTCATCCCACAGATAAAAGAGGGAAAATTATTGTTTTAACCGAACGAGGTTGGTTAGCAGTAAAAGCAAAAGATGAGATACTAGCTAAAATTGAGGGGCGCTGGATTGAAAACATAGGTGCTGAACGAATGCAAATGCTCAAAGAAGATTTAACAAAATTAGTGTATGAAGCAAATGAAGGGAAATTATCATCGAGCGTAAAACCTGTTTGGTAAATATAAAGAACAGCTTACGAAACAAATAATCTCTCAAATGATAAAAGCAAGCATTTTTCTATCCAAATGAAAACAAGATTTTTGTTTATAACATGAGCTTGATGGTCATAGGGTTCGACTGCAATACATATGTCTTAGTCGAATCCTATCATAATTTAAATGAGAAATAATAGAAATAATACAAATTCCCTTACATATTTATTAACATTTTAAGATATTCAGAATATAAAATAGTATAATCCCTCAAAAGATTAAATATTTTTTTTGGAGTGTTATATTATGTCATTTGGAATTGACGTGAGTCACCATGAAGGTAGAATTGATTGGAATCAAGTAAAGAATGATCCGAATCAAGTAACCTTTATGATTGCAAAAGTAACAGAAGGCTCTGAGCAAGGTAGCAATTTTGTAGATCCAACTTTTCAATACAATATAAACGGTGCGAACAATGTTGGTATTCTGACAGGAGCTTACCACTTTTTTCGAGCAATCTCTATTAATGATGCAAGACAAGAGGCTGCTTTCTTTATTAAAAATTTACAGAGCGTCACGTTAACTGCCCCTGTATTTGTCGATGTAGAAGTCAATGATGGAAATTTAGATCCGAATACGTTAACAGATGCTGTGAATGCATTTTTAACAGAATTAAAAAATGCGGGGTATTCTAGTACTGGCGTTTATAGCAATCTATATTTCTTCAAAAATAGCCTAAACATTTCACGTTTACAAAACACCTTGTTATGGGTTGCACGTTATAGTACAAGCGGCCCTGGAATGGATTGTGATATTTGGCAATACACAGATACCGGAAGTATAGAAGGCATTAACGGGGATGTCGATTTGAATATATCCTATGTAGATTTGGATACCGGTAATAATAACAACGGACCTAGCAGCGCATTTATAGGAGTCGCTACAATCGCAGGTGATAATGTAAATTTACGAGATCAACCTTCTTTGAGTGGCAATGTCATTGGAAAATTAAATCGTAATGAATCCTATAAAGTATATTACGAACAAAATGGATGGTTAAACTTAGGAGGAAATGAATTTGTTTATTATGATCCTAGCTATATTTGTTATTGCAACTATATAGGTGTTGCTACAATTACAGGTGATAATGTGAATTTAAGAGATCAACCTTCTTTGAATGGTAATGTGATTCGTACATTATATCAAAATGAAGCTTATAAAGTATATTACGAACAAAATGGATGGTTAAATTTAGGAGGAAACCAATTCATTTACTATGATCCTAGTTATATAGATTATCAATTACTTTCCTCATGTTCTGATTGTTAAATAGCGGACAAACTCCGCGCAGTATGTAACTACTCAGTCACTCTATGAAAAAAAAGGCAGAAAAGCATTTTTTTCATGGCCTTGGAAGGACTGGCTATGTATAGGAGTAGTGATGGCCGAGATACGTATCTCGGCCATCACTATTTTTCTTTCTATTTCGCTGCAAAAATCCTGTCATTTTCGAGAATTGATTGATGAGGTTAAGAGAAATGAAACTAATTTTCCCTTTTCAAATGAGATAAGCCCTGATATTCTTTTCCAATAAATCTATATCAGCGTTTATTGCAGTTACTAAAGCTTTAACGATTGGCTTAGTTTTGGTAGCAACACTTCTATCTGTCTTAATTCTTGAAATTTGACTAATTCCTAGGCATGAGTTTGGTATTGAACTCATGCTTTTATAATGAAGAGAAATGATTGTTGATAAAGATCACGATGACGTACAAAGCAAATGAAAAAGAAAAGCTGCTTTCCTCTACACTAAGAGAAAGCAGCTTTTCTTTTTTCTAAGCAACTCATACATTCTTATCCGAGTATTAAAGCTCCTTTATTTGCTTTGTAAGTTCATTGAATCTTTTATCAAGCTCCGTGTACGCTTCATCTTTAGGAGTTAAAAAGCTAAGTTTCCCTAAAACTTCTTGTCTTTCTGTTTCAAGCTTTAAACGTAATTCGGTGAGATTATCTATTTTTTGAGATGGTTCTTTCAATTGCTTTTGTATATGATTGTTTGAAAACACTAGTTTACTGTTAGTCGTTTTTTCAAGGAAGTACCGATCATGCGAAACAATAAGCAATGTGCCATTATAATCTGCTAATGTAGCTTCAAGCTGTTCGCGGGAAGGTAAATCAAGATGATTGGTCGGTTCATCTAAAATCAGCACATCTTTTTCATCTAAAATATACTTCATGAGCTTACACTTTACACGCTCACCCATACTCATGTGCTTAATTGGCTCTTTCCATTGTGAAGATGTAAACCCTAAATGTCTCATTAAATTTTGGACTTTTCCTCTTTCTTCAAAAGTCTCTTTATAAAATAATTGTTCTGGTCTTTTTTCAAGTGGTAAATCAAATACTTCTTGTGTTAAATAACCAATGTTTGCAGATGGTGAAACCCATACTTCTCCTCGGGCCACTTCATGCCCCATAATCATCTTCAATAACGTTGTTTTCCCGCAGCCATTCGGACCAACGATTGCTATTTTCTCGCCATGTTGAATTGTGAAATTCACTTTCTCAAATAATGTTCTTCCCTCAAGACATTTTCCTAATTGCTTCACTTCTAAAAAACGCTTCCCTACCTTTTTATTCGTTTGAATGGAAAACTCTACAACTTGGTCTGGCTTAACACGCTCTATTTTCTCTTTTTCAAGCTCCTTTTCCAGACGTTTTTGTTTTGACTTCACTTGTGCATCCGTTCGCTTCGCCTTAACACGATAATATTCTTTATATCCCTCTTGTTTCGTTGACTGTGCATGTGCTTTTTGTGACCATGATGTTAATTCTTTTATTTGCGATTCTATACGTTCAATGTTTTTTTGTTGCTTTTCATATTCGCGCTGCTGCGTAAGCCTTTTTTGTTCTCGAAATTTCATATAACTCGTGTAATTCCCCTTATGCTCAATTAACTGTCTATCTTCTATCGACCAAATTTTCGTCGCAACAACATCTAAGAAATACCGATCATGTGATACAACAATGATTGTTCCACGATAGCTTTTTATCTGTTCAATCAAAAGTTCTGTACCATGTTCGTCTAAGTGATTTGTCGGTTCATCTAACATTAAAAGGGTTGAATTTTGCGCAAATCCTTTCGCAAGTCGAATTTTCAGTTTTTCGCCACCACTTAACGTATGAAAATCGTTCGTTGGTACGTCCCATTTCGCAAGAAGTTCCGCTTCTACTGTCGTTACTTCATTAGATGTAAAGACCTCTTTCTCTTGTTCAACATATGCCATCGTTACATTCATCTGTTGCCATTCTAGCTGCCCTTTTGTCGGTTCTATTTTTCCATTTATCAATTGCAAAACAGTTGATTTCCCAGCACCGTTTCGCCCTATAACTCCAATAACATCTCCTTGCTTCACTGTAACTTTCATTTGTTCTAACAAAGAATGTTCCATTATTTCTACATAAACATCTTTTAATTTTAAAAGTTCCTTCATACTATCGATCCCTTCCGATAAAAGGAGAACAAAAAAATCCTCCCAATTATATTTGGCAGGATTAGTCGTTATATTATTTATACCCAAATAAGCTATTGTATGGAATAGCAATACGTTCTTATGGAAAATGGGCAGACTAATCCTATTTTTTATTAATTGAAATATCAAATTTCAACATGTAAAAATAAGATTAGTTAATCATCGTCCACCCATCATCCTTTCCGTCGTTAATATCCATATTGTACCATGATAATACTGTATTCGTAAACAAGACGATTTGACTCAGCGACAGTCGCCAATAACGCAGCATTTATTTGTGATGAATTAAAAAAACGTTATTCTTTCTAAACAAGCTAAACTATTAGAAAGGATAACGTTTTTTGTATTTGAGGGTTGATGGGTATGGGATACCGCCACAGATCCCTAGACTGCCAAATAATGTTTAGGAGGAATCATAATAGCATGAAATGGTTTCTTATTTATAACAAATGTTTCTCAATTTTTTTTAAAAGGTTTCTTCATTAGTTTGTGGAAATTTTTACAATATTAGGTTTTTGATAGTGTATAAAAATAATCCGAGTTTAATAAGATTTATTTCGGATTAACATAAATACCCTATTAAAAAAATAAAACAAAGGAATCTCTTAATTTATGTAAAATGTACGCGATATCACCAAAACAATATAATTAAATTCAAAAAACAATAGTAAGGAGAGGTTTGTATGAAATTTAAGAAAAAAATTATATGCACAACATTATTTTTGGGCATTTTGGTTACTCAAAATACACTAGACAATACAATTGCTTTAGCATCAACAACAGATAACTATCAAAAAAACCAAGATGAATTAGTGACTGATAATTTAATCGGAACTCAACAAATTAATATAAAAAATGCATTAGATTATGTGAATAACTGGTGGAACAAGAGGAATCCTGAGTATGCAAAATGGGATCCAAACGATTGTATGAATTATGTCTCTCAAATTCTAAAAGCTGGCGGAATACAAGAAACACTTCCATCAACTATAAAACCTTCAGGAATTGATACAAATAAAAATTACTGGTACAGCAAAAAACAAGGTGATAATATTTTTACTGAATCTAGTACATGGATAAACGTCGAAGATTTTTATACTTTTTGGAGTAAAACTCAAAGAGTAATTACTCCAGATAAATTAAATATTATGAGGGATATTGAAGTTGGGGATGTTATACAACTTCAAAAAAAATCAGGCGGAAGTTATTATCATGCAATGTTTGTAGTAAAAAAGGATTCAGAAACTGTTTATTTAACAGGACATACTAACGATAGAGAAGCTTTAGATATTAGAAATATACAAGGAGAGAATTTTCGAGTAATTAAATTTTCGAGTTAAGAATCACCATATTAAACATTCCATGTATGTAAAATTGCATAAATACCTCTTCTAAAATAATGTTACAATGACATAGAGTTATAACACATTTTTTTCTTCAATCTTTACAGTAAAAACCCAACTCTATCAAACCCAATTAATATGTAGATCTAAAAAATAAGAAAAGACATCCTTTTGGATGTCTTTTCTTATTTAACATTAATATAAATACACTTATCAATGTTACTTCATTTAACTTCGCAAAAACCCACCTTCTGAGTTAATCACTTGACCCGTGACCCACCTTGCATCACAACTAGCAAGAAATGCCACGATGCGCGCTGCATCTTCCGGCATACCAATGCGTCCCATTAAAAATTTAGGTAACAGATGTTTTCTAATTTCATCCGTCATCCACGTTGAATCTGTTGGTCCTGGGTTTACCGCATTAACCGTAATCCCTAAAGGTGCAAGCTCTGCCGATAACGACTTCGTAAAAGCAACAATTGCTCCTTTCGTTGCAGCATAGGCCAATTCCCCAATCATTGGCCCGAGCTCTTGTCCAGATGTCATATTAATAATTCTTCCTTCGCCTCTATTCGATTTCTCAAAACGACGAGCAAATTCCGTACAAAGAAGAAAAGTCGCTCTCATATTAACAGCATAATGGTTATCAAGTGTATGAGCATCTAACTCTTCATATCCATCACTCGTTGAATATGCTGCATTATTCACTAAAATCGAAAGAGAACCAAACTGCTTTGAAACAGTATCCATTATTGCAAAGGCAGCATTTGCATCTGACAGATCCATTTCTAAGCTGTCACAGCGAACTCCTAATTCCAAAATCTCTTTTTCAAAAGTCTCTGGCCAACCAATTTCAGACTGCCAATGCGTAAAGAAAATATCGATACCTTGAGAAGCGAATTCGCGGCATATAGCCGCGCCAATCCCTCTTGGACTACTTACTCCTGTTATAAGTGCAACTTTATTTTGTAAATGTGTCATTTCATATTCCCCCTATTAAATAGGGACACGATGATATGTATAAGTAGAGATGTATTATTCTCATAACAAATAAAAAGCCGATACACACAGGTATCCGCCTAGTAAATGGAATGATCACTCCACACCATGCATCCCTTGTATGATTATCATCTCAATAAATAGACACACTCCACCCGTATAGATAGGAAAAGCACGCTATTCATTTCATTTCGTAATCATTACAAGATTTGCCACATGTAAAATTTCAATTCCCCTTTCATTACATCTCTACTATTATTTTACTTTTTTTGCTGGTGATAATCAATTTAATAATTAAGAAATATATTACGATATACACCAATCGTAAGTGGACAAGCAACGCAAAGCGAAATAATGAAATAAGTATTTCTATTCTCTATTTCATGCAATCTGCTCGTTGTTAATCATCTCTTTTTCGTTATCGACCACTCTTTGCAATATATCGGCGCTTCGACACGTTTTAAAGACCACTCGACGATATTCGACATGTAAGTAGTCGATTCGCTGAGCTGAATCATATCGAAAAGTGAAACTTTTGGGCAACCTCTAAGCAGAGAGGATATTATACACTACCTATAAAATAATCTCACAAAACAAACATTTTAAACGTTTATTTTTTTCATCTAACAAAGAAAAAATACAACACCCTACAGCTTCTACATTATGATAATCTTATAAACGATCACACACATCTATAATTGAGGTATTAGCTTGAAAAACTAGCATCTTGCAAATTTTAGCAACTCCCCCCTCTTTATCAATCAAAATCCCTCAATACTTTCTATAGTATCGAGGGATTTTTCGTATGGACTCCATGATCATTATTCTGTAGTTAGCAAGAATGATCTATTTCATCTTTCGGACATAAAGACCATTCTTTATCCCGCTACTCGTGGGCAGTAATACTCCCACTGATTAAAGTTTCACTTTATTTTCATGCCAAAAACGAGGCCGCTCAAAAGTTTTATTTCTACAAAAAAAGCATCATCAAAATCATTTTTGATGATGCTCCATTCTCTTATTCAGCTAAACTAGGATTGTGATCAATCCTAGCTTAATAAATTAACTTCACTTCGTGTTTCCACACTTTTCAACGGTGTGCGTATCTATATTTTTATGAACAGCATTTACATTCCCTTTCAACTTAAATGTACAAACACAGAAATATATAATCGAAAGAATAGATATACATATCCATAAGTTATATACATAAGAAGTTTCCCATACACCTATAAGGGAAAGAAGAGCAGGGCCAGTTAGTGTAACCCATGACTGTACAAAAGCTATTTTTCCAACATAATAATTGATGTTCTTTTTCTGTGCATTCGAAATAAAAAATAAGAACCATAGAAATGCCCACATCAACCAAGTTAACGCATTAACGATATCATGAAAATGTATAATAGCTACAATCATGTAGAGTATTGCAATAATCGCTACCCAAAGAGAAAACCAGCCTAATCCATCACCCTTCAATCCTGCAATGAAAGTAATTCCTACATATAAATAAGTGAAACCAAATAAAAAAGTAGCTGCATATAAATAAACTGTCCAATTACTTTGATCAGATACTACAATTAAATAGAAAGGAATAATAATTTGCAGTACACCTACAAATAAATTAAAAACACCTACACTCTTTTCGTCCGCTTTTCCTAGCATCACAAAGCTATTTAAAAAGAGCGCTGCACCAGAAAGTAATAATCCAACATTCCCCATATATATTCTTGTGAAAAACAAAACTGTTTTTCACAACGATACCTCCTCACATCATACATTCATTTTTTCATAGTTTTAACGATAAAAAGCAATTCCTCTTCTCCAATAACATGTGACAGAGAAACTGCTTGTATTTAGATACATTTACAACAGATCATACATTTGAAATGCATATAATTTTTCAATTAAGCGCTTCCAAAAGAGTATGCATTAAGCTATGAAAATGATATCAATATAGTAACAGCATTTAATACAAAAGTAAATAACACAAAAAATAGTAAAATATAAAGTGAAACTTCTATCACCAATCGGGCGCATGCCAGCAGTTTATCCCCCACCTAAATTCTTTGCTTTCGCTGAATTTTGAGGCGGGAGTCTTACTGCCCGCGAATAGCGGGATAGACGACCAAAATCATCGCATATCAATAACTTCGTGTTCCTTCAATAGATACATCACTCTACAAATCGCCCATACTCCTTCAAAAACCAAAGTTTCACTACCCCAACTGGCCCGTTCCGATGCTTCGCCACATGAATTTCTGTCACATCTCTATGCTCTGTTTCCTTATCATAATAATCGTCTCGGTACATGAACATTATGATGTCGGCATCTTGTTCAATTTGTCCTGTTTCTCTTAAGTCAGATAAAAGCGGACGTTTATCTTGGCGCGACTCAACCGCGCGGGATAGCTGCGACAGTGCTACGACGCACACGTTTAAATCGCGAGCTAGCAACTTCAGTTTGCGGGAGATTTCGCTCATTTCTTGAAACCTATTTCCTCTATATTTCGCATCGCCTGTAATGAGCTGTAAGTAATCTATAATGACGAGCAGTTTTTTATTAGGATGCTTTCTTTTTAGCTTGCGAACCTGCACCCAAATTTCCTGTGTTGTCACACCTGCTTTATCATAAATCTCTAGCGAGAGATCGCCAATTTCCGCGAAGGCATAACTCGTTTTTTCCCAGTCTTCGATCGTGAAACGATGCTTCGGATTTTTCAGCCTCTTCCCTGATACTCCGCCGGCGCAGGAAACCATCCGTTTTAACAGTTGCTTGTCACTCATCTCTAAAGAAAACAATCCAACTGCAACGCCCGATCTAGCTGCATGAAAGGCAATGTTTAAAGCGAACGCTGTTTTCCCCATCGAAGGCCGCGCTCCAATTACAACAAATTCACCATCTTGCAGACCACACGTCATCTTGTTTAAAGCGGAAAAACCAGTTTCAATACCTGTTAGTTCTTCTACGTCTTGGTGAAACTCTTCATATAAGCCAACTAGCGTATCCTTTAAGTCAAAATCTAACGTACACTCTTCCTCTTCTAGTTCACAAAGAGCCGTAATCGCCTCGCCGATGATTTTCTCATCCTTCTCCGCCAAAAGTCGTTCACTCATACTGTGCCCGACCATTCCTGCACGGCGCATTTTCCAGGCACTTCGAACTAGCCCCTCGTAATAAGTGAAGTTGGCAGTCGTCGGTACACTTTCGATGATGTTAACAAAGTACTCAATCCCGCCAATTTGCGCTAAAAAAGAAGGATCTATTTTCGAAACGAGCGTAACGAGATCAAGCGGCTGGCCGTCTTCCTCTACTTCCCGTATTAGCTTAAATATCGCTTGATGCAAAGCAGTAGAAAAGTGGTGTTCCGTCAACCTGCACTCTTTAATAAGCTCTCCATCAAGGAGGAGTGAACCCAATACCGTTTGTTCCGCTTCGACGTTTTGAATGCTCATGGACGCCACCCCTTTTCTGTTAAGAACTTCTGCAGTTCATCTTCAGATGGCACGTTTTTCTTCCACTCCTCGCATTCCTCTAGAAACTGCTCAGTCTCCAAAACAATGGACGACCCTTTCTTCCGAAACTTCACCGCCGCCTCCTCTACTTCGCTGACTCTCGTAAATCCCTTTCCGTGCCAATCTCGCAAAATTCCCTTCACATACGCAAGCGTCCGCTTATTGTTTTCATGGGCAATTTGGAGTGCTTTTATGACGAGTTCCTCTGACAAATCTTCTATCCACGCAGTCAGTTCCTCAGCCGTATACGGTGACAAGCTGCCAAAGTTTTGTTCATAAAACGCAAATACATTCGTGCCCGGTTCTATTTCCTTCTCTGCCCCGCAGCTTTCAGGCTCTTCTTCTGGCGTTTCAACCGGAATACCGAAATGCGCTACCAACAGCGGAATATTCATCTCTTCCTCCAAGCACTTTTGAAGAAACATCTGAACAAATTGTTTACTTTTCACAGTCTTTAACTCCCGAAGTACACATTTCTCAACGTTCGGATTTGTAATTGGGTTATAACGAAGCCAATTTATGATATATAACTCCTTCGTTTTCGCATCGTATAAGATCTTTCCATATTCGATAAACCGCTGCAACAATTTATCAACAGTCTCCCTGTTGTAGCCCGTTTCCATCTCTGCTAAACGCTGTGGCAACGGATACATTCCGCACTGCGTCGTTTTCGAACATGTCAGCAAATATATGTAAAAATAGCGTTCCTCCGGCGTTAAGTCGAGCACAAACTCATCTTGCCAAAAATTCACCTGCACATTTCGATATACCGCCATCTATATTCCTCCCGTTTTTAAAATGCTGTTCCTTACTATATATAAGGAGAAAAGCGGGAATTTGGTAATTTGATTTTTATTTTTTTTGAAATTCTTGTAGTAGTAGTTCTTTTGTTTTTATTTTTTAAATTCTTGTAGTAGTTTTTTTGTTTTTGTTTTTTTAAGATTCTTGTAGCAGTAATTCTTTTGTTTTTGTAATGATTTATTACTTGCAAGGGGCTTGGTAGGGGTTTATAAGGGGCTATTAATAGGATTTCAATATGTTTTACTTCCCTCTAAATGCTCATTCAAAAAATGGGACGTGAGTAAAAAGTACTCATGTCCCATTTTTATACGTTTTGTTTCTGTTTTCGTAATGCTTTTGGAATGTATACACAGAAAGGTTCACTTTCCATGTAATCTCCAGTCATCGCAAAGGCTCTAGAACGAGATCCTCCGCAAACATATCGGAACTCACAAACCCCACACTTTCCTTTATACTTGTCCGGGTTACGCAAGTCTTGGAAGATCGGAGAGTTTCGATAAATATCAGCTAGTGGTGTTGTTCGAACATTCCCGGCTTTGATAGGTAATAACCCACTTGGATACACATCTCCAATATGAGAGATAAATACAAAGCCATTTCCATCATTTACCCCTTTTGGAGCACGACCAAGTCCATCAATTTGCCCCGTCATTCCATTCATCAATACATCTTGATATTGAATAGCCTGATTTGCTTTTTTATTCTCTCTCATTTTTTGTTGAATAACAACGCGTCTGTAGTGCTGAGCAGCCGTTGTTTTAATATCAAAAGAAACCTTTTTACTTAATTGATATAGCCATTGGAATACTCTTTCATGCTCGGCTGGTGAAATCATATCTGTTTCCTTGCCGCGCCCAGTTGGAACTAAGAAAAATACACTCCAAAGCACACACTCTAATTTCTCTACTAACTTTGCCATATCTTCAAGTACATCCACATTATAAGTAGAAATAACCGTATTAATTTGAATAGGAATTTTCAATTCATGCAAATAACGAATCGCATTCATTGTTAATTCAAATGATCCCTCTGTCCCCCTAAAATGATCATGTATTTCAGCTGTTGGCCCATCTAAACTAAATGCCCATCTTGCAAGCCCTACTTCTTTTGCTTTTTGAATTGTTTCTTTCGTAACATTTGGAGTAGCACTTGGTGTCATAGATACTCGAACACCTTTTTTTATCGCATAATCTGCAATATCATATACGTCCGGGCGCATTAACGGATCACCCCCAGTAAAAACAAGCATCGGATTATTCATTTCATATATATCATCAATTAATTTTTTACCTTCTTCAAATGTTAGCTCAAGAGGATGACGATGATACTGAGCTTCCGCACGACAATGAAGACATTTTAATTGGCATGCTCTCGTTAACTCCCATATCACAATAAATGGATTTTTGTTAAAATCACGGTTAATCACAATTAAACCCTCCTATCAATTTATATCCTCATTGTAAAGTTATATAGCCATTTATGTTGTGAGATACATCACGTATGAAATTGTCGTTATAAAGTGAAACCTTAATCAGTGGGGGTTCTTCACCAACTTCTTTCTCATCCCTTTTCAGTGAACTTGCACGGCGAGAGAGAGAACTATCTATTTTTCGTTAATCAACACGCATGACCAAATCCTCTCTCCTCAAGTTTTCAATTTATCTTTATATTTTAAGCTCTAAAATTTGCATTACCTCTTAATGTAGTCATAAAATTAATCTGTGTTCGAAAATAGATAAAGAGCGAGTAAACTGAAGAAAAAAGAAAAAATTCAAAATTAGAAACGGAAAATGGAGAGATGCATTGAATGTTAAAGATCATCAAACATTTAAAACCATTTGTTACTTCCATCATTGCGGTTGTATGTCTTTTAACTGTGCAGGCAGTATGCGATCTATCACTGCCAGACTACATGTCTAACATTGTCAATGTAGGGATTCAACAAAAAGGTGTCGAAAACGCAGTACCTGAAGTTATTCGTAAAAGTGAGATGGATAAACTTACGCTCTTTATGAATGACAAAGAGAAGAAAACAGTAACTGACAACTATGTTCTGTTAGATAAGAACAATCTTTCCCAAAGTGAACTGAAAAATGACTTAAAAGATTATCCAAAGCTTGATAAAGAACCACTTTATAAGCTACATACAACGGATAAAAATACAATCAGTGAACTGAATGATATCTTTGGGAAACCGATGTTAATAACACAAGGAATTGAAAAAGGCGGTAATGACAGCAAAACAGAAATGAAGCTTCCGCCAAATACAGATCCTTTCACAGTCATTGCGAAACTCCCTCAAGATCAAATCGATGCGATGAAAGAAAAAGCGGATGAAAAGTTTAAAAAGATGCCAGGCAGCATGGTAACACAGGCGGCTGTTTCATTCATTGAGAATGAATATAAAAAGATTGGTATCGATACAGATAAACTTCAATCCAATTATATTCTTACTTCTGGCGGGAAAATGCTGCTTTTATCATTAGTAAGTATGGCAGCTACCGTTATCGTGAGTTTACTGGCTGCAAAAGTATCAGCTGGGCTTGGCAGAGATTTGCGAAAGAAAGTGTTCCGGAAAGTTACAAATTTCTCGAATGCTGAGTTTGATAAGTTTTCTACTGCCTCGTTAATCACAAGAAGTACAAATGATATCCAGCAAGTGCAAACACTGATGGTGATGATGCTTCGAATCGTCTTCTATGCACCAATTTTAGGTATAGGCGGCATCATTAAAGTACTAAGTACTGACCTTTCCATGGGATGGATTATCGGCGTTGCGGTTATCGCAATTTTAAGCTTAGTCATTGGTTTATTTAGCGTAGCTATCCCTAAATTTAAAATGATTCAAAAGTTAGTCGATAAAATTAACTTAATCACGCGTGAATCGTTAACAGGTATGCTTGTCATTCGTGCGTTTAACAATCAAAAACATGAAGAAAAGAAATTTGAAAAAGGAAATCAAGATTTAACAAAAACAAATTTATTTGTAAGCCGTTTAATGTCATTTATGATGCCAATGATGATGTTTATCATGAATGCTGTGACGTTACTCATTATTTGGGTTGGATCACACCAAGTAGATATGGGAAATATGCAAGTTGGTGATATGATGGCATTTATGCAATATACAATGCAAATTATCATGGCCTTCTTAATGATCTCTTTTGTATCGATTATGGTTCCACGTGCTTCTGTATCCGCACAACGTATCGCAGAAGTTTTAGATACTGACCTTTCCATTCATGATGCAGCGGAGCCAAAAACATTCTCGCCTGGCAAGAAAGGTTACGTTGAATTTAAAAATGTTAGCTTTAGATATCCAGGTGCAGAAGAAGATGTACTTTCCAATATCACCTTTACTGCAAAACCTGGTGAAACGACAGCTTTCATTGGAAGTACAGGTAGCGGGAAATCAACATTAATCAACTTAATTCCGCGCTTTTACGACGTCACAAGCGGGGAAATCTTAATAGATGGTACGAATGTTAGAGAAGTATCTCAAAAGGAATTAAGAGAAAAAATTGGTTATGTACCGCAAAAAGGAGTTTTATTCTCCGGTACGATTGAAAGTAACTTGAAATACGGTAAGAAAGAAGCAAGTGAAGAAGAATTAGTAAAAGCGTCAGAAATTGCGCAAGCGATGGAGTTTATTAACGAAAAACCTGAAAGTTTCAAGACAGAGATATCACAAGGTGGTACGAACGTTTCTGGTGGTCAAAAACAAAGGCTTTCGATTGCCCGTGCTCTTACGAAAAAATCGGAAATCTTCATATTTGATGATAGTTTCTCAGCTCTTGACTTTAAGACAGACGCTGCGCTTCGCAGAGCTTTAAACAATGAAATTGCAGGAAGTACTCTTTTACTTGTTGCGCAAAGAATCAGTACGATTATGAATGCAGATAAGATCATTGTACTGGATGAAGGAAAAATCGTCGGAACTGGTACGCATGAAGAGCTTATGGAGAACTGTGAAGTTTATAAGCAAATTGCTTTATCACAACTTTCAAGAGAGGAGTTGTCATCATGAGCAAACGAAAAATAGAGCACAACAAACAAGGTGGTCATGGCGGCGGTCATATGGGCGGCGGCATGCAAAAGATTGAGAAAGCAAAAAACTTCAAAGGAACGATGAGTAAGCTCCTCGAGTACTTGAAACCTTATAAATTATCAATCTTAGTCGTTATCTTTTTCGCGATCGGTAGTGCAGCCTTTACAATCGTCGGTCCAAAAATTTTAGGAAAAGCAACAACAAAACTTTTCGAAGGACTTGTAGATAAAGTAACAGGAGCAACCGGTGCGGCAATTGACTTTACCTATATCGGAAACATCGCCTTGTTACTTCTTGGATTATATATACTGAGCGCTGCGTTTGGCATTATCCAAGGCTATATCATTTCCGGGGTAGCCCAAAAGGTATCTTATAACTTCAGAAAAGAAATCGATGAAAAAATTAACCGGATGCCGCTGAAATACTTTGATAAAACAACGCACGGAGAAGTATTATCAAGAATTACAAATGACGTAGATACAGTGAGCCAAACGTTAAATCAAAGTATGTCGCAAATCATCACATCAGTCATTACAATTATCGGTGTATTTATCATGATGTTATCAATTAGCTGGCAAATGACATTAGTCGCACTGTTAATCTTGCCAGTATCGATGATTCTCATTATGGCAGTCGTAAAACGATCACAAAAATACTTCAAATCCCAGCAAGAATATTTAGGACACGTAAACGGGCAAGTTGAAGAAATTTATAGTGGTCACAATATCGTTAAAGCCTTTAACAAAGAAGAAGAAGAAGTGAAGAAATTCGAAGAGGTAAATGATACCCTTTACCACTCGGCATGGAAGTCGCAATTTTTATCTGGAATGATGATGCCGATTATGATGTTTATCGGGAATATTGGTTATGTCGCTGTATCGATTTTAGGTGGATGGCTTGCGGTAAAAAGAACCATCGCAGTTGGGGACATTTTAGCCTTTGTACAATATGTAAGAAACTTTACGCAGCCAATCGCTCAAGTCGCGCAAATCGCGAACGTACTTCAATCGACAGCTGCTGCTGCTGAAAGAGTTTTTGAATTTTTAGAGGAAGAAGAAGAAGTGCCAGAATCAGAAAATCCAGTGAATCTGCAAAAAGTAAACGGAGAAGTTACCTTCAAAGATGTTGAGTTTGGTTACAATGCAGACAAAACGATCATCAACAACTTCTCTGCTACTATCAAACCTGGCCAAAAGGTCGCAATCGTCGGTCCAACCGGAGCAGGAAAAACGACAATCGTAAAACTATTAATGCGTTTCTACGACATAAATAGCGGTGCAATCTGTATAGACGGTCACGATATAAAAGACTTCACTCGTGAAGACTTGCGCAGTATGTTCGGAATGGTACTGCAAGACACTTGGCTATTTAACGGATCCATCATGGAAAACATCCGTTACGGCAGACTTGATGCAACGGACGAAGAAGTCATCGAAGCAGCGAAGGCCGCTCACGTGCACAGCTTCGTCAAAACATTACCAAATAGATACAACATGGAACTAAACGAAGAAGCAAGCAACGTATCCCAAGGACAAAAGCAATTATTAACAATTGCCCGCGCCCTTCTAGCGGATCCGAAAATATTAATACTCGACGAAGCAACTAGCTCCATCGATACGCGTACAGAAGTACTCATTCAAAAAGCGATGGAAAACCTCATGAAAGACCGAACAAGCTTCATCATCGCTCATAGACTATCAACAATCCGTGATGCCGATTTAATCCTTGTGATGAAAGACGGGGATATTGTAGAACAAGGTAATCATGAAGAATTGTTGAAAGCTGATGGTTTCTATGCTTCGCTTTATAATAGTCAGTTTGAGAGTGCGGATGCTTCTTGAGATTGATGGGACACTCCTCTGTTTTTTAAGAGGAGTGTTCTCTTTTTAGTAATTGAAGCTCTTTTATCAAAGACATAATTAAAACAAAAAGCACAAAAAATTAACCCCCCGCAGAAAACTACGAGGAGTTAATTTTTTCATAGAATATTCTATTTAAAGCCCACTAAGTTTATTATATGAGCCTTTGAGGTTCACATTCACGAACACCAAAATTTTTCAATGAGTTAAATAAAGCTGCAGTGATCGTTAATAAAATCAATTCCTGCGTTCCATTCTCTAATTCAAAGACTGCCCAGTGTATATTATTAGCTGTAAAGATACATTTACGTTCTAATTCAAATCCAGGTGGTACAACTGGAAGTGCATTAACTGGTACACATACCTGTACATCTCCTTCATTTTTGATAGCATTGAAAATTTGCTCGTCAATTTTATAAACATTAACTGGATCAAGCTCTACACCTTGGCTTGGAACTTCAACTTCATCTTCAACTAATAGGAAAAAGCGTTCGTTTCGAAGATTGAAAAGACATCTCGCTCCAATTTCAAATGTTGCTATTTTATTCACTTCCTCAGCAACTTTTTCTATCTTTCAAGTTGCTTCTCTACATAGTATGCTAGATTAATAGATTCGGTTACAGCACATGCCTACGTTAATAACTAATTTAGGCGGCTTGCTACTTCGTTATCAAGCCAACATAGAATTCAGACTCTTATAGCTATTAAGTATCTCTTACACAAAAAAAGAGTACATGTCATAAAAACATACACTCTCCTCTTAGGGGTCACCTTATCAAAAAAAGAAAATTGTACGTTACGACACATTTCGGACACAATTTAACCGGTTCCCTGTACGTTAAGGAACCGGTTATTTATTTTACTACCTTTTTATTGGATTTTTTTCTCGTAATGGTCTTAAATTATTAAAGTTTGCCTTTTGATTTAAGTTCCAAACATAATCCCCTGTTAATGTAATATGCTCCCAACCAAGCGGAGATATATGTTGTAAATATTCTTCGGGAATATCCACCCCTTTTGTACGCAAAGCAGCAACCCCATGTGGCAGTAACCATAGTATGATTTTCAGTTAATTTGAGATTCAGTTTAAATATATGATAAGTTAACGTTGCAATGTCTCTATCTGTGAAAGTTTTATCATCATTGGGATTAGCACCTTTAGGCATAAAATAACTGAGAATTGAATTTTTAGCTCCAATAGGATTATAAAACTTAGAATTCCCCAAAGACTCTTTATCAAAATCAAACATAATCATCTTAACATACTCTTTTGAATCTTCTTTAAACGTTTATTCAAACCTTTTTTATAATCGTCCTGTAAGAATAATCACAGTATTCTTATCTTTGATACTTACAATCATTCCATCTGAAATTTAGGTTATTGTAAATATTTAAACCTGTTTGCTTAGAACGCTATTTGTTTAAATAGTAGATATTAATTAACAACCGCCAACAACAATAAAATGATAACCTATTACATGATATAAATTACTATAGCTTACTTTTCACACAAAACCCCATCCGTTAATCTTAATATTCTCCTTGCGTGATTAGCAACCGTATTATCATGAGTTATCACAATGATTGTATTCCCCATATCATTCAATCTTTGAAACAACTCTAATATTTCCTGTCCAGTCGTTGAATCTAATGCTCCTGTCGGTTCATCAGCTAAAAGCAATGTTGGTTTTGTAATTAATGCTCTAGCAATTGCTACTCTTTGTTGTTGTCCACCAGATAATTCTTTGGGTTTATGATGCGTTCGCTCAGATAAACCAACCAGATGAATCATTTCTTCAGCTTTTTCTTGTGCTTCTTTTCGTTTCATCCCTCTTACTAAGAGTGGTAAAATAATATTCTGAAGAACTGTATATTGAGGTATTAGATGATAATTTTGAAAAATAAAGCCTATTTCTTGATTCCTTATCGTTGCCAGCTCTGAATCATCATATGTTCCAATCAATTGATTATTTAATAAGTAGTCTCCACAATCAGCTAAATCCATGCACCCTATAATATTCATCAATGTTGATTTTCCAGAACCAGATGCTCCTAATATAGCAATATAATCGCCTTTATAAACATTTAAGTTAATATTATTTAAAACTTTTACTTTTTCTTTCCCAATCTGATAACTTTTATTTATTTTTTTTAATTGAATCACATCATTTGTTTTCAAAAATAGTTACCACCTATCTTAATTGATAATCATAATTGTTTTAACTTTTTCTTTCTTATCAATTTCTACCACAACAATCGCACCTTTTTTTATTGCAGTTAAATTAGCTTCTTTTCCTTGATCAACAACTTCAACACCTGCATCAACCTTAAGACTCATTTCCTCACCTGTGTAGTCCAATTCTTTTGGAAGATCCTCTATCGATTTTGCTTCACCTGATTTTGCTGCTGGAACCTCTCCCTTATTATTAGGGTCAGACTTTTCTTCACTTACTTTCTCTTCTTCAATTGGATTTTTTCCTATTTTTAGTTCTAATTCATTACCTACTATCTTAGTAACTTTCCCAAATTTAATATCTGTTTTAGCCGATTGCCCCTCTTTTTCAACTGATTGTATTTTATTTGTTGATTGTTCTGTATTATTTTTTTCTGTAATATTCTTACACCCCGTTATTAAAAAGAATAAAGAGAATGCACCTACTACATAACCTATTTTTTTCATTTGTTTTTCCTACTTTCAATTTTTATTTAGAGCCTTAACTGGTGTGAGTTTTGATGCCTTATAGGCGGGGTAAAACCCAAATACAGTTGCCGTTAAAATAGCAAACCCAATGGCTATTATTTTCCCTTGAAAACTATCGTGTACTGGAATACTACTGTTTTTCAAGAATGGTAATAATATGTAACTAAATATTACTCCGAAACTTCCTCCCATTACTCCTATTCCTATTGATTCATATAAAAACAGTTTTAATATATCCTGCTGACTCGTTCCAATTGCTTTTAAAATTCCAATCTCTTTCGTTCTCTCATTGACAGATACAAAAAGTACATTCATAATGCCAATGCCACTGACGATAAATACAATAACTGCCATTGATATCAATAAAACATTCATTGTTTTAGCTGATGACATAGCAGCATCAATTCTACTACCAGCGTCTTCTACTTCATACATATTGCTGTCATCAAAGACATAGTTTAAACTACTTTTAATACGCTTCATCGCTGGCTTTATTTTATCTTTACCTGTTGCTAAAGCTACTCCCTGTGGAATAGACTGATCACCAATTAAATCATTTAAACTTAATGTTTCATAAGGTAAAAATATCGTATCGTCTGGATTAACTCCTTGAAGACCATCAGAAATTTTCTTTAACACTCCTATAACTTTGTAAGAGTAACCCTTAATAGTAATTTCTTTATCCAATGCTTGTTCTGAAGAACCAAAATATTGAGTTGCCAAATTGTTTCCTAATACAATACATCTTGTTCCTTCAGTAAAATCAGTTAAAGAAAAGTCGTTTCCTTTTTCTATTTTATAATTTGATACTTCTGAATATCCTTCACTTACACCTACGATTGACGTACTTTTTTTCTTACCATTCACTTTTACTTCACTATATAATATTTCTCGTAAATAGATTTTCTTTAATAACGGATTTTCATCCTTAATTACATCTATTTCTTTCATTCCTAAGCGCTCTTTTTTTTGTTGTTTATCATTATTTAGTGGTGGTTGATAATTTATATAGATTGTTTCAGCTGATAAATTTTTGAACTGATCTTCAATTTTCTTTTCACCACCTTGACCAATTGCTATTACCGAAATAATGGTCATAGTTCCTATAACAATTCCTAATGAAGTCAGGATGACTTTATATTTATTTTGAATTAAATTCGTTAATATCATCCTAATTAATTCAACAATATTCATAGCTTCATCCTTTCACAACCGCTATATCGCCCTCTTTTAATCCTTCTAGTACTTCACTGACACGGCCATCAGAGAAACCTGTTTTTATCTCTATTTGTTTAACTTCTTCTTTTTTATTACGAATTTGAACATACTGTTTACCATTTTTTATTTGAATCGCTTTATTTGAAATAGTTAACACATCTGTTAAACTCTTTTCAATAAACTTAGCTGAACAAGTCATTCCTGGTAAAAGAACTACTTCATTATTATCAAATTGAACTGTTACCTCATATTCAACCCCTTCTTGCCCATCTTTAGGTAAACCATTTATCTCAGTCACTTTACTAGCTATTTCAGTACTTGAATCCCCAATGAAATTCAATTTAACCTCTTGACCTATTTCGACAGCATTTATATTATCTTGCTTAACTTTTATACGAGCAGATTTTTTGTCAGAACTTCCAATTGTAACAATTGGCTGTTTATACTGAATTTCTTTTTTGTTTTCAGCCTGAATTTTTGTAACAATACCATTACTTTCTGATAAGATGACATTTCCTAAACTATCTCTCAAAATAGGCTGTTCTTTTTTGACGATATCCCCTTCTTTAACAAAAACTTTATCTACCATCATCCAGTATGGTTTTGTATAAGTTGTTTCATCAAAAAAGACCTTTCCCCCACCGTCAAAATGAGAAGTAATATTCCCCTTACTTACAGGATACTCTCTCCATAATTCAGGTATTTTTTGTTCCTCTTGTCTCTTTTCATAATAATGATAGAATCCAAAACCACCAATCATGATGAGAAAAGTTGCAAAAAGTAAAAATTTCTTTAGTTTATTTTTTCTCACTATACTTCCCCTCTCTTTAAGTTAAAAACAGTTTAACAAATTCATTGTTAGATTTTCGTTAGGTAAAAAAAAGAGTAAAATTAGTTGGAATATCAACTAGTTTTACTCTTTCTCTGGATTAAATTAATACATGTCAAATTATTTTTATCATTTTTAATGCACCATTCTATTTCATGTCTCTCTAAAATATTTTTTACAATTGTTAAACCCAAACCTGCGCCAGAATATTCTCTAGACCAAGATGAATCTACCCTGTAAAAAGCATCCGTTAAATGATTAATGTGTTTATTATCAATCGTTTTTCCTGTATTACAAATTTCAATTTTTAAATCATCATTCTTTAAATAACTTTTAATCCAAATTTTACCGTTCAATTCATTATACTTGTAGGCATTTTCAATTAGATTATAAAAAACTCGATATAATAAATCAGGATTTCCAATAATACTACACTCTTCTAAATTTAGAACTAAATTAATCTGGTACTCTTGATACAAAGGTGATAATTCTTCTATTATTTCTTCTAATAATAAATCTAAGTAGACTTCTTCATTGGTGATTTTTACAAATTGAGTGGTGTTTGCAATAAGCAACAAATCATCAACAATTTGACTTAATCGATTGATATTTTTTAATTGTAGAGCATTATTTTTAATCTCTTCTTCCGATTGAGTAGCTATTTCTTTATTTGTCACTTGTAAACTTGCTTTCATAATACTCAAAGGCGTTTTTAGTTCATGAGCTGCACTAGCTGCAAATTGTTTTTGTCTAGAAAATGCTTCTTCAATTCGATCTAACATATGATTTACACTATCGGTCAGCTTTATTATTTCATCACTCGCATCTTTTTTTTCTAACCGTTCTGATAAATTTGATTCATCTATTTTTTCTATGCCTTTCTTTAATTCAATAACAGGTTTAATAGCATGTCCAGAAACAATATAAACGAGTCCTGTTCCAATAACGATTGAAAAAAAGCCAAAAATAATACTTCTATAATCAAAAGTCTGTTTCATTTCAATTTGATCAGTTGTATTTGTGGAAGGTAAAAATTCATTATTTGGTGAAATTGTTTCCATTGCTGGCACAGATTCTTGTGCTGGCACAATTAATTGCTGACCATTTGAAATCGCAAATACAGTCATTGCAACAGACACAATTGTTAAAATCATTCCTGTCAAAACTGTTATTCTCATTTGAAGTGATAATCTATTAAATCTCGTCATCTATTTCTCCTCTTCGATTATATACCCTTGACCTCTTACTGTTTCTATTATTTCTACGTTAAAAACTTCTCGCATTTTTTTCTTTAAAACTGATATATGATACCTTAGTGAACTAGAAAAAGGATTAACTTCATCATTCCATACATGATCTATTATTTCTTCTGGACTAATTACTCTGCCACGATTAAAAACTAAATATTCTATGATTCCAAATTCTTTATTTGTCAATTCTAACTCTTTATCTTTTGTAACAATTTTTTTATTTTTTGTCTGTAAAGTTAAGTTGAAAAATTGAATATCTAAAGGGATCTGTTTGAATTCTCTATGCAGTAAATTCCTAATTCTAACAGATAGTTCTCCAAAATCAAATGGTTTAATTAAATAATCATCTGCACCTTGTTCGATACCTTTAACCCTATCTTCAATAGAGACGCGAGCAGATAATATGATTGTCTTTATCATTTCCTGCTGAGTTCTGATGTGTGCCAATACTTCTAATCCATCCTTTTTGGGTAGATTTAAATCCAACACCACCAAATCATATTGATTTACTTCTATTTGAAAGATAGCATCTTCACCATCAAATGATTGATCCACAGCATAGCCTTCTAATTCTAAACCTTTAGTTAAAACGTCTGAAAGCATTTTTTCATCTTCTACAATTAATAATCTCAAGTCTATCCCTCCCACCTCATTATAACAAATAGAATGTTAGTTCTATGTTAGGGATCACCTTATCAAAAAAAAGAAAATTGTACGTTACGACACATTTAAGTCAATACCCTGTACTCTAAGAGGAGAATAGGTCCAACTAGGTGTTGCAAAAATTAACATATATGCAACACTTCTCTTGGGCTTGATTTTTATAGCGTCACGACGTTGCATATATTATGTTGCAAATTGAATCCCGAAAATAATACGATATTCGTAGCAAAATAGAAAAATAGATTTATGCAACGTTAGGGGCAAAAAAATGAATTACGCATATATTCGGGTGTCAACTCCGCAACAAGACTATACATTTCAAAAAAACGAAATACTTACATATTGCGAGGCTAACAAAATTGAATTGTTGGAAGAATGTATTTTTGAAGAAAAACAAAGTGGAAAAAACATGGAGAGAGAACAATTTCAAATTCTTATGCAGCGGCTCAATCCAGGAGATACACTTATTGTCTATAAACTAGATCGTTTAGGTAGAAATCTTTCTGATATGATCCGTACGCATGAAAAACTGATCAAACATGATATTGGGGTTATTGCTATTAACGATAACATTGATACGCGGAAGAAAGATGATATGACTACGAAAGTAATGGTTACAATCTTATCTTTATTTGCTGACATTGAACGAAACTATATACTGGAGCGAACGCAGGCTGGACGTATGAAGTATGTAGAAAATGGTGGAAAACTGGGGAGAACTCCTAAAATCAATAAGTCTAAAACGGATCTAATACTTGAGTTACTTGATCAAGGAAAAACGAAACAAGAAATTGCTGATTTTTTAAATGTTGATAGAACTACTATTTATCGAACATTAAAGCGAAATGGTTATTAAAATAATTTTGAACAACAAGTACTATCTATACTTTTATAGGCTATATTCATTTTTCTATAAAATTTTCAGTTTTACTGAAGGGATGCATCACAACAGCAGGAGCTAAACTATAGATATTGGCTCCTCCTATTTGCGAATTATTTGATTATAAATGATATGGTTCTAAAGTTATATAGTACGATAATTAATGATTTTAACGAATACACTTTATGGATTTATATTTTTTATTCAGCCTATAAAATCTTGTAACAAATATCCAATTGTCATGATAGCCATTAGCCCATTAACGATAAGAGCTATTACAATTGATAATTCTGTGGTAGGTGAAAACATAATAACTAGTGAAACAATAGCTGCAAGAAAAGGAATTACTTTTCTTGTTCTTGTTATGCGAAATTTTTTGCTTTTTTTTAGTTGTGGTAGTATTCTACCGATAATTAACAAGAAAGGAGTGGTAGCCAATATACCTAACCAACCAAGAGGACTTTCAACAAACCAAGGTAAAAATGGCATGGCTGAAGAAAATATAAATAAGTTCAGTACTAACAGAACTAATTGTATAAGTGATAATCTTATATGTAGTTGTTTCATTTCGTTACACCTCCGATACTATACAAATTTAATTATGTTTTATTTTTTAACGGTGGTCACTTTGTACAGTAAAGGATTCTCAAGACTTCATAGCATGTTTTCCCCTCGATTTCTTGCTAATCTGTCAAGAAAAATCCATCAGTGTTTTCATAATATAGAAATATAGTATACATAGAATAAGGGAATGCAGTACACATCAGCATACAAGCATTCCCTTGTTATTATTTTACATTTTATGTCCCCACTGGTCAAAGTGATAATCTTTACCGTCGATTTTAAACCAACCGTCTGCATAAAGTGAACCATCTTCTCTAGCACAATACCAAAGGTATCCGTATGCAAGAGGCCAAGGTCTATATCCCCCACCAACGTTGAACCATCCTGTTTTAGCTGCCCCATTCTCATCGAAGTAATAATATTTATTATCGATAGTTTGCCAGCCCGTTTGTGCTACGCCGTTATTGTCAAAGTGGTATATCTTACCATCTATTTTTTCAAACCCTGCTCGGTTAACTGATCCATCTTCATGAAAATAATATCTTTTTCCGTCAATGTCTTTATGCGCATTGAACGTAGAATTGAGGCCATTTTCGAAGTAGTATCTTTTACCGTCTATCATTTTCCAACCGGTATAGGAAGGTCCATCTTCTAAACTATAATATGCTATTGTGTTCGCATTTTTGTTGATTCCTGTTTTCAAAATCGAACCGTCTTTATTAAATGCTAATATTTTGTTGTCAAACTTAACATTAATAGCACTGTCTATAACTTGTCCATTTAGATTAGAAACCCTCTCAAGCACACCTTTGTCGGAAAAGTGAAGGATGACATTTTGATCTTCTAGACGTAGTTCACCTTTCTGGACCACAGTACCTCCGAAATGATAAATTTTACCATCAATTTCCCGTAAACCATTTTCAATAAGTGCTCCAGAATCATCGGAATAGGAACGACCATCATATCCACTCTTGCTCCATACTGATCGTTGCAAAGCGCCAGAATCATCGAAAGTATAAAACTTACCCTCAATCCGTCCTACACCAGCTTTATTTCTCGCCGTAGCTAATTCGCCATTAGACGGATCAAAATAATAAGTTTTCCCCTTAATGTCTTGCCAGCCTTTCAAAAGGGCTCCTTCAGCATCTGCAAAATGATATTTCGAATCTTTGTTTACCCAACTGTTCTTTATCACGTTTCCAGAGGAATCTTTTGCAATCAATTTAGTAGAATCTTTTTCATCAGCTACAAACTGTGCTCCGTCATACTTATGTTTCTCATTTTCTTTACCCGGATACCACTCTATTAACCAATTATGAATTTCATCGTTGCTTTTATCATCGAAACGAATTTCAGAGTCGAAACGCTCGCCAGTACCGAACTTGTAAGTATCCCTATCACCAGCTAAACTTACTCCATTCTTGTTATTCAAACGGAACTGAGATGAACCACTTGCATTATTTTCCACCTGAACAAGTTCAAATACTTCATCATCGCCAAGCGAATCGGAATATTGAAGTTCGTTTCCTTCTTTTCCTGAAAGGTATTTTGAACCTGTTTTTACGATTACTTTATTCGTTCCTTTTTTATAAGGGATAATTTGATAAGGTTTACCATCATTTAGTCTAATGTATTCCAGTAGCAGACCTGTCTCTATGACGTTAGTACGCTCTGCCAATACATCAGATAATCGATCATAAAAATCTGCACGAGCTTTAGGGTCATTATTAACATAGTTGTCAAGGACATCTTTAGATACTGGCTTTGAAGTCAATGTTATCAATCGTTTTTGCTCATCTGATAATTTATTTGCTATCTGATCAAATAGGTAATCTGAATTTCTAGCAATCACCGTCCAATCGCCAAAGGAGTCGCCGGAATATTTTTTGTAAAGTGGACCAAGGAATCTTGGGTTTTTACCAGATGCTTTTTCTACAAATGCATGTTGGCCTTGATTCATCACAACTCCGGTCTTTCCTTCGTCTAATTGTGCTTGTGTAATGTAAAGAAGATCGTGTTCTGAGACATTTGCTGCATTAGGGTTTAAATCTATAATTGCACCTGCTTCAGTAATTTTAAGCTGCTGCCCAGATCTTAGTTGATGAATTTCAATTCTTCCATTTGGATAGCGTACTTTAACTGGTTTAAGAAAATTTGAATCACCTTGTGTATGATACATGGAAATATTAAATTCCCCAGATGTAAAACTAGGAGCCTGGTAAGTTTCGTTTTCTGCATATACATCAATGTGAGTGCCTGGGTCTGGATTCCCTGGGGTTATTCCAAGTGCTTCATAAGTGTTTGCTACAGCACCTAATACAGTAATACCTATATCTAATACCGCACCTATCCCTGCGCTAGCCTTATTTTCTGCAATCGGTGCCATAGAAAAAAGAATTCCCAATGCCGCTGTAGCAGGAATTACCTTCTTTCCAATTCCATTTGTTTTAAATTTCTTTTTCATTCCGTTCTCCTCTCTTTGTGAAAATATTCACTTTAGAATCATCTAAAATTAATGTTCTGAAGTTCAGCATAGTTTAAAGACCTTTCAAATCCCTTGCATAAGTGTTACAAAAGTCTTTCATGAAATTATAAAGAAATCACGTAATCTGGAAACCTTTTCAATATAAAACCATTTATCCCCTTTATTAACCAATAAACAGGAAACTTTCATATTACTACCAACTAATAATTTGAAGTAATTGTGTATTTCTCCACATTCTCCATACTAGTTTCTTTCCTACAATTAAATTGATATCGTTTCATCGTATATCGTTAGAAACCCTTACAAAATACAGAGATCCAAGTACAGAAAAAGTACACATATTATTGTTAGCATGAGGTAAAGAGTAAACGGATTCTGTTATTCATCTCGGCCGAGCATCTTTAAAAATCAAAGAAAGACTTTTGTAATATTTACGAAAGTAATTTGAAAGACATTTAAAGTAAGATAAGCTTATTCCTGATATATATGCAAAACACTTTATATCTTGTTTTTCTAATACAATAAGAATATCGAAGTTGCTTAACAATCATTTCTTGAATTTTAAGCAATTTATGAGTTGCAAGGTACATTTGTTACAAGTAACTCATGAAATGAATGAATAACTCGTTCAGATGTGTTAGAAAAATAAAATTGATCTAACCGAGCTTCCCTGAGCTCCTTTGAAATCAACAAACCCCACAGAAAACATTTTTTGTTCTCTGTGGGGTTTGTTGTGCTTTTATGGAGGATGATTTGATTTATGAATACTACGTGTTCTAATGCTTTATTAAAATCCCGTATTTCCAGCAACTAGCTTTAAAAAGGAGATAGTCAGCACGATAAATAGCGTACGCAGTAAAAGAAAAGTAAAAGAACCCTACATAATGTAAGGTTCTTTAATCAGGTGATGTGCTGTACACCATAAATAATCATGAGAAGTTGAGTGAGCAGAATCAACTTCTTTTTATATTAGGAGTCACGTCACCAAAAGTAAAAAATCGTACAATTTTCTTTTTTTGATAAGGTGACCCCTCTTATAACACTTCTGTTTCTAAACTATCACTTCAAATTCCTTATTCTTAACGAATGAATCGTTTCAACCAAGATATCATTTTATTTAAAATTCCTGTTTCATTATTTAATACTTGATCGTTTTCTTTTAATAATGGGTTGGACTCTTTTTCTATTTCTTGAGGTATTGATTGCTCTTCCCTAATAGGATTTACTTTAACTTCGATAGACTGTCCTTTTATTTCGCTGGAAGGATTCATTGATGTAACCTTAGCCTTTAGAGGGGGTCTACTTCCATTTACCGTATTACTCCCTTTACAACCGCACCCTTTATGAAGTGTAGGTTGATTTCCAGATGCTGATCCCCTTAGTTCTTCCTGCATTTGAATCCCCCCTTATTCTTATATTGGAATAACATACAGATTTAAGTGTGACATCTTGACGTTTTATCTCTAACTGTTAGATAGATCCACAGCTAAAGTCAATAAATCCTGTAATCAAAAGTTCGTCTCCAACGAACTGAGTAGCTGTGACTTGCGGTGTTAATAATGCACATCTATCGACTGTATCACAATTGAAATTGCTTGCTGCACAAGCAAAACAAGTCTGACTAACTGCTACTCTCTTTGAGAAGAAAAGGTCTGTATCTAATACCGAACGACCACAAGCTGCTGATCGTATAGGGATGCTGCCAAGTACCTCAGCAAATCCTGTGAATTTTACAGTATCGAGAGTAACGACGCATGGAATTCCAGGCTCATTTGGGCATAATTCAATAATAACCTCTGTTTCACATTGACCTACAGTACAGTTAAGATCAGCGCAAACGTTAATAGACGGAGTTCCATTAAGAGTAACAGGGCAAATAGTAGGAAGTGGTATCGTACCAGAGAAAGGTATTCTCCGAACAGTACATTCAGGAAGACAATCTACCAAATATCGAACTTGAGCAATTGCAAAAGTATCAAGACTAGCGACGATTACTTGATTGATAGCAGGACAAGTACATTCTATTTCAGCAACGAACAATCTAGCACCAGCAAAGCCATCTACTTCCCGAGTAATACTTCCCACAGGTACACCACCTGAAAGAAATATAGCTGTAAATACAAATGTCTCAAAAAAGTTTGGTTCAAGTTCAAATCCGAAGACTCTAACTGGAACATTCAAGTCCATTATCAGCGCGAGACTTGAATTTTCTAAAACAGGAGGAGTTGGACTTTCTGACTTTGGAGGAGAAGACCAAGTTGCCCAAGTAGTCGGAACCTAACGTCATGTCACAGGCGAACTAAAAGTTACAGTTTGGAATCCATCAGTGATGGAGCTAACAGAGGTACCGTCAGCTATACCTGTAGTTGCACTTTGATATGCTGCATTAGGTTGCGAAATTGGGGTGAAACTAAGACAAGGAGCTAGAACTTCTGGAAGTGCAATCTTTTCCGCGTTTAGAGGAGCACTTCCTCCGTTATTACTCTTATCTTTCTTCAAAATTCATCTGACCTTTCTAATTATATTAATTAATTTGAGTCATATTAAGACTCATTATAGCCTATTTAATAAGGTGCAAAGTTGTATAGTAAATAAGACTAGCCCAATATATTTTTTTGAAATTTTCACTATCATTAAAAGAGAATCAAAAGTAGAGTTATATAAACACAATCTCTATGCATATAAGTTAGAAAACCGACATTTTCGTCTCATTAAGCACATACAAAACAAGAGGCTATCCAAAAGTTTCACTTTTTTGGATAGCCTCTTTTATATGATATTTCAATTGTACTGTTATCGTGAAGAAGCACGAAATAAACCATATTCTCCTTCTAGATAACTGTTTTCTCTTCCATAGCTATATCTCTATTCACTAAATTCAAGTAGAAGTGCGATATTGTTGTAAAGTAATATGGATAAATCCAAAGAAACGGAATACCAATTGTGAAAAATAGAATAACAGCCCCTAAAATGAACCATCCGATAAAACTTAAAGACAGTATAAATAAATCGAATTTGTGCCCTTTCATCATTTCTTGGCTCTTTTTAAGCGCTTCGCTCGCCGTATATTCTGGATGATCTAACATAATATAGTAAGCCATTGAATAAGAGAAACATTTTATAATACCTGGAACAATCAGCAATAAGCTCCATAAAAATACGTATACACTCATTAACAGAGCTAGCTTTATAGATTTAAATATATTCTTTTTTCGAAATCCCTCAAACAAATCATCAATTGTAGTAGATTCTCTTTTCGCTAAACGTAATGTAAGATTACAATATCCATAACTCATAATGCTTTGTAAACCTATCAAAACAAGAGATATAATCACGAAAGTAAGTACATAAGAAGTAGCACCTACTGCATTCAACCTCTCATCTCCTGTAGGGGAAGCACTAGCATTCATAATTTCACTGAATAAGAGGCCTAGGAAGAAAAGCGGAAATCCGATAATAAACGTGCCAATAGTAGAAATAATATAATATAAAAACGATGCCCCTGCTCCTAATCCCCATTTACCTTTTAATGAAGATAAAGCTGCCTTTTTAAAGTCACTGATCAATTTAACCTCACCTTTCCTTTAATTTGTTATTATATGGATAATAATAGTATTTTTTAACAACATTCATTTATTTTTGCTTTGTAAAACGGTATGTTTGGAAAGAATCACCATCAAATAGTTGCATTTTACTATCTGTAAAGTTTTGGACTTTATATGATACGTCACTTCTTTGTGGTATGAAAGATTCTCCGTCTTGATATGCTTTCTTTATAATTAACTTTAATTCACTTGATAGTACTTCCTCACGTTTTAGCACGTTTTCATACCTCTTGCACTACTTTTGTTTCACATATCGAGTTATAGCTTTTGAATCCTCATTGTACAATTGTAAACTCTTTGTATCGTAGTTTTGCACTTTATAGTTTATGTCTTTATGGACAACTTCTGCTACTACTCCATTTGCCATTTGTTTTGAGATATGTAGTTTTAACATCATATTAGACTTATCGTACTCCCATGTACCTTCGATATAGTTTGTTTTATTTGGATAATCACCTGCGGTATATACCTCAAATGTCTTAGGACTCCCGCCTTTTAAGATAAATAACGGGTTAAACTTACCATCACGAGTTACACCCCAATTAGCAATTAACTCCGTACCATCTAGTACGTTCTTTTTAACTGCATTGTAGTCTACCCCTGCATCTGTAGTGGAATCTTTTAGGTCTTGAGACTCTACCCCTCCACCTTTTGATTTTGTTACTTCGTTTTTCATCTCTTTGTAGACTGCAATCCAGTACTTATCACCTTCATGTAAAATCTGTTCAGCCTGTTCAACGATTTCCTTGTCTGTTCTCTTATCATTTGAGTTTGACTTATCTCTTGTATAAGCGTCTTTTAACAAAGATAATGATTTCTTATACTTTACAACTGCCTTTTCAATATCCTTTTGTGTATCTACATATTTATTAGGTGGGTCAATTGCCTCAAACTTAGCGATTACCTTATTTGCTTTGTCTATACTAGATAGAATGTCTTGCTTTGATTTCTTGCCGTCAAGAGAATCATTTATATTAGTAGTTAATGTTTTAAATGATGCTTCAAACTCATTACCTAAGTCTATTAAGTATTGAGGGTAGTCTTCTGCTAAAACTCTTACTTTCTGAACATCTTTACTAGACTCTTTTGCTTCTGCTTTTGACTCTGATTTAGACTCAGTCTTTGCTTCTTTAGAAGGTTTCTCTACTGTTCCACAACCACCTAATAACATAATAGGAAGTGCTAAAGTTACCAGTTTCTTTGCTTTCATAAACATATACCCCTTTGTTTGACTTATTAGATTTTCTAGATTAACCTTTACCTTGTCTTTCCATTTCTCCTAATCTATCACCTATTCGTGTAGTTATCTCTTTTGAGAGTTTACCTGCTTCATACATTTTCTGCTTGGATAATTCCATCTTTTCTTTATTCTTTTCAGAAAAGGCTTCAGTTTGTAATCTACATGCTTCTTCATACGTTTCCATTACTTTAACCATCTGTTTTTGCTCTTCCACAAATTCATTAGGTGGGTTGATTTCTTTTATCTTTTTGAAGTCTTTATTTAATGACGTCACCATTACTTGGTGGTCTGCCTTAAACTCTTCATAAGGTTTATCTGTTTTAAGTAGGTTTTCAATATCAGTAAAAATTTTAGTTGCGTCAGTCATTGGCTCTATTAAAGCAGGTGCGTATTCTTCAACTTTTAGTTTCCTAGTTGAATTTACTGTTTTTTCCTCTTTTGACTCTATCTTAGAGCCTAATTTCTTTTCTACTTTGTCAGTTGAATCTGTTCCACAACCTCCCAATAGCATAATTGGGAGGACAAAAATTACTAGTTTCTTTGCATTCATAAATATGTACCTCTTAGTACTTTAATATTAAATTATTTTTTCTTTACTGCCGTTATCGCTGTACCTTTATCATCTACGATTTCAAATGAGTTACCAGTGAATGACTTAACTGTATATGGTACTAGACCTCTCATCTCGTTTTTACTGTATGTCTTACCGTCTTTTACAAACTCTTTTGGGTATAACTTCAGTTTCTTCTCGTCTGCATTGTAGTACCACTCACCTGTCATATGGTTGTCTTCATATGCCTTAGCTTTACCTGTATCATCAAATCCAGTGAATGTATGGTCTTCTCTAAACTCTAGTGCTTTGTGGAATACAGTTCCATCATAACGACCCCAAGAACCATACCACTCACTGCCCTCTTCTGAAATTGTAATTTCACTTCCGTTATCTGCTTTCGTGTCTGACTTTGTAGTTGGAGTATCAAACTTTACTCCTGTTTTGTCACTTATGGAGTTTGCTTTATCTATATTTGCTTCTTGAAGTGGTTTATACCCCTCCACCATATAATCGTTACCTTCTTTAATCTTTTGCATTAAATCTTTTGCCGTTTCTTTATCAGTAGACCCATCTTTTGCAATCTTAGCCTGTTTTGCATATGCTTCTGAATAACAATCTACCCCTTTTAAGATTGTCTTATGAGCGTCTGCATACTCTTTAGGTGGTTCAATTTGATGGAACTTCTTGATTATCTTTTGTAAGTTTTCTTCTTCTTTTAAAATCTCTTTTGTTAACGTCTTCTCATCTTTGTTCTTATCCATTGCTAACTCTGTTATGGTAGCGATTTTACCCATTAACTCAGATGATAAACCAGTCATACGTGTTGGGTATAAGTCTTTTGATAACTTCTCTTTCGTTTCTTGTTTTGCTTCTACTTTATCTTTTGGCTTGTCTGCTGATGAATTTGTTCCGCAACCCCCTAATACCATTAACGGAATTGCAAAACATAGTAACTTATTTGCTTTCTTCATGGATATACCTACCTTTTTTGTTTTTATTACCCACCCTCATTTATCGTATCATTCACCTATTTCGTAGTCAAAAAATCTTCTATACTTGTAAAGTTGAGCATGAGGCAAGATTATTTCTTGTCTCGTCTAAAAAAAAGCAACTTGCCAGAAGAAAGAGAAATTCTATGAAACAATGAATTTTAGATATTATCACCTATAATTATCCATTGTATTTTATTGCTTAAAAATAAGAATTCAACCCGCTATAAGCCTGAATTCAAACTAGACTCAAACCAACTTAAAACAAAAAACAATAAGTAACCAATATAAATAATGGTTATCATTACCACATTCACTATGTTTACAAATTTAATTATCTTATTAAATAGTTTAAAGTCTTTAAAACGTTTTATTGCCCATGATATTATGTAGTATCCAAAAAGAAATTGATTTAGCATCATGCTAAAACTTAAAATACCTAAAGTTGTTTGAGTTAAATCTAGAGATTTGTTTAAAGATATAACTACCACTACACCAATCATTGCCACGATCGTAAATATCCAAATTAACGCTGACTCGTTTATGTATTTTTTTTGAATCCAATATTTTAATGCTAATGCTATAATAAACGTTTGAAGAACAAAGAATAAACTTCTAACTGCATAATCTAATGCTGTTGGTAACAATGTAATCCCTCTCTCATACCTATTCGTTTAATTAGAAATCTTAGATGTCACCGTCCATTACTTTTCATTAACCATACAATTTTTCTAACTCTACTAAGCTCTTTTTGTGGTTTGATAAGCCAACTGTAAAACTGTTCGGCTTCATTTCGAGTACCCCTTTGTCCTCTATTAACTTTATAGTGACATTGGATTTAATCATACCTCTCTTTACACTTACTTTCTCTACTTTATCTAATTCTAAATAAACAATATTTTCAGTAGGATCACCAGTTGTAGGACTTAACTCTATTAGTATGATTCTCTTACTTGTGAATCCTACAAGGTAATGTTTATTTAAAGCGAGTGCACCCAAGCCAAAAACTAAGTATTGAGAATGAGATGCCATGTTCATCACGTAGAAGTAATGAACATAAGTCTCACCTTCTACCATTAGTTTATCGAATACTTTGTCTGCATTTTTGTTAGTTAACATCTTTTATTCTCCCCTCTTTTATAACGAAAAAATGGTTATTTTCCCCTTGAATATTTAAAACAATCAGAATTAAGCACTATATTTACCATATATTCCACAAATCCTCATGTCAATTTAAATATAAAAAAGCACTTGCCTGTCTATGGTAGATGAGCAAATGCTATAAGTTTGTAAGTTTTATAGTGACAGCATGAATGCTTTTTGTCCAACACGATGCGTGTCTAAATCTGGTACGCCTTTGATTTCATTCAATTTATAATTACCTAGGTCTAACAAATTAATACATTCGAAATAATAATGGTTGATTACAGATCTATTCTCTTATGATTTTAAAAATAATTGTTTTAGTAAGAATGAATCTAAGTGAACGGAATCATTAAGTACTACAATTTTTAATTTTTGTTTATAAAATATGATGGGGCAATTTCGTAGTCATTAAGAACTCGACTCTTTCATGACTATTCTTCTTGTAAATATTTTTTCACGATAAATTCAACTTTTTCTCTCGTGGTTAAATATTCAAAGGAAAAATTTCGTTGGTATGATGTTTTTCCTGTGTTAAGGAATTTCATACGAAATGTTTTATTTGGTATTTCAGATTGTAAAAAAGAAAAAACATTATATATATCATCAATCAGCTGCGGGTTTTTCTTAAACTGCAGCATATCATTGCTAAACTGCAAAGTAACAGCATAAGCCTCACAATCACTGTCTTCAACATGGGAACAAGATATCTCTTTGAATGCTAAATGTTCATTTTCAACACCATTGGTTTTCCCATCCAATTGCTTTCTAATAAGATACGTCCAATACTCTTCAGACTTATTTTTCATGACTAATAAAAGTTGTTTTTTTGTAGTAATATTTTGAATGTCTTCCAAACGAAAGTCAGTAAGACGACTTTCGTTATCTAATATTTCAATTCCAGTGATTAGTTGGTTGTTTTTTTGAACGAGTTGCATGAGTGCAAATAAACGATCTAGTTCGTTTGTTTCAAATTGGCTAAAATCTAGTTTTGGAATTGTTTTTAGTGTTAAAAACAACTCGGATGTTGGCTTTTCATCAACTGAACTTCTTTCATCAATTCTATACTGCAGCACATTTTCACCTTGAGCAGGCTCATACCCTAGTTTTCCAATTTGTCCTAAAAGCGGTTTAAATGATTTATATGCTTCATAAGTATGTAACCCATCTTCGTATTCATCACCAAGAATTGATGAAAAAAACAGCCCATCTACTTCCACACGGAACTGAATATTTTTGTTGTTTTTTACTTGAACAGTATGCCAAGTATGACCCATATTCCCTTCATGAATAGCACCTCGGCTTGATACAATTACATCTATTCCATATTTATTTTTTATGTACGTTTCTATTTTATCGTTACTTTGACTTTTATATAAAAAATAGATAAAGCCGCCTATACTCCCAATGAATAGAATAATAAACAAGGTAACGATACAAATGACAATCCCTATTTTCTTCATAATCTCCCTCCCCAATGATTATACTATTATCTTGGGTGGGATTTTCAATATATTTGTTGCTCCATTAGTAGCATTCTTTAAGAATAGAGCCTATTTTTATGAGCGGATTACACAATACTCGTTGAGGAGGTAACAAAGTCTTACGTTTGTAATTCCGTTCAATCCATATATGGTTATAGGAAGAAAGAATTATAAGTCGATAGGAAAACCTTTAGATGGACATAAAAAGCTAATTGAAACGTGAGTTTGAGGCGATAGCAGCAGAATGGAGGATATTATGATAAAAATCGATAGAGACGGTGAAGCCTACTGGAGCGAAACTGTTGATTTAGGTGTTTGATAAAGAATTTCTTAAGTTAATGGCAATAAGATCACTTCACATATTCTTTTCATATAGTTATGGGTTATTTTTTTACTAATTAATTGAAGATTTTATTATATTGTCACCGATAAAGGCTTTTTTACCATTCACTTATATTACCTTACTCATCATTTCTTTATATATTAATGACTAATCAATTAATTCAGGAGGAATCTTCCACACTTAGAAATATATAATTAGCAAATTACTATTCTTGATTACGGCATTTTATATTCCCAATCCTAAATTTTCCCTTTTTGTGTCATATAGATCAAACCCTTCCATATGCCAAAAGCTCTTTAACCCAATCGTCTGATATAGTTGAATTTCCTCTTTATAAATTGGGTACATACCCACTAAATGTATTGATCCATCACATGTTTTGATTTCTGCATAATCTTTACTTAAGGTTGCCGGAGCGAAAACAAAAAATCCTACCATCTCAGATTCAGCTGAAATCTGTTTATCAAAAGTAAACAACGAACCGTAAGAAAAACTTTTCTCTCCCTTAAACTGTGATGCAAAATAGGCTGTCGCTAATCCCCAACTTTCATCTTGCGTTTCCAGCGTTAAAATGATTTCTGGTCTCCCATTCTTCCAATCTGGATGATGTCCTTCTGATAGCCTATACGTAATAGATGTCATCATGCCGGTTTCTGGTAAATCACGATAAAAGAAAACGTGGATAGGTGCATCTCCATTTTCAAGATTCATTTCCCTAATAACATCCGCTTTTCCAAATAATTCTTCCAATCCGTCTATAAAAGCCTCAGCTCTATTCTTCATAGCAACCTCCCCCTCCTATAAAATCACGTTTTTTAGTTTACTTATCTTTCAAAATCTTAAAACTCCATCTTTCGTACATTTCGGGGAATTGATCACACATATCAATACTAGGACCAAAACTGTAAATTGCATATTCGCTATTGTCTAATTCTTTTGTTATTATAATTGATGGATATCTTCCCAATTCAATTCACTCCTTAATTAAGCAAACGCTTTATCTAAAGAGATTTTAAAATATTTATCCCGCTATTCGTGGGCAGTAATACTCCCACCTCAAAATTCAGCGAAAGCATTGTCCAGCTCTAGCGGCTAGAATCTCCGGCCGTTTCCGCTTTTCTTAAGAAGTTAGGTGGGAGATAAACTGCCCGTAAAAGCCCGATTGGTTCACTTTATTATGCTTCATATGCCATGCGATCAGGAAAGCCTTCATTCCTTTTCAGACATCGGACAATTCTAGTACATGCACAATCAAAATAATGTTGTCTCATTGTTTCTGAGTTCACTGAAGCTTGTTCTAAATCATAAAACATTCTTTCCTTTTTATTAAAATACAGTTTTCCGACTTTATCGGGTGATTCAGAGGGATAATATTGATAAACAACTATCTCTTCATCTTCAAGTTCTTTCGTCATTACTAAACATACCGCCATATATAAAGGCCTCCTTATATGTCTTTCATGTATTCCAGTATTTTTAGCTATAGCTTTAATATCAGAAGTCGATTCTCTTATTTCTTCATACTTACTTACCGATATTCTCTCTATTACTATTAATACATCTGCGATACCACGGTCATTTAATATTTCTACTAAATATTCACTACTTGTATTCATCGCCAGTTCTTTTAGTAGCTTATGTTTATAAAGTTTATACGATAAACTCAAGGTATTCTGGAAATTCTATATTATTCATATTTTCCATGCCACCATTTTCTTTTACGTGAACATATACTTTATGAATACATTTATATAATAAGGAAATATGTTCCTTAGGCATATCATTCGGTAAAACAAATGCTTCATCGGGGTTAGTTTCATTCTTTAAAACTTTAAAACTCCATCTCCTATAAAGTTGTGGATATCTCTCACAAGAATGAATATCTGGACCAAAACTGTAAATTACATTTGCTTTATTCTCATTCTCTTTGATTATTGCAATCAGTGGATATCTTCCCACTGTTCCAAACACTCCTTAATTAAAAATTTTATGACTGTGAAAATAGAAATTCAGGAAATTCATCTAAGTTTGATACGTTTCTAACATATTTTTGCACAGCACCAACAGCTTTAAGAAAATAGTAATTTGCACCTTCACCTTTAGCTGCTTCTAATTCTATGGATTTTTTTCTAGTTTATTAAATTGAATTTTTCCAGCTTTTTATACACTCGTTTATTTGACTATACTCCGTACGTCATTTCTTCTAAAAATCTCCCACCCTTTCTAAGGCATATTACTATTCTAGAACATGCACAATAAAAGTAATGTTCGCTTGTTGCAACTGATTTTACTGGAACAGGATCTATTTCATGAAACATCTGCTCTTTTTTATGAAAGTACATTTTCCCAACTTTATCTGGATATTCTGACGGATAGAACTGATAAACAACTATTTCTTCATCTTCAAATTCTTTATTCATTGTGATATGAATTGCCATGGTTTATCTCCTTTATTTTTATCCTTTATCATGGAGTGTCGGTGGCTGGGCTACTCGCATGTCGAACGTGGTCGAACGGTCTTTATATTGTGTCGAATCGCCGATATATTGAAAAAAGCGCCGATAAGTTGTGTCGAGTCGCCGATATATCGAAAAAAGCGCTGATAAATGATATATCAGGCATTTTTCAGGGACTACCCGATTTTATAGTTGTATCATGTGAAAATTAAACACGGAAATGATGTATTTACCTTCGAAATCTATCGTGCATAGGCCGTGTTCTATGTTGATCGACAGACAACGGACGATAGCTGGTACCGAAGAGAGGCTAGCCATGTTGGTTTACTAAGGCGATAAGAAGTGTTATCTGAATATCGTAGGGCATACGCAATGGTTGTTGCTGGACGGTATCAGTATGTATTCGCAACAAGAAGGAAGAGACATCAGCGCTTCTATCCCTTCATTTAAAGAAGAGTTACTTTTAATGCTTCTTCAAGCATTGTATTACAATCATCATATGTTTCCATCACTGTACCAGATGGTTTGTCAAGTTCTAGATACGTACCATCAGATAAGTTTTTACAAAACCATGCTATATTTGAATCTCCAAGGAAAAGATACTCTTTTTGAAATTCATTTTCATACCAAATCTCATTTGTTTCTATAAGTCCGCAAATTTGTTCATCTCTTTCTGTTTCTAGTAAAGAAGGATCAACTCCGTAAAGTACCAGTCCATCAAAATCTAAACCATTTACAGTTTTAAGAAACTCTTCGTATTCACTCGGTAAATCAACATTAAAATTCTCTTTCACACGTTCTCTCAACCTCTGAACTTCAGTATCTGTTGCAGGTGTATTCAGTTTACCATTGAAGCTTTTCTCTATTTTTTCGATTTCTAAAACCATATTTTTCCACAAATCAAGACCTTCTTTCTCAAAAACTGCCAAATATTTATAAGATAATGATAAAACTTGAATAATGAAATTTCATCTCGCCTAATTCTCGTACCTGTTATACTATCTTAGTATTAAAACAAAACTCCATGATGGTACAAGCGTCATGAATTATGAATTTCATGGAACCATCGTTCTTGTTACCCCATACATAAATCCTTTATTTATTTTTTGTTAACTTGCCTTATGTACCTATGTCTTCCTTCATCTAGTACCACAGGTTTTGTCATTCTCGTATCCAAATATAAATTAAATAGTAAGATAGTCGTTTTATATCTTTATCACTGCAGCCAATAACAATTATATTTTCACCATGTAAATGTAATTTGTTTCAAATGAAATTCAATATATTCAATAACTTTTTTATAGTTATCAGATGTAAATTCGTGAATAGGGTTTTCCCAGTCCATGTTTTTTATAATCCAAACTAGGTAATTACCATCAGGGGAAATATCAAGATTCCACCCGAGATCCAATGTGATCGATGATTTCTCATGATAAAGCTGCAACAAACTCTCAGTAAACATAAACCAGCAATCGTCATCAGGTTCCAAATTTCGTGGATCTATTTCAAAAAAATTGTTATAGTTCACTTTCCATCCTTCTGTTATTCTCAAGGGATGAATATTTACTTCAGGAACCTCTAACTTAACATATTTTCTCATAATCATAACCTCTTTAGTGATTTCTAGTTATGTAATCTATCTCCAGCAATTAGATTTCCATGATATATATTTCCACTTATAAGTCCTCTTCTACTTCAACTAGTTGAGTTACCAGTATCATAAATGATACTTTTATCAAAATGGGCTCCAATCCATAGAAAACCGATGTAAAAACAATCAATTCTCTTTATAAAATTTTAAATATTTCCCATCATCCTTTGAGCTAAAACATTTACCTCTTGACTTCGTAACGGCAATTTCAATATACTTTTTCGCTTTAGAAAATTCTCCAAGTTCATAAGCCACTCTCCCCGCCCACATTTCCCTTTCTCCAAAATCTCCTCTTTCAGGGTCAGCTGTAAATATTCTATCTACCCAGTGCCTAAGTCTATCATAATCACCTATTTGAATTGAGATTTCTAAAATCCCCCATACAATTAAAAAACTCTCATCATAAATATTTTTATCTTCAGGAATCTCCTCCCATGCTTCTTCTAAAAGCAAAATGCTCTTCTCGAAATTGTTTTTATCCCATTCATCATTAGATCGATCCATTAATTTTTCAATATAGGCTCCTTGTTCCCCAGGTACATAAGCCAACTTCATCACTCCTAAATTTCGTTTTTAATTACATCTAAATATTTATCATCTTCATCATAAAAAATCCCATATCCTTCAAGCATATAAGCCCTTAGTAAATATTCTTTTGCTTTATCCTTTTCACCTAACTCAGTGAAACTTTCGCCAAGTCTCAAGAGTATAAACGGATTTGTTATACCTTCTGGGCAATTCAATGCTTCATAAAAATACTCCACCGCCTGTGTATAATCTACTTTTAAATAGCAAGTATCACCTAAAGCAGTATAAATCCAAGTACTTGTATCCCAATCAGTTTTAGGTTCAGGAACCAAGAACAATGCATCTAGATACCTAGCAATTGCCTGATCAAACAAGTTTTGTTCTACTAAGGTATCTCCTTCCGAACATAGTAGTTGTATTTTTTCATAAGCTTCATTTGAAAGTTCCATAATTATCCTCCTTTTTTCAACCCATTCTGGCGGTAAATAGATTTCAGTCCTTTTACCATCTTCCGAGCGATTAATATTTTTGTGCTCTAGGTAATAATTATCAGGTTCACACAAAAATCCCCTTACGAATACTTGTTTTAATTCATGAAATCTTTAGCCGTCTCTACAAAAGATGCAAGATTTAGATTAGGAAATTTTTTTTCTAGTTTTTCAAGTTCATTAATGTAATCTTGACTTTGCAAATTATAAGCTATATCTTCAAACACTTCACTTACATAAAGAACCTGCTCTTCATCTAATTCTTTAAGAACTTCGATTGTTTTTTGAGTATCTTCACTCAATAAGTTTGTGAGCTTATTCCAACAATGCTCTATTCTAAAGCAATCTTCTGGATCTATTGACACCCTTTCACTAATTACTTCTTTCACACAATCAATTAACACTTTCTCACCGCCTATTAAGTTATGGTTGTGCAGTATCTGAAAAAATCGTTACAGGTTTTATTTCGTCAACCCTAACAACCTTGTATTCTCTCCAAACCGGTACTCCATCAGGTGTTTTTACATTTCCAGGTAAATCCCCTGCATTTTTATATCATCTCTTATCCGAGATTCGGGTAACCATGATTGATTGGTACAATACCGGGACCATCCCCAAAAAGTTTCCTAGTGAAATAACCGGTCTAACTTTATGGGATCACTTTATTCCTGATTCGGTTTATCTTTATTTTAAGTTCTTTTCAATAGTTTCGAACTGTAATCATTATAATTTACCTTTTTGCTTTTAAATATAGCATTTGAATTTTACACATTATAGAAATTCTATATTTATTCTATCAACTATTAACTTAATATATTTCCCATATAGGTATTCATAATCCTCTAAAATCTCATCTTCAATTCGTATTCCTATATCAAACATCCCATCTGAAGTAAGTAAGCCTTTAAACTCATATTTAAAGCCTTCACCTAGCTTTGTAATTTGCTTTTCTTGACTATCTTGTATATCAATTGCAAAATCATCTAGAAACCAAAGACTTAATTCCACAGGGTAGATTCCCCCGATTTTTATCTCATATGGAAAAATATTTGCAAAGCCGGTTAATTCAATATCTTTAATTTTCACTACAATTTCTTCCTCAATACATGAGTCTATCTCCTTAACTAACGCCTCATATCTCACTATAAATCCCCCTTTCCTTATTCTACAGGATTCATTTCTTGTACAGTTTTATCATGTAACATCTTCCAAAAACTCTTGCCTCTTTACTATCACTTTTGATACATATTTATTGTTGTAAAAATACGTTTTTTTATTGTAGTTATCAAACTTACTACCGAACTGAAATTATGCATCTAATTCTTGTATTTAAACATAATTCAATCCGTAATATTTACAGTATTTTGATTATTACGGTTATTTTATAGCGTTTATACGGTAAGATAAATTCATTTTATCGTTAGCCTAGTAATGTTTCCACGATAGTTAATTTCATTTTTTTCAACCTCAACGATAAGCTCCCCTAATATAATTTTTTCTAAATGCCACCACCAGTATTCAATTGGAACGTTACTATTTCCCCATATTTTTAATGGTTTGAAATATTCATAAAACTCTTTTGCCCGACTAATTAATACCGTATCATAGTATGCTAACCTTTTTTTATCTTCACTATCTAATAATTCATATTGTTTCGCTAAAAATTCTCTAGTTCTAAATGTATAAGCAATTTCAAATGGACTAACATCTAATTCGTCTTCCACATCTATACCATAATTCTTTATTAGTTTTTTTAGTTCTTCACTCATCATTATCTAACTCCTTATTTTATTCTAATAGCCTGAGTCCCCTCCGCCAAGACGCCCAAATTTACTCCTTACTCTGTCGGTACAAGTTGCACTGTCTTTACAGCATTCAATTCATACCAATTTAAATGGTCTTCACGTCAACACTTTCCTTAAAGCTCATACAATATCGTTGATTATACGGCTTTAATTTGAGTAAACACTCCTAACTTCAAAATTCAAAGAAAAAAAGAGAACTAGATGATAAAGAATACCTAAAAAATTCATTTCGTTTTATTACTTTGCGATTTATGTCAGTAATCCTGTGACTAGACCTAGAGAATATGTGCATGCTGAGCGCACACAAAAGGCTCAAAAACTATAAGCTTTTGAGCCTAAACTTGCTAGTTGTAAGAATAACATCTTTACAATTTTTTACTCTTCTGCTTCTAATGATTCTAACACGCCAATTGCCCATTCACACCATTCAATGTACATTTTTGCATACCTTATCCCGTATTCGACCGCAACATATTCTCCTATTTTTTGCTTTTGAACGGAGGTTTGATTAGGGAATTGATGGTCTTTCCACTTTTGCGTTTCCCGAATCACATGCATTTCTTTCTCAATCACTTTCTGCAATAAAGAAATGGCTTCTTTCACTGAAATAATATGGAAACTCGAAGCTTTTAATAAAAACTCATCTTTTATACGCGGAGGGTTCGTTTTTTCATGAATGATCCATTCAATCAGAGCTTTTTTTCCCTCTTTCGTTAACGAGTATATTTTTTTATTTGGACTTCCTTCTTGATAAATATATTCAAACGTAACAAAACCATCATTTTCCATTTTTGATAATTCTTTATATACTTGCGAATGACCTGAATTCCAAAAATAAATGAGCTGCTCTTGAAAAGTATGATGTAGGTCATAACCAGTTTGTTCTTTTTTTGAAAGTAGCCTTAGTAATGCATATCGAATAGACATTCTTAAAAATCCTAACTTCGCTTTTAAATTATGCATAATTTGTTTCAATTTTATTATATCGCTTGTAAGATTTTAATAAACCGTTAGTATAAACATATGACTTTTTAGTCATATGTTCTTTTTATAATAAAAGTAAAGGGGGATATGATAAAGATGGTATAATCCCGCTAATGATTGTTTAATTTTTTATCTTTTTAGGTTGCAGCATCATTATTCCTATTCTCCCATAGGTAATTGTAAATTTAGATGTAAATTCATGTAATTTAGAATTACGGTTATCTTGTTACTCGATTCCCTCTTTCCTAACAGCTCAGTTTTGGAGAATAATTTCTGATCGAATAAGTCGGTGTCCTACGCCTTTTATCGTTATATTATATTATTAGATTTATCTTAACAAGCATCTTTATTGATAGTGGGATTGTACATATCAAGAATTTATTAATGGTTTCTTCGTAGGTGCATTATACACCGCCGCAACAGCATCTGTTATCGATATGACGACTGAAACGAACCGTAATCGTTATATGGGAATGATTGGTGCATGTATGGGGATGGACTTTATTATTGGAACAGCAATTGGGGGATGTTAAGTCGGATTTGATATGCTGTTCCATTCCAAATCGTTAGCGCTCTTATTTTACTTTTATTCCCATATACGTTCTTTGCCTTCAAAGAGAGTGTGAGTACAAGAGAAGAAGAAAGCAAGGAATCCTTACTTAAGAAATGGATTTTGTTTACCAATCCCGGCAATTGGTTTATTTTTTGTTACTTTTATTATTTTCATGGTTAGCTGGATTAGAGAACACATTTCAATTGTTTGGAAAAGAAGCAATTAAACTTACATCATTTCAATTTGGGAACATTTTTTTGCGAAGCAAATAAAGTGAAACTTCCGTCAGTGGGGGGGTCTTCATCCCCCACTTATCTTCTTTGCTTCTCTCTGAATCTTGAGGTGGGGGTCTTACTGCCCACGAATAGCGGGATAAAAACAGATTACGGTACAATTTCGAGTCTAAATTTTTCATTTGACAGTTTAGGAAGAATGGTTGGAACTATATTTTTCACAGCGCTATTTGTCTCACAGGGATCAGCATCCTCAGAATGAATGCTATCCATTGCACTGATTATCGCATTTTGAAAAGAACATCATATGTAAAGGGGCGAAATTTAATATATCGAAATTTTTTATCAAATTCGCGCTGGATGATGGGCTATTTTTCTGTTCCTATTTATTTATCCCGCATTAACGGGCAGTAATACTCCCACCTCAAAATTCGGCGAAAGCAAAGAAGTTAGGTGGGAGATAAACTGCCCGTAAAAGCCCGATTGGTTCAACTAATAATCAGTGGGGGATGAAGAAAACCCCCACTGATTAAAGTTTCACTTTATAATAAAATACAGTTTATAGTCCGTTTTTACATGCATCTCGGCTGTCCCCTTTATGATAAGTACATAACAGGAAACAAGGAGGAACGAACTTAATGTTTTTAGCACTTAAAGAATTAAAACAATCGAAATTACGATACGGATTAGTTGGTACAATTATGATATTATTATCATTTCTTGTACTTATCATATCAGGTTTGGCAAATGGTTTATCTCATAACAGTGCTTCTTCTATTATAGAAATGAAGGCAGACAAATTTATATTATCCGATGATGCCGAGGGGAAATTGTTGCGTTCTCAAATTAAAAAAGAGGATGTTAAAAACATATTGGCACAGGTTGATGAAAAAGATGCAGTTCCAATGTATATGAAAGTGTCAACATTTGAAAAAGAAGGAAGTTCAAAAAAAGTTGATGCTGCTATTTTTTCAAGTAAGCCAGATTCATTTATTGCTCCAAAAGTAATTGAAGGAAAAAATACCCCTTTAGAAAACAATGAAATCATTGCGGATGAATCTATTAAAGAAAAAGGAGTAAATCTTGGAGACGAACTTGTAGAACCTATTTCTAATAAAGTGTTCAAAGTTGTCGGATTTACAAAAAATCAAATATTTAGCCATACACCTGTTGTTCGCATGAATGAAGCTGTATGGGATAGCATTGCAATGCCACATCAAAAAGATTATAACGTAATCGCTTTAAATACGGATAAAGAAATTAAGAATGCAAAAGTTGTAGATAAAAAAGAAGTATTGAAAGGTATTCCAGGTCATAAAGAACAACAACAGACATTAACGATGATTATTGCGTTTTTAATTGTCATTGCAGCATTATTAATTGGCGTTTTTTTCTATGTCATTACATTACAAAAAACACACCAACTAGGTGTATTAAAAGCAATCGGAACAAAAAATTCATATTTAGTAAAGGCTTTAGTTATACAATCTGTATTTTTAACTAGCATTTCCGTTGTAATCAGCATCAGTTTAGTCCTTGCAGTACGGACTGTTTTGCCAGCCACTATGCCGTTTTTATTAACAGCAACAACAATCGCGCAATTTTCAGGTATTTTTATTGTAATTAGTATATTAGGTACATTGTTCTCTCTATATCATGTATTGAAAGTAGATGCATTAGAAGCAATTGGAGGCGGCATGTGATGGTAACGGAAGTGAAATGGGAAAATACATCATCATTATTAAAGCTCGATCAAGTAAGTAAAGTATATGGAGAAGGAGATACAGAAGTAACAGCTTTACACCCAATTACATTGGATGTAAAGGAAGGAGAATTCATTGGCATTGTTGGTCCATCTGGTTCAGGAAAAAGCACTTTGCTTTCCATTGCAGGTGCACTGCTCTCTCCTTCGAAAGGAAATATTTATATTTATGATCAAAACATAGCAAAATTATCGGGAAAAGAGATGACAGATATTCGCTTAAGAAAAATTGGGTTTATATTCCAATTTGCGAATCTCGTACCTTTCTTAACGGTGAAAGAACAACTTCTGTATATCGCTAAGTTAAAGGGAGAAGATAAAAAAGAAGCTGGTAAATTTGCAGAAAAATTACTAGAAACATTTGGATTATCACACCGAATGAATCGTTATCCAAATCAACTTTCAGGCGGGGAAAAACAACGGGTAGCTATTGCTCGTGCGTTCATGAATAACCCAGATTTAATCTTAGCTGATGAACCTACTGCTAGCCTTGATTCAAAACGTGCAAGAGAAGTCGTTGAATTAATGAAACAAGAAGTGAAGAAAAATAAAAAAGCAGCGATTATGATTACACACGATGAAAAAATGCTTGATGTATGTGATCGAATTTTAACACTTCGCGATGGAAAATTACTATGAGAAAACGAAGTGTACGAGCACATGTACAATAATAGGTGGCCTGCCGCATGCCCGTCAAGCTAACAGAAGAGGTTGTCCTCTAAACAAAAAAATGAGCTGAATTCCCAAACTATGGAGATATAAAATTTTTTAGGGATATCTCAAAATATTAGCTTCATAAATATGGGTACTACTGACAAAATACTGATATCGTGTATTATCAAGAGCTAAATGATAAAAATTAAAGGAGAGTACATATTAGTCATATATACTATGTATTCTCCTTTTATCAAACTAAACAACTTGATAGTTTAATAATAAGAAGCATAATCAATATAATTTAGAAGTATTTCAGGAGCGATGCCCCCCACTCATAGGATGGGCTTCTATTTATCCAGACATTACACATCCTGCTTATTTTAATTAAATATTTGGTAATTTAATCCTAAAGATCTTTAAAATACAAAAAAACTTGAAAGGCATACAGCCAATCAAGAAAAAAATTATTAATCTTTTATATTATATTTTTCTTTTATTTTTACTAAGAGCTTTTCAACCTCCACAGTATGATCTGGGTGTCTTTCAATGTAAAATTCACAAGCAGTTTGCAGATATTCACATAGTTCCTTATGGGTTACAATATCTTCCCAATCTTCGTCTACACCATAGTAGAATAAAACTTTATTTTCTCCAAAATACTCCTCCTCGTACGATTCAAACTCATCAGAATATACGATACCAATTGTGTCTCTTCTATTAACATCTTCTTTGAGAAATCTCTCAAGTATATCTATAAAATCAAATTGTAGAACTAACCTTCCTAGCACAGCTATTACAAATTCTTTTTCTAAATTTTTATTGATAAAATTTTGTTTTAATAACTTTAATTCATCATATAAGCCATCAGACATTTTAGTAACCACACTCTCTCACTATTTTATTTCTCTAAATTCTAATCTAAAATCTATTAATAACTTATCAACTTAATTACAATAAATTATTATCTTCTAGTAATTGGTACCAATCATCATCTTTGCTACCTACTGTATTACTAGTACCTCCAGATTGAACAAACGTATTACCTAATTCGCAATATTTTTTTCCTAAATAATAATTTTGTAAGAAATTATTAAAATCACCATATAATTCAATAACAAAATTTTGGTCAATTAAATCTCCAAACAAACAAGATACATCCCCATTAATTTTATTAATACATAATGGATAATTTTCTATTGTTCCTATACAAATCCATTTCTCAGTACCACCTGGTATGTCTTCCACATAAAATTGAATACTTTCAAGTCTTTGATGGCCGTATATAGTAATTACACCACCATTCAATATTTTATATTTTCTTGTAATAAAATAATAATCTTTTAGAATATTATCTTCTAATTCTTTATTTATTGGTTTTTCTTCCTCTATAATTTCACCAATAACCAAACTAAATGGATCATCACCTAAAATATTTTTAACTAATTCTATTTTTTCAAGTACCGATTTACTCATTTTTATTTCACTCTCGAATCATGTGGATTTTGTGTTTTACATTTAAGATAAAGAACTGTATTCATTCAATTTCCAAATCTATATAAATCCATTTTAATTTTTCGACATATAGGTCGAGGTTGCTATTATACAGACTGCAACACGACCTGTATTCACTTTCTCCCCTTGTTTTAAAACATTGCATGTGGCAGGAAAGGGCCCTGACCGCTTCTATGCACGGCCAGATGCTCTCGTCCTCCCCTAAAAAGAAAGAGGTTTTTATGTCGGGTTTTTAAGTTGTATATATATAAATTGCTATGCTCATCTATTAAAAAACTTGAAAAACATCGAGTCAATTAAGGATAACTATTCAATTGTATCAATATAGCCACTGACAGATTGTATGATACCGTAGTCAGCTTTAAGATTCATACTTACAGAACCTGATATGTTAATATTAAATTTCCCATCCTTGTCTAATTCGATATGAATATCTCCTCTGTATTTATCATTGGAAGATTTCAATGTTAATTCCTGTATATCAAAAAAGTCTAGTTGGACAAATACAGTATTATAATTTAACTGTTCCCATTTTTCCGGAGGATTATCTGCGAATTTAGGCATATTAAAATTTATAGAAACTTTTTTGCCTTCATCTTCAATTTTAACTGCTACAATACGTACATCTAACAATGAAGGAGCCTCTTTATATAAAGTGGATATAAATCTATTTCCTTCTAAATCACTGTACCACATATGATCACTTCCATATATTGTTTATTAAATGGACAATGTGCTCTTCTGTGCCTTCAAATTTACCTGTTCGAGGTTTATCTGCAGGTCTACCAGTCCCCACCTTTAGAGTGGTGTGCACTATAAACCGAATTATCTGTTTCTCATCAAAGTTATGATAATCCTATTAAACCTGGAGTTACCCCTTCTACTCTCGCCCACTCAAATAAACATTCAACTATCATTTGATTCTTACACTTAATTTTTAATAAACTCTCTTCTTCTGTCGTATGTATTTCAAAATGATCAATGATATTCTCTGCACCTAAACCTTCTATTGTTAAGTTACGAATAGTAAAGAAAGCTATTTCTATATAAATTACATCCCACTTATTCCATCGTTTTGGCTTATTTTCGACATGTTCTTTTGTCATCAATTGAATAACTAACGTAGGACCGTCTCTTTTAAGACGCACATCTAATAGCTCTGACTCTTCAAATTTTGGTATTTTTCCAAAAACACTAATTAGCGCCTGTGGATTTAAAACTTTAAATGGATTACTCATTTTGATACTCCCCATTTTTTATTTCTCTTCTCAAAATAATAATGATTCACCATCCCATCTATCTGTCCTGTTCGTGTATTGTATTCAGGCCTTACACTATGATAAAGCGGCTTTCTCCAATACTATCTTGCCTAATTCTCACGATTTTCTTCCTAGCCCAGTATTAAAATAAAACTCTATGATGCTACTACCTTCATAAGTTATGGATGTCAGGAATTTATCATTCATGTTGTTCTCTAGAATTAAATAGAAGAACTTTTCAACTATTGCATTCTATATAACAAAAAAGCACCTTTTGCCTAAAAAACAATCAAGCGCCTTATTCCTATCTTATAAGTATCTTTTAATAACCGTCTTCAAATAAGCAGTGAAATACTGTTACATTTTCCTCTCTAAGTTCTAATGAAATATTAGGTATTTCTATTTCTAGTACATTCTTTTCAAGTAGTTGTATTCCTTCACTCTCTAAATACTTCAAAATCTCATTACCAATTTGTTTTGTAGCTTCATCGAATGGCTCATATTGTTCTTGTATTTCAACATCATCTTCAACATACTCATATTTAATATATTGTATTGCAGCATATGGAGCGATTGCCGAGATATAAACTAATACCCCATTTAAATACACATTCTCTCTAATATATGAATTAAACTTATGGGTACCTATTTGTAATCTAGGGTGTATTGAAGATTGAATATATAGCGTAAAACATTTGGAGTAATTAAAATCTGTAAGATTATCAATGTGAATATCCTTAATTTCATGAGTGAATTTATTAGTCCAAACATTAGGATCGATATAATTATGCAAAACATACCCAAAATCACCACAATGGTAAAGTCCTCCAATGGTATTTAAAACTTTTTGTTTCATAAATAGCCTCCATTATTTTACCGAGTAGCCATGGATGTTACCCTTTTTAGCAATATGGATCTTTACTTGAGTCCCTTTCAAACCATTGAGTTTTCTTACCTGGTAAATTATTAAAGCTATTTCTCCTGTATTTACTCCAGAATACCCCAAAAATTCCACATGGCTACTAACTCTTATTAATGCTAGTCTTTAGTCTTTTCATTTTCTCAAGCTCTAAGCCATATTGCACATCTGAAGAGAAAATTTTTGTCATTTCTGTAAAAAACTCTTCTGCAGAAGCAATTAAAGTATTTAAAAACTCTTGTTTCGGCAAAGTCCAACTCTTCTTTACATTCCCATCTATACTTAAGAGCATGTAATTCTTTGAAATACTCTTGAAACTAAGCAAAATAGGTTGGTCTGGAAAATAAGTTTCAGCTGTATCATTAACAAGAAATCCCTCAATCATATCGAGTATATACGCCCATAATTGGTCAACTAAATCCCAGTATCTGAAATCCATTATAATGTTATCGAAGTATTTTAAGTAAATCACACCTTCTAAGTAATCTAAGTCGATATCTTTTTTTATCCTATTCATTTCATCTGTCTTGCAAATATGAATAAAATAATTTTCGAGATCTTTATTTAAATCTCTAATTATTACTTCAGGTCTTTTCATATACGAATGACATATAAACATTTTGATACCACCTATTTTTTATAAAATCATCCTACTTTCCCGTTTTTAAAACCAACAACATATTTAACTCCATTTACTTTCCTAGTAATTTAATACATGCCATTAGTACCTTTTTAAAAGGAAAGGGAAAGAGGAAATAGGGTATTGAAGAATAGGAATGGTGGTAACTGTTGCTATTTTGAATATATGCTGAAAATAATAAATATGAAATAAGACATACTTTTTAATTTGAGATAATATCACAACCTAGCAACGGTTATCGCTACATGTCACGAATAGCTGATTCTATTCGACACTCCATCCCTAAAAAATCCTTAAGACTCATAAATTAAGAAAATATTTTTTCTATTTCTTTTTCATAATTATTTATCGTGTTATTAATTTCTATTAACACAGTATCTTCATCAGTTGCAGGCTCGTAACCAACTATAACTTTTGGAATATCATAACTTTTTTTCAAATCAACTAGATAATGTACTAGCCCTTTTAACCTTAACTTGTTATCGTATCTCTTACCTTTTAATATTTCATTTTCGGGAAAGTTAAATACAATGTCACCATATTGTTCATCAAACGAGAGAACTATTACTACGTTTTTTAATGAAATACCTAACTGCGATTCTTCTAAAAATATATTTCCTGTACCTTTTGGTGATAAAATCTCTTCTATGCTTTTCACTTGAGAAAAGTCCATATCTTTTCCAGAAGCATTATCATAAAAATGTGATGATTTAACTTTTAATATAGACAATTTAAGTTCTTCGTAAATTAACGTATCAATTTTTCTCTTATTAAAATCAGTTAATATAATCTCTAAATTGTCCACTCATGCTCCCCCAAAAGCCCCTGCTTTCACAAATAGAGTGAAAACATTAAAGCTTGATATAGTAAGTTTTATGTAAATGTCACCGCAACCACTCTCATATGAAACTGGCTCAATGCGGAAAGCTTATTCCTATATATGATTCGTGTGGGAATAAACTTTAAAAAGGTTATCAATTATTTGCTAAGGATTTTAATGTTTGAATTTATTGGTTGTAAACAATTAGATTCTTTAAGAATCAATCTTCACGAGGAAATCTTCGAGTATTTTCTTTACCGGTTTGCTTGCCTTTGGAAGTATTTCATTTATTCGATGCAGTATGGATGGATCGTTCAATAGCATTTGCTTGTTTTCTAGAGTCGTAAAGCTTCTTAGGGTATCTATACATATCACAAATAGTTCTTCAGCTTCAATGCTAAGCAATGATAGTAATATTCCGAATTCACACACATTACAGTTACTATCCATACAGTATGCCAGTTTTTTCTGCCATTCTATCGGTTTAGTAAGTGCCTTACTTGCTAATTCCTCCCAATCTTTTTGGCTAAACTCTAATAATATCTCGCTTGCAATTATACAACCATCATCGTACCATGCGTCCTCAGTTGTATTCGCAGATAAAAGATCATCTAATTCTCTATACATTTTTATCACCTTTCCATTTAAATCTTAAAATCCCGATGAACGAGGTGCACTCACACTTCCTGTTGAGTAACCGCTAGTTACATCAGCAGCAATTTTGATAACATCAATCTCAATTCCATTTATTATTGCTCTATACCAAAAGGAATCTGATAAGACATTCCACATAGCAAGTAATTTCTTGTCCAAACGAGTTACAACATAGCCTATAAACTCTTAGAGGTCTTCTTTTACAATTCTATATCTTTCCCTTCTTCTACTACCTTATCTCTCCATAATACTAGTAATTTTCTAAATTCAGAGGTTTCAATTCTACACTGGTTATTTGGAGGGCTCATAAAAAGGTTAATTGCACTTGTATAATTAGATTCTATATAAACGGCTGCTATATTCCCCTCTATTTCATAATGTGGAAATTTTTTGTCTACTACATTATCTAAAATCTGTACATATTCATCTACCTCATCGTCTAAAGTATCTTCTAAAAAATGAGAGATAATAAAAATTTCTTTTGGTAAACGTATTCTCAATCCCCCAAGCCCATCACGATAAAATTCATATGTATATTTCATTTTTCACCTCCTCGTATGAATAGGATATGCTGTTATTATCTCATTATTTTCTATAGCTATTACTTCTTCAATTTCTTTTTCAATTTCATCTTCACGAGCTTTGTCACTATCGTGTTTAAAGTATAAATCAAATAATAAGTTTTTTAGGCATTGCAATTAATCTTGCACGTTTGTTATCTTCGTGGTCTTTTGATTCAAATATCGATTTACATTTCATTTAACTTTAAAAAACCTTGAAAGGTTAAAGGCCAATCAAGGTCAAAGTTTAAATAGCGACTATTATTTATGTATTTCCCTTTCCCATACTTTCTTTCCGTCGATTAAAAATACTGCACCTGGTGGATCATCATAGAGAGAAATTTCAATCAATGAACTTCTCCCTTGTCTTAACCAATCATATACACTACCTTCGTTAGTAGCAGGATGGGATATAATATGATTTACTTGAAATGCAACTGCATCATATTCTGTATAATTCACATCATCGTCATCCAACCCATTGTCTGTTTCAAAGAGTGTGTCTGGTTTACCGATAATCTTTAATCCACTTTGCCATTCTATTATCAGTTTACTACCTCCATACTCATCTAGTGTTTTTATTAAAGAATTATATTCCATTTGTATCATCCTTTTCTTATGGTTCTAATGGTTTTGAAGGAACTATGTGCGCACCATCTTTTCCATAATGTATCATGCCTCTAGTAGTTTCTAGATATTTCCCAGTTTGCATATCATAGTATTTTCCTATTACTTGACCAAATTCGGCAACACCTTGTAGAAATTCCAGAGCAGCGGTAGCTGTTTTTAGATAAAAATTTATATTCAATATTATACAAGGATGTAAATTATACTTTTTTATCCGATTACAAGAACTATTTTCTAATCGAACGAGCCTTCACTCTCTTTTCAATAAGACTACGTTTTTGAACTGTAATCATTCTTTAGTAATTTCTAAATTTATTCTTCATGTACCTCTAATTAGACGTACCTAGATACTCATATATACCCATTGTTTTTTGTTTGTGTTCATGGAGATATGCAATACTTTTTATTTAATAGATTTAATAGACTTAATTAAATTATCAACCCAAATAGAACTTGCCCCATATAACCTTTCATTATCCTTCCATTGTTTTAAAAGATTATTTGTACACTCTTCCCATTCTGGATAATTCATCTTAAACCGCCTAATAAACTCACTTGTTCCTCCTAGTAATGCATGTTCTTCATGTGAAACAATAAGTCCCCATTTTCCTTGAGTTGAATATATAGCATTCTCTAAAAATAATTGGACTTCATCATAATCATGTAAACTTGTAACGTCATCTATTATCCAATGTCTACTTTGATAACTATTTGTCTTCTCAACATTTTTAAAAATATCTGTTCCCTCAACCTCAGAAATGTAAAATTCATTTTCTTTAAAAGTAACCATAGTTTCTTGAAGTGCAATAAACTGCTTCTCAGTTAAATAATAGCCATCAGTTGGAAATAAAATTATTACTTCCTTTATATTTTTAGTAAACACATATTGAAAAGGATTGGTGCTCATAAAAATTTTCTCAAAAGTATGCATTAAATCCTGTTTAGTATTTTCATTAGTAATTTCATTTATCAACAAATACACTCCCTTTTACTCTATAAATTTAATTTTCCATAATCCAGTAACACCATTTCCCACAAACCCTCCAGCTTGATAGGTTAGCTTACTTTCTAATTCTTCATTTCTATCGCTATGAAAATTAGATTTTCGCAAATGGTGACGAATTGAAAACTGGTGGTTGGATGTATTTTGATAAGGAATATGTAAGTTGGCTTAGATAATGAAAAAATCCGGCTCTTGCAAGTCGGATTTTCTTTAACTCTATTAAAATATTATAATTATTAATTGAAATGCAGTGACTTCTAGCAAAGTTTTGCAGTTAGCTATTTAAAAGGATAAGCATATCTCTTTTAAATATAGCAGCTATTTCTGCTTCCTCTAATGAATCTCCCCATCTAAAAACTATATCACCTTTTGGGCAGAGATGAATGGAAAGATTAAAATAATCTATTTCATCTTTCCATTGATTATATTCATTAAATGCTTTTTCGAAGATTCCGCCAATGTTTTCTTCCGTAAGCATATCACTACTTTTACTTGCAATGATTGTAAATCTTTTAGAGTTACTAGAAACTATTTCAATGGCAGCTGGAAGTTTCTCGAGACAAAACTCTGCAATACTTGAGTAGAAAGTTTTCCCTCCAACTTCCATCTCAACTTCTGGACCCTTATGAAATACCTCAAGTTTCCATTTGGTTTGAAGAGCCTTCCATACTTTTCGGTATTTTTCAATCTTAGAGTTCGTGTCTTTGATTTCAATAGCTGCAAGCAAGTAGAATTTGTAGACATTAGTTAAATCATGTTTCATACATACTTGCTTGATTTCAGTGCCACATACTTCTTTGAATTGATTCTTTTCATCTGGGCTAAATAACATGGAGCCATTAACACTGTATACACTTAAATTTGGTAAATTACCAACTCTTTTAATTGCTTCATCTTTACTAAACCATTTGTAGTATGAGAATGCATCTTCTTTTACTTCATTCCAACACTTCATCTTCCCACCTCAATTTTAATGGTCATAATGATTTCCATGTATATCACTAAAATGTGACCCTCTATTTTTGGATGGATCATCTAGGTAAGTATGACCGCCTGAATGCTCTCTTATAATCTTACCATCTTTGAAATAATAGTCTCTTCCATATTTATCTACAGCTGGTGTAACCTTAGTTGGCTGTTCATTAACAGGAATACCGCTTGCTTTCTAATTTATCACTTACATTTGGTTTTATTTCAGTATAGTTTTCGAAAGTTACATCGCCAGCCCCTTGAAAAAACTCGATAGCACCTTATATAAATTACCATTTTGATTATTTTAGTCTCTTATTGCATCTATATCATTTAATACTTGTTTCTTGTGAGAAATCATAAAAATAAAATCTTTTATTGGTAACATTAATCTAGTATCTGCTTCACCAATAAAATCAATAATAATTCCTTTATTTTCAGTGCTTCCTATTAGATATTGATTTCCCTCTAAAAAAAATCCAATATATTTATCACCAGAATAAAGGATATCGTCAAAGTTCTTCTGTTTTTCCTTATCATTGCTTTTTACAAAATTTATTGTTTCTTCTAAATTGTCATCGTCAATTTCTAGGATTAAGAAATCGTTTATTTTACTCAATTCTCTAAAACTGTACCTTTTCAATATCTCTTTTACTTTGGACTCACACATAACAATAACTCCTTTACGGTGTTGGAACAGGATAAACTGTCCATACATACCGCGCGATCTTATGCCCAAAAATCTGCCTAACGAAATAACCTGTCCAACTTTATGGAGTTACTTCAATAGTGTACGGCTGCAAATTTGTTGGAGGAATGCTTGTTTTAACTAATAAACCCTTTAACATTATTTGAATTTTTCAAGGTCATGATATGGATTGGCTATGCTTTCTCCAACCTCATCCATGGTTTCTTGGATTTCATGTAGTATCAAGCTATCAATATGGTGCTCCTGACTAATGGAATCGTTAATCTTAGATCATCAAGATTAATTTACCCTTCATTCAATAGCTTTTCCGTGACCTGTCTTGTTTGGTCTCTTATTAATTTTTCAATGGATATTGTAGCCCCTCTACCACCCGTAACTCCGCTAACAGACCTACTAGCAGTTGAAGTTTTTACATTCAGAGAAAGCGTAGAAAAGATTTAACTTAAAAAATGCCACAGATACATAATTCCGTGGCAACATTTATATTTCGCTATCTTTTCGATAACTTCCTTTCAATGTATGGATAATCAAGTAATTCAAGTAGTTTTTTAGAAAGATAATTTGATTGATATTGATCCAATTCAGTGTTAACAATTAAAATGTCATTTTCTTTTCTAATAAGTTGATCAGATCCATTCTCTAGTAATAACAAGTTCATTTCAAACCTATTCATTAATTTTCCAATCACTTTAAACAAAACATTTAAGCCCTCATTAAATGTGTTACCGAATATTAGTACTCGAATGGACTTATTGACATTTAGCTCATAGTGACTCCTTATAAATTCTATATCTGAAATGTCTTCAATTTCTATATCCATCGAAAAGTATTTGTAAGCTATATGAATTTCCTCTGTATTTTCTTTTATAGTAACATCTTCATTTAATATTTTTTTGGAGATACTTTCTATTTCTTGTCCCAACGACTTATGACTTAAATCCGATAACAGAAATAATTCACAATCCATAAAATTAACCTCCGAATACTCTTGTAACGACTCTATCTTTAACTATGAGTAGCTCTTTTAAATTCTTTAAATCCCATTTGGATTTGCTTTTCAACGAAAATAGTTACTCTACTGATTTCTTTATTTTTCCACAAATTTCTTTAGCATTAATTTTATGCTTAGAATTCTGCATAAGATTATCCAAGAAATTTTCTATGAAATTTTTTACGGAAACTTCAAATATACTACTTGGTACATATTCAAATCCCATTGAATTAATAAATGAAACACCTTCTGAGATATAAGTCGACTCATTATTCCAAGCAATCTCTATTTCATCTCCAACTCTTCTGAAAAATACATCTGGAAAAAATGAACCAGCTCTACTTGAAAACCAAGAATGTTTAAATTCCCAATCTTGTTTTTTGTCGAACCACTCATCAAATTCATCCTCATTATCTGAATCAAACTCCAAACAATTTTCTAGTAATTCAATAGAATGCCTTCCTTCAACAGGAAGAGGGAATGGTTCAGTACTCAATATATGCTTTAGGTTTTCGCTAAACCACTCGACTATATACATTACGTTCCATTGATAGTTTACGATTGTATCCTTACGTTTATATTGACAAATATCCTTTCCATTAACAAAAAATTGAAAGCTCCCCCATGTTTCACCAATCCAACCTCTTTCATTAAAAGGATTATTGAGAAACTCATATTGAATTGCAAATGTGTTTTTCTCACCAAAAACTTTCACCATGAAACACCTCATTTGTTCTTTGGGAATTTATTGTATTCAATCTTTGTAATCTTACCATTTTTAAACATCTATCTTAATACATCGGTAGGTACTTCTTTTGCAGGATTTTTCACTTCATCTGGATGCCAGCCTGTTTCGTCGTCTAGTTGAAATTTAATAAGTTTTCCCTTGTCAACATTATAAAGTTGTTTGTTCTTTGAGTCGTTCAATTTTTCTATTTGATGTAATCTTCAATACTCATCTTCAAACAAGCAATTATATATTGTACCCCTGTCTTTTTTAAAGTAATAAGAAAACCCGCAACGACAGCGAATTTTATTGTCATTGTGGGTTTTAAGTTATAGATTCAGACTAGCTTTCAATTCGGAATATTCCTCTTTCACCAGTTCTTTAATTTTGATAAATTGAAGTTCCTCCTCTGAATTAAAACCCATCTCAACTCTGTTTATTTCAACTATAGTCTTAGTTTTGTCTACTGAACCTAATAAAATAGTTATATCGTTTTCCCCAAGGTACACATTAAATTCAGCTTTATAATCAAAGATATTTCCATTTATCATTGAAATATCGAAAATCGGGTTACCTTCAATCACTTTTATCTCTTGCAATGGCATCTCTTCCAATTTTGATTGGTTTACAGCAGTTAGAGTGATACTCCTTAATGTTCCTGTTTTTCCCCCTAAACCTATTTCAAGTAATGAATTTTGTATATTACCTGTTCGCCAGTACACTTTATTTTCAACGTAAGTTTTCTGCTCACCAATTTCAACAGAGAATGGCACATAATAGTCAATCTCTATATTACATTTTTGTATATCAATAAGATCTACTAACTTAAGCATTATTTTCCTCCATTCTGCGTATTATATCGAGCATGTTTTACAACAACAAACGAGTTAAAGCTAAACGAAAAAGCATGAACCCGGTACAATACAAGCCCATGCCCAAGAAGTTACCTAATAAAATAACCTGTCTAACTTTATGGGGTCACTTCACTTAATTAAATCTGCTTCACTTAAACCTATTCCCTATCTATTAACCGCTATATAATGTTTATCATGTGCAGTAATTTCACTACTTCTCTTTATAAAAAGCTATTTATCCGCACTCGGTAGCCTCGCTTAAAAGAAAACGATGGCGTATTAGTCCATCGTTCTCTTATTAATAATTAATCTAGTATTAGTTGCTTCTCAGTATCCAAAAACTCCTCAACAAGTTCTTTTATTGTATATTTTGAATCAGAAGGATAATAAAATGCATCCGATACTTTTCTAAAAAATTCATACATATTTTGGGGCGTATTAAGTATTGAAAAAATATTTTCAATATCCCTAAACATATTATCACCAGAAGAGTTATTATATATCTCTTTCATAATGCTATATAGCCACTTATGATACTCTTTATTCATGACTTCCGAAGAACTGTCAGAGATTATTCTTTTAAGTAAATCATCTACTTTATCTTCTGCTTGTTCCCACGCCAATTCAAGGATATCCTCAGCATTAACAGTAGGATTATTCTCTAGATATGTAACAGCATAATTTGTTACTTCTAAAGAAGAAATTAACTTAAACTGTCTACCAATAAACAAAGTAGTCCAGTTACAATCAAATCCATTTTTCTTAATTATTTCAACTGTATACATTCTTCTATCTCCCCCACTGATTTATTTTTCCTGTAACTTTTCCGTCAGGTATAAATGTTCTATGTGTTACTTTGTTAGTCGTAGGGTCGACCACCCATTCAAACACGCCATTTATTGTTTTTTTCGTCTGTAACACTTCAGGGGCGTTATTCTTAACCTTTACATATTTCGTGTCATACTTCACCATTGAACCTTCTATCTGATACAACGAATCCATATGCCCTTTTTTATTTGGTAAATCAAATCTTTGAGCATCAACTGCATAGTTATCAATTATATCATTGAAGCTATGGTAAAAATTATCTTTTAATGCACTACCCACTCGAGTATTATCTAAAACAGGATGCTTAAGTTCATCCGTCCCCTTAGTACCATGTCCTCCTTTATCAAGCTTATTAGTCTCTTTAACTTTCTTAACAGACCCACCATCAGACGAAGAAGACTGGATTTTTTGAAGAGTATCCTTACCATTTTGAACCGTCTTACTCCAAACAAATCCACCATGTGTAGCAACACCTGCTCCGGCTAATGTAAGAACTGCATTAGCTGGAAGAGCAATTGGTAATGCTGCCCCACCAGTTATTCCTCCTAACAATACGGTTCCAATATTAGATCCTGTTACAAGAGCATAACCACCTAAAATTTCTACAATAGACAACGCTCCTGATAAGACATTTCCCGTAAGCTTTCCAGTTTGATAGGTTAGATTGCTTTCTAATTCATCATCATCAGATGATTTTAGTCCAGTAGCGTTTTCGAAAATCGCATTACCAGCACCTTGAAAAAACCCGATAAAACCTTGCATAACCCCCCAAGCACCGATAGCTATTTTTTGATACCATCGTCTATTGGCTTCTTGTTCTTGTAAAGCTGACGCATTATTCTCGGGTGCCGTTGAAGTGAAAACAATGGACAACATGTAAGCTGGTACACAAGCTTTTATCGATGAATTACGCCGTTTACGTGCTGATGTTTATAAAATTAATAAAGACGGTAAAACAGCAGACGTTGTTTGATTATCTGGCACAGGAATCAATCTTAGAGAAGATGCTAGCACAGGTGATGTCATTGTTGAACAGATTAATAATGCTGGAGCATATGATGTACACTATCGTTATGAAAATTGGATTTTTGTAAATGGTGGTGGGTTAAAAGAAGGCGGTTAGATGTATTTTAATGAATCATATGTAAGTTGGCTTAGATAATGAAGAGAACTGCTCCAATACAAAGGGGATGGCTCTCTAATACTTTTACATGTTCCTTTAAAGTCTAAATTACATTACGGTGTATTTATATTATTTTGTAGCTAAATTGACTTTTTTTACTATCACTACAAACAATTTTCTATTACCCATTTCTTTGCTTGTTCTCGTTCCAATAGGATGGGTTGCTCCAATGTACCAATATTAATACTATGAAAAAATGCCTCTTCAATTCCTTTGATATTTTCTAATGTTGCTCCACTAAATAAAGTATTTTCAAATCTTGATAAACTTATATCCACATTACTTAATCTTACATTGCTAAAATCAGTTGATGAGAAGTTAGTATCTGACAGGTTACATTCTGTTAAATTAGCATTGTTAAATAGTGCTTCCCAAAAATCAGATTTGCTGAAATTAACATTTTTTAAAATTGCATAAGAAAAATTAGTATATCCCAAATCTGATTTATAAAAATCACAAGAATCTAAATTAGTTTTTTTATAAGTTGATGAACATAAAACTGATCCATGAAAATCAACATTCTTTAAATTAAGGCCATCAAAGATACACCCTGTCAAATATGACTGTTCTAACAAACTTTTAGAACAATCTATATTTCTAAAATCTACTTCATCTAAATTTAATTGATCTCCTTCTTCGCCAATTGTCTCAACCCATCTCTTGTGTAATTCAAACTTACTAGCAACATTACTCCCCATTTACTTCCTCCTTATGGATACCATATTATTTTATCTGCTATTCCTGCTTCATCAATTGCTTTTTTTAGTTGTCCAATATGTTCAGGTACCAATTTTCTTATATCAATAATGACATGATTACCTTTGTCAAATTCTTTGTATATTTTATCCATAGTTCTTTGAACTGTAAAAGCACCTTTTTTAGGTGAAGTATAACCATGAGGATACGATTCAAAACTTTTTACATCCCATTTCAAACCAGTTGTTGTATTAATAAATTCCGCTCCTTTGTATTGGAGCAGCTTCTTTAATATTTTCACTTTTTCTTTTAGCTATATTATTAAAATTATATAGTGAAACGTATAATTTTTTCTGTTGAATTTACTTTATAAGTTTATTCCCCTTTTAAGTCAGGATAAACTATGAATTTTCTATTAGTTAATATAGAATATTTATGCTGAAGTAAAATATTCCCCATCTTGATTCATCAATATTAGTTTAGTATATTTTTTCCTCAGTCTCATATAAAATTCATTTACTATTAATTCACAGTTATCATCACTACTTAATTCTATAGTTATAACACGCTTAATTTTTATATCATGATTTAATAATACCTCTTCAATTTCCTCTTGATAATAATCTTTATCTAATCCTTTTCCTGAATAACTTATCCAAACTGAAGCATCTTTATTCTGAATTGTAAAATCACCAATATCATTTTTGTACCCATTCAAATCCTTGATTATGTCTGTTAAATCCTTGTCTTCTATAAACTCTTCTGAAAATACTTGATAATTTCTGCTCACTTATTTCCCTCCTATTAACTTTTTAAGTTCTTCAAGATTTTGTATAACTTTAACTCCAGTTAACTCTATTCCTGGAATCTTTGTAGGTGATATATTTGGTGCGTAAAGTATTACACCTCTCCCTTCCGGATTAATATATCGTGCTCTTTCATCAAAATACTTAGCAAATGTAAATGATTCTTTAGATTTCTTACCATTAAATGCATCAATAATATATTTATCTGTTTCTACATCAATTTCATCTATTCTACCATTTGGTGTATCTATATTTTTTCTGAATGCTATTACACGTTCTTTTATAGCATCTGCTACTTCACCTTCAATCTTTAATGCAGGATCTTTTGATTTCAACGCTTTATTAATTTTTTTACCTATTTTACAATTAATTAGATAACCATTCGTATTTTTTGTTCATTCTATTGATAACCCTTGTTTTACTTGAAATAATAACCTTTCTAATTCTTCTTTCTCTTCAGGTTTCTCTGCGCTTACTTTTTCTACTTGGCCTTTCAAATATTCATAGAACTCTTGAAAACTTAAATATACCTCACTATCCTCATTAGCACTCGAAGTAGCTTGGTTAACAGAAAACAATACCTTGTTATTTTGCAATTCAAAAAATGCCTCATCAGATTCACCTAAATCATTTGCAAATAAAATTGATTTTCCACCACTTCCGAAACCTTCTTTTTTACTAAAATAATGTAATGCTTCTTGCAATTTATTTCTAACATCTGATATCTCAAAAAAATAATCCTTCATTAAAATATCTAATTCATTTTTATCGGTAATCAATTTGTACTCCATTATGCCTCTACTCCTTAATCTATAATAGTACAGACCCTCGTTCAATATTGAAAATGTCTATCTCATTTTGCACAAATAAGTCTTCAAGCTTATCTGAACCATTTTGTTGAGCAAATAAATATTCTTTTTCTGATATTGGAACTGAAAGCAACCACGCGACTTTTTTCTCTAGAAAATCGATTGTTTGTAACTGATCTTCCCACAGAAATGGTGGCACAAAAAGCATATGTTTCATTTCACTGTTAGGATAATAAAACTTCAACACATCCAAAAATATTTGACCTGGATAGATTGGCATTTTTGAGTTGATTACACAAAAAGCACATGTTGCTAGTACATTTGCATAATCTTTATAAGCTGTTGCACTCGCACCAACAATTTCTACTCGCAAAGACTTTTCATCTATAGATCGTCCTATTGAATGCATATACAAGCCAATAGTAGAATACGATGTAATACCCTCACAAGGTCTATCCCCTGTTGATAAAATATCTATATTACTTATATCATTATCATCCCAATATTTAGAAACAGCAGGATTACCTCCAAACGCTTTTAAAGCTGATTTAGCAATTATTTTACTTTCATTTGGTATCCCCATTATGCTCTCCTCCACTTCGCTAATACTTCTTAATAATTTGTTTTCAAGATTATTTTCTGGGAATTCTTCTGCTTCAGGAGCTCTAACCTCATCAATAAACTTCTTTTCTGAAGCACCAAAGCCTTTATAATTTTTTTGTGCTTGGTTTAAAGAAACACCATTTGGACCAATTACAACATTTGGCATATTATGTGCCACTGTATCATATTCCCAATAACAAACTTCACAAATATCATAGTCATCCTCAATCGTAAAGTACCCACAACATAGACATTTTTTTGCTGTCATTTTAACCACCTCTCTTTACTTTGGAGCATATAATTTAATTTGTTTTAACCAGTAATCAATTCCATCTGCCGGTTTGAAATATGTTGATGCCCTCCATATTGGTTAATAATTCCAAACCCATTTATGGCATTGTCATATCTAAAATATGTCCCTTCATTAGAAACAAAAATTTGAGTTGTTGATTTTGAAGATTTTCCCAAAAAAATTCTCTGTATCCTGTAGATATTCCTCTGATGAATCATAATCATGTTTTTCAGCATGCTTTTCTAAAGTACTCTTACCCTTATCATTTAACTATAAAACTTTTTATAACTATAAAAAACCTTGAAAGGCTAAAAGCCAATCAAGGTCAAAGTTTAAATAGCGATTATTATTTATGTATTTCTCTTTCCCATACTTTCTTTCCTTCGGTTAAAAATACTGCACTTGGTGGATCATCATAGAGAGAAATTTCAACCAATGAACTTCTCTCTTGTCTTAACCAATCATATACACTACCTTCGTTAGTAGCAGGATGGGATAAAATACGATTTACTTGAAATGCAACTGCATCATATTCTGTATAATTCACATCATCGTCATCCAACCCATTGTCTGTTTCAAAGAGTGTGTCTGGTTTACCGATAATCTTTAATCCACTTTGCCATTCTATTATCAGTTTACTACCTCCATACTCATCTAGTGTTTTTATTAAAGAATTATATTCCATTTGTATCATCCTTTTCTTATGGTTCTAATGGTTTTGAAGGAACTATGTGCGCACCATCTTTTCCATAATGTATCATGCCTCTAGTAGTCTCTATATATTTCCCAGTTTGCATATCATAGTATTTCCCTATTACTTGACCAAAGTCTACTCTTTCTCTACCGTTTTTTAATACTGTACCTTTCCTGGCAAACTTATCAAGCAATTCTTGTGCTGTTTTATTATCACCATACAAAATACTCTTGTTTTTTCCATTTGCAACCTCTTGTTTGTAGTTAGGTGTATTAGGAATATATTTTTCTTGAGCTCCAGCTTTCACTTTTAATGGGTAACCATGTACTTCACGGTATGGACCTTTAGGTACAGAATCTTTTCCATAAGAAGGTATACGATTAACCGTACCCTTACCTCCACCAGAAGACTGGAACCTTTGAAGAGTATCAATACTATTTTGAACGGTATTATACCAGACAAATCCACCATGTGTAGCAACACCTGCTCCGGCTAATGTAAGAACTGCATTAGCTGGAAGAGCAATTGGTGATGCTGTTGTTGAGCAGATTAAAAATCCTGGAGCATATGATGTACATTATGATTATGAAAATTGGATTTTTGTAAATGGTGGTGGGTTAAAAGAAGGTATCTGGATGTATTTTAATGAGGAATATGTGAGGTAGTTTAGATAATGAAGAAATCCGGCTCTTGGGAGCCGGATTTTCCTTAGTTTAATTCTATCTTAACAATCTCAACCACCGTAATCTCTATGTCCCATTAACATGATAGAACTAGCACTTTGATTATCCTCAAGCACTTTTTCTTGGTCTAGCTCTTTAAAGTTTCATTTTTTCATATTATATCTAACATATCATTGTAAATTACAAATTACTATTTTCCTTCAACCATTTTTCTGCTGTTTTTTCTGCTAAAATTACAGGATTATCAGCTGTTCCTATATTAATGGATCTTATTAATGCTTTTTCCAAATTTAATAAACTACTTAATTTAGTATGATTAAATAGTGTCTCCTCTAAGAAAACTGATTCAAAATCCACATTTGTTAACTCTGAATTACTAAAATCTGCTTTATATAAGTTGCTAAAAACAAATCCACTATCTTGAATAATTGTTGAAGAAAAATCGACTTCCATTAAGTCTGCTTTAGAAAAGTTAGTTTCATATATTTTAGTATTTCTAAATGACGTATAATCTGCTTTCGCTTTAACAAAACCACTTTGCGTAATAATTGAGTTTTGAAAACTTGAAGAATACAGTTCAGCACCATAAAAATCTACATTATCAACCTTTATATCTTCTAAATTACAATCAATTAACATACTTTCTGATAAATCTATATTATAAAAATTTAATTCTCTTAAATCAAATTCATCTAGTACTAACTTTTCTCCATGATCTCCAGCGCTTTTAACAAACAAATTATGTTTTTCTAATTTCTTAGTTAAGTCTATATTCATTTTAATTTTCACCTCTTTTTTACGGATAGAATATAACTTTATTAATCCACCCTTTTTCTTTCAAAGCTTTAATTAATTCTACCTTATGTTCATTCGTTAAATCAGTTGTATTAATAATTACATCATATCCTCTATCAAATTCCTTTTTTATATTTTTAAGTGCTTTGTCAACAGTAAAAGCGCCTTTTTTCGGAGAAGTTTGACCATTTGGATAAGATTTAAAGCTTTTTACATCGTACTTTTTCCCAGTAGTTTTATCAATAAACTCTGCTCCACCTTTTGGATTGGAATCCCTGACAATATGCCCCAAATCCCCTCTTTCTTCCAATGCTAATCCTACTTCTCGTTCAATTTTAGCACCTTCAGTTATTTTTCCTCCATGAGATGGATCTCTAGCTAAGCCTTCCAATTCTTCTGCTGTTCTAGAAACTTTGTTAGCCCCACTACTTCCTTTTCCTCCACCAGAAGACTGGAATTTTTGAAGAGTATCCTTACCATTTTGAATTGTATTATACCAGACAAATCCACCATGGCCAGCAGCAGTAGCTCCAGCTACTGTAAGAACGCCATTAACCGGGACAGCAATTGGTATTGCTCCCCCAGCAGTCACTAATCCCGCTGCTAGGGTTAAAAAATTAGAGCCTCCTATGAGGGTAAGACCAGCAAACATTTCTACAATAGACCACGCCCCAGATAAAACATGTCCCGTAAGCTTTCCAGCTTGATAGCTTGTACTGTTTTCTAATTCATCACTTACAGGTGGTGTTAATCCAAAAACGTTTTCGACAATTGCAATGTCAAAACCTTGAGAAAATCCGGGAATACCTTGTAGAAATTCCAGAGCAGCGGTAGCTGTTTTTTGATACCATGGTTTATTGGCTTCTTGTTCTTCTAAGGCCATTTCTTCTTCAATTTCTTTTTCAATTTCAGCTTCACGAGCTTTCTCTTCTGCAATTTTTTGAATAGGCCCCGTCCACTCCATATTCAATCCTTGCGTACTAAATGTTCCTGATGCGGGGCTAAAACCTTTTCCGCTTTGAACTTCCGCAAGACCTTGCGCAATGCTCGCAGCTAGTTGGAGTGCTGTATCGTAATTACTACTAGAAGTAGAATTGAATTCACGCAGATGGTTTAGCTTTTCTTGCAGCTTTTGTTTCATTAAATCAAAAATACCCATCATAGCTTGCATGCCGGGAAGGGTATTACTAATTACTTCCATACCTGCTTTCGTTTGGTCAATCCCCCGAATTTGTTCTTCTATTTCTTGTTCGATTACATCTGTTGAAGCTACTTTGGATTGAAAATCGTTTGGAAAGGCATCATTTTGATAGATCAATTCTTCACACAAGTAAATAATCCCTTGCGCTAAAGGACGGAATGTTTGAGCGAAGAATGCTTTTGCACTGTCGTAAGTTTGCCCTTGCAAAACAGCATCGAATACAAAAGCGTCAATCGAATTGATGGCTTGTTCCATACCTTGAATCGTTGCAGTGCACATAGCATTCATACTTTGTGTTTGAGATTGCACTTCTCCTAGATACATGTCTAGGCTCATGATCTCACCTCCAGTGCTAACTTTTGGCGCTGATGGTGAAGATCATTTTCTAGGTTACTTAAGTTTTGCTTTTCCTTTAGCAACGTTTCTTTTTGGTCTTCCAATTCGTAGGTAACCTTTCGCTCAATTTGCCCTGCATCTTGACGCAAATTATGGAAGAATTGTCCTAGTTCTCTATCATTATGCCAAGTTTCTAATATACGGTCAAACAAGCGATAGCTTTGCCCTTTCCATTGATAAAAGTCTACTTCCGCTTGTTCTTGCTTTTGAATCGCGCATTGATTTTGATATTGTTCTTCAGATAGACTTCTTAATTTTTCGTTCAGTTGCTTCATTTGTTTCTCTATATCTTGACTCATCTTTTCCCTCCTACTTTTTTAGTTCACATAGGTATCAGTTAAAGGGGCTTTTATGAAAGGATAATTGTGAAAAATTGTTTTGAAGTGCGTTATCCATACGCTCGAACTCGTTAGCTACAGAATGAATGTTGCTAACGGCTTGTTGAAAGGCGCTATAAAATTGTTTCGTTAATTCCAAAGCTTGTTGATTCGCTTCTTGTGCTTTGGCGTTGACGGATAACGTTGTACGTGACGATTTGGTTATGGATCTACTTGTGGCAATTTGAATCGTATTGGCAGCTGTTCCCATTTGCGTTGCGATTTGTCCTGCCGTTTGAAAATTACTTTGAAATTGTCCCATCACTTGAATCCTCTCTCTCTTTTTCTGTCGAGCCTTTCAGAATTCGTTCGAAATATTTCGAATTTATCAATAAATTAGTAAACTATGAAAATTATATCATATAAAAAATTCCAATGATTGTATATTTTTCTTTTTTGTACCTTCTCAAAGCATTTCATTTGATGTATCCTGTTTCCATCTCCGCCAAACGCTTCGGCAACGGATTATGTAGTTTTAGATACTGGGCAAGCTTTAAAAGGTTTTCAGAAGAAGAAATTAGAATACTAATAACTGAGGTTTTACGTTATAGGAATAAATGGAGGACTTCCACAATGCTATCAAGTTAGGCTTTTGAACTGCATGCAAAAAAAGCCGTTCTCCTATAAACAATGGAAATCGGCTTTTGTAATGTATTATGAACACCCCTGTTCATGTAACAAGGATTAAGATTTACTAGCAATGATCATAAATCGTTTTGAATTGGTACGGATCCCTTTTTCCGTTTTGTTCGCTGCAATAAATGTTTGCAAAATGTCAAAGTCCTCTTTCGTTTCACCAAATCTCGGTATGATCGGTGTGTGTTTTAATAGAAAAATGAGATCTTCAGGTGTTTCGTAGTAATCAATCACATCATACTCTAAGACTTGCACATCAGCAAAGCCCGCATGTCTTAACTCGCTAACATATTTTTCTTTTAATGTCCCGTCTTTTTCCCCTAAGCATTGCCCTCTTCCAAACGCTTCTTTTACGTTCAATTTATCATGTTTACTAACTTGCTGCGTGAAGAAGATGCCGTTCTTTTTTATTACTCTTGCTACTTCTGCCGCTACAAAAGGGGCGTGACAACTAGACACAATGTCAAAAAAGGAATGCGGAAACAGCAAATCTTCAGACTCCATTTTACAAAATCTAACGTTTGAAACGCGTGATTTTTCCAAGTTAGACTGTGCCTTTTCTATCATTCCACTTGCATTATCAATTCCTATCATAAGTAAAGCAGTCGATGCAATGTTTAATACATTCTCTCCTCCGCCTGTACCAATATCAAGCAACACATCTGAGGGTTTGCATCTCTTCACTACTTCTTCATAAAACTCCCATGTAGCACCTTCCGTTACACATTTAAGATTACTAAAATCCCAACCATTTGATCTTCCGACTGTATCATAAAAGTTTTTGTAATCTAATTCATTCATTTTGTATGTCCACCTTCCAAAAGAGTATAAAATCTAAGGTTATAAATCAAGCCTGTTCCCTATTTTAATAATAGTAGTGACTCCGTTTACGTTTCCGAAAAAGGGCAGACTTCTCCCTTGATGGCTGGTACGCGTTTTATCCAACCCGAAAACTAATTACTTCGAACAATACGGAAAGCCATCCACTTCACCCCATTTGAAAGATTTATATTAATTATACTCTATGACATTTTTTGTGTACATTGTAAAATTCATACTATTAGATAAAAAAAAGAAACGGCATACTCACCGTTCTTTACAATATATCGGCGCTTCGACACGATTTAAAGACTCTTCGACGATATTCGAAACACAAGCAGTCAATTCACCGAGCTAAATCATTCCTTTCGTAAGAAATAACGTTACATCTTCTCTCCATTCGATGCGATCACATCTTTATACCAGAAGAAAGACTTTTTCTTCTTCCGTTCCAATGTTCCCGTGCCATCATCATGTTTATCGACGTAAATGTAGCCGTAGCGCTTAGACATTTCTCCTGTTGAAGCACTTATTAAATCGATGCAGCCCCAGCTCGTATAGCCCATCATTTCAACACCATCTTCATGTATCGCATCACGCATTGCTGCAATATGCTCTCGTAAATAATCGATGCGATATTCATCATTGATCGTGCCATCTTCTTCAACTTGATCATAAGCCCCGAGCCCATTTTCAACTACAAAAAGCGGTACTTCATATCTATCATACAATTTGTTTAGTGAGATTCTTAAACCGGTTGGGTCAATTTCCCAGCCCCAGTCACTTGCTTTCAGGAATGGATTTTTCAAACCTGACAGAATATTCCCTTGCGCTGTTTCTTGTTCAGTCTTGTCTTTTTTCTCCGTACGAGACATGTAGTAACTGAAACCGATATAGTCTACTGTATGCTTCTTAATTAATTCTAAATCCCCTTCTTGCATTTCCAGCTCAATACCGTGCTTTTTAAAATAAGAATTGATGAATGCTGGGTATTCTCCTCGTACTTGAACATCCGCACAGAAATAATTGAACAAGCGCTCTTCTTGAAGTGCATACAGTTCATTTTTCGGATTACAGTCATATGAATAGACTGGTGCAAATATAATCATACAACCAATTTTTGCATCTGGAATCATCTCATGACAAGCTTTTACAGCAATGCTGCTCGCCACAAATTGATGATGAAATGCTTGGAAAGTCGGCTGATATTGATCCTCTTCTTTTTTAATTGAAAAGCCAAGACCCATAATCGGCATAATTAAACCACTGTTAATTTCATTAAATGTCATCCAATATTTCACTTTAGTTTTATAACGATTGAAAATCGCATTCACATATCTTTCAAAGAACGTAACCACTTCACGATTTCTCCAGCCGCCATAATTCTTTACAAGATTTACTGGCATTTCATAATGAGAAACCGTAACAACTGGTTCAATTCCGTACTTCGCTAATTCATCAAATACGCGATCGTAAAAAGCTAAACCTTCTTCATTTGGCTCTAGTTCATCACCATTTGGGAAAATCCTTGTCCAAGCAATGGACATTCGAAAAGCTTTAAAACCCATTTCGGCAAACAATGCAATATCTTCTTTATAACGATGATAGAAATCAATACCTTCATGGTTTGGATAACTATATTTTGTTTTATCAATTTCAAATTGAAAGCCCGGCTCTTGTAATATTTTAAGTCGTTCTTTTCCTCCTGGAAGGGTATCTGCGATATTTAATCCTTTATTGCCTTCATGAAATCCGCCTTCCATCTGATTGGCAGCGGTAGCACCGCCCCATAAAAAGCCTTCAGGAAATTTTCTCATTTGTTTCTCCATTCCAATCCACTCCTAAACTTAGAATATTTGGTTAATCGAGTTGTTCTCCATTTGATTCAATCACTTTCTTGTACCAGTGAAAGCTCTTCTTTTTCATTCTCTTTAAAGAGCCTTTACCGGCATTATCTTTATCTACATAAATATAGCCATAACGTTTTTTCATTTCACCAGTAGAAGCACTGACAAGATCAATTGGTCCCCAGCTTGTATAGCCGATAATGTCTACTCCATCTTGGAGCGCTTCTCCCATCTCTTTAACATGTTGTTTTACATATTCAATCCGGTAATCGTCATTGATTTCCCCGTCAGGAGTTACTTCATCAATAGCTCCAAGTCCATTTTCAACAACAAACAGAGGCTTTTGATAGCGATCATACATCTGGTTTGCTGTAATTCGGAATCCTTTAGGATCAATCGTCCAGCCCCACTCTGATTTATCTAAGTACGGATTTTCAATAGAGCCAAATACATTCCCGCTTGTTATATTTTTTAACACTTCAGGATCTTTACTTGCTGTTCTACTTGAATAATAACTAAATCCAATATAATCAACTGTATGATTTTTCAAAATGGCTTCATCATCTTGTTCCATCTCAATCGTCAAATGATGATCTTTAAAGAATCGCTTTGCATAACCCGGATATGTGCCTCGTACCTGTACATCAATGAAGAAAAAGGACTCACGATCTTTTTCCATCGCATTGAAAATATCTTCTGGATTACATGTATATGGGTAAGTAGCCCCCGCCGCTAGCATACAACCAATTTTTGCATTCGGTATGATTTCGTGACAGGCCTTTACAGCAAGTGCGCTTGCAACAAGCTGATGATGCGCTGCTTGATATTGAATTTGTTTCTTATCCTCCCCATCTTGAAATACAAGGCCAGCACCTACGAATGGTAAATGCAGAATCATATTAATTTCATTAAACGTCATCCAATATTTCACTTTATCTTTATATCTATTAAAAATAGTTTTGGCATACTTCTCAAAGAAATGCACAAGTTTTCTATTTCTCCAGCTTCCATACTTTTCAACTAAGTGTACAGGTACATCGAAATGAGCAATTGTAACAACTGGCTCAATTCCATTTTTTAATAGTTCATCAAATACATCATCATAAAACTGTAAACCTACTTCATTCGGTTCCAGTTCATCACCATTTGGAAAAATTCGCGTCCAAGCAATCGAAACACGCAGCGCTTTAAATCCCATTTCGGCAAACAATGCAATATCTTCTTTATAACGATGATAAAAGTCTATTGATTCATGGGAAGGATAAAATTCTCCTTCGATCGGTTCAAAGGAATCGATTTTTCCCGTCATAACTTCCCAACGTTTTTCCCCCGTTGGTAACAAATCAACCGTTGTTAATCCCTTTCCTCCTTCTAAATATGCTCCTTCTGCTTGATTAGCAGCGATTGCACCGCCCCATAAAAATCCTTTCGGAAATACGTAATTAGACATAGTAACACTCCTTTACTTCTATTTAAATTAGATGACTCCCCGCTTATTTATTCCCCAGCTCCATTAAACATTCACCAGCTGTAATTTTCTTTCCTTCTGATATCACTAGATTGTATTCATCAGGATTTGTTATCACTACTGGTGTTGTCACCTTATATCCCTCTGCTTGAATTGCCGCGATATCAAATTCAATAAGCAGTTGTCCTTTTTCTACACGAGCACCTTGTGCGATATGTGCAGTGAAATGTTTTCCACCAAGCTGAACCGTATCCATCCCAATATGAATCAGCAGTTCAACTCCTTGATCGCTTGTAATTCCAATCGCATGGTTTGTTGGGAATAGTGCAGAAACTGTTCCGGAAACTGGCGAAAATAATTTACCTTCTGAAGGTTCAATCGCAACTCCTTTTCCAAGTGCACCTGATGCAAATGCTGCATCTTTAATAGTAGATAAAGCCATTACTTCACCGTTAAACGGGCTAGCAATCACAGTACTTTTTGCTTTCACCACAGTTTCTTCACGATTAGCATCTTTTTGTGTAACCGCTGTTTCATCAGCAGTTCCTTTTTCTTTGCCTAGTCCAAATAAATAAGTAAGAATAAATCCAAGTACGAAAGAAACAACAATTGAGATAATTAACCCCCAAAACGCAAAAGTGAGTCCTTCTTTTGGACTAATATAAGTTGGGATACCAAAGATTCCAAAACCGCCAATCATGTATATCTTTGCACCAGCTGCTCCTATGATTCCTCCGCCGATAGCTCCTGCAATACAGCTCATAATAAACGGTTTTTTCAAAGGAAGAGTAACCCCATAAATGGCTGGCTCTGTCACACCAAAAATACCTGAAATAAATGCCGGAATACTAAGCGTTTTCAATTTTTGTTGTTTCGTTTTTAACCACACTGCAAGAACAGCACCGATTTGTGCAAATGAAGCTCCAAACATCAATGCTAGAATTGGATCTGCTCCCATAGTGGTAATATTATTGATTGCAATTGGAACAACTCCCCAGTGCAGACCAAAAATAACCATCACTTGCCAAAGTCCACCGATTAAAAGACCTGCTACTACTGGACTTAATTGATAAACCCAAACTGTTCCATGTCCTAAAAGCTGACCAGCCCATGTTGCAATTGGTCCAATAACTAAAAATGTGATTGGTACAACTACAAGTAATGTAAGAAACGGTACTAAGAAAGTTTTCACGACATCTGGAATGATCTTTTTAAAACCATTTTCTACTTTTGCTCCGAAATAAGTTGCAAGAATAATTGGAATAACCGATGATGCATAGCTCATTAAAATAACGGGAATTCCCAAGAAAGTAATATGAATTGGTGATTCAAACATCGTGCCTGCAAATAATGTGTAAAGTGGTTTAGCAGTTGTTAATCCGGAAAGTGCTGGATAAACGAGTGCACCACCTATTGCCATACCGATGAAAACATTTCCGCCAAACTTCTTACTAGCTGTATATCCTAGGAAGATTGGGAAGAAATAAAACAGCGAATCGCCAACAGCATTTAATATTTGATACGTCCCTGAAGTATTACTCAGCCAACCTAAAGCTACTAACAGCGCATTAAAACCTTTGATCATCCCAGTTGCCGCTAAAACACCGAGAATCGGAGTGAAAATGCCAGAAATGACATCAATAAATGTATTAAATACGCCGTTACTTTTATTATCATCTGCTTCTACAGGTGCTTGTGTATGAAAACTACCAATCTCTACAACTGCTTTATAGACATCGGGCACATGATTTCCAATAACGACTTGATACTGACCACCGCTTTTCATAACAGTGACGACGCCATCCATATTTTTCAAAACATCTGTCTTTGCTTTCCCTTCATCTTTCAATTTAAAGCGCAAACGGGTAATACAATGAACAACACTATTAACATTTTCGTTACCGCCGACATTTTCAATAATGTCTTTTGCCAATTGTTCATATTTCATGATGCTCCCTACTTTCTATGATATTTTTAGAAATAAAAAACCTGAGCCAATGTGAGCACACAAAAATAGTGTGTGTATTCACATTGACTCAGGTTATGCCCAATAATGGTAACATTCCTACGAATATTTAATTTTCAAAGAGAAGTTATTTATCTCTTAAACTACTTTACTCTGATGTACGATGAAATTCATGTCGACTGGTCACCCGATGAATATGTAATGTTAAATACACGACCTCATCGTTTGATATCACCCAATTATAAGTATTCTCCAAATAGATCTTAACTTTTTGACTACATTGAAATGCAGTTTGATATTTCTGTTTTACTTGCTCATATAGAAATTGATCATTACTTTCAGCCTCTTTTTCTTTCCGAATAAATCGTATGGAAAAGAAACGAAGATGTGTTAAAAAACGCTCGTAATTCACTGAATTTTCGTCTATTTCGATTTTGAAATGATATTTTACAATATTCAAGATGTTATTAACCATTTCAGTTGCTTGCACTGCAGCCGCCATATTTTCACTTGATAACTGACTGTTAACTAAATGTAAGGCAATCGAAGCTGCTTCGTCCTCCCCAAGCCGAATACCTGTATCACTTTCAATCATATCCAACGCTTTTAAAGCAATTTGAAACTCCTGCTTATAATACTTTTGAATTTCCCATAACAATGCATTCTTTAGCTGAATCCCTTGTTTATACCTACTAATTGCGAAACTTAAATGATCTGTTAACGCAACATATAAATATTCATCCAATTTATATGAAAGTTGAGATTGTGCATAGTTCAAGATTTTCGTAGAAATGTTCAAATATAATTCAGAAGTATCTTCCAATAATTTAGCAAGCTTCTCAGAAATTCCATGCTTCTCCAATACAAAAGTCTTCTCTATTTTTGAAGCATCAATTTCCTCTCCAACTTTCTTCTGAAACACTAGTCCTCTACCCATGACAACAATTTCTTGATTCAATTCATTATTCGTAACAGCAACATTATTATTTAAAATTTTTTTTATTTCCATTGGCACTCGTCCTCGATTGAATTATTTTGTAGACTGCGCTGAAAGTGAAATAAAAAAACCTAAATTTGGACACAAGAATAACCATTTCGTCATTCTCATACAAACTTAGGTTTTGCCTGCCGAACAGTAACAATCCACAATTCAATTTGTAAACGTTTTCTTTACTTTATCTTATTACTTTATACTTGTCAAGGGGACTGGGGAATGATAGTAAAAAGCATTTGTATATGTCCGGTGTTTTCCTTTTCCACCCTTTAAAAGATTCTGTTTATGATATGTGTACATTGTAATCTTCCTCTCTTCTCTCTCAATCTTGAAGCGAGGTTTCAAAAAATAACAAAACCCACAAAGAACATGCTTTTTCTCCGTGGGTTTTTGTTATTTTAAGGAGCTTGAGGGGGAAGCTCGGCTTGATCAATTTTATTTTTCTAACACATCTGAACGAACTAGTTTTAAATCATCTGTTTTAATTACACCTGTGGAAGTAGATGATGGGTTAACTGTCGTAGCTGTATCCTATAATAGCCTCCACCTTTCCAGAGCTGTGCAAAAGGTGAATTTACTGTTTTATTTACAACACCAGCAACTGCTTTAGACTATATTCAGCAGTAACTTGATATAATGCTGCTGTAATCACTTTTTTATAATTTATATCCTCCCTCCCTTTCTTTTATCACTTCGACAAAATTACAAAAATGAAATTATACTGTACATTGCTTATACTTTTTTACTTCGGCTTAATATTGACTTACTTTCGATACATTTATCTTAGTATATATATCTTTCAATTTACTTTCATAAATGTTACAAAAGTCTTTCGGCCGTATTTTTTCCCTCCGGACGATCCCATCTCCCTTGTACATTTCAACTAGCGATTTGGTAGCATACATTTGGCAAATCATAAGAAAAGCAATCCTTCCTATTGAAGAATCCCCCCCCGACATGTAAGCGATTTTTTCAAAAACTTCCTATTATATACATACACTGCATACTTACTCCGACAATTGGAGATTATTTCAAATATACAGATTTGAGTAATGAAAGAAGGGAATTCGTTTTGGATAAAAAACTGAAAGTAGCATTTTCTGGCGGTGGGTTTCGGGCTTCATTTTATGCATTAGGGGGATATAAACGGCTAGTTGAATGTAAGTTAGACAAACATGTATCTAGTATCAGTTCTGTTTCTGGAGGTAGCATTACTGCTGCAGCTATTATGCTTGCCTTATATAAAGGGGGCGAATTTCGAAATGTGATTGATTTTGAAGAGCGTGTGATTACTCCCTTAATTAAACTAGGACAAATCGATCTTCGCACAAAATTAATTACAGACTCTTTTACAAAGCAGATCTTATCTTTGAAATCTCTTCGGGAGAAATGTAGTAACGCACTTCCAACATTACTTGATGAATACCTTTGCGGCGGAGTCCGAATGGAGGAACTACAAAGCCTTCCGATTACCTGGTATTGCAATACAACTTGTTTAGATACGATGCGAATGTTTTATTTTTCAAATGATCATATGTACGGCACATATATAGGACAAACAAATCAAATAGATGATATTTCCGTTTCTTATGCTGTAGCTACTTCAGCGGCTTTTCCGTTATTATTTGCTCCTATGTCTTTATCAGCAGCAGATCGAATCTTTACCGATCCAGACAATCGCATGCAAGGGATTCCATTAGAAAAATATGACACCCTTTGGTTTTCCGACGGAGGCGTTTTCGATAATATTGGAACGGAACCATTGATATTATCAGATCAGGACGTATCTGATAATACGAAACATAGCTATCCTCATCTAGCAAAGCATCGAAAAGAACCTATGAAATTTATCCCTAAAAACCCCGATGAAATATACTTGGTGTTAGATGCTTCTGCAGCTGAAAAAGAGTGGAAAGAAACTGAAAAACCAACACATTTTGAATTAAACAAACGCATTTTCGATACATCGAATAGTCAAATTGTGACATTAAGAAGAAAAATGCTGCGCAATCTAGATCCCAATACGTACCCAGGATTACAACTCATTCTTAGCAAACCGATTCAAACTTTATTCGATCCAAACAACAACCCTTTTTATACTGACAATGCTTCCTTACCAGACTACCATTTTTATTCGCCTCCTTCCGAACAAGAACATATCGAAAAATTATTAGCGGGACTTCGAACGGATTTGGATGGATTCCATGATAGTGAAATTCAAACATTAATACGTGCCGGTGAAATTCGAATGGACATTGCCCTGCGAACATTACTACCAGATTATATGATGAGTTTACAAAACATATCAGTCCCTTCATTCGCATCGGAAGATATGAAACAACTTTCAGATACACTACGGTCAGGTGGAAAACATCGCTTAGCTGGCAGCCTTTTTCAAAAACTTCATGATATGAGGGAAGATTGAGTGAAGGTAAGGAAATTATCCTTACGAAAAAGAGTATATGAATAAGGTGGGGGACAATTAAACTCCCCCCACCTAAAACCCTAACAGATTTAGGACAGCTTTTGTTTTCATTTCATATATGTATCTGTTACATAGTACATTCTTTGATTAATCCGGTTATAATCGCTTTATATTAATCTATTGTTTTTTAGAATCCGTTTTTATTCTTCTTACAATACCAATAATAATCAATGTTAACAAATACAGAAGAGAAAGGAGACAAACTATAGTTATAATTGGTTGCACCGAAAAAGCAAATAATACTTTATCAATTTCAGAGATTTGACTGTATTCTGTTGCGTTTTGGGGAGTAAATACAAAATATTTCTTTTCATCCTCTATCATTAACTTACTACCAACGATACTAGTTGGGATAAACGTAATGATAAATGTGAGCAAAACAATAATATACTGCAACCAATATAGAGCACTTTTCTTCAACATAAATATTCTCCTTGTGTTATTTAATCCAAATTTTTACGGAACATAATATTTCCAGTGTACATAAAAAATGATGAGATGAATACAAAAATCCCCCGATGCCATATATAGTAGTATGTATTCACATGTCTAATCAATTGAAACATACTAAAATTAGTATGTATTTTCATATATAAGGAACTAACCGAAAAGTGGACTTTTTAGTCAGCTCCTTCACTTTTCGATATGATTCAGTTCAGCGGATTGACCACTTTCGTGTCGAAGCGCCGATATATTGTGAAAAACGCTGATATATTTCAAAAAGCGGTCGATATTTCGTGAAAGTGCCAATATGAAACTTTACATAATATTTCAAAATTTGTTCGATATTTCATAGTATTTTTTTCCAAATTCCATGTTACGATTAATTGGTAATGATGAGTAAACACTTGAACTTGGTACAATAATTGGCCATAAGTGAGAACAAAAGTTGTGAGATGAACTCATTACATTTCTAACACATTAAAGGGGAGATTACATATGAAAGCAGTAGTCGTTAATAAAAACAAAAAAGCAAACATTGAAGTTATTGATAAAGAATTACGTCCGTTATGCTCAGGGGAAGCATTAGTAGATGTAGAGTATTGCGGAGTTTGTCACACTGACTTACACGTTGCGAATCATGATTTTGGTAACACAGATGGCCGCATCCTTGGTCATGAGGGTATCGGTATTGTAACGAAAATTGCTGATGATGTTACTTCACTTAAAGTTGGTGATCGTGTAAGTATCGCATGGATGTTCCAATCTTGTGGCCGTTGTGAGTATTGCGTAACTGGTAGAGAAACATTCTGTCGTGAAGTTAAGAATGCTGGTTATTCAGTAGATGGCGGCATGGCTGAACAATGTATCGTTACTGCTGATTATGCGGTTAAAGTACCAGAAGGATTAGATCCTGCCCAGGCATCATCAATTACATGTGCAGGCGTAACTACATACAAAGCTATTAAAGTATCAGGCATTAAACCTGGTCAACCTATCGTAATCTACGGTTGTGGTGGATTAGGTAACCTTGCGATCCAATATGCTAAAAATGTATTTGGTGCAAAGGTAATTGCAGTAGATATTAATGACGACAAATTAGCATTAGCTAAAGAAGTTGGTGCTGATATAACAATCAATCCAATTACGCAAGGTCCTGCTGATAAAATGATTCAAGAGACGCTTGGCGGCGCTTATGCTGCTGTCGTAACAGCGGTTTCTAAAGTAGCCTTCAACTCAGCAGTTGATGCAGTACGTGCTTGCGGTAAAATAGTTGCGGTCGGTTTACCAGTAGAAACGATGGACTTAAACATTCCACGACTTGTACTAGACGGAATTGAAGTAGTTGGTTCTCTAGTTGGTACTCGTATGGACCTAGAAGAGGCATTTATGTTCGGTGCAGAAGGCAAAGTCGTGCCAGTTGTTCAAACTTGCCCACTAGATAACGTACAAAATGTATTCGAAGACATGGAACAAGGTAAGATCCAAGGTCGTATGGTAATCGACTTTAAACAAAACAAATGTAATTGCGGTTGTAAATAATTTATAAACAATATGATCAAAAAACAAAAAGTACGGTTTCAATTTTGAACACCGTACTTTTTTCTCGTTATCTCAACCAATTGACAACATCTTCAGAAACTTCATTCGGTCTATCCCAGTGCATTAAATGCCCCGTTTCTTTGTACAACTTAGTCGTTATATCGATATGTTTCTTAAATTCAGCAACTTGCAATTCTCTTATTTTTAAATAATCATGAGGAAGATCACAATACAATAAGAGTATGTCACTCTTAACCTTGTGCAACTTCAACGTTTTATACACTGTATACTGAAATTTAACTACACCTCTAGCCGTATTACCAGTAGCGTGCCATTTCACTTTCCCATCTTCTTCTCGCATTAAATCATACACAGCACTTTCTATCAATGGTGACCATCTGCTGTAAGCCTTTTTTTCTGATTGGATAAATTCTTCTTTACTATCAAAAATATATTCATCAAAATCTTTTTCGTAGTGGGTAATTTCCTCTTCTAACGAGCGTGGTGGAACGTTTCCCTCTTTCGCCTCTTTATATAATTCCGCAAAATAATTCCTATTCATCTCGCCATGATGATAACCGCCATCTAAAAGAACCATTTTACGAACCTTTTTCGGACATTCCACTGCGTAGTGAAGTGCAACACTTGCCCCCCATGAATGTGCTACTATATGAAATGTCTCTCTTCCAATCTTCTCAAGTAATGCTACTACCCAATTTGGTGAATAACCCCTCCTTATCCACCTTACGGTCTGATTGAAGAAGAGGCTTCCTGTTTCATAGACCGTTGCATAGTAGGGGGTCCCACTGCGTCTTACACAGTCTCCACAGGCGTAGATTATACTGTTCGGACATAACCTTGCCCTACAGTTTGTAGACTTTAGTTTGTGGCAAGCAATTCTTCTAATCCTTTTTGTAAGATGTTACGGCTCGCGTTATAGTCCCGATCCAATACCGTTCCACACTTTGTACAAATGTGAGTACGAATAGAGAGAGACTTCTTCACACGATTCCCACAAACAGAACAGTCCTGTGAAGTATACTGCGGTTCTACTTTAATGAGTACACCGCCATGATTTTCACATTTGTAAGCAAGCATGTTTCGAAACATTCCCCACCCAGCATCAGAAATAGACTTCGATAATTTTCTATTTTTAACCATGTTACGAATATTAAGATTTTCTACAACAATAACAGAATGCTCTTTCGCTAAATTATAACTGAGTTTATGAAGAAAATCTCTGCGCTGATTCGCTACTTTCTCATATAGCTTGCGAACACGCCGGGCTTGTTTTAGGAAATTAGCAGAACCTTTTTTCTTCTTAGAAAGTTTTCGCTGTGCTTTCTGTAGTTGCTTTTCTTTTTCACGGAGAAATCTAGGGTTTTCAAACTCTGAACCATTAGAAAGAAC
>NZ_FOLV01000010.1:83069-145817 GCF_900112415.1 Bacillus sp. 491mf
AGTGGTCTATGAAGTAGGATTTCTATTTCTCCCAATTTTTTATTGTATAACTTACCGTGATCAGAAAAAGACATCGCATAACGATGCTTTCCGTTTGGTTTGAATCCAAATTGCGGAAACGTCATACTATTGTAGTCTTTATACTTTTTCTGTTTTGGATACTTTGCATCTTTACGAAAGAAATGATCAAAGGCTTTTTTCAGACGTGCAAAAACTTCTTGTAAAGGCTGAGAAGGCATTTCTTTTAGAAAAGGATACGTCTTCTTATCCAATGTAAGTTGTCTTTGCATATCATAACGATCGTAATTTTCCTTGTTTTGCTTATATTTCCGTTCTTTGTCTAACAAGGCAGAATTATAGGTTTGACGACAATATTGCAACCAACGGTCTAACACTTCTTTTTGTGCTTCTGTTGGGAAGATTAGAAGAGAGTGAACAGTTAGATAAATGTGCTATAAGAGAAACTAAAGAAGAAACGGGCTATATAATTGCTATTGAACGTAAAATAGGAGAATATCACCAACCTCAATACGATGATATGCAACATATATTTTTAGGCAAATTACTAGGAGGAGAACCAATAAATAATGGACCTGAAACTGCAAAAATTGGGTGGTTTAATCCTAGTAGATTACCTTTGTTAATGGTTCCAAATAGAAAAAAACAGATCAATAATTTTATGAAACACAAAAATTCACTAATAAAAGAGACATTAAAAACACCATTTATGGTAAGGTTATTGAAAAAAATTATGTGAGATGGTTATTGAATTAACAAGTGCTTTTCTTGAGTAAAGATCAGTTCTTAATTTCTTGTATCTATCAAAAAAGATAATTTTCACTTCCAACTTCGAATTTTACGTCAACTAGCACCTCCTGAGGGGGGACTAGTTGTTTTTTTACAGTAGCAAAGATGAGATTTCATTGTTAGAAACCGTCTTAGCCTATATTATCAAGACCTAAATCCAAAAAAACACTTAAAATATCAAGCTCCTAACATATTATATATGACTAATATGTTAGGAGCTTTTATTTTTGGTAATGATTTTTGAAACTGAACTTGAATAGTATTTTTCTTTATTTAGGTAGAAATAAGTAAAGTCCCATAAACGGTCGTTTTTGGAACAGTAACTTCATAAAACTCACATCAACTTTAGGGCACCATATCAGAAGTGGAGAATTAACGAATTTTAAGAGTTACTTATATCGGATTCCATTGGACATTTCTTCTAAATCGCTCCAATTCAATATACGAATAGAATTTTTATTTCTTTCAATGATTCTCTTTTCGGATAACGAATGAATAACTCGATTTAGATGTCGATATGTCGTGCCAAGTAAATCCGCAATCTCTTTTATATTTGAAGCCTTTAGCTCTATTCCAAAGATGTTATCTGGTTCGGGTGCTATTGTGGACATAAGATAGCTTGCAAACTTGTTTTCCACAGATGCTAATAAATTTACGCGAGAAGCTGTTGTACAAGTTTGAAGCTTATAGCTTACATGTTCTAAAAGTGTGTGTAAAAACTTCGGATTATTCATTTCATGTTGTTTTATATAATCAAAATGCAGTCCAATTAATAAACAGTTATTAACTGCTTTAACTTGTGATTGAACGGGAACATTTCGAATTAATTCAATATCACCAATAATGGAAAAAGGTTGGATAAATCGTAGTAAAAGTGATTTTCCAGTTTCAACACTTGATGTTACTTTCATTTTCCCTTCCACTAAAAATAATAATGATTCTAGTTCAGTTCCTTCAAGTAAAACAATTTCATCTTGTCCATATTGTTGTAGTGTAAATGGGAGTTGTTTTTCTCGGGCAAACATTTCTTCAATATGATATTCTTGTAATTTTGTTTCGAGTAGCTTCAAGTTATGAACAAATTTCATATAATTCTCCTTTTGGGACATATGTCCTTTTTATTATAAAATAAACTGATATGATAAGAACAATAAAAAATTTTAGGAGTGGCATAGAATGAAGTTTGTATTTGATTTAGATGGGACAATTTGTTTTAAAGGTCAGCCTATTTCTGAAAGACTACTAGTATCATTAGAAAGTCTAGTAGATCAAGGACACGAAGTCATTTTTGCTTCAGCTAGGCCAATACGTGATTTACTCCCCGTCTTACATGAGCGTTTTCATCAATACCCAATGATTGGGGGAAATGGATCAATGATTGCAAATAAAGGAAAAATAATATCAACGATTAGTTTTGATGAAGAAACGCTTGCAAATATTGTTCAGTTACTTAGAACTTATAATGCTTCTTATTTAATAGATGGTGAGTGGGATTATGCCTATACAGGGCCGGCTACACATCCAATTTTGAATAATCTTGATCCAGAAGGACGTGCGAAAAACGTTAAATTGGATAAATTACAGGCAATCATAAAAATTTTAGTGCTTACTTCAAACAATATGGAAGCAATTGAAGAACGGCTTAGCAATATGAATGTTGTGGTTCACTCTCATGGAAATGAAGGAATTTTAGACATAAGTCCAAATGGAATAGATAAGTGGAGTGGATTGCAACAATTGGGTGTGGGAGAAAAAGAATATATAGCATTTGGTAATGATGCGAATGATATTACAATGTTTCAACATGCTATGTATTCAGTTATGATTGGTGAGAGCTTACAACTAGCACCGTTTTCATCTGAACAATTGGTATTAAGTGAGGATACAGAAAACATCCTAGTACAAAGACTTAGTGAATTGGGAGAAATAAATACAATTACTAAGTTGGTAAACCCATAATACATAATCTTTGCTTTTATGAAATAATTAAATCCTAATTTCTCGTTATTGTAGCTTGAAATTAGGATTTTTTATATGTTGTATTTCCTTAGCGTACGAAATTCGCGTTTTGTTGGTGGAACCCCATCACTATCAAGCTAATAAAACAAACCACCCCCTAAAATGAAAAATATGCTATTCTTTCTGTAGAATCATAGGGAAGGATGGCGTTTTTGTATAGCTATTTCTAAGCAAAATGCATATAGATATTTACCAAAATATTTGATAGATTATAGTGAGTTTAAAAAAAGTATGAGCATAGAATCTTTGTCAGTAATTAGCGATATTACTGATAATTGGATATCGAATCCAAAAGAGTTATTTAGACATTATACAGTGTATTATTTCATCAAAAAGTTTGAAGAGTATAGTAAAACATTAGAAAGAAGGGAACAAGTTGCAAAATGAAATCTTTATTAGTATTAAACCAGTATATTGTAAAAAAATAAAAGAAAGAAAAAAGCTAAATGAATTTAGAAATTATAAACCTAAAAATCAAATAAAGCGTTTTTGGATTTATGAATCATCCCCAACATCAGCACTAAAATATATTGCAGACGTTAGTCTACCGATTGAGTATCCTAATAAGGTTGAAGAACTTGCTGATGGTGATGACCGATTTAACAATGGCGAAAATGGAAAATATGCTTTCTACATAGAGCGCTTGTTTCAACTTGAAATTCCGATTGAATTAAAAGAATTGAAGTCTGATTTTTCATTTACGCCACCTCAAGGATTTGCCTATACGTCAACATACCCTAATTTAGTTGATTTTGTTGAAAATAAAATTAGACTGAACAGAGTCTTTTAGTTTAATAACGAATTAATTTTGTTTTCTAAAGTAATAAATTAGTCGTGTTATATTAGTAGGAAATTATAATAGATCTTTAATAATTAATTTTATCTTGATCCTATCTTTGTTAGGAAGTAATTTAGAAAACACCCCCTAAAATGAAAAAATACGCTATTCTTTCTGTAGAATCATAGGAAAGGATGGCGTTTTTGTATGGCTATTTCTGTATCTGATGAATTACAACTATTTGCTCAAGAGATTCAAAGCTTTTTATCTCCAAATATCTTACGAGATCTAGCTAGAGATGTTGGTTTCGTGCAACGAACCAGTAAATACCAAGCAAAAGATTTAGTCGCTTTATGTGTATGGATGAGTCAAAGTATCGCTACGACTTCTTTAACTCAATTATCTAGCTGTTTGGAAGCACCAACAGAAGTGCTCATCAGCCCTGAGGGATTGAATCAACGATTTAATCAAGCAGCTGTTCAATTTTTACAACACCTATTAGCTGAACTACTAAACCAAAAACTGACCTCATCTATGCCGATTTCTTCTCCATATACTTCTGTTTTCAAGCGTATTCGTATTTTAGATTCAACTGCATTTCAACTTCCAGATCCTTTTTCATTCGTTTATCCAGGTGCAGGAGGATGCAGCCATACAGCGGGAGTAAAGATTCAGCTTGAGTATGATTTATTAAGTGGACAGTTCCTTCATATTCATACCGGTCCAGGTAAACAACATGATCGAACCTACGGTTCTTTATGTGTTCCGACAGTGACAGCGAATGATTTATGTATTCGAGACTTAGGTTATTTTCATTTGAAAGATCTACAACATATACACAATAAAAAGGCTTACTATATCTCTCGTATCAAATCGAATACACGTATTTATCAAAAAAATCCCAATCCTGATTATTTTCAAGATGGAAGAATCAAGAAAGGTACAGAGTATATACAAATAGATATGGAGGTCTTAATGAATTCTCTTCAGCCAGGACAAACATGTGAAATATCCGATGCTTATGTAGGAATGACTGATAAAATCCCAACTCGTGTGATTGTTCATCGACTAACACAAGAACAACAACAAAAACGATTACAAGATCAGGCTGTAAGAGAAAAAAAGAAAGGAACGAAGTATTCTGCTCGTAGTAAACGACTTAGCGGTATCAATGTATATATGACAAATACTCCTATAGATATTGTCCCAATGGGACAAGTACATGATTGGTATTCTTTACGTTGGCAAATCGAGATTTTATTTAAAACGTGGAAATCATTCTTTCGTATTCATCATTGTAAAAAGATAAAACGAGAACGATTGGAATGCCATTTGTATGGGCAATTGATTGCCATTCTACTCTGTTCTTCTACCATGTTTCAAATGCGGCAATTACTTCTTATGAAAAAGAAACGAGAACTGAGTGAATATAAGGCCATATATATGATTAAAGATTACTTTCTTCTTTTTTTCCAAGCTATAGAAAAAGACACCCAAGAGCTATCAAAGATTCTAATTCGCCTGTTCAACCTCCTACAGCAAAATGGGCGAAAATCTCATCGGTACGAGAAAAAAACAGTCTTTGATATATTAGGTGTCGTTTATAATTGTACCATGTCGGACAGTCAAGTGGCTTAATTCACAAAAAAATGAAACCTATTAGGGTTTATTTCTTATGCAAATCTTTAAATTTCCTACACGTACCCTTTAGAAAAAAGAAACAACCTCCACTATAATTGACGCTGTGTGAGCTTAGCTTGATAGCGATGGGGTGGGACCCCTATAACAAAATTTAAAAAAGACCCTACAAGAGGGTCTTTCATGAACTAATATTAAGCTTTTTGAACATTAGTAGCTTGTAGGCCACGTTGTCCTTGTTCTACTTCAAACGTTACACTTTGTCCTTCGTCTAAAGATTTGTAACCGTCGATTTGGATAGCTGAGAAATGTACGAATACGTCTTCTCCATCTTCACGCTCGATGAATCCAAAACCTTTGTCTGCATTAAACCATTTTACTTTACCTTGTTCCATAATTGTTGCCTCCTAGTGTGGATACCCACACATATGTTACTACCTTTGCTCAAATACCTTAGACGAAAAACAAAATTTATTCTTAATCTCAAACCGAACAAAAATAGGTCTTTCTTAAATTAACATACTTTCTAAAAAATAGCAAATTTCAAAATAAGTCCTTATGGTAATTAGCCACTAATAGGGGTCACCATATCAAAAAAAGAAAATTGTACGTTAAGGAATTAGTTTGTATATTTGAGGAGATGTGCGAGACAGATGTGAATTTAGGGGAATCCAATATTTCTATTCAAATATGATAGAATGGAAATATATCCAAAACGGAGGGAAAAGAAATGAACTCAAACACGAAACAGTTTATTTATGATATCCAGCAAAGAAAGAACAATTATATAGAAAATGTATTAATAGCAATACAACACCCTAAAAAAGAGCAATCTGAACAGGTCATTCAAAATATAGTAGAGAAGATGGATATGATGATTAGTCTAGTTACTACGTACATGAGGATTGAATCAGGCTCTACGAAAGAATTAAAAGAACTTCAGAAAGAAATTATCCATGCTCAAGCATATATCCAAAAACGAATATTTGAAGAAACACAGAGATAAAACCCTGTGTTTTTATTTGGTCGTCTATGAAACCAATCTGTTATAAATCAAATTAAAGGAAAGAATATATCGTTTTAAATAATTAGTTTTTTTCATCAACTAATTTATATAACGTAAAAAGAAATCCTACCAATATTAAACTTTCCACCATGATAATCCCGACCCTCTCCTTCCTTTTACCCCCAACACATCAGATGAAAGTTATGTATATCCCATATTAGCTGCAGCAAACAAAAAGGATCTTCCCTTCTCGTAAAGGCTGATCCTTTTCTTCGTTCATTCAACTATTTTTAGCTATTCTTGATTAATTAGAATAACAGCTGGTCCCTCTACACGAATTCCACCAACTTCGATTTTTTCATAAGGCTCAACTGTAATAGAAATGATCCCTTCTCGCTTCTTTAATTCATTACTTAATTCTTTTGTTAACATTTTTTTCATGTGTGCACTCCTTCTTACTGCTTAATTTACTATTGGTATGTAAATTAAATTAAAAATGGTTACCTGGTCTGGAAACCATTTTTTGTAGTTGACCATATGGTGTTACCAGTTCGTTTATCAATTTTACGTAAAGAAGATAAACAATTACTATTCACTGTCTGAGTAGATGTAAGGAACTCTTAAAGATAGTGGTGAGATTGATTGTTTTTTCTTCTAGAAATAATGACTTAGATAGTATATTACCTAAAACAATGAAAGCCCTACCTCTCTTTCATCCTTACGGCTCCTTGTCCGTGCCAGTGTGAATCAGGATTGCAAAAATCAAGTGACTATTTAATCGAGTTATTTGATGAAATTTCGAACGTTCAAAAAAGAAATTTAAAAATAAAAATGGATAAGATTGAAGTAATAACAAAAGAGGTTCCTACTCTAAAAGTGAGTTGAAGAAGTTGAATGTCTTTGAAATGATTTACTTTTAATAATCATCATATTCCCGAAAAATTGAGGATATTTTCGGGGGATGTAATACATTATCTATAATGAATCTTAACAGAAACCTTTTATTTGATTTTCAGTGATCCCTTTAATTAATCCTAGTTCACTAATCAAAAATTCATGTGCGTTATCCAACATTTTTTTTTCGCTTGTATTAAGTGCCTTTTCTTTATTTATACGCATTAAATCACGTACAACTTCAGCACCTTCTTGTATTTCACCCGTTTTTATTTTATCCGTGTTCACTTTATACCTTTGTTTCCACGGCAATAATTTATCTGTTTCTCCATGCTGAAAAATGTGTATAATGTGTTTTAATGCAATTATATCAGTAACTGGGCGTATACCCGAACTTGATATTTTACCCATAGGAATCATGACTTGCATATTACTGTTTGACATTTTTATCACATAATACTGTTGTTTTTCCCCTGAGAATTCTTTTTCTTCTATGGCTTCAATTATACCTGCTCCGTGCATTGGATAAACAATGTTATCGCCAATCTGAAACATATAATCCACCTCCATATATGGTAACCTTCTTAACCTTAACACACATATGATTTTTTATCAAATATTTTATAATATCATAAAATTATTTTTATCGTCAACCACTTTTTCTTTAAAATTTAAATTTAATAAAAACAGCAACAAAACAATAGGGAGTGTGTCAGATTTCCAATAAGGGGAAGGTGAATTTCCCCGTGTATATTCTGAAACCTTTACTCTTTAACGTAGATCAGTTTCCCCTAGAAAACGACCCAATCTATCTCGTATTTTTTTCAATCTTGTGTGGTACTCCAAAATCTCAATTCTTGCTTTTTCAGCTAAAGGTGCAATTGGTCGTAAGTCTTTTAACCCCCAATAATTAATCACTACATCAAGTACTTGATCAAAATATTGTAGTGGTCCATAGTTCGCTTCTTTTGCAATTACAGCCATTCTATTTTCAAAATCTGGCATGACAGCACCTGGCATTTTAAAATTCCTAATCACATTGGCAATATGATAGCAATAATTAGGTTCTAATTCCAAATGTGTTCGAATGAGGTCTCGATAAAACGCATAATGAAGAGTTTCATCTTTGGCAAGACGGCGTAATAATGTAGCAAGATCTGGATCATGCTTACTTGCAACCTTAGCTACATTATTATAAAACACCATCGTTGCAAGTTCTTGTAGCGTCGTATACGTCATGGCTTCGATTGGTGTATGAAAATCAGGCTCAAATCCATCCTCAACGACTGACTTTCTTAATTCATGTATACGTTTAGGGTTCACACTTCGAGTGAGTAGTAAATATGTCTCCAATAAATTCGAATGTTGATCCTCTTCTGAGGTCCAAGTATGAATAAAGTCTGTAATAACAGAAAGAGAACCTTTAAAAGTCGCAGATAAATACGTTGTAAACCAGGGTAAATTCACTTCTGTTAATAAAGCTGTTTCAATGGCCGTAATTACACCAGAAGGAAGAGTAACTTGACTTTCATCCCAAGGAATTCTTTTAAAGTCCATTCCCTTATCCCATGGTAAAAACTCATGATACCCCCAGTCTATCTTCTGCGCTCTTATTTTGTGTTGTTCATACAGTTCTTTTAAACGTGGTTCTAATCGGAAATCTAAATCATTTGTTAGCATATAAGTGCCCCCTCTTCTTACCATGGATATTCATCCTATTTTTACCCTTAAAAATTTTCTACAAATGAATATTACTTTCCTTTTTTAAGTCAAACATAACAAATTTGTAACAAAACTCTTTAAGAGCCCTATATTTTTATATGATTTTTTCAAATCAAAAGGGGAACCGTTACATATATTGTCCTTTTATATAAAAGGGGTTCTGAGGCATACGGTATGTTGCTTAGCCTAGATAAAAAACGATCATCAGTAAATAGAGAATAAAATTCATGGATGAAGGTACTCGTCATGTTGTAAATCTTGGTGATTGTAAAAAGGTGCATGCCCATAAAGAATCGTTTTATAATAAAGATTAATAAACATTTAATCTTTCCTGCATTTTCACTACTTTCTAATTTTGTTATTGGTAGCAAAAACTGAAAAGAGTAATGGTATTTTATACACACTAACAACTTATTTAGATGTAAAATCCAAGCTGTTAGATTAAGCGCTTGAAAAATATATACACTTGATGAGATATCCTTAAACGACAATTCCCAACAAAATCACTGTACATTGGCTATGATGGGGTTATTTACACGGTTAGACCGTGCACAAAGGGAAGAGGCGATAAACATGCAGTCAACGGAAGCACATATGAAGGAAAAACATCGTAGAGAAAAAATAGAAATAATATTTAGTCACAGGGTAAAAGGAGAAAGTTACTTTCACGGTTCCTCCTATCAATGGAAAAACATTGTATACCAAAATTATAATAGGATACAACAAAAAGAGTTAGAAATTGAACAACTCATTTTAAAAATGGAGAAATCAGGGATTCGTTTTACGCAGCACCGTTCACTTATAAAATATCCCATCATTGATTTTGTAAAATATATAGCTAAGGTTAATAAGGAAACCCTCGAAATACAATAATTATAATTATATGTTCGAAATAAATAATCATATTCAAAGGAAACCTTTATAAAAAGTTTATTTTTGAAACTTTGTTAACAAAAAGGGTTCTGGTGCAAATACTTAGGAAAGATATAAAGAGGCAAAAAGTTGCCTAGTGGAATCTAGTCTTAAGTAGCAATTCCAAATAGTTGATGGATGAAATTCACTTGATTTTGGACAGACTTGTCCAGTAAAATAAGTTGCCTTTTTTTACCATATGCATAGCTTCTATTCCAAAAATAATGTATGTAGCTGTGCGAAAGGATTTCAATCCTAACATCGAACGAACTCGCTTTTTAATAAACCGATGATCTTGTTCCACTATGTTATTGAGATACTTCACTTGCCTTAGTTGAATGCCTAATGGCATCTTTTTTTCTTTTCTCAATTCTTCAACTGCTATAGGATAAGCTGGATTCTTATCCACTGTCACGACACGAGGCTCAGAAACATGAAAAGACTGCAAAGCTTTCTTGAAGAATCGCTTTGCAGCCTTGTGGTTTCTTGCTTTGCTTAGGTAAAAATCGATGGTACTTCCTTTCGAATCGACAGCACGATACAGGTACATCCATTGACTTTTTACTTTGATATATGTTTCATCGACTCTCCACGAGTCATTAGTTTGCTTGAGATGACGACGGATTCTTTTGTCTAATTCAGGACCATACTGATGAACCCAACGCATAATCGTTGTATGAGCAACGATTATGCCCCGTTCCGCCATCATTTCCACCAAATCACGAAAGCTCAAGTTGTACCGTAGGTACCATCTTACTGTTTGCAAAATAATATCATGATGATAATGTTTCCACTTGAATAAATTTCGATTTTCCATACTGATCACGCACCTTTTTTAGAGTAATAGTATCAGTATGTCCAAGATTTAGAGATTACTTGCAATTATCTTGAAGTTTTTGCACCAGAACCTGTAAAACCAGGTCATAACAATACATTATTCACCAATAAACATTAAGGATTTTTATAAACAGTTTCATAACTTAAAAGTTTTGACTCTGTTTTTAGAATGTTGTATTACCAATAGATAAATAGATGTCATAACTTAGTATCTAAAGTTAGTTCAAAAAAGTCCTAGTACCAGCATTTTGGAAAAAAACCACGCTAAGCAAAAAATACAATGAGCTGCCCATATGGACAGCTCATTTACATAATTATCGTTATTGGAAGTTATTGAAAAAACCTCTTGTTCAGAGAGGGTTACTGTTTTATCCTCTTGATTTGTAAATCTTGTCTGCTCTATTTACGCTAAGGAACGTTAGAACGGTTGCAAATATAACAAGGACTATCCAATAGTCACTTCCTTTTACAGCGAAAACAACTGATAGTATTGCAAGTAATATTGCAATTACGAAACCTGACATTGTTTTTGAATCTCTTAACACTAACCAGTTCATTTTTTCTCCCCCTTTTCCTAATTGTACCATTCAAGAATAACAATTTGTTCGGATTTTCGGATGTATATAGTATTCACGCTCGGTTAACATAACGTCTCATTATCAGCGGTAATCAGATCTCAGGAATCCATTCATACCAATAGTTTGACAGCTTTCTGTTCCCTCCGCTGTATGCAGGATTTCATACATCCCCGTCACGACAGCATTTTGCAGTTCAAACCGTTTTCGTAGCCTGCATGAAATCCTGCATATCCTGGGCGTATAAAATCCCCGTTTTGTCGTCATTACCCCATGGGAATTTAGTTCATTTTTTTCGTTTTGGGGAAGAATGTATTTCTTAAGTTGATGGCGATGAGACGATACCCCATGTTGGTCGAATATAGGTTTTTTAACATTATTATTTTTTTATGGTGTGTTTGGATTTGAGACATTTAATCCAGTGTACGCATTAGTAACAGTGGTATTCTTAAATATCATAATTTATTATGGTATGAAGTTATATTTTTTGTATTTTGAATAGTGTATTGGGGGATTTAAAATGGCAAACAGCAACGTAGAAGTAAAAAGTAGTGTATTGGGGGGGATTTCAAGTGTGTTTGCAGTTGTTTTAGCTGCACTTGTAATTAATTTTTTAACTGGTATAGTTCCACTAGATAAACTTCAAGGATTACCAATAGTAATGCCACTAATATTAGCGCCAATTGGAGCAATTATAGGTTTTGTTGGATATAGCATGAACAAAGATAAATTGTCTTTATGGGGTATTATTTTTAATATTGTAATGTTCTTAGTACCAATTGTTTATAATGTTGTGGCAACTTTAGTTTTTGGACCTTAATAATTATAAAGGAAGAGCATCGGTCAAAATGTATCCGATGCTTTTTTTCTTGTCTGCAACTTGCTTTAATTCGTTAATTGAGCAAAAACAGCCTAATTGCAGTTGTCAAAGTGTCGATTCTCTTCTCAAATCTAATTAAAAGGTAAATAGAAATTACAATAGGAAATCTGAAATTCCCTATTGATGTGCTAAACATTTCAAATGGAGTCATAGCTTAGTAAGTACTCCATTATAATCTTAGAACTCCGTTTCCTTGCGTTTTCTTTGTATAGGTGTACCGCCAGCATTTTGGAAAACCCCACGTTAAGCAAATTTCAGCATAAAATGATGTAAACTTTGTCCCGGTAAGAGTATTTCGATGCAACACAATTTAAATTAGTGCTAAAACGACTCAAAAATCCTTAGCGTGGTTTATTTTATTTTTTCTTCATACTGTTTAGCAAGCTTATAAAAAGAAGAACGTTTGATGCCATACTTTTTCATGGCTCCTACTGCTGTAATCGAACCGGATTTCCATTCCTTGTAAGCATCCGTAAATTCTTCGGTTATTTCAACAGGTGGACGCCCTAAACGTTTACCTTGTTTTCTGGCAAGGGCAATTCCTTCAGCTTGACGTTGTTTAATATCAATTCGTTCTTTTTCTGCAAAGGCTGATAATATTGTAAGAGTTGCTTTTTGAATTGCGCTCTGAATGACATCATTTGTACTTTCTCCAGTGTAATTGACGTTAATATAAGGTTCCTTTATAAATTGTAAATTTACCCTATGCCTTTCATAGTACCTAAATTCTTCTAAAGTATCATTCATATTTCTACCAAGCCTTGTTAGGGAGTCAAACACAATGGTATCTCCTGTACGAACAAGACGCTTTAACATTTGGTAATTCTCTCGCTCCATATTTTTCCCAGATTCTTTATCTATGAAAATATCCCGATCTTCTATCCCTAAATTCTTCATATTCTGAATTTGTCGTTCTTCGTTTTGATCTTTACTTGAAACTCGTACATATCCAAATTTTTTATGTTTCATTTGCTACACCTCATTGGTAATTATACCAATTATGTCTGCAAAGGTATATGGAATAAAAAGATGTCTGTAAAATGAGAAAAGGACATTTATAGACGTGGTTTTTTATAGTATTCTATATATCTGTAAAGGTATACATTTACGAATTGTTTCCGTACTAACTCTATAATTTGTTATACTTATATTGGTAATTTTATACATAAAGAGGAAAGGAGAATGAATGACATTGGGACAAGTACGCGTTGATCCAGATAAATTAGAAGCAGCTGCGGATTCCATATCACGAAATAGAGAAGCCATGGAAAGAGTAATTCGAGAACTTTTACAAGTTACATTCGAATTGCAGATGTCTTGGGAAGGGATAGCGCATCAACGATTTTTCGATGAATTTTTCTCAAAAAAGAGGAGTATGGACGATTTAGTCAAGCATTTACATCATACTGAACTCGAATTAAAGAAATCTGCAAAAACATTCCGTGAAGTTGATGAAAAAGCGTATGGGAATTTCAATCTGCTTAATAATCTATCGGACGCCTTTCTGAGAGGAAGCGGGAGAGCGGCAGGGACTAAGGTTGCTGAATTAACTGAATTCGCAAGTGCGGAAAATGGTGTGACTATTTTCGGAGAATATAATGGGGTTAGGGTTGGAGTTATAAAAACAGACGGGGAGATAGGGACTATTTTTCCGGATGCTACTCAACAACCATAGATAGAGTTTGGAGGATTAATATGAATATAGAAAATAAAATGGAAGCTATATTAGATAAAAGAAAAAAATTAGACTTAAATGATGATTATGGAATACAAAAAAGTTGGGATGAAATAGTAGAAGTACTCTCAGAAAATGAGGAAAATACTATAAGGTATTTAGAAAATTGTAGTAAAGAAAATTTATATTGGATAAGTGAAGTTTTTGAAGATATAACAGAAGTTATACAAAGTAAAGAATTTATTAAGTGTTTAAGAAAATTAGATGCAAAATTTCCAGAGTTAGAAATGACAAAAGATATTGATATAGCAGAAAGTTACATATAAAATCTTTAAAACGCAGTTAAACATAGTGTCTTATTCCTTACAGAGAATGAATTATATGAAGTACTAGGGATCACACGACCAAAAAAAGAAAATTGTACGTTAAGGAATATTTTTACATATTTCTTCTTTATGGGTATGTATGGTGACCCCTCTTAAGTACTTTCAAAAAATGTCCCTATAAAAATTATAAAGGTAAGAATCATTAATAGCCCTACACTAATTAATATAGCCAAAGTACTCCTTAAAGTAGATTTTCGGTTTTTTATGCCTCCTAGCCCCATTACACTAATTAAAAAAGCAAATAAAGTTAAATAAAATGTCATATAAATTGGATTTATTCCAGTCAAATTCAAGAAAACTTTATGTAAAGGTGTAAAAGAGAATATATAGAACATTAGTACACAAAATAACGAAAAAACAAAAGACCAAAAATTCAAAATTGTCGCCATAAGCTTTATTCTCCTTTCAAAATGAATTACACATAACTCCCACGTTTTGTTCGTAAAAAATAGACCCCCTTTCTATCTTTTTGTAATAAATAAAATGACCTCATTTTTATAAGTAGCGCATTTTTTCTTGGTAAATTTACTAATTGATTGGACATAGATTTTTTCTCTCCCCCCATTTCGGGGATTTGGGCAAAAACACCCTATTTCTTCTTTATTCTATTTTTTCGTAATGGACGTAAGTTTTCAAAATCTACTTTTTGATTTAAATTCCAAATATAATCACCAGTAAGTGCAATATGCTCCCAGCCTAATGGAGAGATGTGTTGAATATATTCCTTTGGAATATGAATGCCATTATTCCGCAATGTTTCAATTGCACAAGAGATATAAATAGAACACTTTATCTTTCTATTAAATATTAAAATATGAATATTTAATTCTAATCATTAAAAATTCTACTTTTTCTTGCTTTAATTGTTTCTAAAATATAGAAAAGAACCCCTAAACCAAATATCTTTTCAGTGTTAGAAATATTATTCCCAAATTTAATAATAGGTGCATTTAATCCAAATCTTTCATTCCATTCTAAAGGCATATATCCTCTTTTACAGCTTATTAATGTACGATCATCTATTGCACGAAAAGACGTTTCAAAAAAATCAAATTCAACTTCTACCTCACAAAGTTTAATCTCTTTTTCATTCATTAAAGAACCACGTACCATTCCAAATCCTTGTATAATACTTTCTTTAAACATACCTACACAATTATAATTCGAGTCATAAATAACCCAATCATAATTTTCAACTTCACTATGGAAATACGCAAGAATTTCCCCATTACTTGCTTCCAATCCAATAACTTGCTTGTTTTTTAAAAAAGGTAATTTTGAAGAAATTATATCAGCTGAAATTATATTTGTTCCTGCTATATACGCTCCATCGGGATTATATAAACCGAAATGTTTATTACTTTCGGGTAATTCCAATAAAACATAAGTATCAATATCCCAAAACTTAAAATCATTTTTAACTATATTCTCTTTTAATAAATTCCCTTTTCTTAATTGCCAATATCCAATTCCAAAAACAACAAACGAAACTATAACAATAAATATTATTTCTCCCCAATTAACATCACCCCAACTATTATACAGACAATATAATCCAAAAAGAAAAACACCTATTCCAATCAAACACTTAAAACGCCCCTTTTTTTTATAATACTCAAATAATTCCACGCAAACACCTCTATTAATTAATCTTAATACCCAATTACCCTTTAAATATACCAAGGACAAAATACATAATCTAACATTTCTTTAAAATTATAGTTAGAAGGTAAACATATATAGAATAAGGAAGTGCTTGTACATTGATTTGTACTGCATTCCCTTATTCTATGTATCCTATATTCCTATTCATCTTTTTCTAACAGGGGTACAGCCGTATGCCCATCAACTTAAGAAATTACTTGTTCCTAAAAATGGAAAAACTTAAAAAGTTGTTTGCTATAATTGGTGCGTTTACAATGATAGTTTCCGACTAAAGCGAGTTGACTATCAGGTATTTTTTTCCTAACTTGATGAACATATATAGTGGCCCTATATTATAATTATCTATATGACGAAACTGATATCTAAAAAGGAGTGTCTTTACTATGTACAAACTCAAAACAACAGAAACGAACAATAGTGTAATTGAGTTTATCGAAAGTGTTGAAAGCCTTAAAAAACGAGAAAGTGCCTATCAATTATTAGATATATTTACTGAAACAACAGGATATACAGCAAAGATGTGGGGACCGAGCATTATCGGATTTGGTACATATCATTACAAATATAAATCAGGTCATGAAGGTGATGCCCCGTTAGTTAGCTTTTCCCCTAGAAAAGCCAAAATTAGTTTATATTTTGCCACTGGTGATCCTAAGCGAGAAGAACTATTGAAAAACTTCGGAAAATACACGTCGGGAAAATCATGTGTATACATTAATAAAGTAGAAGACATTGATATTACTGTTCTAAAAGCACTAATCAAACAATCTGTCAGTTTTTTAGAAGAGACGTATCCAAATCAGTAATGAAATGTATTTACAAGGGGGATTATTTTCATGTTTTGGAGAGCACTTTTTATTTGTGCTAGTTTAATATTGAATATTTGTGTGCTTCCTGGTTCTCTATTTATTGGTGGAATGGCAACAGATGCTCCTGGAAGCGGCCTTACCGAATTTTTCATTGGATTCTTTATGATTCAAGGAATCCCTCTTATTATACTTATTATTAGCGTGGTTTGTATGGTGAGATATGAGAGAAATAATCAGAAAACCAATTGAATGTATTGTAAAAAAGACAATAGAAAATGTTGCAGTAAGAACACTAGGTAGGCTCTCTATACCTGGTGTTCTTTTATATTCACTTAAATGAATTATAAAACCACAAAGAAACACCTAAAATTGTGTCTTTTCTTTATAAGCGTATCTCTCCCAAAATACCTTAGCGAATAATATCCACGTTTTATCGACAGTACCACCAGAAAGTTTGATATATTCTAAATATAGAATATCATTAATGAGGGGATAATGATTGAAAAAATATCGTTTAGGACTAATCATGATCTTTACACTAATATTGTTAGGAGGAGCAACACATTGGGAATAGACAAAATAAAGAATATCCTAAGAAAAAAAGCAACTATATTTCAAACAGGCGGAAAGAGACCCGATTTATCTATCAATGAAAGTTGGATTGGAAAGATCACCTATTCATTACCAAATGAAACTTACCCACTCGACCGTTATGAAGACAAAATGTATGCAATCATGATGATGAATTTAACTCAGCTCCCTTTCGTTCCAGAAGCATTAAAAGATAGAAAAGCTATAGCCGTATTTCTTTCTCCAAACTTTACTAAAGATTTATCCAACCTATCAGGAAATTTTTGTATTAGAGAATATGATTCTTTAGAGAAATTAGTACCGAATGAAATGTTACTTACGTTTCAAAATCTAAAGCCTTTTCCGTTAATACCAAAACTAGTAAGCGATGAGTTTCCGCTATGGGATACAGATGATTTTCCGCACACAATCGAAGATAAAATTATAGAACTTGAAGACACGACCGGAATAGAATACTACGATGATATTTTTGAAGAGAATCGTTACAAACACAAATTAGGCGGTTATGCTAGCTTTGCACAATTAGGTATCCGATGGCCCGCGGATTATGAATTTGTGTTTCAAATAACAGAAGATCCAAAAGCACACTTTGGAATTATTCATGGCGGTGGAATTTACTTTGCTAAAAATGTGAAAACAAATGATTGGATCGCACATTGTGATTTCTTGTAGGAGAGGTGATTATTATTGAAGAAATTTTTAATATCTTTCGTATATAGCGTATTAAGTCTATTAATTTCAATGAATATACTTCAACTGTACCATACTCAGGAGACTTTTGGAGAAGCCGGTTATTTTACTATTATTAAGAATGCAATGCAAATGACAGTTGTTGTGTTATATATTGGAGCCCCTATCGTTTTACTTGGGTGTGCTCTTGGGGAGTTATTATTTAGATATATCATTTTACCGAATAAAATACATTTTAGCATTTCTTTCATACTATATATCATTCTAGGCACAGGAATTGTATTTATATTTGAGATTTTACTAGGAGTAAATATAGCGGACGCCTTTACTATTGAGACGCTGCTATATATGGTGCTGACTGCTATTTGTTCTATTACCTTTTTTGTGAGCAGAACTATATATGAACGAAAATGATAAATTTGTTACATAAGGAAGAGGTTATATGAAGAGAATGAAAAATGTAATGTTGTTAGTAGTATGTTTCTTATTTTTGAGTGGTTGTAATTATGAAAATGAAGATCAAGTAAAAAAATATATAAAGAAAAAACATGGCATCGATGTTGTTGTAACAGATTGGGGCGCTATACATGAAGGGAATATGGGACATACATACCATACTGTTCAAGAAAAAAACAACAAAAATATGCAATTTCGAGTAGAGGTAGATGGCATCTTCTATTCAACAATAAAAGGTGATGAATACCAATATGGAAAAAATACATATGAGGAATACAAGAAATTTAAACCAATTTTAAAAGAAATGAAAAAGTTAGGCTACGAGGAATTTGAAAAAGAAAATGTACTTCAGTATATAGTTGATTATAGGGAAGAAAAACCAACTGATGAGTTGTTATTAACTTTAAAAATGAGTAACAAGATGGATTATAGTCAATTTGAATCAGCAGAATTAGATCGTTTATATGCTCTATTCCAACTCATTCAAAAGAGTAATAAAAAGATAACAGAACTTGCAATTAAAGATCATAACGATGAATCTATGGGTCTCCCTTTCAATAATGTACAAAACGTTATAACGAAAGAAGAACTGCTACTAACAATGAAAAATACTTTAGACGGTTATTGGACATATTTGATTCAAACGCAAACAAAAGTAGTAGACAGATTAAAAGAAGTACAAAACGACCGTTTTGTATTTAAAGGTATTACTTGTTCACATCCGAAAGATGGGGAGTGTCCGAAGTATGACGTGAATTTAGTTATTAATAGTACGGAATTTAAAAACGATCCCCCTTTAATTGAGGATCTAACAAAGGTGGCCACGATCCTTAAAGAGGAACTATATAATAAAGAATTTACCATATGTTTAACCAATAAAGATGGAACAAGATATAAAGCCTGGTTATCATCAGAAGAAGTCAAAAAAAGTAATAACATCGAAGAACTTGTGAAAGAACGGTATCCTGAGGAATAAATCATTTGTATAAAGAACGTAAGAGCATGTTTCAAAATATGCTCTTTCTTTTTTTGTGCATATTTTGAAGTTCTCCAAATATATCCTTCATATCTTTAGTTGTCATGATCCAATCATAAAAGACACGTTTTAGTTACTGAATATTTCACACCAACATTTCGCAGAAAACATATACTAAGAAATTGTATGGAAGTGGAGAAAGGATTTTGAATCCGCAAAGAACAAAGACTTATAGTTATTTTAATATCGTATTTTACCTAGTATTCTATTAAAAATTTTTTCTCACCTAAAATTGAAACAGAAAAAATTAACAAACCAAGTCTTCATTACATGTTTCATTCAAATCATTTATAAACTTTTTCTTAGTATACATTTTCCACGACCCGTTAGTGCAACTAGTTACCATCTAGTTAAGAAATCTCCACATAATCAAAAAAATTAGACGCAAATTGATAAAGAGGTATTAAAGAAAGTATTTTCGATTAGAGCTTCAAAACCTTAACTTGATGTGCATGCCATATTGCTGCTTATTCTTTTGCTAGCGACATGCTAAAAACCATATCAGTACGTTCATCATAGTCATTTTAACTTAAAAGTCTTTCAAATCTCTTTCATAAAAGTTACAAAAGTCTTACATATTCATACAAATAATTACGTAAAATCCCAATCTTTTAATTATAATATTCCAGTACCGCTTCCGTTCCATCTCGCTAACCTCGGCACTGCTACGCTTCGCACCATCGATAAAATATAGTATACATTCTCCACCTCTTTAACCTTTACTCCCCTATCAATAGCTTGTTAAAAGTACTTTCCCTCTGCTTTTTTTTGCAGATTCAACCGCAGCAATAGCCTTTTTTACATCTGCTAATTCATATGTGGAATCGACCTTCATCAAACTTAATTTTTTATCATCTATTAAACGAATTAAGTGATAAAAAGTTTCTTGCCATTTTTCTATTGTGACGCTTGCATTCCAATTCCTTAAATGAAACATATTAGCATTTACTTTTGCTTTATTTACAATCTCTGCCCAATTTACTTGTATTCCCGAAAGAAGACCTATCGTTACAAAGTTGCCATTTGGATGTAAACAAAAAGCTAATTCATTTCCGTCTACTCCGCCAATGGAATCAATAGCAGCATCTGCACCTATTCCATTTGTTAATTCCATAACTGTTTCATAAAGTGGCACAGTCGAGGTATCTATTACATAAGAAGCACCAAGATGAAGTAAATCTTCTGTATATTTATTATTTCTTGTAACTGCAATCAATCGAAAACCTAAAATCTGCGATAATTGAGCAAAAAGATGTCCAATAGCAGAACCACAAGCATTCACTAATAAAACATCTGTCGGTTTTAATTGTAGGATTTCTGTGCAAGTCACCCATGCTGTAACTGGGTTTATATACATTTGTGATGCTGTAAAATCAGCAATTGAATCAGGTATAGCAATTGCAAAGTCCGCTGATGTTTTAACAAACTCTTGCCAAGTGCCTTCTCCGCGTAAAGGTAAAACTCGTTTGCCAATGAGGTCTTTGGAAACGAAAGAACCTACCTCTTCGACAATGCCAACACCTTCATAACCAGGTATATCGGGTAAAGAAATCCTATGTGCGTACGATCCTCTTATTGGAATCAGATCAGATGGATTTATAGGTCTTGCTAACATTCGAACTAGAATTTCTTTATTTTTGGGCGTTTCTATACTATTATATTCAACTTTTAAGACATCTTGAGGATTACCAAACTCGTAAAATTTAAGACATTTTCCATACAAAACACTTCTCTCCCCTTCGTATAATCAGATTCCTTAAATCAACTTTCTAGTAAGATATTTGGAGATAAAAACCTTTGAACTTTTTGAACAAATGAATCAAAACTTATTTAGAATTCTTTGATCGAAGAGATAAAGTGTCGCAACTTCGCGTCTTTTTTAAAACTTTATTATCTCTGCACACCATTGTTACATATCCCCTACTTCTACATACAAACGATATGCACATCTAATCTATTAGATTTGACATTTCGTTTATCCTACCAAAATATGCAATATTGCATATTTAAAAGTATTGTTAAAAATGGAAAGACTTACTATAATAGGGATATAAAGACAAAGCGCTTCTTAATACCAACAAAAAAGGAGGAAATAACATGTCAATCGCAATGGCAATCTTAAAATTTTTAGGTGGAATCCTTCCATTCATTCAAGAACTTTTAAAATCATTTATGTAAGTTCATTATTCAGCAATTATTTTTAAAACATTATCATACAAATGATCTGTATAGCAAAGATACATTGTTGTACAGATCATTTGTGTGAGCAAAGTCCCTTATAAAGGGACTTTTTTTATGCTTCTACATACTTTGACTGTTGATAGGTGAAGTTATGTTAACTCAAAAAAGATCATTGAATACAACCAAAATCTTAAATTGATAGAATTATACCCACTTCATGTAAAGAACATACTACAAAACCCTATCAAGTTCTATCGTTTAATCGAACCATTTGTCTCCATCCGTAATCCATTTACTGTTATGTAAATCAAAGCATGGATCATAATCATGAAAACTAAAGTAGGCAGGCATTTTAACGCTTGGGCCACCTGCTTTATTCCAACACGTAGCAAACCATTCCACAATAGCTTCTGTCTCAATTTTAGATAATTCCCCATCATCTTGATCATAAAACTCCCAAAATTCATCTGATTTGTCATCAGGGAATTCGTAATATTCTACATCATCTATCAAATCGTGACTACCTGAAAAAATGCTGCTATCACTTCCTTCATAAAAGACCTCACTTGCTCCTCCATCCATGGAAAACATGACAATGGACATTCCAAATCCTTGAACAAAAGCAGTAAAGTCTAATAAATCTATCCCCTTATAATAATTAAATTGAATTGTCTCTTTTATATTCCGAATCAGATCATCGGAATGTTCTTCAAGACCCTTTTTTAAAGAACTTGTGTAATTTTCTATTGTAAACAAACTACTCACTCCATATTCTAATTGAATTTTCAATATATTTTTTATCTAGTAATACCAAAATTAAGTATTAAAAATAGGCACGATCTCGTCAAACATCCTCAGCAGCAATCCCAAGTGTATAACACATCTGAAAAATCTAACCGAGCTAAGTCATCTCTATTAATAAAAAAGTTTGCAACACCTGAATCTCCCCACATAATTCCTAAATCATCATCTGTATCGATCTGTAAAAGCAGCGTATCATATTTGGTACCCTCTTCTCGTGGGTCATACTGTGTAAAGAACGGATACCCGCCAATTCTATGTCCGATATGATCCATATGATCAATGTATAAGTCCCATAACTCAATCGTTTGATCACCGTCTTGTACCTCTTTTTCTCCCTCAAATCCCACAAGGAACTCGTTGCCGAATCGGTAATCACTAGTTGTAACTTGCTGTAATCCTTCTTCAAATACAAGTTTCGCTTCCAAAGGAGAAATGAACTCCTCATCATGCTCCCCGATATCATAATTAAACTCAGTAACCAATTTACTTTTGTCTTTTATAATATCTTGACGATATATAACTCTAAACCCTTCTTGTGATGTAGGATTATCGAAATCCGCCCCAACTAAATCATCTGTAGTATCTACAAAGAATTGCAAGATGCCCTTTGTCGGCATGTTATCGATATGCGGCACATCTTCAAAATTGATTTGTGCCAGCAAACGCAATGTCTCCCCTTGTTTGTTTTTAGGGAGTTCCTCATCGATTAGCAAATAAGGGTATCCACCAATTTTGCTCTCCCATAACTCTGTAGTCCCTACTTTACCTGTCATTTTTAGTGTTGGTTTTAATGATTTTAAAATATCTTCTTTGTAGTTTTCTAATTGCTCAGGAATATATAACTCTATATCTTTCATTTAGAATCCCCCTGTTTTTATTTAAATGTTAACATAAAAAAAACACTATATACATATATTTCCTACGAGGTAGTTACATGGTTAGCATTGCTTGTGCTTACAAATTAAAATTTTATGTAAAACGTGAAGGTGATTTTTTTCAGGCTACTGTAGATATTATGATTTGGCTAAGCCCCTTTTTTTACAAAAAATATGTAACAATCAAAAACAGAAAGAACTATGATATTCCGATATCGCTTCCGTTCTATCTCGTTAGGTATCATATAACTTAAACAACGCCATTTTAGTTATAGATGGTGTTATTTATGTTTTATTTAGCAATTATTCATTACAAAATGCAAATGATTGTTTACATTCTACAACCAATCTTTTACAATAATGGTAATAGAAAATAAAGGAAGGAAAATCAAAATGCTGGAAAACAGAGTAAGAGAATTACGGGCACGATTTAAATGGACTCAGCAGGACTTAGCCGATGCAATTGGCGTGACAAGACAGACAATCGGGTTAATTGAAAAAGGTGATTATTCCCCATCTGTCACTATGGCATTAAAAATAGCTGCTGCGTTTCAAGTTACCGTAGAAGATGTTTTTTATTTAAAAGGAAAGGAATGATTATGGTGAAACAGGTTTTAAGATCTCCGCTTATAGGGGCGAGTATATTTGTGTTGATTATTGCATTTTTACTATTTTCCCTTATGAGTACACAGGTCGTTTTAGCTAGATTATGTTTTGGGATTTTAGCGACGGTTACTTTTTTATGGTTTATTCTTACAGAGTTTTATAACAGAAAGAATCCTGATGATAAGATTAGATTATTTGGCTTTATACCATCCGAATTTCGTGAAATAGATGAGGGGCAGCAGTGGGTAACCTATAAGGCTTGCCGAAATGTATATATTTACTATAGCATTGCACTTCCAGTAACGGCAGGAATTTGCTTCCTCTTTTCTCAACATAATTTTGTTCCATTACTGTGCATTGGTGTACTAGGTGCAGGTCAATACATTGTCTATTGGTTAACTACTATTCTTATTTTAAATCGTATTTAATCTAAAGAAAAAAGGGGATGAAACAATATGTTGGAGTGGGCTCAAAATGCGGGTGCATTATGGCAATATGTCGTGTTATTTCTATTAGCCTTTGCCCCATGGATGGATGTATCAATTGTTGTACCACTTGGTATCGCATGGGGGTTACACCCATTTGCAGTAGGAGTAACAGCATTTGCAGGAAATCTTATTTTAGTTCTACTACTAGGCTTTTTCTTTAAACAGTTTGCCAGATGGCAAGCTGCAAGAAGGTTAAAAAAAGGTATAACAGCACCTTCGAAAAAAGAAACAAGGTCAAGAAGAATATGGGAACGATATGGTATTCCAGGTTTGGCCTTACTCGCGCCAATTCTTGTAGGGACCGATATTGCGGCCGTATTGGCTTTAACATTCGGGTCTTCCCGGACACACGTCATAAGTTGGATGACGGTCAGTCTAGCAGTATGGACAGTCATTTTTGCAGTTGCTTCGATGTATGGATTTAGCTTTTTAAATATCATTTAGAATAACATCATGATCTTATATAATCTAAAATCGTTCACTACCTAAAAATAATATTGTTGATTTTAAAGACCTTTAAATAATCAAAGGTCTTTTTACATTACCAAACAGATAGCCTTGTTCTTGTATCATTTTCATCAGTTATATACTCAACATTCTCAAACCCACAATCCCTTGCATTGTCATATAATAATTCAAGGTCCTTCTTATTTTTGCAATATATCGTGACATAGCTACAATCAACCACTAACAGAACTAGGTGACACTTGCTTATAATAAACTCTTCATAAGTATCAATATCAGAGAATTCACCTTTTAAATATGCTTGTAAATCAGCGAAAATCATATAATATTTATTACCTTCTAATAAATTTTTGAGTTCAGCCCCGTCAATAATATCTCTATCTTCTGAGAAAAGTTCTTTACCTAATTGGTCATTTTCTACTATATATGACTCACCATCGCCAATTCGCCAACTAAAAACAGTAATGTCGATTGGCTTTAGCACTTCTCCAAGCAAACTTCCATATTCGTTTGGAATTTCAAAACGAATTCCTCTCCTCATAACATTGCCCCCCTCAAGATTATTATAAAACGAAACAGCTTGATAGCTATGCAGCAATTTTTCTTTTCATGGCATTCTTATTTTCATCAGTTCATCTAACGGCTGTTTTGCCTCTAACTCAAACTCTACTACACAACCATTTGGCAATATATTTCCTATTAACGATGATTCATTCTACTCTTTATGCACCATCAAACGGAAAACAAATAAAATTAACACTTCTAAAAGAACATAAGTTCGTATATAATAAGAACAAATGTTCCGATATAGGAGTGATTACTCTGTATGACTATTCTCTATTACCAAACCGATACATCTTATGCGTAGACTTACAAAGTTTTTACGCCAGTGTGTCTTGCGTCAAAATGGGACTCGACCCATTGCATACGAAACTCGCCGTTGTTGGCGATGTGAATAGGCAAGGCTCAATTGTGCTAGCTGCCACTCCGCCGCTAAAAGACTTAGGAGTAAAAAAGATGAGCAGATTGTACGAAATCCCAAGGCGACCAGACATACTTATTGTTAATCCAATTATGGAAACATATATAAAATGTTCAAATTACATAACAAAATTAGCATTACAATACGTCGCTATAGAGGATTTTCACCAATATTCGATTGACGAGTTTTTCATGGATGTAACCGCAAGTCTCCACTTGTTTGCGGATCATCCGTATGAATTTGCGCTGAATTTCAAAAGGGAGATATACAAACATACCCGCATCCACAGTACGATCGGCATTGGACCGAACTTATTAATGAGTAAAGTCGCTTTGGACATAGAAGCTAAGAAAACGAAAAACGGAATTGCTTATTGGGTTTATAACGATGTCCCGGAAAAACTATGGCCAATACGCCCGCTAAGTAAATTCTGGGGTATCTCTCACAGAACGGAAGCGAAATTAAACAGAAAAGGGATTGCCACTATCGGCGATCTGGCACACTATCCGTTACGTTATTTAAAAGAAAGCTTTGGAGTAATCGGCGAGGAACTCCACTTACATAGCAACGGCATTGACTTTAGTCGTATTTCTGAAAAATATGTACCGCATGAGACTTCTATTTGTAAAAGCCAAATCCTTTTACGTGATTATGAACTACATGAAGTTCAGCCCATTCTATTAGAACATACAGAAGAAGTTTGCTACAGACTGCGCAGCAAACACAAACTAGCGCGGACTATCCAATTTTCTATCGGTTATAGCAAGGACTCTCCTGGAGGATTCAAAAAATCATGTACATTAGAACGTCCGACAAACCTAACATTAGATATTTATCGAGTTTGCTTAAGACTCTTAAAACAACTACATACAGGCGAACCGATTCGCACAGTCAGTATCGGACTAACAAATTTAGTAAACGAAGGCGAAGAACAAATCAGCCTCTTCGATGACATATATGCAAGAGAAAGAGAAATCATCCTTGCCAAAACAATGGATGAAATCAGAACACGCTTCGGCAAAAACAGTATCCTACGCGGAGTATCCTACTCCCCTAACGCGACTGGAAGATATCGAAACACACTGATCGGAGGACACAAATCATGAACAATATAGGAGCACCAAAAATAAAAGGCCGAGGAATGGTAAAGTGGCGGCCATTTGCGAGTATGCCAGAGCAATTCCTCGGTATAAAACAACTCATTGAAGATCAAACGAAACTACCACGTCCTATTGTTACACAAGATATGAAGGAAGAAATCGAGAGAGCGCTGCTTGAATCAATGAAATTGCAGAAAACAATTATGATTTCTTATTACCAGGACGGGCAGATTTTGCATGAGACAGTTGTTGTAAAGGCGATTGCAGGGCAGACGGGGATGGTGTTTTTTCGGGATTTGTTTGGGGTTAGTTTGCGGCTTTGGTTTGGTGATGTTGTGGGGGTGGATTAGAATAATAGCTGTTTTAAGTGTGTATACTCATCGTTCGAGATATCGATCAATTAGTTTTACTATTATAGAAAAAATGTTGAGGGCTTCTCTATAATAGTAAAATTAAAAAGTATGAGTTCGATGCGGTATTGAACTCATACCTAAGAACCCGTTTAACGAAATAACCGTTCTATCAATTTGGGTGCAGTTCACCACACAACCTAGCAGAATAGCTGTAGAAATCAATAAATCCATTAAAAAAAAGAAGAGCAACGCTCTTCTCTAGACAGACAAGTCATATAAAAATAATACATAAGTAACGAAAATGGACATCCAAAATAGTCACGGACTATTTAATCATCCTGATTATTATCTAAAATAATTAAATGTTGTTGAAAATAACCTCTATTGTAGCTAGAGTAATTTTCCATAGCTTTATGAACATCAACAACATATCCATTAATTCTCCCAAACTCGAATTGTTTATTTTCTATCTCTGCAAAACCTAAAAATTTAATCAAATCACCATCACAATTAGTACCAGGGAAAATTAATATGTTTCTAATATCAGTAATATCAATTGTCTTTGCATAAAAAAATTGTTTAACTAAGTCTCCCCAACCAGGTAATTTTTCTTTAATACGATAATACTTTGCATCTAAAATAAATAATGTTTGATTTGAAATAAACATAGTATCAGGGACTTGTTTTGTATATTTTATTTGACCGTCTATATTCCAAAAAGGTCTAGGTATTACAACTTCATTTTTCTTTGTACCGTTAAATACAAAGTCACATATTTTTTCCCAAACCGTATGAAAATGGGGTGTTAAGAAAGTAATTACTTTATCACGATTTTTTTCATCAATACTTCCTTTAAGAAATTCAATTAAATTATTGTAAAGGTGAATTTCACGGTCTACAAAAGTTTGTTGTAGTTCTTTTTGAAGATAGTAAATGGCTGTATCCTTATCAATAATTAAATCTACATTTTCCTCATCGAAATCTATCCCACTAAATAACCAACCATAAAGGTTTAAAGACTGATAAACAGCATATTGATGAATTCTATAAATCAAATTATTGAAGTCAGTATTTCTTTTTTTAGTAACATAATCTAAGTAAACTGCTTGTCCATTAGTTACGACTGGATTAAGCTGTTTAGTTGTACGGCCCCAATTAATACGTCCTTGACCATTAAAAATATACGATTCCTTTTGAATGTTTATTAATCCATTCAATATATAATCCTTTAAAATCCAAAAAGCCGCTGCAATACTATTATTGTCTCCTGTACCACCTAGTAGGTTGTTTTCATACTGATCAATATCATTTTCTTGTTTATATCGAATTAACGTAGCCAATAGATTGATAGTATGTTTTTTTAGTACATCAAAATCACTTGGAACATCGTACCCTTTTGGGAAAACAACGATGACATTATCTTTTTCTATAACTACCCCTGAAAATTCAAATACTAATTTATCTTGTTTACGAGAACATAACCCATCAATAAATAACTGGTCAGGAACTATTTTTTTTGTATCCAAAAACGAATATTCTTTTAGCTCCACAAACGGGAAGATATGGTTATCTTTATTCATCGTTACTATTATCTATCCCGGTCGATAATTCTTCAGGTGAATCGTTTTCCATCGTTAATCTATCATCTGTGTCACTAGAGATATCGCTATTGTTAGGATCATTATTCTCTTCTTGTTCTAAAACCATTAGAAATTCACACTTAAAAACAAGTTCGCCATCTTTATAACGAACCACTAAATCAGAAAAAGTAGTTGGATTTTCAAAGAAATAAGTTCTTTTGTGTCTTACAACATCATCCCACAAATAAATTAAGAGCTTTGATGCTATAATTTCTTGTTTTTGCTCATCTGATTTATCTTCTAAATCTGCTGGCTTTATAAAATATGGACCAACATGTTTATCCTCGTTTATTCTAATATTGTTATCTGACAATGTTTCGTTTATTTTACCAATAAATTCTCCCCATTTAACATATTGTCGACCGTAAGGTATCAATTCATTTTTATGCCCAGCATTCTGAATATCTATTGGTCGGTATTCAAAATTCCATCGTCTTTTAAAAGCAGAATCCATAACAAATACGCCTTGATCTGCACTATTCATCGTAGCTACAATATTTAAGTTAAACGGTATGCTAATTTCATTGTCATTTTGGTCCTTTTGAATGCCTTCAATACTCCTTAAATAATTAGCAATTTCAACATTGGTAACAGAATATGTACTATTTCCATCATCTTCTCTGTCTAGCAATTGAAATAAATCGCCAAACACAGCTGGAGCATTCGCTCGATTTAGCTCTTCTATAATTAAAGTGTACATTTTATCTTCATGTTGAAGAGCTTCCGACAATGCTAATGTAAAAGGTCCGGGAACAAATCTATAATCAATTAGTGGCTCTCCTTTAGAAAATCGTTCACCATTATTGTCATTAATTTGTCCTGTACCACCTTGTCTATAAACAGGAACTGGTTTATAATTTCCAACAAAATCTTGGTAAGTATATTCTGGATGAAAAGTAACTCTTCGTCTATTTTCAGGAAATTCTCCATTTAGATAATGACTCTTTCCTGTTCCAGGAGCCCCGTAAACAATTAAGTTTTGTCCTATTCCAATTTCACTAAGTGAATCATTGAAAGTAGCATCAGTATCTCCAGCATTATTTTTTGGATTTTCAATATCTAAATCCATTTTTAGTTTGAAAATAAATTCAAACCGATAGACACTAGAATTTTCTTCATATTTATTAACTGTTACCTCAGTAATTTCTGCTAAAGGTATCCTCATAATCCTTATAAAACTACCTGTTCTGCCGGCTGAAGATTTTAGATACAATCTTCTTCCTTGTGTATTGGTTGGATTTATTACACATCTTGGAGGAAAGATTACTTCTTCTTGCTGTTCATTTTTAATAGTCTCTAATTTTTCTTTCCATGAAAGGAATGAAACTTCATTGTATTGACCCATAATTTGATAATTATATTCAAATTGAACAGAATAAAGATAATTAATTAATCCTTGTTTAGAAAAATAAAAAACATCTTGGTCTGAAAAAGTATAAGTGGCTCTTCCCCTTTCATCTACTCCTGGTACTACGTTAAAAAAATTTCTAAATCTTTCTTCTGCTTCGTCTCCCTGACCAAAATAAATAGTAATTTCTCCATTTCCAGTCAGTCCCCTTTTTTTTACGCTTCCATGAACATTACTTGAAGTTATAGGAACCGTCCAATGATCTATTAATGACATTTTAAACCCTCCAAATTAATCTAAAAATAATAAAAAGGAAAAGCATTTAACATGCTTCTCCTTTAAGTGTAATTCTATTAGGCTAAACTATCTAGTCATTAACTACTAAAAAATCATCAATCGAAATTTGTTCATACGGTGCAGGCTTTGTAATATCTTCTGCTCTTAAAATTTGTTTCATAATTGCAATCAATACGTCAACCACAATAGAATTACCTGCTTGTCTATACATTTGCGTATCAGACACAGCAATTTTGAAACTATCACAAAATCCCATCAACCGTAAGCACTCTCTAGGTGTTAGCTTTCTTATTCTCCCTTTTGTTGTAACATAATTATCAACGCCTGCTCGATGCATCTTTGTCATGGTTGCTAACAACGGACGAGCCACTTCTAAATCAATTTTAGGTTTACTATAAAAATTCTTAGTTCCACTAGCTAAAACATAATCCACAAGTTTTTCTGATAAATAATATTTTTCTTCAATAAGCTCTTCATTATTTAAAGACTGCTCTCTTACTTCTTCGAATACAAAATCCCCATGCCAATTAAATTGTTGATTGGCTTTTTGACAGAGACCAATCTCACCATTTATTTGAGTGTACTGTTTTTGAATATTTTTAGGACTAGTTACAAATTCAATTCCTTTTTTTCCTAAATAATATTTTTCCGCAGTATTTTCTAAAAGAAAATCTTGCATCGTTTTTTCCAACGGAATAGATTTTGGAAAATCAAATTGAACATCTTGCTTTTTAAAACCTACCACAAAAAGACGTTCACGATTCTGAGGAATACCATAATTTTTAGCATTTAAAATAGCATAATCCCACTTATAACCCAATTCACTGAAAACATTTTGCATGATAGTCCAAGTATTTCCATTATCATGACTCATAACACCTTTAACATTTTCATAAATAAAAACTCTAGGCTGTATCTCTTTTACCAAACGAGCAAATTCATAAAATAGAGTTCCTCTAGTATCTTCAAACCCCCCACGTTTCCCAACCATTGAAAACGATTGACACGGACTACCTCCAACAAATAAATCCACTTGATTCTGATAAACAGTTCCATCTAAAAACCTTACATCCCTATAAAAATCATCAGGAGAAATACTGTAGTTGGAAAAATAACTTTTCTCTACAAAATTAGTTTTTCTACTCATTCCATATAAACCGTCAATATATTTCTTTTTTTCCTTGGCAGTTCTTAAAGTAGATAAATGTGCTTTAATTTCTTCCTCACTTTGTTCCACCTCAATATCACCATTATCACAAGCAAAAACAATATTATGAGGAAGTTCTAGTCTTTGTAAAGCATGCTCAATAGCACCTATCCCACTAAAAACAGTAGCTAATCTTATCATTTTTTTCGTTTCCCTTTCTTATACGAACTTATATTCTCTGAATTTGATTTTATTATAAAAAGTCCATTTTTACCAGACCCAGATATGATTCAGAACATTAAGAAAATTTTATGCAAGATAATAAATATAGAAAACTCAACAAAAAGAAGAAAAAGAATAACAAAAACTACCAAAAAAAGAGTTCTCCTAACCCTAAATAAAAAAGGAATTGGATACCCAATTCCAAACAGACAAGTCATATAAAAATAATACATAAGTAACGAAAATGAACACCCATATCACGTTTGCATTTCTTTTCGTATTTTTCCTACTGTTGTTGGACTTCCTTTCCTAAAATTCCCCTTGACCCTCCTTGCAATTCCTTTGTCAGAAAGCTCAGGATTGCTCAATAACAATTCTTGAATCATCTCTCGTGTATTTGTATGATTCACCGCCCCACCCTTCTTACGTTTCGCTCGCATCTGACGTTTAGACTTCTCATTTTTAGCTTCTGTTGTTTTTACTTTTAATTGAATTTGTTCTTCTAACGTAATATCAAACCATGCATTGCGTGTTTCAGTCTTGAAACGATATAACTTTTCTTTGTTTAATATTTGCGTTTTTAATTCACTTTCTGGCAATGGATTTTTAAATCGTTGATTGATTTCCGATACATATAAGTAGCTTTCCTCATACAACGTCTCATCACGCTCGTATCGATGCGATTTTCGTTCGTTTCACTGTAGGAGGTTGAACAGACGAAGGAAAATCTTTGATAATTCTTGGGTGTCTTTTTTTATGGATCGAAACAGAAGAGAAAAATAGTCTTTAATCATATATACAGCTTTATATTCACTCAACTCTTGTTTCTTCTTCATGAGAAGTAGCTTCCGTATTTGAAACATAATAGAGGAACAGAATAGAATGGCAATCAGCTGCCCATACAAATGGCATTCCAATCGTTCACCTGAAACTGTAACGGAATGGTTGAAACAACATCCTCATGTCCAAGTAGTGAGTCGTGATAGATTTACAAGTTTTCGTCAAAGAATTTCAGATGCGAATCCTTCTATTCTACAAGTGTATGATCGATGGCACTTTATTTAAAATATAAGAATTAAAATCTAATACATTTAATTACGTAGTTAACGTTTGATAGTCTCACATAATAATTAAAACATTAAAAATACGTATATAATAAATGACATTGAAATTTTAGCCACTTTCCAACAGTAAATGACCCTTTTATAATAAAATTAGTAAGTAATTCATGTGAAGTGGTTTTTCGTTAAAAACGTAATAAAAATAATTGATATACACATGATCCTAACTTCCAAACATTTACAGGGTAGAAGTCGCTGGTTCGAACCAAGTCGGCGTCATACATAAGAGACCCCATTGAATATCAATGGGATCTCTTATGTATGGCACTAAATGAATGAAACGGCACTTTTAGGACAAAAATATGGCAGAATAATCTATATTCCCTATTATTTATAGAAATAAAACCGCCCTTGCAGGTAGTTTCACTTTACGCTTATATACTTACCTTCTCTTACTCTATTTCCATGTCATTTAATACGTTTTCTTTCAAATAAAGAAACGCTGCTTGCTCTTCTTTCGTCATACTACGAAAATCATGTGTTCCATCTAGCAATAACCAACTCGCATCACCTATGATATTCCGATACCGCTTCCGTTCTATCTCGTTAGGTATCAACGTTAGTATTTCTTTGACACTAGCGATTGAAAACCTACGCTTTGCCTCATCGATAAAATATACCGAAATGTAATCAATTTCTTTATTAATCTCAAAATAATATGTATTATAACCACGTTTCACTTCTGCAATATGCCGTATTAACTTCTTTCCCTCTGATACAGATACTTTACACTCCGCCAACTGCTTCATTTTCTTCTCCCCTTTACTAAAATTTCCCCCTCTATTACATGTAAAATTTTAGCACTTCAAGGTTAACGAAATGTAAATATAGTATAAATTCCACATTAACAATAATTAAATTTTCCTTTTATGCATTGTCAATGGAAAAATAAACAAAATTAATCCTCAAACAAGAACGAATGTTGTTGTTTGTTATTATCCCCGCTTAGAAATTTTTTAATTGTTATCCTCATCTAGTAACTCCAACACCGAATGATCCGAATATCCAAGCAACCGCTCTCGATGCGAGAAATACGTTTCTAAAATTGCATCCTTTAAAGAAAGAAGAGATGATCCGTGAAAATCCAAATGTGAAAGAAAAGCTCAACTATCTGAAAGAGATTGTAGAAGATCATCAAGAACACTTTCAATTTTCAGAGGATACTGATGCACGAATTGGACATAAAACAGTTGACTCCTCTTTCTTTGGATATAAAACACATATTGCGATGAATGAAGAACGCATTATTACAGCTGCGGTGATTACAACAGGTGAGAAAAGTGATGGCAAATACCTTCAAACATTAGTGGAAAAAAGTCGTGAAACAGGAATGGAAATTGATACGGTCATTGGAGATACTGCTTATTCGAAAAAAGGGAATATTCAATATGCGAACGGACATAAATTGCAATTAGTATCAAAATTAAATCCAAATATTACACAGGGTAAACGTCAAAAAGAAGATGAATTTGAGTTTAACAAGGATGCTGGCATGTACGTGTGCAAAGCTAGACATATGGATATCCGTAAATCACGTACTGGTAAAAAGGGAATAAACAATAATCAAAAGCACACTTACTACTTTGATATCAAAAAATGCAAAGTATGCCCATTTAAAGATGGGTGCTATAAAGAAGGTGCAAAAAGTAAGACGTATTCTGTCAGCATAAAATCGACAGAACATAAGGAACAACAGGTATTTCAAGAAAGTGACCACTTCAAAGAAAAAGTGAAAGAGCGTTATAAAATTGAAGCGAAAAATAGTGAACTAAAGCACAGACACGGGTACGATGTGGCTTCTTCCTCGGGTCTTATTGGTATGCAAATGCAAGGAGCGATGGCTATATTCACTGTTAATTTAAAACGAATTATGACCCTATTAAAAGAAAAAAAGTAACAAAAATATAGAAAGAAAGCCGCCTTTCTTGTTTTACATATGTTTTATGAGATGAAAAACTTAAGTTTTTCAGTGGCCTCGTTGATGTACGGATTATCACTGCTACAAATAAAGATTTAGAGCAGCTTGTGAAAGAGGATAAATTCAGAGAAGATTTATTATACCGGATAAATGTGATACACCTGCATATTCCTTCATTGCGTGAGCGAATTGATGACATCCCTGTCCTATGTCAACACTTTATCGATAAAACCAAAAAGAAAACAAACAAAGCAATTTTTGGGGTCTCACCAGAAGTCCTCCAATTATTCCAGCTTCATCAATGGCCAGGAAACATTCACCAGCTTGAAAATGTGATGGAACGAGCTTTCCACTTTTGTCAGGTAAAATATATCGAATCTGTTCATCTGCCACCAAGTTTTTTTGAAACCCTCACTAAAAAAGAAGAATTTGCATTAGATCAACAAGAAGTGGGAGTAAAGAATCGACAAGATCAAATGAACAAAACTGACCGCAATATCATACTTGCTGCATTAACTAAAGTGAATGGAAATAAAACAAAAGCCGCGGAGTTGCTCGGAATCAGTCGCTCAACTCTATATCAAAAGATAAAACAATATCAAATAACAGAAGCTCGTATTTTTGAAAACTCCTTTAAAGAAAAAACAATATTTTAGAACAGTGTTGAAAGTGGATAAAGTTATCATAAACGAAACTAACCCCTTATAGAATTGGTTCCTAGTGAAAGCTCAAGTGGAGAAATTGCGAAAAACTAGAAATCGTCATGTACGTTGCTTATTAATAGAATCCCCTTGGATTGGTAAAGGAATTTTATGAGTAAGGACTTGAAACTTCCATGTTAAATAATTGAATATTTACATTTAAATAATCAACTATTTATGTTTTAATATTCTATGTACATAAAAGGGATAATTGGAAAATTATATTTAATATGTTTTAAGAAAGGGGAATGTTTTTTATATGGAAACTCCAGAAAATCAATTTAAACGTGCACTTAATCCTTGGTTCTCCATTTGGATAAAACCACGTGATACAATGAAAGAAATTTTCATATCCAAACCTAAGAATGTGTTTTTACTTATTTTATTAGGCTTATTCGTACAGGTTTTAGATCGAGCATCTTCCAAAAATATGGCAGATTCAATAAGTAGTCCATTTCCACTAATCTCAATAGTTATATTCAGCACCTTCGTTGGTGCCTTAATTTATTATTTTTTGCTACCAGCGTTATTAAATTGGGTAGCAAAAAAATTTGGTGGACAAGGTGACTTTGAAAAAACACGTTACTCTATTGCCTATTCTTATATCCCTTATATTTATTCTCTTATATTCGTTTGGGTGCCTTCATTTTTCTTGTTTGGGATAGAAAACTTTACGAGTGAGACACCGAAAATGGATAGTAGCACAACTTTAACGATTTTGTTCCTTATTTTTGGCATAATTGATTTAGTTATTGGAATTTGGACAATCATTATTTCCTTAAAATGTTTAGGAGAAGCACACCAATTTTCAGCATGGAAAGCATTAGTAACAACAATAGTGTCCTTTTTGATTATCATTCTTCCATTGGTAATAATAGTAATACTTATAGCAGGGGTTACAACCCTTTAATAATTTATTTGCTTCGTATAGACTTTCCTACTTCAAATTCAGGTAAGTTTATCCCGCTACTCGCGGGCGCGATTGCTAAACAATGAGCAGACGCTATATTACTTGTCTGTTCTATAAATGATTGAATGTAAATAATTAAGAAACCCAGCTCATCTTCTCATGTGAAGGTAGCTGGGTTTTTAAAGTTGGATATGCAAAATAGCACTTAAAATATACGTAAATTATCGGTCAAATTAAAAAAGGCTCCTTTTTTAAGCCTTTTCGTTATACTCATTTTCCATTGTCCCTATAGCAAATATGATTCTGAATCTTTATTTTTTCTTCTTATTTATCCAAACGTTTTCTACGTGCTGTTAGTAATATTGACTTGCTGCGGTGTACTAGTGGTTAACACTTAAAAATAGAGATATAAAAGAATCATCGTGACCACTGAAAAACTTCCATTTTTCCTCTCATAAAACACATGTAAAACAAAAAAGGCGACTTTTCTTTCAAAATTGAACGGAAAGTCGCCTTTCTTTCTATATTTTGTTCCTTTTTTCTTTTAGTAGGTTCATAACACATCACCATCAAGTTAAGAAAAGCAAATACCACAAAACGAAAAAATAAGCTTTTTTGTTACAAGTTATTACAAAATTTCGTTCTGAGGATACTATAAAATTTTAGCTTGATGGGCATCGGGTACCACCAGCATTTTGGAAAAAACACGCTAAGCAAAAAACAACTAGCCCCTCGTAGGAGGTACTAGTTGACGTAAAATTCGTTATCTGAAATAAAAAAGATTTACAGAACAAAGAATATAGATTATGTATCCATGGAGATGCAGTCCCAAGCTTCATTTCTATAACTGATTAGCCAGAACAAGCCTCTTCGTCTTTCAACAACAATACTTTCCTGCATACCAGCAGTTGCTTCTCTCCCATTAATTCTATCATGTACACAGGCCCAATGAAGCCGATAAATGAGGTCGGCCTCGTCCAAAATCTCTTCTGCACTTCGTAATCTTGTTTGTTGATAAAATTCATTAAAAGAACCACAATTAGAAACGAGTTTAATTGCGTAATGACAGTCACAGACCTCTTTTGGAAATTTCAGTGTATTCACGAGACCTATCGACCAAAGTAAAACCCATTGAGCTTCATACTGCCATGCAATCTGTATGGCTTCTTTCTGGTCAGGTTGCTCTGAATTTAGGAAATCTCTTTCCTGCTTCGTTAATGATTCAACCACATCGAATTTTTTCAGCAGCTCCATGACGAACTCTTTGGAAGTTTTCAAATCTCCTTCTTGGGCAACATCACAAGCATATTGTATAACAATCAGCAAAGCTACTGCTCTCTTCGTAATCTCTTCTCGACTTCTCAACTGAATACTTGTCAAAGGCGGCAATTGAGGCAACCCTTCGATATATGGAATCCCTTTATCTTGCAGGTTGCTTATCGATTTCTGCCTTCTTTTTTCCCCATCGATAGAAGTACTTTCCTGTCGCATTATTATCTTCGTACACGCGTGAGGAGTAAATTCTGAAGGACCAGAGGATCCATCTGGAAATACGATTACTTGTCCATCCTTCCCGATGAGAGTACGATCAGGGATAAAACCAATACCGTTTACCTGATTGAGTAACTTAAGGAACAGTTCCACGTAGTCATCACTATAATCCTTCTTCGTCTCTATAGCAATTATGGTATTAATTACAGAAATCTGTGCCAAAACCATCGTCTTAAGGCGTTCTTCTTGAAATGCAATTTGATCGTACATATGCATCATTCCAGGAATATTATTGGAAAAATAATCAGGAGATGATTCTTCAGAATCCACCCGAATAATAATTTTATTTTTGCCAAATAGTCTCTTCGATTGAATAGTATATTCATTTTTATTGCGTACAACCTTGAATCCATTTTGGAAAACTTGAGTAATGAAACCTTCTATATCATTTGTATCGTTCCTTGATGCAAATATCGTGAAAAATCTCAATTTTCCCCCTCCTCTAATGCTTATATTCAACTTAGCTATTAAATTTAGAAAAACAAAAGAACATAATCTGTTTAGCATACTATACGTGACTAATATATTAAACAGCCTTTTTATTATGGCTTGTTCTTCAACTAAAGTCCGTATTAGTGAAATAATCTAATCTATGCTCTTGAGCTTCGATACCACTATTCTCCTTTTGGCTTATAACCGATATCGACCATTGATTTGTTAAAATCATCGATCCGATTAACGTCTCTAACCACAGGCATTATATCAATGATAGGCTTTGCCATTAGTCCGTTTACGGATGTACTGCCAATGTGGTGAATATCAATGATTTCGGGGCCGAATATCTTATGCAATCTATTAGCTTCTTCTTCAAACATTGAAGGCCATTTCTCGTTATATGGATTCGCTTCAACTTTTCTCATTCAGATCCTCCCATTTAATTGTCTTAATTGTTAATATAAATAATTATACTATCCCGTTAAGAGTACCGCCATATGTCCATCAACTTAGCGGTTTTTTAACACCCAAAAACGAAAAAATTGGCTTTTTCATTACAAGTTAGCACAAAATTTCGTTCTGGGGGTAGTTGTATCTTCTTAGCTTGATGGTGATGGGGGCATAACAGCGAATATAGTCATTGCTCCTTGCATACATGGCTATTTTTATAAAGAAAATTTCTCCACTCATCTTTACTAGACTAATAAGTTTAATCTAGCACAGCCGGAATAACACATTCCTTAATCAACTCCCACCTATCCCGAGGATTAAAGATAAATTCGGATGCAATTGCCACAACGAGATCTTTTCCTGGAACACAACAAATGACATTCCCACCATCGCCTCGTGCTAAGTATGCAAAAATCCCGTCCTCTTCATGTACCCACCATAAATAACCGTAATTATTTGGATTTATCATTGTTGATTCATCAATCCACGTCTTAGAAACAATCTGATCGTTGTTCCACATACCACGTTTCAAATATAGAAGACCAAAACGTGCCATATCACGAGGAGTTAGTGTAAGTCCCCATCCTCCAGTAGAGTTACCGTTTGGATCTTTCACCCACCCTTTCACATTTTTCCCGAATAAGTCCTCAAATCCAAATGATTTCATTTCGTAATCCGGGATTTCTTTCATGCCAATAGGTTTGAATAAGCCTTCGTTGGCAAATTCACGGGCGCTTTTGCCCGTACTGCGAGTGATGATGGCTGAGAGTAGGTGTGCTCCTGCGGTGGAATATTTAAAAGCGCCAAGTTTTCCTTTTTCGCCTAGTATATCGAGGGTATATGTTATCCAGTCTTGTTGTCGGCACAGTTTGTCTAATGGTTCATGCCAGTCCTCAAATGGGTATGGTACTGTCATGGTGAGAAGATGGCGTATTGTAATTTCCTGTTTTTCAGTAGTATTGGAAACATATTCGGGAAAAAAATCTAGTACTTTCTGATTTACGTTTTGAATGTATCCTGCATCTATGGCAATTCCAATGAGGGCAGAAATGATACTTTTCGTTACAGATGCCACATGATAAGTATCATCTGGGCTGTAACCATTATAATATCTTTCATATGCAATATTTCCTTTTCTCACAACAACAATACCGTTTATATTGCTGTAATCGGATTTTATCGTAGATTCAAGTGCTGAAAGTTTTTTAGGGTCCATTTTCAATGTTCCTGGGTCTGCAGTTGGCCAGTCATTTCCTTGCATGATAAATGCCTCCTTTTGTTTGGCTATTTTTTCTTTACTGGAAAATATACCTCTGTCACAATATCCTCAGGAACGGTGACTTGATTGGGGTCAGTTACGTACACTTCATATGGTGAGTTTATCAATTCATATCCTTCCTTTTCAGTCCATTCCATCAAGTTAGCATATACCGATGTCAATTCCGGATAGGATCCCTTTAAAACAGACTTGGCACAAAGGCTTCCGGGCAAATCTCTCGTTCCTTTTACAGCCTCTTCTATCGGAATTGCAAACTCTGTATCATTGCCAGCAGGATTGTATTCAGAGCTGTGATAAATCGTCATTGGCTTGCCAAGCAAGGTGAGCTTTTCCGTGGCGATCTTTTCATATAGACTGCTAAAATAGTTTCCGTACCCTGCAGCATAGTCATCGCTACTCATCATCTGACGTATTGAAAGGATATTCAGTGGCTTTGTTTCCACAAGTTGTACTTCTATATTGTCAAGGTACGACATAATTGGTATGCCGTTTTCTAAATTGAGAATGTCATTGCTCATTTGGTTTAAGGTATATGCAAAAGCATTTAGCTTTTCCTGGATTTCCTTTCTTTTGCGATTAAGAGCAGAAAACAGTTTCTCTTCTGACTGATCCTCTTCCGATTCCAAAATGGCTTTAATTTCTTCCAGAGAAAAATGATAAGACTTCAAACGGTTGATAAGAAGCATCGTTTTTAGTTGACTGATGGAGTAATACCTATAACCATTTTCTGGATTAATCTCATCAGGGTGAATTAATCCAATTTCATCATAATATCGAAGCGTTTTTGTTGATACTTCGCATATCTTTGAGAATTCTCCAATTGATAGCAAGGGGCCACCTCCATTTTTCATATTTTTTTACGAATAAAATGCTTTGTTCTATTCTTTTATACAGCTTACCGTAGGGGGAAAGTCAACTGCAATAATACTCCTAACACTTCAAAAAACACTCATGAGAGCATAGTCATCAAGTTAACAAAACAATCCAGATTCCCCCATACACTAAGATTATTTTCACTATTTGCACATTGCTTTTCATTTCTTGTACAATATAGAAAAGAGTTATAAACAGGGAGAGAAAATCCATGTCCAATCAATTAGTAAATTTACGAATTGATTTTGCGTTTAAACAGCTATTTGGCACAAGTGGTAGTGAAGATATTTTAATCGCGTTTTTAAATGCCATGCTAGCAAACTCTTTAGAGGCTCCTATTTTATCACTTCAATTAGAAGATCCCCATTTACATCGTGAATACGAGGATGATAAGTTATCAATTCTAGATGTATCTGCTACATTAGATACAGGAATAAAAATTAATGTAGAGATACAGTTGAATAATACCCATGATATGATTAAACGTAGTTTATATTATTGGGGGAAACTGTACACTTCACAATTACAAAAAGGTATGCCTTATAGTTCACTTCATCAAACCATTACAATCAACTTATTAAACTTTGCACTGTTCCAAGAGTATGAAGATTTCCACACAACAGGAAAACTATGGAATATGCAAAGACAGAAAGTATTTAGTGAGGATATAGAAATTCATGTTGTAGAAATCCCGAAATTGATGCAACAATGGCGGGAGGAAAAAATCAATCCGTGGAAAGATTCTTTTGTTCGTTGGCTGTTACTATTGCCAGCGAATGAAGATGAACACTTAACACAAACATTGGAGGATATTGCTATGAACCAAGATCCTATTTTACAAAAAGCAATGGATAAGTGGGAGCGTATGAGTCAAGATTCTTCCTTCCGTAAAGAGTATGAAGCAAGGGAAAAAGCCTTAATGGATGAGGCTGCGAAGTTTGCTCATGCACGTAACAAAGGAAGAGAAGAAGGAATTCAACAGGGAAAGATCCAAATGATTCGAGGAATGCATGAAATTGGAGTTTCACTGGAAATGATTGCGAAAGCAAGTAAATTGAGTATCAAAGATATAGAACGTATTTTGGAACAAAAATGAGTGAGTAGTGAGGACTATCTTGGTTTGAGATAGCCCTCCACTACTCCTATCTATTTACAGCATAATGCTTCAAAATACTATTAATAAACTCTATATCAAATTCCTCTGTATCAAATTCGCCGAGCCATTCTATCATCTCTTCATCTAGCTCACCTTCGCCTTTTAAGGCTGCTTGAATTTCACTGTACATGTAAACACCGCCGCAATCTTCGGGCGGACATGCACGCTTTCCTTTTAGGCATGTCGGAACCGTAATTTTCTCATCAATTGGCAATATTTTTTCTAGTACTAGCTCATGCTCCCAATCATCACCGAAGTCATATGTATACAAACATTTTTGCTTTTCTTCTGTGATCAATTCTCCTATTTGTGTCTCTCTAGCATCATATTTTTCCCTTGCAGATGGAAAGAATTCAAAGGAATCATCTAATATCTCAACAAGTGCGTCTTTCGTATCGAAATTATATAAATGAGAGTCTTCCCATCCCATTACAATTTGAATAATAGTGTGTAATTCTTCAAAGGTTACTTGATTATCGATAAGAAACCTTCTCCAAATTGGTGGACGCATTCCCTTTAATGTAATCTTAAATTGATAGATAGCAGGTTGTACGGACTTTTTCTCTCTTCTCTTTGTTACGTCTTGTCCACCAACAAACGCTATAATTTCTGCCAAACGTTCTTTTTCTACAGGTGGCATTACCGTCCAAAGGTCAGTTTTCTTTATCTCCTCAATGAGATCTAATACGATTTTGTTTATTAACATTTTGAAACACCTTCTTTCTTCATATCTTATACGAATCATTATAAACGATTTTTTAGCATATATAATTATTGATTAACAGATTTTTTAATCTACACCGCCTTACTTTTCATCACTATCAATCAATAATGCGATATCGACCACTTTCACCAATATATCGGCGATTCTTTGAATATATCAGCGCTTTTCAGAATATATCGGCGCCTCGACACGAAATAAAGCCCCTTCGACAAATTCCGCCGCACAAAAGAGGCCATCCATCAAGGATAGCCTGCTAATAATCCCGCCGGACTCACTCTATCTGGAACTTGCTCCGCAATCGCCTCGCCAATTATCAAACTAGCTGTCGCTGCCGGGGACGGTGCATTGCAAATATGCATAGAGTTGATACCTGGAATGATGCAGAAATCATCGACCATGTTTCCATTAGAGAGAATCGCCTGCGCCCTTACACCCGCATGAGTTGGGACGATGTCTTTTTCTGTTAGTTCCGGTATTAATCGCTGCAAGTTTTTGAGAAATGATTGTTTGCTGAACGAGCGGATCATTTCTTTCATGCCTTCTTTCATGTTTGGCATGGCCATTTTCCAGAAGCCGGTGTAGGTCATGGTTTCCATGAAGTCTTTTAGGTCAAAGTCTTTTTTTGTGTAGCCTTCTCGTTTGAAGCTTAGGACGGCGTTTGGTCCTGCGTGTACGTCTCCGTTTATCATTCTTGTAAAATGCACACCTAAGAACGGAAAGTCCGGATTGGGTACTGGGTAGATTAAGTGTTTCACGAGATGGCGTCTTTCTGGGATGAGTTCGTAATATTCGCCGCGGAACGGGACGATTTTCATATCTGTTAGTATTCCTGTTTTTTTGGCGATTCGATCGCTGTGTAATCCAGCGCAGTTAATGAGAAATTTTGTTTCAAAGATGCCTTTGTTTGTTTCGATTGTAACGAAATCCTTGTGTTCAAAAATTTGTTCTGCTTTTGTTCCTAGATGTACTTCTCCGCCGTTTTTTTCAATGATACGGGCAAAGGCATAGCTGACTCCTTTGTAATCGGCAATGCCGCAAGACGGAACGCGAATTGCACCTAGTCCTTTAACATGCGGTTCGATTTCGGCTAATTCTTCTGAACTAATTTTCGCAATGTCTAAGCCGTTTTGTTGGCCTCTTTCATAGAGATTTTGCAGAAGCGGAATCTCTTCTTTTTCTGTTGCGACAATGACCTTTCCGCACATGTCATAGGCGATTCCGTTTTCTTTACAGAACTGTACCATTGCGGCATTTCCTTCTTTCGCAAATTTTGCTTTGAAGCTGCCTGGTTTATAGTAAATGCCGGAATGGATAACACCGCTATTATGTCCTGTTTGGTGATGGGCCAGTTCGTTTTCTTTTTCAATGATTGCGATTTTGGCACGAGGGAATTTTTTCGTTAAGGCCATCCCTGTTGAAAGCCCGACAATTCCTCCGCCGATAATAATAAAATCATACATGTTGTTTCCCCTCCTAAAAAATATCTATGTATATTATGAAAGGCAGGCCTTATTTCAAGACCCGCCGCACTGATTATGATTTGGAAAAGCAGCCGCGTTGGCGCATTAGCTCTCGATATAAATCTTTATTTTTCTCAAAAGGAGCTCGCCCGTGCATCCAAAATAGGTTATTTAATAGAACTAAATCGCCGACTGGTAATTTTAATGCATGCGTTGCTGGAGAGCTTTCAACAGAGTGTGATAGTTCCTTCAAATAGTTTGCTTGTTCAATGTTATCAGGATAAGCAAATTGATCGATAAAGCAAATACACGGCGCATTATTTACATCAAAAAATGTTTCACGGTGGACGATTTCCTGTGCATTTTTACTTGGCGGTGCTTTATATGTGATTTTGACAGATGCTAATGAATGACTGCGGAACTTATCAAGTTCTTCCCAGTCATCTAAATGAAGTAAACGTGATTCGCCGCCTACTGCATTCTGTTCTTCGATCTTCATCATAAGCAGCCAATCTGTCGGTTCATCAACAAATGTTCCGTCTGTATGAAGCGTGAATAAGCGATACGCTTGGCGCAAATAAGAGTCACTGCTGTCGGTATCTTTCACATTAAATCTCGCATAATACGTCCCTGTCATCGCATCAAAGTTAGGCGTCCCAATTAAATGCGTTAATGCCGTCGCAAATTTCACATAATCTTCTGCCGCTGTCGTTTCGCCCTGCACCCCAATGGTAAACCCGCCCGTTTCACGGTCATGAATAATCCCGCGCACATTTTCCATAAAAGATGCCCCAAAGATCTTTCTCATTTGATCAGCAAGATTAAAGCGAGAATAAGGAATATATTGTAATGATTGCTCAGAATATTCTTTTACCTCTTCAAAAAATTGCCCAAGCAATTGTTGATTTAACGCAATATGATACAAACGTTTATGTTCTGGATGAGGCATAATTTCATACCCCTCATATTTCTTCGCAAATTTCATTTTCATTTCTTGTTCCGTAATCATCGATATCTTCCTCCTTAGTCTTGATAAAGTGAAACTTCCCTTTTAGGAGTGTCTTTCTCCTAAAAGGGTTAGTTGAACCAATCGGGCTTTTACGGACAGTTGTCCCCACCTTCTTCTTGCTTCTCTCTGAATCTTTAGGTGGGGGTCTTACTGTTCACGAATAGCGGGAAAAACTAAAAAGCCAGTCATACGCATCTACAATATATACATTGTAGAAACGTACAACTGGCTTCAAATTACGAATGTCTTTAATCTCTTAAAGTACAATAATATTAGACAGTTTTTTTATTCAACTATGTGCAAATTAGAAAGTGAAGATCGGATGTAGAGAAGGATTATTTCTCGTATGGATCTTATCACTTTATAAATAAATATTAATTTAAAATTTTCTGAATGTCAATACGTTTTTATTATTTTGTATAGATCTAATAAAGAAGAATATTTACATATAATTTAAAAGTTGTGCATTAACGTGACCCCGCATTATTCTTGCAACTTTTATCTAATTACAACTACACATCCGCACTTAATAACTTGTAATTATTATCAAAATAGGCATGTATCCTGTGTCCAGCAAATAAATCTCCATCATGATATTCACAGTATATATCATTTGCTCTAATTTCGATGTCATAGAGAATAATTGTTTTTTCAAATTCTTCTTTAGTCACATCATACTCCCCTGCATCTACAGCATCCCAATTTAAATGTTCATCATTCTCATCGTACTCAGGCCAAAAATCATTTTTGTAATCAATCAATTGCTCTGCTATGGCTACTTTAGCCTTTTTATCAAATTCTTCTATGCATAAAAAAAGCTTCTCTGCTCTTTTAATCATTTCATTAACATCTACATATTCATTTCTAATGTCCAATTGCCAATGTATTTTCCCCTTATTTTGCTCATATATTTTACAAGTCTCATTGAAGGTAAACACTCCAATTAATTCACTTTGTATTGATTTTTTCATCTCCTAATCTCCTTTCTATTCATATAAGCCTCTATTGATTATATCGACATTTCCTTTCTTTTTTCTTTTAAAATAGCATCTGTCAGTCTTTGATCCACAATATATTTTGCTTTGTTTGGCTGACCTTCAGCTCTGGTTATTTCCAATGTATTTAAGTTCGCTGCCACCGAGAAAAGTGTTCCAAATTTATATTCTGTTAAATTTAAACAGACATGACCATCTGTTTCAGACATAATTGATTGGGCAATGGAAAGATTCATATGATTTACATTTTCAGCAAGTACTTTATCTAAAGTTTCAAAACGATCTTTTGATTTGCTCCAATTCCAACTCTCTGAAACAGAAGCACCTACATGATGGTTCGTACAATGAATATAATTATTTTTCGGCACACAAACATGACTTCCATTTGGTGTAACTTCAACCACAGCCATACTTCCTGATGGATCAGCCAATAAATAGTTATTCGCGACGGAACTTGGAAAACTTTTCAACACCGCAATTCCTTCTTCTACATTACTACAATTCTCTAAAATATGTTTACATGCAAAATAAAAATTCAAACCAGGTCTAACTTCCTCATGCGGAACTGCTGTAATGCCCACAAACAAACCGTGTTCATTAATACCATCCACTTTTCCAATAAAACAATCTGAGTGACCTAGATATTTATTTTTTCCATTAAAACAAACCAATGACGACTCCGTAATTTCCCTCAAACTAAAGAGCATATCATAATTACGTCCAATAATGACTTCACTACCATTAAACGCTGCAAAAATACTACATTGGCCAGCTGGCTGAAAAACTCCTACACTTAATAGAAAGGAACTTACTTCCTCAAATGAAGCATGGCATCCGTCAGCGAAACCTTGGATTTCCTTCACAATACTCACATCAAACGCAGTCAGAATAGGTATACATAACTTACCACAATTTAAATTCTCCTCTGTTAAACACATCTTTATTATTTATATTTATTTACAATACTAGATAATAGGTGCGCATATTTTTGTAAGAAAGTCTGATGGATTTCTGCTTAAATTTGGACGTAAATCCTGTAAATCTAAGTTTGTAGGTATAAGTCCTTTTTCATATATTTCCATCACATGTCCATTTTGAGTTAGATTATTTTCAGCCATATATATTTTCAATACTTCATATCCTGCCGCTAGGTCTGTGTAAGGACCATTAACCTCAAGATTAAAAGCATAAACTTGGTCAAATAATTTTTTCACGAGCTTATCTATAAATTTGAACTTAATTATTTTTCGGAGAGTATAGACTAATGTCTCCTCCCAATTTTCAAAATAGCAACCAGAGAAAACACAAGTATTACTGAAAGTAAATGCCCTATCATATTGTTAGGAGCTAAAAATACCAATATAAAAAAGGAAACTAAGAAACCACCATAGCATGTAATCCACCAATGTCGTTTAGAAAATAACTGAAAGTTACTTATCTTTTCCTCATAAAACCGTATTACTTCATAAAACTGAGATTCCATATATGTCTCTCCTATATAAAAAATCTAACCTAAAATACGTATTCTCCTCGTATTATTCTTTAACAAAAATCAAAAAGATTGTATACGTTTTCTTGATTATTTTGTAAAAAACGAAGACAACAAATTTCGTTATGTCCTCGCTGTTTTATTTCGAGTTCCTCCTAAACAGGGTAGGAGGAGTAATCGTGATGTGAAGTGCAAAGTAACATCTAATAAATGTATTAATAAAGAAAACCGCTCACTTTTAGATGGGCGGCTTGTTCTTTAAATCTATTAAAGTGTTATGCTTGTGGTGTAGGAAGATCCGCTTCACCTTCAGTGCTTATACTACCAGAACCGCCATGATCTCCATGGGCATTAGCTAGCATTGGTGGTCTCCCATGATCATAAGCTGGAGACCAAGTCGTATAAGCCAAATCAGGGTTTTGGGGTGCTGGTGGTCTACCGTGATCAGCCTGTTGTGAATATGAAAATGAAACATTACCTATAGTTAGAACTGCCGCAAAACCAACAAAACCAATTAATAATTTTTTCATTTCAATGCACTCCTTTGTGTAAGTGTCTGTTTTGCTTCATAGGCAAGATTAAAATATTTACTAGCCTTTTCAGAACTACCTTCTTTATAGAAATGTTTTGCAAGATGTCCTGCGTACTCTTCAATAAAACCGTAAAGTTGTTGTGTTTCAAAGTAACTAATCCCTGCCACAATAGCAGATTCTAGGTTTTGCTTATATTCTACGTCATATAAAGCTTGTACTATGCGGAAATGATGTGTATATTCTGTATCAGCTAACTGCATACCTTCTTTTAAAAGAGTATTAGCTTTTTCAATCTGTTTTAGCTTATAGTATTCCTGTGCTAACAAGAATAATGTCTTATGATATGGTTTTTCATTGTTATAAACATCTGTTAGATAACGTATAGCGGTTTCTGATATATTTTGTTTTGCATATAGAAAACCTAAATTGTAACGAATTAACATAACTAAATTTTCATGATTTTGCTTTTGAGCAGATTCTAAGCTTTTTACAAAATATTCTTCAGCTTGTTCGAATTGATTTAAAGTAATACTTGCTAGTCCTAATGTGACATCGCATTCCAATTGATTAAGTTTATAATTATCCTGCTTCTCATATAGTTCTTTTGCTTTAAGTACATGTTTAATTGTTAATAAAGGTTTGTGAATATGATAATATAGCACTCCTAGTTTGTAGTTGAATTCTGCATGTTCAATTTCATCAGGAACATATATTAAAAGTTTTTCTGCTTTTCCAAAGTGTTCACCAGCGTCTATGTAGTTAGCTAACATCATATTATGAATTGCTTTATAAAAATGATAATAATACGATAAATAGTTATCGACGGACTTCTTATTGAGTTTTTCGATTACATCAAATTCATCAAGAGAAAGATATGTGTTAGTTGTTAATAACTTATAACGAAAATCTAGTAGAGAGTAATATAACAGTAAATTTTGGTCTTGTAGTTCTGCATTTTCTTCCGTTTTCAAAATGTTAACCTGTTCATCAATTTCTTGCTTTAAATTTGTTGCTTTTAACACTTGTTTGTGTAGCATTACTTGATACCAATCATTTAGCAACTTTGTAACTCGTTCGTTTCCCTTCATCGATACATGCATAATAAGTCTCCCTCCACTAATAATACGTGATTATTAACTAATATTTTAACATAATTTGGATAAAACGAATGGGGAGATCAATTGTTTTTCAATAAAAGATAGAATATTCAGTTTTTATTAAAGTGAAATGAAAAAGGACAAAAAGCTATTCCTTTTTCAAGAGTAGCTCGTCCTTTAATATTTTATTTTTCTTCTTCTTCTTTGTAGTTCAACGCAATCTCCACTATCTCTTCGGGTGTTAAGTCTCTAAAATCCCAAAAGATTATATCACTTGGAGATGGGTGAGGTACGTTCGCTTCTAGAATATCAATGTACTTACTACCTAATTCATCCGTCAATTTAGGATCACATATTTTCTCTACAAGTTTAATAAGCTCTTCTTTAGTTATTTTACTATTCATATATCATTAAAATCCATGATCAAAATCTATATCGTATAAATCAATCTATTCTATAAATTTTGGTACTGATTTAGTTGTGATAAACCCTTTTATTATACGATATGTCATTTCACGATCCACATAACTACAAGTAGGTATTTTCACTGGTTCTCCGCCTACTAAATGTTCAACTGTTTCTATTTCAACATTTTTATTAAGTGTTACTAAATAATCTGGGTGTCTCATTATAAAAAAACCATACGGTTCATCGTAAAATAGTATTAACCGTTCCTCACATCCATCAACTTCAAAACACGAATCACCACTACCTTGTTTCCAATATGTCTTATCCTTATCAAATATTAGTTCTCTTATAAATTTTCCACTTGGATTTTCAATCGGATCACCCACTGGTCCGTTATATATAATCATTATTCATCCTCATCTTCAAAATCACGTAAGCTATTAAGTAATTCTGTGAAAGACGAACAAACAGGGAAAATTGCTTTTTCCATTTCTTCTTCCTCATGATCCCAAAATACAACTGTTGGTGATTGGTGTCCGTTTCGGTAATCAAAGCATAAAAAGTTGCCAAACGAGTCTCTACCAAAAGGATATACCCTATCTACTAATCTATCTTTTATATTCTCATATCTCTGAATAATGGAGTATTGACTTTCTAAATCAAAAGTTAAAAGGTTACTGAATGAGCTATCTTCCTGTCCTTCTATACAAAATACTTTAGGACGTGGATGCCCACCGTTATGCTGTTTTACACACTCAATAAAATCATTGGGAAATCTAATACCAAAATATTGCTCTACTTGTTGAATTTGTGTGTCTGCTATTGTTTTTTTACTCGTTCCAATCCATGTTATACCGTTCATATGTGAACCTCCTTATTTATCGGAATCTTTCCCCCAAATTCTGTATCCACCTGTATGACCAGTTTTCTCATGTAAATAGGAATCTACAAGCTGCATTCTACCTGTATCTTGATGATGATGCCATGTGAATCTATCGGGTACTTCACCGAATTTGAATAGTTCTATCTCTTCTTCTGTAAATTTAGAAGCTAACTCCGGGTCTTTTATTATTTTTTGATATAATGCTTTACTACATATTCTATCATGAGCTGGCCTATCTTTTTTAAAGTCCGTTTCTTTTAGCTTTACTTCTCCAAAAGGTTCAAAAATTGGGAAGCCTTCATGGTTGTATGGTATATCTGTAACTGGATGTTTATCCCCGGCTAAATAACCTCTTCTCAATCTGATCGTTTTCGAACCATTCTCACCTTCATAAGTGTAGGTTACCGCTTTTTGCAAATAGTGTTGTGTGCCACTACCCACATAACCTGGTTCTAAACGACTTCCTAATTGAAACTCGGACATGGATGACAAACTTCTTCCCCATCTAGCACCATTACCTACAGCACCAGCACCTTTTGTAAGAACTGCAGCAATTGCAAAAGAAGTCGCCCCGTATGCTATCGATTCTGTGAAGCTTTCTTCATCTCCGTACTCTACGTTCTTTACATACCAATCAGACAAAACGTTTCGTATAGCATACATCTCTTGGATTTTCTCATTCCACTCACTTTTTACTGTTCCAATAGGATCATTCCACAGGTTTTTCACAAATTCGTATGTATCTTTAATTTCTTCTTTTGTGTCATCAATAGAATTCTCCATAAAGTCCCTAAGTCCATATTTTGCATCTTCTAATGTTCCTTTTGGGTCATCAGCTAAGTGTTCGAAAAAGTCTGATGTTTTGTTCCATGCTTTTTTAAGTGGATCAAAAATAGTGTCTCCTGCTGCTCTCCCGCTTCCTCGTAGATAGGCGTCTGATAGCTTACCCATCTGATTAAAATCACCAAACGCTTTCTCATCCGCTTCACGGAATGTTTTCGCAGATTTCTTTAATTCGAGTTCAGTATGATGTAAATGTTTGACTAAATCGTCCATACTCTTCTTTTTTGAGAAAAATTCATCAAAAAATTGTTTGCGTGCCATACCTTCCCAAGATATCTGTAATTCGAACGTGACTTGTAAAAGTTCTCGAATTATTTTTTCCATAGCTTCTCTATTTCGTGATATAGAATCTGCAGCTTCTTCCAGTTTATCCGGATCAACTCGTACTTGTCCCAATTGCTATTTCCCCACATTTCCATTTTATATACAAAATTGTAAATAAAAGTATAACAGATTTATAAGGTGGAAAAATATTAGGAAATACAAATTAAGGTGAAAAATATCTTGTAAATATGATAAATAAATTATATCAAACTTTTGGAAATTTCATGACTGCATTATTTTATTACAGTTTCATATATTTTTCGTATATCATCAGATTTCATTGAGCGCTCAATCACTCCATTAATATCATCGTGCTTTGTTAAAACAATAACTATACCACCGTTTGATAAATACGCTTTATATTGTGCAGCGCTTGATTTACCTTTTGTATAATGACCAACTACTTTTAAGATATAAGATAGCTTATACGTGAAAATATCGTTTTCGACTTGGTATAGGAGATGGCGATAAAAAGCTACTCCTATATTTTTTATGCGCACATAAAATCGTTGTCGAATATATCATATTATTTCATGGACAAACAAGAACTAGCCGTACTAAGAAAAAATATTGTTCATTTGAGTAAGGAGCAAATACTGCTCTTTTTTTATGAATAGATTTTATAGATAAATTAGCCATAATTTTATATCTGCTTAACATTCGGCTATTAAAATTTCACATAAATAAACCGTTAAGGAGCTGAGTTTATTGGAATGGACACTAATCGATGAACAAAAGATAACATCTTATTTAGTGCAAGTATCCCAGCAAGATAAAAAAGATTGCTTGTTTCACATTCGAGAAATGAATAATAACATAGACATTAATTTTGTTGATGAAAATAATAGATTTTTAACACCCGTTCCTGTTGAGCTATTTCTTAGTAAACTTCCTAGTGAGAAAGATAGAATGGATTTTAGAAGAGAGTATAGAAATATGCCGGGATTGGTATTATTAGAGCCATTGACACGTGAGGAATCAATTTATGTAAGAGAAATGACAAAAGAAGAGGTTGATGCATTTAGATACTTAGAAGATAATTTTCCACGAGACTTAATGAATAAAGTAGAAAGCCATCTCATGTGAGAAGGGCTCCTTTTTTACGATTTAATCTATTATCGACTTTTAGAGAATACGTGCAATAAAGGCTTTAGGATTTTACTTATCAATCGTGTAGCTTTTCATTTGAAGGAAATTTAATTTTGTTAGCTCGATAGCGATGGGGTCTTACCACACGCTCATCAACTTAAGAATATTAACTCCCCCCAATTGTAAAAAACGTTATAAATAATGAGTATAGATAAAGTGGGGAAAAATGGGGCATTTTCATATTTATATGTCCTATGTGATATTGATAATGTTTATTGGAGCAATAAGTAGTTTATGTCGATATCAAAGAATATGCTTATAGCCTATTTTTGTAAATGTTAGCTTTCTTGTTAAGATTTAGTCTTTTTTTGGAGTAAAAAATCAAAAAACTTTAATCTATGGAGGCGTCTACATGAGTTTAAAAAGAACATGCAATGCAAGAATTTCAAGAGAAAATGTCCTCAAATGAGAATATACAAGGTATGATTTCAACACGCGGAAATGAAGATGAATTTGTACACTTAAAAGAATTTTTCGAGAAATTAAAAGCTATATCGCCATCAAGCTAATATTTTAAAGTGTCCCCAAAACGAAAATTTTATTATTTTACAGTTATTTATGAGAATTCAACTCATTTTCTTTGTTTTGGGGTATTTGTTTTTCTTAACTTGATGGCTATGGGGTTCCTACCATATTTTACAATCGGGCGCAAGTAAAAGGGGTGATACATACTAGTCACGTATGTATCACCCCTTTTACGATTTATGTCTTGATAATGTTTCAAACAACTCTATTATCACTTAACAGATTTATTTTCCTTATCTTGATCTTGACTACATACTTTACACATCTTACACAGTTTCGTAGTTTTTACGCATTCCCTTTTTCCCTTTAGATTTCCACTTGATTTCCCCATTTTCCTGCCCCCTTATTTTATGAAAATAAAAGAGCCAGCTATATTCCGCTCATCAAATAAGCTAGAATACAACTGGCTCTCATTTACGAACGCTCTTCTAAAATCGAAGTGCAATAAACTCGACAGTTTCATAATTTACATATTCATTTTAATACAACATGTTTTAAACCTGGCATGTGGCAAAAACAAACCCTGACCGTTTCTATGCACGGCCAAATGCTCTTGTCTCCTTACTAAAAAAGAAGTTTTTTAAAAGTTATTTTACCGGAGCAATCTCCTCATACTCCTCCGGCGGTTTTTCGCCGTTTACATAACTTGTATATTGGCGGTACAAGTCCTTTAAAGCGCTAATAATCGCATTTTGCGCTTTTCCTTGATAATGATAGGATATTTCTTCGATGATGTCATCAATACCATCTTGTAAACTATATCCTCTTAAAATTTGTGAAATAAAGTCCCGCCCGTGTCCTGTTGCAAGGGTACATGACGATTCGATGATTACGTGATATTTGTGATCTGCCTCTATTGTAATTGTTAGTGTTTCATAGACGCTGCGCACAGCCATCCCTTTCGGAAGTCTCGCATGTCCTGCCATGAAAAAAGTTCCTTTACGCATGTTCATCCCCCATTATTATGTTGTTTATTATACTTGATCTACATATACTGTCTTGATTCTTGTATAAAATTCTGCAGCTGCTTTTCCTTGTTCGCGTGGCCCAGCACTGGAATGTTTCATTCCGCCAAACGGAACTTGCGGCTCTGCTCCTGCTGTTTCTGAGTTGACGTGAACCATTCCAACTTCCATATCATCAATGAATTGCTGGGCCAGGCTTAAGTTATTTGTACAAATCGATGCGCTTAGCCCATATTCTGTATCGTTTGCTAGATGAATTGCTTCCTTGTAATTGTTCACTTTAAATAAACAAATAACAGGACCGAATATTTCTTCTTTCGCAATGCGTGCATCGTGTGGTACGTCTTCAAAAATAGTCGGTAGCACATAACATCCTTGTTGTAATTCCTCTTCTGTTGGTACGCTGCCTCCGCAAAGCAGTGAAGCTTCGTTCTTACCTGCTTCAATCATCGCTAAAACAGATTGCTGCTGATTTTCAGATACACATGGGCCCATAAATGTATCTTGTTCTAACGGATTACCAACTGTAAGAGATTCTGTGCGCTGCACAAGTTGATTGCGAAACTCCTCATAGATTTCCGCTTCCACGATAATTCTACTTGTCGCAGTACATTTTTGTCCTGTTGACATAAATGCTCCTTTGATCGCAATCTCTACTGCCTTATGAATATCAGCATCGTTTAAGACAACGAGTGGGTTTTTCCCGCCCATTTCTAATTGCACCTTTTTACCACTTTCAGTAGCTGTTTGTTGAATGGTTTTTCCGACGCTATTTGAACCAGTAAAAGAAATTGCTTTTATATCCGGGTTTTCTGTTAATTCCGTTCCGACTACGGAACCTTTTCCAAAGACACAATTGATAACGCCGGCAGGAATCCCCGCCTCGTGAAAAGCATTTACGAGGTGGTATACGGATTTCGGGGTAATTTCAGCCGGTTTTATGACAACCGTATTTCCGTAAATGAGTGCCGGAGCCATTTTCCATGCTGGGATGGCAATTGGGAAATTCCACGGCGTAATTAATCCTACTGGTCCAACCGCTACCCGCTTACTGTAGAGCATCGTTTTCGGATTAGCCGACGGGATGATTTTTCCCACCGGCTGATTTGCTTCTCCTGCATAGTATTCGAGAATGCTAATTGCTCGCTTCGTCTCTCCGATTCCTTCAGCAAGTGTTTTTCCTTCTTCACTCGTCAAGTCATGACCGATTTCCGTCACTCGTTCTTTTAAAATCGCCGCTGCTTTCCATAAATAACTTGCCCGCTCTTGAAACGATAACCTTTGCCAATTATGAAAGGCTTCTTTCGCAGAGGCAATGGCTGCTTGTGTATCTTCTGCTGTGCTTAATGGAAATTCTCCTAATACTTCTCCATTATGCGGATTATAGTTTTTTGAATATCGCTGAGTAGACGTCTCTTTCCACTGCCCATTTATATAATTGAAAAACTTCATTCTGCTACCCCCAACTACTTCTTCTTATTTCGATACCCTAGCAATTGCCGCTTCAAGAATAGCGAGTCCTTCTTCAAGCTGTTCATCTGTAATAACGAGCGGCGGTAAGAAACGAAGTACACTGCTGTAAATGCCCGCACTTATTGTAATTAAACCTTTATTGTGTGTTTCCTGCATAATTGCTTTCACTTCTTCTGTTGCCGGCTCTTTCGTATTTCGATCCTTAACAAGTTCCATAGCTGTCATCGCTCCGAGGCCTCTCACATCGCCTATTAATTCATATTTATCTTTCCAGCTATTGAACACTTCCATCATACGATCGCCAATTTCCCGGGCACGTTTCACTAATTGTTCTTCTTCAATGACATCTAAAACAGCTAAAGCTGCCGCGCAAGCAACTGGACTTCCTGAAAACGTACCGCCAAGCTGCCCTGGGCCAGGTGCATCCATTAGTTCCGCTTTTCCTGTCACTGCGCTAAGTGGCATACCGGCAGCGATTGATTTTGAAAATGTCATTAAATCAGGAGCTACCCCAAAATGATCCATTGCAAACAAGTTTCCTGTACGAGCAAAGCCCGTTTGAATTTCATCTGCAATCATGACAATCCCATATTTATCACAAAGATCTCTTACTCCTTGTATAAACGCAGCACTTGGGACAATAAATCCGCCTTCCCCTTGAAGTGGTTCCAAAATAATCGCCGCAATGTTATCACTTGCCACTTCTTCTAACATAAAGCGTTCGAAATACGCTAAAATTTGTCCATCCACTTCCTCTGTCGTCATCCCGTCTTCCGCGCGGTAATAATACGGATAAGGTAGTTTGTATGTATCTGGCGCAAACGGACCAAATCCATGTTTATACGGTTTTACTTTACTTGTAAGAGACATTGTCATTAATGTCCGCCCATGATAAGCACGTTCAAACGAAACGATAGCACTGCGCCCCGTAGCTTTTCGCGCGATTTTCACCGCATTTTCAACCGCTTCCGCTCCGCTGTTGGCAAACAGCGTTTTTTTCTTAAAATCGCCCGGCGTTAATTCATTCAATCTTTCAGCTAACGCAACGTAACTTTCATACGGCGCTACATGAAAACAAGTATGAATGGAAGATTCCACTTGCTCTTGAATCGCTTTTACTACTTTCGGATGACAATGCCCGACATTTTGCATTCCAATTCCGCCGGCAAAATCGATTAATTCATTGCCATCTATATCCGTAATCATGGCTCCTTTTGCCGATTGAACGTAGAAATTCGTAATATTATACGGACCTTGTGGCACCGCATTTTTTCTTCTCTCATGTAAAATTGCAGATTTTGTAGTAACCATATTATCTTTTAACATTCGAACATACCCCTTTTTCATTTTTGACTTAATCCTTCTCTAAACCAATCTCCGAACCTTTTAAAATAGGAAACTCTTGTTTATTTCTAACTCTTAGAAAATACGATGCGATCACCACTACAGCAGCTAAAATCGTCAAATAAAATTGCATGCGCATATCCGCGATAAATGCTTGCGAAACGAATATCGTAACAATCATCAGAAGCGTTGCGTATGTGAGATAAGGGAATAACCACATTTTCACTTTTAATTTCCCTGGATTTTCCCTTTCCGCTTCTCGTCTTAAACGGATATGAGATACCGCAACAAACATATATATCAGCATCGTAACGCCGCCTGAGCTGTTTGCGAGAAAAGCAAATAGTTTATCAGGAGATATAAACTTCAGCGCCGCGCAAATGAATGCAAATATAACACTTGCCACGATCGCCCAAATTGGTGCACCTTTACTGTTTAATTTTGAAAACATAAGAGGAGCATCTCCCTTTTTCGAAAGCGAAAATAACATGCGAGAACTTGTGTATAATCCTGAATTTAAAACAGATAATAGCGACAGGAACACAACACCGTTCATAATTTCCGCAGCAGCCGGAACTCCCGCCATTCGGAATAAACTCGCATACGGAAGCTTCAATAATTCTGCATTATTCCACGGCATAAAAACGACCAAGATTGTTACAGAGCCTACGAAAAACAACATAAGACGCCAAACAACACTGTTAATCGCTTTAATTACATTTTTCTCTGGATTTTCCGATTCGCCCGCCGCAATCGCAGCTACTTCACTCCCTGATAAAGAGAAGGAAATAAATACAACACTCAGTAATACAGGAACAATCCCTTTCGGAAAAAAGCCGCCATTTGCAGCAATCGTCGAAAAGTTAGGCCTGTCTACACCAGGAACAAATCCAAAAATCATCGCAATTCCTAACCCTAAAAAGATCAGAATCGCCGCAACTTTAATAAACGCTAACCAATATTCAAACTCTCCGTACAGCTTAACGGAATAAATATTCGTAATCGTCATTAATATAATCATGAACAAACTAGCAATCCACGCTGGTATAGAAGGGAACCAATTATTAACCATCGCCCCGAGCAACACCGCTTCAATTGCGATAATAATGACCCAGTTAAACCAATATAACCAACCGATTGTATACCCCGCCCACGGCCCAATTGCCTTATGAGCATACGTTGCAAAAGAACCGCTATCAGGATTAACCGCAGCCATCTCCCCTAACATCCGCATCACAAGAACAACCATTAAAGCCCCTATCACATAAGACAAAATTGCCGCCGGACCCGTTGATTGAATAATCGTCCCGCTCCCTACAAATAACCCCGCTCCAATAACCCCACCTATTGAAATCATCGTTATATGCCTGGTCTTCAAGTCTTTTTGCAGTTCATTTTTTTCTTTAGCCAAAAAGATCACCAACCTATACGTATTGATAACGCTTTCCAAAAACCCCATTCATAGAACAAAATAAAAAGAGCCAGAAAAACAATGTAAACAATTACACTGCATTTTACTGTCTCTATCCCGATGGCTCGTCTTCCTGCTAAGGAAGTTCAAGTGGAAAGAAGCCAATTATTCACTATGAAATTTAACAGATCAACATTCGGGCTTGCAGGGAGGCTAATCACTGTCATCCGATAATAAACTAATAATAATACAAGAAGACTGAATATTCAAGATTTATTTTAAATTCAGTTAACTGTTTGTTGTCGTAAACCGTTTTGGTTGAATATATTATCGTACAACCATAGAGGTGGGGTAATATGAAACGCGAACAATATCGGCAAATGGAGGAAAAAGATTTACCGCTCGTAGAACCGAAAGCGTATGAAAATGTGAAACAAATTGCTATTGTCGGTATTTCGACTTTCGTTGGATTATCAGTTTATAGCATAGTAGTGACTCTTTTTTCGTAACCGATCAACAGAATAGCGTAATGCCGACAAATCTGCTGGATTAGACATGTTCATATTAATCAATAATACGATATTGAACGTTTTTTCCAATATATCGGCGATTTTTCAAATATATCGACCGATCTTTGGAATATATCGGCGATTCGACACAAGATAAAGACTTATCGACAAAATTCGTCACACAAAACCTACGAATTCTCGCCGAAGTCTGCCCATAAGTATGGATGAATTCTATCCAATCATGGAACAATATACACATCATATAAGAAGGAGCTGACCCCCTGTTGTACACATACATCTTATACGATGCAAAAGATTCGTTTGGCATCAACAAATCGTACCACATTAAATGCGGAGTTCCGCCTCACCGGTTTCGAGCGATTATGATGGAGTTTCGCCGTAATCAAGAAATAGGAGAAAACATGAAAGAATTTATCACTTTCATGGAACGGGAATTTGGTGAAGACTTCGAACTGTTTGAGTATGACGACATTGTGCAGTACGATGCTGATCAAGAGAATAGCATGATATTGGCGAATTTGCTGGATCAGGCTGATGAACATGTCTAAAAGGAAAAACTCCAACTTTCTTTTAGCAAGTTGGAGTTTTACGTAGCCATCTATTCTTTTTATCGATTACACTGTATATGCCAGCGTCCTGTTATTATAGTTGTCATATAATAAAGTGGGATTTCAGCTATTCTCATGTTGATACAAATATCATAAGTAGATACTTCAAACAGCCTATTATTTTTCTGTCTTTTATTTAGCTAAATAGGGTTATGCGGAAATTCACTATAATACTTATCAATTAACATTTTATAACTTTCATCATTTGGTACTTCACCTAAGTATTTATTTTTCCAAATAATCATTTGGTCACTAAAACTATATTCTGTATCGAACCAATTTGTATAATCGTAATGCATCTTAAATTTCCCACTACTTTCAAGAGACATTATAAAGGAGTACCAAAGTTCTTGCTGATTATCTTTAAAAATACTTCTTAATTCCTTACTCAATTTATATAATAAATCTTCTTTCTTTTCAAATTCCTCTTCATCAATTTCATACTCAAAAGGAATTTCTAAACTATATTTATACTGTTGTTCATTCTCGAGTGTGTTATAGAAGAAATAAGTTCCTCCCCCAGTTTCTGATATTTGAGCATAAAAATAAAATTTCTCCCACTCTTCCGGAATCATTTCGTTAATTGTTTCGGCTATCTCTCTATATAACCTATCCATTTCTTTTTCCATACTCAATTCAATCAACTCCCTAGTTTATACAGCGGTTTATCCTAATTTTAATCTAGATATTACTACTGTAGATAACTAATAGAAGTAATATAATCAAAATCCCCAGAAGAACTAACTTGATTCTGGTACTCAAAATTATAAATTAAAACAATAGCATTATACGACTTATTTAAGTTAACATATTCTTTAATTTTAGGTAGTATCATTTCGTCATATGAACACCCCTCTAGCAAAACAGAGATATTATCACTTTCTTCTTCTAATACTTCTTTTTCGATAAAATCTTCATCTATTTCATTCCTATCAATATTGAAATCCACCAAAAATTTAGAAGGTATAGACTCTCCATCTTCATCGTATGTTAAATCGACATATTCCCCTAACTGGTGTTGTGTTTTAATATTACCTAACCATATTGAAACCATTCCTTGCTTTTCCATATATAACACACTCCTACTGTCATCTTAATCCTTCTGACAATGATGAAATACCGCCCTCTGATCTAGTTATAGTCCATTTGATGTATCAATCATTCATTATGTGCTTTTAGAATCTACAAATTTAACATCAAATATTGCCTTTCTTAAATCTTTCATTTTTTAAATTTGAGTTTCAATTCATTACTAGAAAAAGAGCCACGTCATAGCGAACGTACAACATCTTTATTCATCCCATTCCTCGTATATAACTGATCCCATATAAATTAAATTTCCACTTTTGAATTTAGTTTCATCTACCTCTTCATCGTACTCAAAATCATACAATCTGATAGCAGAATTATAGCCTTCTGGTAATTCCTCTCCGTAATGTTCAACAAATTGTGGTAAAATGTCCGCTTCGTAAGAGGAACCATTTAAAAGCAAGGCCAAAGATGTAGTGGAGTCCTCCATAAAGGTGCTTTCTAATAGATCTTGATTATACTCAATAAAATCAAGATGAAAATCTCTCATGAACTGAGATGGGATTCTATCTCCAACTTTATCAAACTTTATTTCAACATATTCTTTTAAATTTTGTTTCGTTCTAAAATTTCCTATCCATAAAGACATTACGCCTGGGTTTTCCATAATGACTCCCCCTATATACAAATTATGGTAACATCTATCCATCTTAACTCTTCAGGTAATGTGCTTATTCCATACTTTCATGATCATTTTTTATCAGCAACTCAAAATTATATACTTCTTAAAAGATTCTTACTAAAATTTATTCAGTAGAAGTCAATGTAAATAAAGGATGTCCCAAAAGATCGTTATTCAACGACTTTTTGGGACACCCTCCTCGCTAACCGCTTAAAATATTTATCTAAGATTCAGTTCAGCCTTTAGAAGAACCACGATCTCTTCCTTTTTCATGTATAAAAGAAATCAAGTAGTTAAAATGTGGTCACTGTGCCCAATCTTAAATGTCTGTTTACAATTTTATGATACTGGCGGAAAAAATAAATTATTTACAAAGTCTCCAAAACTCTTTGCCATCAGTATAATATACTCTTCCCTTAATTCATTATCTTCTTCAAAATAACCTAGATCACAGAAGTACACGTAACCTGCATCTTTTCCCTCAATCGACAAACATATTAAGTTATCGACTGGATCAATTCCTATAGGTAAGAAATTGTTTGGAACTATATTTTCTCTATTATATAAAGAATACATCCCTTCAAGGTTATTTTCTGTTTCTAGAGAAAGCGGAAAAAACAGCATAATTGATGAAGTAATGGTAGCCCCTTTATTATTACAAATTGTAAATCTTCTACGATCCGTCTTTCCACCATTGTTTAATAACAAAAAGTTTTTATAGTCATCTGGAAGTGCAATATTACATTTCATTTCAAAATCTTTAATATGTTGTTTATTTATGGATTCAAAGGAATATTCAAAATTAATATCCCTATTTCTCCTCTTTGTATAAAAATTCTCTTCTCCTTCTATTTCTTCTTCTCCTTCTATTTCTTCTTCTTCTTCTTTTTCTTTTTCTTCTTCTTCTTCTTCTTCTTCTTCTTCTTCTTCTTCTTCTTCTTCTTCTTCTTCTTCTTCTTCTTCTTCTTCTTCTTCTTCTTCTTCTTCTT
>NZ_FOLV01000074.1 GCF_900112415.1 Bacillus sp. 491mf
CACCTTGTAAAGGTTGTTTATTTTCGTCGAATTTCATAATTTTTAAAGATCCTAGCATTTCTTTTGGTACTTCAGGTACTGGTTTCTTTTTATTTTCCACTTCTAATAAAGCGCTTTCATTCACTTGTACGTTAACCTTTTTAATTGTAGGATCTAGTACATATCCCTCTGGAGCTTGAATTTCTTTTACGCTGTAAGTGCCGATAGGAAGTTGATGTAATTCCGCAACGCCTGTATGATCAGAAATAATATTTGTTTTGATATCACCTTTTTCATTGGACACTTCAAACACAGCACCTTGTAAAGGCAGTTTATTTTCATCAAATTTCATAATTTTTAAAGATCCTAGCTCTTCTTTTTGTGTCTCAGGTACTGGTGTCTCTTTATTTTCCACTGTATGTTTAATAATTTGGCCATCCTCTTTTATTTCAAAAGAGAAAGTATCGTTGCTGAGTATGTATCCTTCTGGAGCTAATGTTTCTTTATATGTATATGTTCCGTAAGGTAGTTTGAATTTGATAACACCATTTACATCCGTTTTACCTTTAGCAACTTCATTACCTTGTTTATTGTATATAGTAAATTCAGCATTTGAAAGCTTCTTATTGTGGTCTGCAAAGTCCACTTTTGAGATTTCTAGTTCACCTTGCATTTGTTTATTTTCCACCCCTAATAAAACGCTTTCATTTGTTTGTACATCAACTTTTTTAACTGAAGGATCTAGTACATATCCTTCTGGAGCTTGAATTTCTTTTACGTTGTAAGTACCGATAGGAAGTTGATGTAATTCCGCAACACCCGTATAATCGGAGGTAATATTTGTTTTGATATCACCTTTTTCATTGGACACTTCAAACACAGCACCTTGTAAAGGTTGTTTATTTTCGTCGAATTTCATAACTTTTAAAGATCCTAGTGTTTCCCATTTTACTACTAATTCTGTACTTATTTCTTCTTTACTTCTTTCTAATAATGTAGCTGTATTTTGAATACGTCGTTTTCCATCAAGAGTAATTGCCTGTAAATTTGTTAGTGTTGATTTTATTTTGAACTTAAAGTCTCCGCTAGCTGTATTTTTAGGAATCAAAATCTTAAATTTTTCATTAATAGAAAATGTAGTTTTCTTTTCCCCATTCTCATTTAAGAGTTGAATTCCTGCAGGTGCATTTTCACCTTCAATTGTATATGTTCCAGAAACAGCATTTGTTTGAATTGTATATAAATCTGTTTCTAAATAGTCTCCATTTTGTTTTACGTTTTGTGAATCAGGAGAAGTTACATTGAAAAATACGTATTGGGATTCTTTCCCATTTTTAGATTTTTCGACTAACTGTTGCATAAGAGTATGTACCTGTTGATTTTGTGGTACTAATTCATCTATTTGTAATTGTCCAAGAGTAATCCATACCGCTAATTGTGTTGCGTAATATGCTTCTTCTGGTGTAGATACACCTAATTCAGCTGGACTTTTTTGTGGATATCCGTTTAGTAGTACACGATATACCGCGTCGGTTGCTCTCCCCATTTCAGGTAAATCCTGTCCATTAGGAGAAGGTAGGTTTAGTGATAAACAATATTGGATACTCCCTGATGCTCCTTTAAGCATTCCCGCTATAATTTCTCGATTTTTTGATTTACTATAACTCCACTTTATTTGATATTTTTCTTTATGTACAACTTCAGCTTTTGCTTGTGGAACAGAAACTCCTAACAATATAATAAGCACACTTAACATAGAGATCCATTTTGCTAACATTTTTTGTTTCATTTCTTCATCCACCACCATTTATCAAAGTTTTATGAAAAAGATTTAATAATTTGAAAATTTGTAATAATTTAACCCTATTGTAAATGATGTTACAAAAAAAAAGAATAGATATTTCGGGTTAATTTTGTCATTTTTTTGAAAATTTAAGATACAAGTATTTGATAAAAATTAAACTAGTATGATAAGTTGCATCTTCTTGAATAAAGTTAAACTTTGTGTATTTATTTATACAGAGAACTGTTTGTACATAAAAGTAAAACTTTACAAGTAAATAGGAAAATATGTATATGCAGAATTACATATTTTATTATAAATGCTATTGTAGAAAAAGGATAGATGTTTTTTGATTAAATAATTGTCATTTTTGCGAAAATTTAAGATGTAGTTGTTAATAATAATTATAATAGCATTATAAGTTGCATCTTTTTGAATAAAGTTAAACTTTATGTATTTGTTTATAAAGATAACTGTTGGTACATAAAAGTGTATCTTTACAAGCAAATGGAAAAATATGTATATGTAAAATTACATATTTTATTATAAATGCTATTGTAGAAAAAGAATAGATGTTTTTAATTAAAAAATTGTCATTTTTCCGAAAATTTATATTACGGTTGTTTAGTGAAAAATAAAATTGTATAGAAAAATGAAATTTTATTCATTTTGTTTTTGTGGTAAATATTGTTATTTGCAGGTGGGCTTAATGTAATCATCATGTAAAGAATATAGATGTTTTATGAATGATAAATATGCTTCAGAAGAATGGAACACAATTAGGCAAAGAGCTAGTATTTGCTATAGGAGTAAGAGATAGATAATATGAAGGTAACGCTAGTTATACGTAAAGGAAAAGGATTAGAGCTATATGTTAGCTTTCTATTCTTTGAAAGGAGAACATGATATGGAAACAATGCCGAATTGGCTTATGCAACGTGCTTTTTTAACGCCGGATCGCACCGCAATTGAAACGAAGGATCGTACGTATACGTTTTTACAACTTCATGAAGAGGTTCTTTCAATGTGTGAACATCTTGCTTATTTGCAAGTGAAAAAGGGGACAAAAGTGGCTGTTCTGATGAAAAATAGTATGGAGATGGTAATCGCGATTCATGCTCTTTCTTATGTAGGGGCAGTCGCTGTGTTGCTGAATACACGTCTTTCAAGAGAAGAGCTACTTTGGCAAATGGAGGACGCAGAGGTGTCTTGTTTGCTTACAGATGAAGAGTTTGAGGGAGCAGAGGTGCCTGTATACTTATTTACAGATCTTGTAGCATTGCCGAAAGAAAAAGCAACTGTGCAAAGTGAGTTTGTGTTAGAAGAGACGATGACGATTATTTATACGTCAGGTACGACAGGAAAACCAAAAGGTGTGATGATTACGTACGGGAATCATTGGTGGAGTGCAGTTGGTTCTTCACTAAATTTAGGGCTTCGTGATGATGATTGCTGGCTTGCATGTTTACCGCTTTTTCATGTGGGCGGGTTATCACTGTTAATGAAAAATATGATGTACGGTATGAGGGTGTTACTTGTTCCGAAGTATGATCCGGATTTTATTCATGAAGCGCTGCAAACGAGAGGCGTAACGATGATTTCCGTTGTATCTAAAATGCTGACGGACTTGTTAGAACGGCTGCAAGAAGATACGTATCCGACATCTCTTCGCTGCGTATTGCTTGGCGGAGGGCCAGCTCCAAGACCGCTTTTAGAAACGTGCGTTACAAAAGGGATTCCAGTGTATCAAACATACGGTATGACGGAGACGTCTTCGCAAATTTGTACGTTGGCCGCTGATTATATGTTAACGAAAGTTGGTTCGGCTGGAAAACCGTTATTTCCTTGCCATATTCGTATTGAGCAAGATGGAAGGGAAGTTAGTGTAGGAACGGCCGGGGAAATTGTTGTGAAGGGGCCAAATGTAACGAGTGGTTATTTTAAGCGTGAAGAGGCGACGAAAGCGAGTATTCATGATGGGTGGTTACATACTGGGGATATTGGTTACTTAGATGAAGATGGTTTTCTTTATGTGCTAGATCGCCGCAGTGATTTAATTATTTCTGGCGGAGAGAACATATATCCAGCGCAAATTGAGGAAGTCTTGCTAGCCCATCCTGCTGTTTTGGAAGCGGGAGTTGTTGGAGTGGGCGATGAGAGATGGGGCCAAGTTCCTGTCGCATTTGTTGTGAAATCAACAGATGTAGCGGCAGAGGAATTGCTTGCTTTTTGCGCGGAGAAACTTGCACGGTATAAAGTGCCAAAGGCGGTTCATTTTCTTTCTGATATGCCGCGGGGTGCCTCCAAGAAATTATTGCGCCGTGAACTGCGACAGTTGGCGGAGGAAATGTAAATGCATATAAAAAAGGCGATTCTTTATGTAACAGAAATGCCGCTCGTTATTCCGTTTGCTGCAAGTTACGGGACGTATGAAAAGCGCGAAAGTATTGTGATTGAATTGATAGATGAAGAAGGGCGAAGCGGCTTTGGCGAAGTGGTTGCTTTTTCAGAACCGTGGTATACAGAAGAAACAGTCGTAACGGCGTTTCATATGCTGCAAGACTTTTTGTTGCCGGTACTATTTGAGCAGAAGCTTTTTCATCCTTCTGATGTTACGTCTTTTTTTCGGCATATAAAGCGCAACAATATGGCGAAAGCAGGAATCGAAGGCGCATTATGGGATTTATATGCAAAGCGTGAGAATCAATCGCTTGCTGCGCTGCTTGGCGGTGTAAAAGAGGAGATTGAAGTTGGTGTCGTGATCGGTCTGGATACCATTCCTAATATGTTAACACGAATTGAAACATATGCTGAAGAAGGATATAAACGGTTTAAAGTGAAAATCAAACCAGATCATGACTATGCTTTGCTTCACGAAATTCGCAAAGCGTTTCCGACGATTCCATTGATGGCAGATGCCAACTCTGCCTATACATTGGCGGATGTGAAGCAGTTACAAAGGTTGGACGAATTTCAGTTAATGATGATTGAGCAGCCGTTAGCAGATAACGATTTTCTTGATCATGCTCGTTTGCAGCAGCAAATGGAAACAAGCATTTGCTTAGATGAAAGCATTCATAGTTTAGAAGATGCAAGGGTAGCGATAAGACTTGGGAGCTGCCGCATCATTAACATTAAACCTGGACGAGTTGGCGGGTTAACAGAATCCATTCGTATTCATGATTATTGTCAGCAGCATCGCATTCCTGTTTGGTGCGGAGGTATGGTAGAAATGGGGATTTCCAGGGCGCAAAATATCGCGCTCGCATCACTTCCGAATTTTACAATACCCGGTGATATTTCCGCTTCTAGCAGGCATTGGGAGCAAGATATTATCTCGCCGGAAGTCACATTACAACATGGAAAAGTCATAGTTCCTAAGCAAGCTGGGTTTGGTTATAACATAAACCGGGCAAGACTAGAAGAAATAACGAAGCAATGCATTGTATGTGAGAGGTGAACAGATGCAAAAGCATGAACATGCGCTGCGCCATATCCAAAATTGTTTATTAGAGGCACCGTTTGTAAAAGTGGCGTACATTTTCGGATCTCATGCAAAAAAAGAAGCAACATCTTCTTCGCATTATGAGATAGCAATTGAGACAACGCATATTTCAGTAGGTGAGTTTCAATGGCTTTTGTTTCTATTAATGGAAGAGTTAAGCGGAATGGGAAAAGTTTCTGCGGTTCATTTGAATACATTGTTTGATAGCGAGCTGAAGCGTCATATTTTACGAGAAGGCCGGTTGATTGCACAGCGTATATAAAGTGAAACTTCTGTCAGTGGGGAGCTTACTGACCCACGAATAGCGGGATAAAAAGAGTGGCGTTATTCATATCGCTGCTCTTTTTGTATGAAACAGCATGATCAGTTGAAAATCCTTTTTCTTACTTTTCAGCCTGCTGCACTGTTTTGAGCGTTACCACGGATTGTTCCACTTTCACCTTTTTTCGAAATTCTTCATGGGATTTTTTACCTAGGGATCGACTTGAAATCTTATAAGATCTTATGTTAGAACAAGCCTGTTTTTAAAAAGAACAAGCTTCTTATTTTTTTCCTAAACATAGGATAAATGGAATCCACTGAAAGGATCTGACAAAGAATAAGGATTTTATTAAAGGAGGAAAAGAGTAATGAATGAAAGTTGTGAACATGGGCATGGACATGGACATCGTCACGGTAATGGTTTTGCGCTTTTAATCGTATTGTTTATTTTATTAATCATTATCGGCGCTAGCTGTTTCTGTGGTGGTGGCTACGGTGGCTACGGTGGTTTTGGTGGCTATGGTGGCTACGGTTACGGCGGCTGTTGTTAATAAGTTAAAAACTATTGAAAATAGCCTTGTGCTCTGCACAAGGCTATTTTATTCACAGCTTTATATGTTGTGACAATTTTTGAATGTAAAATGAGCGTATAAGGAAAAAGAAGATGATTTCAATTATGCCGAAGAGGCCTAATATTAAAATTTCTTCTTTTAAGAGAGAAAAAGAAAGTGTACTTTGTATAAATTTAATCGCAAAGATTGTATGAACGGAAGCGATAATATAAGGAACAAAAAATAGGATCGCTAATTGAATGGTTGCCGAACATATCATTTCATCTTTTGTTAATCCAATCTTTGTAATGGTTTTATACTTTTCTGTTTCTCTCGCTAAATCGCTATACATGCGGAAATAAAGAACGCTTCCTGCTCCCATGAAGAAAATAACGCCAAGAAATGTACCGATAAAGAAGTTCGCAACGTTCCAGCGCTTATCGACATATAATTCATCGCTTGATGTGAAAATGTAGAAAGGTGCTTTCTTATCATGTATTGCTTGCTGATCTGCATTTGGCAATACACTTTTTTCATCCGCTGCAATCATATGCAAAATACGCTTTGTGAGCGGCAGTGTATCTTCCCAATTATCCACCTGGAAATTATAAAGCATAATGGGTTCGAGATGTGGAATTTCGTTATCGACAGCATGATCTTGCAGTACGATTAAGTATGTGAAAGCTCCCTCCGGTATCATCGGTCCGTTAGCCATTTCTTTTATATGAAATTCTTTTTTATTAGATTCCAACGTAATATTGCTTTGTTTAAGAAAAGGATTAATTAATAATTCTAATGTTGCAGGTGAATATTTTGGAATAACATATGTTTCATGTTCTAGTAATTGAATTTGAGAACGTCCTAGGGATGTAGCGAGAATATTATAGTCACTTTGCTTCATAATCCAAATATCTTGGTTAGCAGCAGTATCTTTATAAATGAGTGATTTATGCTTTTGATATGTAAATTTGTCTGTATGTAGCTCATTTTCTAGTGCTGCAATATGCTTTGTTTCTAATGCATTTCCTTCGTAAGATACATAAGTAAATGGAAAAGGAAATCTTTCTAGTATAGAAGCTTTTGTGTATTTATTAAAAGCATATAATGTTGTGATCGTCGTAAAAGTTATTACAGATAGTATCGTTACGATAAAAAGCATATTAATATTGATGCGAACGCGTGATGCTAAATCAGAGATCCAAAGCATGTTCGCTTTTTTCATATAAAAGCGGCGCCGTTTTTTTAATATCAAAATGAAAAGAAAACTAGCTTGGGAGAATAGAAAATACGTCCCAATTGTAACGAGAGGGATAATGGCCAAAATAATGAGTAGGCCAATCCCGTTTGTTAAACTTTTTTCTGTTATATAACTTTGCGGATAAGCGGAAAAAATATAACCAGAAAATAGACATAGTAAACTAAAAATTGAAATGATAACAGAAGGAGGTTTCTCCTTCTGTTTGCGAACTCCCTCACTTAGAAGGTGGACGATTTTTTTTGTTCGGATTAAAGCAGGTGTAAAGATAGAGACAATGATAAAAAGTATGAGAAATGTTGCTATAGTTGTCTGAATTGCTTTTGATGGCCAATATAAATAAAGGCCGTTAATACCTGAAATTTTTGATGTAATTAATAAGAAAAAGTTAGAAAATACAAGACCAGCTTGGAGGCCAATAAAAGTAGACAGAAGCCCAATAATCATATTTTCTAAAAAAAGAAGTCGCTTAAGTTGCCTGTGTGAAATACCTAAAATCGTTAAAATGCCAAACTGCTTTTTGCGTACGGTCAAAAATGTTCCAATTGAGTACACCAAAAAGAAAAAAGAAAACAGGACAATTACAAATTGAGTAAAACCAATTAAATCGAAAAGAGGTCCTGTTTCTTTATAGTTTTGTACATGTTGCAAACGTGGATGATATCGATACACGGCAAATGAAAAGAATACCGTAATCGAAAATGAGCTGCTTAAAAAATAAGCAAAATAAGCTCTTGAATTGCGAACGACATTCTTTAAAGCAAATTGCCAAAACTTCATCCACGTCTTCCTCCTAGCAGTGCTAATACATCTAATATTTCTTGATAAAATTTTTCACGGTGCAGACCGCGGTGCAGTTCATTATAAAGCCCACCGTCTTTAATAAAAATGACGCGGTTGCAATAACTAGCAGCAAATGGATCATGTGTCACCATTAAAATTGTTGCTTGTTCTTCTTTATTTAACTTTGTAAATAGTTCCATTACATCAATTGCAGCTTTCGAATCTAAATTACCAGTTGGTTCATCAGCAAGAAGTAATGAAGGTTTATGGATGACTGCACGGGCTACTGCGGTACGCTGCGCTTGCCCTCCGGAAACTTCAAAAATTCGTTTATTTAAAATATGATCGATACCGAGCTTGTTTGAAATGGTAGCTAGCTTTTCATCCATTTCAGCAAGTGGAACATTATCCAATGTTAAGGGCAAAACGATGTTTTCCCCAATTGTTAGTGTGTCTAATAAGTTAAAGCTTTGAAATACAAATCCTAATTCTTGCCGGCGAAAGATCGCTAACTTTTCGTTGCGAAACGTATGAGGCTGCTTTCCGTTAATAAAGACTTCTCCTGCTGTAGGAGAATCAATGGTCGAAATAACATTTAATAACGTTGATTTCCCGCTTCCTGACGGGCCCATAATCGCAACAAATTCTCCTTTATCTACATGTAAATTAATATTTTTTAAAGCAGTATGAGGGACTTTCCCCTCATACACTTTCGATACATTTTGAATATGCAGTACTTCCTCCATATATCAATCACCTTTCTAACGCTATAAATCAACTTGAATTTTTCAACATCTTTGTCTAGCTCTACCTCCTAGGCCCTCATGTCTAAGAACCTTCCACACAAGAAGGTAAAAAACACTTTATGTGTGAAAGAACCTTAGCCAACGGGCCTAAACAGTCGGCTCCGCTTTTCTTTATGATCCAGCTCCAGCGGCTAGAACAGTCGGTGGCTTCGCGTCTTCCGCCGAGGCAAAAAGCGCCTCTATGTCAGAAGCTCCATC
>NZ_FOLV01000023.1 GCF_900112415.1 Bacillus sp. 491mf
AAATTCAGAATATGAAGAATTTAGGGATAGAAGATCGGGATATTTTCATAGATAAAGAATCTGGGAAAAATATGGAGCGAGAGAATTACCAAATGCTAAAACGTCTTGTTCGTACAGGAGATACCATTCTGTTTGACTCATTGACAAGACTTGGAAGAAATATGAATGATACATTAGAAGAATTTAGATACTATGAAAAGCATAAAGTGAATTTACAATTTATAAAGGAACCATATATTAACGTCAATTACACTGGAGAAAGTACAAATGACGTCATTCAGAGTGCAATTCAAAAAGCAACTCTTACAATATTATCAGCTTTTGCAGAAAAAGAGCGCATTGATATTAAACAACGTCAAGCTGAAGGAATTGCTCTTGCCAGAAAACAAGGTAAACGTTTAGGACGTCCTCCCGTCGAAATAACAGAAGAATTTACGGATGCTTACAAGGAATGGAAATCCGGTTCAATTACAGCAGTAGGAGCCATGAAAAAGTATGGCATCAAACGTTCTTCTTTTTATAAACTTGCTAAACAGTATGAAGAAAAAATAAAATAATAATTTGTCTTATTAACATTATCTAAAAAGGAACTTGTAGTGATTGCTACAAGTTCCTTTTGTTTTACTCTTGCTGTGTTTTTGCTCTTGTTGCTCTATATCCCATAACGTTCAGATAAAACTATCCAGTAATCAGTATTGTGAGTAGCGTATAAGTACTTTATATCCCATATAGTTCAGATAAAACTTGTAAAAAGAATTGCTCAAGAGTCAACTATGACATACTTTACATCCCATATGGTTCAGATAAAACTCCAACAGTCCCATTTTCGGTTCATCGGTTTGGCAATTTATATCCCGCATAGTTCAGATAAAACAACTTCCTCGGATAACCATCTCGTGGAATGTACATCTTTAGATCCCACATCGTTCAAATAAAACAAATTCGAAGTTCACTTCTTGTTGCTGTTTCTTGAAATTTATATCCCACATCGTTCAGATAAAGCTAGAAAATCGTTCTACGCTATATGCAATCGATTCTTCATTTATATCTCACTTAGTTCAGATAAAACTGGATGAAGAAAATTTATGTATGGGATCGAGTTGAATTTACATCCCACATAGTGAAGATAAAACATTAGCTACAACGGCTAACGCTACAGCAGCAGGCGTCTTTATATCCCATATGGTTCAGATAAAACTGTTATCAAAGTTGTTGAAGAAAAAATGTCTAAACTCTTTATATCCCATATCGTTCAAATAAAACAAGGATACAGTCACGACAAGTGTTAATCATTCCATCATTTATATCCCACTTGGTTCAGATAAAACAACTGGTCAAAACGATAATCCCAAAAAACTAATGACCTTTATATCCCACATAGTTCGAATAAAACTAAAAAAAGCTTATGAGGAGCTAGATGGACGTCAGCAATTTATATCCCCCATAGTTCAGATAAAACCAAATAAGATTGCTGACTCCATTGTATACGCTCTCACATTTATATCCCACATTGTTTAGATAAAACAATTTTAAGTATGATAAAAGGTGCTGTAAACAACATCTTTATATCCCATATCGTTTAAATAAAACAATGTCTGTATAAACTTCTTCAATTGTATAACCGTAATTTATATCCCATATAGTTTAGGTGAAACAGATTTACTCTCACTTTGTATAATTCACTAACACTCTTTATATCCCGTATAGTTCAGATAAAACGAACAGTCAGAGCGAACAATCATCAAAAGATTAAGGATTTATATCCCATATCGTTCAGATAAAACATACAGAAATTAGTTATCTTAATTGGTGCAGGTTTCTTTACATCCCATATTGTTCAGATAAAACTTGTAAGCCAGGAGAGCAATGGTTTTGGTACAACTTATTTATATCCCATACAGTGCAGATAAAACTAGCTTTGTAAAAATGCTTATTCCTTTTGGTGCAGACTTTATATCCCACATAGTTCAAATAAAACTATTTAAAACGGAAGATAAGACAAATAGTGAAATCGCCTTTATATCCCTCGTAGTTCAGATAAAACGGCATTAGAAGTTGTGTTTTCCTATCTGGTTCAAGACTTTATATCCCACATAGTTCTTATAAAACCTCTTTTTGGTACAGCCGGAATAGCTGCTGCTGGCATATTTATATCCCACGTAGTTCAAATAAAACCAGCGTTTTTCTGTGTATTCAACTTATCAACAACGTAATTTATATCCCGTATAGTTGAAATAAAACCCTATCTATATACAAGTGATACCCCTTATGATAGCAACATGTTACCATGTGTAGCAACCAGCATTTTGCAGCGAACGCTCAATCGTATTTTTATATTCTCGTAAAAACACGTAAAGACCTTGTCATATCATCATTTTTTGCATTTCCAAAGAAAACGAGGTTTACTGCAAAATTACAGAAATACCGCAGAACTTTTAATTTCAGTATATCGAATCAAAAAAAGTTTTCTTTACACAGGAAAAATTCCCATTTATTTCTATATATTTATTGAATCTTAATTTTCAGTATATTATAATAAATCTTATGTTCATACTAAAGATTAAGGAGGGAAATGATGAGATTGAAAGTAAGCTTTACTTGCAAAGTAATTCCTCTCTCGTATCGTTTTATGTTTGTGAGTTTTATCAAAGAAGCTCTAAAAACATCAAACGCAGTATATGCAGAGAACCTATATATCTTTGAGAATAAACCGAATAAAAAAAGCAAGAATTTTACGTTTTCCGTTTATCTTAAAGACTATGTTTTAAATAATGATGAATTCCTCCTACAGAACGGATTGGACTGGATTATTAGTTCACCTGATCCTGAATTCATTTCTTATCTAGTAGATGGTTTAAACCAAATTAAAGATTTTCAGTACAAAGGATACAAACTACAGAAGAAGAACATATCTATACTACCGGAAGTCAAAGTGAAAAGTGATACGGTAGTATTCCGCACCCTTTCCCCTATTTTTATTAAAGATCAAGATGGGAAACCTCTTGCTCCAACAGAAGAAGGTTATGAAGAGAGTTTCAATTATATTTGTGATATGACTTTGCGTAATTATCATGGAGAAGGCTTGAAAAAACCTTTACAATTCACACCTATGAATTTAACAAAACAAGTTGTAAAAGAAAAATTTGATAACACCCCCAATCACCAGCACTTTGAAGCTTATAAAGGAACATTCTTGTTAAAAGGAGACCAAGAAGACTTAGAAATCCTTCGTCAAATTGGTACATCCTTTAAAAAGTCACAAGGGTACGGCTGCGTGTCCGTGGAGTACCAATGATTCGATTATATTTAGAAGATTGGGCTACGAACACTGGTGTTTTGGGGTTTTATCGTATTTTAGAGCATGCTGAAACAGATTTATTTGAAATCGAAGAGACATATATAGACTTTGATCCAAAATTGCTTCACGACTTTCCGCAATGGTTTTTCAATTATGCTTTTGATATGTTTTCTGTTGCGAATGAAAAAGAAAATAAAATGAATACTGAACTAACATACGCTACATCTAATTTTAAACGTTCTAAAGACTCTATCTTTACTGATATTAAAGGTACAGAAAATAAGCTAAATAAGCGTTTGCCGATTGAAGGTGGAGCTTTAAAAGAATTGTTTAGCAGGAAAAAAGATGTATCAAACATTGAAGAATTAAAAACAATCACAAAAGATTATCTGGAGTTGTTAAAACAAAATCAAGTAAATGAAGTGCTAACATTAAATATGATTCGGTTTCGTTTAGGAGAACTACATGGGCAAACAAGTTTTTTACAAAGATCACGCAGTACCTTGAATCGTTCAGAACATGAAGAATTCCTTGCAAGAGACTTTGTTCAACCTATTTTACTAGAACAAGAGGTACTTTCTGTTCTTCGTTCTTCTAACAGCACTAACGAAGCAATAGAAAACTTAAACAAAATGATACAGCAATCTGATGAGGAAAATTTTAAAAAGTTAGTGAAACAAATAATTACGAAACTAAAGAAAGATGAATTACTGTATTGTCCTGTTATCGAGGGGCAATTTTCTCTTACAGATTACACAGAGGCGGTATTTCTTCCGAATGCAGTCAGTATAGCAAATGCAACGAATTACACATGGAATAATCAAAAAACGTTTCCTATATCTAATCTTTATCGATTAATCATGTTTTGTTCTGTTTTTGGGCTCTATAGAGATCACATAGACAAAGATACAGTAGTTTATTCCTTTATTCAAACTGATGAAGATTTTGAAACACTAGCGGAAATAAATGATTTATTTGTCACCAATAAAAAGCAAAACAATCCTTTTGAAGTCTTTTTATACGACACATTAAAAGAAGCCAAAGATAAAGCAAATTGGATTGCTAAAAATATGCTAATTGTTGAATTCCAAAATAGTGGAAAAAAGACGACTCTTACACAGAATTTTTTATCAGAACATGCCATTCAATACCTTCAAGAGCGCGGAGGAAAAGAGCTCGATCATATTAAATATCGACCGTTTCGAAACATAATCCTACGTAAGTTATTAAATGGAGAGTATTTTTTTCGTGATATCACTAACCAATTGAGGAAAAACGTAGATAACAATTATTCCAGTTATGATACGTATGCAGCCACTTTGGCTATGTTTCATTTAAATAGAATAAAGGAGTGTTATGGCATGTCTAACGAAACACGAGAAGCGCAATATGAATCTATGCAAAAGAGAATCCAATATGCGCTAATGGATGGACGCGAAGTACGTAGAAGACTAACTGAACGTGGAATGGAGAATAAGATTCCTGGCATTACTTACCGTCTGTTAAATGCCTTAACTACCAATAATCGTCAACAATTCTTTGAAACATTATTCCGCACCTTTTTATTAGTGGAAAAGAACACTTCTATGTATGTGGATGCTACAAGGGAACATAGTAATGAATTTGAAGGTATTGCAAGTGCTTTACTATCCGGATTAAATGACAAACCATATAAAAAAGAAGTGGAGGAAACAAACTAATGGCTGGATTAACATTAACGATCGTATTTCAAGGAGATTCATTAAATTATGGAGAAGGAATCGGTAATATCTCCGAATTAAAGAAATTTAATCGTGGAAATGGAGATGTTCATACATTTGCTTCACGGCAAGCTATTCGATACGATATGGTTCGTTTAGGAGCCGAGCGCTATAATTGGAACTTAGATACAGTTGGCCGTGACAAAGGTGAAGGGGAAGGAAAAAGCAAAAGCGTAGTTCAATATTCTCCTAGTGCTACCATTCAAGAGTCAGAAGAAATGGATTTATTTGGTTACATGAAAACTGTGAAAGGTGATATGGGGAACAAACGTCCAGCTAGCGTTCGTTTGTCTCATGCTGTTTCTCTTGAACCGTACCGAGGAGACTTAGAATTTTTAACAAATTTAGGACATGCTTCACGTATCAAAGAAAACCCAAATATCGCAACACATGAGCGGCATACAAGTTTATATTCTTATACCCTTACTATTGATTTAGATAAAATTGGTGTAGATGGAGAAATTGAATTACCACGTGAAGAAAAGGCAAGACGTATCAAGGAATTCTTAGAAATTGTATTTTCCTTAAATCGTAATATTCGCGGGCGACAAGAAGACTTATCTCCTTTGTTTGTAATTGGAGGTCTGTATGCTATTAATCAACCATATTTCTTAGGACGCACACAATTAGTTCCGACAAAACGTGAATATCGTTTAAATTCTATTATGCTACAAGAAATTTTAGAACGTCGCAGTATGGGACGGACTGTACAAGAACAAACGCATGTTGGTCTGTTATCTGGTGTTTTCGTGAATGAAGGGGAGTTGCGAACTCTTGTTTCAAGCGACTCAACCCATACAATTCAAGGTATGCTGGATAATCTATTACAACAAGTGGAGAATTATTATGTCGGCTAATACAGCGTTACGAATAAAGTTGTACCAACAAACTGCCTGTTACAAGAAACCAATGGCACAAAAAGCAAAGGAAACCTATCCTCTTCCACCATATAGTACGGTGAAGGGGTTCCTTCACTATGTATTAGTTGCAAATGAATTAATTCCAATGGAAATCAGCATCCAAGGTACTCACGAAGGAAAGCTGTTTGATTTGCAAACACATCATTTTTACAAGTCGAAAGAAGTTACTACAATGCCCATGCATGTTCATATGCTAAAAGAAATCTCCCTTATTTTCCATGTACGTGCCGAACAAGGTGTATTGGAACAATTACAAACAGCATTAGAAAATATCAATGAAGCACCAAACCTTGGTCGACGTGAAGATTTAGCGGTCATTGAAGACGTGAAATTCGTAACATTGAACGAAAAACATACAAAAGAAATCATTACACTAAAAAATGATTTCTATATACCACGTCATTGCATTGTTGATCGCCTTGATTATATGAATTATAAAGGGATTTCATATCGTTTAAATACGGTATATCAAGTGAAACAAGGAATTCGTACTTGGGAGACGGTTCAAACGCAGTTCTTCCGTAAAGGAGAAGGATTAAATTCACCTCAGTATATGGAAGATGAAGATGGCCATATTGTATTTTTCCATGCCTTATGAGTAGGCATGGATTTTTTTCAGGAGGGGAAACATGGAAGATTGCATTTACGCAAAGTGGGATCAGCAAACAAGAGAATTTGAAACATTACAAGAACACACAGGACGGGTATTAGAAAATTTATCTTTACTAAAACACTCGTATGGATCTCTGTTGTCAGAAGAGATTTGGCAACTTGCACAAGTAGCTGCCCAATACCATGATGCGGGAAAGATTTATGAGGGATTTCAACAAATTATTAAACTTAATATGGGGTTATCTCCTTTAACAAAACAAGAAATTGAAAAGAAATATCCAAATGTTCCCCATGCTTTTATTTCCTTACTTTGTGTTCCATTCTTAGAATTACATTATTCCCAAAGTACAGAACGGGTTGTGAAAGAGGCAATTGCACATCATCATGTACGAAACGTAATGTTTGATGCCCAAATACTAAATGCAGTTTTACCAGATTTAAAAGGAAAAATAGACCGTTTGGAGCAAGAATTGTGTTGTTCTGTTAATAAAGATCTTGATACTACAACTATAGGTTGGAAGCCAATTAAGAAAAAGGATAAAGAATATCCTCTCCTTGTGCTTGTAAAGGGACTTTTAAATCGTGTAGATCATGCGGCTTCTGCGGGAGAACTTGTCGAATATCATGCAGACAAAGGAGTTGGGACCTATGTCGATGAATTCCTAAAAAGGAATGGTCATAAACCACGCAATCTACAACTCTTTTCTTACGAGAATCGAAACAAGAATATTGTGGCTGTTGCACAAACTGGTATGGGAAAAACAGAAGCTTCTTTATTTTGGATTGATGAAGCGAAAGGTTTTATTACGCTTCCCATCCGTGTAAGTTTAAATGCCTTGTATGAGCGTATAACAAACGGAATGGGATATGTAGATGAAGAGGGGCAAGCGATTGCTGGATTGCTACACAGTGGTAGCGTGGATTTTCTACAGACATTAAACAACGATTACGAAACCAATGAACTTATTTATGAACAGTCTCGTTTATTGAGTAAAAAGTTAACATTCAGTACAATTGATCAAATTTTGAAGTTTCCATTTTTATTTCGAGGATATGAGAAATACTTAGCCACAATGGCGTACTCTAAGATAGTATTAGATGAAATACAGGGTTATTCTCCGAAAATCTTAGCTGTTTTACTCAAAGCATTGGAAATGATTCACCAATTAGGCGGAAAATTTATGATTATGACCGCTACACTTCCTACTGTTTTTATGGAAACAATGGAGAAACGAGGAAAAATCAAGGTAAGTGATTTTGTAAAAGAGGAATTCTATAATGACTTAATTCGTCACCGCATATCTATACGTAAAACAAAGATTGATGAGGATTTAGAACATATTCGTGAAGTTGGACGAAATAAACGTGTATTGATTATTGCTAATACTGTAAAAGAGGCAAAACGTATATATGGGCTGTTTCATAATGAAAATGTAAGGTTGTTGCACACGCAATTTATTCAAAAGGATCGTGCCGTTTTAGAAGAAGAAATTAAGAAATTCGCACCAAATGATAAAAACCGCGAAGAACAAAGTGGTATTTGGATTGCCACACAGCTTGTAGAAGCTTCATTAGATATTGATTTTGATTTGTTATTTACTGAAATCTCTACATTAGATAGCTTATTTCAGCGTTTAGGTCGTTGTTATCGTGGAAGAGCCTATGAGGGTACAGAACCTAATGTTTTTATTTATACAGAAGCACAAGGGATAGGATTCGTTTATGATGAGGATATTGTTCATAACGGTTTAAAACTTTTAGAATCCTTTAACGGACAAACACTGCATGAGAAAACAAAAATGGAGTTTGTCGAAACGTTATATAAAACAGAAAATCTAAGCAAAAAATACTTAGATGAATTCTACCAAGCTTTAAAGGTACTAGATAAACTTCCACTAAACGATATGAGAAATACAGAAGCACAAAGGTTGTTGCGTGATATTGATAATTATCAAGTTATTCCCTGTTCTGTATATACAGAGAATCGTGCGCTATTTACTACATTTAAACGGGAAAAAGATCCAAATCAGCGAAAATTATTACGAATGCAAATCGAAAGGCTTACAACTTCGATTTCTAGAAAACAAGTTCAACAAAACGGAATAGAAACAGAAGAAATTGATATTTCTGGTCTTCAATACATTCGTATTTTACGTTGTAAGTACGATTTTGATAAAGAAAAGATAACAGGAACAGGAATTGTACTTCCGTAATTTTGTAGTGAACCTCACTACTGTCAAACATACAGAAAATCTTACTATGACAAGGTCTTTCAGCATGTTTGAAGAGCATGCAAAAACATGAACAATGGTTTACTGCAAAACGTTGGTTGCTACACATGGTAACATGTTGCTATCATAAGGGGTATCACTTGTATATAGATAGGGTTTTATTTCAACTATACGGGATATAAAGAATTGACCAAGTATAGAAGGAATGGTTAATGCAAGGTTTTATTTCAACTATACGGGATATAAAGTTAAATAATCTACCTAATACACCAATTGATTCATTAGGTTTTATTTGAACTATTTGGGATATAAAGGTCGGATTAAAATCTAATAAGCGTAACTCCTTCCCGTTTTCTCTGAACCGTATGGGATATAAGTAAATTAAGCCAACCATCTTTTTCAGCATATACAACATTTTATCTGAACTATGCGGGATATAAAGTACTGTGAGGTTGAATCTAGAGTTTCACTAAATGGTGTTTTATCTGAACTATACGGGATATAAATCCTCATATTGTTATAATAAGTCTCACATGTTCTTATCGTTTTATTTCAACTAAATGGGATATAAATTCCATTTACATCTTGACTATACATAACAACTACTTAAGTTTTATCTGAACCATGTGGGATATAAAGCTCGACTGGAACGATACATTGTCACCCATATAATCGTTTTATCTGAACTAAGTGGGATATAAAAACATGTACTGTTACACCTTCTTTTGGCGTTAATACTGTTTTATCTGAACGATATGGGATGTAAATATGTATGCTTTTGATTTAGAGAATCAAGACTTAGAGTTTTATTTCAACTATTCGGGATATAAAATATGCAATCGACTTAGGTAATGATGTGAGCTTTAAACGAATATAAACAATACAAATTGCATTATTAAACTGTACACACTAAAAAATGCAAACCTTAATTCTAGGTTTGCATTTTTTATATCCTATTATGGTGCGTGAAATTTTAAAAAACCTTTATTGAAAATAAACATGGACGAATAGTATTCGACATATTACGAATGCGTTTATATAAAATAATTAAAAGTAAATTACCAATCTATGAAACACAAAAAAGCTGAATCCCTTCTTACAGAAGGAGTTTCAGCTTTTTATTTTTTAAGCATACCCTTTACAACAAGTTGCAATTATACTTCAGTTTATTCGCAACTTGTAGCTATTAATATGTATGCCATATTCCACAAAAAAAATACAAAAATCTTTTAAGCTCTTAATCTATTTTAAATATATGCACCATCAAAACGACGTATGCACCATTCGTGGTGAAAATGTATAAACCAAATTAAAAGTGTCCAAAATAATAGCTAAATAGAGAGGAAGAAAGGAAGGTACTTTTATGAAAGGAAAGCGTAAAAATCGCACAAAATTAGGAAAGTGGTTGGATCAGCATGGAATAGAACAACAAGAATTAGAACAAGAAACTGGAGTTAGTCGTAATACAATTTCTAGACTATGTAATAATAAAACTCATATCCCGAGTTTCCCTGTTGTTCAAAAAGTTATCCGAGCGGTAAGAAAAGTTGAAAGGAATGCTAAAATAACCGACTTTTGGGATATGTAAAAAACACAAGGCAAATAATTTTACCTTGTGTTTTTTTATTCTATAAAATATCTTTTAATAAAAATGTACGAACATATACATTATATTTCACTCCATAATCCTCTAGTTTTTTTTCTCGATAATCTGATATCGTAAAAAACAAAACATTAGGTACTATATTATTTTGCTTTCTATATATTTTAGTTATTAATCCATAATACTGTATTTTTTCTTCGTTTACTTTCATGTGTTGTAACCTATCAATCTCAACAAAATAGGGCACTTGGTCCTTAACATAGTAAGCATCTGGGACAATTGTTTTTTCTCCATTTTGATATCGAAATTGAATGACTTGCTCTATTTTCCAATCAGGAAAATCTAACCACATCCAAGCTTCGTTTCGTAAAATAATATGCTCAAGCTGATGTTTTTTTTTACGTTGATTAGGATCTAATCCTAAAAGAGCAAGACCTTTCTTGTTGAGATAATATACATATTCTCGATTATAAGAAGTTACATGACAATATTGGCGAAGATCTTTTAAGACACGATTTGCATTTCGAATACTTCCTAAGGCATGAATAGCCTGTAATTGCCTTCTGGTAGCAAATTCAAGCTTACTTAAACTCAATAAAATCTCGATGTGTCTCGCTTTTTGTTTGAGTTTTTGGTGTTTCATTTTGTTTAGTCACCTCATATTCTTGTAAAAGCTCTCTCATCTTTTTATCAGATAAATAAGGGACTTGTAACTCATATATCCGATCTGTTTTGAACAATGCTCTTCCTGGCAAAGAAGGTAAGTTCTCCAATCCTGACTCATCCAACACAACTTGTGAAGCTACTGTAGTGGGTAATCGGAACCCTAATTTTGCATCACTCATTTGTTTTACAACCGAGGGCACAGAAGTTACAGTAGGATATTGGGTAGCTAGTATTAATCGAACACCTAATGCCCCACCGATACGTGAAATATGGCTTAGCATATACTGACATTCTTCTAACATTCTATTCACATGCTTTGGCAATCCTTTTGCCGGTGCAAGAACAGCACCTTCATCAACTATGACAAAAAAACGATCCTTTTCTTTTGTCTGAACAATATTTTTCATCCTATTTTCCTTCATATACTTCCCGCGCTGATGCATTAGAGCCATAACCTTAACAAGTACTTCATGTGCTCTTTCAGGGCTGTCAGCGACTTCCACAACTTGCTTTAAATCTTGGTATTCTGCAAATTCTAATCCTTCTTCTTTTAGATCTATAATAAAAAAATAAGTATGGTTTGGATTGGATTTAATAAGGGAAGTAACCAACACCTTCAAAAAAACTGTTTTCCCCATACGCGTTAAACCGCCCATAAGTAAATGTGGTGTCTGATCGAAATTATGATATAAAGTTGTATCTAATGTTTTTCCTATTGCAACCTCCCAAGTACCAGGTCGTATCAATTCTTCATTCCATTTCCATTTCTTTGGAATATCTTCTTCAAACACTTGAACATAGAGGAAAGGGGATTCATAGTGAATTTTGACAGGTTTATTTAATCCTTCAGCAATAACTTCATCTAATTTTTTGATAAGTTGCGAGGGGATTCCTAATGGCAGCTCATAAATATAGACCATGCTCTTTTCTTTTTCTTCTTGTCTTTTGAATCTAGGATACTCTAACTTACTTTTTTCTTTCACACAAATATTAGCGATTTCAAAAAATCTTGCGATCTTTTTTTTATCACTTTGTTTGTAATTTTTATTAAAAATTGCAACAGTAATCATAACAGCAGGAATTGTTAAAAGTTCTAACATACTTCTTTACCTCCTTATATGGAGGTAGTTGAGGAAAAGTGGAAGGAGAACAATGTTTGACCAATCTATATTGCAGTAACGTTCCTTAACTACCAGATAAGTGTCTAACGTAGAAATACATCTAGCATATCACGTAGCACATACCACACTGTACCAATGAGCAAGCATTTGAGACCCGCACGTAGCACCCAATCGGGAAGGTTTAAACCTTTCTTTTTCAATAATTTAATTCCTAAAACTGAAGCACCAGTCACACCATAAACAATTCCTAACTCTCCAATGATTGTCATGTTATTTCCATCCTTTCGGCTTGATGGATAGCTTTCCTTGGCAATCTTTGTACAATTGATAATCATCAAGCAATTCATTCCAAGACACAGCCTGTTCATCACCATATAAATCCTCTTCAATTTTTTGACTTAAATAATAATAGCCTCGATATTGTCGGTCTAGGTATACCTCATGACGCAACATGTGTTCCTGTATAGCACAAATATCGTCCTCCTTATTTGTTTTATTAAACATTTGAAGTAAGGTTTTAGAAGAATACAAGTAGGGTGTACTATACAACATTTGATATTGGCTCACATATCCTCACCATCCACATGAAATTCTAGGTTCTCTAGATACATATGATTGTGATACCATATTTTGAATTTGTACCCGAAAAAAGGACACCTTGTGTCCTCTTAAAGATAAATATCTAAAGAGGGTTTTTGAATCATTAGAGGTATATTACTAACAATAAGAAAAACGCGACGTTTGTAAAAAAAGATGCGATGCTTTATCTCTTCAATCAAAGAATTCTAAATGAGTTTTAATCTGATTTTTTATAAAACGTAAAGTTCATTTAAAAAGAAAAGGATTCAAATAGATATTTTATCAAGGAGAAATAAAATGCCAAAGAAAAAGACATTTGAGGAAGTAAAACAAGCATTTAATGCACGAGGTTATAGCTTATTAGAAACTGAATATAAGGGTCAACTGTTTAAAATGAAATTTATCTGTCCCAATCATACTGATAAGGATACTGAAATCACATATAAACAACTTGCTAGAGGTGAGGGCTGTAAGTATTGTGGTATAGAAAAGGTAGCAAAAGCAGTATCCGAATCCAGAAGAAAATACTCTATTGAAGATGTAAAGAAAGCTTTGAAACGAAATGGTTGTGAGCTTTTAGATGTAAGAAAACCTTATCGTAACGACAAAGAGCCAATTCACTACAGATGTAAGTGTGGTAAAGTATGTAAAACAAGTTTTCAAAACTATAAAAGAGGCTCTGGATTATGTAAAAGCTGTACAGGAAAACAAAAGTCTTTAAAATGGACTTACGAAGAAATTAGTAAAGAATTTGAAAAAGAAGGATGTATCCTTCTGTCTAAAGAAATTCACACTTGCAAAAAATTATCTTATATATGTTCATGTGGTAATATGGCAGAAGTCAACCTTCAGAACTTTAGAAGAGGGAATAGGTGTAAGGAATGTGCTAATGAACGAAAGAGAAATAATTATGAGGATATCAAGAAGAAGTTTGAAGAATATGGTTGTACATTACTAACAACAAAGTATAAAAGCTCAACATTTCAGAAACTAGATTACATCTGTTCTTGCGGAAATCATCATTCTATAAGACTTCTAGCATTCCAGAGAGGAGAAAGATGTCCCCAATGTTCATCTATTTCTAAAGGCGAAAAGGCAATACTGCATTTTCTTGAAACGAACAGTATCCAACACAAGTACCAATATATTATAAAAGAGTGTAAAAATATTAATCCTTTACCATTTGACTTCGTTGTTTTTGATAAGACAAACTCAATTAAGTGTCTTATCGAATTTGATGGAAGGCACCATTACATTCCAATAAAAAAATGGGGAGGAGATGAATATTTTGAGGAAATAAAGAAGCATGACAAAATCAAAAATGAGTATTGTCACACTAACAGCATTCCTCTTTACAGGATTTCATACAAAGAATTAAGGAAAGTGGAGGAAATTCTTACAGAGATATTGCTAAAAAATAATGGCAAATACATTACTAAATATCTGGCGAAAGCAGATAATTTAACAGTAGTACCTTAGACAGCTCATATATTCAAAAAAATTTTTTAGACAAACGAAAAACCACCCTTTCTTATCGCCGTCGCAAGCAAAAGGGTGGATTTCGTAAAAGATTTAGATTTGAGATTGTAAAAACATCTGAGTGGATTCATAAATTTCTTTTTCCTTATATCCTTCTTGAATTAAAATAAAAAGCATATTTAACTCGTACATCAAGATGTAATAATACATGTCAATGGATCCGAAAAACATAACCTCATAATGTTCTGGATTAAATACATATCCTTCAAAAAACGTTTCCCCGTTTTTCATTCTTGCTTGAATACGCTTATTACCATCTACACATAAAAAAGGTTGTTCCATCCCATACATTCTTACAAAATAAGGGGATCTCTTATCCTGTAATTTATTTTTCAGCAAAGGCGTATCAGGATCAACATATAAATGTGAAATGTGAATTTCCTCTACATTCATTCTATTCGAAGCTTGAAAATGTTTCATGCTTTCAATATCAAAATGCAGATTAAACACCCCAAAATCTGTAATATGTTCAAAACTATACATTTCATAGTTTAATGAAGATGCTGAAGGATCATGCTTTATTCTCTGTAAAATCGGATTAGAATCTGGAAATTTTCTAATGTAATCTTTCACTTCCTCTTCTTCTTCCAAGAAGATATTTAACCAGTATTTTTTCCATTCTGGAAAAAAGGAAAACCTCCCCAGATACTTAGCTTGAGATTCTAATAATCCATCAAAATCGAATTCTGTCATAACTATAGGTGTAACAGGTGTAAAAGAGATAGGCATTTAAAAACACTCCTTGTCAAAAGTATTTAGATTCTTGAACAAAACGTAAAAGCATTTATAACTTTTCTCTTTATCCCACTTTAACGGGTAGAAAGACCCCCACCTCAAGATACAGAAGTCTTAACTATGCTTTTTGAAATTTAGAATATATTAAATAAAAAAGTATTACAAAAAACAAAATTCCAGGTGCGAGAGACGAAGAACTACTAGATCCAAATTTATCGACTACAAAAGAGAGCTTTATTGCTGGGATTATAAAATAGTAAATAATGGAGATACCACTTATAAACATATATAGTTTAGTTAAAAATCCATCGACTGAACCATATTCATATTCAGCAACACTCCATGCTGTTATTGCTAAAAAACCGCCTACAGCTAAGTATTTTATAAATGTGATATCCCTAAAAAAATAGCCAATAATACCAATTAATACAGCCAATCCAAATTGAATTAATCGATTCATTATGTTCCTCCCCTCATTTCGCATTTGTAATAATATACTTACTCTCTTCATTTACATTTGGTTGTGACGACATAAAACCTTGGTTGATATAAGCTTTATCAATTTTCCATGTTTTTTGCTCTTTGTCATATAGGGATTCAAGTGTAACATCTGAATAAATATCTTTTTCAGGTGAATACTGTCCGGCAGCCACATGATACATTGCCTTTCCTTCCATTTTTAGAACTGGATATCCCTTATCATTAGACACGATTCTCACAGTTTCTTTATTTAAATATGACTTCACAAGTGTTCCTTTAAATGGCATTAAAAATCCTTTGGAATTAGTTGCAAAGATATCAGCTTGTTCTTTCTTATATTTTTCTGTTGCTGTCGAAAATGGTTCAATACTCTGTTTTACACTGGCATCCCCATATTCCTTTAGGAATGTGTTATAAAATTCATTCACTTTTGTTTCATCTACTTTAAAAGAGAAATTAACATTTCCATAACCAAAACCACTTTTCTTTTCCATGTTCATGTTAGTTGTACCATCCTTTGTCCATGGAAAATCAGCTTTTAAACTAATATCTTTTTCATCGGACTCATTAATCGGACCAAAATCTTTCGAATCATTATCACCGACTTTAACACCTGTTGGTTGACCCTTAAATAAAATTTCTGATCCAATAAATTCTTTAGATAAATCAATTTTATGTCCCTTTAAATTGAGTGAAACTTTCTCTACTGGATCTTTACCCTCTAGCTTAATTGTCTTTTTATCTGTAACAGTAGTCCATGGATACTTCTTTGTTGCTACTAAACTATATTCTCCTGGTAAAAATTTTTCTTGAAAGGTAGAAGGAGATACTTTTTTTCCTTCCAATGTAAGGGTTACATCTTTATCCACTTTTTCTAATTGAATACTATAATCTTTAGGTTTTACTACATAATTATCAAAAAAGAGCCACTTCTTACCATCCCTTACAATTTCATATGGAACTAGGCCCTTCGAACGTACTTCTAGTACTCTAGGAGCTACGTTTATATTTTCTGTATCCATCATATCTACCACAAGCCTTGAATCCTGTTGTGCTTGTTTTAAGAAGGATTTAACACCATTCTCAGCAAATGGATATGATTTTGCTTCATTCGGCAAAACAGATAAAAAAGCATTTGCATCTTGTGTTTCAATTGATTTTTTAACCGTTTCAACAACTTCCTCCCTAGAATGACTAAGCATAGAGCCGGCAGCGAGAAAGCCCACAACACATAAAGCAGCTATTCCAACTGGCAACACAACTTTTTTGCTTTTAAAATATGATATCTCCATTATCCAACCTCTTTTCTTACTAAATTTTACAATTCAATTATAAAGCCATAGATGAAACATAAAAAGGTTTCGAAAATACTTTATCTAAAGATGGCGAATATTCTATAAATTACTTTTAAAAGAAAAGAGCTAGATAATTACTAGCTCTTATAAATCTAAGTCTACACCTCGTTGTCTTGGACGTTTTATTCTCATTGCTCTTGCTTGTCGTTGTCGTTCCTGAGTTTTTCTATCCGCATCACGTTCAGCTTGCTCAATAGCATATAAAATTTCTCCAATTAGACCACCCGCATGTGAATGCTCAGAAGTAGGGATATCAGGTGTGAATTTCGATTGCCACGCTGAACCTTTTTCTACAAATACATCTCCACAGTTTTCACATTCCTCACGGAATAATCTCATGAGCGTTGGATTATTTATGTCTATTCCGTACTTATCTAAAACAGCTTGATATGTTGCATAATATTTTTCTAATGTTGCAATATCTTTTTCAGCTTCTTCAGTATTTTGTTTTTCAAAGACAACAATTGCTTTCTTAATTTCTTTCATATTACTAATTGCATCGTAAATTTCTTCACGCTGATTATAGTTGAATTTTGGTGAATCTTTTAATGTAGAAAATTCAGATACACCAATTACACGGCCATAATAACGATTTGTTTCTAAAATTTGATGCGCTTGTTCAGGTGTAAAGTATTCAATTTCTTTCCATTCAGGATATTGAAGAGCAAGTTTTAAGATTTCTCTTTCACCAACTACCTCAAATGCCTTTTCGATAATTGCTTTCTTTTGTTCATAAGCTTGTTCTTGTGAGAACACTTCTTCAAATTTTGCTTGATTTGCTTTTTGGAACGCCATTTGATCTGGTGCTTTTCCAAGCCCTTTGGCAAGTTCATCTAGTTTGCGTTCAAATGTACGTTTCCAATTTGTTAATTTATTCATTTCTACTTTCAGTTTTTCATAACTTGGCTCTTTAACATAACGTTTTGCATTTTCAATTACTTTGTCACCTTGATATCCTTCAACAAGATAAGCAAATGTTTGTTTTGTAATTTCACCATTTTGCTTAATATGATCGAATACATATCTTAATTCATCTTTTGTAAATGGTGAAAGGAAGTCTAAGCTAAAGCGTTTGTTGAGTTCGCGAGTTGCTTCGTTTTCTAATACAACTTTTGCATCTTGAATAATTTCTCGTTGTTGATGCAGCTTATATAACTTTTCATACAATTCATTATTTGATGGATCATTACTAATTTGCTTAAGTAAAGATTTTTCCCATTTATCTAATTGATCTAAACGTTTTTCACAAGCATCATAACTTACAAAACGTTTCAATTCTTTTGAAGCTAGTTTGATGCTTTCTCTTTCTTCATTCGTTAAGCTACCTTTTTGCGGACCATCTCTTTCTGGTTTTTCTGGCGCTTCTTTTTTCCAGAACATGTCTCTTTGTTGCTTATATTCTTCTCTAAATAATTTCAAGAAAGACTTATCCTCGATGCTGAAACCATATTTAGCATACATATTTTCTTTTTGTGTTACAGCGTAATTTTGTAGCAATTGAATCTTATTTGAGGATTCTTCAGAACCATCTTTCTTAAACATTGGAATTGCCTTTTTAATTTCTTTTAGTTCGTCTAAAGCTTCATAAATTTCTTTTCTTTCTTCTTTTGTGAAGCGTGTAAGCTGTTCACGGTTTTCTAATTCGTCAACAGATAATGTACGTCCATGATAACGATTTAACTCTTGAATATCTTTTAATTCATGAACAGACAAGTAAGGGAGACGATCCCAATTTGGGTAAGATGCAACTACAGTTCTTCGTAACTCACGCTCTAAAATATCGAAACCATTTTCAATCGCATTTCGTTTTTCTTTATACCAGGATTCACGATTTGTAATAGTATCAAATTCTTCTTTATGTTCAGCTTTAAATGCTTTAGGATTTTGTGACTTATTCATTTGTTCAAATAACTCTTGTTTTCTTTCCTGAAGATTCGATTCCCATCTAGTAAGTTTGTTCAATTCTTTTTGTAGAGTATCAAGCGTGATTGGTGTATCTTTCATATAACGTTTTGCAATATCTAATTGTTTTGATTGACGATATTCTTCTACCCAATTTATTAAATCATCTTCACTGATTTTGCCATGCTCTTTCATGTGTTGATATAGTGTACATAATTCACCTTTTGTAAACTCAGATAAAGATTCTGTACTAAAGTGATTTGGAAGTTCTCTAAGTGCTTCTTTTTCAAAGATATCTACAGCATTTTCTATTACAGTTTTTTGTTCAGTTACTTTATATAATTGTTGATACAATTCATTATTTGTTGGATCTAATTCTAATTTATTTTGGATACGAGATTCCCAATTTTTCAATTGCTCTAAACGTGTAGAACATGATTCATAATTTGCGTATTTTTTTATAACTCGACTTGCATCTTTTAAAGAAACTTTTTCCACAACAGACAGTGTATCAAATTCTTTTTCTTGTTTACGAGTTTCTTTAATACGCTGTTTTTCTTCATGGAAAGAACGTACTTCCGCATTATATTTTTTAATCTCACGATTCAGATCACCTTTCGGTGTTCTGATTCCCTTTTTCTCCATTGCATTTTGTTTCGGACCAAGATGTTGTGTTGGCACGAATAGAAGAGTGTCTTTTTCTTTTCCTAAGTGAGTATCTAATCGTAAATGAGTAATGCGTTCTTCAAGACCCGCTTTTGCTAATGCTTCATTTGCATGTTTCGCCCACATGGAGCGAGCTTGAGTAATTGTATCTTTCTCCGCAACAAAACCACGACCACCTTTTACATTTTTGAAACCTGGATTCCATTCCCTTGCCTTTTTTCCAAAACCATTTTCGTCAATATATCTCATTGTGAGCATGACATGAAAATGCGGATTATTTTCGTCATCACGGTGAATCGCAACATCAGCAACCATTCCATGATTAACAAAATTTTCTTGAACAAACTCTCTCACTAATTCTTCTTGCTGTTCATGATTAAGTTCTTTTGGAAGCGCAACATTAATTTCTCTTGCTAATTGTGAATCAGATCGTTTTTCAACTTTTTCAACTTCATTCCACAATGCTTGACGATCATACACCCACTCAGGAGAATTTTCAGGAGCTAAAACGAAGGCAACAGGTTCTACACCACGATGATAAAATTTAATCTCACCTGTAGTTTCATCCACCAATCTGTCTCCAGAACGGTATGCAGCAGCCGCAACTACGTTTCGACCTTCAGATCGTTTGATTACTTGGGTATTGTAGTGATAGATTGCCATTCGTTTCACCTCCTCATAAATTGAAACTGCTAAACTAAACTTCAAAAGACCCTTCAGGCAACACCGCAGCATAGCGAGGACGATTTTTGGTTCTTTGGTTTTCGCGTCGCAGACCGCACACTTTGCGCAGCAATGTATAAGTGCGCCCTCTAACTTCGTTCTTAGGGAAAATTATAACATTTTATTGAAATTTTCTCAACATTCTGTTATCCTAAAATTAACAAATTTTCAAAAGACAAAAACCTTCAATATAAGAGAGGTGAGAATAAAATGTCAATTCAAAATCCTGAAGAACGATTAGCACATTTAGAAAAGAGACAAAAACAATTGCTGAAAAAGAAAAATGAATTACAACAGAAAATCAAATCTGAAGACAGAAGAAGGAGAACTCGACGTTTAATTCAAACAGGGGCTATTTTTGAAAAATATTTTGAGTGTGACTCTATTGAAGAAGCTGAACAAATTGCAATCCAGTTTGGAGAATTAGTAAAGAAAAAAAAGATTGTCAGAGAGGATTATGTACTTTTAAAAAAAAGAGAAGGAGGAGAATAACTATGCATCATAACTCCACTGGAATTTCTGAACAACTAAAAAAGAATATGGAAGCTTTTACAGAAGCACTCATTATGCATTTACTTCAAAGACGGAAACTACAATCCACTCAAAAAGTTGAAGAAGAAGTTGAAAAGAAATTAGAAAAAAAGGTTTCTTTACCTAAAGAAGAGATAAAAAAGCATGCAAAGCAAATTACGTATGATGTTATTCATAAACTAGAAGAAAAAAAAGAAATAACTGTATTCAATAAAGGCACATATAAACACCCTAGAACCCACGAAATCGTTTACCTTCCTTCTCCACAAATTGCACCTTACGGCATGTACAATATTCCAATTGAAAGCGAAAGAATAGCAGCTAGTGTTCCTGAAAGATTGATCGTTGAAAAAACAGATGATGATTTTGATAAAAAATTTAAATCTGTTCATGAAAATGTGTATTTTAATGTTTATGAATGCCAAGAAAAAGAAGTTTTCTTTATTGGCCGAGAAGTATATGATGCTTCAGAAGCAAGCGATGGCGTTGTATCTGTTTGTATTGAAAAAATCAGTGACGATTTTGATTCAAAAGAAAAAGCTTTTCTAATTATGGATAAATTTATTGAAGAAGAAATCGGAAAAGAATTAGAAAAAGATTTAGAGAATGTGTTAGACATCGAAGCAGAGGAATTAGAAGAGGAGATTATTGAAGAACAAGAAATAACAGAAACAATTGAGATTTCTATGTAAAATTTTTTAAAAGGCGGTGTATACAATGGCTCGAAAAAACAAAACTGAAAAACTTCAAGAGCTTCTAGAAAAAGAAGAACAATTAAAAAAAGCAAAGCATGATTTACTAAAAGCTATGAAAGCAGAGGAAAAGAAAGAGCGTGAAAAGCGATATAAAAGTACTGGTGAACTAGTAGAAAGTTGTTTCGACATTGGGCATTTATCATTAGAAGAACGTGAATTATTATTCACCTCTATTTCAACATATGTAAACAGCCAAGTAGCACAGAATTTTCCAAAACAAAACAACGATTCTGAAGAAAAAAATAGAGGTTCATCTGAAGATGAACCAGAAGAAATTACTGTAACATCTAGCGATAAAATTTTTCAAGTGTCATAACGAATATGTTATAAGAAAAAATCCCTATTTAGACGTAAAATTCTAAAATAGGGATTTTTAAAAAGTTAAAATATAGAGCTTTGATCCACGTTACTAAAAATATTTTCAGCTTCTTTTGGTGTTGTTTGTTTTTCTGGCAAACTTTCTTCTTTCGGTTTATTTACATTTTGTTGTTGATTCTGTTTTTCTTCTGAATCAACAACAATTGTTTCATTTTCTGAAGAATGTTGCATTATTTTTAGATCTTCTTTATTTTCAAGATTAGATACTTGTTCTACAGTAGTGTTTACAACCGGAATAGTACCTTCTTGTAGCGCATTTCTTAATTTTGTTAAATCATTAAAGAATTCTTCTTTTAACAAAAGAGAACGATACATTTCTTGTTGAACATCAAAATTCTTTACATCTCGATTTCCATATTCACGTATAAAAAATTGTACCAATGTTATTAGTGAATCATTTATATTTCCTTGCGCTTCATACCATTTCCAAAAATCTTCATCTTTAATATTTTTCAATTTCCATCCATATTGCTCCGGTCTTTTTTTCACAATTTCCACCTACCCTTATCTGGCCAAAACTTCGTTTACAAGTACATCCATACCTTCAATGTTCATATCAATTGCATACTCTTCCGGAATCCATAGTAACTCTAACTTATTCATCTTACAGAAGGTAGCTAGTTCGTCATATAAATCTTCTTTAAACCCAACAGAACCACCACCATAAACAGCAATGACTTGAGCTTCGCTTGCCGTATTTTCTCTGTATTTATTTTTAATATCTTGTAAGATATTTTCAGCTTGAACAAATCGAGTTTCATAAAAAAATGATTTCGCTTCTGTATGGAAATTATGTTCTTTATCTTGAAGTATCTCGCTAAATTGTTGTCTTGTTAATTCACCTATACCTGGTTTATCGACTTGTAGCAATTTAATAGCTTCTTTAATCGCATGACCTACACCTTGTTTTTCACCTGTGCAAGCGTCGCTATTAGGATTAACACCAACTGTATAGATATACTCTGTCGTTCCATCCCCGATATCCGTGTGTAAAATCTTTTTACGTGAAAATACCGCTTCAGTTAGTAATTTATTAAGTTTATCATTACTGTATTTAAGTTCATTTTTACAGAAATCAACATATTGTTTAAACATATCTAAATTCTCTTCACGAATAGCCTTTAACATTAAGTATAACGGTGGAATACCCTCACGAGTTACTTTAACATCATTAAAATCAATTGTTACTGTTACTTTTTCTTCCGCAACATCAACAATAGCAATATGTGTTCCCTCTGAAAAACGTTCCTGTAAAATTCTAGCTCGTTCAGGAGTCCACTCACTCGCTGGAATAGCTGTAATTAAATCTACTTTTACATTTAATGTTTTAGGTAGTTCTTTTGTATCAGCATAAGCTTTTTGAATAGCTTTTGCGGCAGTGATACTAATCGTATGAATGATAGGTAGATCGTCTATATACTTACCACCTTCACTAATATCCATTGATTTTACATCTTTTCCGAAATTCATTGCTCGCTCACCAACTAAAAATTGACCACTTCTTTTAATAGCTTTACTAGTAATATGCACATTTAATTCATCTAATAAATTAGCAACACATTTTTCAATATTTGTTTCACTAGGCGCAATTGGAGCGAACAATCTTTTATATACACTCTGTACTTTTTCTACTTTGTCACCGACTTTAAATTTCACTTTATTATTCCCAATATCACTCTTCATATTGAAATACATATTCATAAAAATCATCTCCCTTTCGATGTATATCTTATACCTCAACAATACCTTTTTTGTACCTCTTGAATACATTATATACCACAACTAACCCAAAAGCAACCTTTATTATTTTCATTTTGTACAAAAAAGGTACTTTTTTTGTACAATTTATTATTATTTATTTACAAGTAAACAACAAAGATACCTTAAATATACTTTAATGTTATCTATTTTATACCTTTATTATACAAAATCCATAACAATATTGAAAATAAATAAATATCGTTATCTAAAAGGTATCCATGTGGTATAAATTTAGATTCACTTTTAATGTAAATTATATTTCCTCTTAAACGCCATTCGTGAATCGTAGTTGGAAGTCGAAATTGGGGCAGAAGAGGGGGAGAGAGAATTTATTTTTCGCACCTCAAAAACAAAGAGCCCTAATCTAGGACTCTTTTTCTTAAAGCTCTGATTTACGCAATCAAACAGTAGAGAAGTACAGATCGTATCTGTCAATGGTACCGGACTGAGCGTTTTTTGCGAAGGAGGATAAGGAATTGACAGATTTACTTTGCCAAGACGCTTGAACCTATTGCAAATAGGTTGAAAGGTCTTCCCAACCTGTTTGCCTGGCTAGCGCCGAGCGAGCCCCTGCCAAGATTGGCGGGGGGGTGGGGGTGGTTGATTCACTTCCAGAATTGCCACCATCTTTTCTTTTTTTGCTTCTGTTGTTTTGTTTCTATTACTTCTCGCAATGTTTGCAGCAACAATTCATCTCGTTTTTTTATACTTTCATCGACATATTTTCGCAATTCCTCTAACTCTTGCTTGATCCTCGCTATTTCATTTTCCGTATTAATAGAAGTATGAGTGTGTTTTAATTGTTTTGGTTGTTTGTTGTGGTTGTTATGTATGTTTTCTGCGTTTTCTGTGTTTATAAACTCTTCTTGGACGTTTAAAACATTTTTTATACACTCTGTAATTGTTCCAAATTCGTTTTCGTGAAGATGTATCATTTTTTGAAAAAGCTCTACATCATATGGGGAATATAGTACTCGGCCATTCTTTTTTGTAAAACTATAGCCCAAACGTCTGAAATGGCTCGTATAGGTACGTAAGCTACTTGCAGTAACATTTAACTTGTTTACAACATCCGAACTGTTTAAATAGCTTTTTGAAGACTCTAGAGTGATGACTTTACTCATAAATACACCTCCCTTTTTAAACGTAAAAAACATTGTGGATGTTGTAAACATTCGAGACAGTTATAAAAAAGCCTTGTGCTTCCCTAAAACAAGTCAAGCTTCCCTAAAAAAATTATGTGTATTTACAAGGCTCTACAAAGCCTTCCAAAGCTCTACAAAATGTGTTTTAGTGTTAGTTCTTGCTTGAAATTATTTTTGCAAATATACGTTTCTTTATCTCACATTCAGCAATATGATCTATATTTCCATGTCGCATCCATTCACTAATTATTTCTTTAATTAGGCTGGCTACAATAAATTCTAAAGGATGTTCGCCAATACAATGTGCCTCCCCAAATAGATCTCTTGATTTTTTTTGAAAGTCCTTTAAATTGACAATTTCATAATCTACTTTGTTACTAAGAGAAACAGGTGGGAGAATATGTTTGAGTAACCCACATAACAATTGTTCAAGATCGTATTCAGCAACATAGACGTCTTTTTTCCAGTGTAATTCTTTAAATTGAATTGGGTTCAGAGTTTTATTTGTTGGCAATACTCTAATAGTTATACCATCATTGTACTCAAGGGAACTAAAACCATACGATATGAGATCAAAAACTGTAAGATTACTTAAACGTTTTTGGTAACCCCTAAAAGCATTTTGACGTGCTTGATAAGGAATATTATATTTTTGTAGATATTTTGGAGTGCAAAATTTATATCCCCATGTATTTTCATAAAGTCCAGGAATGTCTGTTTCTAATACCTCATATAGTTCATATTCACCTGTTATTTCATAATTGTTAAATAATAGATTTTCTCCACCCATGAATTTAATCAACTCCTGCAAAATGTATTTGTTGGTATAATTTGATATCTTGTATGATTTAAGAATAGAAACTAAAGAAGTTCGGTTAGTTCTATACGATATTTTGAATATAATGGATTCATTTCTAATGGGAAATACCATTCTGTTCTGAAATACTCTAAAATATACAAGTAATTCGGATGTAAAGTTAAAATATAGAATGAGTTTCTTCGTCTTCCAGCCCCTACTGTTTTTATTTGTTGGCATATTTCTATTTCTTCTAACCATTTAATTAGTTCATTAATTATAGGATGTGAAACACCAATTTTATATGCCATCTTCTCTTGAGTTAATGTACAATACCCTTTTTCAATAACAAAGGAAAGAAACATTTTTAGTGTTTCATATTTTCGACTTGTTAAGTATTCTTTCGTTGTTTTACCTTCATTTTCAAAAGTAATTATGTCTATAACATTTAATATGTGATTAATGGCTTTGGTAATTATTTTTTTTCTTTTAGGCACACGATATAGTTTTGAATCTAATTTACAGATGATTGGACGCATAGTATAGCTTCTAATATTCAATTTCATTATTTTTCTCCTCACATTTTTTATTTAACTGTAAACTCTGTTTTAAATCCCAAGTATATTCCATTTTAATCTAGCATGTATTTTTTAAAAAATTATATTAATCACTGTACATAAATGGAGTTTCTTTATTTCTTATATTTATAAATTCACATAGAGATTTGATAAAAGCTTTATTTAATTAATAGCTCATTTTTAATGTATAAATTCAAATTTAAGTATAACAATCAATTTTTTATATAAAAAATTTATATAAAAGTAAAACATAAAAAAATATAAAGTACAAATACTATATAGAGAAATTTCAAACTCTCGAATCCCTTGAGGTTCTAAGGATTTGAGAGTTATCTGAAAACTTGAATCGAAATACTAACTTATTCATAAGTACAAGTACAAATAATCCATATTTAAACAAGATTAATAACAACATATTAAGGTTCACACAACTAATTTATTGAATTACTAAGATATTCACAAGTTTCCAATCGTATTTTAGGAATATAAGGACATAAAAAACAGTAGGGACAAAAAATAGAACCTACTGTTTTTTAAAATTATGGGGATGAAGAAAGGTTTGATATTAAAAGATTGCATGACAAATAGCCTTGTCTTTACCAATTTTTTTGAACAAGGCTTATAATATATTCATTTTTAAAATTCAAGTAAGTCGGAATGCATTAGGTACATCTATATCATTAGAAATAAGATCTATAACTAATTTATGACGAGTGTCATCATCTAAATAAGTATCACTCCATGAAACGAGTGATTCACGAAGTTTTGCTCGTATAAATCCACCGATTGTTTTTATTTTTTCACCGATTGCTAAGAAGCTTTCACATTGATCCATTGCATAGCTCATTGCATAAGTCATAAAGCTATCACGAAGCTGTTTATTCTTAATAAAAGCAGCAATTAATGATATTTCGCCTTTGTATGCAACAGTGATATCTTTGCGTTCTTTATTTGTTAAAGCAATACCTACTGATTCAAGACGAGCCATTGCTTCTTTACGCATTTTAGCTTCTGTTTGTCTAATTTCAGCTCGATCATTTTCAATCACACATGCAGGATTCATACTAACCGTAAATTGAGTGATAACAATTTGTTGAATCTTTTCACGTATACGAGCTATGCGTCCTTTACGTGGGTTTCGAACCTTTTTTATAGCAGCATCAAATTTGAACACTGGTAAGATAATTTTCAAGTAGTTACGAACTTTTTTTGCATTTCGCCCTAAACGTTCTTTTAAGCCGTCCATATTGCGAGTGAAATAATAATCTTCAACAGAATTTTTGCTATATTCAAGTTGATGAGTGAAGTTAGTGCATAGGTTTAAAAATTCAATAATCCCTTTGCTGTCACGATGGGAAACTAACTCTTTTAAAATAGAAGTCTCTAACAATAAGTGAGGAATTCGAAAATATGAAAGTTTTCCATCATTATCTTTTGTTTCTTTTGATGTACGATTTAATCTTGAATAGTTGCAAATTTCATACACTGGAATTTTTCCGTTAATAAAAATTTCTTTAACAAGTCCAGAATGAAGTAAAGCTTGGAAACCTGAATGAATAGTTGTATAGGGTATATCAGATTCGTTCGCGATAGTAGATAGTTTGAAATCGCGAGGAAGTCGCCCTAAATCATTTACCTTATAGTGAAGTAAAATGTAAGTGGCTAATGCGGATGAAGGCAAAGCATATTCTCCAAGCTCGTTATTTTTGATTAAATATATACGAAGCTCATCAAAAAACTTTGGCCCATGCATGAGGTATTTCGATGTTTTATTTTTTTTGCTAAATTTCATGTTTGTTTTAAATGTTTTTGAACCTATTTGAATACCATTTGTTAAATCGGTAGCAGTTACAGTTTCAAAACTTGTTACCATTGAAAAAACCTCCTATTTTTTCCACCACACAGTTACAGAAAAATGTTGGAAAAATAGAGGTTCTTATTCACATTATATTCACCTTGTGATATAATCTTAATTACAAGTTTAATTACAAGTGAACATTAAAAAATGTTAAATAAGACCCATACTATTCTGTGGAGTTTTAAATTGGTTCAGGTCGCCAAACTCGATACCAATTTAAAACTGAGTGTAGTGGGGTTTTTTTTATGCTCTTATATATCTTCTAGAGTTATTTTCTCCTTGAAAAATGCAATCTTTCTTTCTATCTTATATTGTTATCAAAATAATATCAATCCCCTTAAGTGCGTTTTGTTATCCTATGCGTAAAAATCTATGCCAATTCTTCATAGAAAATTTAGTTTTTGGTATAATATGGAACGAAAATTGGTGGTTTTGGGACAATTATTATCTGAATTTTCTGTAAAATAATTATAAATATTTTAACAAAGGGTGGTATATACATAACCATAAGATTTTCGTGTTAAAATGTTTCTAATTATACAATTTATGGAGAATTGACATTAAGTTTTAATATAATGACAAGACAATTTTTCACTACTTTGAATATATAGTATTATCAAAGTGTTGATTACCCGATTGCAACAGTAATTTATTAACCTCCAAGAATATAACAAAATATTACACTATAGATCAGAACATTTTTTCTGTAATTTATACCGGGTAATGTGTCTTGTGTTTGGGAGGGGAGCACTCTATTGGAGAATCTGATGAAAAAGTTGTTGAAAATTAAAGAGGAGAAGAATATAAGTAGTAGGCAACTTGCAAAGGAGATTAGAACGAGTAAAACTACTATTGATAACGGGCTTCAATGTAAAACGGAGGAGTTTAAATTTGAAGTTTTCTTAAAGTTAGTTCATTACATTTGCGATAGTTTGGAAGAGCAAAGACAAATGATTCATGAGTATATTCTTCTATGTAATACATCATTAAATGTACGGAAGGCATTATGCTATTGTCAAGCAATGGGAGAATACGATTTAATGAAACAAATTATAGAAAAACATGCCGATAAAAAGGGATTAAAGAAGTATTTAGCTGTTTATAAGATTCAAAATAAAAGGAATCAAAATGTTGCAAGAGGGCAACAACTTCTCGATGAAATATATACAAAAGATTTTTCATCAGATACAGATTGTCAAGCGGCCTTAAATATTCTATATATGGAAGCTATGTATGATAAGCAAAATTACAATGCTGTTCTTCCATATGCTGATCGTACAGAAGTTAACTTGAAAGAAGTAAGACAAGACTATATTAAACAGTGTTTACAAATGAAATATAAGGAACGACTAGCATATATATATTTAATGAGGAACGATTTGGAAAGATGTCGTAATATATGTTATGAAATTTTGGATTCTGAAATGGATATTTCTATAATCAAGGCTACAGCTTGGTGCTGTTTGGGCGAAAGTTTTATCTTTGAATGTCCATATACAGCTGAAAAATACATAAAAAAAGCAATTTCTTTATGTGAAAACATTCAAGTTCCACAAAAGGCACAAAAATATCTTGCCTTTCATACCACGTTAGCACATCTGTATATAGAAAACGGTATTAATCTAGATGAAATAAAGTTTGACCTTATTCATAAGTCTGAATTAGCATTTTATGAATGTATGTATGGTGATTGGGAAAAAGGAATTAAATTATATGAGGAATTAAGAAAAGACGGAAAAAAACTTACCTCTTTTCAGATGTATTCGTTTTCTAAAGTGAATAATGATATAATAGGATTAAAAGAATCTTTAGAATCTTTCGAATTGGAAGGTAATGTTTTTTATTCGCAATACGTCAAGAAGGATCTATTAAAAGAAGAGGTGAAGTCATGTGAATAAATTTCTTGTCGCTACGTTATACACGGTAATAATATTGATATCGTTTTTTCAATTAGAAGCACCAGAGTCACAACACGTACAATCACTAGGAACAAATATACATGATATACATTTGAAAGCCGATCCCGGTGGGGGCTGAGCCGATTAGATGAGAAAGACGCTACTAACAAGTAGCGTCTTTCGTACTTTCTAAGGATGGTTCATTATTTAATATCGAAAAAATTTCGTGCCACTTTGTATAAAAAAATATATATTCAAGTGAAATATGGGAGGTTCGAAAATGGATCTTAATCAAGAATGGTTTAATGAAATGATTGATAAGGACAATCAAATTTTAGAAACTTATCGTGAAATCTTGATTTTAATTGAAAATTTCCAAGAGGAATAACATGTTTCAACTGTTTTTTAATTTGTTTTTAGTTTCAATTCTATGTGTTAAATACTTGGCATACTCAATTAATTCATTTTCTAATAATGGTTTATCCTTATCTGGAACGCTCTTATAACTTTCATATAAGTCGTGTGCTAAACGTTCTACAATAATCTTTCTATCTTCAGTTGTAAGCGCTTCGCTATCGCCAATTTTATGATTTAGGAGTCGGTCAGTACTTACATTAAAATAAATAGAGATCTTTTGAAGCATTTCAAAACTTGGTTCTTTCCTGTTATTTTCCCAATTGGAAATAGTGCTACTTGCGACTCCTAGATTATCACCAAGTTCTTTCATATTTAATCCCTTGAGGGTTCTTAGGATCCTAACATTTTCTCCGAAATAATTCTGTATCATTTATTTCACTCCAATCGTTTTGTTTACCGTAAGGATAATTTAAAATCCCAAAAGTAAAAAATATTTACATTTAGGATAAAAAACTATCCGAAAAGGATTGACATTCTCCTTTTAGGAGAATAGAATGTAATTAAGGGGGTGATGAATTGACCATGTTACGTAATATTAGAGAACTAAAAGGTTTTACAATTCAGGATGTGTCTAAAGCTTCTAATATACCTGTAAAAACTTTATATCATATTGAAACAGGTAAAAAGGGTCTTATTGAGAAACGTGCAAAGCTTCTTGCTAATCTCTTTAATGAACCGGTTGAAAAACTATTTTTCGTTACGTATTATCGTGCATTACCCATCGCAGAATAAAACAACGTCATGTTATTGATTACAACTATGTAGTTAATATTCCTTCAACTGTATTGTAAATTAAATTCGGCAAAAAGACTAAACAATAATCACTAAAAGTGTAACATTCTAACCGTATATCAGTTAAATTCAGAATATTCCGATCTTTGAAAACTTAATGATACTAAAGGAGCTGTAAGAAATGATTTTGAAACGATCTTATCAAGCGCTATTACTCACTATGAGTGTACTTTTATTAGTAATGAGCTTCTTAATTCCGATGAATAAGGCTAGTGCAGAAGTCATCAATCGTGAGAAGTATGAAATGGATTGGGCATATAGTCCCCAATTCGGTAAAGAAATCCGCACAGAGCTTCTAAAAAATGCGAGTGGTCAAATTGCGTATTGTCTTGTACACGGGTTAAAGTCTCCTGATGGCCAAGATTTGCCAGAGCAAGGTAGAACGGATGATATTGTGTATCGTATCTTGTTAAATGGATATCCACAAAAGAGTCCACAAGAACTTGGGGTTTCTACTTGGGAACAGGCTCATTACTCGACGCAACTTGCTGTTTGGAATGCACTTGGTCAAATTAATGTGGATGAGCTACAGTTCAAAGATACGGCTGTTAAACAGGCAACAAAAGCGATTATCAACGCAGCGAATGCGAGCCAAGATACACAGGATGTATGGATGAATATCGTTCCTGTTGATAAGCAAGAAGCGAAATTAAACGGCGAATACTTCGAAACAACGTATACAGTTCAAACAAATGCGCAAAAGGGTACATTCAAAGTACAACTGAGTAATGCGCCAGAAGGAACAAGAGTTGTAACAGAAAAAGGTGAAACAAAAGAAACGTTCCAGTTAGATGAAAAGGTTCGCGTGCAAGTGCCGAAATCCTCTAAGAGCAGCGAATTATCCTTAAAGGTCGTTTCGAATCTAACGAATTATCATGCTGTTGTTTATAAAGGAACAGATTCAATCCAGGATGCAACAGTACTATTAGAACGTAATAAAGAGCAAGTAAGCGCAGACTTACAAGTGTACTGGAAAGCAAACGGATCGCTAAAAGTCATGAAAGTGGATGAGAACAAAAAGCCGCTTTCAGGAGCAACGTTTGAAGTCTTTAACAGCAACAACCAAAGTATGGGAACGATTACAGCTAACGAAGGTGGTATTGCTCAATTAGGAAACTTAGAACTAGGCACTTACAGTGTCAAAGAAATTAAGGCGCCTGTAGGATATGTGTTAGATTCCAACCCAAGGTCCATTGAAGTAAAAACAGGTGAAGTTGCTGTAGTTGAAATGAAAAATGAAAAAATTAAAGGCAATATTCAAATCAAAAAAGTTGATGATTCAGGAAAAGTTCTTTCGGGTGTAGAGTTTACAGTGTTCACACAAGAAGGCAAAGAAGTAACGAAGGTAACTACTAACGAGCAAGGGATTGCAGAAGTTAAAGGTCTTCCATACAACAAATACATCTTTAAAGAAACAAAAGGTGTTCAAGGATATCTTCTAAATGATACAAAATATCCGTTTGAAATTAAGGAGAACGGAAAAGTACTGACATTTACAGTGGAGAACAAACAAGTAAAAGGGAACGTACAGCTCCTCAAAATCGATCAAGAAAATGCTGATAAGAAATTAGAAGGCACAACATTTATTTTACAAGACAGTAAAGGGAAGGAAATCAGTGAACATACTACTGATAAAAATGGGCTAATTAAAGTTAATAATTTACCATTTGGAGAGTATCAATTTATCGAAAAAGTATCTCCAAAAGGATATGTTCTTACTAAAGAGCCTATATCTTTCCGTATTACAGAACATGGAAAAACAATTGAGTTAGTCGCAAAAAACAAACAAATCAAAGGAATCCTTGAAATTACAAAAGTGGACGTTGCGAATGGGAACACAAAACTTCCTAATGCAGAATTCACAATTTATAATGAGCAAGGTCAAGAGGTAGTGAAAGGAAAAACAGACAAAAATGGAATTGCGAAATTCGACAAATTGGCCTTTGGAAAGTATACGTATAAAGAAACATTTGCTCCAGAGGGCTATTTATTAAATGAAGAAACATTCTCTTTTGAAATTAAAGAAGATGGTCAGATTATCAAACACACCGTAAAAGATCAAAAGAAATCGACACCAACACCACTAGAACAACCACAAAAACCACAACAAGAACAACCACAAAAACCTCAAGATATTGAAAAACATCCAGAACAAAACGAGAAAAAACCTGAAAGTAAACCACTGCCAATGACAGGAGGAAAAGAGAGTCCATATAGATCCTGGATTGGAATTGGAGTCCTTGTTATTGCTGCATTTGTAATGGCTTATGCATTTAAAGTAAATAGAAAAACAAGATAAGCTCAAACAGAACTATAAGAGTTATGAAAAAGAAAGGTATAAGAGATATGGGTGCAATCAAATCAAGAGAAAAAACAGAAGAATGTTTGTTTGAAGAAAAGATTCAGAAGTATGCTTCTGAATTAGAAGAAGATGAATTAGGCTTTTTCAAAGGGTGTAAAAACGCATTTTTGTTCACACTTCCGTTTTGGATAGCAATAGTATTCATTTGGCTTTGGTAAATAAAATGTGAAAAGGTTTGTAACCTACGATATATAGATGACTAGAAAACTATACAGAATGCTTTTAAAAAGAGCATTCTGTATAAAAATAAGAAAGGAGGGAAAAGAGATGTATATTAATCGTCACGATTGCTGGGAAGCCGTTTGGAAAGAAAAAGTTACAGTCGATGGGGAATTGGACATCGAACAAATTAAACAAGAACTCTTTGAATATCAAACAATACTAGAACAATTCCACAAAAATAACTCTTCGTATAAGCTATCTAAATCGTTTTCTAAGAACGTTCATCGCATAGTAAACAAAACAGTCCAAAGGCGCAAAGAAAAGTCTGCAGAACAAGACTATGTACATTGCTAGTTAAAACATGTTTTTACGTTATTAAAAATATTGGGAGGAATTCAAATGAAACTATTTAAGCGTTTCAAACACTCGAAAAGTCAATTGGCGTTTTGGTTAGCGATGTTTGTTTTATTAGCTCCAGGTGCAGCATCAGCAGAAGGGGCAATTGATCCAAATGCAGCCATTTCTAAAGTATTAACAGCGATTATTGGGGTAGGGGCTGGGATTGCTACAGCTTATTGTGTTGCTAATGCCTTGTTCTTAATTATTGGTTATATGTCAAAAAAAGAAGCGCATGATCGTGCGGAATTAAAAGGGAAATTGCAGTATCTAGTTATCTTAGAAATGTTAGCACTGACAATCAGCGGCATTATCTACTGGATTAAAGGCTTATTAGGATACTAAGGATGATTTTCTATGAATGATTACATGTTAGAAGAAGCAGTCAAACGAGTTTTAGGGAAAGTTTTATTAGGTGATGAATCTCGAAAAGGTAAAGGGTTTTATATTCCAATGTTTATCGATTCAAAAACGCAAATGTGGGGCATGTATGTGACAGATTTGCGTTTTTTTCTCCCAAGTGCTCTGTTTGGGATACTTCTCTTTTTTCTTAATACACCTTGGTGGGCCCAACTTTTTATAGACTTTACCTCTTTTGTACTCACACTGGCTTTAGTAAAGATAAGACCTTTAAGACGAGATATACCGGCTTATCAACATATTGGGTGGTTCTTTAACTATAGAAAAAGACAGAAGCGTTTCTACTATAGAAAGAAGGTGAAATGATATGCTGAAGTTTTTACAAAATGCTTTAATTAATCGCCAGAAAAATAAAGAGCAGGAGAAAGAATTAAGCGCACAAGAAATGCTTGTTGTAGAAGATATAAAAGATAATGTGATGATAACCAAAGATAAGAAGTTAGTAATGGTGTTTTGGGTAAGTGCAATCAATTTAGACTTAATGTCAAATGATGAACAAATTTATGTATTCGAGTCATTTGAAGCCTTTCTTGCAGGGCAAGAAGAAGGGTTTCAAATTGAAAATATAGCACAACCTGTAAATTTACGGAATTACACTCATTTTTTAGCTGATAGACATGATAATGAGTGCAATCAATTCAAAAAGCGTTTATTAGCAAGTTATGCATTATTTGCAAATGAGCAGCAAGTTGTAAAAGATGTCATCAAGAAAGAACATTATGTAATCATCGATCAGAAAATTGAAGGTAATGACGAAATTGCTTATCAAGAAGCTTTACAAGAACTTCGACAGAGAGGAAAAGAAATGCAGGATCAAATTATTTCAATGTTGGGGCAAGATATGAATTTGGAATGCTATATGTTGTCAAATGGCCAACTACTTGCTTTGTTACAAATATTCTACAACTATATTGAATCGGTTCATGATGCTTTACATGATGTGGAGGTTCCTCAAATTATTCGTTGGAAGGATCCAGAAGAAAATCGTGTAGAAGAGCATACAAGTAATGATTATAAAGCTGTATAAAATAAGGGAAAATTGAGAGGAGGGTGATACAAATGTTGAGATTGTTGGGGAAAAGGAAAGAAAAAGTAACACAAGAAATTTTTGAAGAAAAAGAATTAATAACATTTAAAGACTTACTTGCTCCTGATGTTATTGAAGAAAAAGAAGAATATGTGCAACTTGGAGGAAACTATACAAAAACAATAGGGATTTATGACTATCCTAAACATGTTTTTGGAAATTGGCTTTCGCAGCTTAGAAGATTCAAAGGTAACTTATCTATTTCGGTCCATATAGAAAGAAAACCTAGTGAGGATATGCTTAAGCATTTAAATAGTGCTATTCCTGAATTAGGTTCTCGTGAAGTAAATGCAGATCAAAGGACGAAGCGTGAATCTAAATTAGAAAAGAAGAATGCTGAGCTTCTTTTAGATAAATTAATTGAAAGTGATCGAGATGAAGTATTTGCTGTGCATATGTACCTTCACATACAGGCACAGAGTATGAAACAACTTGATAAATTAAATGAGCAAGTTATGCGTGTTGTGCGAAGAGCAAAACTAAAAGGCACAGAGATTAGGCATCGTTCACTGGAAGCTTTTCACTCTACTTTACCAATTCGACAAAATCAAGTACCTGAGGTCACAAGACGTGATATGGATGCTGAAGCATTATCTAGTTTGTTTCCGTTTGATGATTCTGAAATTTTTATGCAGTCTGAAACGGCCATCATTAAAGGAATTAATATTACCACAGGTAGTTTGGTTATTGTAGATCATTTCAAACTACTGAATCATAACGAGTTTATCGCAGGTTTTAGTGGTACAGGAAAAACAACAACGCTTGTATCGGACATTCTTCGGCATTGGATTATGGGGATTATAAATTACATTATCGATCCAGAAGGTGAGCTTACTCCAATTGTAAAAAAACTAGGCGGTACAGTTATTAAACTTTCAAATATGTCTAAAACCGTTATTAATCCATTAGAAATTTTAAATGCTGAGATTACAGATACAGAAGGGTTTGATGATGAGGGAGAAGTGGAAACATTTATGGCTTCATTGCTAGCCCAGAAAATTCAAAGATTGAAACTTTTATTCCGAACAGTAAAGAAAGGCTTATCTCAAGTAGAGGAAGCGTTAATAGAAAAAATATTGCTAAAAACCTATGAAAATTGTTCGGCTAACATTACACATGAAACAGATTTTAGAAACTTAAAATCAACGGATTTTCCGACCTTTACAGACATGATGAAAGAAATAGAAGGATTGCCATCGGAGGAAGCACATATATTACGCGACTTCAAATTAATTTTTGAAACATATGTGACTGGTTCAAATTCAAACTTATTCAATGGACATACAAATGTGGATTTAACAAATGATTTAATTTCTTTTGATTTAAAACATCTTGAGGATGGTTCCGATTTGAAGAGAACGGCAATGTACAACGTTATTACATTCTTGTGGGATGAAATAACAAGGGATAAAACAAGGTTGAAACGTTTAACAATTGATGAGTGTCATGTAGTAGCAGATCCAGATGAACCTCTTTTAATGAAATTCATTTATCAAATTTATAAAAGGATACGAAAATATAAAGGTGGTGCAACCGTAGCAACGCAGCAAATTGAAGACTATCTAAGTGCAAGTGATGGAAAAAGAAACTACGGTGCAGCCATCATTGAAAACTCATATACAAAGTTTATTTTAGGCTTAGAAGAACGTGGATTGCAAGACCTAGTTACAAAAGGTGGTATTCAATTATCAGCAAAAGAATTAGATATTTTACGAAGAAAGATTCGTTGTAAAGGTATTTATTGCATTGGAACCAAACGAGTCCATATGGAAGTAGTACAAACGCAAGAAGAAGTGCGGCTGTTTGATGCAAGCCGATATGAAAAAACGTTTGGAAGAAATGCGAAGGAGATTCCAGTTTATGATATTCAAGAATTGAAACGTGGTGTTAGTTAATGAGTGCGGTCACAACTATACGTGTAGGAGGATTTCTTGCGCGGAACTGGAAAAAAATCGTGGCTGTTATTCTTGGGTTCTTTGGAATTGTGTTCTTTGTCATTGCGGGCTTTGGTGGACAACAAAGCCCATCTCTCCCTTTTAGTGGGGATGGGAAAGGTGGAAGGGCTAATGTATCCCCTGAGGTAAGAAAATGGGAGCCAGTGGTGCGGCAATATGCGGAAGAGTTTGGAATAGCTGATTATATTGAATTAATGCTTGCTCAAATGGATGCTGAATCAGGAGGACGAGGGCTAGACCCAATGCAATCGTCTGAGGGGCCATTCAACACAAAATACTGTAAGCAAATGAATTGTATTACAGATCCGATTTATTCCATTTGGGCAGGTGTTCAAGAATTTAGGGAAGCTCTAATAAAAGCAAAAGGCGATGCTAAATTAGCACTTCAGGGGTACAATTTCGGGTCAGATTTTATCAACTATGTTTTTGGGAATGGTGGTGTATATAGTCAGGATTTAGCTATTGCATATTCCAGAAGCAAAAGTACAGGACAATATAGTTGCCAAGGAAGAGATCCAAATAATTATAGGACCAAAGTAGGAGCATGCTATGGCGATTTTAAGTATGTTGAAAAAATCTTTGCGAAAATGACATTTGATCCCGCGAATCAAGGAAATGGCGGTCTTGCAGGAACTGGTGGTCAAATATTTGATGTGAATCAAGTGTATAACAGTATGGCTCAATATCTAGGTCAGAAATATGTTTGGGGAGGAGCTACTCCGCCAGGTTTTGATTGTAGCGGCCTTATGCAGTGGAATTTTAGGCAGGCTGGGATTATCCTTCCAAGGACAGCCGAGGAACAATATTATGCTACAGCCCGTGTAAATCCAGAACAACTATTACCAGGGGATTTAGTTTTCTTTTCAGGAACTTATGTTGGAAAAACGGTAACACATGTTGGTATGTACATTGGAAATGGAAAAATGATTAACTCTAATGATTCAGGTGTGAAAATTGATGACGTGTTTTCGACTTACTGGGCAAAACATTACTATGGTGGAGGACGGATTACTCGGTAAGAAATATACGAATCAGTAAAAAAGGAGAAAAGTTTCAATGAATATATTCAAAAATGTCTTAATCGTGGTTTTGCTGATTTCAACTGGAATATTGGGTTATACAAACTTTAAAACTTCAAATCAATTGAAACAGCAAAATGCGAAAGTTGCTAATTTGAGTAATATGGTGTTAACGAAAGGAATTAATGATACATCTCTTAAAAATGTGAATGAGGGACGAAAAGCGTTAGATGGGTTTGTAACCGCAGCCTTTGAATATTCTTCAGTAAAGGATGATCGCTATGAGAGGGCAAAAGAATTTGCAACGGATAATGGAATCAAATCAATGAATCCTTCTAGTACTAAAGAAGGGTTTCCAACTTTACCAAAAGATATTTTGTATGAATCAAAAGTTAAAAGTAAGCAAATTTATTTTACGCCAAGTGAGGATGGGAAAACTGGAAACGGTTTGATTATATTTGATAATGAAATGAAAATAAATAACCAAAGTTCCTCTTCAAAAATCTTTTTAGAATGTAAACTAGTATTTGACACGAAACAACATAAGTATCTGGTTGATGAAACAAGTGTTGTTTCTCAAACGTCATCATACAAGGAGGAATAAAAGTGAAAATCAAAAAATCAACATTATTTTTATGGGGAACAGTAGGGGTTTTAATCTTAGCGATTGGAATCATCATGCTATTTGGAAAAGAAGATAAACCATCAAAAGTAACGCAAGCAAATCAATCTAAAACTTCACAGCAAATTACTCACCAAGAAAAACCTTCTACACAACAACCACAAGCAAAAGAACAAGACCCAAAACAACAAGATTCAAATACAAAAGACCTTGAAGTAGGAAATGTCAAAAAAGATGGTATTACAAGTAATGAAAATGAAGATGTAGAACAAGTTAAAAAACTTGCACTAGATTTTTTTCATCAATTCAATGAAAAAAATGTTGCAGGAATAGAAGCTGAAAAAGTTCAAAATGATTTGTATGAAAAAATTAAACAAATGTTTTCAAAAGATTCACTTGAAAAATATTCAGCGCAAGAAATTGCTAAATATTACGAAAAAAACAATTTATATTCTTTTTTAGGGAAAGGTGAAAATTCTCTAGTTGATTTTAAATTAAAAGAGGTTTCTATAGAATTGGTCGATTATGTAAAAGACGCAAAGATGTACAGGGTTGCTGTAATTATCACGACTAAGCAAGTCAAAGGTTATACAGCATTAGGAATTATGAAAGAAGGGCAGGAATACAAAATTGTTTATGCACCAGATGTTCGATTTGATCTAATTAAATAAGAGGAGGAGTTAAAATGCCAAATCCAGGTGACGTTATTAATGGTGCGATTGATAAAGTAAAGGATGCAGCTAATGTAATTTTAAATCCCATTGATACAGCTACAAATGTGATAAAAGGTGCAGCAACCAAAAGTTTCACTGAATTACTGACAGATATTACAAAAGGTGCTGGAGAATCTGTTTTAAAATGGATTAATTGGTTTTTACTAGATCCACAGACATATCAAAATCCTACTGTAGATACTGTTGTTGATTTCTTTAAATGGTTAGCAGTTATGTTAGCTATTGCGTTTATGATATATCATGTCCTTCAAGCAATGCTTCTTGTAAATATCACAGGTGATCGAACTTATGCAAAAGAAAAGGTGGCATCACTTATTCAAGCAATGGTATTAATAGCAATTCTTCCATGGGTGATTGAAAAGTTATTACAGCTTTGTGAGGGGATTTGTAAATACTTTACCAACAAAGGGATTGATTTTGAACATAGTGCGATAGGTAAATGGCTAACAACAGGCTCGCCTGACTCAGAATTGGCTAAAATCATGGGGTTAAATCCACAAAGTGCAGTTGCATTTATCGCAATATTCTCACTAGCATTTGTAATCTTATTTCTTGTAATCGCATTTCAAGCTTTGAAACGAATGGGGGAATTCGCGTTCTTAGTTGCAACGTCTCCAATTGCAGCAATTAGTTTAGTAAACAATGAAATGAATGCATTTCCTGTGTGGTGGCGTGAAATGCTTGCAGTGATATTTACACAAGTGGTGCAAGTTGTACTTCTATATCTAATTGTAAATTGTTTCGCTACTTTGCAATTAAAATTTATAGCACTTGGTATGGGATTGTGTTTAGTTCTTATTTCGGGACCAACATATTTAAGACAATTCTTATATAGTACGGGTTCAGGTAAAGCAATGGTTGGTGCAATAGGATCGATGGGGAAAGTTGCAACAGCGAAATTCATTTTAAGAGGGGGACGTTAAAATGGCAAAATCACAAATGTTTTTAGAGGGAACAATTGAATTTGAGGGAAGAGATGCGACATACCGCATCCCTTCTCTGATGACAAAAATTGAACAAGTCGCTGAACTCGCTCGTATAAAGACTGAAAAGTCCTTATTTTTTCATTGTAAAGAAATTGAAATGGATAATCAATATATCACCTTTAAATATCATGTTGATGAAGGATTCGTTCCATTTATGCGAACAAGAAAGTTAGGTCCATTACCTAAACTTGCATTAGTTGAACAATTATTAGAGGTTCAAGGTTTAGAAAATAGTGAGTTTATTACTTTTGTAGTGCCAGAGAATCTATATGTTTCACCATCACAAGAAATTAAGTTTTTGTACCAAGGAATATCGGGCTTAATGAACCCAATGCATGAACAACACCTGTACTTTTATCATACAAAGTGCTTGATTGCATATTTGTACACAAAATATTCTTTTCAGGAAATTAAGCAACAGGGGTTTGGTAAGGTGTTTGAGGAAGCCTCAGATTTCCTTACATGTGTCTTAGAAGCTAAATCATACAATGACATTCAAATTGCTGTTACACGCGAACGTGAAAGACTACAAGAGTCTTATGTAGAGAAAATTGAAAAGAAACATTCGGAAAGTGCATTAAAAAAGAAGTGGATTACAATAGGAGCAACATCTTTATGCGCAGCCGGAATCTTTTTCGGAAGTTTTCAATTAGGATCAATGCTTCAAAAACCAAATGTTGCAAAGGCAGAACAGCAGTTAGATCAGACAGAGCACTTACTATCATTGTATAGATATCAATACAAGCATGAATATAAAAAAGTAATTCAATCACTTTCTAAAGCAAAAAATATGAGCAAAGAAGAAAAAGATTTATTATATCAGGCTTATATGGGAGCAAAAGATTACCAAAAAGCAATGCAATTAACTTCAGCTCCTGAAGTGCTTGAAGAACTTATCAAAAATAAAAATACAGATGCGATTGCAAAATTAGATTCTAAAGAGCCAGCGGTTCAATTTGAACAGGCGAACTTAAAAAAAGATGCAGATAAGGTTATTACATTACAGAAAAACGTAAAGATGGATGGAAGACGATTAGGTATGGTTGCATATGCGTATTTTATGAAAGGAGATCTTGGGAAAGCATTTGAGCTCGGAAAACAAGCAAAAAACAAAGATGTAATGATTGCTGTGAAAAATAAAGATATTGAAAAAATCAATAATGATGGTGGGAAATCACCAGAACAGAAAGCAGCAGAAATTGCACCAATACAAGCTGACATTGAAAAAATTAAGAAAGGAGAAATTTGATGGCTAGGCATATTACTGTAGTTCTTTTAATCAGTTTTTTGTTATTCCTTGTAGATGCGTGTTTAGCGGTAATATTTGCACTAGTTCCTACTACCATTCATGATCCACAAAATTGGTTGGTACATTTAACAGAGCTAATACAACATCCTATTAATTTAGCGCAAATAGCATGGAAGCAGATGCCTTTTAAGGCGGCACAAGGCCTTGTACTTTTATTAGGAATCTATATCTTTTTTAAAGCTAGAAGTGGAAATGATGGAGAATTTAAGATATCTGATAAAAAGACTATGGGTTCCGCGAAATGGGCTACAGTAAGTGAGATTTTTAATATCAGATATTTTTCGAAGAAGATGAAAAAGAAAATTTTCATGGATGATTTGAATCGTTCGTTTACATTAAAAAAACAAGTAGATGAACATAAAAAGTTGATTCAACAAGGCGAAGTTAAGCCGGATATGAACATTGTAAAAAAGATAAAAGAGAGAGCATTAGAGTTTCAACAAACTGAAAATTTTTTAATTAATCGTATTCAAGAAGAAGCAAATGAACTACCTTATGAAGAAAGAAAAGATTTTATTGAACGTCAATTTGGACAATTAGCAAAACGGTATTTATATTATGAGAAAAATGGTGAAATTAATCGTATTGCTTTACGTGATGTAGACGAGAATACTCTTGAAGAATATATTCCTCTTTCTCCTGATTATCTTCGTGAGTATTCTAGCATGGTTTTTGAAGAATTTACGGATAGAATGGGGAATGTTATCGCGCATTTTCATGATTCACCTGTTATTCAACATCGAAATAGTAAGTTAGGTAATACTAACTCCTTTATCATAGGTGCTTCAGGTTCATATAAGACACAAAGTATTGTGTACACTAACGTAATTCATGAGATACAAGCAAGTATTTTTTGTACAGATCCAAAAGGTGAAGTGTTTGAAAATACATCGGTTATTAAAGAGAAACAAGGTTATGAAGTGAAAGTTATTAACTTTATAGATATGTTGATTTCTAATTGCTACAACCCATTAGACTATGTTCGAAAAGAAGCGGACGCAACTATTGTTGCAAACAAAATGGTAGAGAGTAAAAACAATCCTGAGAAGAAAGACATTTGGTATAACTCACAAGTCGCTTTACTAAGAGCTTTAATCTTATATGTAGTGAATGATTTACATCCTTTAAAGCGCAATGTGGAAGGGATTATAGATGTACTAAGGCAGTTTGAATCTAAGATTTTAGAAGGAGAAGATGAAGCGGAACTTGATCGTTTATTTTTGAATCTTCCTTATGAGCATCCAGCAAGGATAGCTTATGAAATGGGTTACAAAAAATCTGAAGATAAAGTACGTTCAGGCATTATTATTTCTCTTTTGACAACTCTCGCAGACTTTACAAGTGAAGCGGTTCGCAGGTTTACAAGAAGAAGTGATTTCTTTTTAGGGGACTTAGGAAGAAAGAAAATGATTTTGTATTTAATTATTGATCCATTAGATAGTACTTGGGATAGTTTAATAAATTTATTTGTTTCACAATTACATTCGGAATTGTATCGTGTTGGGGATGAAAATGGTTCAAAATTGTATGTTCCTTTTAAAGAAATACTTGATGAAGCGGCTAACTTAGGAAAGCTCCCAAATTATAATCGATTTTTAAGTACTTGTCGTGGTTATGGTATTTCTTCGATGCCGATTATTCAGGATTTATCACAATTTGAAGACCTTTATGGAAAAAATGGATTACGTTCAATTTTGGGAGTATGTTCTACCAAAGTAATATTAAAGGCTTCGGAGTTGGAAACGGCTGAGTATATATCTCGAACATTAGGTGATACAACTGTTGAAAATGAATCGAGGTCAACAAACTCAGGTGGCCATGGTACAACGAGTAGTGTATCTATTCAAAATGTAAAAAGAAGACTTATTGATCCAAACGAGATTAAAGGATTAGCAGAAAATGAAGTCTTAGTAATTACTGATAATACAGCTCCTTTTAAGGGAACAAAGGCATTTCAATTTGAGCTATATAAAGATGGGGCAGGAGAACTCATTAAGGACAAACGTTACTTTAGAAAACGTGAATTGTTTCCAATCAAACAAGACTTTGAATCAAAAGCCACCTTAGAAGCTAAAATACGAGAATTTGAACAGTTACAAGTTCAAAAAGAAGCAAGTTTACAACAAAAGAATGAGCAAGTAATAGAAGAAAATAAACAACAAGAAATTGAAAACGAAAAGAAAATTACCAAAGAAGAACAGCAGTTAGCAGTTGTTGAAAAGGCTCGTACATTAATTCCTGAAATGGCCAAAAAATTTGAAAAGGCGGAAAGAAATCCATTAAATGATAGTGATTCAGAGATTTCTTCAGAAAAAGAAGTAGTACATTCTTCTTTAGAAGAGAAAAAACAAGCTGAAGTAAAAGAAATTAAAGCATCAATGGGTAACAAGTTAGACGACATTCTGAAAAAAGCGGCTGTTGGTGAAGTTGCAGCAAATGCTGTAGATGAGGAATATGAAGATCTTGAAGAATTTGAGGAAGCAATGGGTACTTTAACATTTGAAGATTAAGAATGAATAAAGAGGGAGAGAACAAAGTGAATCATATACTATTTGCTTTATGCATGTTCCTGATTGCTTTAGCAATCAATATGACTTGGATATGGGGTATTAAAATTTGTAAGTCAATCAAATTATATAAAGATATAAATAAAACGAAAGGGAAAAATTGCGTCGAAACTAAATGAACCCTACTTATTACTTTTCTGTAGGGTTCCCGTACTTCTTTAATAAGTCACTAACAGCTTCATCTAACAGCTTTGACTTGGGAATACGAGTTTCTTTTGCCAGTTTATCTAGGGAATCCCATAAATCTTTTTCAATAGCGTTAGACAAGGGTTTTCGGTTTTTAAGGCCTCTGTTTTCCATTGTAATCACCTCTTTAATGTAATTATATAAATTAAATTAATTGCTTTCAACTACTTGTAACTACATGTAGTTAAGTGTATAATCTCCTTAAGGTAATACTTGGTAAAAACCAATACAAAATGAAAGGAAGTTTGATATATCGTGAATTGTCCTTACTGTGCAACGCAAGTAAAAATCGATGAAGATGGTGTCGCACAAGAAGCATGTACATTTTGCGGTGCCTTAATTCGTGATGAAAAATCGGGTATATTACAAATTTGTCAAAACGGAGAGCGATATGAGTTTAAGAAAATGCAGCAACATATTTTTTTAGAACATATAGATCAACCAGTTAATGACTTAAAACAATATCACACTTTTGATTTGTATTTGTTGTTAAAAGAAGTGAGAGAAGCGCGGTGTCAAACATTTACAGGGCTAAGGATATTAAATAAAGCTTTGGATGATGATGCGCAATTTAAAGATACAGCCGATGAAGTAGGAAATGATTATGAATATTACACAAGAAAAGCCTGGGTTATTGAAAATATTCTCTTAGAACGTCAAGGATTCTTTCCAGAAAGAATAACAGATCGAGTTCTCCAATATGTGTGGGAGCAAATTAAAAAATCGAAGAAGAAGCCAATGAAAATTTCAAAAATAAAACGTAAAGAGAAAGCTTGTTTTTAATAAAAGAGTTTATGTTAGAAGGGATGAAAAAGTATGATTGCAATTTTGTGTGAAAAAGCGGATCAAGGAAGAACATATGGTGCTTGCTATGAGCATGAAGATAAAAAAAACTACATTGAGATTCAACCATGTGAAACATTCCCTGAAGGAGCTGTGATTGTTTGGGCAAGTGGTCACTTATGTGAATTAAAAACACCTGAGATGTATCACGATGCATGGGCGCAATGGAAACTAGACACACTTCCTATGATTCCGGAACGGTTTGAATATAAAATAGTTGAAAATAAAACATCATATTTTAATGTTGCTAAAGAAAAATTACGAGCAGCCAATGAGATTATTATTGCGACAGATTCAGGGGATGAAGGGGAATTGATTGCTCGCTTAATTATTAAAATGGCTGGAGCCAATAATAAACCACTAAAGCGGTTCTGGTGTTCTTCAATGGCTCAGGATGCAATCCGAGATGCATTTGAAAATTTACGAGATGCAAAGGAAACAGAAAGTTATTATTATGCCGCACAAGCTCGTTCTTACAGTGATTGGTTGGTGGGGATGAATACATCTAGGGCATATTCAATCCTCTTTAGAGACAAATTCGGATTGAAACAAACGTATTCTAGCGGACGGGTTCAGACACCAGTTTTGTATCTTATAAATCAACGTGAAGAAGAAATTCAAAACTTCCGGCCTAGAACATTTTATCAAATTGTAGGTTGGTTTGTGGCAGACGGTATCAAATATGGAGGGCTGTTACTTCAAAATGAAGATACTAAAATATTAGATTATCTAAAGGCTAAAGCCCTATTTGAGGAATGTAAGCCCATAAAAAAAGCAACCATTCAAAGTATTGAAAGTGAAGAAAAGAAGAAAAATCCACCGAAACTCCATAGTTTATCTACACTCCAAGCGAAATTAAACCGTAAATATAAATTTTCACCTGAGAAAGTACTAGAATTAGCACAAAGCTTGTATTTAAAAGGCGTTATCAGTTATCCAAGAACTAGCAGTCAATATTTAACTGAAGCTGAAGCCTTTGAACTACCTGAAGTATTATCTAATTTAGAAGAATTAGAGCCATATGCAGAATTGCTTAGAAATAGATCCAAAGATTACATCGAAGATGATAAAAAATACACAAATGATGAAAAAGTTGAAGATCATTACGCACTAATTCCTACGAAAAATGTACCAGATTTAGCTAGTTTGTCAGAACAAGAAAGAAAAGTGTATGACGAAATTGTTCGTAGTGTAATTGCAGTACATTATGATGTACATGTTTTTACAGAAACTACAATCCTTACAAACTTAGGCACACATACATTCATTGCCCAGGGGCGGCAAGTACTTGATGAAGGTTGGCAAGTCGTTTGGAAAAATCCTAATTCTAAAGAAAAAGAAGAAGATCAAAAAATTCAAAAACTCCCTATAGTTCAAAATGATCAAAGTATCGATGTAGAAAAGGTTTCTTTCCAAAAGGGGAAAACAAAACCACCTAAAGTATATACAGAAGGGCAACTTATTACCCTGATGAAAACAGCCGGAAAGTTTGTAGAAGATCCAGAAGTAGATACAGATTTTAATGGCGTTGGCACTGAAGCAACGCGTGCTGGAATTATAAAAACCCTGAAAGATCGCGAGTACATTTTAATTCGAGATAACAAAGTATCTGTAACAGAAAAAGGGAAAATGTTGATAGAAGCGGTAAGGGGAACTTCTCTTGCAAGCGTTGAAATGACAGCGAAATGGGAAATGTTATTATCAAAAATCCGAAATTCAAAAGGGAAAGCCGCAGCCATGTCACATGCATTCGTTGAAAAGGCAAAAGAAATGACAACGTTTCTTGTAGAAAAAGCAATTAATGAGTGCGATACATGGAATGTTAAAAAATTAGCTGAAGAGGTAAAGGATAATGCTATTCATGCAATTGGTAAGTGTCCAATGTGCAAAGAGAATGTAGTGGAAAGAGAAAAAATATATGGCTGTTCTGGATATAAAAAAGATGATCCAAATAGTTGTAAATTTACAATACCGAAAGAATTTTTAGGAAAAAAAATTAGTGTCGCTAATGCGCAAAAATTATTAGAAAAGAAGAAAAGTAACTTAATTAAGGGATTTATTAGCAAAAACCAGAAAGAGTTTGAAGCATATTTGAAATTAGTCAGTGGCGGGAAATTAGAATTCGAATTTCCACAGTCTAAGAAGCAAAAGCCAAAAAAAGTAGGTAGTAAATCAAAGTAAAGAAGAAAAGCCCTTTAGAGGGCTTTTCCATAAAATAAATTAGAAAATAGGGGGAATAGAAATGGGAAAATATACAATTGAAGAAACGGTTTACTATGAAAATATTGATTTAAATGTTGAAGTGGCGAGATTTAAAGGAACTGAACAAAAAGCATTTGATTTTGCTAAAAACATGAATGTACAAGTGCTGTTACATGAAAATCATTTGGAAATTGTGATAAATGGTCAATCGTATACACTTCAAAACTTGGATCGTAAGAGATATCAATTTAGAATTTGTACGAAAAATATTAAACCTATTCCACTTAGCGAGATAGAAAAGATGACTAGTCATGAAAAATTAGCATTATTACAAAATGAATCGTACCAAGTAACAGAGGAAGACTTTAAAAATGTAAATTGGAATTTTACTGAAGCGTATAAACTTTTAAAAGAAGCATATCCACATAAGAAAGTTTTCATATTTGATTCCTTGTCTTACTCAGTTAATATTGCTTCATAATTAGCGATTTATTACCAATTATTTCATGAGTTTCGAAGTCTTTTTTTAACATCCTATGCTAGCTTCATTTCAAGAAGATGTAAATGAAAAGTTGTCAATTTTCCAAGGAAGTGCAGTGTATTAATAAGAATAAAGGGGGATGTGAATTTTGAACCGTACAATTTTAGTTGGTCGTCTCACAAAAGATCCTGATTTGCGTTTTACACCAAATGGTGTCGCTGTTGCAACATTTACACTTGCTGTGAATAGAACTTATGGAGAAAAAGAAGCAGACTTCATTTCTATTGTTGTTTGGCGCAAGCAAGCTGAAAATGTAGCAAATTATTTAAAAAAAGGTAGTTTGGCTGGCGTGGACGGCCGCATTCAAACTCGGAATTATGAGGGGCAAGATGGAAAACGAGTATATGTAACAGAAGTAATTGCAGAATATGTACAATTCTTAGAACCTAAAAATTCCCAATTAGAGAAACGACAGCAGCCATTTAATAACGAATATGCTCATGTTGGGGCAGGAAATACGGATATGAAAAAGGGTGAGCCATTTTCAAATGTAGGGAACCCAATTGATATAAATGATAATGATTTACCATTTTAATTTGACAATCCAGATAACTTTTCTGCACAAAATACAGCTTATTTCACACAAGAAATTATATTAAAATAAACATTGTTAAATAAGATAATTAAAAGGTGGAATTGGATGAAAGCTACAGGAATGACGAGAAAAGTAGATGAATTAGGTCGGGTTGTACTCCCAATTGAGTTAAGACGTACCTTAGGGATAGCAGAAAAGGACCCAATTGAAATTTTTGTGGAAGATGAAAAGATTGTTTTAAAGAAGTATAAAGCTCATCAAACGTGTATGATAACAGGTGATGTTTCAGAAAAGAATTTTTCTTTAGGTAATGGAAAGGTTGTTCTTAGTCCAGAGGGAGCCGAACTCTTAGCGAAAGAATTACGACAATATCTCGTTAAATAAAAGGGCTTAACAGAATAATTGGTTGAAAGTTTGTGAAAATCATAAATAAGGGGGATAGGAAAATGTTGAAATTGAATCATTGGTATGAAGCGGTAAAAAAAGAGGAACTTTTGAAAGTTATGAAAAAGTATCCAATGTTTCCTTTTCTAATCGATGCAGAAGGTGAAGATGAATCGAGTTATTTCCGTTGGAATCCTAAACGTAATTCAATTGAAAAGGATATTAAAATGCCTAATATTTGGGAAATAAGTGAACTTCATATAGGTTTAGATGATAATTGTGATGAAATAGAGATTGTTTCATATTGTGTTTATCCGCACTTAGTAATTAATCTTTTAGCTCAAGATAATAGTTGTGTTACAGTTCATAATTTTGATTTTGAACTAAAGTCACACCTATGAATTTCACAATCAATCAATTATTCCGATTACCCAATAAAAGATTATTAAGTACAGACGCTACTTATAAAGTAGGGTCTTTTTTTTGTCGAAAAGAAATTGAAAATAATAACAAAAAAGACTTGTAAGTCTTAATTATCCATGAGATAATAGACTTGTAAGGATAACTGATAACGAAAGGGGAAACGAAATTATGGAAAAAATTCATGAAAGTGCTGTCGAAACAGCTAAAAAAATTAGAAGGGAGTTAAAAAAAGCATTTCCAAGTGTTAAGTTTTCCGTAAGATCTAGTAGTTATAGTGGTGGCTCTTCAGTTGATGTTAACTGGCAAGATGGACCGATGCAAAAAGAAGTTGAAGCGATAATTGAGAGGTTCAATTCATCTTCTTATGATGGTATGCAAGACATGAAAGTAACAAGTGGCTATGAATATCAAGGAAAGATATATAATGGTGCTGATTATATATTTGCTAATCGAACATTATCTGAAGAATATAAAAAACAAATTCAAGCAGTTGCAATGGAGATGTTTGAAGACTTTCATATAAATGATTGGACATATCAGCAAAAAATGCTACAAGCGGAAGAACATATGAAAGGATTGGATAGTGATACTTCAGTGGAAATCAAGGAAGAGCCACAAGAAGAAATAAAGCTTGCTGAAGTTGTGAATTTTCATCAAAGAAAAAAAGAAAAAGAAATAAATAAGCTAACTTCAGAGCAAAAATTTAAGCTTCTTGCAATGCAGGTAATGTGTAATATATCTGAAGAAGATTTGGAAGGGATTTTTGAAAGGGGATTGTCAGTAGACCAACTATTCACAGGAGTAGCAAATAGGTACTTTAAAAACCAAAAAGCCATCCGCAGCTAAACAGATGACTTGTAGAAGGGAATCTGATCCATTCCCTTCTCCTATTATATCACAAATAAGGGAGAGAAAAATACATGGGATATAAGATAACAAAAGATAACATTCACACTTCACCAGAAGAGAAAAAATGGTCGGAAGTGGATTATAAGCAAGGAATGCATCGTTTTCGTGTTCTTGATGATGATAAGAATGTATATTTCAGTGGTGTAAGTGATGATGATTCAGATTTTTCACCTTTAGATGATTATCAATATGTTTATGGTTGTACTGAAATTCAGTACAAAGATGAAAAAACAAATAAATACGTTACTTTATAAAAAACACGAATGTTAATGTATTTTATGTTGAATCATTAGAAAGGTGGAATATAAAATGAAAATCTATACATCTGAATGGCTTTCTCTTAGTAAAGAGATAAAGTTAAAACTGATCCGTTTAGCAATTTTAGAAACGAAAGAAAAATCAAACGCTCTTCGTTTATAAAATTTATAAAAGGGCTGTAATAGGTTTTAAACAGAGGGGATTATTATTGTCCCCTTTGTTTTCATATCACAACATAAAGGAGAATATCAAATGAAAGAAATTGAGAACTACATGACACCATCTGAAGCAGCATATAAATGGGGAGTTAAAAGAGATACTTTAAAAAATAAATATAGTCCGTCTATGCTAAATGAAAAACAGCAAGAAGAGTTACAACAAATGATCGATGAGGGATTAGTTAAATTCTTTCTACCTCCAACGGGTACAAGAAAAGAATGGATCATATCTAGAAAAGCAATGTTTAAGTGGTTTGGAGAGCCAAAAACTAAAATTGAATAAAATAATTACTCAAAATTTGTGTTTAGGAAAAAGCGAGTGTCCAGATTCGTTTGTAGAACGAGATAGAGGATAAGCTAATACAATTAGATTCAACTTGGCTAAGTGCTTATAAAAAAGAAAATAGAGCGTTATAAGTAATTTTAGTTAAATTTGTATGTAACGTAGTTCTTTTCATAAGAATAAATATAAAATTTCATATACCGCACTTATAATAAAAAACAATTTAACCGCATTTAGGGGTTTCCTTGCTTTTTGTTTGGAGTGCTGGCTCGTCGTGTGGGGACGAAACCCCACGTACTAAACGTATCAAAATTTTGAGTAAGAACTATTTTTGAACGAATGATCTAAGCGGTTCGGCTCGTATAATTGCTAGTCCAAGTCGAGAACCATTGCTTTGCTTTTTGTCCTTCGGCTTGGCGAAAAAAGCGTATCGAGCCGAAAAAAGTTTGGCAAGGATTGTTTTTTGCTGCAGTAACGAAGTGGAGCAGTAAAAAACAAAAGGTGGAGATTTTTTGTGTAGGTACGGAACAAAAAATACTACCTGTTCCTTGCGGAACTTTTAGCTTTTTCAGGTTAAGGGTTTTAAAGCCCACCCAACGCCCGCAGCTGTTAAAATAGAGCGTTGTTTTTTTATTCCTATTGGCCACAGTTGGATTTAAACCTATAAATTTGCGGTATATAATTATTGTGTATTTGTGGTACGTAATTTTTGTTGTATTTGTGGTACATAATTTTATTGTATTTATGGTATATAATTATTGTGTATTTCTGATACATATGATAACATAATACAAGTAGCTTTTTAAATTCTGTATACAGTTACTAATTTTTTAGAATTCTATTGTCACAAATAGAAAACCCCTTTCCCCGGCAAGGGAAAGAGGCGAATAAATGTAAAAGGTCGGCAAACCTTTAAGCATTTAGGTTTTCATCATCATTAAACCAATCATTGTACTTTTTCTGAAAAAGGGCGGCAACCCATTTGTAGGTTTTTTTCCATACCGGAAAAAAAATAAGTACAATAAGAGTTAAAACAATTGCTGTGAATCCAAGAGTTTGGTACTTTATTACTGGCCAAAATACTGGAATAGAAAAAGATGTTCCTGCATTAAGTAGTGGACAAAGCGCAAGATAAATAGAATATGCAGATGTACACATTAAACCAAGAAGCGTACCAATTAGCCACTTGATTGTTAGAAATGGTTTTAAAGTCGTTAAAATCATAGTACATTTTCCTTTCTTAAATTATTATTTGAATTGCACAAAACAATGCTTTGTAGTAAACAGTATACAAATACCACCTTTCTATAAGGATATCTATTTAAAACGGGATGTAGCCCGTGAATATTAAAGTGACACAAAAAAAGCCCGCATTAGGCTTTATTTTTTTGCCATAAATTAGTAAAATAAAAAATATGTACAACTCTCTCTTCGAGAGATTATACCATATTAATAGAATAATAGCAATGTATTTTCGATATTATTTTTGTTTTTTTTAAAAAAATCTACATAATACGAGTTTCCTCCCTTAAATAGCACTTTTTTTGGAAAATGATGAAGTTTTACGAAACCATCAAGGAGTAAATTGTGCACATATTTCAATACGCTAAAGGATGTTGGCGAGACCCCTTATATGAATATCAAACAGTTTTGATTCAAACACTTAACCCTTCTACCGCCCATTAGTACAAGTAAACAGTCGTATATTCTCATACAAGTGCTAAAAAATATCTCTCTTTAAGAAATCTAACTCCGCATCTTAAACTTAGCTGTAAATTTATAATATCATGCTTTTAGTGAAAATTTCACATGTCGTTTTTATAAAAAGATCTTTAATAGTTTGTAATACTTGGTATTACCCTATTAGGGGTCATATGACCGAAAAAAGAAAATTGTACGTTAAGGAATTTTCTTACATTTATAATCAGTAAATGAACTAACACAAAGATCATATCTACAGATCTGTTTTTCTTTTTTATTTTGATAAGTGTTATTGATAGCTTACAAACCCTTAATTATCAAGGAGGGGTACAGCCGAGATACGTGTAAAAATAAGTCACAACCTTACTTTTATTCCCAAGCTAATTAAGAATCATTTTTTTATCTATTATTTTTTATAAACCTCAACGTTATGCTTTCATCATTAATTTTTAAAATTCTATGAAATTACGGTATACTAACAATAAAAAGAACAGGAGACGGAGAATATGATTAATTGGGATTCAATTAATCCACGTCATTTCGAAAAGTTCATTTTCCATGTTTTAGGTAAAAAGGGTTTTCGAAACCGAGAGTGGTTTGGAAGAGGCGGCGGAGATAAAGGACGCGATGTTGTTGCAAAATATTATGTAGAATTACCTTTTAACCTGGGTTTTGAACAAACCTGGATATTCCAATGTAAACGTGAAAAACGTATGCCACAACAATCTGAAGTATTTAATGAAATTGTCAAGGCAAAACAGCACCATCCGGATGGTTGGGTATTGGTCACTCCACACAATCCTACATCAAACTTTTATGATTTTTTACATAGTCTCGAACAAAATATGGGGTTTAAATTAGTAGTATTTACCCTAGCAGAATTAGAAGAAATTGTACGAGATCATACAGAATTAAAATATGTCCTACTCCATGGACATTTACCAGAAGAAGGAGAGGAAGAGAATGTATAAATTAGAATATGATTATGATGATCGTATCATTTATAAAGTAGAAAATGAACACAAAGAAAAAATGGATTTTGAATATCCAAGTGAACCAATTGTATCTCCAAATGGACAGAATACGGTATTCATCGACCCATTAGAATGGGAAGCCTTAGGTTCTTTGTATATATTTAATAACATCATTGGCGAATTTACAACATTGATTCAACCCGAAGAAAATTTTATTCCAAAATTTGCAAAGTGGCTCGACCACGAAACACTTGGAGTAATCATTGGTTTTGGGTACGGAACCGTAGCAATCGGAGGCAATTTGTTTACATATAACTTAACAAGTAAAGAAAAAACGCAGATTACCTCATATGATTTTAATGTACAAATTACAAGCTTCGATATTTTAATGGAAAAGAGAGTTAAATGCAAAGGTATTAAATACACAGACGAAGCTTTAAACCAATTCATTGAATTTGAAGAAGTGATTCAATTATAAAAAGATGCCAAATGGCATCTTTTTATTTTCCATTCATTTTTTTAACTTCTTTTCTAATTGTACCAGGGGTATGGCAACCAAAAGCGAAATACGGGGCCATATGCAATAATTCCCCAAAAACATAACCAGATAGTGTAACAAAAAGGTAGCGATTTTATATTGCGACAAATTATTTTTGGTACAGTATTTAGTAACATAAATGATCGTTTTTGTTACATAATTGGAATCTCCTTGCATATGGCCCTGGAAAACCATTTTGGTTGCCATACCCCTACCAATTTTTTCATCACTTATTGGTGTAGGGGGTTTGCCAACCAAATGACATAAAACTTACGTTAATACATTTTTCAGAAGTTAAATCCTTAATGGAGGTTGCTGAAAAACGATTGTTATAAATTATAACAATCGTTGTTGTGATTTATAACAAAGTGTGTTATTTTTGTTATAAATCACAAAGGAGGAATTTTCCATGTCGAAGACAATAGGGCTACTTCTTAGTGCCTATCCTTATTTAGAGGATAAAATGAATGCTTATGATAATGTGTTTATGCACGATGAAGCGCTTCGCGCTTTAGAAACAGAAGAAGAAAGGACATTTTTAAGAATGCTTTGGTTTTTTAAAAGTCCAAAAGAAAATAGTTTTGATATAAATTTGTTATATCAACATTTAATTGGAGAAAAATTGGCGTTCGCATTAGATTTAATAGCTCATTACTTTCGAAATGATACGTATTTACTTCAAGGGTCAAGTCATAAGTTGATTTTGTCTAGTACGGAATATTTCAGTCAAAGTGAATTTGCAAGAGAATTAATCAGTGCAGGGTTGGACTACAACCAAGCTAAAGTAGCGACGTATAGAAAAAGAGGAAAGTTTGTTGAGGAAGATGTTATTATCTCTGGTGTTCCTTATTGGTCTAAAGGAACAGTAGAGAATTATATTGATTATTTAAGGTTATATAAAGATAGCGATTATAAGCCGTATGCGGATTATACAGTTGAAAAAACACCAGGATATATTAGTGGGAAAGAAAGGGGTTCTGTAGAATATAAAGTGAAGCCTAATGATAGTTTTACGATTGATACCCCTGTAGAATACGATGTGAATAAAAATAACAAGAAACAATGATGTGAGCTTATTCCCCTTTTCGGGGGATGGGTAAAGAAATTATACAAAGGGAGTGTAAAGATGCGTGAAGTGTATCCTGTAAAATATTACAGTACTGAAGGATTTGTTGAGCGAAAATTGGAAATCAATGAAGAAGATTTACAAAAAATTATTGAGGATTATTTGCAAAGAAATGCTGACTTTGATTTTGATGAAGTTGAAATTATCAATAATCGTCCAATGAATATATGGTTATATGCTAAATGTAGGACGTACGTAGATTCTGAAAATCCAGAACAAGATAAAACAGTATTTGAAGCAGACTTGGAGATTACAGGGGATTATGACGATAATCTTTAACGAATTTACCGAAAGAATTCTCCTTCCTCAAGTGTGTGAAGGACGATAGCCCAACGATAGGTGGGAGATGAATTTCGGTTTGGCTATGCCAAAATTTTTTTGATAAACTAGACATATGAAGTTCTTTGATAACTTGATATATGAGGTTGCAGGAAGAAAATAGAGTGTGAAAACCAAGCCATTCGGTTCCTGCGTAAAATATCAACCGTACCAAAAGAGCGTCCAAATGTTGGACATCTAGGGTTGGAACAACCCGAAGTAACGCTCAGGGAGACGAAAGATTTCTTTTGTCGTGGAACTGAGAAGCTCCCACTCCAAGCTTTGCTAAGTGGTGAGTAGTTCACATTGATACAATGGTTCTTATAGGAGGAAATCATGTACGAATTAACAATAGGACTAAAATATGACGAACCTTTAGATTTGCATCATAAATACAGATATGATTTTGTAGGGATTGATTATCAAAATAATTATATTCATGGATGCATTTTTGTTTTTCGAACAATTAAAAAAGGTAAAGGGACAGGTAACGTATTAATTGATTTAGTTCACAACTCTAATATCAACGCTCTTAAAGCCCATATTCACGGCGATTGCCACTTTCATATGTTTCAATACAGAATGTCTATACATAACGAACCAATTAAGATTACAGATAATATTTCTTTAGAGAAGGTAAAAAATACAACAAACGATGAATATTATGCTCTTATAAAAGAACAAAAATACAAGTTGATTAATGGTGTTCCTGCAATTGATCCAGAGCACAAACACTTCCCAGAGGTTAAATACCTGTTATTTACAGAATATCATCAATCAATTGCAAATATGGATATTCTTGAACTAGCCCCAATATTCAAGTTACAAGAAGAGCATATTTGGCATAACAATAGGTACTCGAATTATAATGATACTTCTAAATTGGATGTAGATGATAATAACCTAAATTCTTCTATAAAGTGGAGTCAAGTAAAAGAAATTATCCAAAACAAACGAAACCATTTTGAAAAACAAAGCGAAGAAAAGACCAATCAAATCTTTGAACTAAAAAATTCATCCAGATATCGTCCGATTGAATAATAGTTCGTTTTGATAAGACAAGCGCAAACACCAAATTAATCCCCCTTTAAAAGAAATCAAGAATAGAGACTGACGATGTCAGCCTCTATTTGTTAGCTCTTAAATAAGTCGATAATCGGTTTAAGGAAATTGATTGAGAAAGAGAACGTGATTTCTTTCTCGTTACGTGGATTTTTACCCTCTTCTTGTAATGCTTTGTACTTAAATTTGAACATGCATTTTCCCCCTTAAAATTTTTTCGTTAGTTAATATCAAAATTTCATCAATAATCCTTTTGCGATTTTGAAAAATTTTTGATCTACTTATAGAGCCTTCTATCGTTCATTAATACAAGTGCTTGTATGTATTTTTACGATGTAATTCCTTATACAAAACTTGCAATTGAACTATTCGTTTTAAAAGGTTCTACTAGGTATTGCTACTTGAAACGTTTACTTCGTCGGAAATATGTCATTTTTGTAGGATTAGTTTTTAGAAAAAAGGTCTTCTTACTATTCGTTATAACAAAAAAATGAACAACGACACACGAAGCAAATAAAAATCTTTCACTACTTATAATTCATTTCACATGTATTATCACTTTCACTTATACTTTCACTTTCACACAAATAGGGAAGATATCTATCTCCTTCAAAAGGTACACCTTTTGGTTCGTTTTTCATTACTACGTATTCAAAGACGTAGAGAACACTTGATATATCTATAAAAGTATACCTTTACAGATAAATAGAAACCTATGAAAAACCACGTCCGTAAATATTTATTTCTTGTTTTACAGACATCTGTATATTCTATATACCTTTATAGACATAATTGGTATAATTATCAATGAGGTGTAGCATATGAAACATAAAAAATTTGGATATGTACGAGTTTCAAGTAAAGATCAAAACGAAGAACGACAAATTCAGAATATGAAGAATTTAGGGATAGAAGA
>NZ_FOLV01000089.1 GCF_900112415.1 Bacillus sp. 491mf
TAAAAGGGCTGTTCCATAAGTTGGTTTTACTCGCTTATGGAACAGCCCCTTTTGTTTTAGTATAAAAATAGTTTCGATAAAACATTCAAGTAGGTAAAATAATAATTAGATTATTTCAAATTGGCTCGATTAAAAACAGGGAAATCCAGAAATGAAAAAATGTATCAGCTTGGCAGAAAAATGGCCCAAGGTATGGATAATACACTTGCTTTCTTCAAGGGTCCTAAACCAGCTGGAGACAGTGTATTGATAGGGAAACAAGGCGGTCCAGGAAAGGTTACCGAGTGGGTCAATACGCACCATGCAGAGAGTACTAAGTTTATGGATGGTAAGATTCAGGGGCTTGAGGCTTCGCTTGCTAAGGGAGCGGCAGAAGCTAAAACTACTATAAGATTACTTGATGAAGTGGTAGATTCTAATTTCTTAAATATAATCAATAAATATAAAAATAAATTGCCACAATGGGCTATAGGAAAAGGTAATTTTGGATGTGCTGAAGTAACTATAGAGGGTATAACTAAAAATGAATATATTGCACATAGTGCAATACAGGCAGAGATAGAGAGTATTAAGGGAACTGGCATTTCAATAAAACCAGATTCAACTTTATTAAAGGCAATAAAAGTTGATGGAAACAATGTAGTAGATGGAGCTGGAGCGTGGTTAAGAGATGTTGATACTGAATTTAAAATACTTTCAGAAATACAAAATAAATTGGGAACCAAGTATAGTACAGCAGGGAAAATTAAATTGTTTACTGAATTGGAATGTTGCCCAAGTTGTTTAGATGTAATAGAACAATTTAAAAAATTATATCATAAATAGATATTGAAGTAATATATAAGATAAAAAAATAGAAAGCAGGTTATATTTGATGAACAAATACAATTTTTATGAAAGTAAGTTTAGAACTTTGGAATCTTTTTACATGTGGATAGAACAAGGAAGTACTTATGATGTTGCAGCATCACAATGTATGTATTATGACCAACCACAGAATGAGCTTGATGAAATAGTGATGCCTATAACAATTGCTACTAGATTTGCTAGATGTGGAAAACCATTAGGTGATGATTTTAAACAAGTTTTAAAAAAGAAGATTGAAAGTTTTAATATGTTAGATTTATCAAAGTATAATTTAAACGAAGATGAATTAAAAGCTTTAAAAGAAGAAATAAGTGAAGTGTCTGGATATATTTCAAACTAGATACATTTAAATGTAAAACTAACTACAAAAATAATAGAGTTAGTATAGTCATATGGACACAACTTAGTTAAGTCCTTACAATGGATTTCAAGGAGGAAGTGTCCGTATGACAAACAAGAAGTTTAATGAAGAATTTAAAAAAATGGTGGTTGAATTATATCGTTCAGGACAATCTGTAAAACAATTAAGCAGCGAGTATGGCATATCAGAAGTAACCGTTTATAAATGGATTAAAATATATTCTCCTATCGCATCAGTTGATGAGGATGAAATGACGCTAGAAGATCTAAAACGAATGAAAAAAGAAATGCTTCGTCTAAAAGAAGAAAATGAAATTTTACAAAAGGCTATGGCTATATTCGCGAGAAAATAAAAGATACAGAATTACACCAATTTATCGATTGTCAAAAAGAAACGCACTCTGTTCATATGATGTGCCAAACTCTCGGGATAGCGAGAAATTCTTACTACCAATCTCAGCACAAAACAGAGTCAAAGCGTAGTCGTGAAAATGAAGAATTAACCCAAAAAATTATACAAATTCATCAAGACAGTGGAAAGCGTTACGGTGCGCCCAAGATTCATCAAATACTATTGGAACAAGGATTACAAGTAAGTATAAAGCGTGTACAGCGGCTCATGAAAAAAGAATATATTCGTTCCGTTATCTTAAAGAAATACAAACCAAATTCATCAAAATCAAATGTAGAGGAACGGATAAATCTACTAGAACAGGACTTCTCTACAACGACAATTAATGAAAAGTGGGTAGCAGATATTACCTATATTCACACGCAAAAAGATGGTTGGTGTTACCTTGCATCTGTCATGGATTTGTATTCTGAAAAAATTGTTGGCTATTCATTTTCACGAAATATGACAACGAATATTGTGGTAAAAGCGTTAGAAAACGCTTACTATACACAGAAACCACCAGAAGGTCCCATTCTGCATACTGACTTAGGAACACAATATACAAGTCGAAAATTCCAAACGATACTCGCGAATTATAAAATCAACCTCTCTTTCAGCAAAAAAGGCTGTCCGTATGATAATGCTTGTATGGAGTCGTTTCATGCCACTTTAAAGAAAGAAGAAGTATATCGTACAAAATATGTCACATTTGAACAAGCAAACTTAGCATTATTTCAATACATCGAGGGATGGTATAACCGCAAGAGGATTCATAGTAGCATTGGTTATAAAACTCCCCAAGCAATAGAAGATCTAGCTAAAAAA
>NZ_FOLV01000024.1 GCF_900112415.1 Bacillus sp. 491mf
GCTGCGGCTAATATTTTACGAAAAGTAGTCCCGAATGCATGGACAAACGGGATAGAGGGGTTAGGCGTGGAACAGCTCGCTAGTGTGTTAACTCCACTGACGTTAATCGTCCGTTAGGTCGAAACGTTAGAAACCTTCACTTCAAGCTTTGCTAAGTGGGGGAGTATTCATAAAGAAATCTTATCAGATATTTTGATGAAAATTTATTAGTGACTATTTCCATAAAACACCTCAATTTACAACACCTTGTTCCTCTGTTTTATAAAAAGTTGGTTTTAACAAAAGACTTGCCAACAAAAGTTAATAATAGTGAAACTTTAATCATCAATTCACCTCATAACATGAAAAACGAGAGTTACTCTCGTTTTTATTATTTCGGTTCTAAATGATATACGTTTTGTTGTGTGGTTTTCTCTGAAGGTTTTTAACTAACAACTAAATATGTATAATTGCATAAATAAATTGAGAAATATAGGTTATTATTAAACTACATTTTTAATGTAGATGAGTATTCTCACTTAAATGTGAAGTCGTTTGCATTTTTGATGAAACTTTTGTATAGGAGAATAAATATGAAAAAGAAATTATGTACATGGGCTCTCGTAACAGCGATATCTTCTGGAGTTGTTGCGATTCCAACCGTAGCATCTGCTTGCGGAATGGGTGAAGTAATGAAACAGGAGGATCAAGAGCACAAACGTGTGAAGAGATGGTCTGCGGAGCATCCGCACCATTCTAATGAAAGCACGCACTTATGGATTGCTCGAAATGCGATTCAAATTATGAGTCGTAATCAAGATAAGACGGTTCAAGAAAATGAATTACAATTCTTAAAAATACCTGAATATAAGGAGTTATTTGAAAGAGGGCTTTATGATGCCGATTATCTTGATGAGTTTAACGATGGAGGTACAGGTACAATCGGTATTGATGGGCTAATTAAAGGAGGCTGGAAATCTCATTTCTATGATCCTGATACGAAAAAGAACTATAAAGGAGAAGAAGAACCAACAGCCCTTTCGCAAGGAGATAAATATTTTAAATTAGCAGGAGATTATTTTAAGAAAGAAGATTGGAAACAAGCTTTCTATTATTTAGGTGTTGCGACGCATTACTTCACAGATGCTACTCAGCCAATGCATGCTGCTAATTTTACAGCTGTCGACATGAGTGCAATAAAGTTTCATAGCGCTTTTGAAAATTATGTAACGACAGTTCAGACACCGTTTGAAGTGAAGGATGATAAGGGAACATATAATTTGGTCAATTCTGATGATCCGAAGCAGTGGATACATGAAACAGCGAAACTCGCAAAAGCAGAAATTATGAATATTACTAGTGATAATATTAAATCTCAATATAATAAAGGAAACAAAGATCTTTGGCAACAAGAAGTTATGCCAGCTGTCCAGAGGAGTTTAGAGAAAGCGCAAAGAAACACGGCGGGATTTATTCATTTATGGTTTAAAACATATGTTGGCAAAACTGCAGCTGAAGATATTGAAACTACACAGGTAAAAGATTCTAATGGAGAAGCAATACAAGAACAAAAAAAATACTACGTTGTGCCTAGTGAGTTTTTAAATAGAGGTTTGACCTTTGAGGTATATGCTTCGAATGACTACGCACTATTATCTAATCACGTAGATGATAATAAAGTTCATGGTACACCTGTTCAGTTTGTTTTTGATAAAGAGAATAACGGAATTGTTCATCGGGGAGAAAGTGTACTGCTGAAAATGACGCAATCTAACTATGATGATTATGTATTTCTTAATTACTCTAATATGACAAATTGGTTACATCTTGCGAAACGAAAAACAAATACTTCACAGTTTAAAGTGTATCCAAATCCGGATAACTCATCTGAATATTTCCTATATACAGACGGATACCCGGTAAATTATCAAGAAAATGGTAATGGAAAGAGCTGGATTGTGTTAGGAAAGAAAACGGATAAACCGAAAGCGTGGAAATTTCAACAGGCGGAATAGGATTTTCTATTATATATAGAGAAAATTAAATTTTAAAGGGGATTGGTGTATATGATGTTCCGAAATACAAAACTTGCTATTTTTACTATTTCTTCATTTTTTATTTTAGGTTCTGCATCCTTATCATTTACAGATACCGTGTATGGTGAAGGAGCTTCTACATCTTCAAAAGTAACTCAAGGGATAACTTCAACTAATTATGATGATACATATTATAATAGTGTGAAGGGGAAAACAGGCCTAGAGCTAAAAAAGGAACTTCATAATATTATTGATAATCATACAAAGATATCATACAGTGCAGTTTGGGAAGCGCTAAGAGATACTGATGAAGATCCAAATAATAAAAATAATGTACTTCTCTTATATACAGGGCGTTCGCAAGGGAAATTTACAAATGGTTCAGGGGTCGATAATTGGAACCGAGAGCACGTTTGGGCAAAATCTCATGGTGAATTTGGAACGGCTGCAGGACCTGGAACAGATCTTCATCATTTAAGAGCTACAGATGTATCTGTAAATAGCTCACGTGGAAATTTGGATTTTGATAACGGTGGTGTGAATCATTCAGAAGCAACAGGATGTAAATATGATAGTGATTCCTGGGAGCCTCGTGATAGTGTAAAAGGTGATATTGCTAGAATGTTATTTTACATGGCTACTCGTTATGAAGGGGATAACGGTGAAGTAGATTTGGAACTAAATGATAAAGTAAATAATAACAAAGCTCCGTATATGGGGAAACTATCTGTATTATTAAAATGGAATGAACAAGATCCTGTTGATGATATTGAGAGAAAGCGTAATGAAATCATTTATACAAAGTATCAACATAACCGGAATCCATTTATTGATCATCCGGAATGGGTAAATGCAATTTGGAAATAAGTAAAATCATAGTTTGAAAAAAATAAAGTGGAAAGGAGTGGTCATTTTGATCACTCCTTTCCACTTTATTTTGTAACTATTTATGATAGGTTTTAATAAAATTCATTAGGAAAGTAAAAGATTTTTATACTTAACTTTCATTATTATGTATAATTGAATTGTCTGAAAGTTATAATTGCATGCTAATGGAGACGGTATTATGAATGGTATGGATTCTACTAATTTTGCTTTACATGAAAAAAGTAAGCAGTTCTATTGGGAAGGGAATGGCCAATTATCTATTAAAACATTTTCTAATGGAAAAGCACATTACAAGACTACTAAAGGTTTTTTTGCTGTCGAGGAAAGCAGATATTTACTTCTTAATGAAGGGTCTTATACAATTTCAATTGATGAAAATAAGGAAGTTGAATCTTTTTGCATCTTTTTTAAAGACGGATTTGCAGCGGGAATTTTAAACTCATTACGAGAATCAAATAATAGGCTTCTTAACGATCCTTTTAAGGATAGGAACGATATCGGATTCTTTGAAAAAACTTATGATACAAGTAAAGCTTTATTGTATCAAATAACAAAATTTAAAGAGAAATTACCTATTCTTGAGAATGACCCAGTTGGTTATGAAGAACAATTTCACAAGTTAATGCAAATCATTCTCTTTGAACATTTTGACGCATGGAAAGAAGTTGAATCATTAAGTGCAATACGTAATTCGACAAAAGAAGAATTGTATAGAAGGATTAGTATTGCACATGAATATATAAGGGCCTATTATGACAAACCGATTAAATTAAATGAAATTGCCCAAGTTGCTTGTTTATCGCCAAACCATTTGTTAAGAACATACTCACAAATATATGGTAAAACACCTCATCGACATATATCAGAGTTTAGAATTCAGAAAGCGAAAAAGCTTTTAACACAACTAGATTTCAATATGACTGATATAACATTTGAACTAGGATTACAAAATCCTGTATCTTTTAGCAAAATGTTTAAACAACATGTTGGGATTTCTCCTATTGAATTTCGAAAAAAGGTGATTTTGGATAAGAAATACAAAGTATAATCGTATATTCTGAGAATGAAATGATATTTGAAAGGGGAACTCTCATTGAAAACTACTATGATTCAAAAAATCGGACAAATTGGGGTACCGGTTAAAGATTTAGATAGGGCAATTCATTTTTATAAAGACAAGCTTGGGTTATCACTTCTATTTAATAATGATAGTATGGCATTCTTTGAATGTAACGGGTTACGTCTCTTTTTAAGCCTTCCAGAAAAAGAGGAATTTGCTCAATCTAGTTCAGTCATTTATTTTCAAGTTGAAAACATGAAAGAGACTTACGAAGATCTATTAAGCAAGGAAATTATTTTCATCGATGAACCACATATTGTAGCGAAAATGGGACAATTAGAAACATGGATGACATTCTTTAAAGATATGGAAGGTAATACACATGCTTTAATGAGTGAAGTACAATGTCAATGAAAGAGGCCGTTGATAACGGTCTCTTTCATTACTTTCAGTTTTATAGCTTTTCACAGTAATGAGAATAAGACATATAAAAGGATAGTATTAAAATCGGAGGGAGAATAAGTTGGCAATTGAATTGTTTGTCAAAGGATTAATCATTGGGCTCAGTATCGCTGCTCCTGTTGGACCTATTGGAGTTTTATGTATACGACGCACATTGGAGTACGGAAAATTTATCGGTTTTATGTCAGGTTTAGGTGCAGCGACAGCTGATGGTCTATATGGGCTGATTGCTGGACTTGGTTTAACATTTATAACTAATTTTTTAGTTGAACAACAAGGATGGATTCATTTAATTGGTAGTGTGTTTTTATTATATCTAGGATTAAAAATTTTCGTTTCGAAACCGTCAAAAATAGCAGCTAAAGCCAATGGTAATAATGTTTTTAGTGCATACGCTTCAACCTTTTTTTTAACCATTACAAATCCAGTAACCATATTGTCTTTCTTGGCCATTTTTTCTGGACTTGGAATATCTAATTCGAATGATGATACGATAACTAACTTGGTCGTAGTATTAGGAGTATTTTTAGGTTCTGCATTATGGTGGTTCTTTCTTAGCGGTGTAACAGGAATATTGATGAATCGAATGGGAAATTTCCCTTTTAATATTGTGAATCGTATTTCTGGATTTATTATATTAATGTTTGGTTTATGGTCTATGTACAATTTAATGAAGGACCTTTTTACATAAAATAAGAGGTTTTAAGCTACTGGTTCTTGTTTTTGCTAGATTTTAATATATGAGTTAGTTAAAGATAGATAAGTTTGTAAAGAGTTATATTACAATATAACGAATTATTGACAGTTATGTATTGGTAACATATAATTCATATATGAAATATTTGTCAACTTTTAGAGAAATAAGGAAGATACATAGAAATAGTTGTATAACTTCAGATGAACGATTAGGAATAAATTTATTTCTATCTGACTTGTTTAGTGTAGAATTTGTTCTCTGCAGAAAGGGTGTTTAATATGCAAATAACAGCAAGGGAATTATATGCTTTAATTAGAGATGTATATCATCAATTACAAAATAATCTCGAGAATCAATTGAAACAATTCGATATTAGTATAGTTCAATTTGGAGTTATACAAGTGTTATCAGAATCAGAAAAAACTTCGATGTCTGAATTAAAACAAAAAATTGGTTGTGCTCCTAGTAATGTTACTACTATGATTCAACGGATGAAGAGAGATGGCTTTGTAACAACTACTAAAAACCCAGCAGATCAAAGAGAAACATTCGTATATTTAACTAAAAAAGGTAAAGAAACGAAAGAAAAAGTAAATGTTCAATACAAAGCATTTCTTAAAGAAAATTTTTCTTATTTTGATGAAGAAAAATTTATAACATTATCAGAAATTCTTGAAGACTATAAACGTCATTTATTAAACGTTGAAAAGAAATAACAAAAGTGTAACTATATAAATCCAAATTAAAAAAACGCCATAAAACCATTCTTTTTAGGTGGAAGAAAGCATCTGGCCATGCATAGAAGTTCTGCCACATGCGAAGTAAAAATAAAGGGAGAAAGCAAGTGTGGGCTCTTTTTTTTCTGCATAGCAGCAATGTATATGCTGAAAAATCAAAATGGATTTATATAATATAATAGTTGTATTTTTGTTCACATAAATATTTCATATATGAAGTATATTTTCGGGAATTTATTTCATATATGAAATAAAATTAGAAGCTAAGGGAGAGATTTAAGTGAGTGATAATGGAATGAGACCTATGTTAATTCTACTAGCAATTGTAGCATTTTTTATTGGAATGGATTCTTTAGTGGTATCACCTTTAATTCCTGATATTGCTAAAGCTACTGCAACACCAATGGAAAGGGGAGGGTGGTTAATTACCTCTTATGCGTTATTCTATGGATTAACTGCTCCATTTTTTGGCCCGATTTCTGATAAATTTGGGCGCAAACAAATGATTGTGACAGGAATGATTATATTTTCAATTGGAACTTTTTGTACAGGACTATCAGAAAATTTTAATACAATCTTAGTTTTTCGTGCATTAACAGGCTTATCAGGGGCTATGGTGATGCCAAGTATATTTGCGTTAATAGGTGATAAAATACCTTATAACATGCGGGGCAGTGCAATGGGAATGATTATGGGGGCTATGGTTGGTTCTACCGTGTTAGGTGTACCAATTGGGGCTTTTTTAACTTCTGTTGGTAATTGGCAGTGGACTTTTTATGGTATAGGGGTTTTAGCAATGTTGGTTGCCTTTATTATAATGGGCATCTTGCCTAAAACGCCACCAACAAATGAAATTCCAGTTTCTGCACCAGCGGCAATGGTTTCCGGGATAAAGACAGCCTTTACAAATACATCTGTGTTCTTTGCATTATTATCTACTTTCTTATGGACTGTTAGTTTACAAGGTATATTTTCTTATATTGGAGTTTACTACAAAGAGAATTTTGATTTTAGTGTAGAAAAAACAGGAATGGTAATTTTTTTGGCAGGAGCCGGTAGTATTATAGGCAACGTCATAGGTGGTAAATTAGCGGATCAAATCGGTAAAAAAGCAGTTGTTTCAATTGCTACTATTATTGCAGCAATTGGAGTTGTTAGTTTCACTTTGTTAACTGAACATGTAATATTTGTAATGATTGTACATGTATTATGGAGTACATCAATTGGGTTTGGTCAATCTTCATTAACAGCATTAATTTCAGAATTAAGCCCCAAAGTAAGGGGGACCGTAATGGCTCTGAATAGCTCAGCAATGTATATGGGAATGATGTTTGCCTCTGCAGGTGCTTCTTGGCTATTGGTAGGCGGACAAACATTTTTAGATATTGGTATATTGTGTGCAATTGCTAGCTTCTTAGTACTGCCAATTATTCATTTCTCAATAAAAGAGAATTCGATTATGAGGGAAAGAAGTTATTAAATAAGAAAGAGTAAATTTTTTTTGTTAAAAAAATAAAAGGAGAGCGTATATTATTTCATGTATACTATGTGTTCTCCTTTTACTAAACTAAAGAGCCTGAGAGATTAATAAAAAACATAACCAATTTAAGTTAGAAGTTATTAATTAATCGTTTTATTGCATCAATTACTACAAATGGTTCATCATTTTGTATATAGTGGGCACTATCTTTTGCTATTATAAGCTCACTTTTTGTAGATATCTCAAGAATCTCTTTTTGCATTTCATTCCATAATTCTTGAGATTTTTTAGAATAATGATCTTTTTTTCCTGCTGATAAAACAATTAAGGGAACATTTAATTGTTGTTTTGTTTGTTTTAGCTGCTTTAGACTTGCGGTGAATTCATCGTATGTACTTTCATAAATAAATTGGTTGTTATATGCTTGTTGAAATTCTTTTGACATTGTTGGAAGAAATCTTTCTTTATAATCTTCTGGTGTAGAATCAATTAAAAGTAATGCAGCGACGTTGTTAGGATGCTTTGTAGCATATATCCGCATGTTTACTCCACCAAAAGAATGGCCTACTAATATGTATGGGGGGTGTATCTTCATTTTTATTAGAAGTTGGTTCAATTCTTCTACCATCTCTTGGCTCGTTCTAGGATTAGGACTTTTCTCGCTTTTTCCTAATCCGGCTCTATCATAGACAAGTACTTCCGTTAGCATAGAAATTTCAGTAATTATGGAACTCCAGGCTTTAGAATAGTCTCCATACCCAGCATCCATTACAATAGTAGGTTTGTCTGTTTTCTCCCCATACAACTTTGTAAATAATTTGAAACCACTAAATTGAACAAACTGCTCTTTCTCTTGAATAGACATTTTTTCGCTACGTTTCACATTAATCCCCCTAGTAATTAACAGTATATTTTTTCTTTCTAAGACAGTATTAAAAATAAATGCATTTGACTAGAATCTCTAAATAGAATTGTAGCATATGCAAAAAAGATGTTAATTTTTATACTGGTTTAATCCTTCTTTAATAATCGTTGTTCAAGTCATTTGGAAAAATTAAACTGTTTGTAAGAAGAGGAGAATTGGAATTACTAAAGGACGTCTCTGTTATGATTTAAATTTAGAACGATTGAGGACAGAGAATTTGGATAGCGGTCAGTTGGTGTTATCCAGTTCAGATTTAGAAAATATTATGCAAATAAATTAATAAGAAACAAGCCTCAATAAGCTTGTTTCTTATTTTGAACAGGTATATCCGCCCGATCAATGACTAAATTATATGTCAGTCCCATTAATACTAACAGTCCACCTATTATTTTACCAATTGATATTTCATGTGAATTGAAAAAATCAAGGATAACACCCATACCTAATTGACCGATAAAAATGAGTAATGTCAAATAGAAGGAAGATATTTTAGGAATAATATAGTTCGATAACCCAATTACTACAACACCTACTAAACCACCTAAATAAGCAAGAAACGGTATGGACTGCAATGTGGTGTAGGACATGTTAAAAGATTCATTACTAAAAACTAAAAACAGCAGCGAAAAAGCGAGACCAGTAACATAGTTGAAAAAAGTACCTTGGAAAATTCCGATTTGAGTTGCTAAATTTGCATTTATCACTCTAGCAATTACAATAGAGCAGCCAGCTAAAATCGCAATACATATATATAACATCTTTTCTCCTCCATTAATAAATATTCATTACAATAATTCCAAAAGCGATCAGTAATAAACCGACCATTTTCTTTTTTTCAAACTTCACAGCCTTCATTCCTAATAATCCGAAATGATCGATGACAATAGAAGTAATCGACTGGCCGAGTAAGCCTAAAGCGATTGTTAAGGATACACCGAGTGTTGAAAAGCTAACATTGGTAAACAATACGGTGAATACACCGATAGCTCCCGCGCTATATAAGTAAAGCGGAATTCCTTTACGAATCTTAATTTTAAATTTACCCACTAATAAAATGATAATAACCGCAATTAATCCAACGATATGAATGAGAACACTAGCGTTATAATTTCCTATAACTTCTGCTAATATGCCATTTAGTGGAATCATCAGCGCGATGAGAGCACCGATAAATGCGGAAAGTAATTTATACATAGCATTTCCCCCTTGCATTTTTAAAGTTAATTTATCATGATTGAAGTATCGTGTATTATGACATATGTCATAGTAAAGAGGGGATTTGGAGAATTTATGAAAAAAATATATGATTCAAAGAAGTTAGATGAGTATATTCAAAAGAATAATATTGAAGATTTTTTTAGTCATGACATAAAGTCTGTGATGGAGTTGCTGTTATTTAAAAAGAATGAATATATATGTAGAGAAAATGAAACGCTTCATCATCTTTACTTTTTTGTAGATGGAAAAGCAAAGGTATATACGACTTTAAGTAACGGTAAATCGTTATTATTAACTTTTTATAATGGGTTTGAAGTTATGGGAGATGTTGAATTGGTTCGTTCTCAAAAAACGTTTTCGAATGTCCAAGTAATAAAGGACTCTTATTGCATTGGAATTCCATTAGAAAAAATTAGATTGCGTTTACTTCATGATGCAACCTTTTTAAGTTTTATTTGTGACTCTTTAGCACATAAACTTGCAAGACTTGCTCAAAATAGCTCCATTAATTTACTTTATCCACTTGAGAATCGCTTAGCGAGTTATATTCTTGCGACAGGTGAAAGTGTTGAAAATGAAAAGAATACAATGGTATTTCAAGGGAATTTAACCGAGATATCCGAGTTGTTAGGAACAAGTTACCGACATTTACTGCGAACATTAAATATTCTTTGTGATAAAGGAGTGTTAGAAAAGAAGGGGAGTTATTTTGAAGTAATAGATAAGCTTTTACTACAAGAGTTGGCGGCAGATGTTTATAAACAAAATTAAACATACAATGGAAGTTTTTAGTTTGTAAGGAGTCGTCACTTTTTTACCTAGTCAGTGAATCTTGAATTGCTGTTTTAAACGGGGCTAATTAGTTATATTTTGAAAAACGTTATGAGTCAAGACAAAAATGAGATCAAAGTCGTTAGAGGTTTACTAAAAGCCGGCCATTACCGATGTTAGTACTAACCTTTAAAAGAGGAATACAACAATTAGAATAATAAAAAGCCGATTTTCCTTAATGTACAGAAAGTCGGTTTTTTTCTTGTCAAATATGCTTAGCGTACACTAGTCATGTATTTTTCAGAATAACAGGAGAATATATAGAAAATGCTACATAAATAGGAAGTTTGATCAACTTAGGAGGGACAACTTTGTACAATTGGATAGTAAAATCTGTACCTAATTTATTTACAATTGGAAATTTATTGTGCGGTGTTTTTTCAATTACCTTAAATATGAGCGGCTTTTTGGAAACGGCCTCCATTTTTATTTTCTTTTCGGCTGTTTTAGATCTCTTAGATGGAAGGATTGCAAGAAAATTAAAAGTGAATAGTGAGTTTGGCGTAGAATTGGATTCTTTAGCTGATATTGTTAGTTTTGGAGTTGCTCCTGCACTTTTATTTCATTCGATAGCGGCACCATCTATTTTAACTTCTTTGGCATTTATCCTTTTCCCAACGATGGGTGCTTTAAGATTAGCTAAATTTAGTGTTAAACCAACCATTGGATATTTTAAGGGGTTACCTATTCCAGCTGCTGGATTACCATTGGCTGGTATGGCATTTTTTTCATATAGCAATGCGTGGATTACCTTAATCCTCGCTTTCTTAATGGTGAGTCCAATTAGGTTTAAAAAATTTTAATAGGGGTACAGTCCCATGCCGATTGAGTTAAGAGCTTTTAATACCCCAAACCTTTGGGATAACTCGTTCTTTTAGCTTGATGGCAATATGGCAGACCCCCTATAAGCAAACCAAAGATGTAGCCATGTTATAAGAAATATTGAATCGTAGTACATCCCAAATTACACTTAAATATACTGTTAATGAACAAAGAAGAAAAAGATAATTTCTTGGCTACATTTTTAATCTAACGTTAAAGCTTTTAAAAATACGTAATAGGATAGTCATGCTTGTTTTTTTGTTTTCCAAAAATACAGTCCAAGATAACATAGGAGAATAAGACTAAAGATGTATAGTGTGTTTGTTAATCCGAATAAATCCGATAGACTGCCGCTTAACGTTGGACCGCAGAACATGCCAATTGAGTATGCCGTATTATAGATTGCAAAGAGTGTACCGTATGCACGAATTCCATTTTTGTCTGCGATGTATGTCAGTTCTGGCAAGGCAGGTGCTAGTAAGAAACTGAAGCTAATTCCTAGGACAGCCAAAACAATTATTTCAGTGATTATATTAGGAGCAAGTGTTGTAAATGGAAAGCAAAGAGCAGCAATTATAAGTCCAATAATCATTGTTTGATTTCTGCCAAGCTTGTTTGAAAGTGTTCCTATTACAGGAGCAGTAAATCCATAAGCGAGTGTGGGAACAGCAAATAAAAGTCCGATTGTTCCTGAATTTGCGTTTAAAACATTATGTAAATATAAAGGAAGAGTCGGCTCTAAAGCGCTAGGCAAGGCAGATCCAATTATAATAATTCCGATAATCATAAATAAAGAGTGCATCTTTAAGATGGAACGATAAGAAATGCGTTGGTCAGTATCCTGTTTCGGTTCATCATGAAGCAATGTGATTCGTAATATACCATCAATAAGTGCGATTCCTGCTGCGAAGATAAATGGTAAGTGATAGCCACCCCATTGGTAGAGAAAACCACCGATAGTTGGACCTAATAGCATTCCAATTGCTTGGCCAGATAGAGCAATCCCCATTGCTTTCCCGCGCTCTTGCAGTGGGAATACATCAGCAAGAAGGGCTAACCCAGCTGTCCATGTTGCAGCGGCTGATATACCTTGTAGCATTCGTGCTAGAACCAATAACCAAAAATTGTTCGCAAATCCAAATAACAAAGTTGCAGCTGCTAATCCAAATAAACCTAGAATCATAGGGAGTCTTCTTCCTACTTTATCAGAGAGTACCCCTAATATTGGAGTTGCAAGAAGTAACGTAATGGCATAGCTGCCGAATAAAAAGCCAATTTCAGCTTGTGTGGCCCCAAGTGTTTTTGCATAGCTTGGAATGATCGGCACGATCATTCCGTAAATAAGCATGTCAGTAAAGACAGCTACTGCGACAACCCATAAAGCAGCTTTTTGTATTCGAGACATTTTTATTTGAGATTCCATCATTTTTCCTCCTCTCTGTTCTTTTCTTCTAATATAGATAACTTCTTTTCTAGCTTTTCGATAAAATGAAGCTGCATCTCACATTGTTCATAAATATTTTCAAAAATAAGAGTTACATGCTCAGGAACGTCGATCATTTTCTCTTTAATCGATTGTCCTGCTTTCATATTTTCGTACACGTCTACAATTCCTTTTTTTTGCTCCTGCAAAGCAACTATGATTTTCTCGACAGAAACTGCATCAGCTGTGAAAAAAGTTAGTGCTGTGTATAGATGAGTTGGGAAAGTTACCGAAGATTGCTGAAAAGATTCAATCATTAGCTTGTGAAATTCATCTTTTCCAGCAGGTGTGACACTATAAATTGCCTTGGAACGATTTCCTGTTTTTTCAACAGTATCTAATTCTACTAACCCTTCTTTGTCCATTTTTTTTAAAGCGTGGTAAATAGAAGCGGGGAAAACACCTGCCCACGTATCAGTTTGCGCAGATTGCATTGCTTGCTGTAATTCATAGCCGGACATAGGACCGTACTGCATTAATAAACCAAGTACCATTAATCTTGTCATTAGTATCCCTCCGTTAAAATAGAAAACATTTAATACTAAACGTTTAGTATTGATGTAAGCATATTGAATAAGTTCTGTTTTGTCAAGATTTGGTACGTAATTTTTTATTCAACTTAAGTACGCCACTGGTGAAGCGATGCAGCTTGATACAAATAATAATCAGAAAGATGATTGACAATAATCATTTTTCTGATTATTATTAATGCAATTAAAAAAATGAAAATATTAGCAGCAATGAAGAGAAGAGTAATTAAGAATTGATATGTAACAGAGAACTCCGATAGCTGAGAAGGAGAGATAGCGATCTTAATGAAAAAAGACTTGGAGCTTCGTATGGAACTAAGTTGATTAGGGATAATACGACGGATTCTCCCGTTATAGAGATAGGGTATACGCAATTTGCCGTACCCGAAGAGATTGGTATGGTGACATATCAATAAACTGAGGTGGTACCACGATGAGCACAACTCTCGTCCTCAAGATGTATAGTCTTGGGGGTGGGAGTTTTTTTATTTGGGAAAAAGGAAAAAGAGAATTGAAATGATTTTATGAAGAGGTGATAGTATGCACTGGGCATATAAAATAGCAAATGAATTAATTAATACGTATCCAAATAAAGATACTTTTGTGTGTGCGTCAGGAATTAGTCCTTCGGGATCAGTTCATATAGGGAACTTTCGGGAGATTGTAACAACACATTTTGTAGTGAAGGCGCTGCAAGACTTAGGGAAGAAAACACGTTTTATTTTCTCTTGGGACGATTATGATCGTTTTAGGAAAGTTCCTAAAAATGTTGATCCCTCTTTTGAAAAATATATTGGTTTGCCGTATTCAGATATTCCGGATCCTTTTGGGTGTCATACGTCGTATGCAGAACACTTTGAAAAAGAATTTGAAAAGTCTCTAGCAGCCTTTGGGATTGAAGTGGAGTTTCTATATCAGAGTAAGGAATATAGAACTGGTAGATATAACAAACACATTCTTCATGCATTACAACAAAGAAAAGAAATATATGACATAGTCATGAAATTTAAAACGAGTGATATTTCAGAAGAAGAGAAAAATGCTTTCTACCCAATTGCACTATATTGCGAGAATTGCGGAAAAGATCATACAGAAATAAAAAAGTTTGATGAAGAAAATAAAACGATTGAATATGTTTGTAGTTGTGGAAACCATTCAATATTATCAGTGATGAGTGCAAATAATATGAAACTGAATTGGAAAATAGATTGGCCAATGAGATGGATGGTTGAAGATGTCATTTTTGAACCTGGAGGAAGAGATCACTCATCAGAAACAGGAAGTTATAACGTATCAAAAGAAATTGCTAGGAGGATTTTTAACTATGAAGCCCCTAGCTATGTAGCTTATGAATTTATAGGAATAAAAGGCGATCATAAAAAAATGTCTAGCTCAGCTGGAAATATTATAACGCCAAATGAGCTACTGAACATATACTTACCTGAAATCATTCTATTTATGTTTTCGAAGTATAAGCCCAATGCACCTTTCAATATTGGCTTAGATGAAGATGTGATTAGAAATTACTCTGAATATGAAAGATTTAGAGACAGTTACCGAAATGGAACGTTACAAGATAAAGATATATGTTCGGCACTTAAGTTATCAAAAGTGAACGATGAAAATGAGATGTTACCGAAATTTAACCAAGTAGCAGGTGTCTTACCATTAGTAAACTTTCATGTGCAGGCATTACAAAGTGTGCTTAGTAAAACAGATGAAGAATATACCGTCACAGACATCAAGCAAATAAGCGATCGAGTAGAATTTTGGATTAAAAATTGGTATCCACAAAAAATGATTCGTATAAATGATAGGAAAGATAACGAATACTATGAAACATTAAATGAGATTCAGAAAAATTGGTTAAAAGAATTTTGTGACGTAATTCGTAAAAGTTGGCAGGCTGATCAATTAATGGAGAAAATATATGCAATTTGTCATGATGATGACAAGAAAACTATGAGAGCGAATCAAAAAATATTATTTAATATGATATATAAACTCGTTTTGAATAGTTCAAATGGACCGCGGTTGCCGATGTTGATTCAAGCGGTGGGGGTTGAGCGAATGCTTACTTTATTGGATTAGTAATACAAAGAAGGTTTGAATAGATAAGGGTGTATCTAAAGATATTTTTTTCAATTTATAATGATTGCTGGAGATTATTCCCCAGTTTCGGAAAAACTTTTATGAAATTAATACAATTCAAAATGACAGTTCCACCTATCTCGCGAGATATGGAGGAACTGTCATTTTTATGTAACTTATACTTTACATAAAGGAACATATATATTACATTTTAAGTGGAGGGTGTTAAATGAAAAATCATGTAAAGGTTGCTCGTGTAAAAGCAGACTTGACACAACAACAGCTTGCTGATGCAGTCGGTATTACAAGACAAACGGTTAGCCTTATTGAAAAAGGGAAATATAATCCGTCATTAAAGCTATGTTTACAAATTTGCTATACCGTAAATGCCAAACTCGATGAAATATTTTGGGTGGATAAGGAGGATTTTGAATGAAAAAAATTACAGATGAAAGACTGATTGTAAGGAATTTGCAAAATATTAAAATTGCATATATCGTCCAAACAATAGGGGTTTTATGTATTCTTGGCTACGACTTCATTCAAGGGGGAATGGAGAGAATGCGTGAAAATCCCCTTTGGATGGTATTTATGTTAACCGCTATTGTAGCTGCCTATTTATCGATGAGTATTAGTGTAGAACACGAAAAAGAAATAAAAGATCCTAAGAAATCATTTATTATTAGCATGGTAGTACTAACTGTATTTGGAACAGGTGTTGCATATCTTACTTCCATTACACCAAACTTTGGCTGGAAAGATGGTCTATTATTAGGAGCTATTCTATTTATTTGTGGTTTAATACCAGTTTACTATGTGTATAATTTAAGAGTGAAACAAGGACAAGATCTAGAAGATGAGTAGAATGTGTAAAAGCTAGGTGAACTGTATCCCGAAGCGTGGACACTTAAAAAATTCCATGATGCAGGGTACAGTTCAGCGCTTCTTGCGCGCTTGAGGTGGGGGTCTTCTCACCAGATATGATAAAAGAAGGATTCTACATTTCATTCATAGAACAAGTAGTATGGCCAAAAGAGAAAATCAATATAAGTAACATAATATAATTATGTTGATGAATTTGATAGATATTTTGATAAGGGGAATTACAATTGAAGTATATCGAATTTGGAATCGGAAATAAGTGGCTTGTTAGAACAGAAATTGAACATGACGATGGAACTGAAACGGAGCAGCGTGGTATTGTGAAGCCAATTCATTTTGAATCGGCGTATATGAGATGTTGGGTAGGAAAAACATGCTTTATTGTAGATACAAAAGAAGGTTTTAAGAAAATGACAAAGAACCGAAATGAACTCAAATTCATTTTTGGAATTGTAAGTAGGAAATAAGTAGAGAGTGAGAGATATAAGGGCTTTAACATATTAGTCATGTATAATATGTTAAAGCCCTTTGTTTTTGGCAATAAATTTTGAAACTAGATTTGAATAGTATTTTGCTCTATTTGAGTAGAAATAAATAAAATTCCATAAACGACCGTTTATGGAACTTGGAAATTTACTATCTTGGGCACAAAAAAATTATGCTACCTTTGAAATGAACTGGATTAAATTAACTATTTGAAAGATGAATATATTCTTCTATATCCTTAATAATTTGATTAATAGATTGCTGCCAAAATTTTGGGTTAGAAAGATCAATATTAAAGTAGTCGTATACTAATTCTTCAACTGGCCTTTTTTCAGTTTCACCTAAGAACCTTTTATATTTCGAATTAAATTCACTACCATCCTGTTTTGCAGTGGCTAACAGACCTAGACTTAATAGATAGCCAAAAGTATAAGGATAATTATAAAAAGGAATGTTAGGTTCATAAAAATGCCCATATTTTATCCAAACAAAAGGTTGATACTGTTCTAGGCTATCACCATAGGCTCTTTTCTGAGATTCGATTGATAATTCCTCTATCTGAATAGGACTTAATGGACCACCTTTACTTTCTTCATAGAAAAGTTGTTCAAATATAAATGATCCTCGAATTGCCATTAAATAATTTAAGCTACTTTGTATTTTATAGTTAAGCAAAGATTGTTTAACTTCCAAATCACTCGTAACGGTAATTAAATGATCTACAAAAATTAATTCAAATAAAATAGATGAACACTCTGCGATACTCATTGGAAAATGTTCTTTTAAAAAAGAAAGTGAAGGAGCATCTTTTAACTGTTTAAAATGCCATGCATGTCCGATCTCATGTGCTAGTATCCTTGCACTCTCTATCGTTCCGTCGTATCGTAAAGAAATTCTAGATTCTCCCTCACTTAGAAAAGGAGCACAAAAACCTCCAGGAGGTTTATTCGCTCTTGGCTCTGCATCTACCCAACCATCTGTTATTACATGAAGTGCAAATTGAGCAATTTCATCGTCAATAATTTTAAATGAATTGAATATTTCTTCTACGGCTTTTGAAAAAGGCATTTTTCTTTGCTCATTTTGTTGAGAAGTCATTAATTGATGCCATGTTAGCTTTTCTACATTATTCTTTTTAAAGTCTAGAAAACGAGTTAAATTTTTAAAATTCTTATCTATTGTCTCCCACATTGTAAAGAGTGATTTTCGAGAAATTCCATTTAAATGAAGAGAATCTGATAATATATCGTCTTTTTGTAGGGCATCGTTTTGAGACAACCGTAATCGTGCAAAGTTATTAAAAACGGTACCAAAAAGATCCTTTTCCTTGTCCAATTTACTTGTTAGAAGCTCAAACGCTTTCATTCTATTGATAGGGTCATCATGATTCATAGCTAAATCATTCACTTCACTAAAAGAAACTACTTTTTTATTATCATCATCAATAAATTCAATCTCTAATTTGTTTTTAAGCTGAGTGTACATGTCTTTCCAATGATTCAATTCATTTCTTGTAAAGTTTATCACTTGTTCTTCAATACCAGTATAAATGTTAGTAGATAAATCAGAAATAAAGGGTTGCACAAAAGGAAGGCTATACCATTCCTTTTGGATTTCAGCAGGAAGTTTATTTATATATTTTTGCCAATCTGATAATAAAGAATGAGCTTCATCTTTGAGGGAAGTTATTTTGTTATGCAATGAAGTAGGAGTAGAATAATCTTTTGATTCGGACATAAGACAGTAACAATAGTATTCCGCTTTTTTAAGCCTACTGCGGACATCGGAGAAGCTCTGCAGCATTTTTTTATCAATAAAACTTTCAGTGTTAAATTTTGAATACGTTTCTTCTTTTAAATAATGAATTAAAATTTTAATTTCATTTAATTCATTAGATAAAGTTTGATCACATTCATTTGGATATAATCTTTGTAAGTCCCAGCGTGTAGGTTTATGAGGAATTTGATTCATAAATACAACCTCCAATAGTATTATAGTATCAGTTCTTCAAATTAAGAACTGAATTACAGTTCAATATTATCAGAAAAATATAAAAATGAAAATAAATTCAGAATGATTATTCTTGTTCGAATGTTGTATATTCTGATATTCTATACTTAATAGCTTAATAGCTTAATAGCTTAATAGCTTAATAGGAGGTAAATAATGTCATATCGTGTAGCAGTGGATGATTCATTAGTTTATGAATTACTTTTAAGTTTTTTATTATATAAAAGAAGGAAAAATCTAAAATATTTGTATAAAGGTACTAGTTGGATTGAAACAGTTAATGCTAAACTAACTGATCAATATAAAAATAAACTTGAACAATTTGAAGATGTATCGTTTGGGGATGTGCTATGCTTGATAATTGAAGGATGTCCTCAAAAAGAGGATATTCATTCATTTTTAAATTGGTTCCAGAAAGCATCAATAACCACATTGTATGCATTACTAGCGCCACACTTAAAAAAAGAGGATTCTCATCTTTTGCTTGATTTAGAAAATCAAAAAAAAAATTATTTTTATTTCCTGTCGGAGTGGTATAACCAGTACTTTAAATTTGAGAATATAGAGAAAAAAATAGTTAACGAGGCTTCAAAATTTAGTGAAAAAGCTGAAACATATTCACCAGAAAAATTGGTAGAAGAGTTTGCGACTGGCCTTAAAATAGAAATTCCAACAATTAAGCACGTTGTTCTAATTCCTTCTCTTCACTTTTGTCCGCTCCATACTTTTAGCATTTTTAAAGAGAAAATGTTTGTGTGGTATCCTGTAAGTTTTGAAGAATCAAGAGAAAAAATATGTAACATTTCAAAAGCCCTTGCAGATCAAAAACGTTTAGATATACTCCAGTTTCTTTCAAGAGATAAATATAAATTTACGGATATTTTAAATTATATAGGCGGAGCTAAAGGAAACCTCCATCATCACCTGATGATATTGCGATCAGCAAACCTTATACGTGTACATCTATCTAGTAATAATCAATTTTATCTCAGTACACGTACAGAATTTGTTTCTGAATTAAAGGAGAAAATGATAGATTTTATTCAATATGCTGATGCATAGTATTGTCTGTGAGACCAAGTGCTAAATATGTGGATTTTAAATAAAGTTTAATCAAAAATAACCTCTTCGGATGTGATATCCGTAAGAGGTTATTTTTTTGGAAAACAGGTGTATTTCATGCATGAAGTTAAAAGGTTGCTTTGCTCAATCTTTTTCAAAGTGAGCGCTTTTTGTTTTTGGAGGTGCTATAAAATTTGAAGTTAATGGAGATGAGGTACCGCCCCATGCCCATCAACTTAAGATAAATTTGTATCCGTATAATGCTCCTCAATACTCTGTGAACTACATCTCCATTAAAATGGAGAGCTTCGGATTCCCAACAAAAGTCGGTACATCACGGGCGTACCCAACACCACTACTGGTTGTCACAAGACTTCCAGATACTTGGGATTCTCACAGGCTGAATATTTTACATGGTAGACCATTTCCTACAACAACCTCATATATTCAGTTTGTCGAAGAACAAATAGAATGTAGCTACCCAACTATTTAGCCTGTACCATGATAATCCATGCACGAATCATGATAAGAAGCACCTATGCATAGGCTGTTGGACTACAAGTACAGTATAACCTTTTCAGATGCTTGATAGGTAGTAAATACCTACCGCATCTACCCGAACTTTCATCTCCTCAATAAATTGAGGAGATGAAAGTTCGGGTTTCCTAAATTCACACCATCCAATTCATTAATATGGTTGGAAACTCAGTTTATCGGTCAGGTATAAATTCAAAAAGTGCTCTTCGATGCTCCGGTGGTAAATAAATTTTTGTTCGAATGTTATTCAGGTCAATCGGATTCCTTCAAATGCGTTCATCACCAAATGATGCACATAGGAATCATCCAATTTGTCGCCAGTTACGAGCAAACGATAGAAAATCGGTCCGTAAATGAGATCGATGCTTAATTCAATATCGAGAGTTTCTTTCAATTCTCCTCTCTGAATTCCCTTCTCCAGAAGATGCCTAGCTTGGAGTCGACGGGGCTGAAAATATCGGGTGCGATATTCCTCCGCCAATTTTGAATCAAACTGCCCTTCGCCTATTAACTCTGTAATAATGGTCCCTTCCCGACTTGTCAAAAACCTGGCTAAACTCGTGGCGTGAATTAGAATATCATTCAATGCCGAGCCCGTATCAGGCACAGGCAATTTGGCAGCGGCAACAGAAAGAAAACCATCCATTACCACGGCTGCCTTGTTAGGCCACCATTTATAAATCGTGGCCTTGCTAACTTTAGCACGATCTGCAATTTTATCGACCGTGACCGCTTTAAAGCCCTTTTCCAACAATAACTCATAGGATGCGGAAAGGATAGACTTATGCGTTTCGACATTACGCGGCCGACCTCTTTTACTTTGCACATGAATCATTCCTTCCAAAAATATAAACTATACGTTTAGTATACTTAATTTGAATAAAAAATAAAATAACCCATTTACAAAACTGAACGTTTAGTATATTATTTATTTTAATTAATGAACTAAACGTTTAGTATTTAATTGTTAAGAAATCTTGCAATGTTAACTGATGTAACTAAGCCTAAGACTTCACAAGAACTTACTACTAAAAATACATGGAAAGGGAGAAGAAAGAGATGGCCCAATTGAAAGTCTTGAAAGAAGAGTGGGATGCAGTTCAGACTCAATTTAGTACAATGGCCACTGATGTTGCCGTAGCATTTGCCAAGATGATTCAAGAACTTCGGGATAATGGTATAGGAGGAGTTAACTATGTCTAATTTAAAAAATCAAACAATTGATAAAGATATTTCAGCAGGGTTAACCATATTTCTAGCAACTGCATGTGGTATCATTGTAGCTAATCTTTACTATGCACAGCCCTTGGTTGGGTTAATTAGCTCTGCAATTGGGCTTTCTACTAGTAGTGCTGGGTTGATTGTAACGCTAACCCAGATTGGATATGTTGTCGGTTTACTATTTCTTGTACCTTTAGGAGATATTGTTGAAAACCGAAAGCTGGTAGTTATATCGTTACTTCTAAGTGCAGTCGCTTTGACTGCCATAGTATTTGTGAAACACGGAATACTGTTCTTAGCGGCTTCATTCTTCATCGGGTTGGGATCGGTCGCAGCACAAGTGCTCGTACCTTTTGCATCATACCTTGCATCAGAAGCTACACGTGGCCGCGTTGTTGGCAATGTTATGAGTGGTCTGTTACTTGGCATCATGCTTTCTCGTCCGATATCAAGCCTAGTAGCTGAGATCTGGGGATGGAATGCAATATTTGCCTTGTCTGCAGCAGTAATCGTTCTCTTAGCGATTATATTATCAAAAGTACTTCCTACTAGGAGGCCAATGGCAAACACAACCTATACCGCCTTACTCGGTTCAATGTGGCAACTGCTGCGAACTACTCCGGTCTTACGCCGTCGCGCGATTTATCATGCGTGTGTATTCGGGACTTTCAGCTTATTCTGGACTACTGTTCCGTTATTATTGTCTAGCCCTACTTTTCATTTTTCTCAGAAAGCTATAGCACTATATGCACTTGTCGGGATTGCGGGTGCGATAGCTGCGCCAATTGGTGGACGTCTAGCTGATCGTGGATGGACTCGGATGGCCACTGGGATAGCTCTCGCTGTTATCATCGCTTCTTTATTACTACCACTCATGATTCGGAGTAGTTCGCCTGTCGGAATAGCTGTTCTAGTAGTTGCAGCTATTCTGTTGGATATGGGAGTATCCGCAAACCTTGTGCTTAGTCAACGTTTGATTTTCTCTTTGGAGCCGGAAATTCGTAGTCGATTAAATGGATTATTCATGGCTATTTTCTTTTTGGGTGGTGCTATTGGATCCTCTGTTGGAGGATGGGCATACGCCTCAGGTGGATGGAGTGCAGCATTATGGATGGGAATCGCTTTTCCGGTCATAGCACTGCTTTATTTTGCCACAGAAAAATAGTTCTTTAATTAAACTTTAGAGATTAATTGCAATTGTTTTGAGGTTTTTGCACCAGAACCAGATTTTTTGTCTCTATCACTGTAAGGGTACAAAACTCACCATATAAAATGTTTCTGAATTCTATGTAGGCTATGATAAAAAAGAGCTTGTGTCAGAAAACAAGCTCTCTTTAAAAGAAATAACGCAATTGAGATTTCTATATATTACCAATTGATTTATTACGCCTCCGTACGTCTCATGTTGAGAAATAAATTATAAGTGGTTTGATCAAACTAAACTGAATTATTGACATAATATTTTGATAATCATATAATAAATCTTGAATTCGAGATATTTTGTAAATGATTGGTAATTATGAGTTTGATTAATGATGAGAATTTATCTTTAAAGTTATTTGTTATATTATCACGAGCAGCACAGTCAATCACAAAGCGTATTGAAGAAGATATAAAAAGTTATAGGCTTAATCCAACTGAATTTGCAGTTCTTGAGTTACTATACAATAAAGGCGATCAGCCTATACAAAAAATTGGAGACAAAATATTACTTGCAAGTAGCAGTATCACGTATGTAGTTGATAAGTTGGAAAAGAAGAGGTTATTAATACGAAAACCATGTCCTAAAGACCGCCGTGTCACGTATGCGTCAATTACTCCAGAAGGTATTGAATTGATGGATACTATTTTCCCTAAGCATAAACAGGCGATTCGACAAATATTTGGTGGTTTGGACTCTGGTGAGAAAAAAGTGATGATCGAACAGTTGAAAAAATTAGGCTATTATGCGCAAGAACTATAAATTTTTTGATAAATATCTCGAATTAGTAATATCCTAATTAAATATAAATTAATTAAAAATAAATGAACAGGAGGGGGGAAATCAAGAAATATAGTATATTTAATAGTATCCAAAATAGAGAAATCATGGAATTACAATTAGTATAAGAAGAAAAGATAATTGTTATAACAATGCATACATAGTGTTCTTTTAAGTGTGAATCTTTCATAAAGCGGAAGGTGGATATTAAGAATGGAACTACGTCATTTAGAGTATTTTATTCAAGTTTGTAATAATGGTAGTTTTACTAAAGCTGCGGAAGTTCTAGGTATTTCACAGCCAACTTTAAGTCAACAAATACGTGTGTTAGAAGGTGAAATTGATACACCTTTATTTCATCGAGTTGGAAGGGGTATCAAAATTACAGAAGCAGGTAAGTTACTATTGGATAAAGGTAAATTTATCATGCAGCTATTTGATGAGGTTCATAATGAGATCTTTGAATTAAAGGGTGTGAAAAGAGGCGTGATTACTATAGGAGGGTTATTAGAGGACCTCACCTATTTAACACCTTATATTATGCAATTTCAACAACATTATCCCAACATCTTAGTAAAAATCATAGAATCAGAAGTTACTGTAAATCAGATCGTTGAAAATAATATTGATATAGGGATCACACGTAGTTTTCAAACTCCAGACACATTAACAAGCACTCTTTTGTATAGCGAAGAGCTTGTCCTTGTGATTCCAAAAAATCATCCTTTGAATAAAAAATCATTTGTTTCTTTTCGAGAATTAGTAGGGCTGAGTAGAATAATGACTTCAAGCAGTTGTCGTGAATCAATTAAGATATATTGTGAAAATTTAGGGTTATCTTTATCTGTAGCAAATATAGAAACAAAATCTTCTATTTCTCTATTGAGTCTTGTATGCAATGGACATGGGGTTGCCATAATACCACTCTCACTGGTTGATTTTGTTAATAATGATTCCTTGAGCATAGTTCGTATTGTTGATCCAACACCAAGTCAAGATATTAATCTTATTCACTTTGATGATAAATTTTTAAGTTTTGCAGCACGTATCTTTATGCAGAAGTTAAATGATCCTGAAAAAGTATCAGTATAATAGAAACAATAATGATTCTAGTGTAAAAATTTCAGGAAAATTGAAAATAAACTATAAGTCTTGGGATGAGGACTATATTAAAGTCAAAGGGCAGTGGATTTATATGTGTGGTGTAGTCGATTCAAAAGGGAATATCATTGACTTTTTATTTAAGGAAAAATGGAAAAATCAAATCAGCCAAGTATCTTTTCATATGCACCTGTTCCTCATTTTATTAAGAGCTGAGCCCTTCCAATGTTAAGGTTCAAGTCTTTTGACACGGCTACATCTATTATTTTGAGATTAGCAGTCATGCATATGATCAAAAAAGAACAGATTAATTTACGAGATCAGTCTGTTCAAAATCAGAAAGCATTCATCCATCAATTATTGGGGTTTCAGCATAAAGTACAATCCCCTTTAGGGGGGCGGGGTCGCTAAAACATATATTAAAGTAAAAGGTCAATGGATGTACCTGTATCGTGCTGTTGATTCGAGAGGAAACACAATCTATTTTTTCCTAAGCAAAATAAGAGACTAGAAGGCTGCAAAGCGCTTTTTCAAGAAAGCTTTGCGGTCTTTTCATGTTTCAAAGCCTCGTGTTATAACAGTCGATAAGAATCCAGCTAGAAATATATAAGCTATATTCTCTTTTATTTTATCTTTGCACCAGAACCATTTATGTAGTTGTTAATTTAGCATAGATGATAAAAAATAGGGTTAATTGTCCTACACAATATTTGGTACTACTACAATCAAATTAATAACAAAAAAGACTGCTAAAATCCCTAAAAACAAGCATAAATGATAAATTTTCAAACGGTGTTGTTCAAACCTGTATTGATGAAAAACAATTGTAGTTGACAGGAAATAGAGCAATACAGAACCAAAAACAAAATATAGGATAAAAGAATAATAGACCTCATGTAAAAATAATAGTCTAATGGATGCTGCAACCATACTCAAAGATATTAAAATAAACAGATGATCGTAAATAATAATTTGACCGGAAGTTTGTCTAGACTTGTCGAGTTTCTTCTCCATGTTATCGAAATATTGCCACCACATCGAAATAATGAGGATAAATGAAATGATCGCAAAGCTTATTGAATCCTAATTTCCTTGTTTGGGTTGAATGACCACAAGAGTGCTTATAAGAGCTTCCCCAAAGAGAATAATGGAAAATAGACCAAATCTCTCTAACAAGTGGGCTGTATTTGTCGGAACCTTTTCTAAACACTTTCTTCCAAGCAGTGGGACAATAATATCGATAAGAATTCCCAAATACAACGCAGCATATCGAATCCAAGAATCAAAAAAGACGGATAATAATGAAATAACGACTCCAATCCAAAAATATCTTCCTAAAAAGAGTGCTGCTTTTTTTCGAGCTCCCTCTTCTATACGCTGGACAACAAGATATTGGATTGCAGTCACGGCCCTTAAGCCAATATAGCCAATTAAGAAAGATAATAAGGATCAAAATCAGCTGATAAGCTTGATGTCATTATTAGGACAAAAAACATTTGCAGGATCAAAAAGATTCGTTGATGAAATAAATCCTTTCCAAACCGGTTAACAAAGATGGTTTGTCCTACCCAAGCCCACCAGATCGGAATAAAAATTAAGACAAACTTTACTAAATACTCTGCATGGATATGACCATCTTCAACATGAAGTAAAACATGAGTCGCAGCCGTCACCGCCGCCACAAATAACAAATCATAAAAGAGTTCTAACCACGTCACTTTCTTTTCTTCCATTTCTGCACTCCCTCCTTATAGTTAATAGTACACTAGAAATATATGGTGATTGGAAGAGGGAATAATATAGCAAATAGGTAAGTCTTTTTTATTAAATATTACTCCAATTTTAATAAAACAAGAGAAAACAGATCCTTCAGGTTTCTTATTTGCATCCCTTGGTATAAAATAGGCGATTAAGATAGTGGATATAAAAAGGATAGACTTTGCAAGGAGCGAAGTCTGTCAAAAAACAAATCAAGTTAATCAATCAACTCTTCGGTCTTACCGTATAGTAATAGATTCCGTTAGGGATACACTGCTATTTCAGATCTACATATTATTTGCACCAAGACCCATATTACCATTATGATCTTAATACCATTACTATTTGGGTCCGTCCTCGGCCCCAAACCCTTATTGTAGAAAGAAAACCACCGGCATTAGACCGGTGGTTCTGACTTAGAAAGCAAAGCAAGTACAACCAATACCCCATTTAGTTCCATCTTTTCCTATTACGGTATGAGTATGTTGATGGAGAGGGTTACTGCAACTATGTAACTTGTGATCATGAGCATCGTGAGAAAGTATATTGTGGGCTAGGTTGGCACCACCATAACCATAAACTCCCGTCGGTGCCCAGTCAGGTGATGCTGGCGGCAATTCAGGTGATAAATTTTTAAATTCATCATTTCCATAAACAACCTGCCCACCCATAATGGTGAGTAATGATTCAAGGTCCTTGATTTCTTCTTCTGACACAGTAAAGTAGTCAGCAGACAATACAGCAATATCAGCAAACTGACCTACTGCAAGGGTTCCCTTTTTACCTTCATCACCAGAGAACCACGCACTTCCTTTGGAATATAGTTCCAGGGCTGCTTTTCTGTCAAGTCTATTCTTTTCATCGTATATTGAAAGACCACCAATGGTTTTTCCGGCAACCATCCAGTAAAGAGCAACCCAAGGGTTATAGCTGGAAACCCTGGTTGCATCACTACCGGCGCCAACAGGTATACCCAGGTCTAGCATACGATAAATCGGAGGAGTACGCTTTGCAGCTTCCTTTCCGTATAAATCAACAAAGTATTCACCTTGGAAAGCCATGCGGTCTTGGATGGCAATACCGCCATTTAAAGCCTTAACACGTTCCATACTACGATCTGAGATTGTTTCTGCATGGTCAAACCACCAGCGTAGACCATTAAAAGGAATTTCTCTGTTGACTTCCTCAAAAACATTTAAGAAACGTGTTATTGACTCGTCATAAGTTGCATGTAAACGGAATGGCCAACGGTTTTCTACCAATAGAGAAATTACTTTCTTTAAGTCAGCTTCCATCACCGTAGCTAGTTCGGGCCGCGGCATTTGAAATTTTTCAAAATCGGCTGCCGAGAATACTAACATTTCTCCGGCACCATTCATTTTATACTTATCATTTCCTTGACCCGGAGAAATAATTTTTGCCCATGAAGCAAAGTCTTCATATTCATGATTTGGATTTTGCGTAAATAGATTATACGCAATACGCAAAGTTAATTGATCCTTCTCGGCTAAATGTTCAACAACTTTGTAATCATCAGGATAATTTTGGAATCCGCCACCTGCGTCAATGGCACTTGTGATACCTAATCTATTTAATTCGCGCATAAAATGGCGAGTTGAGTTAATCTGGTCGTCAAAATCAAGTACTGGAGCTCTACCTAAACTTGAATAAAGAATAGAAGCGTTAGGGTTGGCAATTAAAAGACCCGTTGGATTACCTCGTTTATCCCGCTCAATTAAACAGCCCGGAGGGTCTGGAGTATCTTTTGTGTATCCCAGTGCACGCAGCCCTGCACGATTTACAAGTGCTCTATCGTAAAGATGTAGCACAAAGACAGGCGTGTATTCAGAAACAGCATTAATCTCTTCCAAAGTTGGCATCCGTCTCTCTTTAAATTGAAATTCAGACCAACCTCCAACTACTCTTACCCACTGAGGAGCAGGTGTACGCCTTGCCTGCTCTCTAAGCATTTCCAGAGCAATAGCAAGTGATGGCACACCTTCCCAGCGCAATTCCATATTATAATGAAGACCGCCACGAATAACGTGTATATGAGAGTCATTCAAGCCCGGAATAGCTCTCTTTCTTTTAAGGTCTATTTTTTGGGTTTTTTCTGTGGCACTATCAAGAAGTTCATCTCCACCTACTGCAGTGACTAAACCTTCAGTTATGGCGATAGCCGATACCTCAGGTTGAGATGGGTCAAGGGTAGTGATTTTTCCGTTATATAAGATCATATCCGGTAAATTCATGTTCACACCTCGTCTACTTCCTATTATTCTGTAACCATGGATGAAATATTTTACCGAGAATCGGCATTACTACCCATGATAGCAAGGACACTATACATACAGAAACAAAAAAAGCTGAAATAATAGGATTCATATTTTTTATAATAGGTCCTATCACTTTAGGAACCAACATGCTAAGAGGCCATACACCAAGAACGGTAACAATAGACATTTTCCATTTTGGCGGTGGAACTGGCGTTTTAGGAGTAACAAACCAATAAGCCAAACTGCTTTCAGTTTTGTAAGTTGGATTAGTAGCTTGAAATTGTTCTGCCTTTTTTAACAAATCTCGACGAATATCTGATTCTTGCCAAGTACGTAGATGCTCATACGTATCAAAGCGAAAAATAACAGTATACTCTCTGGATCCGTTATTGGGGACTATTAGATTTACGCCTAAATGCCCTGGGAATTTAGTAGCGGCAGCTTCGATTTCATGTCTCCATGTTTCAAACTGTTTTTCTCTACCTTCTTGAATTTCCCATGTAACAATCGTTGTTACTGGACCGCCAGCATTCATCGTGTTCCCTGTATGAGTTTCTCCGGCAGTTACTTTTTCTTGTTTCATATTTTCCTGCTTGGAAGCGCACCATGTACCATAGTATATGCGTATTCCACGCCTTGACCATAAGCGCCAGTGTGTTCTTTTACAATTTCCATAACAGCATCATAAGTGTCTTTGCGTGCCCAGTCACGTTGGTATTCAAGTAAAACTTGAATTGCTGTCACTGGAATTGCTCCAGCTTGTTCTACACGACGCATAGCAGCGCTATGTGCTGTCAAACTAGTACCACCTGAAGCATCATCAACTGCATAAACTTCATAGCCAGCTTTAATTGCTTCAAGCACAGGGAATGCAAGGCAAACTTCAGTCCAAAGTGCTGCAAATATCAATTTCTTTCTACCTGTTGCCTTAACTGCCTCAACAAATTTTGAATCTTCCCAAGAGTTCATTGAACTACGTTCTATAATTTCATGGTTTGGGAATATATCAAGAATTTGTGGCCAAAAATAACCAGAAAAGCTACGTGTTTCAACTGTAGTAAGAATAGTAGGTACGTTAAAAGCTTTTGCTGATTTAGCAAGCAGCATAACGTTATTAATCAATGTTTGTCTGTCAATGCTTGCAACTCCAAAAGTCATTTGAGGCTGAAAATCGATCAAAATTAATGCACTGTTCTCCGGAGTTAACAATTCTAAATTACTCATAATAAAACTCTCCTTTTTTAAAATTGTTTCAAATAAAGTTTTTTGAAACAATTATATTTTCTATTAGTTTTAGCTGTAATCGTAAAAATAAAAGCTTTGCAATATTTCTTAATTTAAAAAGGAGCGCTGATTTAGCCAGCGCTAAATTTATGCATTTTGTTTACTAAGATCCCGCTGAGCTCCCATATAGCTTCCAATTATATTTTGATAACCTGGAAGATTACTAGCAAGCAAATTGCCAAAACCTTCGACATCGTTGCGCCAATCGCGCTGTAATTCGCACGCTACGCTAAACCAGTTCATAAGTTGCACGCCACTATGTGCCATACGCGTATTGGCAGCATCTGCAACTTGTTTACTGAAAGTTCCTGAAGCATCAGTAACAGCAAATACTTCATACCCAGCTTTTATAGCGGAAAGTGCCGGGAAAGCAACGCAAACATCCGTAACTACGCCCGCGATGATAAGTTGTTTTTTTTCAGTTTCTTCGATTGCTTTTACAAAATCATCATTATCCCATGCGTTAATTTGTCCAGGTCGAGCTATTTTTGGTGCGTGAGGAAATAGATCAACCAATTCTTGCATTAAAGGTCCGTTAGGTCCGTGTTCAAAGCTTGTTGTTAAAATAACTGGTAAATCAAAAAACTTAGCAGTGTGAGCAAGAGCTAAAACATTGTTCTTGAATTCATCAACACCATAGTCACGTACTAGTCCGGACATAAGGCCAGTTTGATGATCCACTAAAAGAACGACAGCATCATCTTTGTTAATACGAGAATAGAGATCAGACATTATGTATTCCTCCTAAAATTAAGTAATCGAAGAAAGTTTAAACAGTGGAACATTATCATAAATTCCTAGTTTCGTTATATTAGTTATAGCAGCATTCACAGAACATGAAGCGCTATACAAATTTATAGTATTTGAAAACCAATTCGTTAATCAATTCTAAATTATCTATAATTTACATAGATGGTAACTATAGTTATTTTCACCATAAAATTGATTGGTTTTACCTATACATTCTATAGATAGAACAATATTGATAGTCACCTATTTTTGTTATTAGAATTGAATATGAGGAATGTTCAGCAATTATTTCATGATGAAAAAGGTATTAGATGGGGAATTGTTACAAAAACAGAAAATGAATTCAGCGGAACAATAGAGTTTCATGCTTAGAGTCCACAACATAGACGTGCATAAATAGGTTACGAGATTCATCCGGATTATTGGAGAAAAGGATATATATCAGAATATTTCTTGGAGGTAGAAGAATGGCGAAAATTACTGTAGGAACCGAAAATCAAATACCCATTGAACTATATTATGAGGATCATGGTACAGGAAAGCCAGTAGTATTCATTCACGGTTGGCCATTAAGTGGTCGATCTTGGGAATACCAAGTTCCTGCTCTCGTTGAGGCTGGATATAGAGTCATAACTTATGACCGTCGAGGGTTCGGGAACTCTTCTCAGCCATGGAACGGTTACGATTATGATACATTCGCTACTGATTTACATCTGTTACTAGAGCATTTGGATCTCCAAAATGCGACACTGGTCGGATTTTCAATGGGGGGTGGAGAAGTAGCTCGCTATATCGGAACCTACGGAACAAATAGAGTAGAGAAGGCTGTATTTGCGGGAGCTGTACCACCATTCCTTTACAAGTCAGCAGATCATCCTGAGGGGGTATTAGATGATGCAGCAATTCAAGGATTTGAAAATGGAGTAAAAAATGATCGTCTAGCATTTCTTGATGAGTTTACGAGAGGATTTTTTGCTGCTGGAGATCGAACTGACTTAGTCAGTGAACCGTTCCGACTTTACAATAGGGATATTGCAGCGGGTGCATCGCCTAAAGGAACACTAGATTGTATCGCTGCTTTCAGCAAAACGGACTTCAGAGGAGATTTAGCCAAGTTTAATATACCTACCCTTGTTATTCATGGTGATTCAGATGCAACTGTTCCATTTGAATATAGTGGAAAACTGACACATGAAGCAATTCCTAATTCTAGGGTAGCTTTAATAAAGGGTGGTCCACATGGGTTCAATGCAACACATGCCAAAGAATTTAATGAGGCACTGCTATCATTTTTAAAGGGCTGATTACCAATGAATATTTTTTAACTGATAGAACAGGGGTATTTTACCTTCTCTGAAAAGGTTGTTGATAAGCGATTAGTTACACTTAATTCTCAAATGTTAATAGGTGCAAACATACACTTTCATGAGGAAAATGATATCTTGGAAGGGAGGAGATACACACATCCATCAACTTAAGAATTTTATAAAGCTCCCAAAATGAAAAAATACGTTATTCTTTCTGTAGAATCATAGGAAAGGATGGCGTTTTTTGTATGTCTATTTCTATATCTGATGAATTACAACTATTTGCTCAAGAAATTCAAAGCTTTTTATCTCCAAATATCTTATGAGATCTTGCTAGAGATGTTGGTTTCATGCAACGAACCAGTAAATACCAAGCAAAAGATTTAGTCGCTTTATGTGTATGGATGAGCCAAAATATCGCTACGACTTCTTTAACTCAATTATCTAGCTGTTTGGAAGCATCAACAGAAGTGCTCATCAGTCCTGAGGGATTGAATCAACGATTTAATCAATCGGCTTAATTCAAAAAAATGAAACTCGTTAGGGTTTATTTCGTATGCAAATCTTTAAATTCCCTACACGTAGCCTTTAGAAAAAAGAAGCAACCTCTACTATGATTGACGTTGTGTGAACTTAGCTGGATAGCAATGAGATACGGCCACATATCTATCCAGCTAAGATAAATTTGTACTCACATAAACAAAAAATGCTATTCTTTTTGTAGAAATATACAGAAATGATGGTATTTTTGTATGAATCTATTGATGCAATAATTCTGATCAAACTTTGGTTTAGCAACAAACCAAAAGCCTCCATTTACAAGTATGTTAGTTGACTGACCACACTTTCTAAAAATTGCTCTACTTTTTCTTTTGATGTATCCGGCGTATGATAACCAATCGTAAATGTAAGTCTTCCATTATAAGAACTTACCCCCATTGTAAAGAATGGGGCATACATAATAGGTGATGTCATATACCCGTCATCGGCTAGAACTTCACCAAACTTAATAGGTTCATCTGCTATCACCCCGAAATTTGTAAGTAACGGCAACGCCATGCCCATTTGTAAAGCCTGTTCGTATTGCTGCTTATACATTTCTTTCACCTCAGATAGCTTTAGACCTGCCAGTAGCTCCATTCCTGCGGCTGAAGAGAGACCTGGATTTTGAGATTTTATTTTATCCATTGATTGTTTGACTCGAACTAGAGTCTGATTAAATAATTTCATTATCTTCCATTTTAATCACTGGCATTTCCATACCGGATAAATTGCAAATAGCACCAGTTGTATGATTGGGAAGATATCGGCGTAAATCAATTGTTAAACCGATCATTTTTTCTGCAGTGCGAGGTTCTGCATACACAGTGAAATGTGATAAAGATTGGAAGTATGCAGTCATGATGACATCATTCAAGGTAGCCTGTTGTGCTTGGCTAGGACGATACGCACTTTTTACGTCTGGTATTCCAGCATATTTGAAAACAGGTGATTGATCGCGAAACCCCTCATTCCTCGCACAAAATCCCTTTATAATTTGATCCTTAGACTGTCCTAGGGAAAGCTGAGTATAAATTGCTCCCAGCAAATTAATATATTCCTTGACTCCTGCACCATCTGAACAAAGATGTGATAATTTAACAATTAACATATTTGTTGTAGTGCCTTGTAATAATTTTGTTTGAACCATTGGCCCCTGAATATGATTTTCAGGTTCCTTAATAAAATCTATCGCCATCATTTCAAGTTCTTGATCATTTCCTTCTGCAAAAAAACAAGTCGTTGATTTAGTACTAGATGTATGTTCCTTCCAGTAAGGAATATCACTTTCTACAAAACGGCTGTTCAAAACTGGCTGTAATTGTAACGTTATCCTTACTGATTGTTCAAGTATTTTCATTGATATACCTTTAGAAAAATAAAGAACGGCATTAATTTGTTGATTTGCAGAATAAAGACCTAATATATAATTCATTCGATCTTGAGGTGTTACTGGATACTTTCTTTGTCCCATAATTTTATCCCCTTTTTAAAACTATTTTTGATTATAATCTCGTTCCTCGTATGGTTGATACTTTCTTCAAGGGCTAATAATGCTTCGTTTTCGATTTTTAGTATATCAATTTTGAAAGCATCTTTTCCGTACTGGTTCCATTATTTTGCAGCACTTTGTTGGTGGAATACCTATTCTTTTATTGTTATTAATATCCCCTATCAATTTAAAATATGAGTAAACATAAAATGATTTCGTTTGCATATATACAGACAGTTTATAATAATGTTTATGTATTATCAATAAAAACAAACGGATCATTTTTATGACTGTTAATAAAAGAACAAAACTATTTTACGTTTAGAAAATTTTAACGATGTATTGTAAGAGTAAAGAAGAGATTTGTTTGATGTTAATACGGATTCTTAGAACGTGTCTATGGTTCTGTTGCAATACTTGAACATTCACAAGTACCGTCAAAAAATGCAGAGGAAATGCTAGTAGAGAATAATGAAGTGACAGTAAAACGAGAGCATAAACAGGCGAAAAGCACGCCATATACTCAGGAAATTTATAAGCAGTTACAAATGGTCATAGTTGATGGGCATGAACCTTTAGATACATTTTTTACTTTCATGTATTAAGTGTTAAGTGAATCTCTCAATTCATCTGTAAAAGTATACCTTTACAGATATATAGAAAACTATAAAAAACCACATCTATAAATGTTCATTTCTACCTTTACAGACATCCGTTTATTTTATATATCTTTACAGACATAATTGTTATCATTATCAATGAGGTGTAGCATATGAAACATAAAAAATTTGGATATGTGCGAGTTTCGAGTAAAGATCAAAACGAAGAACGACAAATTCAGAATATGAAGAATTTAGGGATAGAAGAACGGGATATTTTCATAGATAAAGAGTCTAGAAAAATATGGAGTGAGATAATTATCAAATGCTAAAACGTCTTGTTCGTACAGGAGATACCATTGTGTTTGATTCCTTGACAAGACTCGGAAGAAATATGAATGATACATTAGAAGAATTTAGATATTACGAAAAACATAAAGTAAATTTACAATTTATAAAGGAACCATACATTAACGTCAATTACACTGGGGAAAGTACAAATGATGTCATTCAGAGCGCAATTCAAAAAGCAACACTGACAATATTATCTGCCTTTGCAGAAAAAGAGCGCATTGATATTAAACAACGTCAAGCTGAAGGAATTGCTCTTGCCAGAAAGCAAGGTAAACGTTTAGGATGTCCTCCTGTCGAAATAACAGAAGAATTTACGGATGCTTACAAGGAATGGAAATCTGGTTCAATTACAGCGGTAGGAGCTATGAAAAAGTATGGCATCAAACGTTCTTCTTTTTATAAGCTCGCTAAACAACATGAGGAAAAAATAAAAGAATAGTTTGCCTTGTTAACATTTTAATAGAAAGAACTTGTAGTGATTTCTACAAGTTCTTGTTGTTAAACAATATGGTAGAATAAGCTGGAATGAAATCATATCAAGCCAAACCTAAAAAATAACAGGAAGTGATGATTTTGACTTTTTATATAATGATAGAAACTTATGGTAATTTTGCAGAACCAATGCAAAGAGTAGGAATGAAGAGTAATACATTTTATAGGAGAGTCAAAGAATACGAATACAGCTTAGAAAAAGCAAGCTTTCTTAAAAAGGAGGGGGAATAAAATGAAGCGTATTTCAATTTTAATAGCTGATGATGAGGTGGAAATTGCTGAATTAATTGGGATACATTTAGAAAAAGAAGGTTATCATGTTGTGAAAGCTACTGATGGAGAAGAAGCAGTTCGTATCATTCAATCACAACCAATCGATCTAGTTGTTTTAGATATTATGATGCCCAAAATGGACGGTTATGAAGTAACACGACAAATTCGTATGAAACATCATATGCCTATCATTTTCTTAAGTGCGAAAACATCTGATTTTGATAAGGTGACAGGTCTTGTACTAGGCGCGGATGATTATATGACGAAGCCTTTCACACCAATTGAATTAGTTGCGCGTGTAAATGCACAACTACGCCGATTTCTTATGTTAAATCAGCCGAAAGTAGAGGAGAATAAATCTGTTTTAGAAGTAGGTGGAGTTATTATTGATCCAGAGCAACGAACGGTAAATGTATACGGAGAGCAAATTGAATTAACCCCAAAAGAGTTTGATATTTTATATTTATTAGCTAGTCATCCGAAGAAAGTATATAGTGTTGAAAATATCTTTCAGCAAGTATGGGCAGATGATTATTACGAAGGTGGAAATACAGTTATGGTACATATTCGTACTTTACGAAAAAAACTTGGGGAGGATAAAAGGAAGAATAAGTTAATAAAAACGATATGGGGGGTAGGCTATACTTTCAATGGCTAAAATGATGAGAAGCTTTCGTTTTAAAATGATCGCCTTGTTTATGTTAAGTATGGTATTAGCAGCTGGCGTAACATATATGATTTATAAAGGATTACAGTTCTATTATAAAACGATGGTGCGCTATGAAGATCCTCTAGCTCAATTTAGGTCAATAGTAAGAGAGTTTGGAGATATTAATTTCTTTTTGATTTTCTTTATCCCATTATCTATTTTATTCTTTTTCTTTTTAACAAAACCATACTTAAAGTATTTTAATGAAATTTCTAACGGAATTCATTATCTCGCTAACGGTGATTTTACAAATAAAGTTCATATTTCATCAAATGATGAATTCGGAAATATTGCGCGTGAGATTAACTTAGCGAGCGAAAAGTTAAAAGAAGCGGTTGAAAGAGGAGACTTTGCGGAAAGTAGTAAAGATCAGCTAGTTGTTAACTTAGCTCATGATTTAAGAACGCCATTAACATCTATTTTAGGTTATCTAGATTTAATTCTTAAAGATGAAAATTTGACAAAGGAACAGATTAAACATTTTTCTACGATTGCATTTACGAAATCGCAACGACTTGAAAGTTTAATTGATGAGTTATTTGAAATTACGCGAATGAATTATGGCATACTAAAGTTAGAAAAAAAAACAATTGATATAAGTGAGTTACTTCTACAGTTAGATGAGGAATTATATCCGTTATTAGAGAAGCGAAATTTAGAAGCTAGATTGAATGTTGATTCGCATTTACTTATTAATGGTGACGGAAAATCGTTAGCTAGAGTATTTGAAAACCTTTTAACGAATGCTATTCGCTACGGATATGATGGGCAATTTGTTGATATGAATGGATATATTGATAATGGAGAAGTTGTCGTACAAATTATTAATTACGGAGATAGCATTCCAGAAGAAGATTTGCCATATCTTTTTGATATGTTTTATACAGGTGATAAAGCTAGAACGGAGCAACAAGACGGTACAGGCCTTGGTTTATTTATTGCAAAAAATATTGTGGAACAGCATAATGGGACGATCTCTGCTGAAAGTAATGTAATAAGAACAATATTTGAAGTGAGATTGCCAAAAGAAGATAGCTCGAGAATTTAATAAAAATTTTAAGTTTACCCCACTTTTTATTTTAATAGTTTTTTCTATCCTATACGTATGTTAGATAAAGGAGGAACTAAGAATGAAGAAGTGGGTATTTATTTCTCTTTTTATATTGTGCACAGTATGTGTTGGGATTTATATAGCACCGTTATTTCAAAAGGGGATAGATGTTAAAATCGTAGAAAAAGATGATAAAGTAAATACTGTGAATACTGAAAAGAAAGAGATTACAAAGGAACAAATTCATAAAGGGGATTTATTACTAGTTAATAAAGATTACCCTATTAAGAAAGATAGTATAAGGTCTGATATTATAAATGTATTTCAAAATGCTGAATTAGTAAGAGGGTATGTGATATTTGATAGAAACCTTCGCTTATCAATGGATATTGTGAAAAAATTTTTGAAGATTGTAGATGCAGCGGAAAAAGAAGGAGTACAGCATTTTTTGATGAATAGCGGTTATCGAGATTTTAAAGAACAAAGGAAGCTATATGAGAAAATGGGCTCTGATTACGCACTTCCAGCAGGATATAGTGAACATAATTTAGGGTTATCACTTGATGTTGGGTCTACTCAAATGAAAATGGAGAAAGCTCCTGAAGGAAAATGGATTGAGGAAAATGTATGGAAATACGGATTTGTTTTACGCTATCCGAAAAATAAAAGTAATATTACAGGAATTCAATATGAGCCATGGCATATACGTTATGTCGGTTTACCTCATAGTGCTGTTATGCAAAAAAATAATTTTACTTTAGAGGAATATTTGGATTTCTTAAAAGAGAAAAAAGAAATTTCAACGTATATTGAAGGTGAAAAATATACGATTTCTTATTATAAAGTTTCAGAGAATATTAACGTGAATGTTCCAGTGAATAAGCATTACGAGATTTCAGGGGACAATATAGGAGGAGTTATTGTGACTGTTATGATGTAGATTTAAAAGAAAATTATACCGTTTATAAAAAAGATAAACCGAATTGCTACTAACTTCTTTTTTTTCTTATTAGGGGTCACCTTACATGCCCATCAACTTAAGATTTTGAAATACCCCAAAACGAAAATTTTGTGTAGTATGCTTTGAGGTAACTCGTTCTTTTTAGCTTGATAGCGATGGGGTGGGGTAACGCCAGCATTTTGGAAAAAACCCACGCTAAGAGTATGCAAGATTTTATACAGTTTTTCGGCTAATCCAGTAACAAACGGGAACCCTGAAACCCGCGCCAGGATAGGGATGTATAAAAAATGAATAGAGTCATAGAAAAAGAAAAATGCGGATTCTTTGTGAAAGTAGAGATCATCCTTTTTCCTTGCTACCAATAATGAGACGTTATGTTAACCTGACATGAATATCCTTTTAATCCAAAATTTTACAAAATCACCCTTACTGATGGTACAATTAAAGTCATGGAGGGATATTATGGGGATTTATTATGTATCACTGTTTCTTATATTCGGCACTGCAATATTCTTATTTTTCTTGTCTAGTTCATCAAAAATTAAGGCTAAAAACCTATCATTGATAATGGTTTGTTTAGGAATAAATCTACTCATAAGTCCAGTGGCTTTTTTTATAGGCGGGATAGCTGATTATGCAGGTGTGGTGTCTAATTATGGAGCTTATGTTGCGGGCGATTCGGCAACAGCTCCTCCTCTAGTTAGTCATGTACTTTATTTTTTAGGAGGATTTCTCTTCATTCAGGGAATACCGCTCCTCATACTACTTTTAGCTGTTTGGAAGTTTACAAGAGCAAAGAAAACAAAACGAGTATAGAAGCACATAACAAATAAGTGGATGCCTTTTTAGAGGAGGGATCCGCTTTTTTCTTACTATCAATAATGTTGCGTTATGTTAACCGTTCATGTATACAGTATGCATGTGAAAAGGGTTGTTAGCTAACAATATTGATTTTCTTGCTAAACCAAAGGAGACGCATGTTAATATTTACCTTATAGGAGGGATAAAAATGAGGAAATTACAAGAGATTCTGGAGAAAAGTAAATTCTTATTTGAACTAATCCCAAATGATAAACCTATCCTTTCAGTACAAGATGGTGCGGATTATTTTGGGATTGAAGTCGGACAAACAGCTCCTTCATTGATACTAAAAACAGATAAAGGATTCTTTGCTTTAGTCATATCTGGAAGTCGTGGAAAAGTTAATTTTGAGGAAATAGCTGATATTTTAGGTTGTAATAAAGTAAAATTAGCATCTCCAAAGGAAGTCCAGAAAGTTACAGGATTTGAAGTAGGAAGTGTATCTATGGTTGGTCTTGATTTACCTTGTGTGATAGATAAACGACTTTTCCATTATGATTTTATTTACGGGGGTATTGGTCAATCAACCTTTACATTAAAAATTGAGCCGGAAGCCTTAAATGAATTAAATCAAGTCATAGCAATATTCGACTAACAAAAAATACTACTTTTTTTCAACAAACCAGTGCTAATAATAAACCACATGTAATTACTTCCGCTAACGAATTTTACGTCAACTAGCCCCTCGCAAGAGTGGCTAGTTGTTTTTACAGTAACAAAAATGAAGTTTTATTGTTAGAAAATGTCTTAGCGTATAAAATCCGCGTTTTACCGTCAGTACCCCATCGCTATCAAGCTAAGATTTTAAAGTACCCCCTAAACGAAAACTTTGTGTTTTTTATGGCACCGAAGTTCATTTTTATCGTTTTGGGGCAACCTGTTCTGTTAGGTTGATGGGCATGTCGTGTGACCCCTATATAAAAGATTTATTTGAAGTTACAATAAGTGCACCACCTTGTTTGTATTATTGTGGAAGATATTGGTTCTTGATTCATCAAAGGGAAAATAGCCTAGTTCGTCAATGATAAGAAGATCTGGCCGACTCCAACGTTTAAGATGTAATTTAGAATTTTACAATGCAAACATTTTAGTCCAATTCACGTAATATAGGTATTTTAAAATAAAGAATAAGTGTAAATATTAATAAAGATAACGCCCCAATAAATATAATGATTTGTATATGTATTCCAAGTGAAAGGAGTAATGATGTTAACCCATATGAGATTGGTGTAAGCCCCATAGAAGAAAGTGTTTGAATACTCATTACTCTACCAGTCATGTCTGAATCTGTTTCAGTTTGAATGAGTGAGACAGCGCATATGGAGGAAACAGTCATTGAAAATCCTAGAAAAATAGCAATAGTAATACTTTGCCATGATTCAAAAGAAAAGCTAAACAATAAAAAACAAAGTGCTAGTAGCATTGGTGAATTAAGACTTACAATACCTCTTTTTTTCTTAAGATTCAATATACTCAAAATGACAGATCCGATGACCATTCCTATAGCTAAACATGATTCAAGTAAGCTAAAATATAAAGTATTACCTTTGAGCACATTTTTAACGAAAATAGGAAGTCCAATAGTTAATGGACCTGTAAAAAAAAGATTTAAGAATAAAGTTTTTAAAACAAAAGCTTTTAAAACGGGTTTTTTTTGTACATAACTAATGCCTTCTTTTAAACTTTGAAGAATTGGTTGCTTATTTTCTATATTAGTATTTTTGCTACCAATCTTAATGAATAATACAAAAATACTCCCTAATAATAAAAAGCTAGCAACTAATCCAAAAATGCCTTTATAGTCAAAATTTACAATAATAATTCCGCTTACCATTGGTCCAAAAATAGAAGTGCATTGGCTAGTAGTCTGAATAATTGAATTAGCTCTTGTTAGAGAGTTTTTGGGAACAATTGCAGGAATAATTGAACTCGAAGCTGGCCAAAAAAAAGCATCTAGTACGCCAAAAATTAATGCAAAAAAGATTAAAGTCCACAAATGTATCTCACCTGTTAACATTAATAAAATGACAAGTGCCCCAACAATTAGTGATTTCGTAAAATCTGAAAAGAACATAACTTTGGATTGGCTCACTTTATCAGCCAATACGCCACCTAGCAACATAAGTGCAATCCTAGGAGTGGCACCTGCAATGTAAATGATTCCTAACGAAGATTCTAAATTTAACATCTTTACTACATACCAGGCTTCAGCAAAATAAAACATGCTAAAACTTAATCCAGTAAAAAACGTGCCAATCCAAAGTAAGACGAAAGAGCGTTCTTTTACTAAAGAGGTACCTTTTATCTTAACTTTTGTTTTTTGAAGAACAGATTCACTCATCTTTATCACCTTCCTTAAAATAAGGCTCGTCTACTTGGAATCCAACTGTGGCTAAATAAAACCATTCCGCGTCACTATTCTCAATTTCATCAATATCATGGAGTTCTTTTAAAAGATTATGATATTTAGCAACCCATTCTTCAAATCGATTTTTTGTTGTGCGAATTTCTATTTGACTTGATATTCTAGCCCATTCTTCTGGCTTTTCAGACTGTGTTAAAAAGGCACTTTCAGGAGCTTCTAAAGCACGACTCTTTGCTCTCTCTAAGGTTGCAATGGTTAATAACCTACGACTCTCTCCATATTCCGAATGAAAAGGTAATAAGTTATTAGAGGGGATAAAACTTTTAGCAACCGCTTGATATAGTTTTTGAGTCATATTTCTTTTTTTATTTTCCTCTACTATTTGGACTAAACCATTTTTTTCTAGATCACGTAAGTGATAGTGAATTTTCGAACGAGATAAACCAATAATTTGTGACAACTGTTGTCCTGAACGAGGTTCTTCAATCAAAAAAGAAAGAATTTGAACTCTTAAAGGATCACTTAATGATTTTAATTGTTCATAATCATTTAGAATTAATATATCTTTTTGTGTCATTTAACATGTTCCTTTCATCTGACTAGTCAGTTTTTGTTGACATGAATATAACAGTTTTTTCTGATTATTGTCAATAAAGAAATGAAACATTTTCTAAAAAAATAAAAAACCGTTATCCTATTTCTAGAATTATAGGAAAGGGTGGCGTTTCTTTATGAATCTTTCGATTCTTGACGAACTTCAACCGATTGCTGAAGAATTACAACGACATATGTCTCCTCATGCTCTAGAACACCTAGCCAAAGAAAAAGGATTGGTTCAGCAAAAGAGTAAATATCAAGCACAGGAGTTAGTTGCTTTATGTGTATGGCTTAGTCAACAGGTTGCAAGTACATCACTCACACAATTATGTAGCTGTCTTGAAGTATCTACAGGTGTTCTTATCAGTCCTGAAGGACTTAACCAACGATTTAATGCTTCCGCAGTACAGTTTCTTGAACAAGTGCTAGCTAAACTTCTAACTCAAAGAATTCATTCAACAAAAGAAATAATTCATCAATATACCACGACCTTTAAGCATATTCGGATCCTAGATTCTACAACATTCCAGCTTCCAGATAAGTTTTCTCCGCATTATCAAGGTTCAGGTGGAAGTAGCCATACGGCAGGAGTTAAAATTCAATTGGAGTATGACCTGTTGAGTGGAAAGTTCTTGCACGTTTATGTAGGAGAAGGAAGAGAAAATGATAAAACCTTTGGTTCAACAAGCCTACAAACCATTCGACCAAAAGACTTGTATATAAGAGATTTAGGCTATTTCGACTTACATGACTTACAGAATATCCATAATAAAGAAGCTTACTATATCTCACGTTTGAAATTAAATTCTCGAATCTATCGTAAGAATGATAAGCCAGAGTATTTTCGAAATGGAACCGTGAAGAAAGGATCACTCTATATTCAGTTAGATATGGAAGAACTCATGGATCAATTGCTCCCTGGTCAAACAATAGAGATTTCAGAGGCATACATTGGACAGTGTCAAAAATTACCAGCTCGTGTTATTATTCATCGATTAACAAAGGAACAAACAGAGAAGAGGCTGAAGGAACAAGCCAAAAAAGAAAAAAAGAAAGGTATTACCTACAAAGAACGAAGTAAACGGTTGAGTGGAATCAATGTGTATATTACGAATCTTTCTGTAGAAAATGTCCCAACGGAACATATCCATGACTTGTATTCATTACGCTGGTAAATTGAAATTTTGTTCAAAACATGGAAATCTTTCTTTCAAATTGACAAGTGCAAGGAAATCAAGAAGGAACGTTTAGAATGCCATTTATATGGGCAACTCATTAGTATTTTACTCTGTTCATCGACGATGTTCAAAATGCGTCAGTTACTCTTGGATAAGAAAAAGAAAGAGCTAAGTGAATACAAATCCATCTATATGATAAAGAATTATTATCTATTGTTTTATGAAGGATTACGGAAGGGCATCCATGAATTATTAAAAGTTTTACTGCGTTTGTTTTATCTTTTAGAGAAAAACGGGAGAAAATCTCACCGGTACAAGAAGAAAACAGTCTTTGATATTTTAGGCGTCGTATACGACTTTACTATGTCTCACAATCATGTAGCATAATCAAAAAAATTGAAACCCAATAGGGTTTATTTAGTATGCAAATCTTTAAAGAAGTTACACTGGACCTTTAGAAAAAAGAAAAAATCTCACCGGAAATTAAACTTATATAAGCTTAGCTTGATGGGCATGAGGCGATACCCCTAAATAGAATTTTCACTCAACTATTGATAAAGTTGTTCTTTGGCAGGTTTATCCAAACATATATAGAAATATGAAAAAGTAAATTTTAATCTGACCAAAGGAGATGAAGAAATTGTTTAAAAAAGTCGGTATAGGAGTATTTTCTACAGCAATTGTATTAAGTGCCAGTATAGGTTTTTCAGGTATTGTATCAGCAGATAGTCCATCTGCAAATGAACAAGTTAAGAATGGAGATTTTGAGGATGGGCTAAATAACTGGATTTTATCTAATCCTAATTCTTCTACCGAGAATATCGGCACTTCTGAACCAGGCAATCATTATCTGAAATTAATACATGCAGACACAGCCTATCAGCTTGTTACTGTAAAGCCGAATACAGAATATACATTAACATTTGATATAGCAGGAAGTATAGTTTCTCCATCAGAAGTAACAGTAGGTAATCTGAATGCCAATCAAGAAATCGTTCCATTAACAAAGAAGCAGTATACAGGATTTAAGCCCGAACATCATGAGATGAAGTTTAAAACAGGGGAAGACGTGTCAAACTTTGCTGTCAAACTTGCTTCTACAGCAAATGGGAGGGTTAAGTTTGATAATGTACAATTAAAGGAAAAGGAGAAATCTTATATTTTAAATATTGATTTTGACCGCAATTCAAGTTTAGAGATTTTTAAACCATATGGCGATGTAAATTACAATATTGAAGAGCATGTAGGAATAAATAATTCTAAAGGACTTCATTTAAGTGGATCAGGCGGTCTGTTGATGGGGTCCGTAACTTTGAAGCCTAATACTACATACATAATGTCTGTATTTGGAAAAATAACGACTCCTGGTAAAACAGTACTCGTGGGGGCAGCAACTAATGGAATGAGAACAGCTTATATGGAATTTACTTCCTCACAGTATGAACAAAAATCGGTCGAATTTACTACTCCAAATAATAATTATCCAACTAACGTCTTCTTAGATCCTATTTCAATGAAAAGCTTTGATGCCTATTTTGATGATATCGTACTAGTTGAAAAGTAGCCATAATAAAAAATATATTTCTATCATTGACACATAAAAACAATTCTAAAAATGAGCCGCCATATGCCTATCGACTTGAGACTTTGAAATGTATCTACAACGAAGTTTGTTCTTTCTACATTTATTTATGGGAATTCAGCTCGTTTTTCATTTTGGGGTATTTGCTATTCTTAGATTGATAGTGATGTGGCGAGACCCTATAATAGATAAATTATAAGTTTAAATGACTGCCAAAAACGATCATTATGTCAATCAGCTGTCCATATGGGCACTGATTGTATTTTTTTTGATTACCGTGGGGTTTTTCCAAAATGCTGGCGGTACCCCACATCCATCAAGTTAATATTGTAAAGTAACCCAAAAACGAAAATTTTCAATTTCTACAGTTAATGAATTAAAAAGTATCAACTGTTTTTTCGTTTTGAGGAGAAATACATTTCTTAACGTATTAATCATTCGTTCAATAACAAAAACCTGAATTTATAGAGTGATACCTTTCAATTTAAATGAAACTTAGCAATCATGAACAGGGAGTAAAGGGCGATACATAATAGGTGATGAAAGTACTACAGATGTGTTTAATTGTCCGAAAGGAATAAGTCGATCTACGAGGGCTGTTACATCTTTCATTGAGGCAACTGCCACCTTCATAAAATAACTATTTGTTCCAGTCACTCTATGACACTCTAGAATATCCATTTCCTCTTTAATTATCTCCTCAAATCGGTGGCACTCTATTTTTAAGTTTCCTATTTGAATGATTACAAGTGTGTCTTTTCCAATTGCCTCATGAGAAATACGTGCTGTAAAACCTTGAATGACCCCATTTTCTTGTAATCGCCGCAATCGCTCATTTACACTAGGGCGACTAAGATTCAATTTTTTCGATAACTGAATAATTGTTATTCGGCCATCCTCCTGAAGGAGTTCTACTATTTTTCGGTCAATGTTATCCAAAGTTATCCTCTCCTCTTCCTAATTGTAAATAATTATATTGTTATTTATTCAAAATATAAAGTTTAAACAGTCTAAAATATTCAATAGTTTATATAAAATAAGGAAATAACTTTCTATAATGAAATTATACATAAATAGTAAGGAGAGGATGATTTTGTCACAATTATTGAAGCAAACCATTTCAGTTCCACAAGGCATCGCCTTATATGTGGGAGCTGTTTTAGGATCAGGAATTTTGATATTGCCCGGTATGACAGCGGGTATTGCGGGTTCAAATGCATTAGTTTCATGGATAATAATGATACTTCTTAGCATTCCATTAGCCTGTACATTTGCTTTTCTTTCAATCGATTTCCCTAGTTCAGGAGGAATATTGACTTTTGCAAACAAAGCTTTTGGGCATTATGCAGGTGCTCTCTCTGGATGGTTTTTTTTCATTGCAGGAAGTGTAGGACAAATCATTGTCTCATTAACAGGTGGGACTTACATAGCTTTTGCATTTAACTTGCCACATTTTGCTGCTTATGTCATTGCAAGTGTATTGCTCATCATTGCGGTTATCGGAAACTATGTGGGATTACAAACAAGTGGGAAAGTTCAATTATGTTTGGCCGGGCTTACATTTTTCATTCTATTGAGCACATCAGTGTTAGCTTTTCCAGTTATTAACCTTGAGCGCATAACACTCCATATTACAAAAAGTAGCCTCATTCCAATTGGTCAATCTGCAATGCTCATTTTTTGGTCATTTTTTGGATGGGAAGCTATCTCCAGCTTAGCACCAGAATTTAAAAATCCAAGAAAACAAAACATCATGCGATCTACATGGGGAGCTATTGTTATAATCGGTGTTTTGTACTTTGGCATTATTTTGGCTGTAATTGGTACGGAATCCTATTCAACAGGAGAACAAACTGTTAATCAGGCTATGAATAATGCAGCACTAGCCCAAGTTGTGGAAAAAGTTGCAGGGGTAAATGGTGCCTGGGTAACAGCGATTCTCGCTTTTATTATATGTTTAGGAACAAACAACGCGTTTGTTGCAAGTATGAGTCGGTTAGGTTATTCCTTATCTCATGAACACCTAGCACCCTCATGGTTGGATCACATGAATAAAAAATATTCAACCCCTAGTCGTGCGGTTTTATTAGTAGGATCGATTGCAGCAATGGGTTTATTGTTAAGTTTTATTTTTGACATTGGGTTAGAACAGTTAGTATTTATTCCTAACTCATTAGCAATCGCCACTTATGTTGTTGGCACGGCAGCTGGAGTGAAGTTGATTACAAATGTCTTGGGGAAGGTGTTAGCTGTAATAGCTTGTATACTTTGTCTTGCGGCTTATCCTTTCATCGGTTCTTTTATCGCGATTCCAATCATTGTAGCCGTTTCATGTATTGTATATATCACTTGGAGAGAAAAAAGGGAGAAATATCGTGAAGAAGAAGCGTAGTTCCTTTCCTTTCATTTTTAAGAACGTTTGAACTCAGCTACACGAAAGTTCAGTTTATTTCCATCCTTAAGTTGATGGGCATGAGTAGAAGAACAAGAAAGAAATTATGAGACATTTTATGTTTATTGGAATATTTGATAAAATCATTATTATGGTAATAATTGAGAAGAGTTTAGGGGGATATATTCGATGAGTTCATTAGCATTATATGAAACATTTCGAAGTGATACGATTCATTCCGAATTAAAGTGGTATTGTCAACCAAAGAATTGGAACATAAAAAAGGAAAATGCGGGCCTTATCATTGAACCTAATAAGAGGACTGATTATTGGCAAAAAACTCATTATGGCTTTGTTGTTGATAATGGGCATTTTCTTTATACAGAAATGAATGAGGATGTCATTATTACGACTAGAGTACGATCATATCCTGTGCATCAATATGATCAAGCGGGACTAATGGTTCGCTTTTCTAAAGATTGTTGGATCAAAACATCCATTGAATACGAACCAAATGGCTCATGTAAACTTGGAGCAGTTGTTACAAATCATGGATACTCAGATTGGTCTACTCAAAATTATACTCAGGGGCCATTAGATTTATATTTTCGTATTCGTAGGGAATCTGGAGATTATATCGTCGAATTTTTGGAAGTTGAAGATGATAAAACGCCTTCTCTAAGTGAACTAATGGAACGAGAGTGGAATCAACTACGAATTGCTAGATTAATGGAAGATACAGAGGGACAAGTATTTCAATGTGGGGTATATGCTTGTAGTCCACAAGGAAAAGGTTTTGTGGCCGAATTTGACTTTTTATCTATCGAAAAAGGAGTTCTGGTACAAAAAATATGAAAGAACAAGAATAAGGTATACTTGTACTGAAATGATACCTTATGTTATAAGTCAAAACACTGGATACATAAAAACTTCGTGTTATTTGAATATGAAATGAATATAAACATGCATAAAGACAACCGGTTATTCGAATGTTTGTTCAATCGTTGTACTGAAAAAGCAGAAGTAAATTATTTCATTAAACGACGTAGAATGTATATTAAATGTACAATGGGCTAATACATGGAAAATCGAAGCTACATGTATTAGCCATATGTACGAATACAGGTCTAGAGGTTAGTTATATCTATATCAGTTTGCTAGGTTTTCGAATCCATATAAATAACATTTCGCTTATCACACCTACTCCAATGCCTATCGCATAAGCTAATAAGTCACTCCATAAAAATCCATAACCTAATATCAATCCACCTAAAGTTGTTTCGCGAATATGGTCAATCCAACTAGCGTGATACAATTGGCTGAACTCAATGATATAACAAAATATTAAGGCGAGTAACGCAATAACTTTTGTTTGAGCACTTTTAAAAATAAAACCAAAACCAACAAAAATCATTAACGCCCACAGTGCATCTCCTAAGTATGTATTCAAAATATGTGGTAACACATGCGCTATTTTTCTTGATGTTAGCCCTAATATAATTACAATGATGGTCATCATTGCGTATAATAATCGATTGCGTTTAAATGTCATATGCAAATTGCTCCTTAAAGTATTTTTTCAAAAATGAATAGATGAATGATTTATATTTTTTGCTTATACATTAAAATGGTGCACGTGTTGCAAATATGTTCTTTTTATGAATACAGATTGTAGTTTATATCGTTTCTGTAATGAGAGGATTTTTATATAGTATAAGATGAATAACAATAAAAGGAAATGTTCGATCGTTGTTTCTATATAGTGGATTAGTGGTGTGGAACGTATAAAAGGAGTTGCTTCGTTATTTTTTGCAGTTGTATTTTTTTCTGTGGTTTGGATATATCTTCTTTATTGAAAGAATTAGCAACAAGTTTCTTTAGGATCTGTCCTAAAGAATATTTTTCATAAAAATAGAATCAACTATAATCTGATTTGAACACATTTGTTTGGAAAAATGGAGGTTTATTTATGTTAAGGCAAAAAAGAATAAGAGATTATGGTGTGAAAATAGGACGCTTAGAAACAGGCTACTATAACTCTATTACAGATGTTGAAGGAGTTACTGTTGGGCATGTAACTCTTAGTGATAAGGATATACAAACAGGTGTCACAGCTATTCTTTCTCATCAAGGCAATATATTTAAGGAAAAACTAATTGCCTCAAGCCATGTAATTAATGGGTTTGGCAAGACTATGGGGACCATACAAATCAATGAGCTAGGTACATTAGAATCTCCCATAATTTTAACGAATACATTAAGTATCGGAACAGCTGCAGATGCATTAATTGAATATATGCTAGAACATAATCCAGAAATTGGACGAACGACTGGAACCGTTAATCCAATCGTATGTGAATGCAACGACATGCTATTAAACGATGTTCGAGCTAGATTTATAACTAAAGAACATGTTATGCAAGCATTAAATAATGCCTCATCCGAAGTTCAAGAGGGCACTGTTGGAGCAGGTACTGGAATGCTGTGTTATTCATTAAAAGGTGGTATTGGTACTGCCTCCAGACGAATGAGAATGGAACATGGAACTTATACGATGGGTGTTTTAGTGTTGTCTAATTTTGGAGTTTTGAGTGATTTAAAAGTGAATGGAAAAGCTGTTGGAGAAGAATTGAGAGATGCTATCCTTCAGTCACGCGAGGAACAAGATAAGGGTTCAATTATCATAATTGTTGGAACAGATCTTCCCGTATCAGAAAGACAGCTAAACCGGATTATAAAAAGAACGATAACAGGCTTATCACGTACTGGTTCTATCATTACAACCGGAAGTGGTGAGGTGGTAATTGGTTTTTCAACAGCTACAAAAATATCCCATGAAAAAACTGCACATTGCATTTCGGTTCCAATGATTCACGAAGAAGATATAGATGTAGCATTTCGAGCTATTGGTGAGGCTACTGAAGAGGCTGTTTTGAACTCATTAGTGACTGCTACACATGTTATTGGACGAAATGGAAATGAAAGACCCGCTTTCAAAGATTTATTAGATAAATACGACATTCAGTTAACGTAAGAAAGTGTAAAGTTTTTTTATAAGTGATATTCCTTCCTAATTACCGATAACACTTATTATGCGAAGGGACTTTTAAAGATTTTGTGATACTTTGGTTTTTCGTTAGCAAAAAGTGTTTTCATGTACAGTAAACATCTTTCAGTCTAATGCTTTTTTTCTATAGTTTAAAACATTTTTATCAGACAATTTGATGAGATGGTTTCTTGGCAGATTGATATAAAATATGATTTCGAAGTTCTAACTGGAAAAACTGGAAAGTATTTTAAAAACTTTCTTCTTGAATCGTATGGGGGGATGCAGGAGATGAATCAGCTATATTAGATTATGGATGTGGATATGGAAGAACGTTACTTGGGCTAAAAGAAAATCAATTTATAAATTTGTACGGTGTAGATTTTTCAGAAGAAATGATTAAGCGAGCAAAGTTACATAATAATGACATCCATTTTGAGATTATTGAGAGTGGGAAAATTCCTTTTCCGGATCATTCCTTCGATGCCGTACTGTTATTTGCGGTATTAACTTGTGTCTATAACAATGAAGAACAAGAATCCATATTGCAAGAAGTGAAAAGAGTATTAAAGCCTGGTGGAATTATTTATATTAACGATTTCTTATTGAATGATGATGAAAGAAATATAAATCGATATGACAAATACTTTGAAAAGTATCATACATACGGTGTATTTGAATTACCTGATGGAGCTGTGTTACGTCATCATACTGAGGAACGAGTAAAAGAATGGACAAGTGATTTTCAACAATTAGAATTTGAAAAAGTAGAATATGTGACAATGAATGGAAATCGCTCTAACGGATTAGTATATATGGGAAGTTTGACGTAATAGATTTTTTGAATTTTATGTGATGAAGGGATGAATCTAGTGAATATAGTAACTGTCTATCATTATGATGCATTTAGCGATAAACCAAATAAGGGAAATCCGGCAGGTGTTGTTTTACAGGCTGACAAGTTAACTGATGATGAGATGCAGAGTATAGCTTATAAAGTCGGATTTAACGAGACTGCCTTTTTAATGCAGTCAAGCGTAGCAGACTGGAGAATTCGTTATTTTACGCCGGGATATGAAATGGATCTTTGTGGTCATGGAACTGTAGCTGCTATTTACGCATTGCAAACTAGAGGCTTAATCAAAGAGACAGGAAACTTTACAATCGAAACGAAAGCAGGTGTTTTACCAATACAAGTGGAGCTAGATCCCGATAGAAGACCATACATAACGATGAAGCAAGCAAATCTACAGTTTCAAAAGTTTGATGGTTCAAGAGAAGAGTTAGCTGCTTCCATAGGTCTACATGAGAATGATTTAGAAGAAAACTTACCGATTGTATATGGAAGTACAGGGAATTGGACTTTATTGGTTCCTGTGAAAAATCTAGCGTCGTTTAAAAAGATGAAACCGAATAATAAGATATTTCCATCTATCTTAAAAGAAATGCCTCGAGCTTCCATTCATCCGTTCTGTTTCGAAACATACGACTCAAATGCTCACATGCATGCACGTCATTTTTCATCAGCATATGCGGGTACAATAGAAGATCCAGTAACGGGCACAGCTTCCGGAGTTATGGGGGCATATTACGTTACATTTATTGATGAAGAGTTTAAAGAGAAAAAAGAACTTTTAGTAGAGCAAGGGCACGAAATAGGGAAAGATGGACGAGTGAAAGTAGTGGTGAGAAAAGAATGGAATGATAGTTTAGAAGTGGAGATTTCGGGAAGTGCGGTGTATGTGGACGGGTTTGAAGTTACTTTATAAAAAATGAATTATTTGATTTAAAAGAATGGAGGTATTCAGATATTGAATGCATTATTGGGAATTTCGGAAATTGATGAAAGTAAAGTTAAGATCAACTACAGAGAAGCTGTTAGAGCTATTATCATTCAAGACAATAAAATCCTTCTCGTTCATTCTAACTTAGGAGATTATATATTTCCTGGAGGAGGGGTTGAAAAGGATGAAAGTCATGCAGAAGGATTAATGAGAGAGGTAACTGAAGAGACGGGTTATCTTAACTGTGTAATTAGAGATAAAATGGGTGTGGTCGTTGAAAGGTATATAGATAAATATGATGAAAATGCTATCTTTCAAATGACTTCCCATTATTATTTTTGTGAAGTGAATGGCGAGAAAATCGCTCAAAAATTAGAAGGTTATGAGATTGAACAAGAATATACACCTCAATGGGTGAAGCTTAATGATGCAATTAATCAAAATGAAAAAATCATTAACCAATGTGAACAAAATTGGTGGATACATCGAGAAAATTTTGTTTTGAAGGAACTGAAAAAAATCAAAAGATAAAAGAAAGTGAGAGTGGAAATTTGAATATTAGAGTAGCAAATGAATTAGATTATCCTGCTTTAAGAAAAATATATTTAGAATCACGTCGTAAAAGTTTTCATTGGGCTGATATAGAAAAAATGACTCTAGAAGATTTTGATAAGGATACTGTGGAAGAATATATTATTTTAGTAGAAGAAAATAATCATATTCTTGGATTTGCTTCTTTATACTTGCCAGAAAACTTTATACATAATTTATTTGTTCATCCCGATTTTTTCGATAAGGGTGTTGGTGGTACTTTGCTTGGTGCCTCTATAGAAAAAATGAATAAGCCACTAAGATTGAAGTGTGTATCTGAGAATAAAAAAGCAATGAAATTCTATGAAAATAAAGGTTGGAAGAAAGTTGTTGAAGAAGGAGAACCCGGAGAACGATATTGGGTTATGGTATTTGAATGAAAATATATAAGGAAGAGCCTGTTGATTAGGCTCTTTTTTGTTGAACTTATGTTAACTACGTAAGATGGAAACACAAAATTACACTGCTAATCCTTAATCACAAATAATTTAGGGGGGAGAGGCATTGATACATGCCATCAAGTCACGAATTTTTTATAATCATTTGCTACTTTGTCCCAAGTTACAAGAACGCTGGTACTGGGCTAACAAAACAAAATCCCCCCTAAAACGTTAAAAATTTTTTTCAGGTGTTGCGGGTTATTCTTTGAATTGTTGCTGTCCACTTACAGGAAGCCAGTTAATTTATGCTCAAAATGTGTCTAAACGTGCACGATTTTCCTGAAATAATATGTGCCCTCAATAGACTAGGCACAAAAAACAATCTTTAACTCTTCTTTTCTCATAACCTAGTTGGTTTTAAAATTACGAATAGATATTATTTTTTAACTATTTTTTGACAAAAAACATCTTTTGTGGAAAAATATACATTGTGATAAATTTCTAATTTAACATATTTCCAAAAGAATTCCCCTTCCTCAAGGAATGAGAAGGGTGAAGCCCAATGAGTAGGGAGGGGATGAATTTTGGTTGGCGTAAGCCAAAAGGTTGAAAAAGGAATTTCCTCAAATTAGATAGAATGTATGTAAAGAATACTTTTGATCTCAAGGTTATTGTTTGCTGGCTGTGGGCAGTTCGCTATTAGAAATGCTAAAACAATACATCGAAACTTAAGGACAAAACTAACGGGGGGTGATGACAATGTTGTTGAATCAAAAATATGAAATCTTCCCAACAGAGGCACAAAAAGAAGTGTTAGACCGTTGGTTGCAATATTGTCGTCAAACCTATAATTCTGCCTTGCTAGACAAAGAACGGAAATATAAGCAAAACAA
>NZ_FOLV01000064.1 GCF_900112415.1 Bacillus sp. 491mf
CTAGCAAAGCAGAAAGAAAAGGAAAAAGAATCAGGTTCGGAAGATAGTGAGAAAGAGAAAGCAATCGCCGCGGCGAAGGCAAAAGCAGCGGCAGCGGCAAAAGCGAAAGCGGCCGCGCTAGCAAAGCAAAAAGCATCTGAAGGTGGAAGCGTAGACGACGAGAAAGAAAAGGCAATTGCGGTTGCAAAAGCGAAAGCAGCAGCTGCAGCAAAGGCTCGCGCTGCTGGGGGAAAGAAAGAGGAAGAAGTAAAAGTAGAACAGCCTTCACAAAATCAGCCGTATTTAGATAGGTACGTTCAGGCAATTACAGTGAAATTTGGCGAAGGTGTGCTAGAAGATTTCTATATTAATAGGTTGTCTAAAGATGTTCCAACGCTTGTTGTGAAAGTAGCGCATTACTATGAGGTGATGGAGCTTTTAAAGAAAGATCCCGAATTGGTATTTAGTTATATGTCAGAATTGCATGCAACAGATTTTGCTACGCATATGGAAGTGTATGTGCATTTATTTTCATATGGTAAGAAGCAATCTGTAGCGGTGAAAGTAAAACTTGATCGGGACGAGCCGAGAGTGCCTTCTATTGTATCGCTATGGAGCGGGGCGGATTGGCCGGAGCGCGAGGCGTATGATTTGCTTGGCGTTGTGTTTGAAGGGCATCCCAATTTAAAACGTATTTTGATGCCTGATGATTGGATTGGTTATCCGCTGCGAAAAGATTATGAGCCGTTTGATGCGGGGGTGTAAAACATGATTCGTACAGAAGAAATGCTTTTAAATGTAGGGCCGCAGCATCCGAGTACGCATGGTGTATTTCGGCTCGTTATTAAAATTGATGGGGAAATCATTAAAGAAGCTACGCCTGTAATTGGCTATTTGCACCGTGGTACAGAGAAAATTGCGGAAAGTTTGCAGTATACGCAAATTATTCCGTACACAGACCGAATGGATTATTTAGCAGCAATGACCAATAATTATGTGATCTGTCACGCTGTTGAGACGATGATGGGGCTTGAAATACCAGAGCGTGCTGAATATTTGCGCATACTTGCAATGGAGCTTGGGCGCGTGGCGAGTCACCTTGTTTGGTGGGGGACCAATTTGCTTGATATTGGAGCGGTCAGTCCGTTTTTATATGCGTTTCGCGAACGCGAGATGATTATTAACCTACTGAATGAATTATGCGGAGCGCGTTTAACGTTTAATTATATGCGCGTTGGCGGGGTGAAGTGGGATGCACCGGACGGCTGGGTTGAAAAGGTGCGTGAGTTCGTTCCGTATATGAGAGAGCAGCTAGCGGGGTATCACGACCTTGTGAGTGGCAATGAAATTTTCTTAAACCGTGTAAAGGGAGTCGGTGTTTACTCGGCAGAGGATGCCTTGCAATATTCGTTAAGCGGAGCAAATCTGCGCTGCACGGGCGTGAAATGGGATCTTCGCAAAGATGAGCCGTACTCGATTTATGACCGTTTTGATTTTGATGTTCCGGTTGGCGAAGTAGGCGATGCTTGGGACCGTTATATTTGCCGAATGGTGGAAATTGAAGAAGCTCTGAAAATTATTGAACAAGCGGTAGAGCAGTTTCCGAAAGAAGGAGCTATTTTAGCGAAGGTACCAAAGATTATTAAACCACCAAAAGGTGAGGCATTCGTGCGAATTGAGTCACCGCGCGGCGAGATTGGCTGTTACATCGCCAGTGAGGGAAAGAAAGAGCCGTATCGCTTAAAGTTCCGCCGTCCGTCTTTTTATAATCTGCAAATTTTACCGAAGCTCTTAAAAGGCGAGAATATTGCAAACTTAATTACCATTTTAGGCGGCATTGATATTGTACTTGGGGAGGTTGATGGGTGATGATACAAAACCTCTTAGAGTCACCCGCAAGCTGGACGAATTTTCTTATCTTTTTCGGATTGGCAACGTTGCTTTTGTTTGTCGTTCTTGGCTTTGTTACATATGGGATTTTAGCAGAACGAAAGGTAATGGGGTTTATGCAGGGGCGTATAGGGCCGAACCAAGTGGGCGGCCGTTTTGGACTCCTGCAAACAGTAGCAGACGTGTTGAAACTTTTGCTAAAAGAAGATACGATTCCGAAATTGGCCGATAAACCGCTCTTCATATTAGCACCGGTCATTGCGTTTGCGCCGGCATTTATGGTACTTGCGGTCATTCCGTTTACAGATAAGTTGCAGTTTGCCGATATTGGCGTTGGCGTGCTGTATTATATTGCAGTCTCAGGTATTACAACAATTGGTGTTGTAACTGGGGGATGGGCGTCTAACAATAAATATTCGTTACTCGGCGGAATGCGCGCCGCAGCACAAATGATCTCCTATGAAATTCCACTTGTGATGAGCGTAATTGGGGTTGTCCTTCTAACAGGTAGTTTAAATTTAAATGATATTGTAGAAGCGCAAAAAGGGGTTTGGTACATTTTCGTGCAGCCAATTGGTTTTATCGTCTTTTTAATCGCAGCTGTTGCTGAATTGAACCGAACGCCATTTGATTTACCGGAAGCCGAATCCGAGCTTGTCTCTGGATATCATACGGAGTATTCGGGATTTCGCTGGGCGTTCTTTATGCTTTCAGAGTATGTGTATTTCTTCGGAATGGCATCGCTTATAACAGTACTATTTTTAGGAGGTTGGCAGCCAATTCCGTTTCTAGCGTTTATTCCGGGAGCTGTTTGGTTTGCTCTCAAATTTAGTGCAGTTGTCTTTCTCTTCATTTGGTTCCGCGTGACGTTCCCGCGTATACGAGGCGATCAGTTAATGGAGTTTGGCTGGAAAGTATTACTGCCAGTAGCACTTGCGAATATTTTCTTAGCAGCATTGATAAAAGAATTGTTCTTCTAATCTAAAGGGGGCAGGAGTACAATGAAGGGATTATTTAAGGGTTTAAAGTATACACTTAGCAATTTAAGTAAGAAGAAAGTAACGTACGACTATCCGAATCAGCCACTACCACTCCCAGATCGCTTTCGCGGTATTCAAAAGTTTTATCCAGAAAAATGTATCGTGTGCAATCAATGCGCAAATATTTGTCCAACAGACTGCATTCAACTAACAGGGAAAAAGCACCCAGATCCAGAGAAGAAAGGGAAAATCATAGACACGTATGATATTAACTTTGAAATTTGTATTCTTTGCGATCTTTGTACAGAAGTTTGCCCGACAGAAGCCATTGTGATGACAAATAACTTTGAGCTAGCTGAATATTCGCGTGATGATTTATTTAAAAACTTACAGTGGCTTGATGAAAATGATCAACATGTGAGAAGGGAGAATAAAGCATGAGCGGCGAGTTAGTAGCATTTCTAGCATTAGCCCTGCTTGCGATCATGGGCGGTGTACTTATGCTGAACTTAACGAAAGTGATGCATATGATGCTCGCTTTAGTGTTTACATTTCTTAGTATTGCCGGGCTGTATTTCATGTTATCGGCAGAATTTGTCGGGGTTGTTCAAATTTTGATTTATTCCGGTGCGATTACGATTATTATGATTTTTGGCATTATGTTAACGAAGCATAATGATCAAGAAAACTCCTGCTTTGGCTGGCGTAAATTCATTGTTTTTCTTGCTGTGGTAATCTTCGGTGCGGTAATGTATTTTGCGGTGAATAACGTCGATTTTGAGAGTGGACGTGTTCAAGATGGCGCAGTGCTTCATGAACAAAATACACGTCAGATTGGGGAATTGTTGTACTCGAAATATATAATACCGTTCGAATTAACGTCTGTTGTATTACTTGTTGCTCTTGTGGGGGCAATTGTACTTGCGAAAAAGGACGAGAAAAAGGGGGATTCGCATGAATAGTATTCCAGCTTCTGCGTACCTGACGCTTGCGATTATACTGTTTTGCATCGGTTTATTTGGAGCATTAACGAAGCGCAATACAGTAATTGTATTGATTTGTATTGAACTTATGTTAAATGCGGCGAACTTAAATTTAGTTGCCTTTAGTAAATTAGGGATGTTTCCAAATTTAAAGGGACAAATTTTTTCATTGTTCACAATGTCTGTTGCTGCAGCGGAAGCAGCGGTTGGATTGGCGATTTTAATTGCTTTATATAGAAACCGCGCGACTGTTAATACAGATGAAATGGATTCGTTAAAGCATTAAGGGGAGGGGGATTTCGTAATGGGTGGTTATGCATGGCTAATACCGCTTTTCCCGCTTGTGTCTTTCGTTTTACTCGTGATGTTTGGTAAGAAGCTAAAAGAAGGAAGCAGCTGGATTGGCATCTCGCTTACGTTTCTTTCATTTGCGTCAGCGGTAGTTGTATTAATAGAGCGGCTATCATCAGAAACGGTAAAACAGCAATGGAATTGGCTCCGAGTAGGGGATGTGAACATTTCTTTTGGATTCGAAGTAAGTGCATTAAACGCATTAATGCTCTTTATTGTCTCACTTGTAAGTTTGCTCGTTCATTTGTATTCGAAAGGGTATATGCACGGTGATGAAAGACTCCATATCTTTTATGCATACTTAGGTTTTTTTACATTTGCGATGCTGGGGCTCGTCATCTCTACTAACTTATTACAGCTGTATATATTTTGGGAGTTAGTAGGACTTGGTTCTTTCTTATTGATTGGTTTCTACTTCTTTAAAGAAGAAGCAAAGGCGGCTGCGAAAAAGGCGTTTATTATGACGCGTATCGGTGATGTAGGCTTGTTTATCGGGATGATTCTATTATTCTGGCAAGTTGGTAGCTTTGATTACGATGTGATTTTTCAGGCCGTACAAGCTGGAGAGATTTCGGGGACGATGATTACAGTAACGGCGATTTTAATCTTCGTCGGTGCGATCGGGAAGTCAGGTCAGTTTCCGCTTCATACGTGGCTTCCGGATGCGATGGAAGGTCCGACGCCAGTATCAGCGCTGATCCACGCGGCGACGATGGTTGCTGCAGGGGTATATTTAGTCGCTACTATGTTCCCGCTTTTTGCAGCGAGCGAAGCGGCGATGCAAACTGTTGCAGTCGTTGGCGGTATTACGGCAATTTTTGCAGCATCTATTGGTATCGTGCAAACGGATATTAAGCGTGTATTAGCGTACTCCACGGTGAGTCAGCTTGGTTATATGATGCTTGCACTCGGTTCGGCTGGTTATGTGGCGGGGGTGTTTCATTTAACGACGCACGCTTTCTTCAAGGCATTATTGTTCTTAGCGGCCGGCAGCGTCATTCATGCGGTGCATACGCAAAACATCGAAGAAATGGGCGGCCTGTTTAAGAAGATGAAAGTGACCGGCTCATTGTTTTTAATTGGAACGTTTGCGATTAGCGGGGTACCGTTATTTTCCGGTTTCTTTAGTAAGGATGAAATATTAGCGGCGACGTGGGAGCGCGGCAATTACGGTTTATTCGTTCTGGCGGTAATTGCAGCTTTCTTCACGGCCTTCTATATGTTCCGCTTATACTTTCTTGTCTTTACAGGAGAGGCGCAAAGCGAGCAAAAACATGTTCATGAGTCACCAAAGGTAATGACAGTGCCGATGATGATTCTTGGCGTCCTAGCAGTTGTGGGTGGCTATGTGAATACACCTTGGTTCGGAACTTTTCTTGGGGATTGGCTTACAAAAGACGCGGCGTTTCAAGTGAGAGAGGTTCATGGCCCGGCTTGGATTATGATCGTGGCAACGCTCGTTTCATTGGCCGGGATTGGTTTAGCATATTTGATATATAGAAAACGTACCATTTCACGTGATTGGCTTGGCGGGAAGAATACATTCGTATACAGCTTGCTGAAGGAGAAATATTATATTGATGAATTGTATAGGGTAACGGTGCTTCTACTCGTGAAGGGAATTGCATATATTTTATATTTCTTTGAAACGTATATTGTTGAAGGCACGGCGCAGCTTATTAGCGGCATTGTAAAAGGTGTAAGTACGATTGGCTCAAAGCTCCAAAACGGGCAAGTGCAAATGTACGGCACAGTTACAGCGGTTTGCTTAGCTGCACTCGTAGTCATTCTGTTATTGACAGGGGGGTATGGACAATGAGTTCCTTTCTATTATCTTTCTTCATTTTCTCCCCGCTGCTAGGCATTATACTGCTGGCATTTGTACCAAAGAAAGAGGAACGAGCGGCGAGGATTGCCGGTTTAATTGGAACATTACTTCCGCTTGGGGCTGCGCTCTATATCGCAAGTACATATGCAGCGGGAAAAAGTTTAACGATGTTTGCAGAAAAGGTAAAGTGGATTCAATTTGGAAACTTTCCGGGTATAGACAAAGAATTGTTTGCAATTTATTACGAGCTAGGCATTGATGGCTTCTCGCTCGTTATGATGTTTCTTACGGCATTATTGGCGACATTGGCAGCTATTACGGCCTTTTCCGTTACAAAGCACGTAAAAGGTTTCTATGTGCTCTTGCTTATGCTTGAAATCGGCATGCTTGGCGTCTTCGCTGCGGAAAACTTGTTACTGTTCTTCGTTTTCTTTGAAATTACACTGCCAGCTATGTTTTTACTTGTTGGGAAATGGGGCAAATTCAGCAGTGAAAAAGCGGCGTACAGCTATTTAGTTTATAACGGCATCGGTTCAGCGATTTTACTTATTGCCTTTTCCATTTTATTTGCGAGAGCAGGTACAACAAACATTGCAGATTTGCAAGCCGTTTTAGCAGGAAAAGAAATGACAACAGTTGGTGAACTGTCAAACTCCTTGCAGCTCGGTTTATTTATAGCGATTATGATTGCATTCATGATTAAACTTCCAGTCTTTCCGCTGCACCGCTGGATGGTGAATGTCCACGTAGAGGCGCACCCAGCGGTAGTCATGCTGCATGCAGGTGTTCTCTTAAAGATTGGGGCATACGGGATTGTCCGTTTTGGAATGGGACTTTTCCCGGCGCAGTTTGAAACATTCGCGGTTGTTTTAGGAGTTCTAGGAGTGATCAACTTGCTGTACGGGGCACTCTTAGCGCTTGTTCAAACCGATTTCCGAAAGGTGCTCGCTTATTCTAGTATTTCACATATGGGAATTGTATTGATCGGTTTAGCCGCGCTGAACGCAGCGGGAATGAAAGGGGCATTGTTCCAAGTCGTTTCCCACGGTTTAATTGCGGCGCTGTTATTTTTCTTGCTTGGGATAATCGAGCAACGCTTTGGTACTTCTGACATTACAAAGCTTGGCGGCTTAGCGAAGCAAGTGCCGGTGCTTAGCGGATTTTTGTTAGCGGGAAGTATGGCTTCGCTCGGACTTCCTGGAATGTCTGGCTTTGTAAGTGAATTTCTCGCATTTCTTGGCTTGTTTCAAGAGCACCGAGTATTAGCGGCAATTGGGGCAATTGGGATTATTTTAACAGCCGTGTATGTACTGCGGGCAGCTATGCAAGTGATATTTGGAAAAAGCGAGTGCGAAGCGAAGAGCGATATACACGGATCGGAGTATATTCCAGTGGTAATCTTGCTTGCGTGTATTTTAGTCATTGGTATTTTGCCAGATGTACTAGGTGAACCGCTTCGTGACACATTACAGTCGTTAGGGGGTAGATAGAATGGATATGAAAACATTACTAGACTTATCATGGTATTTAATGACCCCGGAATTTATCCTGCTTGGCGGGGCTATTCTTCTATCACTTCTTGATCTGTTTGTAAAACAAACGTTTCAGCGCCGAAATTTAGCGTATGGGGCAATTGGAACGGTCATACTTGCACTTGTGGCGCTCGTTACATTGTACGGTGCACCAACTGGAGGAATTTTAGAAGGAACTTTTGTATTAGACGGATATTCAAAAGCATTTAAAACGCTCTTATTGCTCGGCGGCATTCTTGTATTGCTGCTTGCGATGAGCGATGATGATAAGCAGCCGATTGAAGACTTGGGAGAATATTATTACTTATTTTTAACGGCGCTTCTTGGTGCGATGTTTATGGCTTCTAGCAGTGATTTCATTACACTGTTTATCGGTCTTGAGTTATTGTCTTTGTCTTCGTATATATTAGTTGGCATTCGTAAAAATTATAAGGCTTCAAATGAAGCGGCAATGAAGTATGTCATAAATGGTGGGATTTCTACGGCAATTACGTTGTTTGGGATGAGCTATTTATACGGACTGACAGGCTCAACAAATATTTTAGAGATGCAGCGCTTGTTCGCGCAAGGTGTGGGCGGCGATATACAACTTTTGCTGTCGCTTGCGTTTATCCTGCTTTTTGTTGGTTTGTCTTTTAAAATCGCGACTGTCCCATTTCATATGTGGGCACCTGATGTGTACGAAGGAGCAGCAACTCCTGTTACAGCACTCTTAGGAACGGTATCGAAAATTGCTGGATTTGTAATGATTGTTCGCATTTTCTTAGTTGTTTTCGGGGCGACTCCTGCTTGGCAAGGGGCAGCATCACTACTTAGTAATATGAGTATTTATATCGCTGTTCTTGCTGGTGTAACGATGATTGTTGGGAATAGCGTTGCTTTAAAGCAACATAATATAAAGCGAATGCTTGCATATTCAGGAGTGGCACATGCCGGTTATTTACTCGTACCGCTTGTTGCGATGTCGCCATTTCTTATGGATAGTATGTGGTTTTATATGCTGGCTTATGTATTGATGAATGTCGGGGCATTCGCAATTATCCATGGAATAATCTTACAAACAGGGCAAGAAAATATATCTGCTTTTGCTGGTTTATATAAACGATCACCGTTTGCGGCGATTATGATGACAATTTTTATTTTATCACTCGCTGGTATTCCTGGGACAGCTGGATTTATCGGGAAAATTAACATCTTTTTAGGGGCCTTTATCGCCGAGCCAGCTCATTACGTGCTCGCATCAATTATGATGGGAACAACGGTTATTTCATTCATCTACTATTTTCGCATCTTGCAGCAAATGTTTTTTCGTCAGGCAAAAAGTGAGGAGCGTATCATTCTTCCGGTTAACCTAAAAATCGTTGTAAGTCTTTGTACGATTGCAACAGTTGGGCTCGGTATATTGCCAGCGAGCGGTTACAATTTCTTTTATCACTATTTTCCTTTTCTGAAAGATTTCTTCTTTCTTGGGGTTATGGTACAATAATACAAATTGAAAGTGTAGAGCATAAACTCTACACTTTTTATTTTGGTAAATTTTCATTTACTACATATAGTGGTAAATAAGTTTGGTTCATACGGACAGTTTCCCGTTAGAGCAGGAGGGTCGATTTGTTATGGCACAAATTTTAGGTCAACAAGCACTTATTGCAATTGTGTCGCATTTACTGTTTATTACCATTACGTGGTGGGCCTTGCAAGGTCTTCACTTAGAACGTTTAATGAAGCCAGGGAAAGTGATGCAAACGAGGGTGATTCTTATTCTTGTAACGATTGCCATTGGTGCATCTGTAAGTAATTTTTTCCTTGATTATTTAGGTTATTCAAAGAGTTTAACATACCTTGTAAAGTAAAAAAATACAACGTATAGAACCATCCTTCTCCGTCAACAATGGGGACTAGGAGGGGATGAACGTGAAAAAAATACAAGCCATGATGTTGATTGTCGTGAGTTTGGTTATATTTTTAGTTGGATATCGGGAAATGAAGCCTGTGAGTGATCAGGAAAAAATGGAGAGTATGATAGCTGCTTTAGAGAAGAACGGTACGGATGTTCAGCGTTGGTCTTGGTTAGCAAGAGAAACGAAGGAAATTTCAAATATACATACATTTGAAAAAGAATTAAAACAACTGAAAGAACGTGCGGATTTAGAAGAGTGGCAAATTGAGAAGTCTAAAGATGGTTACAAAGCGATTGCACAAAAAAAATTTTCTTCTTATGAAGAAAGACTAGTAGTTACGTGGACAATGGAAAATACTAAAGAAAACACTTTCATTATATATGAAGTGAGCGGAAAAAAGTGGGATCCTAAATATATTAATAAAATGAATAAAATTTTTAATACAAAACCAAAAATTTATACTTGTATTCAAGGTGCGCTCAGTGATAAGATTGAAGGTGTTTTGCAAGATAAGGTAAATGAAGTTTTGAAAGATCTTTCAGCAAAAGTGATTGAGAAAGTAGAAGAAAGAGCATTTGTGTCAGTCTCCGCATATAATAAAAAATGGAATGACGCTCTTTCAACAAATAAAGAGAAAATCAATGTGCAAATAGCAATACGTTCTACGAACAGCAAGAATACAATTGTGGTTGGCACACCGATCATAACTTCTGAGTATTGAATAGATGTGAAAAAAGGACACGGAGGGGAATAACTTGGAAAAGATCATCGTCCGTGGCGGAAAGCGGTTGAACGGCACAGTGCGCGTAGAGGGCGCAAAAAATGCTGTATTACCTATAATCGCTGCAGCCCTATTAGCGAGTGATGGAAAGAATGTACTATCTGAAGTACCAGAATTATCAGATGTATACACAATTAATGAGGTATTACGTCATTTGAATGCAGAAGTATCTTTTGCAAACAATGAGGTAACAATTGACGCATCAAAAGAACTAAACATCGAAGCACCATTTGAATATGTACGTAAAATGCGTGCGTCCGTTCTTGTAATGGGGCCACTTTTAGCACGTAATGGTCGTGCACGTATTGCGCTTCCTGGTGGATGTGCAATCGGTTCACGTCCAATTGACCAACATTTAAAAGGCTTTGAAGCAATGGGAGCAAAAGTAAAGGTTGGTAACGGATTTGTTGAAGCGTATGTAGACGGTAAATTAAAAGGTGCGAAAATTTACTTAGATTTCCCAAGCGTAGGGGCAACTGAAAACATCATGTCTGCCGCTGTATTAGCAGAAGGAACAACAGTGATTGAAAACGTAGCAAAAGAACCAGAAATCGTAGACTTAGCGAACTTCTTAAATGCAATGGGAGCAAAAGTACGCGGTGCTGGAACTGGCACAATTCGCATTGAAGGTGTCGATAAATTATATGGTGCAAACCATTCTATTATTCCTGATCGTGTAGAAGCGGGAACATTTATGGTTGCAGCAGCAATTACAGGCGGAAACGTTTTAATTGAAAATGCTGTACCAGAACATTTACGCTCTATTACAGCGAAAATGGAAGAAATGGGCGTTACAATTATTGAGGAAAACGAAGGTATCCGTATTATCGGCCCTGAGAAGTTAAAAGCGGCTGACATTAAAACGATGCCACACCCAGGATTCCCAACAGATATGCAATCACAAATGATGGCATTATTATTGAAAGCAAACGGCACAAGCATGATTACAGAAACAGTATTCGAAAACCGTTTCATGCATGTGGAAGAGTTCCGCCGTATGAATGCAGATATTAAAATCGAAGGTCGTTCTGTAATTATGAATGGACCAGGTAACCTGCAAGGTGCTGAAGTAGCTGCAACAGATTTACGCGCTGCAGCAGCGTTAATCTTAGCTGGTTTAGTATCTGAAGGCCATACGCGTGTAACAGAATTAAAACACCTTGACCGCGGATATGTAAACTTCCACGGCAAGTTAGCTGCATTAGGTGCAGATATTGAACGTGTAACTGAGCGAGTAGAAGAAGTAGTAGAACAACAAGTATCTGATCTTCACGCTTAATAAAGGTAGCTTCTATGCAAAGGCATGGAAGCTATTTTTTTTCATGTACTCTTATTGTTATAGTCAAGAAACATAATATTTATGCCTGCCTCATTAAAAATTCTAAAAATTTAAACATAAAATAGATGAAAAAGAACGTGTTCTAAATGCTTGTCTTACTCCATAAGAATGAAATGAGTCCAATTTCATAGTGGAGGAAGATCATGAAAACGACAAAGCCCATTATCCTCATCATAACGCTGCTAATAGCGTTAGTGATTATCGTACCAAGTTTGCTTGTTTTTCCGTTTGGGAAAGTGAAAGAAGGGAAGGAACATTCACCTTCTGCCCCTAAGTCCGTGCAAGACGTACCGGCTCCCCCTCCTACAAAAACCGATGTGCAAGTATCTGTGTATCGCAGTCAGCAAAAAAAGACCGAAACGGTTTCAATTGAAGACTATGTTGCCGGCGTTGTCGCGGCAGAAATGCCAGCAAACTTTGAAATGGAAGCATTAAAAGCACAGGCATTAACAGCGCGTACATTCGTTGTGAAGCGTATGTTAAGCGGACAGAAGCTTCAAAATAAAGCGGATGTAACAGATACGGTAGAAAATCAAGTGTACAAAAGTAAAGCGGAGCTAAAAGAACAGTGGGGCAAAGAGTACGAAGGGAAAATGAAGCGGATTGAAGAAGCAATATCAAAAACAGCCGGACAAGTTTTGACGTATGAAGGCAGCCCGATTACAGCGTCATTTTTCTCAACAAGCAATGGCTATACAGAAAATGCCGCAGACTATTGGGGCAGTGACTACCCGTATTTAAAAAGTGTAAATAGTCCTTGGGATCAACAAGCACCGAAATTTACGAGTGAACAAACTTTTACTGTTGCTGACTTTCAAAAGCGCCTTGGCGTAAAAGTGTTGACAAACGGAAATGTTGGCAACATTAAGGACCGCACAGAAGGAAAGCGCGTTAAGGAAGTTAACTTTCAAGGAAAGACATTAACAGGGAGAGATGTAAGGGACAAATTAGGCTTACGCTCCTCTGACTTTACGTGGAAGCAGCAAGGCGATCAAATTATTATCACAACGAAAGGTTATGGTCACGGCGTCGGAATGAGCCAATACGGTGCAAATGGAATGGCGAAGGAAGGAAAGGTATACACAGACATTGTGGCCCACTATTATAAAGGTATAGCAATTTCAACGTTGAATCAGTATGAGGGGAAATTGACGGCGAAGAAGTGAAGGCATAGCGCGGCGGCGCTATGCTTTTTTATGCATGGGTGTCTCGTTTTGTCGAATCGCCGATAAAGTGAAACTTCCGTCAGTGGGGGTTTTCTTCATCCCCCACTGACGGTTAGTTGAACCAATCGGGCTTTTACGGGCAGTTATCCCCCACCTATCTTCTTTGCTTCTCTCTGAATCTTGAGGTGGGGGTCTTACTGCCCGTTAATGCGGGATAAACGGTAGCACAGGTACGAAACATCGTCTTGTATGATGTAACTCCTTGTCAGACTTTGTAGAAAAGGAAAGAAAGGTTGTTAGTTTTTGCCTAGGTTTGTCGTGTTATAATACAGTTATATCTTTAGATATACAATGTTGATAGGGGGAACGAAAGATGATGATGGAT
>NZ_FOLV01000032.1 GCF_900112415.1 Bacillus sp. 491mf
TGGGAGAAAAAACAGTTAAGACAATGATCCTTACGTTTGTTGTATTAACATGCTGGTATGTAGCTTATGCAAATCCAAGTATTCTTGGAATCATTGATGCCCTAAGTGGTCCGTTAGTTGCTGCTATCTTATGTCTATTACCAATGTATGCAATCCGTAAAGTACCAGTACTAGCTAAATACAGAGGGAAAGCGAGCAATGTATTTGTTATTATTATAGGTATACTTACTGTTCTAGCAAGTATTAGATCATTATTCTAATTCACTATTTAAACTAAAGAAATCATAGATAAGATGTAACTACTCAGCCACTTTATGAAAAAAAGGCGGAAAAGCATTTTTTTAAATGGGCGTGAGGGACTGGCCGTGCATAGAAGCGGTCAGGGCCTATTTCTGCCACGTGCAACGTTTGAAAACAAAGAAATGCAGCAAGGCGCATTACCATTTTTATCCCGCTATTCGTGGGCAGTAATACTCCCGCCTCAAAATTCAGCGGAAGCAAAGAAGTTAGGCGGGAGATAAACTGCCCGTAAAAGCTCGATTGGTTCAACTAATAATCAGTGGGGGGATGAAGAAAACCCCCACTGATTAAAGTTTCACTTTATCTTCATGGCAGCAATCTATGCGCTGAAAAGTGATAGGTAATAAGTGATGTATGGCTGATTAATTACGATAAAATATATCTGTTTTTGGACAAACTTCTCACCTTGGGGAGTTTGTCCTTTTTGATTATATGCATAACTTCTATTCCAGCAAACGCTTTGGACAGCTGTTTGCAATTGCTGTCCAAAGTGTTTCGATTGTCATTATAGTCATCTCTATATTGTAGGATTATTACGATTTGAAATATATGAACAGGTTCTCAAAGCGACTTAATACCCGTTTTTTCGAAAATGTTCCAGTCTTTTATTCTTATGTTTTCTTCTTTTTGGTGCGTGTTCAGTTGCCATGCATAGGCTAGCTATAATATACATGCAATTAGATATTGCTATTGCTAGTACGGTTAAAGAAAAAGGCATAATAGGTAAGACAGGGAAAACGGCTAAACACATAAGAAGTGAGCGGTTTAGAATAATTGCGAATATGACTAACGTGAGGGACATGAGTAGAAAGGGAAGAAATACTATCATTTCTATATCTAAGTAAAGGTTGCGAATAAACACAATTAAATTGAAAGCGCATCCTAAAATCCCAAATAAATACCCTACAATATGTACAACACTTCTCTTTTTAAAAATTTGTAACATGTTGCCAATACTCCTTATTCCTTTTTCTGTTATTTTATCATATACACATCACGATATTGTGGGTAAATTTGGAAAAGTTTTTTGATTTAACACTGCGTGTGGCAGAAAAAGAACATAGCCAGATCCTCTTGTCTACCCTAAAAAAGTGGGTTTATGTCTTTGTATGCATACAAAAAAGCAAGCCACCCTTAGGCAACTTGCTCGCTTTGTTTCTCTTTTTTCTCATCGCGTTTCATTAATGGATAAAATGCAAATCCGACAACAAATAATCCAATCCCAAGCAGGAATGTTTTCATATCAGCGGATCCTGTTTTAATAACCCATAATGCATAAATAAGTGCAATCGCCGCAATGATTCCATCTATGATGCGAGAGCCTTTTTGATTTTCGTATGTTTCACCTGTCATTACGAGTTTCAGCTGGAAGATTGGTGAAACGAGATATGGAATTAAGTATGCTAGCGTTGAAACGGTAATTACAAATGTATACGCTTCGGCAATTGTGCCTGATAGTGTTGAGAATAGGAACACTTGCGACATAATATTTGTGATACGAAGCGAATAAATTGGGCTTCCTTTTTTATTTGTTTTTGTAAAGAAAGAGGGGAAGAACCCTTCTTTTGCAGCTTGATATGGTACTTCTGAGCTTAATAAGACCCAACCAAGAATAGATCCAAATAAAGAAGTAAGTGCAAGCAATGCCATTAGTTTTCCACCGCCATGCCCCATAGCTGCGGCTAAGGCATCTGCTAATGGTCGTTCAGATGCTTGCAGTTTATCGATATGAAGAACGCCCATTGTTAAGATTGTAATTCCTAAGTAAATACCAACTGTTAATAATAAACCAGCAACAGTTGCGTGTTTTACTGTTTTTGGTGAAACAGCACGGTTTGATAATAAGACAGCTGACTCGATGCCGATAAAGGCCCAAAGTGTTGTTAAGGCAGCTAAGTTTACTTGTGATAATAGTCCGTGTGAAATGCCTTCTTTATCAATAATCGGTGTATACCATTGTCCAAATTTAGATGCTTGGAAGGCAAATAACGTGACAACGATGAAGAGAAGGAATCCTGTTACTTTCGTTGTTGTTGCGAGGAAGTTTAGTTTCCCAGCGCCGTTTATGCCGTTCGTTAAAATCATATGCGTCCCCCATAGTAAAAGGGTACAAATAGAGAACGTAATTAGTTTTCCGACTTCAATGTCAAACGCTCCGATTGTAAATAATACACGTGTATCTTTCATAATTGGGAAAAAGAGCGATAAATAACCAGCAAATGATGTAATGATCGCTACGTTACTTGCCCAGTTTGCAACCCAGTAGCCCCATACGATGCTAAAACCCGCCATTTTTTTCGTTTTTTGTGAAGAAAAGAGCGCATAAGCATGACTTTGCGGACCTGTCGTTAAATCAGGGCGACGAATTGCTAAATTACCGAAAACAAGTGCTAGCATTAACACGCCAAACCCTGTTGTTAACCAAGCTAATGTAACCCCAAGAGGGCTAGCCGTTTGTGCTAATGTACTCGGAACCATGAAAATACCTGCTCCGACCATATTTCCAACTACAAATGCAGTGAGTACCCAAAAGCCCCATTTTTTTTGTTGCATAGAAACTACCTCCAAAATTAGTATAACCAAGTCAAGCGAGGAGATATGTATGTGTTTGAAGTTCCAAACAAAACAAAAAAGCGCGTATATGCTCACGCGCTCCTTAATCTTATTAAGAAACCCACGGACATATCTCTCGATAGCTCTCCACAAGCAAAAAGCTTGTGACAGTCCTGCACTTATTCAATGCAGACCCAGCAAGAAAGCGTTGTGGATACTTCTTACTTCGGCAATGATTCCTTTTTGATTTGTTCAGCGATGCCACACATCTCCCAAATCGTACTATTAATCATTGCAACCTCTACCTCACCGAGATACGAATGAGGATTTATATATATAGTTAACATAACCAAGGGTAACAAATGGATTTTTATTCGTCAATGCAAATGATTATAATCGGATGATTGTGATAATAGAGTATGTTTTAAATAATGAAACAACTTCTGGATTTGCATCATACAATATGTATATAAAAGAAGGGAAAAGTGCAACATCTATCATGTGGAGCACTTTATTTCCTCAAAACTTTGAGGTAGGGATAAGCGGATGGAGAGCTGGTTTAAGAGAAACTGCTTTATATGTGGAAAGGGAATGGATACGTGTGAAAAACCGAATCCAATAGAGGAGTTAAAAAAACAAAATGAAGAACTCGCAGCTTCTTTAGAACAGTGTATGAGGTTACTCTATAATATACAAAAGAATGTAAGTAAAAAAGCAGAAAAGAGTGCATTGCCTCCTCTTTTTTCATTAGGAGATAAGATAGAAATATTTGACGGAGAAAATAGTATAGAAGGTATCTTTATTGAGTGTACAAATGAATGGTTATATTGGATTAACGTAGATTATGACTTAACCATTAGTCATATAAAAAGTGTAAAGCGTATTATAAAAAAAGAGTCTATTCAAAAAGGGTATGTATAACACTTTCTGAATAGGCTTAGTATCTTTTTGTGAGAGGGTTAAATCATTTTATAGGAATTAGGAAACTTTACGAATGCTAATTGTATCTAAACTTGTAACGTTGATATTTGCATTGTTATCAACCCAAACTAAGAAGTTGTTATCTACGCGAATGAAAACACCTCGGCCGTCAATTTCACGTCCTGCTGAGAACACGCGAATTTTGTCGCCTTCTACTAAACCATTTAATGTGATTGCCATAAGGCCGCCTCCCCTCTATTAGAAGTTAATATAATATATGAAAATGATAGAGAGTGTGTGCGATAGGAATGTAGTACAAGCAACCATTTTTATAGAATTACATTCAATACTAGTAACTACTCAGTCATATGAAAAGTGTAAAGTGTATTATAAAAAAAGAGTCTACTCAAAAAGGGTATGTATAACACCTTTTGAATAGACTCAGCGTCTTCTTGTGAAAGAGTTAAATAGTGTCATAGGGAATTAGGAAATTTTACGAATACTAATTGTATCTAAACTTGTAACGTTGATATTTGCATTGTTATCAACCCAAATTAAGAAGTTGTTGTTGTCAACGCGAAGGAAAACACCTTCACCATCAATTTGACGTCCCGCTGAAAACACGCGGATTTTATCGCCTTCTACTAAACCATTCAATGTGATTGCCATAAGACCGCCTCCCCTCTATCAGAAGTTAATATAATATATGAAAGTGATAGAGAATTAGTGTTAGAAAAAGGCTGTGCTAGAAACTATTTTCTACTTCCGCTAATATATCAATTTTTTTAACCTAAAAATGCTGCTATCCGAAACAACCCATGGCCAGCACTCACATTGTCCTTTTGTTTTAAACATCGCCCGTGGCAAAAAAAAGCCCCGACCGCTACTACGCACGGCCAGGAACTCTTGCCCATCTAAAAAGAGGGTTTTTATATCGTTACATCAAATTCAATACAGTTACTTTCTCGCGTGTCATTGATTCCAGGCTTTTACGAATACCTTGTGCGCCCATACCAGAACCTTTTACACCGATAAATGGGAAGTGATCTGGTCCGCGTTCTGTGCGGCCGTTAATTTGAACAGAGCCGGTTTCGATTTTGTTTGCGATGTGAAATGCTTTGTTAATATCTTTTGTAAATACACTTGCTTGTAAACCGAAATCAGATTTGTTTGCGATTTCTATTGCTTGTTCGTCAGAAGACACGCGAATGATTGGGAGAATTGGACCGAATGGTTCTTCCCAAGCGACTTTCATATCTTCTGTTACATGGTCAAGAAGTGTTGGATAGATTAAGTTACGCTCACGTTTGTTGCCGATGACAACAGTTGCACCTTTTTGCACTGCATCGTCTACTAAGCTTTGAACGAAATCAGCCGATTTATCATCGATTAATGGTACGATTGTGCTGTCTTGTTCCGGAGAACCAACAGATAGTTTTGTGATTTCTTCTTTTAATAAGCGAACAAGTTCATCTGCTACATGTTCATGTACAAGGACGCGTTTAATTGCTGTGCATCGTTGGCCGGAGTAAGAGAATGCTCCGCTAATAATATGATTAGCAGCTGCCTGTAAGTCTGCATCCGCGCGTACAATACCAGGGTCTTTTCCGCCAAGTTCAAGGACAAGTGGAATCATTGCAGCCTTTTTCGCTAAATGTCTTCCTGTGTATGTACCGCCTGTGAACGATACCATGTTGATGCCAGGATGCTCTACTAAATAATCACCAATGACAGAACCGCGTCCTGTTACTACGTTAACAAGTCCTTTCGGAAGACCTGCTTTATGCAAGGCTTCAATCATTTTAATACCGCTAATCGCGCCTTGTGTAGCTGGTTTAAAGATAACTGCGTTTCCTGTAATTAGAGCTGGTGCAAGCTTGGCAGCCGCTAAGTTGACAGGATAGTTAAATGGTGCGATTGCTAGAATAACGCCAAGCGGAGCGCGCTGAACAATAGCAAGTTTAGACTTAGCGCCGCCAGGGAAGCTATCGCCCATCATACTTTCACCATGCATGTGCATCGCTTCATCTACTGTGTAACGAATGAAGTCTGCTGTGCGAACAACTTCTTTTTGGGCATCTTTATATCCTTTGCCGACTTCTTTCATGATGATATCGGCAATTTCATCTTGCATATTCACGAGCTCATCAGCCCATTTATATAAATATTGTGCACGATCTTGAAGAGACGCTTCTGCCCAGTCTTTTTGCGCTTCTTTCGCAAATTGAATTGCTTCATCTACTTCCGAGCGAGTAATTGCTTGGACTTGTCCGATTACTTCATGAAGATAAGGAGATGAAATGTCGATTGTTTGCCCCGAAGAGCTTTCCTTCCATTCTCCATTTATATAAAACTTATACGTCTTTCTAGTTGTCATTGCTAAGTCCTCCTAAAAATTAGTGACTTGTAAGAGTGAGTATATGGTGATTGTAGGGGGTTTGAAAAAAGAATTCAAATGAAATGTTTGTGAAACCTATTTTTGGCATGATATTTGCGATCGCTTTCTTTTTTATAAAATGAGGTTCTGTTAAAGGATTATTAACGGGTCACTCGCTTTGTTTTCACATTGCCTGTGGCAGAAAAGGGTAGCATGGCCAGGAGTTCTCGTCCATCTAAAAAAGTAGTTTTTCAATTTATAAAAAAACAATTGACAGAAAAGTCTTTAAAGTTATACAATTAAAAATGGAAAATAAAAGAAGAAGGAGGTGTGCGTGATGATTGTAACTGTATATGTGACTGGCTTAGGTGTTTTACAAAATAAATATCATCACGCAACCTCTACGGACAAATAACGCTTCTTGTTAGCCTGAAAAGAAAGCGTACGTTGCGTGTGCCGTGACGTACGCTTTTATGCGTTTTTCGCATATCGTCAAAGCGACGGTATGCCTTTTTTTGTCTCTTTTTTTAGATTGTTCCTATACATTTGTATAGTTTCAATAATTAGCTTCAGAAAGGTAGGAATGACGATGGAAAAGTTTGAGGTGCGTATGGTAAAAACGGAGACGCTAGATAGCGGATAACGAGCTTATGCTCAAACAACAACGAGAAGGGAGAGGTTACATTGTTTTCTGTATTACAAAAATTAACATGGTTTTTTAAAACGCATTGGAAAAGGTATAGCATTGCCATTGTTTGTTTACTTTTTGTTAATGTCATCGAGGTAATCCCGCCAAAGTTAATTGGATTAGCAATTGATGATATAAAAGCTGGGGATTTAACAAACACAGGGATTATGGAGTATGTAGGGATGTTGCTCGCGGCAGCGGCAGCTGGTTATATACTTTCTTATGTGTGGCAATATCAGTTATTTGGCGGTGCATTTGTGCTTGAAAAAACGATGCGTACGAAATTTATGGGACATTTGCTGAAGATGACGCCAACTTTTTATCAGAAAAACCGTACAGGTGACTTAATGGCGAGGGCAACAAATGATTTAAAAGCGATCGCCATGACAGCTGGATTTGGTATTTTAACACTCGTTGATTCGAGTTTATATATGCTGACAATTGTGCTTATGATGGGGATTTCAATTAGTTGGAAGTTAACACTTGCAGCACTATTACCGTTGCCGATTATGGCGTATGCAGTGAGTGCTTATGGAAAGAAGTTACACGATCGCTTTACAGTTGCTCAAGATGCATTTGGAGATATGAATGATAAAGTGCTGGAGTCGATTGCCGGTGTACGTGTGATTCGTGCTTATGTACAGGAAAGAGAAGATGAGAAGCGCTTCAGTACGTTAGCGACAGATGTGTATGAAAAAAATATGAAGGTCGCAAAAATTGATTCACTTTTTCAACCGACAGTGAAAATGCTTGTGGGGATGAGTTATTTAATTGGCCTTGTGTACGGAGCGTTTTTAGTATTTCAAAATGAGGTAACGCTTGGGGAACTTGTATCGTTTAATGTGTACCTTGGCATGATGATTTGGCCAATGTTTGCGATTGGTGAGCTAATTAACGTTATGCAGCGCGGTAATGCTTCGCTTGATCGTGTAAATGAAACATTAGCATATAAGCAAGATGTACAAAACGTAAAGAAACCACTGCGCGTACATCAGCCAGATTGCATTGATTTTGAAGATGTATCGTTTTCTTATCCGACATCTTCTACGCTCAATTTAAAAAACGTATCGTTTTCGCTTAGCAGAGGGGATACGCTTGGGGTTGTTGGGAGAACAGGGAGCGGAAAAACAACGCTCGTTCGGCAGCTTCTGCGCCAATATCCACTAGGAACAGGGGAAATCGCAGTATCAGGTATACCGATGCAAAATGTTCACATCGATCAAGTATTAAGCTGGGTTGGATATGTCCCGCAAGAACACATTTTATTTTCCAAAACAGCGCGGGAAAATATTTTATTTGGGAACCGAGAAGCAAGTGAAGAGGAGTTGCAAAAGGCAATTGAAATTGCTGCGTTTACGAAAGACTTGGAATTTTTGCCGGATGGACTTGAAACGCTTGTTGGAGAAAAAGGTGTATCGCTATCTGGCGGACAAAAACAGCGTATTTCCATTGCACGGGCCGTCATTCAAAATCCAGAAATTTTAATTTTAGACGATTCGTTATCAGCGGTTGATGCAAGAACGGAAGCGGCAATTATTGAAAATATCCGGAACGAACGCAGCGGGAAAACGACGATTATTACGACGCATCGTTTATCTGCAACGCAGCATGCGGATTGGATTCTTGTCATGGATAATGGTGAAGTGATTGAAGAAGGAACACATGACATGCTCATTCAAAAGGGCGGTTGGTATACTGAGCAGTTTGAAAGACAACAAGGGGAGAACGTTGAAGGCGAGGTGAAAATATGAGTGTTGGCAAACGATTATTTCAATATGCGATGAAAGTAAAAGTAACGATTGGAATTGCTTTAGCGATGTTATTTATTTTCGTTATTGCGGAATTGGCTGGACCATTTGTTGCGAAAACGATGATTGATGAACATATTGTTGGCATTGAAAGGCCTTGGTATGAAACAGTAGAAGGAGATGATGCTGTTCTTTATCACAACACTTGGTATAAGCGAAGCGATCGGTTTGAAGCAGGTGAGCAGAAAGGAAAAGAAGTGCGCATTGTTCAAATTGGCCGCGACTATTATTTTATTCCGAATAAAGTTTCAAATGAAGGAACGCGCTCTGTAAAAGGAGACATGGTGACGATTCAGAACGGGAAAGCAGCGCAAGTATATAAAGGGACGAAGCTTACAGGGAAGGAAGTTTTCTCGTTTTATCAACCAGAAATAAAACGACTCCTGTTACTTGGCGGCGGATATTTAGCTCTATTACTCGTTGTATCCCTCTTTTCGTATGGAAAACAATTTTATTTACAAAAAGCCGCGAATAAAATTATTCAAATTATGCGAGAAGACGTGTTTTCTCACATTCAAACATTACCGATTCGCTACTTCGATCATTTACCGGCCGGGAAAATTGTTTCTCGTGTGACAAATGATACGGAGGCGATTCGCGAGCTATATGTAACGGTATTATCGACATTCTTTTCTAGCTTTATTTATATTACCGGTATTTTTGTTGCCTTGTTCTTATTGGATGCAAAGCTTGCGCTTATGTGTTTAATCCTGATTCCGATTTTATGTGCGTTGGCGGTTTTTTACCGGAAATATGCATCTGAATACAATCATAAAATGCGCTCACGCTTGTCGGACATTAATGGAACAGTAAATGAATCCATTCAAGGGATGCCGATCATTCAAGCGTTTCGTCAAGAGCGCAGGGCAAAACAAGAGTTTGAACAATTAAACGAAGAGTATTATATGTACCAAAATAAAATTTTAAGTTTAAATGCAGCAACGTCTCATAATATAGTTGGCGTGCTTCGCAACATTGCATTTACAGGTGTGATTTGGTACTTTGGCGGCGCATCATTAAGTGCAGCAGGTGTAATTTCATTAGGTGTGTTATATGCGTTCGTTGATTATTTAACGCGATTATTTTCACCGATTACAAATATGGTGAATCAGTTAGCGAACTTAGAGCAAGCGCGCGTTGCTGCTGAGCGTGTGTTTGAATTGTTAGATGAAAAGGGAGAAGCAGTGCAGGAAGAGCACATTCCGTCGATGAGAGGAAATGTTCGTTTTGATGACGTTTCGTTTTCTTATAACGGGAAAGATGAAGTGCTGCGAAATATTTCCTTTGAAGCAAAGCAAGGGGAAACAATTGCGTTAGTCGGTCATACTGGATCAGGGAAAAGTTCGATTATGAATGTACTCTTTCAGTTTTATGAATTTCAAAAGGGCAGCATCACAATTGATGGAAACGATATAAACGAAGTGCCAAAACAAGCGCTTCGCGAACATATGGGAATTGTGCTGCAAGATCCCTTTCTATTTACAGGAACAGTTGCTTCTAATGTAAGTTTAGAGCAAGAACGAATTTCGAAGGAAACGGTTGTGAAAGCACTGCGTGACGTTGGTGCAGAGCGTTTTGCGGCTAACATTGAGGAAGAAATAACGGAAAAAGGAAGTACGCTTTCAACCGGTGAAAGGCAGCTCATTTCTTTTGCCCGTGCACTTGCCTTTGATCCAGCCATTTTAATTTTAGATGAAGCAACATCGAGCATTGATACGGAAACAGAGGCAATGATTCAACAGGCGCTCGAAGTCGTGAAAAAAGGGCGAACGACATTTATTATTGCCCACCGTTTATCAACGATTAAAAGTGCGGACCAAATTATCGTACTAGACCGCGGAACGATTCTTGAGAAAGGCTCGCACGAAGAGTTGATGGAAAAGCAAGGGCGTTACTATGAAATGTATAAAACGCAAATTGCCGGTAGTCATAGTGCGTAGTGTTCACGGAATGTTCAGATAATTTTAAAATAATGTTTACAAGTAGGACGTATTCTCCCTTTGTCTATATGATAATTTGAATGAAAGGGGGAATATAAATGGAGGAATTATCAGTTACATTTAATATTGCGTTCTTTTTGTTATTATGCGGAATGATTGGATATTGTGTGTTAGATTCTTGAAGAACTTGCCAGGGGGCAAGTTCTTTTTTGTGGTTCATATAATTGATTTTGAATGAAAAGGATACACTAATTGAAAACATTTTGATTGAAAAATGTTGCAAGATTGAATAGAATAGATTTCATGTTACTCTTTAATTCCTATCAGAATACTTGGAGGATTGTCGTTATGAAAAAATTACTTTCATTCTTCGTACTTGCACTGCTAATTATAGGAGTTGTAGCAGGTTGCGGAAAACAAACAAAAGATAATACAGCGCAAAGCACTAGCAAAGATGCGCTTGAGCAAATTAAGAAGAGCGGAGAGCTTGTTGTTGGAACGGAAGGCACATACCCGCCGTTCACATTCCATGATGGAAGTGGAAAGTTAACTGGATTTGATGTTGAAATTGCAGAAGAAGTAGCAAAGCGTCTTGGTGTGAAAGCGGTATTTAAAGAAACACAATGGGATAGTTTATTTGCTGGACTTGATGCAAAGCGTGTTGATATGATTGCGAACGAAGTCGGAATTCGTGAAGATCGCCAAAAGAAATACGATTTCTCTAATCCATACGTATCATCTTCAGCAGTACTTGTCATTCCGAAAGATAAAGATAAACCAGCGAAATTTACAGATGTAAAAGGGTTAAAGGCAGCACAGTCTTTAACAAGTAACTTCAGCGACATTGCGAAGAAAAACGGTGCAGAAATCGTTGGGGTAGAAGGATTTAACCAAGCGGTTGAATTATTAAACTCCGGCCGCGTTGATTTCACAATTAATGATCGTTTATCCGTGTTAAATTACTTAAAAACAAAACCGGATGCAAAAGTAAAAATTGTTGATACAGAAAAAGAAGCATCAAAAAGCGGTTTTATGTTCCGTAAAGGCAGCGATAAATTGGTTGCTGAAGTAAATAAAGCATTGGATGATATGAAAAAAGACGGCACATACGAAAAAATATCGAAGAAATGGTTTGGTGAAGATGTATCTAAGTAATGCTATATTGGATTTAGATCGATTATCTGTTTGGGTTGATATAACAACAGCATCCTTCATGCCTATGCTGAAGGGTGCTCTATTCAATACGATACCGCTCACGTTGATTTCATTTGTAATTGGTTTAGCGTTAGCAACGTTAACAGCGCTATGCCGCATTTCTGGAAATCGTGTGCTTCAGTGGATTGCGCGTATCTATGTATCTATTATTCGCGGGACACCGCTTCTTGTTCAGTTATTTATTATTTTTTATGGACTGCCGACAATAGGGATTACAATTAATTCCTTCCCAGCAGCGGTGATTGGATTTTCTTTAAATGTCGGAGCGTACGCTTCAGAAATTATTCGCGCTTCGATTTTATCGATTCCGAAAGGGCAATGGGAGGCGGCATATACAATTGGGATGTCGTACCCGCAAGCACTCTGCCGCATTATCCTGCCGCAGGCAACGCGTGTTTCGATTCCGCCTCTTTCCAATACATTTATTAGTTTGATTAAAGATACATCGCTAGCGTCATTAATTTTAGTAACAGAAATGTTTCGGAAAGCGCAGGAAATTGCAGCGTCAAACTATGAATTTTTAATTGTTTATACAGAAGCAGGGCTTATTTACTGGTTTATTTGTTTCTTATTATCGGTTGTACAGCAAATACTTGAAAAACGAACAGAGCGTTATATTTTAAAATAATCCTTGTTAAAAGGAGTTTTTGTTTCTATGATTTCAATTCAACATTTACAAAAAAGTTTCGGTGATAACACCGTTTTGCAGCAAATTGATATGGAAGTAGATAAAGGAGAAGTTGTTGTTATTATTGGACCGTCTGGTTCTGGGAAGACAACATTGCTTCGTTGTTTAAACGTACTAGAAACGCCGAATAGCGGTGTTATTCGTATCGGTGAGGAAACACTTGATTTTTCGAAAAAAGTGACGAAGCAGGGTATCGTGAACTTGCGCAAGCAAACTGGTATGGTATTTCAGCATCATAATTTATTTCCGCATTTTACAGCGCGTGAAAATGTTATGGAAGGTCTTGTAACCGTTCAGAAAGTTTCAAAAGAGAAGGCGAAAGAAAAAGCGGAGTACTTTCTGAGAAAAGTGGGACTCGGCGATAAGATGGATTTATATCCATTTCAGCTTTCAGGCGGACAGCAACAGCGCGTAGGGATCGCCCGCGCACTGGCGATGGAGCCGCAAGTCATTTTATTTGATGAACCGACATCAGCGCTTGACCCTGAACTTGTCCAAGAAGTACTAAAAGTAATGAAAGAACTGGCACAGGAAGGGATGACGATGGTAATCGTTACGCACGAGATGCGCTTTGCCCATCAAATTGCGAACCGGGTTATTTTTATGGATGGCGGTGTCATTGTAGAAAAAGGTACGCCGGAAGACGTGTTAGTACATCCGAAAGAAGAGCGTACGAAGAAATTTTTACAAATGCTGCAGTAGCAAATATAAAAATGCAAATTGAAAAAACACCTTTTTTTAGGTGGGGAGGGCATCTGGCCATGCATAGAAGCGGTCAGGGCCCTTTTTTGCCACGTGCGAAGTTAAAACAAAGAAAGTAGCAGATTCATTTTTTGTTTAGGTTTTCTTTACTCTTGTTCAGTATTATAAGTTAGTAGCGATATAGGAAGCAATTCCATTAAAAGAAGTTAATATAATTAAAAGACCAGAATATGCTATAGTAATAGGTTTTTTGTATCTTTCGTCTGAATTTTTAAATATTAAGTAAGCCCAAGTACTTAAAAATATTATAAAAAAAATATCAATACTTTTAAAAATATTGAGAAGTATTTCGTTATGAAAAAAAACATTTAGTAATTCTAAAGAAAAATAGTTTATATTATCTGTTTTTATTACTATATTAGTAATGCCTTTAATTGAATTTCCAATTAATAAAAAAATATATGCTTTTATACCTGTATAAAAAATCTTTTTAAAATCTGCTTCTGTTGTAATTATTAAAAGTAATAACCAAATAATTGTACTATAAATTATTAAATTAAATATTGGTCCTGTTATACTAGAAAGAGCTCCTATACTTATTCCTATCCATTTTCCTATAACTAAGGCTTTATTATCATTTGTTATGTTGGAAAGGTGACTTTCTAATTCATTAAGGTTTAAAAAGGTAACTGATAGGAATATTAGTGCGTTTATTAAGGATATAAGGAATAAAGTTAACATGGGTTTTTTAGGTATTTCATAAGATAACATAGTAAGTACACTCCTTCTTTCATTTTAAAAGTTTTATTACCTCAAATTCAATTAATGCAGCTATTAATAGACATATAGTATTTGCAAGTATACATATAAGCAAACAATTTATAATTTTAGATATAATATTTTTTTGTCTTTTTTTTAAATTTTTGAAGAACATAGTGTATAAATATAATGAAGGTACGAATGCAAAATAAAAACCTAATAATTCAATTGGTGCATGGAATATTGAATGTTTTATAGAAAAAACAAAACTTTCAGTCAACGAGAAAAATATAAATGCCGCTGTAAAATTGAGTCCATTAAGAAACATTATTATCATAGGTACCAATCCTATTGTAAAAAAACCTGTGAAAAATATTAATAGGGATACTTTTATATTGTTAAGAAAAATGTCTTTAAAAGAATTTACGTCTTGATTTTGGATTATGGTATCTTTTTGAATATTGATCCCCATTGTAGCTATAGCTCCACCTATTCCAAAACACAATAAAAATAAGATGAAGATATTTATAAAAGTTTTTTTATCTTGCGATAATTCTTTCAAACTCTTGATTAATACGTTCCTCATCCCATTTCTCCTTTTGAACTGAATCAATTATACTTTTTATTTTCCCTTTATTAATGAAAATTAATTGGTCACATAATTGAGCGGCAAATGAGAAAATATGTGTAGAAAATACTACTAAATTACCTGATTTTGCATAAGAAGATATAGTTGCTTTCATTATTTTTAAATGATGTGGATCTAATCCAGTAAAGGGTTCATCAAGTAATAGAATTTTTGGTGAATGTAAGGTAGCTATAATATATCCTAATCTTTGTTTCATTCCTCTAGATAGTTCTGAAATAAAAGTATTTTTTTTATCAAGTAATTCTACTTTAATTAATATATTTTCTAGTTCTTTATGCTGTAAATTTAATTTTCGGATTAAGTTTATATATTGAAGCATTTCAAATACAGTTAATTGTTCATAAAAAGATGGATTATCTTCCATATATCCAATAAATTGATTTTTAGATTGGTTATTCTCTTTGAATATTATTTCCCCTTGAGTAGGAGAAATAAGCCCTGTTATAATTTCTAGGAGCGTAGTTTTTCCAGCGCCATTTCTACCGATAAAACCAACAATGTTAGAAGGTTTTAATGTTAAATTTATGTTATCAAGAGCTTTAATGTTAGTTTCGTATTCTTTTGTTACCCCTTTTATTTCTAACATGGTTTTTGAATCACTCCTTAAATAATTTTAAAGATATATAGTTTTTTGTAAGTGACTTTTTACTGAGTAATATTGATAGCTGATATGTGAAAAAGCCAATTCCAATCATTAAAAATGCATAGATTATAGTATAGACAAGGTAATTTTTAGTGAAAAAGATTAAAAAGAAGAAAATAATGTTTATACCTAATTGAATTGTATAAAAAGTAATAAAAGTTATTTTAGATAATGTTGTTGGAATTTCGTATATTTGTTCCCATTGGAAATTAGGGAAAATTACGGTTGAAAGTACAAGCATGTTTGAAGCATTTATATAAAAAAATATAGTTGAAATGAGAATTGTTATTAATTCTCTATTGTTATTAGGTGGAACAATAATAAAAGATAGTATAGTAAGTAATGTACTGAAAAGTAGAGTGAATATCAGAGAAATGGAAATTTTAAAGTTGATTTTCCATTTTAAAAAATTATTTATGTGTTGCATTTTGTGCATAAGGTTTTTATCTAAGTCGTAACTTATATAAGGATGTATTGCTAACATAACTACAATCATTGGCATATAGATCATAAAAACATATAATAAAAATCTATATTGATCGTCCATGTGAAGATTGTGTGTAGCTAAATAAGAGATACTACCAAATATTATTGTAGGAATGGTTAATATTACAATAAGTCCGGATAATTCTATTGGAGGATTTCTAAGTATTAATTTACTTTCTAAGATAAAAAGACTGTTGTTTTTTAACATTTTTCTTTTTTGTTTTTTTGGATGATTAGATAAGAAATATTCATTTAATGGGATTGTACTTTCTTCATTATTGTATCTAAAAAGTATTAGTAGACTTATGATTGTTAAAAAAATATATAGTAGTTCTGTAACAATTATAATGTTATTATGTAATCCATATTTATATAAACGATAAATGCAATATCCCAAAATACCATATCCAATCCATGATAAAAATGATAATCCTAGCATCATGATTTTGATTTTAATATTACTTATTTTAATAAGTAATATTAGTAATGAATATCTAAGAAAAAGACCTAAAAGTATATTTAAAGAACCGAATATTAATGATGTAAATGCTAGATTAAATTTAAGAGTAACCATATAACAAATAAATAAGGTTAGATTAGATATAAATATTAATAAAATGTAGTGATAAAACTTATATAAATCTTTAGAAATTATATAGGATAATCTATTAAATCCTAAAAGTTGTAGTTGTTTTTTATCATCAGCGAAAAATAATCTGTATATTGTTTTGTCTAAATTATGAAAAGTAATAAGCAAGGGGAATATAACAATGTAATGTATTGATTGCTCTTTTGTAAAATAAAATAATCCAATTGATAAAATAATTGGCATAAGGGCATCTATAAATAGAAAAATAAGGATACTAGTGAAGAAATTTTGTTTCTTAATAGTTTTATTTTTTAATTCTAGTAAATGATAGTAACAATAGATGAGTATTTTGTTTGTATTAGGTAACAATTAGACCATCCTTTACTATTTATTCTGCTTTTACATTATTATATTTTAATATAAAAAGAAGGACTTATTAAGTAAATAAACCCTTCTTTTATTGTTAATTACCATTGAATTGCATATCTTGTACCGTATTTACGAACTTGACTAATGAATATAGCGGCAACGGTTCCAAGTCCTGCACTTCCTAAAATAGCTGTAACTGCAGCAACCCATCCAGCAGTTTCTAATGCTACTCTAATAGCATGTATTGACCAAGCTGGAAGACCTGGGAATGTAAGTATTAAATTAGCCAATCCGGAAGAAGCACCTAGTTGTGCAAACATTAACGTCATGAGGGCGATTGTGGCAAGTGCTGTAAGACCTAAAAGTGCATTTATTCTGGTTTTGTTCAAAGTCATTGTCATTTTTTCACCTCCTTTCAATATTTTATAGATGGCTTTATTGTCGGAAATAACAGAAAATCACTCCCAGAGATAGGGTTTTCTTCCATATAATTCTATTTATATATTATATTTACATCTAAAAAAAATAAAGTGTTTGTTTAAAAGAAAAAGTTGAGAAAGTTTTTTTGCAAGTTATTTGTTGGGTATTAGGAATTATTGGATTGATAAAAGTAAAAAAAGACATCTAAAAGGTTATTAATAGATGTCTTTTTTTACTTTTACTTTTTGTTTGTTCTTTTTTTTAAAGTGTTAGTTAATATTAAGGAAATACAACCTATTCCTCCGATGAGAATTAGATAATCAAAAGTGTCTATCTTATTATTAATGAGATTTAGTATGAATTTTATAATACTAAATGTAGCTAATATTAGTAAGATTACTTTAAATAAGGGAGAGATATTATCTACAGGATTTTGAATTTTTTTAGGGTTTTCCATTGAATTTCCACCTTTTTGAATTTTATGAATATTTATAATAATAGTATATACATAAAAAATTTGATATATCAAATGAAAGAATAAAACCATTGATATTACTGTGCTATTTTTTGCCAATCTAATATGCTTGTCTTTCTAACTCTCTATATAAGGAGTTAAAGATTCCTAAAGGAACGGATAGTATTTTCTTTTGTTTTGTTATATTACCTCCTTGAAGAATTATTTTGGCAAGTATAGATATGTCGCTAAGCCGAACAGACAAAAACGGGATGTTGACCTGGTTTGACCTGGACTAGCAGTTATACCCGCCGAACCGCTAGTCCTTCCGTTCAAAATGGTGTTCTTTTGCTATATATATCAAAGCCATGTGGGGTTTTATCCCCGACACGACTAGCCAGCACTTACACCCAAAAACAAGGGAACTAATTGAGGGTTTGTAATAATTAGAATATTCCGCATTTTATTTCTAAAATATAATTAAGTTTACATATTGAGGTGATTATTTTTACGTTTAAAAGAATAAAAGGGGGATTGATGATGAAAACAATAGTTTGTAAAGAATATGGGTCTTCTGACTTAAAGGAAGGGGTATTAGGTTCTGAACAAGCACATGTGTATGAGACTAATAAGATATAGATATTTAAAAAAATTCAAAATTGCTTATGAAATTTTGTTTAATGGAGGAATTAGAAGCAGCTGTCATACAAGATCGTGAGGATCATGGGAAAAGCTTTAAACCTTAAAAAGGAAGGTGTTTCCACAAAAGATAAAATTCGCGAAAGTAAAACAGATCTAGACAGTGGTTTTTTAATGAGAGCTGGAAAACGATTATATAAAGTACGCTGTTCTACAATTGAGCGGAGTTTTGCCGATGCCAAAGAAATCCATAGTTACAATAAAAGTTCCCAACACTCTGGAAAGGTCTCAAGCGATGCTTGAGACCTTTTTGCCATATATATTTATTTGTGAAATCCGCCAAGGCTTTGTTCAGCCATTGCTACTAAACGTTTTGTAATTTCTCCACCTACTGAACCGTTTGCACGAGCTGTTGTATCAGCACCTAATGATACTCCGAATTCAGTTGCAATCTCGTACTTCATTTGGTCTAAAGCACTCTCTGCACCAGGTACTACTAATTGGTTAGAACTTCTGTTTGTCATAGTATATGTCCTCCTAAGTGTGAGTTTTTGGTTGGATTAGCTGGAGTTGAACCAGGATCGCCCCGTTTGGCACTAATCCATCGTTGGAGTGATTGTACTCATAGTATGGATGATACGTAGAAAGATATGCGAGTTATTGATTTGTAAAATTTGTAAATTTAAATAATGCCAAAAATTACACATGTTCTACTTGGATAGAAAAAATGTGCTTTTACATACTATGAATACACCAATACAAGGAGGTGAGATAACATGACTAGAAGCAATAATCTTGTAGTTCCTGGTGCGGAAAGCGCATTAGATCAAATGAAGTATGAAATCGCAACTGAGTTTGGCGTACAACTTGGCGCAGATTCAACATCACGTGCAAACGGATCTGTTGGCGGTGAAATTACAAAACGCCTTGTATCTTATGCAGAGCAACATTTAGGTGGTTTCCAAAAATAAATGTAAATGGCTATAGGGGACGGGAATACCGTCCCTTTTTTGGAGGAATCAAAATGGCGATTTGTCCGCTTTGTAATGCATTAGAATATAAAGAATATACTTGTCCTAATTGTACGAGCTTACTGCAAGATTGCGGAAAAACAGTCGATTATCTAGGTCCATATAGTGCATATCAAGATCAAGAATTGCTAGAGAAAGTCGATGGACTATCTGCACATGATTCGCAGCAATATTGCCTTCATCTGTTATATTGCCTGGTTTGTGAAAGGCAAACCGAAGTCACTGTACAGCTCATATAAAAACCCGTCTCAGCAAAAAGTTGAGACGGGTTTTTCGCGTATTTACATTTCCTGTTTACTGTTTTTGTTCTGATTTAGATAACGGTAATAATGAAGCGGTGCGGTACATATTTTTTCAGCTAAATCAACATTATGTTTAGTAAAGGCGGAGTAACTAGGGTTTGAATTGATATGATAGAGCCAAACAGCACCGTTATTGTCCATTACAATCGAAAGTTCTAATTCAAATAAGTGAGAAAAGGCATTTTCTAAAGTTTGAGGGACTTCTTTCGTAATGTTGTGTAAACTATCCTGCAGCAGTGTAAAGTCAATCTTAGATAGCTGATGTTGCCACTTCGTAAACGGAATACAACGTATTTGCTCTGTAAGAGGAAATAAGAAAGAATAAGGTGCTCCGGCTATTTGAATGAGCTTTTCTGGTTCTTCCCATATACCGCTTTTGTTTTTTTGTAAAAGATAGCGAATATGGACAGGGGGGGTCCGCACCATAGATTGCAAGTTATATTCACATGTTTGCAGCGACGATTGTAACCAAGAGAAAAATGGCTCTCTTGCTTGAAATGTTTTTGTCAGAAATTGATTTTGTTCTAATGTAGTAACATGAAACATCCGGTTTTGATAAGAAATATGATGAATGCTTTGTTTTGAAAATGGATGACAGGGCTTTAAAATCACATCTTTTTTGGTCTGTAATAATTGCAGAGTTGTCTTTTCATTTGCATGTTTGATTACTGGAACATATGGTGCTAGTTTTTTATTTGTGGCAAGAGTTTCATACATATCGGCTTCATTTGGAAGTTCAGCGTTTAAAAATACGGATTGCGGGCGGCTTTGCAACCATTTGATAATTGGGAGCACCTTCTTCATATTTTTTTCAGTTTTGTATGCGCATCGATTATAGATGTGAGATGGAATGGAGAATTGCTTTTCTACCCAATCTTGTTGATTGGCATCAAAAACAAGTCCGTTCACAAGCTCTGTTTGGGGATTGATGCTAAAGGGAGTAAACTGGGAAACAGTAATGTGATGGAAGCATGCGCGTTTTGCAATTTCTGTGTAGTATTCTTGCTCATGATGGAAACGTGATGTTAATAGTCCGAGAACCATAAGACAACCTCCTTTTATAGGGAACTAAACATGTATCTACTTGAGTAATATTCACAGAAATGTGTCTTATACCAACTATGAGTACTATTTTTGATGAATTGACTAGTATCTCGTTTACTGGTGCATCGTATAGCAGTTATAATGGAGGGTATGTGTATAAATCGATTAAAAATCCTTTTCTTTTTAGGTGAGATTTTTTGCTACATGCAAGAATGAAAACAAAGGGAGAAAGTAAGTGGCGATTTATATGTTAAAAAAAGAAAATGGATTTATATATAGGAAACGGAAGGTTGATATATTGTGAATATGTGGCTAAATCTGCTAACAACGACAGGAATAGGTGCGGTTATTGGCGGATATACAAATCATCTTGCCATTAAAATGTTATTTCGACCGCATCATCCTAAATATATTGGGAAGTTTCGGGTGCCGTTTACACCTGGACTAATTCCAAAGCGCCGGGATGAGTTAGCTGTACAATTAGGGAAAATGGTTGTTGATCATTTATTAACACCAGAAGGAATTGAGAAGAAATTAACAAATGAGTCGTTCCAGCAAGAGCTTATTAGCTGGGCGCAAACAGCGACGGACAAGCTTCTGATGAATGAACAGACGTTGCATGAAGTGTTAGAGAATCTGGATATGATTCATATGGAAGAACGAGTTACAAAGCAAATTGAAGGCATCATAACAGATAAAGTGGATTCATTATTTGAAACATATCGTGCTTATACGTGGGAACAAGCCTTGCCGCCGTCTGTTCACGAAAAGATTGATCAGAAAATGCCAGATGCAGCAAATTTTATTATCCGAAAAGCTGTGGATTTCTTTGAAAGTGCAGAAGGGAAACAACGCCTCTCTAAAATGATTGATGACTTTTTTGCATCGCGCGGGACATTATTAAATTTAGTGGGCATGTTTTTAGGTAATGTAAGTTTGGCCGACAAGTTGCAGCCAGAAGTGATTAAATTTTTGCAGCAAGAGGGAACGAAACAATTGTTGTCTGATGTGATGAAAAAAGAGTGGGAAAAGCTGAAACAACGTGAAGTGAGCGAAGTAGAAGCATTCGTTTCAAAAGATGATGTCCTAAAAGGAATTCTGTCTTTTGTGAAAGTGGAACAAACGGTAAGTACTATATTCAATCAATCTGTCCGTGATATATGTGCTCCGATTCGTGATAATGTAAGAAACAATGTGATTCCAAGTGCTGTGCAAAAGGGTTTACAGTGGGCGACAAATCATATCGGGGATATTATGCAACGTTTGCATTTAGCTGATATTGTCCAGCAAGAAGTAGAAACATTTCCAATTGAGCGTATAGAAGAACTAGTTTTATCTATTACAAAAAGTGAATTGAAAATGATTACGTATTTAGGCGCATTACTTGGTGGTTTAATTGGAGCCCTGCAGGGGTTATTATTAATTATAACGTCATAAAGTGAATTTACTTCACATATGATACATAGTCTGATATCGTAAGAAGAGTATGTAAGGATTGAAAACATATAAACAATGTGATCGTATATCGCATTGCAAGGAGGATATATAGAATGGCAAATAACATGCATGATGTTGCGTATGAATTACAAAAAACAATCTCAGAACATCCAGATTTTCAATCATTAAAAGTGAGCTACGCAGAAGTACAAGCTGATGCAGATGCGAAACAACTATTTGATCGTTTCCGTATGATGCAAATGGAGCTTCAGCAAAAAATGATGCAAGGTGAGCAATTAACAGAAGAAGATAATCAAAAAGCGCAAGAAGTTGTAGCATTAGTACAACAAAACGCAAAAATTACAAACTTAATGCAAGCAGAGCAACGTTTAAATGTTTTAATCGGCGATGTAAACAAAATTATCATGAAGCCGCTTGAAGATTTATATAACGTTTATATGCAAGCGTAATAACAGAGCACTTTCTCGTTAGCGAGGAAGTGTTTTTTATTTTGCCTATACAAAGGTTTATGCAGTCTGAGTGAATAACAGGATATTTAAATAAGAGGAATTAGTACTCTAAAAGTAGAAATAGAGTATTTGTACGAAAGCTTAGGGGAGAAACTTTAGAATGTTTACGGAGGAAATAAGATGGATTTAAAACAGAAATCAATAGAGATGGCAGCTATATATAGGGAAAATCCAAAAATAGAAGCTATTATTTTAGCTGGATCCGTATCAAGAAATTGGCATGATGAAAATTCTGATATAGAGTTACATATTTTGTGGTCAGTACCACCAGAAGATGAAGATCGTCAGGCACCGATACAACGCGTGGAAGGACATGTTTTGTCTTATCATCCTTACGAAGAAGAAGAGTGGTCTGAATCTTATGTAACGAAAGATGGTATTAAATTAGAAATAAGCAATTTTTTATCTTCAACTGTAGAACGATTTATTTCTGATGTGATAGAGAAGTATGAAACGGATTATGATAAACAATGTATTGTTGCTTCTATTCATGATGGTGTGAGCTTGTATGGAAAAGAAAAAGTTAACATGCTAAAAAATAAAGTGGCAGAATATCCTGTAGAACTTTCCAAACATATGGTTTCAGAAAATCTTTGGCTTGGAAATCGTTGGAATAACCGTGAAGCACTTTTGAAACGAAAAGATTGGTTGATGTTCTATGATGTATTTTGTGATGTGCAGAAGAAGTTGTTTGGTGTTTTATTTGGATTGAATCAAATGTATGTTCATCATCCGGTATTTAAATGGATGCCTTTTAATACTGAACGTATGAGAATCAAACCAGAAAATCTTCATGATCGCATGACTACTATTCTAATGGATAATCCAGAAAAAAGTACAAAAGAATTAGAATCGTTAATTGAGGAAGTAATTAATCTTGTTCACGAACACCTTCCTGAATTAGATATTCATGAACAAAAGAATCATATGAGATATACGAAGTGATAGAAAAGGTGTTTTCATGTATCGAAAACACCTTTTTCGTTTATTTTGAAACAAACGGGTGATCTTGAAAGTAAAAACGCCATGGATAATGCACCGCTTCTTCGGCGTAATCAATATTAATACGCGGGCCTGCAGTGATGTTATATGAATGAGAAAGGTGATGTTCTGGAGAAACCTGTTCAATATAGAGCTCATCACTCGTAAGGAGAAGCCCTTTTTGCTTTAACGTAATTCCCAGTGCCTTGCATAGTTTTCCGGGTCCATTTGTTAAGTTTTTGAACTGTGATTTTGTAATTGTTGTTTTTCCGTATCTTGCTTGCTTTATTTCTTCGATGCCGTCTACTGGCTCTAATGCCCGAATTAACACTCCTTGCGGGGTTCCTGCTGGTGCTGTAATGACATTACAACAATGGTACATGCCATAAATAAGATACACGTAAGCATGGCCAGGAGATTCGTACATAATTTCTGTTCGTTCTGTGCGGCGGCCGCCATAGCTATGGGCCGCTTTATCATTAGGTCCTTTATATGCTTCTACTTCGACAATGATTCCGCTTCGTTTTACTCCATCTACAATGTGAACAAGTTTATGTCCAAGCAACCGTTTCGCAACGTCTAACGTATCGCCTTCATACCAAGAAAGTGGCCATTTCATTTTAGCAAATTCCTTTCGTTGTTTTATCTCTTATTAAAGCAAATTTATTGCGCAAATGCCAATTCGTTCTAATTAACAATATTGTTTCATAAATTAATGATAGAACAATGCAGCTAAGAAGAGGAGGTACTTCATCATGATTTATCGGTTACTAGCTCTTAATATAGATGGAACACTCTTACTTCCAAATGGGAAATTACAAAAGGGAACGCGTGAAGCGATTGAATTTGTAAAGAGAAAAGGTGTATACGTTACGCTATTTACGAACCGGAATTTTCAATCTGCTCACAAAATATCAAAATCATTAAAACTGAATTCGATTTTAGTGACGCATGGCGGTGCGTTTATTTCATCTTCATTAGATAAACCATTAACTCAAAAACGTTTATCAGAAGAAACAACGTTTAATATTGTGCAAGTACTCGAATATTTTGAATGTAACATTCGCATTTCTCATGAAAGGTTTTCAATTGGTAATCGCCATCAACATACACCAAATTTAATTGCCCGAACAGTTCTATCCACTTCGGAGCCGTTATTTTATCCGGTTCAATTTGTAGATTCGCTTGGCGATGCATTGCGTGATCAACCGGTCGCTGCCCCAAAAATTGATGTAACATTTTCAAGTCAAAGCGAAAAGCAGCGTGCACTTACGACTTTACAAAAATCATTTGAAAATGCGCATTTTATAGAATGCGGGAAAGTACAAATCGAAATTGTACCGCCTCATGTATCAAAATTACGCGGGCTACAATTATTAGGAGAGCATCTCGATATTGATCTGAAAGAAATGGTAGCGATTGGAGATAGCCTTGAAGATTTAAGTGTTATTGAAAATGTTGGATTAGGAGTAGCAATGGGCAATGCTCCGATTGAATTGAAAAAAGCTGCCGATTGGATCACACGATCAAATGACGAAAACGGCGTGCAATATATGGTTAAAGAACATTTCCGAAAGCAGTTTCCAATTAAATTTTTAAACAATCATTTACAAACGAAGAAATAGTAATGGGAATCTCAGGCGGGTGCCTGGGGTTTCTTTGTATTGTATAGGAGCAATTCGGATGTGTCGGAGCTTTTCCGAATATATCGGCGCTTTTTCGGATATATCAGCGCTTTTCCGAATATATCGGCGCTTCGACACGATATAAAGACCACTCTACATTATTCGACATAAATACACTGCAGAAAAAGGATCTGACCGCTTCCACACATGGCCAAGCCCCCTCGTCCCCCTAAAAAAGAGGGTTTTCGCATCCCAGTAGTTCCTTGTTGACCTCCTATCACCCTTCAAGTAAACTAAAGGAAGTTTGAAAATAGAAAAGGTGATGATTGTTGTTAATTTCAATTAAAACGTTACAAGATGATCGTTTTTTACGTCCGCTTCAAAATATTAGCGGCTTATTTTTTGAAGAAAGTACGGTAGCATTTGAACAGGAAGATGCAAATGTCATTGTTGATATAAAAATAGAAGGAAATGTGACGGCTTCTGCTCGTTTAACAGAAATTGAGACTGGAAACGTGTATGAAGGGACGTTTTCTAAAGATTTATCGTCCTTTACAGAAGAAAAGGAACGTATGAAGCAAGTGAAACATGTTGTTTCTTATGTATATTTGTCTGTTCTTCAGCAGTTAACAGGCGTGGAACAAAAGTGGGGAATCTTAACAGGTGTGCGCCCAACGAAGCTTCTTCATAAAATGTTGCAAAGCGGTATGACAAAAGAAGCAGCACATCATGAACTGCGTGAAAGCTATTTAATTCATGATGAAAAAATTGAGCTTATGCAGCGCATTGTCGATTGTCAATTATCTGTTGTTTCAGATTTATATCGTTTAAAAGAAGAAGTAAGTATTTATATTGGAATTCCGTTCTGTCCAACGAAATGTGCATATTGTACATTCCCAGCGTATGCGATCAATGGACGCCAAGGATCTGTTGATTCATTCTTAGGCGGTTTACATTATGAAGTTCGTGAAATTGGTAAGTTTTTAAAAGAAAAAGGCGTGAAAGTAACAACGATTTACTACGGCGGCGGTACGCCAACAAGTATTACAGCTGAAGAAATGGACATGTTGTATGAAGAGATGTATGAGTCGTTCCCAGATGTAAAGCAAGTTCGTGAAGTAACAGTAGAAGCAGGGCGTCCCGATACAATTACACCAGAGAAGCTAGATGTGTTAAATAAATGGAATATCGACCGCATTAGCATTAATCCGCAGTCGTACCATCAAGAAACATTAAAAGCAATTGGACGTCATCATACAGTAGAAGAAACGATTGAAAAGTACCATCTTGCTCGCGAAATGGGTATGAATAATATTAATATGGACTTAATTATCGGTCTTCCAGGTGAAGGATTAGATATCTTTAAGCATACGTTAGATGAAACAGAAAAGCTTATGCCAGAATCGTTAACGGTGCATACATTATCCTTTAAGCGTGCTTCTGAAATGACGCAAAATAAGCGTAAATATAAAGTAGCAGGCCGCGAAGAGATTACAGCGATGATGCGCGAAGCAGAAGAGTGGACGAAAGAGCATAATTACGTACCTTATTATTTATATCGTCAAAAGAATATTTTAGGTAACTTAGAGAACGTCGGCTATGCAATGCCAAGTCAAGAAAGCATTTATAACATTGTCATTATGGAAGAAGTACAATCTATTATCGGTCTGGGCTGTGGTGCATCAAGTAAATTTGTTCATCCACAGACGGGAGCGATTACGCACTTTGCGAACCCGAAAGATCCAAAATCATATAATGATGGTTATGTAAAGTATACGGAAGATAAACTTAAAATTTTACAAGAGTTATTCGGATAAGAAACTGCCAGTTTGGCGGTTTCTTTTTTTCTTTGTAAAAGGTTGTCGAGAATGATCAGAAAAAGGAAGTAAAAATGAGCAGGAAATGTCTATTTATGAACGAATTCATAAAATTATGAAAATTAAAAGGGGGAATATGCGGCATGTACATGACTGTTGGTAGAATTTTTGATTTAGCTGTGCAAAAATATCCACAGAAAGAAGCGTTAGTAGAACCTGCAAAAAACATTCGCTTTACATATAAACAGTGGGATATGGAAGTAAATAAAACGGCAAACGCTCTTCTTGCAGAAGGAGTACGAAAAGGAGACTGCGTTTCAGTATACTTATATAATTCACATGAATTTGTAACGGTTTACCTCGCTTGTGCGAAGATTGGCGCAATCTTTAACCCGATTAATTTCCGTTTGAAAGCGAAAGAAGTTTCCTACATATTACAAGATGCTTCCTCTAAAGTTGTTGTGTTTGAAAAAGAAGTTCAATCAACAATTGCGTTAATTGAACGTGACTTTCCGCAAACTTCATTTTGGTACATTGAAGAGGACACGCCGCCCTTTGCTGTTTCTTATCATGAAAAAGTAAATGAGGCAAAGGCAGAACCGACAGGCATTGAAGTGGATGAAATGGATTACTGCTCGATGCTTTATACGAGCGGGACGACTGGGAATCCGAAAGGGGTATTGCACCGCCACCGAGACATGGCTGAGCATAGTATGATTTGTACATATTATTTAAAATATAAACGCGATAGCGTTGGATTAGTTGTTGCGCCGTTATATCATTGCGGTGAATTGAACGCTGGTATTTTGCCGCGCATTCAAGTTGGTGGGAAAAATGTGATTTTGCATCATTTTGATACGAAATCAGTGTTAGAAATAATTCAAAAAGAGAAAATTACAACGTTCTTTGCGGCGCCGACAATGTGGAATATGCTGCTGCAAGAAGATTTAACAGAATACGATTTAACTTCGATGAAGATTGGAATTTACGGCGGAGCAGCAATGGCGCCAGCGCTTGTGAAAGAATGTAAAGAACGTCTGTATATTGATCTTGTCCAAATTTATGGAATGACAGAGTTTGGCCCTGTTGTTGCCTTTCTTGTAGAAGAAGATCAAATTACAAAAGCAGGATCAGCGGGTACACCTTGCTTTAGTCATGAAGTGCGTATCGTGAAGTCAAATGAAGATGAACCATCCGAACCGGACGATATCCTTGCACCTTATGAAGTGGGAGAAATCATTGTACGCGGGCCAAGCATGATGGCTGGATATCATAAGCGCGAAGAAGCAACGAAAAAGGTAATGTATAAAGATTGGTATCATTCTGGTGATCTTGGCTATTTTGATAAAGATGGGTACCTATATGTAGCGGACCGCGTTGACGACATGGTCATTAGCGGCGGTGTGAATGTTTACCCGCGTGAAATTGAGGACTTCTTGCATAGTCATGACAGTGTTTTAGACGTAGCTGTACTTGGTGAACCAGATGAACTATGGGGTGAACGCGTTGTTGCGGTAGTTGTGAAGAAAGATGAGTCATTAACAGAAGAAGAATTAGAGCGTTACTGTAAAGAAAGTGAAGAGTTAGCTGATTATAAACGCCCTCGTCGTTACGAATTTGCGAATGAGCTGCCGCGTAATGCGAGTGGGAAATTACAGAAATTTGTATTGCGTGAATCTTTGAAGAAAGCAAAGAAATCTTAAGATAGCGTAAAAGCACAGCTGCAGTTTTGTGGCTGTGCTTTTTCTTGTTAACTTGTTATGCTAAATACATATATTTCGTTTGAATATTTTTTCTTTTAAGTTATATTCAGCTATCTGAGGATCTCATGATCAGTATTGCCGCGATATGCAAGAAGATATAGAGGAAGTGGGAAGATGGAGAAAAGAGTCAAAGATATAATGAATGCTACGCAGCTGCTTTACGGCTTATTAATTGTGCTAGGATTTGTTCCAGGTATTATGACGGGGATGATTTTTGATGCACCAGGTTCAGAAAAGGATATTTTCAGACGGTGCATTTTTTATTCGTATCCTTGTTTTGTTTTAACAGTCATAGTAACAGCACTACTGGCAAGGATATTTTATCGAAGAGGAAAATACAAGCTAATCAAATGGTTCAATATAATTCCTACCTTTTGGTTTCTTTGGTTTATCTTTTGGATGTACTATTGGAGCTTACAAGGTTGAAAGTTCATGAAAAATATTGAAATGCTCAGAATGGTTTTGAGCATTTTTTTGCCGTGTACATTCATGATAAAATGGGAAAAGCGTGAATAAGGAAAGGAACTTTGCATGAGAATTAATAAATTCATTAGTGAAACAGGTTATTATTCAAGAAGAGAAACGAATCGCCTCATTGCCGAAAAGCGAATTACCGTGAATGGCAAAATTTGTGAGCCCGGGCAAGAAGTAGAGCCTGACGACATTGTCCTTGTTGACGGGAAACCGATTCCTAAGAAGACGCACCCTATTTATATTGCATTAAATAAACCGGTAGGGATTACCTGTACAGCGGCGAAGCATATTGAAGGAAATATTATCGATTTTGTTAATTATCCAGAACGCATTTTTCCAATTGGCCGCTTAGATAAAGCATCACAAGGATTAATTTTAATGACAAATGACGGTGATATCGTTAATAAAATAATGCGCTCCGAATATGGTCACGAGAAAGAATATATTGTCACAGTTGATAAGCCATTTGACGATGCTTTCTTAAAAGGAATGGCCGGCGGTGTAACGATTCGCGATGGAAAAACGAATCCGTGTGAGATACACCGGATCAGTGATTGTGTCTTCAAAATTATTTTGACACAAGGGATGAACCGGCAAATTCGCCGGATGTGCCGTGCGTTTGGCTATACTGTTACGAGGTTAGAGCGCATTCGGATTATGAATATCACAGTAGATGGAATAGAGATAGGGAAGTGGCGTGATTTGACTGAGGAGGAGCTAAGTGAGCTTCTGGCGCTATTAGGATAAAAGAAGGAGGTGATCGTTTCGATCACCTCCTTCTACTTGCGAGTCGAATATCGTCGAAGGGTCTTTAAATCGTGTCGAAGCGCCGATATATTGCGAAAAGCGCTGATATATTCGAAAAGTCGCCGATATAGTGCAGGCCCGTCTTTCTTACTTGCGTGTAAATCCTTCTTCGTCAAGGTATTGTGCCGCTTCTTTGTAAGAGTTAAATGTACCATCTAACTGTATCCCAGCATAAACGTTCCACATATCTTCATCTTCTTTAATAAGAGTTAAGGTATGATTGTCCTCATTTACCCACTCTTCTTCTTGAAAGTTCTCCGCAATTGCAACTTCTTCTACTGGTTCTTGTGAAAGGGCAACAATTGATTTTTCAAGTAAGGAGCGAAGTTCTTCCGCTGAAAAATCGCGGATGTTCACCATTCCTTTATCGTTCGTTTTGTAGCCTTTTAGATGCCCGGCATAGACAAACCCATTTCCGTTCGGATGTAAATGGTATACAACATTCTTTTTGTCTAGGCGGCTTTCTTCATAATGAAAATTAATGCGTCCTAGAGAGACAGTTTTTCTTTCTAGCTCTGGAAAAGATTCAATAATCGTTAATTTTTCTTCAAAAGTTAGCATAGTTCCTCCGTAATTGTAATTAATAATGTGATGGTTCATTATATCACTCTGCTTGTAAGTCCACAATCAGATAAGCGAGCAAGGCAACAAAGAAAATGCTGACAGCCGGTGCAGCAAATACATGTCCAGCTGTAAATGCGGTGGCAATTGCAAGCGCGATTGCCGTGCCAAGCAACATATATTTTACTGTAATAATAGACTTGAAGTTTGTGAGAATACGTAATATAAGCCTGATGCCGAAGTAAACAAATGGCAGTATGTATATGATGAATCCGATAATACCGAACCAGAAGAATAGGTCATGGAAGTCTCTTTCTACCACTTTTGGTGTTTCTTCATAGTTGCCGGCATAGCCCATGCCTAACAATTTTTGTGACAGTGGTGCTTCTTGAAAGTACTTTTTATGCATGTTTAAAAATTTGTCACGATCACTATAAATTAAACTGTTTACTTCTCCAGTTGTTAACGTTCGTTCTTCTTGTTTAGTAGGCCGTTGTTCTTGTTGTTTATTGGGCTGTTGTTCTTGTTGTTGTTTATTAGGCTGTTGTTCTTGTTGTTGTTTATTAGGTTGTTGTTCTTGCTGTTGTTTATTATATATTTGTAAGTGAATGTCCATGTTTTTGGCGATGGGTGTAAACGGCGTTACAATTATGACGCCTCCTAATACAATCAAGGCGAGAATTGTATTAATGAGCTGCGGACGGCCTCTCTTCATCATATATTCGATAAACGAAAAGAATAGTGCCACTCCTAATGTCACAATAATAGATACGTATCCAACCTTTGTTCCGATCATAATACTGGAATAGAGTGCTAGTATCGTCGGAAGCCAGTAGTATGCTTGTGTAATAGAAGTTGTCTTATGAATCGAATACAGGACAACAACCGGGAATGTAATAGCTAAAATGGCACTGATTTCGTTTGCGGCATAAAACCATCCTTTCGAGCCAATTTTCTCGATCGTATAACTTTGATAGTCTGTTCGAGTTGCGATGGAAATAACCATGACAAAACTCATGAATAAACTGGCATATAAGAAATAACGTAATAATGTATCGTACGAGTTTTGCTTGCCTCGCAAAGTTTTAAAGACAAGAATATATCCGAACAACATAACGATTGGATACATACATTTAGCCATAAACTTAACTTCTTCTCCAAGTGAAATGGGATGTTTTACAACGAGATTATTAAGAAGTCCAGCTGTCATGATAACGCCTAATAGGCAAATATACACGATAGATTTTTTATTTTTCTGATAAATAAATAGATAGATCATCGCAAGAAGCATCACGCCAAAACGTACGACAATACTTAACGTTGCATCCATATGTAACATTTGAATGGACAGTGATGTTAATAAATCTAAGACCGGTTGCAGTGCTATGAATAATAGAAAGAAATATGTGAAATAATGTTCCTTTTGTATCAATTTGGTACTCATTTTGTCCCCTTTCATAATTAAAGAAATGAATGTAGTTTTTTTATACGATACACTACTTTGGTAAGATAGTAAATAAATGGAAGGTTAATTACGAGTAAATTCGACAGAAAATTAAGAAAAAAGAAGGATTTTGAAAGCCCTTTCTATAATTATATAAGGATAACAGATTATAGAAGGAGAGAGAGTTTATGACAGTTTCAAGCAAAGCAGAATCAGTAATTGTACAATATGAAGGGCGCGTCGCGACGATTATGTTAAATCGTCCAGAAGTGCTAAATGCATTGGATGAGCAAACGTTAAAAGAACTACTACAAAAATTAAAAGAAGTAGCTGCAAGTTCTGTTCACGTTGTGGTGCTATGCGGAAACGGCCGTGGTTTTTCAGCGGGCGGCGATATTAAATCGATGTTAGCAAGCGGAGATGAAAGTGCGTTTGACGGCATTATGAATACTATTTCCGAAATTATTGTAGCGCTGTATACAATGCCAAAGCTTGTGATTAGTGCGATTCATGGCCCTACAGCAGGGCTTGGACTTAGCATTGCCTTAACAGCTGATTACGTAATGGCTGATATTTCATCTATTATTGCGATGAATTTCATTGGCATCGCTTTAATTCCAGATGGCGGCGGACATTTCTTCTTACAAAAACGCCTTGGCGAGCATATGGCAAAAGAAATCATTTGGGAAGGAAAGAAATTATCCGCAAGCGAAGCGCTTGAGATTGGTATGATTGATGAAGTAATCGGTGAGAATTTCCAAGATGCAGTGAAACAAAAAATTAGCGAATGGCTGCAAAAACCAATTGCTTCTATGATTCAAACGAAGCAAGTTTTGGCTGAATTAAACCGCCCTTCGTTAGAAAAAACGCTAGAGCTTGAAAAACGTGGTCAATACGCAATGAGAAGAACAGCGGATCATCGTGAAGGAATTACCGCGTTTTTAGAGAAGCGTTCACCGGTGTTTAAAGGGGAATAAAAGTTTTATAAAAATAGAAAGTGTTAACACATTTTTTTGTATAATGGTGTTAGCACTTTTTTCTTGAATGATAGAAGGAGAAGTGGATGAGTTTAAAACAAAAAAGAATAAGCATAATCATAATCGTAGCATGGTTACTCGTATACGTGCTGTTACACCGCACACCAACCGCAGCAATTCGAACAGAAATGTTTCTATCTGGTAATCCAAAGGCAGCTATGCAAAGTGAGATTGAGAGAATGGAAGACCCATATGACGGTGTTGTGCCAGATCATCTCCGCGCTTTTTACGGTGTGCCAGAGAAAGAATATGAAAATTATTTCTTTCCAGAAATAAGTCATATTTCATCTAGTATTTATATGTCGTCAGCTTGTGTAAAAAAACATTGGTTTTTATATTATGCAGAGTTAGGGTGTTTTTAAGTATATAAATCCATTTAAATGTTCCCACACATAAGTCGCTACTTGCTTCCTCTCTTTGTTTTAAATATTGCATATGGCAGAAAAAGGCACTAACCGCTGCGTGCATGGTCAGATGTTCTCGCTCGTCTAAAAAGAAAGAGCTTTTTAATTTGTATTTGGAGGTGTCCTCATGTCAGTTTATAATAAAATCGTCCGCGATCGTGTGCCAGAAATGATTTTAATGTCTGGTAAAACATATACGTCGAAAAAATTAAGTAAACAAGAGTACATAAAAGAATTATCGAAAATTGGAATAGAGGAAATGCGTGAGTTTGCATCTATGCAAGAACGTGAGCATGCAGTAGATTCATTAGCCGATGCATTAGAAGTGATTAAAGCATTGGCAAAAGCAGAAGGTGTAACGTTAGAAGATGTTGAGCGTGTTCGCCAGGAGAAAGAAGCGGAGCGCGGCGGATTTGAAAAAGGTGTGTATTTAGTAGAAGTGAGTGAAGAGTAGAAGGCATCGCAGTATATGCGATGCCTTTTATCCTGCTATTCGTGGGCAGTAATACTCCCACCTCAAAATTTGGTGAAAGCATTATCCAGTTCCAGTGGCTAGAATGTTTGGTGGGAGATAAACTGCTGGCATGCGCCCAATAGTTGAATAACGACTACTTAATTATTTATTGTTTTTGGATGGTAGTTTAATAGGCGAATATATTAACGAATTCTAGCCTTACGGAAGCCATCAAATACACTGATTGCTGCAAATAAAATAAAGATGAAAATTCCACCGCCAACTACCCATGTTTCAAATTGATTAGCTGTTATGTTACATAAATTAGCCATATACGTAATATAATCTTTGGTTATCACATTCGGATTTATTACTATAACAGTGAATACAATGGTGGAGATAAGCTGGAGTGCAGTATTACAAATTGCAATTCCTTTTGTCCATTGTCCTTGTATTAATTTATAGAGAGCTAATGCTACTTCGAAACAAATTACAACAAGAACGATTGGCCAATATCCAAGTAAAACTTTCTGATTAAAAGTTAGGGTCACGAGTTCAAGTCCGTCTCTGCCGCGTTCATATATACCTACAAGATGACTCGTATAAAAATAAAGAGTTGACCAAATCGCAGTCCACATTAAACTTCCAAATACTTCGCCTTTCGTAATCGCTTTTTTCTTAGGAATGTTAGGGGTATTCTTCAAATCATCAGGTGTCCATTTTTTAAAGCTTGCTGTTAATGGCTCTCCATCTTTTCCTTTATCTACTCTTTCTAAAATAGCAAACACAAGTGTTAGCCAAAAGAATACGTGGATCCCTACTTCAATGATGCCCCCTATTCCTTTTCCTATAAGACTAAAAACAGTATTTATAACCGCTTGGTCGCCGCCATAGCCAATAAAATGTTCGGCAATCACCGAGATTAACGAAATGACAGCGGCAATCGGTAAAATCATTTTTAGTAGCGTCACATATCCCTCAAAATAGTGTGGACCAATTAAGTGCATTGGCCAGTCTCGATAACCATTAGCCATTGTGACTGGATTCCCCAATTTTGCAAGAACTGCCTTTACATCTTCTTCACTATAATCATCAGGCAGCATATCCTCAATGGTTGACCGTAACTCTAGCGCAATATCCTCACGATTTTTTTCAGGTAGCCTCCGAGTAACTTCTTGTATATAAATCTCAATCAGATTCATCGTCTTCCTCCTTTTTTAATAAGCTATAGAGCTCTTTCGAATTCTTAAGCCATTCCCTTTTTAACTGTAAAAAGATCTCTAACCCATATTCACTTAAAACATAAAACTTACGGGGTCTACTCTCAGATGTATCCCAACTACTCGTCACTAATTCCTGTTTCTCCAATCGGCGAAGCAATGGATATAAGGTACTTTGTTCAATGGTAATGCCCGATTCCTCCAATAACTGAACAAGTGAATATCCATACTGGGGTGTTCGTAATTGACTTAAAACGGCTAATGTCAACGTTCCCCTCCTAAGCTCAGTCGTTAATGAATTCAATAAAGTACTCATTTACCCACCTCCCTTTTTATTTACTATATGTCATACAGTATATAATTCATGCTATGCATCATACAGTATTTTTGTTACAACATTATTTGACATGAAATTTGATTCATCTTTTTTTTAAGTTTACAATGGGAGTTCCGTTTTATTTCTATTTCGTCATTTTTCTATTATACTGAATATTAGAACGATAAAAGAGAGGGGAAAAGCATATGGTACATAACGTAAAAGACACAATGGAGCTAATTAAACAACTTGTTTCAATTCCAAGTCCATCTGGAAATACGAACACAATTATTCGTTTTATTGAGGACTACGTAAAAGAGTGGAATGTAGAAACGAAGCGCAACAATAAAGGCGGCCTAATTATAACGGTGAAAGGGGAAGACGATACGAAACAACGTCTCCTTACTGCTCACGTTGATACATTAGGCGCAATGGTAAAAGAAATGAAAGCGGACGGACGCCTACGATTATCTATGATTGGCGGATTTCGCTGGAATGCGGTAGAAGGAGAATATTGCGAAATCGAAACAGCATGTGGTAAAACGTATACTGGTACAATTTTAATCCATCAAACGTCTGTCCACGTATACAAAAATGCTGGAGAAGCAAAACGTGACGAACAAAATATTGAAATTCGTATCGATGAGCGTGTCTCTTCACCAGAAGAAGTACGCGAACTTGGCATTGAAGTAGGGGATTTCGTATCATTTGATCCGCGCGTTCAAATGACAGACAGCGGCTACATTAAATCGCGCCACTTAGATGACAAAGCAAGCGTAGCGATCTTACTGCAATTGATTAAAAGATTACAAGACGAAAATACGAAACTACCATATACAACTCATTTCTTAATCTCTAATAATGAAGAAATCGGTTATGGCGGTAACTCTAATATTCCAGAAGAAACAGTAGAATACTTAGCGGTTGATATGGGTGCACTTGGCGATGGTCAAGCATCAGATGAATACACTGTATCGATCTGTGCGAAAGACTCGAGCGGTCCATACCATTATGCAATGCGCAAACATTTAGTAGAACTTGCGAAAACAAATAATATCGAATATAAAGTGGATATCTATCCATTCTACGGATCTGACGCATCAGCAGCAATCCGCGCCGGAGTAGATGTGAAGCATGGATTAATTGGTCCTGGTATTGATGCTTCTCATGCTTATGAGCGTACACATGAGACATCGATTGCGCATACAGAGGCGCTTATTTATGCGTATGTACAATCACAGTTAGTAGGAGAATAAGGAATAAAGGAAAGAGCTGATCTGAGTGAGGATTGGCTCTTTTTTTGTATAAGGGGTCCTGCCGCATGCCTATCAACCTAACGAAATTAAATACCCCAAAAACGAAAATTTTATCTCTTTTTAGTTGTCTATGGGAATCTAGTTCATTTGTTGTTTTAGAAAATAATAAATTTCTTAGCATGGTGGCGATGTACCGGTACTCTTTTATAAAATTTAAATTCAAAATATATATAGGATTTCTTTTAATTTATATAAAAATTTTTATCTTTTGTATAATTAAACTTTACTTTTTTATAAAATAAGTTTAATATAGGTGTTAGGAAAGGAAGGTGTTAACTATGAAGGAAAAACATGGAGACTCTATAACGAATAAAGTGTATGAATATAGAGTATTAAAAAGAATGTCACAAAAAGATTTAGCTGATGCTGTTGGAGTTTCTAAACAAACGATATTTGTTATGGAAAAGAACAATTATTCTCCTTCACTGGTGTTAGCATATCGAATAGCAAATTATTTTGAAGTTGATATAAACGAAATATTCTCTTATGTAGGAAAGGAAGATAATAATGATTGATCTATTAAACAAATGGATGTTAGAAAGCACAAACAATTTCAATATCGTTGTAGGATTTACTGCAGTTCTATTTTTGGGTTCATTAATTGCACTTTTCATTATCAGCAAAAAATTTGGTCAACCAGATGAAAGAACAAATGGTATTTATCTTAAAATTATTTCTCGTATGTTTTCTACTCAAATTATAATGAATGCTATATTTATTTCTTTAGTTGGTAAAGATATTGAAAATTTCCGTCAAATCTTCATATTATTTGAAGCCGTTGTATTCTTCGTTGGAGCTATTTATTCGTTTAAATTATATAGACAGGAATTTAAATAATTCACTTGCAAGAAACAATAGAAAAACAGTAGTGATTTTATGCACTACTGTTTTTTTTATTGCCCCTTTTTGAAAGTAAACTTTTAAATATAAATTTACATTCATAAAAATAATTAATCGTATTCAAAACTGTAAATACTAAAAAGCAAACAAAGAAAACCTATTTGTAATAAAAAGCCTAGTAAAAATGCATTATGTATATTAAAATATCCATATATTGTCAATGTATGGAATATAAGGGGCTTTTAATGAATAAGAAAAAAATAGGTTTATTAATTTTAGTAATCATTATTCTTTGGTTTGTATTTCCTCTTTCACCTTAATTTAATGTTTTTTAAACCATTAATATCAAAGGTTATTTATATAGGAAGTAAAATTTTGGTTTTTTCTTTAATTTGTAAATTTGATATATTATTATTTTTATAGATAAATATAAGCAAGAATGTGGTGATATTAAATGTCACGAAGGGAATTTCATCCTGTATTACATATACTTTTGATGGTTGGTGCTGTTATTATAGTAGCTTTGACTTTTTTTCAGATGAATCTATTATGATGAAATGGCTTCAGAGAATTTGTTGGACCACTATATTTATTGGGAACTTGTTGTTTTATTTTCATAAAAGTCGTATGAATAACTAATAGGGTTCACCATACATTACTATCAACAGAAATACCCAAAAACAAGAAAATTGTACATTTTCACCAGGAGATGTCAATTTTTTTATTTTGGGGTATTTGCTTTTCTTAGTTTGATGGCATGGGGTCCTGCCGCCGATCAACCTAAGATAGGTACACATACCCAAGGCGATTAAAATAAAGCTTTCATGAAATTAGGTTACTAAAAGTGTCTTTATGTTGTTTTACGACATATGTCGTGTTACGATGTATGTTAGGGGGTGGAAAAATGGATAAAGAGATGATGAAAGGAAGTATTGATATACTTGTACTTTCTATAATTTCTCACGATGATACTTACGGTTATGAAATTATTCAAAAACTTAAAGAACAAAGTAACGATGTTTACCATATGAGTCAAGGTACACTATACCCAGCACTCAAACGAATGGAACAAAAGAATTTGATTGAATCTTACTGGGGAGAATCAGAAACAGGACAAAAAAGAAAATTTTACCGTATTACTATAGCTGGCAAGGAAGAACTAGAGAAGAAGCTGAATTATTGGGAGCAAATTACTGCGCTTATTCAAGCTTGCAGGAAGGGAGAATTTGCATGAAAGAATTTGAAAATTACATAGAACGTATTGTAAAAAAAACTGCTCTAGATAAGGCGGCTCGTGAAGAACTATCTTTAGAATTGCTCGATCACCTCAATAGTTTAAAAGAAGAATATATTAAAAAAGGGATGTCTGCAAAACAGGCAAAACAATTAGCCATACAACATTTTGGAGAACCAAATTTTATTGGCGGAGAACTTCAAAAATCTATTTTTCCATATGAAAAGTTCATAAAGCGTTTTGCATGGTCTTTATTTGTTCCTTATATATTATTCTTTATTTGGTATGAGTACTTAGGAAATAGCGCTGGTCGTGAGTGGTTTCTTGGGATTATTGAGCAATTTTCAAGAAATCATGATGTGATGTGGTTGCTTCGCACTTTTGTTGATATTACACCTTTCTATACCCTTTTTCTGTATAACATACCTGGCTTTTGGATAGCTCATGCAGTTAAACCCATTATCTTAATGATTCCATTGGGATTTTTAATTCCGATTTTATTTCATAGGTTCCGTTCTTTTAAAGCAGCTTTTATGCTCTTTATTAAATTAACTTTAAGCATTGAGTTGTTGTATATTGTCATGCTAGTAGGTACTTTTAGCACTACTGGTCTTATTTTAGATTTGGTTGGCCTCTTAGTTGGGTTTATGGGGTGGAAATTACTACAGAGGCTGCAAGTTAAGAAATTCATTAAACCATCTAATCCGAACTATGTGAAGTGAGAAGTTTATTGTAATTCATTCACAAAAGATCTTGAGTCTAAATAAAAAATATACAGGAATTTTTTTGTCTTATTATTATTCAGGTGGTAATTTAGACTATTCCTTATATGTAAAAAAGCGCTATTCTTTTGTTAAGCACATACACGAAAGAATAGCGTTTTTGAGATTAATATAAAATTCATTTACTTTTACTAGATTCCTTATATAATAAAAATGAAAGCACTTACATTCCAGGAGGTTTGTGATGAGAAAAGTAAAGAAAGATAGAAAAGCACGCTCTATTATGCAAACGATTGCATTATCTTCACTTGTTTTAGGGACATCTTTACTGTACACGCCAGCTTCATCATCGGCTTATGCTGCCGCTAACGACAACAATGTAGAGTGGAATGGTTTATTCCATGACCAAGGTCCTGTTTATGATAGCGCGCCAGAACCGACATCTGCTCAAAGTGTGACGCTGAAATTCCGGACGTTTAAAGGGGATATTACCGGTGTCAATATAAAGTATTATGATACTGCTGACGGAGCGTTCCATGTTATTCCGATGTCGTGGGCGTCGGGCGATTCTACGGGGACGTTTGATTATTGGCAAGGAACAATCCTGGCTAGTCCTTCACGAAAATATTATCGTTTTCAAATTACTGATGGGTCTTCTTCTGTTTGGTATAATGCGAACGGCCCTTCTACATCTGAACCATCATCAGGTGATTTTTATGTTCTCCCGAATTTTAAAACGCCGGATTGGATGAAAAACGGTGTGATGTATCAGATTTTCCCTGACCGCTTTTATAATGGTGATTCTTCGAATGATGTGCAAACGAATGCATACACTTATGACGGTGCATCAACGGAGAAAAAAGCTTGGGGAAGCAGTGTTTATGCTAATCCTGGTCATACGAACAACCTTGTGTTCTTCGGCGGTGATTTGGCGGGAGTCAATCAGAAGCTCGGTTACATTAAACAAACATTAGGAGCGAACATTATTTACTTAAATCCAATTTTTAAATCTCCTTCTAACCATAAGTATGATACACAAGATTATATGAATGTGGATCCTGCATTTGGGGCAAACGAAACTTTGCAAACGCTATCATCGAATGTTCATAGTACAGCAAGCGGACAAAAGGGGTATTTAGTGTTGGATGGTGTATTTAACCATACCGGAGACACTCATTCATGGTTTGATAAGTACAATCAATCTTCCTCTTTAGGCGCTTTTGAGTCGAAATCGAGCCAATGGTCTAATTATTATACATTCCAGTCTTGGCCGAATACATATGCTAGCTTTTTAGGATTCAACAGTTTGCCGAAGCTAGATTATGGAGCGAGTGGATCACCAGTAAGAAAGCAAATATATGGCAATAGTGATTCCGTAGCAAAAACGTATTTGAAAGCCCCGTATAACATTGATGGCTGGCGATTAGATGCACCTCAATATACAGATGCTGGCGGTGCAGATGCTGGTGGAGGAAATGGTAGTAGTTTGGTGAATCACCAAATTTGGTCTGAATTCCGAAGTGCCGTGAAGTCTGTAAACGAGAATGCAGCAATATTTGGCGAATACTGGGGAAATGCAAATTCTTGGACAAATCAAGGGAACCAATGGGATAGTACCACAAACTTTGACGGATTTACACAACCAGTTTCTCAGTGGATCACAGGAAAAGATTTCAATAGCAATGCGGCTTCCGTATCTACTTCTCAATTTGACAACTGGTTAAGAGGGACGCGTGCGAATTATCCAGCAAACGTTCAGCAAGCGATGAGCAATCATTTATCCAATCACGATATTTCACGTTTTGGCGAACGTGCTGGCGGTGATATTTGGAAGACGTATTTAGCGCTTATTTTTCAAATGACATATGTTGGTACGCCAACGATCTATTACGGAGATGAATATGGCATGATGGGAGGCGCCGATCCTGACAACCGCCGTACGTTTGACTGGTCACAAGGGAATACTTCTAATCGTGCTGTAGCTTTAACGCAAAAACTTATCAGTATCCGTAATCAATACCCGGCATTAAGAACAGGTTCGTTTATGACGCTGCAAACAGATGATACAAATAAAATCTATTCCTATGGCCGCTTTGACACAACAAACAGAATCGCAGTTGTACTTAACAATGATTCTGTCGGTCATAGTGTAACCGTTCCTGTATGGCAACTCAGCATGCAAAATGGCAGTATCGTTACAGACAAATTGACTGGTAAAACGTACACAGTTCAGAATGGAATTGTTACTCTTACAGTTGATGGGCATTACGGTGCAATTTTAGCACAATAAATCGTATAACCAATATATCTCCATGGATTGCTCTTGTTTTGCCAGCTAAGCTGAGCACTCTTAAAGTGTTTTTGAAACAAGCAAAGGCTTCCTCGATTTCAGCGAGGGAACCTTTGCTATTTTTTTGTAAAGGAATTTTCCATTTTTTCAGATAGAATTTCACCTTTGTAAGTATATAAATATGCAATTTTACATATGTTCCTGAATTTATCTACATCTTTAAAACTTAATGTTAAGATTATGCAGGAAGGTAGCGTAATCATTTTTGAAAATAAGGAGGAGTTCAGATATGTTCGTGAAAAGAAAACTACCTATACTTACGGTCTTATTATTACTATTTAGTTTAATCGTAACTGTTTTTCCTACAAATTCTGCTTATGCAGCTGAGGGCAATCGTATACTGGATATTTATGGAGATCCAGTCAAGACAAATAAAGATTATATAATGGTACGTAAAATTTGGGATGGTAAGCCTCGGTATGCTGCTTATGCAGGTGTAGGTCAGAAGAAACTTGGGGTAACTTATGAGAAGTTTGCGGGTTGGCATTATGTAATTCAGTATAAAGATAAATCTTATTATGGTACTGCTGAGACTCATAAGGATACAAAAGGTAATGAGTACTATGGTACACCTATCAATTTTGAAGCTCCAGATGGGGTAGAAAGTGATGGATATATAAGACATAATACACCAGTTACCATGTCAATGTGGATTGGTGGACCGAATGCTGAGGCAGGAGGAACTAAAAAATATGTCAATGCAGGGAATCGCGGCTGGATTTATTTTAGCGACCAATCAAAAAGCACGTTAACAGTTTGGGAACAAAATTCACAGGAAATCAATTTAATAACAGGTAAAACTGATTACCTGAGAGATAAAATGGGCAGACCTTGTGATTGGTACAGTGCAGATCCACAAAATTCTGAGTATGGCGTTACATCATATTTCGAGCTAGAGACTTCAGAGCAACCATTTTCAAATCAAGATAAATTATGGGGAAGTTCTGCGCCGCCATATCAATCTGGTTTTGAATTCGTACCTTTACAATAAAAAAATCGATTACATGTAGCAAATAAAAAAGCGAAGAATGATAAATATTCTTCGCTTTTTTAATGAAATTGTAGGGTAAAAGCGACGCTATGTATGGAATAGTCTCGCCTTATAACAAAGTAAACGATGTATATATTATGTATATAGGTTTTTATATTGTTACATTTATTTTTTTTTGACATGCTTACTATGCAGAATACAACATAACCACTACTTGCTTGCTCCCTTTGTTTTAACATGTTTCCAAAAGAATTCCCCTTCCTCAAGGAATGAGAAGGGTGAAGCCCAATGAGTAGGGAGGGGATGAATTTTGGTTGGCGTAAGCCAAAGGATTGAAAAAGGAATTTCCTCAAATTAGATAGAATGTATGTAAAGAATGATTTGGATCTCAAAGTTATCGTTTGCTGGCTGTGGGCGGTGCACCATTAGAAATGCTAAAACAATACATCGAAACATAAGGGCAAAACGAACGGGAGGGGATGACAATGTTGTTGAATCAAAAATATGAAATCTTCCCAACAGAAACACAAAAAGAAGTGTTAGACCGTTGGTTACAATATTGTCGTCAAACCTATAATTCTGCCTTGCTAGACAAAGAACGGAAATATAAGCAAAACAAAGAAAATTACAATCGTTATGATATGCAAAGACAACTTA
>NZ_FOLV01000052.1 GCF_900112415.1 Bacillus sp. 491mf
GCACCATGCGGTGCAAAATGTTATCCGGTATTAGCCCCGGTTTCCCGGAGTTATCCCAGTCTTATAGGCAGGTTACCCACGTGTTACTCACCCGTCCGCCGCTAACTTCTTAAGAGCAAGCTCTTAATTGGTTCGCTCGACTTGCATGTATTAGGCACGCCGCCAGCGTTCATCCTGAGCCAGGATCAAACTCTCCAATAAAGTGTTTGTCTAGCATCATAAATAAAAATTGACGTTTCACGTTGTTTGTTTCGTTCAGTTTTCAAAGAACTTGTCCGTCGCTCATTTGCGACTTTCTCATGTTAACATCTTTGTTTTTCGATGTCAACATTGTTTTTTACTTCTTTTTTTCATTTCGCTTTCTGCTTTCGTGCATCAGCGACGTTTATTAATATAGCATGGTGATTTTCGAAATGCAACACCTTTTTTCAATATTTTTTATAAAAAGTGTCCATCATTCCTTTCTTGTACCATATACTAAAAATATCAGTTTATCTATTACATCAAATTACGGGGAGGAATACAAATTGGAACACTTCGATTTATTACTAAAGATAGGCCTCTCTGCTATTTTAGGATTTGCAATTGGTTTAGAACGTGAACTAAAACGAAAGCCGTTAGGTTTAAAAACTTGCTTAGTTATTTCTATAATAAGTTGTTTGCTTACTATTGTTTCAATTAAAGCAGCTTATAATCTACCGAGTTCTGTCTCAAACAGAATCACTATGGATCCCCTCCGCTTAGCAGCTCAAGTTGTATCAGGAATTGGTTTTTTAGGAGCAGGAGTTATTTTACGTAGAGGTAACGATAGTATCGCAGGTTTAACTACTGCTGCTATGATTTGGGGAGCATCAGGAATTGGCATCGCAGTGGGAGCTGGTTTTTATTTAGAAGCTATTTCTGGCATGTGTTTCCTTATGATTAGTGTAGAACTTATTCCTTTTGTTATGAATATTTTAGGCCCAAAATCCCTTAGGCAGCGCGACATTGCGGTGAATCTTGTCGTAAATAGTATGGAAAATATCCCTATCGTCATTGATGATATAAAAAAAATGGATATAAAAGTTAAAAATATGAAACTTAAAACATTAGAAAATGGGGCTCATTTTCTACAAATGAAACTCTCTGTTGATCAAAAAATACGTACAGCTAATGTATACTATGCAATTCAACAGCTTGATAGCGTCCAAAAAACCGAAGTAGAAAGTATCTAGGAACCGCCTCATGAATGAGGGGGTTTTTCTTTATTTCATAATGGCAACAATATAAACATCAGTGGGTGTTTTACATAACTATTATTGATGCGGGAGGAGCTACAAACATTGAATGCAAGAAGCAGTATTCTAGATACATTTCGCAATTCTATTATTTTACGACTAGTCACATTAATTACCTTATTCATTCTCTTCTTTGGATTTCTTATTCACAAATTAGAGCCCGTTCACTTTCAAACATGGTTCGACGGTATATGGTGGGCACTTGTCACAACATTTACTGTTGGATACGGCGATTACGTTCCTCATAGTGTACAAGGAAGAATTCTCGCAATTATTCTCATTTTGTTAGGAACCGGATTTGGTTCTTATTATATGGTTTCATTTGCTACCGAAATGATTAGTAAACAATATATGAAAATAAAAGGTGAGGAGGCCGCCTCTTGCCATGAACATATGATTGTTGTCGGCTGGAACGAACGAGTAAAACACGTAGTAAGCCAAATGCGCGTATTACAACCAAATCTTGATATCGTTCTTATAGATGAGACACTCCCTCTGCTGCCAAAATCATTTCATCATCTACAATTTATTAAGGGGTGTCCTCATCATGATCAAATTTTACTCAAAGCAAATATTCGTACTGCACATACTATTTTGATTACAGCTGACAAAGAAAAAAGCGAGAGTTCTGCTGATACGCAGTCTATTTTAACCATCTTAACGGCGAAAGGATTAAATCCAAATATATATTGTATTGTTGAAATGTTAACTTCGGATCAAATTCATAATGCGAAACGAGCCGGTGCGACAGAGATTATTGAAGGAAATAAATTAACGAGTTATGTATTTGCCGCTTCCTTATTATTTCCTTCGATTTCAGAAGTACTATTTACAATTTACAATGAAATTACTGCGAATAAATTACAGCTCCTGCACGTTCCAGAGCAATATGATGGTGAAACATTCGAATACTGTAACTGCGCTTTATTAAAACAAAATATACTCTTACTCGGTCTACAGCGTGACGAGCACTATCATATAAATCCTGTCCATTCATTTACTCTGAAAAAAACTGATTTACTGATTGTCATTAAACATTAAGAAGATATGCTTCCAATTCCCGAACTAAAGCTTTTCCAATATCAATATATTTTGCTTGAATATCTCCATCTGGATCTTTCGGTTCTGCAAACTGATCAAAAGACGTCATCCCTGCTGCAAATGTATTCACTTCATCATCTAATTCGTCTTGATACACATGCGAAAGAAGATACGGTGTATCAAGGCGAACGATAACTCCATTTACATCAAGCTCCCCTTCAACAGCTGTAAAGGGCAATCGTAAAAATTGATATCCTTCCTCTTCATCTATTTTATAATCGAAACAGCCTTTCTCATAATCCCAATTTCCACCGATTGTATAGCCAAGCGGCTTTAATGTTTCTTCCAATTGAAAAAGTACGAAAGTCTGGCCTTCTAACTTCGAATGAATTCGAATCAAATGGATCATCCTTTCTAATTTTTTTTAGCATACCCCATTCGCACTCCATATATCGGCGCTTTTTTCAATATATCGGCGGAAACACAGCATATATCGGCGACTTTTCTAATATATCGGCGCTTCGACATGATTTAAAGATTCCTCGACATGATTCGACGAAAATTCATCACAAAAAAAGCTATTGGGATGGTCCCAACAGCTTCACTTTTCTTATTGTCCAGCTACAGCGGCTAGAATGCTCGGTGGCTTCGCGCCTTCCTGCGAGGCAGAAAACGCCTCTACGTCAGGAGCTCCATCCACCTCCCATTCTAAACGAGCCGCTTCCGCTTTTCTTTGTCTAGCTACGCCTCCTAGGCCCTCCCGTCTAAGAACCTTCCGCACGAGAAAGTAAAAAACACTTTCTGTGCGAAAGAACCTTAGCCGATAGGCCTAAACAGTCGGCTCCGCTTTTCTTATTTCAAACGCTCTTCTAATTCTGCTTTTAGTTCTTCGAATCCTGGTTTTCCAAGCAACGCAAACATGTTTTTCTTGTATGCTTCTACGCCTGGTTGGTCGAATGGATTTACGCCTAGTAGGTAGCCGCTCATCGCACATGCTTTTTCGAAGAAGTATACAAGATAACCGAATGTATACTCATTTAATTCAGGAATGTTTATGATTAAGTTTGGTACGCCGCCATCGCTGTGTGCAAGTAATGTTCCTTCGTATGCTTTTGTGTTAACGAAGTCTACTGTTTCACCAGCAAGGTAGTTTAATCCATCTAAATCGTTCTCATCTAATTCAATTTTTAGTTCATGTGTAGATTTTCCTACTTTTAGAACTGTTTCAAATAGGTCACGACGTCCTTCTTGAATGTATTGACCTAAAGAATGAAGGTCAGTTGAGAAGTTTGCAGAAGCTGGGAAAATACCTTTTTGATCTTTCCCTTCACTTTCACCAAATAATTGTTTCCACCATTCAGAAAAATATTGAAGTGCTGGTTCGTAGTTCACAAGCATTTCAATTGTTTTTCCTTTATTATATAAAGCATTACGTACAACTGCATATTGGTAAGCTGGATTTTCTTCAAGCTCTGATTTTGCAAAATCATCATGACCTGCCGCTGCACCTTGCATCATTTCTTCAATATTTAAACCACTTACAGCAATCGGTAATAAACCAACTGGTGTTAATACAGAGAAACGGCCGCCAACATCATCTGGAATCACGAATGTTTCGTATCCTTCCTCATCGGCTAATGTTTTTAAAGCACCACGTGCTTTATCTGTTGTTGCATAAATGCGTTTACGCGCCTCTTCTTTTCCGTATTTCTCTTCTAATAACTTACGGAAAACACGGAATGCAATTGCAGGTTCTGTTGTTGTACCTGATTTGGAAATAACGTTAATCGAGAAGTCCTTACCTTCTAATACATCCATTAAATCTTTCATATAAGTGGAGCTAATGTTTTGTCCCACAAATAGCACTTGTGGAGTTTTACGCTGTTCTTTAGACAGTATATTGTAGAAGGAATGATTTAGCATTTCAATCGCTGCTCGTGCTCCTAAGTAAGAACCACCAATACCAACAACAAGTAAAATGTCAGAGTCATTTTTAATTTTCTCCGCACACTTTTGAATGCGAGAAAATTCTTCTTTATCGTATGCAAGGGGAAGTTCAATCCAACCTAAGAAATCGTTCCCTGCTCCTGTTTTTTCATGAATTGCATGATGTGATACTTTTACTGCATCACGTAAGTATGTTAGCTCGTGTTCATTAATGAACGATAATGCTTTTGAATAATCAAACGTTACATGTGTGCTCATTTTTTTTGCCTCCAATACAGTATGTATATGTATTTCTGTCTTCACTTTAGCGAAACCACCGTTGTAAATCAAGCGAACTACGAATTGTAAGCGTACTCATTTCGTTTTTTTTACAAAATTGTCATAACTCCTGTTTTTTCGATGAGAAATTAAATTTTTTTGTATAAGAAGGACAAAAGGTATCCATTCTATAAAGGAAGCTTGATTAAGCGAGTAAGCATAGCTCGTTTGTGCTTCATCATTTAAGGAGGGACTGCTTAAAATGAGTACATTACAACGCATCGCTTTAGTATTTACGATTATTGGCGCAGTAAACTGGGGACTCATTGGTTTCTTTCAATTCGATTTAGTAGCAGCTATCTTTGGCGGACAAGATACAGCACTTGCTCGAATTATCTACGGCATTGTAGGTATTTCAGGTTTAATTAACCTTGGTTTATTATTTAAACCTTCTGAAGAGCTTGGAACACACCCAGAAGCACGTCAAGTTCGATAACTTATGATATTATAAAACACACGTCTCCGCTTATTTATAAACAAGTGGAGATGTGCATACCTTCCGACATACGGACGTTTCTTTATTTCGATTACAATCTTAGTAAAAGAAACGTTTGATTACTTCATATCATAATGTAATACGAATAAAAGCAGGGAGCATAACTCCCTGCTTTTATTTTGTAATTTGCGATTCTTCAATCCACTCTGTTAACTTGTCTCGTAATGTGTTAAATCCATTTGCGGACAGATTTGGAATACGTACTTTCCCTTGTTTTCGCTTGGCAGCCTTCAATGACAAACTCATCTTTCCGTTCTTCTCATCAACTGAAAGTACCTTTACCTCCACTTCATCCCCAACTTTTAAAAAATCATGAATATCTTTTACATACCCATTTGTAATTTCAGATATGTGTACAAGTCCTTGCGTTTCTTCATCTAATGCAACGAATGCTCCGTAATCTTGAATCCCTGTTACTTTTCCCTTCACAACCACTCCAGTTGTATATTGATTTAACATAAGAAACACTCCCATATGTTTACCTTTTGTATTAGTAAATTATACCACCTAGTTGGGTTTCATTCAAAATTCATGAAAAAAATTCCTTAAAGATGTATAAATCTTCAAATACGGGGATAAAATACTAACACATGGCTTTCTAGTATTCCCCCCCTTTTATGGACAAAACGTATTACGTTTTGTCCTTTTTTCATTCTCTACAAACCGCTTCATACGTTTCATCGCTTCCATAAGCTGTTCAAGTGACGTTGCATACGAACAGCGAATAAATCCTTCTCCGCTCTCACCAAATACACTTCCAGGTACAACAGCGACTTTTTCTGCTAACAATAAACGTTCTGCAAATTCTGCTGAAGATAATCCCGTTGAACGAATCGAAGGAAAGACGTAAAATGCTCCGCCAGGCATATGACAATCTAATCCCATTTCATTAAATGAAGTTGTCATAAAGTTTCGGCGTTGTTTATAACTCTCACGCATCCGAATAACCTCTTGTTCTCCTGAGCGCAATGCTTCTAATGCTGCGAATTGAGACATCGTCGGCGCGCACATCATTGAATATTGATGAATTTTTAACATAATAGCCGCAAAATGCTTTGGAGCTGCAATTAAACCGAGGCGCCAGCCTGTCATCGCAAAGCCTTTTGAAAAACCAGAGATTAAAATCGTATGATCCCGCATATGTTTCACACTTGCAAAACTTGTGTATGTTTCATCGTAAACAAGCTCAGCATAAATCTCATCTGATAAAACAATTAAATTGTATTTCTCGACAATCACAGCAAGTTTCTCTAATTCTTCTTTATTTAAGAGCGTTCCAGTCGGATTGTTTGGAGAACATAATAAGATTGCTTTCGTATTCGATGTAATCGCCGATTCAATCTGCCTTGGCTGCACTTTAAATTCATCCTCTGAAGATGTAGACACAGGTACCGGTACTCCGCCCGCTAACGTAACAAGCGGTGCATACGATACAAAACTTGGTTCAATAATAATGACTTCATCACCAGGATTAACAATGGCGCGCATTGCCACATCTAACGCCTGACTCGCCCCAACTGTTACAATGATTTCTTCTTGCGGATCATAATCGACCGAAAATTGTTTGTGTAAATATTTTGAAATTTCTTCGCGCAGCTCTAATAACCCAGCATTCGCTGTATATGCTGTATATCCTTCTTCTAACGAACGAATACATGCTTGTCTTACATTCCAAGGCGTCACGAAGTCAGGCTCTCCAACACCTAATGAAATAACCCCTTTCATACCGGCAGCCAAATCAAAGAACTTACGAATACCGGATGGTTGTAAAGATTGTGCTACTTTTGATAGTTCAAATTTACTCATGGAGTCACCACAATTCGTTTATCATCATCTTTATTTTCATATATAATTCCCTCATGTTTATACTTTTTCAAAATAAAATGTGTTGTCGTTGATACGACAGATTCAATTGTCGCTAACTTCTCTGCTACAAACGTTGCCACTTCAGCCATCCCTTTTCCTTCTATTGTAATAGAAAGGTCATATGTCCCTGACATTAAATACACAGACTTCACTTCTGGATATCGATAAATTTGTTCCGCTACCGCATCAAACCCAACACCATGCTTCGGTGTAACTTTCACATCAATCATTGCCGTTAGACCTGTATGTTCTTTCACCTTTGTCCAATCAATCAGTGTTACATAATCGACAATCACTTTTTCTCTTTCTAATTTCTCAAGGATTGCTATTACTTCTTCTACATCTATGTTTAACATTTTGGCTAATGTTTCTTCAGATAATCGGCTACTTTTTTCAAGACAAGCTAACAATTCTAATTCTTTTTCTGTCATCACAATCTCCCTTTCCTTTTTGGATATTTCTAAATTATACAGACAGCTTTTCCGATTTGAAAAGAAGATTTTTTTAAGGAATTATGTGACAATACATTTAGAGAGGGGCTGGATCTATGAAACAAAGAGTCTACATTGCAGAAAAAGTGCCTAGATTTGTTGAAGAATATATTGGACAGCATTATGAATACGAGAAGTGGGATGGTAATGAAAAAATCCCGCGCCACATCTTATTAGAGAAAGTAAAAGATAAACAAGGACTATTAAATTTTGGGGCTATTATTGATGATGAACTACTCGAAGCAGCTCCGCAGTTGAAAGTAGTAAGTAACATTTCTGTCGGTTATGATAACTTCAATACCGAAGCCATGAAGCAAAGAAACGTAATCGGAACGAATACACCATACGTATTGGATGATACTGTCGCTGATCTTATCTTTGCGTTAATGTTATCGGCATCGCGCCGCGTTTGTGAACTCGATCGTTACGTAAAATCAGGAGAGTGGAATGGGGAAATTGGAAAAGAACATTTCGGATTAGATGTTCACCACCAAACAATCGGAATTATCGGTATGGGGCGCATCGGTGAAGTCGTTGCAAAACGCGCAAAATTCGGCTTCGATATGGATGTTTTATACTACAATCGAAGCCGAAAAGAAAAAGCAGAACAAGAACTCGGCGCAACATATTGCGAATTAGAAACGTTACTGCAAAGCGCAGATTTTATCGTTCTTCTCACACCATTAACAGAAGAAACATATCATCTAATTGGAGAAAAAGAATTTGATTTGATGAAAGAAACAGCTATTTTTATTAATGCATCCCGCGGGAAAACAGTAAATGAAACTGCATTAATTGAAGCATTGCAGCAAAAGAAAATCTTTGCGGCAGGCATTGATACATTTACACAAGAACCAATCGAAAAGGATAACCCATTGTTATCTTTACAAAATGCCGTAACGCTCCCTCACATTGGGTCGGCAACGTTAAAAACACGCCGGACTATGGCAATGACAGCAGCAAAAAATTTAGTAGCTGGACTGCAAGGGCATACACCGCCGAACGTTGTGAATGAACTAAAATAATGAGAAACAAACTGCCCCCAAAGGCACATAAGTACCTTTGGAGGCATTCCTTTTTCCCGTTATCGACCGTTCTTTTCAATATATCGGCGCTTTTCACGATATATCGACCACTTTTTATAATATATCAGCGCTTCGACACGATTTAAAGATTCTTCGACGATATTCAACATACTAGTAGTCGATTCATACTACTTTTTTAATAGGAATGTACAAGTCAACCTTAGCCTTCCCTTCTGGATCAGTTGCCGGGTTATTCATACAAAATTCAAGGCACGGTTTATCATCTGCATCGTACTCACTATTAGGGAGCCATTGTCCAAAAATGCTTTGATAAGCAAGAGCAAATTTATCGAGAGTATCATAAAACTGATACAAAGCATAAGTGCCGCCTTGCAAAGTTTTATATTGTATAACATCGTGATCTTCTTTGCGGAAGTCTTTCGGAATTGTTACGCATGCATCATAGCGACAAGCATATTCATCAACAAAATTAGGATCATCCAATGAAATTCCAATCGAATATTTTGTTTGATCAATTCCATGTTTATGTGCCCATTCTCCTAATTTCCCCCATGCATGAAAAGTTTCTAAATAGCTCCCAACGTGTCTCACATACGCTACTTCATAATCAGGTAATTCCTTAATCGTAATGTTCATAGTCCATATCCTCCTTAACAAGTTATTGTTGCTATCATTAGCGTAGCAAACGGAGGTGGACATCTCTTCTTGATTCTTGCTCATATATAACGAAATATTGCTATGATGAAAATTATTTTTCCTAACATCAGTAGGAACGACATGAAAGTGTTTTTTAAACAATGCATGAAATGTCGAGGCTGATTCAAAACCACAGAGACTGCTTATCTCTAATATTGATTTATTCGTTTCTGTTAAGTAGTATATCGATTTTTGAAGACGTTTTTTATTCACAAATGAAATTGGGGTTTCACCGATAATCGCTTTAAAAATCCGGCTAAAATGATACTTAGAAAAATGTGATACTTGGGCTAATGAATCAAGATCAATTTTTTCAGCGTAGTGGTCTTCAATATATCTTATAACCGTTTCCATTCGTGTTTGATAATCACTGTTCATTATGAACTCTCCTTTATTACAAAAAACTTTTTATTCCCCTATAAAAAATTCCGCATTACTACTGCTTTTCCTTCGCGGTCCTCTAGGATAATTCCTACCTAAAAAGGAGATGATATGAACAAAAAACAACGGAGTGATGAAGATGGAAAACGAAGTTCAACTCCCTCACTTCACCTTTTCTACAAGAGGGATGACGATTCATTATGAGCTCTACCAGTCTTTCAATGCCGAAGAAAGGCCAACATTTGTTTTAATTCACGGATTTCTCTCTTCAACATTTAGCTATCGGCGTCTCATTCCCCTTTTAACAAAGCAAGGGAACGTGATTGCTCTGGACCTACCGCCATTTGGAAAAAGCGATAAATCCTATCATTTCACATATTCTTACCAGAACCTCGCAACGATTGTCATTGAACTTATGGAACATTTACAGACAAAAAATGTTATTTTAGTAGGACATTCGATGGGGGGACAAATTGCGTTATATATAAACAAATTGCGGCCTGACTTCATTCAAAAGACGGTTCTTTTATGCAGTTCTAGTTATTTATCAAGAGCGAAACTGCCGCTTATCTATACTTCTTATTTACCGTTCTTTCATTTATACGTAAAGAATTGGATTGTAAGGCGAGGCATCATCCATAATTTAATGAATGTAGTTCACGATCACTCTTTAATCGATGAAGAAATGATGCAAGGTTATGCAGCGCCTTTTTATGATAATCGCATCTTTCCGGCACTAACCCGCATGATTCGAGATCGCGAAGGAGACTTAACGTCAAAAGAGTTACAAGCAATCACAACACCTACTTTGCTCATTTGGGGAGAAAAAGATCGTGTTGTTCCTATTGAAGTTGGACACCGTTTGCACAATGATTTGCCCTATTCACACTTTATTTCTTATGAAAACACAGGACATTTATTACCTGAAGAAAAACCAGAGCATGTATGCGAAGAGATTATGACCTTCCTAGCAAATTAAGAAAACAAAAGGCGGATATCAAAAAGTTCACATTCATAAACTTTTCGATATCCGCCTCTACAGAAAAAACTATAAACTACAGCTACCGCCGCCTTTTAATAATAACAATTGTTCTGCTAGCCATTGGCATTTTTCAATCGGTAACGTCCTATCAAATGATATTAAATAAACGTGCTGTATTTTTTTTGCGATATATTTTGCGTCATCAAATGTACTTACAATGTAGACGATGTCACTTGCTTCTGTTTCATAAAATTCCGCGCCCATTTGAAACGGATCCCACTGCTTCACAAAGTCTATCATCTTCTCATATGTTCCCATACGCTTCCCGCCTTTTTCTTATTTTCCACTTTTCTTTATCGTATCATATCAGCTATGCTAGAAGAAATGGAAGAACATTCAGTTTTTTTAGTTATTATTGAAAGGAGTAACAAATATGGGGAACTTTAACGAAATGATAAATCGCCGCGGAACAAACTCCGTTAAATGGGATACACATAAAAACGAGGAACTTCTTCATGCCTGGATTGCAGACATGGACTTCCCTGTTCCCTCACCAATTCAAGATGCTTTAACAAAACGTTTACAACACCCTATTTTCGGTTATAACACTACAAGTGAACAAGTAAAAGAAGCAATTTGTCATTGGGTACAAACACAATACAATTGGGTCATTGAAAAAGAATGGCTTGTCTTTAGCGCTGGCATCGTTCCTGCACTTAGTACTTCTGTGCAAGCTTTCACAGAACAAGCAGATTCCGTAATCGTGCAGCCGCCTGTATATCCGCCGTTTTTCGAAATGGTAACAGCGAATGGACGCCAAATACTCGCCAATCCATTACAGATCGAAAACGGCGTTTATAAAATGAACCTTAATCAGCTAGAACAACAATTTCAGCAAGGTGTAAAATTAATGCTTCTCTGTAGTCCGCACAATCCGATTGGGCGCGTATGGACAGAAGATGAGTTAACAAAACTCGGCAAGCTTTGCGAACTGTATGATGTGACCGTCGTTGCAGACGAAATTCATGCTGATATTATCTTCAAAGGACGTAAGCATATCCCACTTGCTTCTTTATCATCAAGCTTAGCGAAGCGAACTGTAACATGCATCGCGCCAAGTAAGACATTTAATATTGCCGGACTGCAAGCATCAGTCATTATTATTCCAAATGAAAAATTGCGAAATGCTTTTACGGGTGTACAAAATCGGCAAGGTTTTCATGGCTTAAACACATTCGCTTACGTAGCCATACAAAGTGCATACACAGAATGCACGGAATGGCTATCAGAGCTATTACATTATATAGAAGAAAATGCAAAATTCGCATGTGATTTTATTAAGAAACATATTCCAAATCTATCTGTCAGCGAGCCAGATGGTACGTTCTTACTTTGGATTGACTGCTCCAAGCTTGGACTCACACAAAGTGAACGAATGGAATTATTAGAGACAAAAGGTAAAATCATTGTAGAACCTGGAGAAAAATTCGGTGCTGGCGGTGATCATCATATTCGTTTAAATCTCGGCTGTCCGCGCTCCGTATTAGAAGATGCGCTCCGCCGCTTACAATGTGCATTTGCGTGTAATTCTAAGGAAAAGCTATCTATGTAACTTGAATATAAAAGAGCTGGAAATGTTCATTCCAGCTCTTTTATTTATCAGTTGTTTTGACTTTTATTGGTATCCAAACTTCTTCTTTTGCGTCCAAATCGTCCGGGCGATAATTATCATCCATAACTTCAAAATGCTCCCTTACATCTAAGCTATAGTTTGAATTCGGTAACCACTCTTGAAAAATATACTGGAATGTACTCAAATCAGAAGCTGTTCCTTGATGGATGAAAACAGCATATAAGCCGCCTGCTAGCGTATGTGTCGATAGTTCTGAAACAGTATCTGTTTCGAAATGTTCCACCTCAACAGCAGCCCATTTTTCATAACTATAGTTTATATCATTCAAATTTAAAGGAGTGTTTAACACCTTTACAGAAAGAAAACACGAGTTACTTCTGTAAGGGATACGATTTCTTAATGGCATAAATGTCTTCCATATCCCCATTGTAACTTCAGGATCTTTTGCAAAAGTTGTTTCTTTCCTAATTCCAACAATTTTTTTCGCTGGAATACTTATTATTTTAGGTTCCATTCTCTTCTTTCCTCTCATCATTACGATTTAACATAACTTCTAGCTATACTAGAAGTTCGATTAGGATTTATCCCGCTATTCGTGGGCAGTAATACTCCCACCTCAAAATTCAGCGAAAGCATTGTCCAGCTCTAGCGGCTAGAATCGCAGGCCGCTTCCGCTTTTCTTAAGAAGTTAAGTGGGGGATGAAGAAAACCCCCACTGATTAAAGTTTCACTTTATAGCTTCGTATGTATTCGAATTCCTTTTGCTTTCTCTTTTTCACCCTTCACACATACACTCAATTCATATGAGCCAGGTTTCGGTGCTTCAAAAGAAAGCAGACCTTCTTTTTTGGAAGTGATTTCTTCTTCCTGAATAACCTTATCACCTTTTATGACTTGCAATAAAATTGTACCTTCTTCAACGGATGCTTCATAAGGAATTTCCACATTTCCATTTTCAACTTTAATCGTTTGCACCTCGTGAGAACCTTGCAGAGAGCCAATTTTCAAAGTAGTTTCGCCGTTGTTTTGAACCTTTGTAACTTTTGTTGCTACATTGCATGCGCTTAACAATACAACAAGCGTAAGAATAAGAAGTGAACGTAATAATTTCATAGAATCCCCCTTTTGTGTATGTACATGTTCTATTATAAAGGGTTTTCAGATAATTGTTTCCAAAAATCAACTTAAGGATATACAAGCGAGGAAAATTAACCGTAATTTAGAAAATATATGACGTATATCCTTTCATGAAAATCCGCTGCTGCGCCAAACCAGAATCTGTATGATAATAGATTCATAAAATGTTCGACGCAGTAACGGCAATTAAAATTTTCCAAAGTCAAAAATTATAGCGAACACCGGAGACTTGCTCATAATTAGTTACTTTGTTCCTATTCATACAACTCCCTTTTTCTGTCTCAATTTTGATCGTCTCTTCCACAATGCGTACACTTACCACGCCGGCGATAATAGTAAGCAATGGCAGCAAGACCAAGTGCTACTCCCCATGGCACCCAGAAAATCATGGGTCCAATCGTTCCCCATATCTGACTGAGAAGGAGGATATCAGCTGGCATAAAGTGTAATATCACAGCAAGAAAATTAAAGGTAAAGACAAATCCAGCCGCAGTTACCGCAATGGCTACAATAGAAGCTGGAACTACCGCGAGCATGATAGGAACTCTTTTACCGCCAATGAATGGAAACCAACAGGGAAATATTTCACCCCATTTTTGAATCAAGCCAAGTGTAAGAATTCCTCCACCTACGCAAACAGACCCAAATACCCATTCTGTTATCTGTGCCATAGAATTAACCTTTGAAAAATCGTGAAAGAACTGCTGATCCACCCCTAAAGGGATATTAAGTGCCCACGCAAAACGTGTCAGGGCATAAGGAATAGGCGCAAGAGCCGCGATAATGGTTAGCCATCTTCCCCAGCGCACCAATAAGAATGTGTTTCCGTTCTCTGTCCGCCCGCAATATTCACAAGCATCACGGGTCCTACGTTGATATGCAATAGCAGTCAAGATCCAAAGCAGAGCACCTATAATACAAATAATCTGATTGAACATAATCCAGTTAAAAGCAAACTTAAATAAAAAGGCATAAGCCATAACTGCGATTAAGCTAATATCAGGAATAAAAAGAAGCAAGACAACAGCAAAACACCAAGCAAAAGTAAGGAATAGCCACCTAAGAAGAACACCTCTCCACATTTTTTGCATAGCTACACCAATCACTGTTCCTAATAAACAAAAAATCACAAAAATGAGGCCACCAGCTTTAGACGGAAGATAAGTAACCATAGCCGCAAACAAGTCCATTTCAGCATGTTTGAAGGGATACCCCGCCCCTCCAAGTAACCAGTAGAGCTGTACAACGCCGTAAAGCAGTGACCACCCCGCAGCGCCATATCCAATCCATAAGGGCCATCGTTTAAAGCCTTTTCCAATCTTTTCTTCAATTATCGGCGATGAAGTTTCCATTGAAATTCTCCTCTTTTCTTTACTATTTTAAATACCTACGAAACGAAACGAATGGGGTATTGGCACTTATTTATATTTCAAAATTCAACCCCACCATCATTCTAATCAGTGAAGATTAAAATAACGGTGGGGTCTAGTTTAAATTTCGTTTAACTTTTGTCAGGCGGGCTAATGTATGTACAGTGCTTATTTCGTTTACAGTCCAACTTTTTCATATAGATAAACGCGAGTGCCGTTCATCGAACTTGTTATTTTCCAGTCAAGATTCATTTCTTGGAGCATCAATGAAACAATCGATAAACCGATCCCGGCTCCTTTTTCATTAGAGATGCTATCCATTCCGGGGCCCTTGTCCTCAACAACAATAGCGATCCTTCCATCTAACTCTTCCAAACTTACACCAACATACCGTCCTGCTTTTGCGTGTCTAACAACGTTCTGGAATAGATTATCTAATATACGGGTAAACCAGTGCGGATCAACATTCCACATGAAAGCTTTTTCTGTCAAATGAACCTCTACTTCAAATCCTTCCTTTTCAAATACAGGAAACCACCCTGCAACGGAAGTCCGGGTTAAGCGGATAATATCTGTCTCCTTCTGTTGCAAAGTATATTTCCCCGCCGATAATAACGTGTAGGAAAGAAGATTTTCGAGCAATTGGCTAAGAGCATCTACCTTTCTTTCAATCAAGTGAAGCGATGCCTTCCCTTTAGGAGATAAAGTTTCCTTTTGCAATGAATAAGCATGCCCACGGATGGTGGTGAGCGGCGTCCGCAAATCATGTGATATATTAGCAATCAATTGTTTACGAAGAGCTTCCTCCTCCAGTTCACGTTTCCTACTGCTTTTCAACTCGTCAATCATATGATTGAATACCGACCCTAGTTGCGCGATTTCGTCCTTTTTACGAACGAGAATTTTCTTAGGAATGCCGTCCTTATCGACTTCGGCCATTGCGGTTTGTAGTTGAACGAGACGCCTGCGAATTTTCGAGAAAAATACCCAAGATGCAATTAAAAAAATTGCAAAGACAAGCACACTATATACTAGCAAAAACTTATCATCAATGAAGGAGAAACTGGGTGGTTGTGTAACGAAAAGAGGGACTTGAAAAACCATAAAGCCTTGGCTCTGATCACCGCCAATAAAGGCAACAATTGTGAACAGGTCATTATCAACATTTTCTTTCATAAACTTAGCGCTTTCCTGAAACGTCCATTGGTCAGGTATACTCTTTTTTTCGGGAAGCTTGATCTGTGTTTTTCCCGCGGCGTCAACCCAAAACATTGTCGCCATTGAATATCGTTCTTTTAACGAATGAATTCGTTTGTCCACTTGATCTGGTGACGCCCCGTCCAACTTTTCCGCCTCATCATTCCACATTTGTTCCAACTTTTTTGTATCTATATACTTGACTTTTTGTTGCATCTCCTTGTCTAGGGTATATTTCGGTAAATAATAAAGAGGTAAAACAAACGGCCATAAAACGAGCGCAGCCGTAATAAGCAACAAATATCTAACTAACAGCGAATGGCGGAATTTCATTGTTTCACCCTGTATCCAATACCGCGAATTGTCTCAATTATTTGTGGTTTACTTGACTCCTGCTCTATTTTTTCACGTAAATGGCGGATATGTACCATTAAGGTTTTATCTCCTTCGATATATGGATTTTCCCATACGGCCTCATAAATTTGTTCTTTTGTTAAAATTTGGTTTGGATGGCGGAGTAAATAGGTGAAAATTTGAAACTGCTTAGCCGTAAGTATGATATCACCATTCGATCTGGAATCCACAATGCGGTTCTCGTTCAAATAAATGCGGAGATGTGATAGTACAATGAGTGGGGCACATATCTTGTCAAACCGTCTGAGAAGCACTTCCACCCGTGCCGCGAGTTCATCGGGGTGAAAAGGCTTTGTCATATAATCATCCGCGAACTGCAGCCCTTGCAATTTATCATCAATCGATGATCTGGCGGATAGCATTAAAATAGGGGTCTTGGGAAATTCCTTTTTCAACCGCTGTCCAACTGAAAAACCATCCAATCCTGGAAGCATAATATCAAGGATTACTAGATCGATTTCCGCCATATGTTCAATAGCACCTTCGCCTGTGGTAATCCAAGTTACCTGATAACCCCGTTCAAATAAATCTTCACACACCCAAGCGCCAATTTCCTTATTGTCTTCAATATATAAAAGCTTCTTTTTCATGTAATCCCCTTTCTTAATCCGCTATCTTCTTCTCTTCTCTCTGAACCTTAAGGTGAGGGCCCTGCCGTTCATAAATTTCGGGATAAAATGGTAATATCGTATATTAATAGGTTATAAGAATACAAACTGAGGTATCAAGTAGTAAAACAAATATTTTCAGGTGATAAAATTATAAAGTAAAGCTTTCACGTTTGTTCTTCGGCGGCTACTTATCTTCGTAAACTTGTCCATACTTTAGCAGATGTCGCACGCGAATATGAGTCACCTTACACAAAGGATCAAATTTTATTGAAACACTTTGTGCCCGCATCCAAGAACTTGTATCGGTAATTTTAATATCAAAATATACAAAGGCCGCCGAGACTCTCCTGGCAGCCTTTAAAACGTGTGGTTTTCTTCATTTCCCTTTTTCCTTCTCTTTTTTTAGCTCCGAGGCTTTTTTCACAATTACACCGCATACCATTCGTTTCCCCGAATTTCCAGCTGGTTGTGTCATCCCATCGTCTGCATTTTCTGTAATAATAAGCGACGCACCGTCTTTTCTATTCATCGTTGTTTTTCCTTCTTTTAAAGCCACTTGCGGCGCCGTAATATTCACCTTAATCTTCCCTTCGCCATCCGCAATCACATTCGGCAAATCTCCGTTTTCAAATCCTTTTGGATTTAATAACCCATGCTTCTTGTTATTAGGATTAAAATGATTCCCGGCAGAAGTAAAGTCCGGCGCTTGGCATTGCCCTACTTCATGAATATGTAATCCGTGTACACCAGGTGTAAGCCCCTCTGCTTTAATCGAAATCTTTACTCCACTTGATTGCTGGGCAACCTTCGCCGTGCCTACTTGATCTCCAGAAGCATTATACAGCTTTACATCTATTTCTTTTGGGTTCTCTTTCGCACATCCAGCAAAGAGGATCGCTGCAAAACATCCCAATACGAGTTGCTTTTTCATCCGTGTTCCCTCCAAACTCATTCTGTTCTTATATTGTCCGAGCCTAGAAGGAAACATACAAAAGCTCCTGTACGAAAGACAATTTCAGCTAGCTAACTTTTATCATTTTCTCATAATCCGTTTTTCCATCTCTTTCAAATTTTTCGCTTCTCGCTCTGATGATTTAATAAACATACGCCACGTCGCAATTGCACCGATAATAAATAGTACACATACAATGGCAGGTATAATATATTCTGTCTTATCTTCTGGAAAGTATAAAGGCATCATAATTGATCACTCCTTTTGGTTTTACTATCTACAACCTTGCCTTTCCTCTACTAGCCTTACTCCACTCTATTCATCTGAACATTCTGTCATTTCACTGTAAATTATAAACTTCTACAGATTCACAAGCAACCTTACATAAAGTGAATTTCTAACAAATGATTTCTTTGACTCACCCCTTTATATTCCTTACTATAAAATTGAGGTGAAAAAATATGAACGAAACATTCCGAATCGGTGATGTTGTAACAGGGATTTATAAAACAGGGAAGTACATCGGAGAAATTACAAACGTTCGTCCGCAGCATTATCTTGTGAAAGTGCTCGCTGTTGTGAAACACCCTACGCAAGGCGACCTCCATAACGTAAAACAAGCTGACGTACCTTTTTTCCATGAACGCCGTGCCTTAGCATTTCGCGAACAAACGAATATCCCGCAGCCAATGGTGAAGCGTTATGATGGTGATGTGCCAGATTATAAAGAATCACTGCAAAAAGCATTAACAGAACAAATAAAGCAGTTGCAAGAAGACGATACTCCATTCGCGCAGCGCAGCTTACAAATGCTCGAACAATTACAACGTGATTATCAATTGTAAAAACAACAAAACGACCAAACTACAATTAAAATTGTAATTTGGTCGTTATTGTGCACTTACTCTTTTTAATACTTTTGAAAAGTCTACTAGCTCACCGAGTGTCGGCGGAGCTGGTTTTACTAAATATTGTTTATCTTTCTCCACAAGTTTAAAAATATTATATGTCGTCATCGCATCATCTAACGCACAATGATGCTTACCTGTCCCGACCTTTCCGTACGCTTCAATGGCTTTCCATAATCCGGTTTGATTTCGCTCTCCAAAAAAACGCTTATACTCTAATGATAAGTCACGACATTGTCCTGCAAATGGATAATGGATATTCGCTACTTCGCAATTTTTCTTCAGCACTTTCATATCCATATTCCCCCATGTCACAACTGTTGTAGCGCAACGTTTTTCATAGTTTGCTAATCGTTCAACAAGCATTTCAAATAAAATCCCATTGTCCACCGCTTCTTGCTGAATGCCTAAAAATGTTTTGCATCGCTCTGTTAATACCGAAAAAGTTGCTGGTTTTACATAAGAAGAATACGTATCAACTACAACATGATCCACAACTGAGACAATTCCTACTTCAATAATTTCTGGGAAAAATCCTTTTGGCTTTTTGCGATTTTGAGGCATTGTGAACTCAAAATCTAAAAATAAAAGTTGTTGTTCATCCATACGATCCCTTCCTTATAAAGTGAAACTTCCATCAGCGGAAGTTTTTTCGTTCCCCACTGATGGTTAGCTCGCAAATAGTGGAATTCATTCTTCCATATCCATCCAGTATACCATAACAACTAATGACGAACACTTTTGAATTTACAAATTTTAACACAGAGACCAAATCCAACTGAACATTCCACTTCATACATTCCATAAGATGTATCTTATATATATGTCAAATAGCAGCAAATATTTTCAAAAACAAGAAAATAGCTTAATTCATTTTTGCAGAAAATATGACAAAACAAGGGCTGTCATTTACATCATACATTTTTCTACTTTATAATGGCTTTAATTGTGTTTATTTCGCAATTGTATCAAATAATAAGAAAAACTACTGAGAGGAGATGAGATTTTTGCACGAAACAACACAAGAAATTGCAAATTGGCAATACTACTTTGCAATTGTGGTCTTTTTGGTTACATATGCCATTATCATTTCTGAAAAAATTAATCGTGCTGTCATCGCGCTGCTCGGTGCAGCCTTAATGGTCATTGTAGGCGTTGTTGATTTACACAACGCTTTTACAAAGCATATTGAATGGGGAACAATTACCTTACTTATCGGTATGATGATTTTAGTTAACATCACAAGTAAATCGGGAGTCTTTCAGTACGTTGCGATTAAATCCGCTAAGAAAGCAAAGGGAAATCCAATTCGCATTTTAATTATTCTTTCCTTACTGACTGCAGTTGGTTCTGCCTTTTTAGACAACGTGACAACTGTACTTCTCGTTGTACCAGTTACACTATCTATCACACGTATTTTACAAGTGAATCCTGTTCCATATTTACTATCAGAAATTATTTTCTCAAATATCGGAGGAACAGCTACACTTATTGGTGACCCGCCAAACATTATGATTGGCTCATCAAACAAACATTTAGATTTTAATGCCTTTTTAGTAAACTTAGCTCCAATTGTAATTATTATTATCGCTGTAACAGCGGTTATGTTGTACTTCATATACAGAAAACAATTGGTAGCTGATCCAATTCAAATTAAAAAATTAATGAGTTTAAATGAAAAGCAATATATTAAAGATCCATTGCTGATGAAAAAATCGTTAACAGTACTTGGTCTTACAATCGTCGGCTTTATGACGCATTCTATTTTTCACATTGATGCAGCAGTTATCGCCTTAACAGGAGCAACGGTATTAATGTTAATCGGCGTGAAAGAACATGAAATTGAAGATGTATTTGCACATGTAGAATGGGTTACGATATTCTTTTTTGCTGGTTTATTCGTTCTCGTTGGTGGTCTTATTGATATCGGTTTAATTAAGTCGTTAGCACAGCAAGTATTAAGCATAACTGGCGGTGATATTTCCTATGCTTCTGTACTTATTTTATGGGTATCCGGTATCGCTTCTGCAACGATTGATAACATCCCATTCGTTGCAACAATGATTCCACTTATTAACGATATGGCAGTTGGACTTGGCTTAACACCATCCGATGCACAAGTTGATGTACTTTGGTGGGCATTAGCACTCGGTGCTTGTTTAGGCGGAAACGGAACATTAATCGGGGCATCTGCAAACGTAATTGTTGCAGGTATCGCAAACCGTGAAGGACATGGCTTTAGCTATATGGAATTCTTAAAAGTCGGTTTCCCAATTACCATTGTTTCATTAATCATTTCGAACATTTACATTTATTTACGTTACTTAATGTAACAAAAAAACGGAAGGGGGAGCCCCTTCCGTTTTTTCGTTCTTTCAATATCTCGGTTCATTGTTTCGGATTACAAATAAATGAATCGGAAGAAAAATAGAACATGTAATCACATGCAAAACCGTATATAGCACTGCATTTGTTGTATATCTTTCCAATAACAAATATACGATATAAACCCCTACCACCAATATGAGAAGTGAGGATATGAACCCTAAAAACGGAATCCATCTAATAATAAAACAAGCTACATATACACCGAATAGTTTCCAACCTGATTGCGGCTGCATAAATTGCGGTAATTTCTTCCCAATTAAATCTCCCCATATTTTAGAGTTTAAAAATGGAATAAATGCAAAGAAAGAATCTTCGCGCTCATCCGCTTTTGCCATGTTATATAGCGCAAATCCTGTTAACAAATAAGCAGCCACTGCCCAAATTAAAGCAATGATAATAAAAATAAGTCCTAACGCTAAAAATCCAGCGATAATCCCATCATTCGATACACCGTCTATTACAATTTGGTCATCCATTTTAATACCCCCTTCTGTCTTAGTTCCATTCTTTTTCTATATATTCGCCACGGAAAGTATTAAGAAGCGAATATAATTTTTTTTATCCCGCATTAACGGGCAGTAATACTCCCACCTCAAAATTCAGCAAAAGCATTGTCCAGCTCCAGCGGCTAGAATCTCCGGTCGTTTCGCCCCCTCGGACGAGGCAAAAAGCGCCTCTCTGTCAGGGGCGTGGGCGTCCTGCGATTCTGAGCAAGCCGCTTCCGCTTTTCTGAAGAAGTTAGGTGGGAGATAAACTGCCCGTAAAAGCCCGATTGGTTCAACTAATAATCAGTGGGGGATGAAAAACCCCCCCACTGATTAAAGTTTCACTTTATCTATGCTACACTTAAATTGAAAAATATGAATGTGGAGTGAGCCTTATGCATCCTTTTACCGTAAGCTT
>NZ_FOLV01000026.1 GCF_900112415.1 Bacillus sp. 491mf
TCAAGATATTTAGCATTAACATTAAGAGCACTTGCGATTTGAGATTTACTATACACCATAGATTCTGTATACTGCATTCTTGCAGGTAACGTATGTGTTTTTGAATACTTTTCATTCCAAGTAGATACTAACTCATCTACTGCTCCAGACACATTACCATATGTTGGATTTTGGACAGTTATTGTATTTTCTTTTTTCATACCAGGTAAGTCTATACTAATATTCAAAGGTTTTCTCTTAGCCACTAATAAATCAGGTTGATTATCTGCAAAAGCTTTATTTGCAAGTTGTACTGCCCCTGGATAAGTACGATTAGCCACAGAATCAATAATTGAAATATCCACTGGTGAAGTTGTAAGTGATTTACGCTCACGTTCAACCACTACAAATTTACCATTTGAATTTTTACCCTCTTTCGGAACAAAACTCTCTACTTTATCACCATTTACTGCTAAAACCTCTTGATTATTATACTTTAGATTTCCTATACCAGTATCAATACCAATAACATTTTTCGTTGCATCAGCTGAATTGCTTTTAGGTGTTTCAGCGAAAGAAATAGATGAATAGTTAAAAGTGCATAAACCAATTGATAAACATGCTAATACTTTCATTCCTTCAGTTTTGTTTAGAATTTTCAAAATAATCCCTCCTTTTTATATTGAAAATCATATCATACTATATTAATATTTGTATATTGATAAAATTTTTTTATAGACCGTTTTTCACGCGTCGAATATCGTCGACTAATCTTTATTTCACATCGAAAAATCTTTATTTCATGTCGAAGCGCTGATATATCATAAAAGTCGCTGATAAATGCTGCAGTTGCGCCGATATATCGGAAAAATCGCCGATATATTTATGGCCATGAAAAAAACGCCCTGTAAACAGGGCGCTTCTAATTTTAAATATTAACCGATAGAACCTTCCATCTCAAATTTGATTAGACGGTTCATTTCTACTGCGTATTCCATTGGAAGTTCGCGAGTGAATGGCTCGATGAAGCCCATTACGATCATTTCTGTTGCTTCTTGCTCAGAAATACCGCGGCTCATTAGGTAGAATAATTGTTCTTCTGATACTTTTGATACTTTCGCTTCGTGCTCAAGTGAAACGTGATCGTTTTTGATCTCGTTGTAAGGGATCGTATCAGATGTAGATTGGTTATCCATGATTAATGTGTCACATTCGATGTTAGAACGAGAGTTTGTCGCTTTTGGTCCGAAGTGTACAATACCACGGTATGTTACTTTACCACCATGTTTTGCAATCGATTTAGAAACGATTGTTGAAGATGTATTTGGTGCTAAGTGAATCATTTTCGCACCAGCATCTTGGTGTTGGCCTTTACCAGCAATCGCAATTGATAATGTTAAACCGCGAGCGCCTTCGCCTTTTAAGATAACAGCTGGGTATTTCATCGTTAATTTTGATCCGATGTTACCGTCAATCCATTCCATCGTTGCGTTTGCTTCACAAACCGCACGTTTTGTAACTAGGTTGTATACGTTGTTTGCCCAGTTTTGGATTGTTGTATAACGGCAATATGCATCTTTCTTAATGATGATTTCTACTACCGCACTGTGAAGTGAGTTTGTTGTGTAAACAGGTGCTGTACAACCTTCTACGTAATGTACATGTGCGCCTTCGTCTACGATAATAAGCGTACGTTCAAATTGTCCCATATTTTCAGAGTTAATACGGAAATACGCTTGAAGTGGTGTATCAACTTTCACACCTTTTGGAACGTAGATGAATGATCCACCAGACCAAACTGCAGAGTTTAATGCAGAGAATTTGTTATCTGTTGGCGGAATTACTTTTCCGAAATGCTCACGGAAAATATCTTCGTTCTCTTTTAATGCGCTATCTGTATCTTTAAATACGATTCCTAGTGCTTCTAGGTCTTCTTTCATGTTGTGGTATACAACTTCAGATTCGTACTGTGCAGATACACCCGCTAAATATTTTTGCTCTGCTTCTGGAATACCTAATTTATCAAATGTTGCTTTAATTTCATCAGGTACTTCATCCCAAGACTTCTCAGATTTCTCAGATGGTTTTACGTAGTACGTAATTTCATCAAAGTTTAAATCATTTAAGTCTCCGCCCCATTGTGGCATTGGCATTTCATAGAAGTGATCCAGAGATTTTAAACGGAAGTCTAACATCCACTGTGGTTCTTCTTTCATACGTGAAATCTCTTCTACGATTTCTTTTGTTAAACCGCGCTCAGCACGGAAAATCGAAACGTCTTTATCTTTGAAACCATATTTATAATCGCCGATATCTGGCAGCTGTTTCGCCATGTTCGTATGTCCCTCCTTGGATAACCTCTTCTTTAGGAAGTGATCTGCATTACTTCTCCTCGTTCAAGCCTTTTTCTAACGCTTTCCAAGCTAATGTTGCACACTTAATACGCGCTGGAAATTTGCATACACCTTGTAATGCTTCAATATCTCCTAAATCAATGCTGTCATCATATTCTTTTCCTAGCATCATATCAGAGAAAATTTTCGAAAGCTGAAGCGCTTCTTCAATTTTCTTTCCTTTTACTGCTTGCGTCATCATAGAAGCAGAAGACATAGAGATGGAACAACCTTCTCCTTCAAACTTCGCTTCTTGCACAATCCCATCTTCTACTTTCATCGTAAGTTGAATGCGATCGCCGCAAGTTGGATTGTTTAAGTTAACCGTAACACTATCTTCTAATACGCCATGGTTACGTGGATTTTTATAATGATCCATAATAACTTGGCGATATAACGTATCTAAATTATTAAATGACATTTGTGAAATACTCCTTTGTTTTCGTCAGCGCTTCGACAAATGTATCAATTTCTTCTTTTGTGTTATATAAATAGAAACTTGCACGTGCTGTAGAAGAAGCTTTTAGCCACTTCATCAGCGGTTGTGCACAGTGATGACCGGCACGAACCGCAATTCCTTCTACATCTAATACTGTTGCTACATCATGCGGATGTACTTCATCAATATTGAATGTAATAAGGCCTGCACGTTTCTTTGGACCATAAATTGTAACACCGTCTACTTCTGATAGTCTTTCTAAAGCATACTGCGCTAATTCATGCTCATGCTTTTCAATATGATCAAGACCAATTTCTTCTAAGAAATCAATCGCAGCTCCAAGCCCGATTGCATTCGCAATAATCGGTGTACCTGCTTCAAATTTCCACGGAAGCTCTTTCCACGTAGATTCTTGTAAATCTACGAAATCGATCATCTCACCGCCAAATTCAACCGGCTCCATATTGTTAAGCAATTCCTTCTTACCATATAATACGCCGATACCTGTTGGTCCGCACATTTTATGAGCGGATAAAGTGTAAAAATCACAGTTTAAATCTTGTACATCCACTTTCATATGCGGTGTACTTTGTGCACCATCAACGACCATAATGGCACCGTTTTGATGTGCGATTTCTGCGATTTCTTTTACAGGGTTAATCGTTCCAAGCACATTTGATACGTACATAATAGAAACGATTTTTGTATTTGGCGTAATCGTTTGACGAACATCTTCTAATGAAATTGTTCCGTCTTCTTGAAGCGGAAGATATTTTAACGTTGCACCTGTTTTCTTCGCAACTTGTTGCCAAGGAATGATATTACTATGGTGCTCCATGTAAGAGATGACAATTTCATCGCCTGTCTTTACATTTTCCATACCATAACTTGCCGCAACTGTATTTAACGCCGTTGTTGTACCGCGCGTAAAAATAATTTCTTCCATTGATTTTGCATTAATAAACTTACGAACTTTCTCGCGTGCACCTTCATACGCATCGGTCGCTTTCGTACCGAGCGTATGAACACCGCGATGCACATTCGAATTGTACTCTTTATAATAACGTTCTAACGTTTCAATGACTTGAATCGGTTTTTGAGAAGTTGCCGCACTATCGAAATAAACAAGTTGTTTGCCGTTCACCTTTTGATCAAGAATTGGAAACTGTTTGCGTATTTCATGAATATCCATTAGCGAACTTTCCTTTCGATTACCTCAACAAGCTGTGCCTTTACTCCTTCGATTGGAAGCTCATTTACTACAGGTGCTAAAAATCCATGGATGACTAAACGTTCTGCTTCTTTCTTCGGAATACCACGGCTCATTAAGTAGTATAGTTGTGTAGGATCTACGCGTCCTACAGAAGCTGCGTGACCTGCCATTACATCGTCTTCATCAATTAAAAGGATTGGGTTTGCATCACCGCGCGCTTTCTCATTTAACATAAGAACGCGAGAAGATTGCTGTGCATTTGATTTAGATGCACCGTGCTCAATTTTACCAATTCCGTTAAAGATAGATGTTGCACTATCTTTTTGAACACCATGTTTTAAGATGAAACCTTCAGAATGTTTACCGAAGTGAACAACTTTTGTTGTAAAGTTTTGCGTTTGAGACCCACGACCAATTGTTACTGTTTTTGTATCAGCAAATGAACCGTCGCCCATTAAGTTCGTTACGTTCTCAGAAATTGTATTTCCATCGTTCATAAGACCTAATGCCCACTCAAGACGTCCGTCTCGTCCTACTACGCCGCGGCGGTTTACGTAAGATGTCACGTCTTTCGCTAATAAGTCAACCGCACCAAATTTCACTTGTGCGCCTTGCTCTACAATAACTTCTGCCACGATATTTGCAATACCTGTAACAGTTTCATTTGCCACGTAGTTTTCTACATATGTTGCAGAACTATTTGCATCTGCAACAAATAATACGTGGTTATAAACGTTTGCTTCTTCGCCGTCTACTAAGAATACAGCTTGAAGTGGTGTTTCAAGAACAACGTTTTTCGGAACGTATACGAACGCACCGCCGTTGATTAGTGCAGCATGAAGAGCTGTTAAACGGTGCTCGTCAACTTTCACGCCATCTTTCATTAAATACTTTTGCACTAGTTCAGCATGCTCAGTTGCAGCTGTTACGATATCTGTAAAAATAACGCCTTTTGTTTTTGCTTCTTCTGCTAAAGAAACGAATGCAGTTGTACCACTGCGCTGTACAAGTACGTTATTATTTTCATCAATTATATTTTTCACTGCTTCTGGAAGTTCTTCAAAAGAACCTACAGGCTCTTGCTTTACAGTTTTACCTTTGCCGATAAAATCCCATTTATCAATTTTCGTTTTATCTGGTGTTGGCATTGGAAGTTCAGTTGCCTTTGCAAGAGCTTGTAAGCGGAACTCAGTCAACCAAGCAGCTTCATTCGCTTCGCTTGCAAGTTGACGGATAGAATCTTGATCGAAAGGTAATGTACCAATTGTCATGTTTATGCTCCTCTCTTACGCTTCTTGCTCTTCTGTTTCGTCTTCAATACCTAGTTCTTTCTTAATCCAGTCATAACCTTCAGCTTCTAAACGTTGTGCAAGCTCAGGGCCGCCAGATTTCACAACACGACCATTCATCATAACGTGTACATGATCTGGAGTGATGTAATTTAATAAACGTTGGTAGTGCGTGATCATTAAGCAACCGAAATCTTCGCCGCGCATTTCGTTAATACCTTTAGATACAACTTTTAATGCATCGATATCAAGACCAGAGTCAATTTCGTCTAAGATTGCGATTTTTGGCTGAATCATCATTAATTGAAGAATTTCGTTACGTTTTTTCTCACCGCCAGAGAAACCTTCATTTAAATAACGTTGTGCCATTGATGGATCCATTTCTAGGAATTCCATGTTTTTATCTAATGTACGGATAAATTTCATAAGAGAAATTTCATCGCCTTCTTCGCGTCGTGCATTAATTGCAGAACGTAAGAAGTCGGCATTTGTTACTCCGCTAATTTCACTTGGATATTGCATTGCTAGGAATAAACCAGCTTGTGCGCGCTCATCTACTTCCATTTCTAATACATCTTCACCGTCGATGATGATGCTGCCTTGTGTTACTTCATATTTTGGGTGACCCATGATTGCAGAAGATAAAGTTGATTTACCTGTTCCGTTAGGTCCCATAATTGCATGGATTTCTCCACCTTTTACTTCAAGGTTTACACCTTTTAAAATCTCTTTTCCATCAATTGATACATGTAAATCTTTAATCGTTAATGTAGAACCAGCCATCTCAATACCTCCAATAATTCTATATATACATTTTAAAAATTCCTAAAACGTTCACATTCTCATTTTATTCTCATTCTAATTTTATATCAAATAAAATGATACTGCAAACGTTGAAAAAATGTAACAATTTTTCTACAAATCCGAACAGGAATATTCTGCACATTATTTTATGATACACCTTTCTTCCTAATTATATAAAGAAAAAAGGGCCAAGAAATTCCAGCCCTTTTTTCACCTTATTCACTTAAAGGAAGCACAGCTCCTTTGTATTCTTTCTTAATGAAATCTTGAATTTCTTTTGAATGTAACACTTCTATAAGTGCTTTAATTTCTTTTTTATCTTTGTCACCTTTACGAACAACAACTACGTTGGCGTATGGAGAATCATTGCCTTCAATCGCAATCGCATCTTTTTCTGGGTTTAATTTCGCATCAATTGCATAGTTTGAGTTAATTAAAACCGCATCGCCTTCTTTATTGTTATACACTTGTGGTAACAAGCCCGGCTCAATGTCTGTTTTGAACTTCAAGTTTTTCGGGTTTTCTGCAATATCTTTTGTCGTTGCTTTAACAGGGTCTACACCATCTTTAATTTTTATAATGCCTTCTTTTTGTAGAATTGCTAACCCACGTCCATGATCAGTAACAGAGTTACTCATAATAATTGTTGCCCCATTTGGAAGATCTTTTAAGCTTTTATATTTTTGAGAATACACACCAATTGGTTCTAAATGAATTTTCCCTGCTATTTCAAAATTATAGCCTTTATCTTGAATTTCTTTCTCTAAATACGGAATGTGTTGGAAATAGTTCGCATCAATATCTTTATCAGCTAACGCTTTGTTTGGTAATACATAATCTTGGAATGGTTTAATATCCAATTTAATTCCTTTTTTCTCTAATAGTGGTTTCGCTTTTTCTAAAATAACTGCATGCGGTACGTTAGAAGCACCAATCACAAGTTTCTTTTCATCTTTTCCGCCGCTACCACAAGCAGCTAATGCAAATACAAATACAGCAATAAGTGCTGAAAATAATACCTTTTTCATATAATGACACCCTTCCTTTTCCCAATATTCAAAATAGTAAATCTATAGAAAGTCTTTGGCTGAGACGAAAACTCCTTTTTATCTTTTATCAAGTCGCTTCGTAAAGAAGTCCCCAAACACTTGAATAATAAATACGATCACAAGCACAAGAATTGTTGCCATGAGAGTTACATCGCTATTGCCCCGCTGGAATCCATCTAAATAAGCAAGTGTACCAAGGCCGCCGGCACCAACTGCTCCAGCCATCGCTGTATAACCGACAAGGGCAATTGCCGTTACAGTAATACCTGACACAAGTGCTGGCAAAGATTCTGGTATTAATACTTTAAAAATAATTGTACTCGTCTTTGCTCCCATCGCTTTCGATGCTTCAATGACACCTTTATCAATTTCACGAAGCGCAATTTCAACCAATCTCGCATAAAACGGCGCTGCTCCAATAATTAATGCTGGCAATGCAGCACTTGCTCCAAGAATGGTACCTACAAAAAACTTCGTAAATGGAAGGAGTAAAATAATTAAAATAATGAACGGGATGGAACGAAAAATATTTACAAATGCTCCAATTACAACATTGACTGGTTTGTTCTCCCATAAATTATCTTTACTTGTAAGAAACAGTACTAATCCAAGAATAAGCCCCAATACAAACGTTGCAAGTGTGGCAACTGCCGCCATGTATAGTGTATCCTGAGTAGCCACTAGCATTTTATCCCAATCAACATTTTGAAATAGATTATCCATGTGCAATCACCTCCAGCTCGACTTGTTCCTGTTGAATCGTTGCAATTGCTTTTGCAATCACATCTTCTTTGCCATTTAAATGAACGATTAAGCTTCCATACGCTCCGCTTGTCGTTTGGGCAATATTCCCTTGTAGAATGCTCACTTCCACTCCATCTTGCTTCATTAACTCCTGTAAAACTGGTCTTTCTACTGCTTCACCAACAAACTGTAATTTCACTACTTTTCCTTCTGGGTATTTCTCTGCTAAATGTTCAATTGCCTCATCTGCATCTTCAAAATCTGTTATTTGTTTAATGAAGCGCTTTGTAATTTCTTGCTGCGGATTACGAAATACCTCTAACACGCTGCCACTTTCAACAATCTTCCCTTTTTCCATAACAGCAACGCGGTTACAAATTTTTTGAATGACATGCATTTCATGCGTAATAAGTACAATCGTTAACCCAAGACGCTTATTAATATCGAGAAGCAAATCTAAAATTTGATCTGTCGTTTCCGGATCTAATGCTGACGTTGCTTCATCACACAATAATACTTTCGGATTATTCGCTAATGCTCTTGCAATACCAACGCGCTGCTTTTGTCCGCCACTTAGCTGAGATGGATATGCATCTCCTCGTCCCTCTAAACCAACAAGACGAATTAATTCATCTACGCGCTGATTTCGTTTCTCTTTTGCCACCCCAGCAATCTCAAGCGGGAGAGCAATATTTTCACGAACAGTTCGTGACCACAGTAAGTTGAAATGCTGAAAAATCATCCCGATTTCTTGACGTGCTTCTCGAAGTTCCTTACCTGTAATTGCCGAAATCACACGTGCTCCAACCGTAATCTTTCCAGACGTTGGTTTCTCCAATTGATTAAACAAACGAATTAGCGAACTCTTTCCAGCGCCACTATAGCCAATCACCCCGAAAATCTCGCCCTTTTCTATTTGTAAATTCGCATCATCCACAGCGGTAACATCACCGTGTTTAGAACGATATATCTTCCTTACATTTTCTAATATAATCATCGATGTCACCCCTTTTTTAAATTAAAAAGCGTAAGCGGCTCGTTCAGAATCGCAGGACGTTGGAGCTCTCGACCGAGAAGTGTTTTTCTACTTCGACCGAGAGAGCGAAACGACCGGAGATTCTAGCCGCTGAAGCTGGATTACATAAAAAGCGTAAGCGGCTTCCCGCTATCACTCTATAAAAGTTTTGTCGTTCAAGTGTCCTCCTACACCGAAACAACAAAAAAAACCTTTCTGCTTGAAAATGAGCAGAAAGGTTTATATACACAAATTAACATTATCCTTTCCTCTCATCTCTCAAAGCATTCGCTTTGCAGGAATTGGCACCATTTCAACATAAGTTGACGGTTGCCGGGTTTCACAGGGCACAGTCCCTCCACCTCTCTTGATAAGAGAAAATCAGATATAAATTTCGTCTGATTTTATCGTTATTAAGTTTTCGTTATTTTATGTTTTGAATTGTATCAACGCATGAAATAGATGTCAACAGAAATTTTCGCAAAGAATAAACTTTCTGAAATTTAAGCACCCATTTGTAGCGGTTTACAAATATGAAATACAGATTCTAATAATAGCATCGTTCGATATGTCCCTTTATATGTAATTGCATTTCTGCGCAAGAGTGACTGCAAGCGTACTTGCCCTGTAATCAACAACCGCAAATCTGTTTCTTGAAAACAAACAAGTTCTTCAGTTCCCACCGCACCATTTATAAGTTCAATTTTCTCTCTTGAAATATTCAATGAATAACATTCATCTTGGAAAGTAAAACAAACAACCTTTTCAAATTGTGGTAATAGTGGTTCTAAGTGATATTGCGTATTGGCATATGTTACAAATGATTGAAGCAGTGAATACAATGTCATCTTTATCACACTCCCCATATCACGTTTTACATATTACCATTCCATCTTTATTACGCACTCTCCTGTATCATTCTCTCGACAAATGCTGTATAAAAAACCATTTATCTCTCACTATTTCCCAAGAAATATGTCGAGGCGGCAATTTTTTTGCCGCCTATTGTAATTCCATATATAAATATTCCACAGATTGAAATGCATATATTTTCTTTACAAGTTTATTCTTCTCAAATATAAGTAAACACGGAACACTTTCAATTTGATACTCCCGCGCAAAATGCGGTGCATAATTTACATTCAGCATTCCAATTTCTAAATGAGGCAACGCTACTTCAACAACCGTTAGCATTTTTTTCGCAAGCTGGCACGTACCACACATTGGTGTATATACATATAACACCGTTTTTTCTTGGTCTCTAACTGCAACTTCTGCTTCATGTCCTGTCCAATCTATCATCGTACCATTCCTTACCGTAAAAATTCTGTATAGACGTCAATATCGGCTCCCCATAAAACGTTCGCTAAATGAGATGGTGGTGCAGTCGCAACCTCTCGATATGAGCGATCAATGTAAATATGTTCAGCATGTGGAAATTCTCGCCGAAACTGTTTGCGCAATTTCTCTCCAGCATCATCCGCGTCCACAAGAACATATACTTCTTTATCATACAACTGGTCAATGAGCTCATCCATTTTTGACAAACCAATTGTACCATTTGTACAAACAATTTCCACCGGTTCTCTAATAATTGTTTCAATCTTTCGCTTATCTGACTTACCTTCAACAATAATTACTTTTTCTACATAGACCACTTGGCATCACCCGATCACCGTATACTATGATATAACATTAGCTTTAGTATATAGTATATTCGATATTTCAATGTTGTTTCCTGTTTATTTTTGTAAAGAAAAGCGGAGCTGGACAATAAGAAAAGCATAAGTGGCTCGTTCAGAAACATATTTAAGAAAAGCTCCATTCCTATCATTTCTAAGTAGAAAAAAACTATGTTCTATATACATCCATTTTGATTTTCCAACAGCTAAGTCGCTATTATGTAGAACAAAGATGGCCTGCACTCAATTTCTCCCTTAGGTTTAATCCTTGCATGTGGCAGGAAAAGCTCCTAACCGCTCCTATGCATGACCAGATGCTCTCGCCCACCTAAAAAGACAGGTTTTTTTGCTTATTTTTCAATCACTTTTAAAAAACAGCACAAATAAAAAAGGACAGCTCACAGCTGTCCTTTTCAGATTAGTCTTGATTAATCATTTCTTCGTATTGTTCTGCAGTTAATAATTTCTCTACTTGACCTGCATCTTCAAGCTCAACTTTAACCATCCATGCACCTTCGTATGGAGATTCGTTAACAAGCTCTGGCTTGTCATTTAAGTCTTCGTTTATTGCTACAACTTTACCTGCTACAGGTGCGTATAATTCAGAAACTGTTTTAACAGACTCTACGCTACCGAATGGCTCGTCAGCTGCAATTGTTGCACCAACTTCAGGAAGTTCTACGAATACGATATCTCCTAATTCGTGTTGTGCGAAATCTGTAATACCGATAGTAACTTGATTGCCTTCAACTTGTACCCACTCGTGCTCTTCAGAGTAACGTAATTGTTTTGGAATGCTCATGTCTGTACCTCCAATGAATGTATTAATTATGTAAAAGCACCTTATTGGTACCTTTTCCACACGCTTTCAAATTGCTCTTCATTAAAGCCAACCGTTACATCATTACCGCCTGTTACAATTGGTCGTTTAATTAACATGCCGTCAGAAGCAAGCATGTCTAACATTTCCTCTTCACTTGCATCTTTTAGCTTGTCCTTTAACCCAAGCTCGCGATAACGCATCCCACTTGTGTTAAAGAATTTTTTTAATGGCAATTCACTATTTTCATATATACTGCGAAGTTCCTCCTTAGATGGTGGATTTTCGACAATATGAACCATTTCATGTGCTACATCATTTGCGTCTAACCATTTTTTTGCCTTTTGGCATGTTCCACATTTTGGATATGAATAAAATGTTACTGACATACATTCACCTACTTTTCACTAACCTTTACCCTTATCATATAAAAAATATTTTTTTATTTCAAACTTTTACTTATTTCGCTAAAAAATTATTTTATCCTTCAAAATTTTTATTTTTTTATAAATCCTTAAAAACATGTTACTACCGCGAAAAAATTAACCTAATGTATCACTTGAAACTTTATATTCATTCTTCTGCTTTATACGTTATAGCACATAAAGAAAAGGTATGTAAACGGTGAAATTCCTATTTCTAATCTTTTAAACAAACGTTTGTTTAATGTAGCCAAACAGAACATACATATTAAACAAACGTTTGATTAATGCAGCCAAACAGAACATACATGTTAAACAAACGTTTGTTTAAAAATCGCTTCACCCATATCGATACCTGCAAATATGATAAATATAAATCGCAGTTATGCAGAACACAACATAGCTTGCACGTGGCAAAAAAAGGCCCTGACCGCTACTACACATGGCCAGATGCCCTCGCCATTCTAAACAGAAAAGGGTTTTTAATCAATCTTTCAATTTGTACAGTGACAAAATTGTAAGCTTATTTGCAAAAAATGTTAGAAAAATCAATGGTTCATTTACATGTTTTATATTATAATTTTTCAAGTTCCAAGTTATTACATTACAAATAGGAGAATTACTATGAAAAACAATAAGTTTTCAGCCTTTATTCCATTATTTTATCTACTCCTACTCATACCTGTAAGTGCTCTTTATGACGTGCTAAATCAATCCACTGTAGGTGCTGTAAATGTAACAACAAAAATAGATGAATGGATTCCATTTACAAAAGAATTTATCGTTCCCTATTTACTTTGGTTTCCATATTTATATGGGGCTCTTATTTATTACTGCTTTGCAGATCGAAAGCTCTATTACGTTACATTAAGTAGTGTACTATTTGGAAAACTCACTTCCTTTAGCGTCTATTATATGTGGCAAACAACCGTAACACGCCCTGAAGTCATCGGCAATGATGTATTTGCGAATTTAGTGCGCTATATTTATAGTATCGATCAACCGGTGAATTGTTTTCCTAGCATTCACGTACTCACAACATTTGTCATTATGATTACAGCCTACAAGCGAAAGGAACAAAATAAATGGGTGTACGCCCTGTTAACATTTGTTGGTGTGCTCATTATTTTATCTACCTTATTTACAAAACAACACGCCTTTGTAGATGCTGTAGCAGGTGCTGTACTAGGGAGCTTCCTCTATGCTGCTATGCACTATGTATTTGAATCACGTGAACAAAAGATTACGGTGCAAGCCGAGGCATAATCTATAACTAAAAAAGCAGACTGTGGCTTCTTCAGTCTGCTTTTCTCTATATAAGAGGAGATTTTCAAATTGGCATATTTGTAACACTCTTACTAGTTTTAAGATTGTGGTACAGTCATATCGCCAGGTTTAATGCGACCTGCTTTTTTCAAGATAATATACAGTACATAAGAAACAGCTACTGGAATTACGATATAAGTAATCACGATCGCTGGAACAACGCTTAATCCTTTGCTTGAAATTAAGTTAATTGGTGCGATTAAAGAACTAAGTCCAAGGCCTGCAATTTCTTTTCCTGCTGTAATTTGGAAGACAAGTGCTGATACAGGACCGACAATCGCACTCGCAACAACAGTTGGTACAAGAATCATTGGATTTTTAGTAATGTTCGGAAGTTGTACTTTCGGTGTACAAAGAGCTTGTGCTAAAATACCGCCTAAATTATTTTCCTTAGCAGAAATAACAGCGAATCCGATAAATTGAGCGACGCATCCTGCAAGTGCCGCACCGCCCGCTACGCCGTCTAAGCTAAGTGCAATTGCTAAAGCTGCTGATGAAGCTGGTGAAATTAATAACAATCCCCAAACAACTGCAAGTACAATAGACGCGATAAACGGACTACCAGCTGAACTATCCTTAATAAATGCGCCAACTGTATTTAAGACCGGAGTAATATTTTGAGATAACCAAATACCGACTAAACCTGAACCTAATATTGCCGCAAATGGAACGAGCATCATATCTAATGCTGTTTTTCCACTCAAACGTTTACCGATATAAACCGCTAATGTCGCTGTTATTAACGCACCGATTGGTTCACCAGTTTTAATCATTAAACCAGCTGCAGTAATCGAAATCGCTCCAGCCCCAATCGCTCCTGCAACCATCGCGGAGAAAATGACAAGTCCATTTGCTCCGAGCATAAAAGCAATTCCTGCTCCAATTGCTGGCGCCATAAGTGATTTTGCAACAACTCCGATTGTAATTAACATCGGAATATCAACAATTCTTCCTATATTCTCAATAAGTAGACCAATTCCAAGAGTTACGAAAATACCTTGTGCAATTCCTGCAGATCCTTTAAATATGCGAGGCATGATGTATTCCTTCATCTGTTTCACCTTCTTCTAGTTTAGTAACCAATTACTTTCATATAGTCACGTAAAATATCATTTGATGCTGCGAATTTTCTTTCTTCATCTTCTGTTAAATTCAACTCAACAATCTCTTTCACACCATCTCTTGTTATGATGGCTGGAACACCTGTACAAATTTCATATTCACCATATTCACCATCTAGGATTGTTGATACCGCAATAACACGATAATCATCATTAAAAATGGAACGTGCAATATAAGCTAAGGAGTTCCCAATACCGTAGTATGTTGTTCCTTTTCGTTTATAAATTTCCCAACCTGCTTTTGATGTTTGTTCAACAATCGAATCTAAATCAATATCCGCAAAGCGTTCTTTTTGCTCTTTTAAAATTTGTAGCATCGGTTTTCCACCAACTGTTACGTGAGACCAAGCAACCATTTGTGAATCGCCATGTTCTCCTAATGAGTAACCATGAATGCTACGAGGATCCACATCAAATATTTCAGACAAAATTGTTTTTAAGCGAGAAGAATCTAAAGATGTCCCAGTACCAATCACACGGTTTCTCGGAAGACCTGATAACTTCCAAACTTGGTAAGTAATAATATCAACTGGATTAGAAGCAATTAAGAAAATACCTTGAAAGCCGCTTTCCATAACTCCTGATACGACACTTTCCATAATTTTTGCACTTGCTCCTAAAGTATCAAGACGACTTTGTCCTGGCTTTGGAGCAGCTCCTGCTGTAATAATGACAATGTCCATATCTTTGCAGTCTTCATAATCGCCTGCATATACTTTTGTTCTTGTATTTGTAAAATTAATGCAGTGAGACAAATCCATCGCTTCGCCAACTGCTCGTTCATGATTAATATCAATTAACGCTAACTCTTCACAGATTCCTTGATTCACAATAGAGTACGCACAGCTAGATCCAACTAATCCTGTACCTATAATTGCAATTTTTCTTGTACTTCTATTCATAACCATCTCTCCTGTTTCTATGTAATCTTCTTTGTTTTATGTATCTTACACTTTTTATTATAAAAGTTTTCACCGTAAAAACCATGTACAACTTGTGAACTATTTCACAATATTATGGACATTTTATGTCCCTTTTCACATAATTTCGACAAAGCCCCGATACCTTCACAAAAAAACGAGTAACGTCTCAATTACGTTACCCGTTTTGAAATATGTCTGTTCTTATCCCGCTAGACCCTCACCTCAAGATTGAGAGAGAAACAAAGAAGATAGGCGGGCTTTCCAGCAGTGAGAAAAGCGTCACTAATGGAAGTTTCACTTTATTGCGCGCTTAATTGATTCTTTAACTGCTGAACAACCATTGGATTAGCTGGCGCTGCTGGCTGATAATAGCCCTTTTGCATCGCATACTCATATAGATTGCGCTGCCTTACTTCATCTTGATTACGAATTTGAATTAACGTTTGATGTAATTGTTCATTATTCGCTTGCGCAATATAATTTGCATAACCCGTTAAACTTGCATTTAACCCAGCTAAATAATCATTTACCATATCTTTTTCATTCATGTTCTCTACACCCCTATCCTAAAAAAGACATTAATTGTTGTTTCGTATTTTGGGCATCTTGCACATCTTTTTGCAGAATCTGCCTAAGCTGCGGATCCGTACATGTCTGTGCATACTCTTGTAATTTGTTAATAACTGTTGCATGCCCGCCAATCAGATGACGTAAATTCTCTACTTCAAGTTCAGTTAAATTTTGCATTGTAACAGCCTTCCTTTCTTTGTTCATTCACGATTTAGTATTTATTTTTTTGGGAATTTGTATGCACGAAAAAACCTTAGAATCGCTTCTAAGGTTTTATTCTTTCATCACATGCAGTCCTTTAATAAATGTTTCCAATAATAAATGTAAGCTCACATCTAAATCCAGCGGCAACCCGAATCCACCTTGCTGTTCAATCGAAGCAAAACCATGACAAATACTTCTTATTCCGCGCGTCGCATGCAATGCTTTCTCTCCTTCTAATCCGTATTGCTGTAAAATTTGAAGGCAAAGCTCTACAATTCCGTCCCCCGTTTGCTGCACTTCTTCATCTCGTAAAAAAGTTGCTTCATACAACCCAGGATGTTTTCGAACAAACGATACGTACGTTTCTCCTAATGCGTAAATTGCCTCGTCCATACTTTTATCCTCTACCGCCTCTTTCAGCGCCCCGTGTAGCTGCTCTATTCCGTAAATACCAAGATTTTTCCGTACATCTTGTAACCCTTTCACATGATTATATAGAGAGGGGGAACGTATTCCGAGCCTTTGCGATAATGACGCTAATGTTACCTCTTGTATGCCATTTGTATCTGCGATTTCTGCCGCTGTATCTACAATTTTCTGTAATGTAAGTCCGATTCTCGGTGACATAAATTAACCCTCCTTCATACTTTCTACATTTCGCTTTGCTTCCTTAATAGCAAGTTCTATTGCAGCGCCTGGATCCTTTATCATTTTTCCATGCCCTGCCGCAAGTAAGGAAGGTTCATAGGACCTTAGCTTCTCTGCGCTCTGCAATGCTACTTCTTTACTCCACGTTGCCATCGCAGGAAACGGAAACCAAAATTTCATTTGTCCCGAAACAGCCATGCCCCCTCTTGTTTGAAAGGCATCCCCCACAATAAGAGCGTTATTTCGCGTATCAAGAAACGACATGGAGCCTGGTGTATGTCCCGGCGTCATAATCGCAAGAAGCGATCCAATTCGGTCCCCATCCGCTAATAAAACATCTGGCCCTGTCTTCACTTGTTTCGGGACACCGCCTTTTATTGGCGTATTCGGTTCATCTCTTTGTAATGTCGTATCTCCTTCTAACAGCCTAGCATCTCGCTTAGAAATATAAACAGGAACATCAGGAAGTACTTCCTTTAATGCGTCTAGTGCACCGATGTGATCATCATGTGCATGCGTTAATACAATATTCGTAATCGGCTTTCCTATTTTCTGAGCCGCTTGTAAAATACCTTTTGCGCTATATGGAAGTGCCGCATCAATTAAAGTTAACCCCTCTTCTTCCTCCACAAAGTAACAATTCACAGGAAACACTCTTGGTAAAAATGACAATTGATATACTGTTTTTTCGTGCATCATTCTCATATTTCCAGCTCCCTTTCCAAAAACTAATGGTATTAGTTTTATTATACTAATGGCATTAGTTTTCGTCACTATAAATTCCATTTTTGGGCAAAAAAAGAAGAAGTAGTCGTTTTATATGACTACTTCCTTTCCCCTAATTAAATTACTCTTGGCAATCTTTGTATGCCTCATACCAATGATACGGCTGTATTTCTTGTAACGTCTTGAAAATAAGTTTTCCCTCTCGAGAATAAATTGCCGCTTTCACATCCGAGCCCCAATAAAATAAACGCTCTTGGCAAACGCCGCATGGGGTCAATACTTTGAATTCATCATGTTCGTCATCTCTTGTCACACAAATACTATGTGTGATCCTCTTATTTAACTTATGCGCCTCACATATCGCCCCAGTTTCCATACATAATTCAGTTGAATCATTAATAACTTCAGGAGCAACACTAATCAATATATCGCCATCTTCCGTACACATTGCTGCCGCCCCTCCCCAGCCTATAGGATAGCGTTTCTTCACAAATTGAATGGCTGCTTCATATAATTCTTGTTCAATTGACATGACATCAATACCTTTCTACATTATCTCTTTCTCTAAAGGCCGCTTCCTCTATCTTATAAGACAAAAATGGGCTTTGTGTAAAATACATTCCCGCTAATAATAGAGTAATTGCCCCTATACTATACAATTGAGATGTTGGTACATAATCAGCTAATACGCCGCCAAGTAAGTATCCTAAAGGAGCCAGCGCACCTTGAATCGCATACACAACTGTTAATGCTCTCCCTAAATACTCCCCATCAATACTTGTTTGCAGTATCGTTTGAAATTGCACACCCATTACACCAATCATCATCCACGACATAGCAAGTAGAACAAGTGCCGAAAGTAAAGAGCTTGATAAAAACAAATACGATAAAAACCAAGCACTTCCACCGATAAAATTAACTGTAACAAAAACACTTTTCAAACGATAACGGAATAGCTTTCCAGACAACATACTCCCCAATAAAGTTCCAATCGATATAGCTGTCATCCACATTCCATATTCTTTCTCTGTATGTGCCAATATTGGCATAAGCCCGAGCGGAATGCACATGAGCATATTAATAATCGTAAAAACACAAATAAATGTACGCAGTTCTCCGAGTTTCCAAAAATAACGAAGGCCTTCCAAAAATTCTTTTTTATACGCAACTTTCTGATTCGTTTCGTTTTGTTTCAGTCGTGGCAATTTCAATAGTATCCATAGAACAAAAAAGAGAATCACATACGTAATAGAGTTAAAGAAATACACCATGCCGATTCCAATTGTAGCTATAATCAGACCGGAAACTGCATTACAAATAATATCTAAACTGTTGTAGGTAAAGGCAAAAACAGAATTCACTTTACCTAACTGCTCTTTTTCTACTAAAGATGGAATCAACGCGCTTTCAGTTGGATAACCAAGATCTGCTGCTAGCGTTGCGATAAATATAAGCCAAAGTAATACTGGCGGATGTAATTGATTGACGTAGTATAAAAGTACTATTAACGTCAAAATAACAGCTTGTATTCCCATCGCTATTAACAACAACGTCTTTTTCGAATATTTATCAATAATTGGTCCGTAAAAAATTTGCAATGCAACAGGTAACAGCGTCACAAAGCTAGCAATCCCAATCCACGTATTAGAACTCATCGTTTCTTTTACAAACCATATCGTTGCCATGTAATAAAGACTATCCGAGAAATTAGCAACAATTCGTACAAAAAGTAACGTAAGTATATTTTTGTTCATCATATCCAATTTCGCTCCTTTACATTGTTTAATATACATAACCAATGTAAAGGCGGCGGCCGAATGAGACGTTATATATCCGTAATATAGTGGTACATATCTTCAACCTTTCTTTTCCATTTTTTATAGGATAACATAAATATAGTGGTTGTTTACTTAATTTTCAGATAACCACTCCCGTGCCGAATCGCCGATATATCACAAAGGTCGCCGATAAAACCGCCATTTGCGCTGATATATTATCAAACGCGAAAAAAGGAGCTAGCCACAAAAGGCAGCTCCTCCATTTTTATTAAACTGTGTAACGCTCATCCTCTAATACTTTCGCCGCGATTTCACGCTTCTTCGGAATAACGTTAATTGGTGTGTGACGTGTTAGCTTACGAAGTGCAGATAACATCATGCGCAGCATGTCGCCATTTTCAACTGCGATAACTGTTTCTTTTGCGTCTGCTTCGATTTGGTTGAACGCTTCTTGGCAGAATACTTCTGTGTAAAGAACTTTTTGTTTGTTCTTCTCAAGGCCAGTTGCTTTGATTGCTTTTTCTGTACGAAGAACAGCTGATTCCATTGCGTATAAGTTATTTACGATATCTGCAATATTCACAAGAACTTCTTGCTCTTTGTCTAAGGCTTTACCGTATTTTTGAGCAGCTAAACCAGCAATCATTAAGCCGATTTTCTTCGCATTTTTTACTAAATGTTTTTGAGCTGCCAATGGCTCATCGCCTACTTCTTCTGGCATCATCATCATTAACTCTTCTTGTAATTTTTGTGCTTCTTGTAAAAGTGGTAATTCGCCTTTCATTGCTTTACGTAGGAATGTTCCTGGTACGATTAAGCGGTTAATTTCGTTCGTACCTTCGAAAATACGGTTAATACGAGAGTCGCGGTACATTCTTTCAATCTCGTACTCTGCCATAAATCCGTAACCACCATGGATTTGGACACCTTCATCAACTACGTAGTCTAGTACTTCAGAACCGAATACTTTGTTTAAAGAGCACTCAATTGCATATTCAGCAATAGAAGCTGCAACCGCTTTTCCGTCTTTTACTTCTTCTTCGGATAATGTGCTCATACGGCTTTCAAATAAACCAACTGTACGATATACAGAGCTTTCTGCTGCATAGATTTTCGCTGCCATATTCGCAAGTTTCTCTTGAATTAATGGGAAACGAGCAATTGGTTGTTTAAATTGTTGACGCTGATTTGCATATTGCGCTGAAATTTCTAACGCACGTTTTGAAGAACCAACTGTACCAACACCTAATTTATAACGGCCGATATTTAAAATGTTAAAGGCAATAACATGACCTTTCCCAATTTCACCAAGTACATTTTCTTTTGGTACTAATGCATCTTCTAAAATTAATGTACGAGTAGAAGAACATTTAATACCCATTTTCTTTTCTTCTGGGCCTGTAGATACGCCTGGGTATTCTCTCTCTACGATAAACGCTGAGAAATGTTCGCCGTCTACTTTTGCATATACAACAAATACATCAGCGAAGGCTGAGTTTGTGATCCATTGTTTTTCACCGTTTAATACGTAGTGTGTACCTTCTGCATTTAAGCGAGCCGTTGTTTTTGCGCCTAATGCATCAGATCCAGAACCTGGCTCTGTTAATGCGTATGCAGCTAACTTTTCGCCTGTTGCTAACGCTGGTAAATATTTTTTCTTTTGCTCTTCATTACCGAATAATACGATTGGTAACGATCCAATCCCGACGTGCGCACCGTGCGTAATTGCAAAGCCGCCTGCAAGAGAAAATTTCTCTGAGATTAATGCCGAACTAATTTTATCAAGACCAATACCGCCGTACTCTTCTGGCACATCAGCACCTAATAAACCAAGCTCGCCAGCTTCTTTTAATAAGCGAACAGAGCGATCAAATTCGTGTTGCTCTAAATATTCAAGCTCTGGCAATACTTCATTTACGATAAAATCTTCTGTCGTTTTCGCAATTAATTTATGCTCATCGCTATAATCTTCCGGCGTAAACACTTGCTCAAATGTAATATCATCAATTAAAAAGCTACCGCCTTTTACTGCACTTCCTACTGTTTTTTCCATGAAAAATTCCTCCTTCATATTTTCATAGGCAGCTTCTCTTGTTCTAAGAGAAGCTAGCCTTCTTTTTTCCTACCCTCTTGTTTCATCTGCTTTTTATCTATATAAATCTGTTTTGTTTATTCACCGTATAATGTGAAACAAAAGATGACCGCACCTTGCTTTCTCCCTTTGTTTTAAAACTCTTGCACGTGACAGAAATGGGCCCTAACCGTTCCCGTTCTGAGCGAGTCGCTTCCACTTTTATAGTAATTCAAACACTCCAGCAGCACCCATTCCGCCGCCGATACACATTGTTACAATACCGAATTGCTCATTGCGGCGTTTCATCTCATGAATAAGAGATAATGTTAATTTTGATCCTGTACAGCCAAGTGGATGTCCAAGGGCAATCGCTCCGCCGTTTACGTTTACTTTTTCTTCATCTAGTCCAAGTTCGCGAATAACTTGGATTGATTGCGATGCGAATGCTTCATTTAGTTCAAATAGGCCGATATCAGATAATTCTAAGCCTGCTAATTTTAATGCTTTCGGAATCGCTGCAATTGGACCAATTCCCATTACTTCTGGCGGTACACCAGCGACTGCAAAGGAACGGAATTTCGCCAGTGGCTGTAAGCCGTCGCTTACTGCTTTTTCACGATCCATTAATAGTACCGCTGCTGCGCCGTCACTCATTTGTGATGAGTTACCAGCAGTTACACTGCCGCGCACATTAAATGCTGGGCGCAGTTTTCCAAGTACTTCTAACGTCGTATCTGCTCTTACGCCTTCATCTTGCGCGAACACAATTGTTTCTTCTTGCAGCTTGTTATTTGCCGAAATAGTGCGAAGCGTTACATCAACAGACACTGTTTCATCAGCAAACTTTCCTTCTGCTAATGCTTTTGCTGCACGTTGATGACTTCTTACCGCAAATGCATCTTGCTCCTCGCGGGAAATGCCATATTTTACAGCGACTTGTTCAGCAGTATGTCCCATGCCCATATAATATTCTGGAGCCGCTTCAACAAGGCGACTATTCGGACGAACAACGTGCCCCATCATTGGTACTAAACTCATTGATTCAGCGCCGCCTGATAATACCGACTCTGAATGACCAAGCATAATACGCTCTGCACCGTAAGCGATACTTTGCAGACCTGAAGAACAATAGCGGTTAATCGTAATAGCTGGAACGTCATAAGAAAGTCCTGCTAGTCCGCCGATATTACGCGCCATATTTAAGCCTTGCTCTGCTTCTGGCATCGCACAGCCAAAAATTAAATCATCAATTGGACCGTCATAGTTATTTGCACGTTTTAACGTTTCTTTTACAACTAATGCTCCTAAGTCATCAGGACGCACTGTATTTAATGATCCTCTCTTCGCTTTCCCAACAGGCGTTCTTGCTCCTGCAACAATAACAGCTTCTCTCATGAACAATCTTCCCCCTTAGTTACGTAATGGTTTTCCTTTTACAAGCATGTGTTGCATTCTTGCTTGTGATTTCATTTCGCTCACTAAACTAATAAACGCCTCGCGTTCAATATCTAATAAATATTGCTCATCCACTTCTGTTCCGTATGGGACTTTTCCACCAGCAATGACATATGCGAGTTTTTTCGCAATGTGCAGATCATACTCGGAAATGTAGCCGGATAAATGCATTGCTTCTACTCCAAGCGCAAGCGTTGCATATCCTGTTTCCCCAACAACTGGAATCTTTTTACGAATCGGTGCTTTATAGCCAGCTTCATATAAAGCAAGTGCTTTTTGTTTTGCATCGTATAGTAAGTGATCACCATTGACACTAATGCCATCTTTATCGCCTAAGAAGTTATGAGAAACTGCTTCTTGCGCAGATGTTGAAACTTTCGCCATCGCTACTGTTTCAAACACTTTGTTTGCGACTTTTTGCAGATCAAACTCAACACCATTTGCCATTTTGTTCAGGTGTTTAATGTATAACTCTTTGTTACCGCCTCCGCCAGGGATTAAACCAACACCAACTTCTACTAATCCCATATATGTTTCACTAGAAGCTTGAATACTAGCTGCCGGTAAGCAAACTTCTGTACCGCCGCCAAGTGTCATACCGTAAGGCGCTGCCACAACTGGTTTTGAGGAGTACTTCATTTTCATCATTGCATCTTGGAAGTTTTTCACGACCCACTCAATTTCAAAGTAGTTGTCATCTTGTGCTTCCATTAAGATCATCGCAAGGTTTGCACCTACGCAGAAGTTTTTCGATTGGTTCCCAATAACAAGCCCTTTATAATTCTTCTCTACTTCATCAACAGCATAGTTAATCATTTGCGTAATATCCATGCCAATTGCATTGCTCTTAGAATGGAACTCTAAGCAAAGAACGCCGTCCCCTAAGTCAATTAAGCTTGCACCGCTATTTTTCTTTAATACGCCATTTTTCTCTTTCAATTGTTTTAGAGAAATTGCTTTTTTATTACGAACGATTTGTTTGTACTCACCGTTATCATAGTAATAGCTCTCGCCATTATCATGTTTATAGAATGATGTAACACCGTTCTCAATCATTTCTTTTACCCAATTTGGAACAGCCAGGCCGTTCTCTTCCATCTTCTGAACGGACTTCTCAACACCAATTGCATCCCAAATTTCAAACGGACCTTGCTCCCAGCCGAAGCCCCACTTCATCGCATTATCAATTGCGACAATATCATCAGCAATTTCTTTCGTAAGCTTTGCTGCATATAGAAGAGTTGGTGTAATAATGTTCCATAATAATTCACCAGCGCGGTCTTTTGCATATACAAGCGCTTTCAATTTATTCGCTAATCCTTTTTCTTGTTTACTTAACTCAACAGAAGCTGCTTTTAATTTTTTACGCGCTTCGTATTCCATCGTTTCAGGATTTAACTCTAAAATCTCTTTTCCTTGTTTTAAGAAGAAGCCTTGACCTGTTTTACTTCCAAGCCATTTTCTTTCTAACATGTCATGCATGAAAGCTGGTACTTTAAAGACTTCGCGCTCTTCTTCTTGTACATTTTCATATACGTTATTTGCAACGTGAACGAATGTATCTAATCCGACAACATCTAATGTGCGGAACGTTGCGCTTTTCGGACGACCAATTAACGGGCCTGTTACAGAATCTACTTCTCCAACGCTATAGCCGCGTTTTACCATTTCTTGCAGCGTTACAAGTAGTCCGTACGTACCGATGCGGTTTCCAATAAAGTTTGGTGTGTCTTTTGCAACAACAACACCTTTGCCAAGTACATCTTCGCCAAATAATTTCATGAAGTCTAACACATGTGGATCTGTATCTTTTGTTGGTATAATCTCAAGAAGTTTTAAATATCGTGGTGGATTAAAAAAGTGCGTTCCTAGGAAATGTTTTTTGAAGTCATCTGAACGCCCTTCGATCATCTTTTCAACGGAAATACCCGATGTATTTGAGCTAACAATAGAGCCTGGTTTACGAACAGCTTCTACCTTTTCAAATACTTTCTTTTTAATATCTAAATTTTCAACAACAACTTCAATAATCCAATCAACATCAGCAAGGCGTTCCATATCATCTTCCATATTGCCCGCTTCAATTAACGCTAAGTTTCCTTTTACTGTAAGAGGAGCTGGTTTTTGCTTTAATAACTTTTGCAGCGCTCCGCTACTGAAACGATTTCGTACACTTTTATGTTCTAATGTAAGTCCCTTCGCCTCTTCTTCCTTCGTCAGCGTTGGTGGTACAATATCAAGCAATAATGTCGGTATACCGATGTTAGCTAAATGTGCAGCAATTCCAGAACCCATTACCCCAGAACCAAGAACTGCAGCCTTTTTAATTTGGAACATCCAATTCTCCCCCTTATTCTTGAATGAATGCTCATTCAATTTTTCGACAAACGTCGCAATCAATGAGTGAGCCTCTACTAATAAATATATGCTAACATCGAAATTTTCGCAATATATTTAAAAATAAAATTTTCTGAACTTATTTCTTTTTTCACATTTTGGGCATGATATGTAGTGAACTTCCTTTCTTCAAACACTTGTTCAAACGGAGGCATAACTTATGGCTAAAATGAAGAGAAATCCATCAAAAGCAGGTATTAGCTCAACAAGCGTAACAGGAAATGCCGGCCCAGTTGATCGCGGCATCGAAAAAGGCCGCCAAGGAAATAATCAGCAATATAAGAAACAAAACATGGGTGAAAAATAATAGTACAAATATAGACAGCGAACATGGCATAATGAAAAATGGGCCATATCGCTGTCTATTTCATACATAAAAGAGGGTACATAATGAAACGAACCATTACACTACTTGTTATTTCAGCTACATTATTTATTGCAATGATTTTTTCTTTATATGAGCAGAGGCAAATCGTTAAAGCCAATCAGCCTGATATATCCGGGAAATATGGCGTGACCATTGATGCAAAAACAGGAGACATTTTATACGGAAAACGTGAACATGAACGTTCCTATCCAGCGAGTATAGCGAAAATGATGACCACCCTTCTATTGCTGGAGAATGTAAAAGAAGATGAAGAAATTACCGTGACAGAACATGCGGTAAAAACAGAAAGCCAAAGCAAAAAAATTACACTACACGCCGGAGAAAAATTAAAGCGCGATGAAGCATTAAAGCTCATGCTTGTCATTAGCGCCGATCCAATTGCCGAATCAATCGCAGAGCATATCGCCGGTTCCAAAGAAAAGTTTACAAAAATGATGAATGAACGCGCAAAACAACTGGGAGCAATACATACAGCATTTAAAAACGCAAGCGGAGCTGATGCACTTGGTAATAAAATTTCACCATACGATTTAGCACTTATTACAAAAGAAGCATTAAAATACCCAATCGTGTTACAAGATATGAATACTATTCACACAACAGTGCACACATCTATGCAAACGAAAAAAATCGCAAACTATGGACGTGAAGAACTGTACGCTGATTCACATGCGATTGGAAGCAAGAGCGGTCTTTCTGCACTAGCAGAATATACAGTCGTTACAATAGATGAAAAAGATGGGAAAAGAGTAATTAGTGTTGTGCTCTCTACTGGACGTAAAACAGTGTATCCCGATGCCAAGAAAATGGCAGAATACGCTTTTGAACAATTAAAATAACCAAGGAAGTTTAAACTTCCTTGGTTATTTTTTAACCATTCCTTTTAATACAAATGCTACGTTAGCTGGACGTTCTGCTAAGCGGCGCATGAAATAGCCGTACCAATCATTTCCATATGGTACATACACACGCATTTTATATCCTTCTTTCACAAGCTCAAGTTGACGCTCTGTGCGAATGCCGTATAACATTTGGAATTCAAACTGATCACGCGAAATGTTGTATTCTTCAGCTAGCTTTTTTGTATATTCAATAATTGCATCATCATGTGAAGCAACCGCTGTATAATTGCCATTTAATAAGTGCGTTTTAATAATTTTTTTATAATTTTCATCTACATCTCTTTTTTCTGGGAATGCAACTTCCTCTGGCTCTTTATATGCGCCTTTTACAAGACGTAAATTTGGTGTATACGCATTCAAATCATCTATATCTTTTTCAGTACGATATAAATATGCTTGAATTACTGTACCAACATTGTCATATTCTTCTTTTAACTTCTTGAAGATGTCGATTGTTTTCCCACAACGTGAATAGTCTTCCATATCAATTGTTACAAACACACCGTTTTCTTTCGCTGCATCTAAAATACGGCGCATGTTGTTCATAACTAGATTTTCTGAAATATCTAGACCCATAGATGTCATTTTTAATGAAAGCTGAGAATCTAGCTTTTCGCGACCAATTGCACGAATTGCTTCAATCGATTCATCCGCCATCTCATTTGCCTCTGCTTCGTTATCGACAAATTCCCCCAAATAGTCGATCGTAACACAAAGGTTTTGTTTGTTTAAATCTTTAATGGCAGCTACTGCTAAGTCAATCGTTTCTCCCGCAACAAAGCGCCCCGCTCCAAAGCGTAAGCCGTACTTTTTCGCCAGTTTTGTTAACGCTTTATTTTTTGATAAAAACAGGAAAGAATTACGCATTAATTGTTCCATGTCTTTCACCCCTATGACTGTACTTTGTCTGTTTTTTACCCCTCTTCTAAATTATATCACTCTTTAAAATTATTTGATACAAATAATTATTTTGATAATTAACATAATAATACGAGAATGTTTACATATCCGAATTCCAAAAGGAAAAACCATACAAAAAATTTTTCGACATCCCGAAATGTTAAGGGGTGAATAGTCAGTTACATCTCTCAGTAATAAATTCGACAAATGGTTTGCGTCTTCCATCCTATAGCCAAGACGAAGATACGACGTCGCTTTCATATGACAAATGAACATTATATAAAAATAATTCATTAGCATAATCGCTTTTTCTCTCTATATGTGACCAAAAAAAGGCCTGGCCGCTTCTTTGCACAGCCAGGTACCCTATTTTTTTCCTATGTCTCAACTTATATATTCATTTTGATTTACTAACATTCAAACCTCTGCCATGGAGGATACAACATGATCGCTTGGTTTACACCTCGCACGGGGCAGGAAAAGGCACTGACCGCTCTCGCTCTCCCTTAAAAAGAAGGGCGGTTTTATGTTTGCTTTCTTACTTCTTCTGTCTATGCTCGTCGTTCAACTTTTTGATTTCTGTAATTAACTGGACCATTTCTTCTTTCGCATCTGGATACGTTTCATTCCAATGCTTTACAAGAGCTGGCATCGTTTTCGCGATATACGAATATAACGCCCATTTCTCTATCTTTTGCTTATATTCTTCATTGCTCTCTCCTAGTAACAGTTCTGTATACTTCTCTAACAAGCCATCGAATTGTTCTTGAAATTTATCGCTCATTCTTTTGATCTCCCTTTAGACTTTTTTATATTTAATATTAAAGAAATTGAAAGATAGAAACAAATTTCCTATCCTACTTTTTTAAGTCATGCTATATAAATCCCTTGCACGGGGCAGGAAAGGGACCTGACCGCTCCAAGAACTCGCCCATCTAATAAAAGTGATTTTCAATTGTATTTATATATGAAATAAGAAGCAGCCTAATGTAGCTGCTTCTCTTACACTCTATAACTTCGATTGTACAGATTGTAATTTCTTCTCCATTGAACTAACTTTATCACGGCGATCATCAACGCGAATATTAGTTGCTACGCGGCCTGCACCTTTAGAAAACGGGACTTCATGCATTTGTTGAATGACTTCAAATAATACTGGAAGTTCGCCTTCAATAATTGTATTCATCGGTGTTAATTGATATTTCACGCGATCTGCATTTTTCTCAAGTACTTTTTGTATTTCTGCTACATATTCACTTACACTTGTAGTACCTGTTCCAACTGGAATAATGGTAACATCAACAATTGCCATGTTTGTTCACCTCTTTTATAGATTCCTTACCATTGTACAAGATTTTTTTCCTCTTTAAAAATATATCAGCGCTTTTTACAATATATCGGCGGAAATGCGGAATTTATCGGCGCTTCGACACAATATAAAGACTTCTCGACAACATACGCCATGAAACAGCTATACTTGTATTCCGATGAAGAGTTATTTATCCTTAAGACATAAGAATTTTTTCGTTCGGGAGGACTTATGTTACAGAGATTCGGTTTTTCACAATATGAAAGTCAAGCATATGAAGTTCTCGTTTCAAGCGAGGAACCGCTTGATGCAACGAGCATCGTAAAGTATTCCGGTGTTCCAAAGGCAAAAATATACGAGGTATTAGTACGCCTTGTTGACAAAGGCATGGTAATGGATTCTGTTTCAGAAAAGAAAAAGCTATATACAGCTCTGCCACTGCAACTTGCTATCGAAAAATTAACGACAGAATTTCAAGCGAATATTGAAGAGTTACAAAACAACGTATCGAAAAAAAGATTTACAGATGACCGTGTATGGAGCTTAAAAGTACAATCTTCTATTCACGCACAATGTAAACAACTTGTGCAAAGCGCAAAAAAATCGATTCGGATGTCAGCGTGGAATGATACATTTTTAGACTATGTGCCGTTTCTAGAAGAAAAGAAAAAACAAGGCGTAGAGATAGAAGCACTTATTGTCGGAGGACTTGATACAACATTAGAAAACATCCACCTTCTCATCCCAACAGAAGAGCACCATGCACTTGAGCGCTTTTTACTCATCATTATTGATGATCGTGAAATTTTATTTGCGGGTGCTGAGCAAAACGCATGGCAAGCAATGAAAACAATGTCCCAGCCATTCGTTAAATTTTTCACTGAATTTTTCTATCATGACGTTGCCCTTGCGAAAATTACTGAGAAACATCATGATTTATTTATGAATGATGAGGAAATCCGAAACCTCTTAATGAAACTACGCTATTAAAAAACGGACATGTACTCCTACTCATGTCCGTTCTTCATTTTGCTTCTTAATATCCGATAATAATGAGATGATTTGCTCATTTTGTTTGATTTGTTCCTCTGAGTTTAAATAAATAAATCGAATCCAGCGAAGTACAAAGACAAGCACAAATATAGGAAGCATAGTAAATAGAGCACCAATCATAGATCCTACCATCCTAACTACCACCTCCTCTTTTTATATAGATCTATTTTGTCACTGCTATGAAGAATACCACATGCCCGCTACTTGCTTACTCCCTTTGTTTCAAACACCGACCGTGGCAGAAATAGGCACTGACCGCTTCCATACACGGCCGGATGCTCTCGTCTCCCACCTAAAAAAAGGGGGGTTATATCGTTTTTTTACTTATATATACACATTCCACAATCTCTTCCCATATCCTTGCACAAAAAATAGACACCTTCAAAAGATGCCTATTTTCCAAACCTCTATTTATTCACTTGCTTCTTATTTAAATACCAATACACTGGTAATCCTGTTAACACGATACCAATTGATAGGAAACATCTAGTTGGCTCATTAATAATCGCACTTCCAATTACAAATAATGATCCTAAAATTGCTAATGCCGGTACGATTGGATATAAAGGTACGCTATATTCACGTTTTTGTCCTGCATTACGCTTTCTTAAAATGAACACGCCGATAAATGTCATAACATAGAAAATATAAATAATAAATACGGAAATCTCAGACAGTTCATTCGGATCACTAATCAACATTAAAATAATACCGAGTAAAATCTCAACAAAGATTGCGTTTGCTGGCGTTTGAAACTTATCGTTAATTTTTGAAATAAATTTTGAGAACGGAAGCTGACCACGCTCTGCCATTGATACTGGGATACGTGGGAATGTTAAAATCTTTCCATTTAAACATCCGAATATCGAAACAATAACACCTATACTAATCAATTTTCCGCCATATTGGCCTAATAACATATCAGCTGCTGTTGCTGTTGCATTCTCACTTAAGGTAACAATTTGTGGTGCCGGTAAAACTTTTAATAGAGCCATGTTAATTAATACATATGCTGCTGTTACAATAAGGATCCCAACTGTCATTGCTTTTGGTAATAGCTTTGTCGGATTTTTCATTTCACCGCCGATAGACGCGAGTAGAATCCAGCCATCATATGCAAATAATGTTGCTAAAATTGCCATCCCCATGCTTTGATTTGCAGACTCTGGTACAATAACGTTAAATACATCGCTATTTCCTTTCCAAAATCCCATTACAACAATAAGTATAATTGGAATCATTTTTCCAATTGTTGTTATCGTTTGAACAATGCCCCCATACTTTGTTCCCACACTATTTATAGCACCAAGGAACACAACTGTTCCAATCGCAATTGGTAAATTCCATACTTTATCAATGTGGAAAAAGTTTAACATTAATGAACTAAAATACAATCCCAACGTCCCAATAATTGCTGGTCCATATACAAGTGTTTGCATCCATCCAGATAAATAGCCCCAAAACTTACCATAAATCTCCTCTAGATATGTATACAAACCACCATTTTTCGGAATTTGCGCTCCAATTTCTGCAACCGTTAAGCCACTTGCTAAGGTTAAAATCCCCCCTATTACCCAAGCTAAGATTGCCATGTTAGAACTTCCGGCATAATCCAATACCTTACCTGGCTTCATAAACACGCCAGATCCAATAATTGTTCCAACAACGATTGATAATGCGACCGTTAAGCCAATTTTGTTTTTGTCATCGTGATGCATAACTATGTGTCCTCCCTCTAACCCTAGTTTGATTTAAATAAAAAACACTCATCCCTATAAAAGGGACGAGTGTTATATTCGTGGTTCCACCCTTGTTCCAATTGGCATGAAGACATAAAGCACCAATTGCTCAAGTTTCAGATAACGGCGATTGCCGGCAAACAATTACTAGATATTCGTTCACTGCTGCAGTTCAAAGGTGGTAAACTATTCTTTCGTATTAGGAAACTCACAGCCAAAGGTTTCCCTCTCTGAAAATCGTAAAAAATAGATCATGTCCTTATCAATACTTTTATAATGTCGAAATTTACTATTAATGTTCATTATATTGAATTTTTCAAAAAAATCAAGCTTGTTTTATAGTACATAATAAAACTATCATACTATAATATAACAGTTATATAAAAATAAAACAAATATAGCAAATACTTCTCTTACTCCCACACATATCCAGACGCTCTCGCCCATCTAAAAAAAAAAAGGGGTTATTCACAAAGAAAAAGAGTTAACCAAAACCCCGCTAAAGCAGTATTTCAGGTTAACTCCTTAATTATATTATAACAACAATCTTCTCTCCTACGCCTCTTGCAACTGTCCACCTTCACGATCCATTACTTTCTTTAATAGCACAGTTTGAACGACAGTAAATAAGTTACTTGTAATCCAGTACAAGACAAGTCCTGACGGTGCGGCAAATCCCATAAATAAAATCATTGCCGGCATCATAAATTGCTGGATTTTCAATGCTTGACTTTGTTCTCCTGTCATATTGGACTGCAATATTTTCATCTGTAGAAATGTTGCCATAGCAGCAAGGGCAGGTAAAATGTGATATGGATCTGCATGTCCCAAATTTACCCATAAGAAAGAAGCTGAACGAATCTCTTCCGTATGACTAATAGCATAGTACAATGCCGAAAAGACTGGCATTTGAAGTAACAATGGTAAACAACCCATCACCGGGTTCACACCGTTCGTTCTCATTAAAATCATCATTTCTTGCTGATATTGCTTTTGTTTCTCCGGATTTTTCGTCGTATCGCCATACTTTTCCTTCAACTTCTGAAGCTCTGGCTGCATTTTCTTTGTTTTTAATTGACTGCGATATTGCGTAATCGTCAGTGGCAATAATATCGTACGAACTACAATCGTAATAATAATAATGGCAATCCCAAAGCTATGATTCGGCAAATGGTGTGCCACAAACTGCAGCATAACAGAAATTGGATATACAATATAGTGATTCCAAAATCCAGGACTAGTCGCATCAATTGGTGCTGCATTTGCACTCGCATTTGCATTAGCACACCCTGATAAAACAACAACAAATAATAATGATAAACTTATGAGCCAAGCTCGGTATGATTTCAACATATATCTTCCTCCAATGTTTCATAATTCGTTAGCGAAACATTGGTATATACGGACCTACATCATCACTCTCTCCACTTGCTTCTTGCCTGCGGACTGAGTGGGCCATTCCATGTTTATAAAAAATAGAGAAAAACGAAATATTCCCTACATGCTTCTCGCACGTTTCCACAAATGCGAAAGCTTTCTGTCTCCCTCTATATGTTTGTTGGCGTACAAAACGCGAAACATTAGTGAGAAACAAAACTTCTAATAAACAAAGTGCCGTTGTTACAACAGATATATACAACATTGCATCTTGCAACAGAAATTCCATCTCTTCACATCCTTATGACAGGATTATATCATAATGCTTCAACATGTAAATTCCTTATATTTGACATATTCATGTTATTATACATGCGTTTAAGTTGTAGAAATTTTATAAAATTTTTGCATAATAATAAAACTATTGTCAGTTGTTGAAAAAAGCATTATCCTCTTCTTGTAATCAAAAATGAATATGGAGATGAAAACAGACATGGGCCAACTAGGAGACGCCGATTTCGTTCCCGATACCGCCTTTTTATCATTCCCAGCTGCAAAAACATGGCATTTAGAATTTGTAATTCAACTGATTGTTATTTTAGTTGCTTCAATTTTCTATGCAGTTTCAATGAATATGTTTTTTATTCCACATCACATGATTAGTGGCGGCTTTACTGGTGTTGGGATGATTATCGGTTATTTAATGCACTACAACATTGGTGCACTCATCTTTTTATTAAACATTCCACTTCTCTTTCTTAGTTATTTTTACTTAGGAAAGAAAACAACTTTTTTAACAGCATATTTCGTTACTATATCGACGTTTGCTATGAACGTTGTTCCCGTTCATCAAATTTCAGATGATATTTTATTATCTTCTGTCTTTGGCGGTGTGCTGTGCGGGGCTGCAACAGGAATCATTTTCCGGTTCGCTTCTTCGACAGGCGGATTCGATATTATTGGGTTACTTGTTGCAAAACATCGGGATATTTCAATTGGATCTATCATTTTTGTCTTTAACCTTATTCTCCTTGCAATCGCTGGTTTTATTTTTGGATGGGATATTACACTTTACACACTGATTAGCCGATTTGTAGCAAGTAAAGTAATCGATTCCATTCATACAAAGCACATTAAATTAACAGTGATGACAGTTACAGAAAAAGGAGATATCGTGAAAAGAGCTTTGCTTCAACACGGAATTCGCGGTGTAACAATGGTTGATGCTGTCGGTGGATATACAAACCATAAGAAAAAAATGATTTACACAGTTGTTACGCGCTATGAACTAGGAGAAATTAAACGTCTGGTAAGGCATGTTGATAGGCACGCTTTTATTAACATCACAGAAACAGTAGAAGTAGTCGGACGATTTAAACGTATATAACAAAACGCAAGGATGATGTCCTTGCGTTTTTATTTTTAGATAACATCCTCCAAAATTCAAAATATCTGATAATTATTTTTATTCGAATCTAAAACATGTTATACTATGTATTATAAAAATAAGAAATAAATATATATACGACAGAAAAGGTTTAAAACAAAAGGAGAAAGCACGTGCAAGTCACGTTGTATTCTGCATAGCAGCGACTTATAAAGAAAAGCGGAGGCGGCTCGCTCAGAACAGTCGGTGGAGCTCGACAAAGATGTCGGAAAATCAAAATGGATTTATATATTGGTTCTCCTATTCAAATTATAGTGATAAAGGAGCAAAACATATGAACAAGAATATTAGACTTATTATCGCAACGTTATTTTCCATAGCAGGCGGTCTCTTATGCTTTTGGACAAATACTCTTATTGGTGAAAATTTATATATTAATGGAATTGATTCCATTGTAAGCGCTTCCGTTTTAGGTTCGTTTATTTTCTTCTTTTTCAACCGGACAGAAAACACTCGAAAAACGACGCTTTTAACAATGATCGGCATCGTCGGTGCTTGTATCTCATTTTCAACAACAAATTATGACTTACCACTGCAACTTAGCACAGCTTTCTTTCACGGTCTTTGGACTTGGTTTATCGCATTTTGCATGGCAGATATCTTTCAGTTACTACAAGATGACAGTCATGTTCAGGTGGAAAGTAATTCATAATAAAAAGGCAGTGCTTCTCTTTAAGCACTGCCTTTTTCAACATGAAATGGATCATTTTAATTTACTGATTGTACAAACACACGTTTAATTTCTTTACGGAATCGTACAGCTACACTTACCGCCACAATCACAACAACACCGATAATAATCTTCCCGATATGATCTTCAAGCAATCCAAAAATAGCATCTATGTTGCCACCTAACCAATAACCGCCTACTAAGAAGAACGATACCCAAAATAACGCCCCACAATAAACTGTTATCGCAAAGCGGCGAAATGGCAAATTAATGATACCCGCAAAATATCCTGTAAAATGACGTACACCAGGAATAAAAAAGGCGATAAAGATTAAAGAATGCCCATACTTATCAAACCATTTTCGCGTTAAATCAATTTTACGTTGCGTTAAAAAGACATATTTTCCGTACCTTTGAATAAATGGCATCCCAAGCTTGTTTCCTACCAAATATTGAATTGTCATTCCAACGCTTGTCCCTAAGAAAGAGAAAAGGATTAATAATGGTAAGTGTAACTCACCTGTGTGTGCTAAATATCCTGCATAAGCTAATGTTGGCTCTCCCGGAAACGGAAGTGCAATATATTCTAACAGCAGTCCAACAAGTACAACGTAGTAGCCGTACTGTTGAAATAATTCGTGAACCCATTCCATGTTGATCTCTCCTTTTCTTGCTGATATGCAATCTTCTAAACGTTCTTATCTCGTATTTTAATTGTATAAAAATTACACGAGAAGTACTATCTTAATTACTTACAATAAGCTTACATTTTTGTAAGGAGACTGGCTGTTTCCCCCACTTCTCATATACCGCTCATAGACTCATTCAGTTTTTCCACTTCTTCCTTAATCTTCTTCACATCAACACGTTCAAATAACGGTGACACATTTGAAATACGAACTGGGCATTCAGTCGTATAAGACCAACCTCTCTTTGAAACTCCTAACATTTGCTCTACTTGTACAGACGAAAATGGAAGAAACGGTGCCAACACTTGTGCAAAATTCACGATGAGGTGAATACAGTTTCTCATCGTGTCATCACACGCTGTCTTATCTTCTTTTATTTGTGTCCACGGCTTCCTTTCATCGAAATATTTATTCGCATAGCGAATATGTTCAAAAATTGTCTCCAGCGCTTGTTTAAAATGCGCTTTTTCAATAGACTCTCCTACTTCAACGTATATTCCCTTTAGCTTTTCATCCAATTCCTTATTTATTTGACCAGTCGGCACAGCATTCTCATAATATTTTTCAAGAAACTTCAGCGTCCTGTTTACAAAATTTCCGTACGCTCCTAACAATTCACTATTATGGCTATAAATGAACTCCCGCCACGAAAAATCCGTATCTCGATTTTCAGGTGCGTTTACAGTTAAAAAATAACGAATTGAATCCGGATGATATTCCTTCAATATGTCTGGAACCCAAACAGCCCAGTTTTTACTTGTTGATAACTTTCTTTTTTCAATTGTTAAATATTCATTCGAAACAATATATTGAGGCAATGCTTCTGCTTGTACCCCCTGCAAAATAGCTGACCAAATAATTGTATGGAACGGAATATTATCTTTACCATGCACATAATACGTCCGTGTATCCTCTCGCCAAAATGGTGAATCATCACCGTTTGTTTCTTGCGCCCATTGCTTACTTGCTGAATAATAACCAGACACAGCCTCAATCCACACATACACCTTCTTATCCTCATATCCAGAAACGGGAACGCTCACGCCAATTGGTAAATCTCTTGAAACAGCGCGGTCTTGTAAACCTTCTTGTAAGTAGCGAAGCGTTAATTGCACTGCATTCTCACGCCACGTTCCATTTTGTTTCACCGCTTCTACATACTCTTCTAACTGCTTTTGTAATGAAGTTAATGCAAAATAAAAATGCTCTGTTTCCTTAATTGTCGGCGCCTTGCCGCACAGTTTACATGTTTTCTCGAGCAAATCTATCGGATCTAAAATAGCAGAACACGCATCGCACTGATCACCACGCGCACCTGCACCGCAATGTGGACAAGTTCCTTCCACATAACGATCTGGCAAAAACTGTACACAAGTCTCGCAGTATGTTTGCTCTACTGTCTTTTTATAAATAAGCCCCTTTTCTAAAAGCTCTAAGAAAATATTCTGAACGACTTGATGATGAGAAGCAGAATCCGTACGAGCATAATAATCATACGAAAAACCTAGCTCCTGAAAACATCGTTCAAATTCTTCATGATAGCGATCCGCAATTGTTTTAACGCTTACCTTTTCCTGTTTAGCTCGAATCGTAATCGGTGTACCGTTACAATCACTTCCTGATACATATAGCACATTGTCCCCTTTTAACCGATAATAACGCGCTAAAATATCCCCTGGCAGTAAACTAGCAATATGACCAAGATGCAACGATCCGTTTGCGTATGGCCAAGCGCCTCCAATAAAAATATTCATCCTACATTCCTCCTTTAAAAATAAAAAAGCCCCGCCCTTATCTTCTAAAAAGATAAGGACGAGGCTGTATATACAGTCGTGGTACCACCTTATTTCGTCAATTGCTCACACAATTGACCTCTGCGAGTACGGAGCAATCATTGCTCGTATACTGTGACTTTGATAACGAGAGCCAACGCTCGTCGCCGCCTACTATTATCAAGTGATAAGTTCAGGACGAAGCTCAGAGGCCATTGTTCAAATGATCATTCTTGCTTCTTTTCAGCTCCCGAAGCTCTCTGGAAAGAATGAATTCATTCTACTTTTCCTCTTCAACGCTTTTCATATGTAATTCACATTGTATATTCATTATACAGAAAAATCAAACTTTTATTGTGTAGTTAGAAGGATTTTTTAATTTTCATAAGGAAACTATATACCTTCACGGAAAGGGGAGATTATTTTGAATCAGGAGCAATTAAGCATAGCAAATAAAACTGGATGGAGTAAAGCTGCTTATGAGGCTTGGACAAATCGCCACGGAACGCCGCAGTCTTACAGTAAGAAAATACGAGAAAATCCCGCTGGCGAGGTCACTCATTATTTACCTTACATCGGTGCAGTCCGTGGAAAACGAATTATAAATCTAATGGGATCAAAAGGAAGTAAGGCGGTTGCTCTGTCATTACTAGGCGCAGAGGTAACGGTCGTTGATATTTCAGAGAGCAACGCAAAATATGCAAGAGAACTTGCCGCAGCCGCTGAAACACATATTGAATACATTGTGTCTGACGTGCTCCATATACAAGATACAATCGGCTCATTTGACGTAGTATTACTCGAGCTTGGTGTGCTCCACTATTTCATAGATTTACAGCCTTTATGTACAATCATTTCTCAATTATTAAAACAAGGTGGAATATTTATTTTACGCGACTATCACCCCATGTATACAAAACTGCTACAAGTAGAAGATAACAAAGTAATTGCAAGCGGGGATTATTTCCAAAAAGATGTAGTCGAGGTAGATGTAGCCTACAGTATACTCTTGTCAGAAGAAGAACGTGACGCTTTACCAAAAAATCTGATCCGCAGATGGACATTAGGCGAAATTGTAACAAACATTGCACAGGCAGGTCTTCATATTGAAGAGCTCACAGAAGAATGTGGTGCAAAGCAAAAATGGGTCTTCCCCCCTCATGCTCCGAATGGAATTGAAGATCACATCCCTGGACTTTATACACTTATCGCCAAAAATATGTAGAACAATCTGTTTTTTGATGACGCAGCAAAGGCATTCCCTGTTACACGGAATGCTTTTTTCTATATGAAAAATACTGTGAGCTAGATCACTGCATCTTTCCTATAAATCCGTTATAATGAGAATAAATATCAATTAATAATAGAGGTGTTAACATGTCTCAAACTTTGGAAGATAAAGTGTATGCCAATTTAGAAGCTGTAATTGATCCTGAGCTTGGCGTCGATATTATAAATCTTGGTTTAGTATATGACGTTACAACTGACGAACAACATAATGCCGTCATTACAATGACAATGACTTCTATCGGTTGTCCAATGGCTGGGCAAATTGTATCTGATGTCAAAATGGTATTAGCAACAAATGTTCCTGAATTAAACGAAATTGAAGTAAATGTTGTTTGGAATCCACCATGGACAAAAGAGCGCATGTCCAGGTTTGCTAAAATCGCATTAGGCGTTCGAGATTAGACGAGAAAAAGACCTGAAATGAATCAGGTCTTTTCGTTTCTTATCTTATTTTACTCCTACTGCATCATATGCTTTCTTCACAGCTTGTACTTCTTTAGAATTTTGGCCATATAAATCTGTAGCCGCTTGAATTGCAGCTTGGCGCATCATGCTAAAGTTTGAGTTTGCAGTTAAATATTTTGAAAGAGCGCGGTAATAAATTTTTTCTGTTGCTTCACGGCCTACACCATTTACAGTAACACCGTAATGCTTGCCACCTTCAGAAACTAAGTATGCCGCTTTATTGTTAATGCTGCTGTTAATATGAACACCACCATTATCTATATTTCCTGTGTAACGCTTACTATAATGATCTGGGTAGCCTTCACTTGGTTTTAATGGATTTGGAATAGAAGCTGGGTCTTTTAAAGAACGCAGTACAGTTCCGCGCATCTCTGGTGTATAAATATCTTCCCCTAGCTCCCAATCATCGCGGTCAACCATTGCACCCATAATATCAGATAGCGATTCATTTAATGCGCCAGACTCATTTTTGTACACTAGATCTGCAGTGTACTCTGTTACTGCGTGAGTAAGCTCATGCGCAATAACATCAAGTCCTGCTGAGAATGCAACGAATTCTTCTCCATCACCGTCTCCGTACATCATTTGGACACCGTTCCACGCTGCATTATCCCATTTCTCCCCTACGTGAACAGTAGAAATTAACTTCGCTCCTTTATTATCAAAGGAATTACGATTGAATGTTTTCTTATAAAAATCGTATACTTTCTCAGCATTAGCATGCGCATCAACAGCTGCTTTATCATCGAAGAATTTATTTTTACTTTCTATTTCCTCACCGGTATATCCAAGCCATTGTGAGAATAGGTTGAACCAATTTTCATCCATATTTTGTGCATCAAATGTATGAACACCTTTTCCGCGTGTTCCATCGAATAAATAAAAAGCTCCAGTTTTTGAGTCCTGTGCCATTTCAAAACTTGTTCGATTTCCCGCTACACCGTAACCAAACCCAGTAATATGATCAATCGCATTGTACTTCTCAATGACATTTCCGTTTGTTGCATCAACGAAATAATGCCAATAGCCTGGTGCCGGCTTTGAAGTGGATGCTTTTACAAGATAAGACAGATAATATTGTCCATCTTTTTCATATACATACAAATCTTTTTTAATACCATCATAGTTATCTACTTTTCCAATTTCTTTCTCAATGCCAGCCTTTGCGATATTTACAGCCTCATCTCCTGAAATGCTCGCATTCGATGGAATATTTTTATCTTCTAAATTCGGAATAACTTGTCCGAAAAATGATTTTACATTATTATCTTTATCCAGTGATACTGTTTGATCAGATCCATAAACAGGAACACCATTATGTTTTTCAATAAGCTTCACATGTGTCGTTTCTGCCTGTGCATCTTTTTCTTCACCAACGACTTCAAAATGTTTCTCAATATTTCCTACTAATTTAAACATGTCTTTTTTACTCTTTAAATACTCAAACACCGTTTCTCTTTTATCTAATCCTTCCGGTGCTTTCCACTCTTCCCCAATATAAGATGGCGTTTGGAATTCTTGGTTGTATTGAACTTTTTGCTCATCTGCATATGTACGTGACGTACCTAATGTCGCAAATGCTCCTAAAGCCATAGACAAAGCTAACGTTGAAGATAAAACCTTCTTCTTCAAAAACAACACTCCCCATCCCTATTTTTTTGACACTTTTATACAATTCTAGGTAATGTAGTGATACCCTCCTTTTTATTTTTTAGAAAATTCAGACAGAATATTCTAAAAAAAATGGTAGCGCCTCATTTAGACGCTACTCGCTTACTACAATTATTGTTTCTTCATCTCAATTACTAAATAATGAGCTGTTTCCGCTGCTTGAATGTGAATATCTTCTTCAATTACTTCTGCTGCATCTCTCATTACTAACGTTTCACCGTTCACAACGCCGCTTCCCTCAATTTGAACCAAATAAGCTTGACGCCCTTCAATAACTGAGAATGTAATCTCTTTTCCTTTTTCTAAAACAAGAGAGTACAAGTTTGCATCTTGATGAATTTCAACCTTTGCACCGCCATCAATTGGTGAAACCATGTGGAACCATGTATTCTCACGTTTATTCCAATCAAATTTAAATTCACCGTAATTTGGTGTATGACCAGCACGGTCTGGCAAAATCCAAATTTGCAGCAAACGTAATGTTTCATTACCTAAGTTGTGCTCACTATGGAAGACACCTGTTCCGGCACTCATATATTGTACATGCCCACGCTCAATTGTCCCGCGATTTCCCATACTATCTTGGTGTGTCAATGCTCCGTCCACTACATAAGAAATAATCTCCATATCACGGTGCGGGTGCATCTCAAATCCAGTTTGTGCTGCTACTAAATCATCGTTAATAACGCGAAGTGCACCGAATCTCATATTATTAGGATTATAATAATCTGCAAATGAAAAATGAAAATGTGTATTTAACCAACCGTGATTTGCTCTTCCCATTTGTTTATGATCAACTTTTTTAAACATATTTTTCACCCCATATTATCTCGAATTCAAGATATTTATTTAAAATTTTTTCAAACGATACTTAATCATTCCAACAGTTGCTTCGTCTTGCTTAGCTTTGTAACTACAGTTTAGAACTAAACTTATAAAATGTCAACCACTTTCTTTTTGTAAGTTAAAAACTAAAACATAGCACATACTATGTTTTAGTTCGCATACCTTCTCCTATATTCTCTCAGCTTTCTCTTTGCAAACACCCGTGCATCTTTTTCAATCCACCGCTTTTCATACATTTCATCCCCAATGTACAATAACTTCTGTTCATGCTGCATATCATGCCGAAACTCATGTAACAATGTTTCCAATACACCCTCATATCTCTCCCACATACAAACAAAAATGAGCTGCTTTTCCTTATGATAAAATCCGCTTAAAGGAAATAAACATTCTTCTTCTTCTTCTCCTAATCGTATTAACACATCATTCATTTCGCACGTATCACAGAAAATAACAGGTACTTCACGTCGTTCAATTAATGAGAAAACATCATTCTTTACTCGATGTATATCCCACGGAAAATCGTCATCAAGTACATACCAGTTCCCAGCCTGTTGATATATCCTTTCCAATGGGAGTTGCATTTTCATTCTCCTTTCTTTTTACTCTCTATTACTTGTATGCCACATGAGCCTTTTTGTTAAACATATCGGTACGTCACAAAATGTTTAAAAATTATATATGCAGAGGGGGTTGATTTTATACCTATTACTAGATTATAATTATTATAAATTAACAAACAGTATAAAATAACAATTTAAAGGGGCTTGATCACATGAATACACAAGTAGTTGAATCATTAAACAAACAAGTAGCAAACTGGAGCGTTTTATTTACAAAATTACACAATTACCACTGGTACGTTACAGGACCTCAATTCTTTACACTTCACGAGAAATTCGAACAATTTTATACAGAAGCAGCTACGCACATCGATGAAATTGCAGAGCGTATTTTAGCAATTGGCGGCAAACCAGTAGCAACAATGAAAGAATATTTAACATTATCCTCTATCCAAGAAGCAGCTTACGGAGAAAATGCAGAAGGAATGGTCGAAGCAATTATGAAAGACTACGAAATGATGCTAGGCGAACTAAAAAAAGGCATGGAAATCGCCCAAGGCGCAGACGACGAAATGACATCCGACCTACTACTTGGCATCTACACAGAACTTGAAAAACACGCATGGATGCTACGTGCATTCTTGAATCAATAAGAAAAGCGGAAGCGGCTCGCTCAAAACAAGAGGGCGTTGGAGCTCCTGACGTAGAGGCGCTTTTTGCCTCAGCGGAAGGCGCGAAACGACCGACTGTTCTAGCCGCTGGAGCTGGATCATAAGAAAAGCGGAGACGGCGCCGATATATCGGCGCTTCGACACGATATAAAGATCCTTCGACGATATCTGACGCGAAACGCGTACCAAAAAAACCGAGTGGGACCCCCCATCCGGTTTTTATCATGTTAATTGCTTCCACTTGTTCCCCATAACTGGTCGTTTGTAATTCTTCATTTGCACGAACAATTCATTAGCCGTTTGTGCAGAGACAAGCAATTCTTTATTTGATGGATTCATAAATCCTTCTTCTGCCGCACGGTCTACCATTTGTAATAGCGGTGTGTAGAATTCTGCAATGTTGAGCAATCCAACAGGCTTTTCATGAATCCCAATTTGTGACCAGCATACAACTTCGAACAGTTCTTCAAATGTTCCATATCCGCCTGGCAATGCAATAAATGCATCAGCAAGTTCACTCATTTTCGCTTTTCTTTCATGCATTGTTTCCACTTCAATTAGTTCAGTTAAACCGTGATGAACAATTTCTCCTCGAAATAATCCACGCGGCATGACACCTGTTACACGGCCGCCTAACTCTAATATTTGATTTGCTACTTCTCCCATTAATCCAACGCAAGAACCGCCGTATACAAGCTCTATATTATTTTGAACTAGTATTTTCCCAAGTTGACGAGCCTCATTTTGAAACTCTGGACGTTCCCCAATATTTGATCCTGCAAACACACAAATTCGTTTCATTCCGCCACCCCAAAACTATATATTGTTATGCTACAATGTAATCATACTACATATTGAAAGGGAGAGGGAAGGATGAACACGAATGAATTTCAAAGTTGGGTGGAACAATTTTATCGTGAACGCGGCTGGGCCCAATATAATTCTTTTATTCGCGTTAATTTTTTAGCAGAAGAAGTTGGCGAAGTTTCTCGCGTTGTACGCGCGATCGAAATCGGACGCGATCGTCCAGATGAAACGACGAAGAGCGCAGAGGAACTAACAATAGAATTAAAAGAAGAACTTGGAGATGTATTAGGAAACCTCATTATTTTAGCGCAAAAATATGACCTAGATTTGCAAGATATTATGGAAACACATGTGAAAAAACTTTCTAAACGATTCGAATAATAAATGAGAATTATTTTCAACTATGATATGATTATATTGTAATCATATGAAAGGGGTCTTTTTATGTTATCTCCAAAATTACGTGAAGCACTAAATGATCAAATGAATTTTGAATTTTACTCAGCCCATGTGTATATGGCAATGGCAGCATACTGTACATCAGAGAGCTATGATGGTTTTGCGAACTTCTTTCTTGTCCAAGCAGAGGAAGAGCGTTTCCACGCTATGAAGCTGTACAATTACATTAACGATCGCGGTGAGCGTGCAATCATCACTGGATTTGATCATCCAAATAACGAATACGAATCGATTTTATCTGCTTTTGAAATCGCTCTTGAGCATGAACGCGAAGTTACAAAACGTATTTATAACTTATCTGATATTGCATGGGATGAGCGCGAACATGCTACTATCACTTTCTTAAAATGGTTCGTTGATGAGCAAGTAGAAGAAGAAGCATCTTTCGATAGCATCATTCAAAAATTAAAACGTATTACAAGTGATTCAAACGCATTATTTATGTTAGATGCCGAATTAGAAAAACGTACATTTACTCCGCCTGCAGAGTAAATAAAAAAGCAATGAGCCCGCTGCTCATTGCTTTTCTTTTTTAACATAACCTCAATGATTTTACCCTCTTTTGTTTTCATTAACTCTGTTCGAATTGGCTTCTTTTAGACTTACTATAACTACAATTAATAAAACAAAAAAACATAAATCGACAGCTTTCGTCAATTTATGCTTCTTACATTGTAAAGTTGGAATAAAACAACATGTATAACCCCCAGTAAGTTCGTAGATTATAGTCATTAAAATCGAATGCTTAATAATCATTTTTATGTTAACATAGGGGTATTGTAGTATATAATATATTCAGTTGGTAAACAAAGTTTTCTACTGGACAAGTCCATAAGCTAGAGGACGCAATTAGCCTTTTAAAATTTACTATTTCAGATTCGGCGATTACTTATAGTTTATTCGAATGTTGCAACGGGTTGAAAAGACATATTCACCGGTAATAGTAACTTTAAGAGCATCTTGCCCTAAATCTTTGTATAAAGTTTTATAAATTTCCTCGAGTTGTACGGACGAAGGAACCTTGCCTGTAATGGGGAATCTTCTTTCATTCCCAAAAATTTAAGAAGTATTGCTATCGTAAAGGAGAATTGGAGATGCCAGAAACAATCACTCAAACAAAGCCTGAACAAGAATCATTACAAATTTCTGCTAACAAAGGACAGCTTGACGTACTTGATCAGCTATTAAAGCCTGAAGTTCAAGAGTCTTTAACTACATTAGTAGAACAACTTCCAAAATTAACTGAGCTAGTTAACATTTTAACAAAATCATATGATTTCGCTCAAGCAGTCGCTACTGATGAAGTATTAAAAAATGATACTGTTGGAGCGATCCAAGAACTTGCAGAACCTGTAAAAGATACAGTGAAAAGCATTGCTGCAACTGCTATTGAAGCGAAAGATCGCGCTGAAGAAAGCAACGAAGTTATCGGTCTTTTCGGCCTTTTAAAAATGCTAAAAGATCCGCAAGCACAAAAAATGTTTCGCTTTGTAAACGCTTATCTTCAAATTACTGCAGAACGCAATCATAAATAATTCTTTCTTATACAACAATTAGTAAAGACGGGGGATATCATACTATGTCAAAACAAATTGTCATCTTAGGTGCTGGTTATGGCGGACTTCTTGCAGCTTTAAATGTACGTAAACATTACAGCAAATCAGAAGCACAAGTTACCGTTATCAACCAATATCCAACACATCAAATTATTACAGAACTACACCGCCTTGCAGCAGGAAATGTTTCTGAACAGGCAATTGCTATGCCATTAGAAAAACTTTTCAAAGGCAAAGATATCGATCTTAAAATCGCAACAGTTGAGTCATTCTCAGTAGACAAAAAAGAAGTAAAATTAGCTGACGGCAATACTTTATCTTACGATGCTCTTGTAGTTGCTTTAGGAAGTAAAACAGCTTACTTTGGCATCCCAGGATTAGAAGAAAACAGCATGGTATTAAAATCTGCAAACGATGCAAACAAAATCTTCAAACATGTTGAAGAACGCATTCAAGAATACGCAAAAACAAAAAATGAAGCTGACGCAACAATCGTAATCGGCGGTGGCGGATTAACTGGCGTTGAGCTAGTTGGTGAACTTGCTGATATTATGCCAAAGTTTGCAAAAAGCCACGGCGTAAATCCGAAAGAAGTTAAACTATTGCTTGTTGAAGCAGGTCCAAAAATCCTTCCAGTATTACCGGATGATTTAATTGAACGTGCAACTACTAGCTTAGAAGCACGCGGCGTTCAATTCTTAACAGGCCTTCCTGTAACAAACGTTGAAGGCAATACAATTGATTTAAAAGATGGTCAAAAAATCGTTGCAAATACGTTCGTTTGGACAGGTGGCGTTCAAGGTAACCCTCTAGTAGGTGAATCAGGTCTTGAAGTAAACCGCGGCCGTGCAACGGTTAACGAATACCTTCAATCTACTTCTCATAAAGACGTATTCGTTGCAGGTGACAGCGCAGTTGTCTTCGGTTCAGAAGGCCGTCCATATCCGCCAACAGCACAAATCGCTTGGCAAATGGGCGAACTAATTGGCTACAATCTATATGCACATCTAGAAGAAAAAGCATTCGAAGAGTTTGCACCAGTAAACTCTGGAACACTTGCAAGTTTAGGCCGTAAAGATGCAGTTGCTATCATCGGAGCAAGCTCAACTCCACTTAAAGGCTTACCAGCATCTCTAATGAAAGAAGCAAGTAACGTTCGTTACTTATCACACATTAAAGGTCTATTCAGCTTAGCTTATTAATCTGAATGATAACCCGAATCATGTTTACCTATGATTCGGGTTTTTATTTAATCAAAATTCTCTACATAACTTATTCGACAAGAAAGTAACATGCACCTTTTAAAATTTCTAAATATACTGTCTATTTTGTTACAATTTTGTGTAGTGTAATCCTTTCTTTTTAAACGGTAAAAAACAGTTCGCTGTGCCTAGGCGGACAGTAGAAAACTGTATGTGAGGCATCTCCCTCCTTACCTCGAGGGATTCTTCAATCTTTCATTTCCGAGTTCTTCACATCTTCTGTGTTCTTCACCTGTTAACTCCAGGCTCGAGCTAGAGTGCTCTTGACGAGGCGGCAAGTTTCACTTTATGTTACGCTCTGCAAATCCACTCGCACTTCTAGTAAGAAGTTACTTTGTCACAGGGCTTCAATCTTAGAATTTCTCCCCCAAGTGCCTGTCAGCTACCAGGCGACTTGGTTCTTATGAGCAGTGCCCAGCTAAGCTGAGTACACAACAAAAAAAGCAATGAGCCCGCTGCTCATTGCTTTTCTTATTTTTATAGCATAACCCCAACGATAATCGCTGATAGAATACTTACTAATGTTGCACCGTATACAAGTTTTAATCCGAAAGAAGATACAACATTTGCTTGTTTTCCATCGATACTCTTCGTTGCACCTGCGATAATTCCGATAGATGAGAAGTTCGCAAATGATACAAGGAATACAGATAAGATACCAACTGTACGAGCTGATAAGCCACTCGCTGCTTTTCCTAAATCAAGCATCGCAACGAATTCGTTTGTTACTAATTTTGTTGCCATAATTTGTCCAGCTGTTACCATCTCAGATGCTGGAATACCCATGATGAACGCTAATGGTGAGAATACATATCCTAAGATTGTTTGGAATGTAATACCGAACACAGAATCAAATAGACCGTTAATTGCTGCCATCAATGCAATGAATCCGATTAACATTGCTGCTACTGTAACTGCAATTGAAAATCCTAACATAATGTACTCGCCTAGCATTTCGAAGAACGTTTGATGCTTGTCCTCTTGTAACTCTAAAATATCATCCTCTTCACTTACATCGTAAGGATTTAAAATGTGAATAATAACAAATCCACTAAATAAGTTTAAAACAAGTGCTGTTACAACATATTTAGGGTCAAGCATTTTCATGTAAGAACCAACGATTGACATGGAAACCGTTGACATAGAAGATGCACAGAGTGTATATAAACGATTTTTTGGTAGCTTACTTAGTTGATCTTTTACTGTAATAAAAACTTCACCTTGGCCAACAATTGCCGCTGCTACTGCATTATAAGATTCTAATCTTCCTAAACCATTTACTTTACTTAATAAAAATCCAATTGCTTTAATAATAATCGGTAAAATTCTAAGATGTTGCAGAATTCCAATTAACACCGCTAAGAAAATAATTGGAAGTAATACAGAAAGGAAAAATGTGAATTCTCCTTTATTTACCATCCCACCAAATACAAAGCTAATTCCAGCGTCCGCAAATTTTAAAATTGCAGTAAATCCGTCAGAAATTCCTTTAATTAAATAGTACCCAATCTGTGTATTTAGTAAGAAATATGATAATCCTAATTGAATAACTAGTAGAATAACAATTGGCTTATATTTAATCTTTTTCCGATCACTACTTACAAGAAATGCCATTATAAATACAGCAATTAATCCGACAAGAAACATGACAAATTTCATACTTGAATCCTCCATTTTGTAGTCTAGTCTACCATGATGTACCAGTCGTCTAACGATAGACGTCTGACAATTTAGATTAAAAAAATAATTCCCTCAAAATTAAATTACCACCTACATTAGTAAGCGTTTGCATTAAGCGGAATTCTATACTGAATAATTATTGCGAAATATGAGAATGATATCAATTGGTTTCATCCATAAATTAATTGTAAGCGTTATCTTTCTAAAAAGCAATATATTTTTTAAAGGGAAAAATATACAGAAAAAAGGAACATAGACTCCCACCTCTATGTCCCTTCTCGTTACTATCCTACTTGCTTTTCTTTTTCAATCACTGGATCTTCCCAACATTCTGCATTTTTCAATCCCGGAATAGAACTTGCATGGAATACAGGATCTTTTCCTTCTTTCTTCTGCTTCATATAGTCTGTAAGTGCAGCAAATGCAAATTTACCAAGAAACGCAATCGCAATTAAATTTATGATAACCATAAAGCCCATAAATAAATCCGCTAAATCCCATACAAATTGGATCTTTGCAACCGAACCGAATACAATCATGGATAACACACTTATTCGGTATACCATCAACCATACTTTACTATTGTTTAAGAATCGAATATTTGTTTCTCCGTAATAATAGTTACCAATTAACGCACCGAATCCAAATAGGAAAATAAAGATAGCAAGACACCCTGATGCCCAAGAGCCGACATGTTCACTTAATGCTGCTTGTGTAAGTGCAATACCATTTAGCTCTGGTTGTTTGTATGCATCAGAAAGTAAAATAATAAATGCTGTGCTTGTACAGACAATCAGTGTATCCGTTAATACACCAAATGCTTGAATAAGTCCTTGTTTCACCGGATGGCTTGTTGTTGCCGTTGCGGCAACGTTTGGCGCACTTCCCATACCAGCTTCATTTGAGAATAAACCACGTTTAACCCCATGCATGAGCGCTGCGCCGATTGAACCGCCTGCTATTTGTTTAAAGCCAAATGCATTTTGAACAATAAGAGAAAGAACTTCCGGCATTTTTGTTATGTTTGTAACTATAACAAATAATGCAATACCAATGTATAAAACAGCTAGAAACATCACCTTGTATTCAGCTATTTTTGCAATACGCTGCACACCGCCAAAGATAATCCCAGCGAAAGCAACAGCCATAATAATTCCTAAAGTTAAACGATCTGTACCAAATGCGTTCTCAAAAGCAATTGTAACAGTATTTGATTGGACAGAATTGAATACAAGACCGAAAGTGATCGTAATTAAAATGGAGAATAATACTCCCATCCAACGTTTGTTTAATCCTTTTTCCATATAATAGGACGGACCACCACGGAAACCACTTTTATCTTTTACTTTATATATTTGCGCTAACGTACTTTCAACAAAGCTGGATGCTGAGCTAATAATAGAAATAATCCACATCCAAAATACCGCTCCAGGACCGCCTAATGCAATCGCAATCGCAATTCCTGTGATATTTCCCGTTCCAACGCGAGCGGCCATACCAATACAGAACGCTTGAAATGGGGAAACTTCATCTTTAGAACCAGCTTTTCCTTCCATTAACACACGGACCATTTCCTTTAACATTCGAAACTGTACAAATTTCGATTTAAACGTAAAATAAATTCCGAAAGTAACAAGCATAATAATTAACAATTTAGACCACAGAAAATCATTTGTTAATCCCAATAGATCCGACAAAAATTGTCCCATATCATCACCTCATATCAAAATTTAGTAGCCCTAATTCATATAAAATAATCTTATTTTTCCGACATAAATAAACTCGTCTCATATACACATGTAACCGTACAGCTAACAGCTGCACCATCATGCTTGTTCCGTATGCCAGATTTTTAAATTGGACTTATATATAACGTTCAAGACCAAATGCATTCTTAATTCTTACAAGCAAGTGTAACTGTATTTGCTTGTACAGAGTTAAAAATTAGTTCATAACTAATTGTAATTAAGATAGAGAATAAAATTCCCATCCAGCGCTTATTTAAACCTTTTTCCATATAGTAAGCTGGGCCACCTAACGAAATCGCTAGCGCTCCCCTACTAAGTTACCAATCCCGATGCGGGCTGCAGAACTTATACAAAAAGATTGAAAAAAAGAAACGCTGCCTTTTTTATCCGCCATTTCCCCTAGATGACGAATTGGAACAAACTTAAGTTTAAAAGAAAAATAAAGGCCTAAGCCAATTAACATCGCAATAATTACATAAGTCCATAAAATATTATTCGTTGCCCCAACAAATTTTTCTAAAATGCTAATCATGTTGTCCCCCCCTTTTTCCTTACACAAATTCAATTGTAATTTAAATCCCTTCAAAAATCAACAATTTTCGACAAAACAACAATTTCACATGACATTACCTCTCGAATTCTCCGTTTTCCTTCAAAATACTCTAAATTGCAAACGCTTACAAGAAAAAACGTTATGTCACATTTTCTAACACGGAAATATAATCCATTAAAAAAGCACAATTCTCTCTATCCGAATTGTGCTTTTTGATATGATTTTATATAAGTCGCTGCGCGGTAGGAAAAGACTCTGACCGCTCCTATACATAGCCAGTAAAATGCTTTTCTGCCCTTTTTTCATAAAGTGACTAAGTAGTTATCAAATTTCTTCTCTCGATAAAGTGAAACTTCCGTCAGTGGGGGTTTTCTTCATCCCCCACTGACGGTTAGTTGAACCAATCGGGCTTTTACGGGCAGTTATCCCCCACCTATCTTCTTTGCTTCTTTCTGAATCTTGAGGTGGGGGTCTTACTGCCCGTTAATGCGGGATAAATCGGTTAACAGTCTAATATTGTATTTTAGAGCCTACAATACAATATTAGACTGTTAAAAAATATAAGAACTCCATCATTTCCATTTAAATGATATTAGCTACAATCATCTTCGTACGACTATCTACTACTTCATAATAAATTTCTAGCCCTTTTCGAGTACCTGCGACGATCTTAGCAGCTTTCAACT